>JBKAGP010000001.1:4800000-6594045 GCA_046290465.1 Planctomycetota bacterium | reverse complement strand
TTCACTGGGTCGAAAATTGGACGATGGCGGAGAGGCCGATCTCGAGCGTGCCGAACGCCGCGGAGGTGCCGCTCGACCAGACCCGACCGACCGGCTCCCAGCCGCACACCTGGACCTTCTGGGCCTGGCTGGTGACGAGGCCGAGGGGATTGGCTGCGGCGTCGAACACGCCGGCTTGGAAGCGTAGCCATTCGCCGAGCAACTGCGGGTTGTTCGGGATCGCGAACGGGAATGTCGCGGTGCCGTCGATGGCGGCGGTGTCGAAGAACGAGACCGCGACGTCGATCGAGACGAAGCAGCCGGCGGCACCGACGACGGCGAGATCCTGCGGCAGCTGCAGGCCCGCCCAGGTGCCGGTCTCGCGCGTGCCGAGCGCCATCAGCACGATGTCGCCGGGCGTCATGTCGTAGGCGCGGGTGATCCACGGACGGCCCCACTGCACCCCGGTGGTGGCGCTCTCGACGCCGAGCGGCAGGCCGTTGGACTGCAGGCACGAGGTCGGACCGACCGGCGACATCGGGCTGCTGCAGACGTAGGTGACGTCGAGCGAGTAGGCACCCGGCGGCTGGCCGTGCACGACGATCTCCATGACGAGGCCGCCGTTGGCCGGGTCGTAGGCGAACGGCGTCGAGAACGGGATCTCGGCCAGGTAGGGGTTCGGCGTGGTGCCGCTGGCCTGCGAGGGCAGCGTCAGGATCTGGCGCGGTAGCACGTTGGTCTCGTCCGCGCCGCGGTTGAGGGCGAACTGCGTCGACAGCTGCACCAGCGGCAGCGGCAGCGTCGACAGCGAGATCTCGCAGTCGACGGTCTTGTTGGGCGCGACCGCGCCGCCGTCGAGGCGGAACTGCACGCCGGTGATGGTGACCGGGCCGGCGAACAGCATCGCGTCGTAGGCATACTGCACCCGTGTCGGCGTGCTGCGGCCGAACGGCACGTTGGTGCTGGCGGTGCCCTCCATCGTCAGGTGCGAGGCGGGCACCGGGATCGGGTTCTGGGCGGCGAGCGAACCGGCGAGCAGAACCGACGCGGCGAACGCCGCGCCCCGACTGGTGCTTGCAACCATGGCAAGGAAGCCATCGACCATGCCTCGAAGCGGGCTTGACCTTCCCCGCGCCGAGGGACGAAGAAACCGGAGTCTTGCCGAACGACGACCGCAACCTCGGAGTCCTGCTGCTGCTTGGCGACCCCAAGCCGATGGGTCCGCTGCTGCAGACCCTGCGCGAGGAGGGCCTCCAGGTCGATACCGCGGGCGACCTGCAGGCGGCGCGCACGACGTTCTTCGGCGCCGGCGGCCACGACTGCCTGGTGGTCGGTCCGGACGTGCGGCCGGGTCTCGCGCAAAAGGTGGCGACGTCGCTGGGGACCGTCGATCCGGCGCTGGCGATGGCGACGTTCGGCCCCGAACTGCAGGATGCCCGCACCAGCCGGACGGCGCGCCTGGGCGGCTTCCACCCCGGCTCACGTGCCGGCCAGGGAGCGCTGCTGCGCTTCCTGCGCACGCTGTAGCACGGCGGCGGCGCCGCTGGGTGAACGCCCCGGCCAAGTGGCGGTGGACCGAGCGGCGATGGGCCTGCACGACGCTGGCCGGGAAACGGCGCGGCGCGGGAACGCGCCAGGCCGGCAACGCGCGGCTAGGCAGCGGCGCAGTTCCGAACGCGGCGCCACCAGGGACGCCGACGTCCCGCGCGATCGGGTCGGCCCAAACGGGGCCGCGCGGGAGAGATGGGGTGGCTAACGGGATTCGAACCCGCGACCCCCAGAACCACAATCTGGTGCTCTAACCGACTGAGCGATAGCCACCGTGCACTCCGTCCGGCGAACCGCGCGGAGTATGAGGCGGAGGAGTGTGCCGTCGGCCCATGCCTTCGTCAAGCACAACGAGATGACTCCGGAGAGGAAGCTTGCATGAAGGCGAAGCGATCGCTATCTTCCTCGCCCCCAACCGGCCTCCGTAGCTCAGTTGGTAGAGCAGCGGATTCTTAATCCGCGGGTCCTAGGTTCGAGCCCTAGCGGAGGTACCAAACGCGAAGGCCCGGCTGTCCTGCAGCCGGGCCTTCTGCTTTTCCCGGTCGAGGCTACCCCCGGTCGAGGCTTTCCCCGGCCCTGGGTGGCGACCGGGTCCACATCGGCTAGCGGGCAAAGCCCCGTCCGCACGCGTACACGCCGCTTCTGCGATCACGGTTGGCAGCGCGTCCACTACATGGACGCGCTCCTAGCGCATGTGGATGACGGCGCTGTCGCCCCAGCGCGGGCTGCGACCGGTGAGCCACGCGTCCATGTTGTTGGCGTTGTCGAGGCGCAGGTCGAGGCCGAGGATGTCGTCGGTCGTACCCGGGTGCAGCACGTCCCACTGGTTGGTCGTCAGCGCGCTGCGCATCAGCGTGCCGTCGTCACCCGAGACGTAGGCCCAGATGATCAGGCCGTCGAAGCCGAGCCGAGCGCGACGCAGCGTCGCGTTGGTGACGCCGACGCTGCCCTGCGCCGGCACCAGCAGGCCGCCGCTGTACTCGTAGACGCTGCCGCCGGTGCCGACGGCGATCATCGTCGCGCCGTTGACCGCGACGCCGAACAGGCGGCCGTTCGGCGCGTTCTGGAACAGGCTCGTCCAGGTCGGCGTCGGGTTGTCGGCGTCGAGCGACACGTAGGCGGCCATCTCGTTGGCCGTCTCGTTGTGCCCCACCAGCACCACCGCGGTCGTGCCGAGCGCGGCGACCCCGTGCCAGCTGAACTGGTCGGTGCCGGCGGGCGTCGGGGTCTCGGTCCAGGTCAGGCCGCCGTCGACCGAGCGCATCAGGCCGCTCCACGCAGACGTCGTGCTGGTCGAGACGTAGAAGATCGGCAGGCCGGTGACCCCGTCGAGGTCGCCGAAGGCGACGTCCATCAGCGCCACGCCGCCCTGCGACTGGTCGACGACCTGGGTCAGGTCGACCTCGGTCCAGCAGGTCGCGCCACCGTCGGCGGTCACGAACGCGACCGGGTCAGAACCGTTGAAGCCGTTGGCGATCGCGACCACGTGGTCGACGTCGTAGGCCGCGATCGACTCGATGCCGGGGCCGAGGTTGACGCCGCTCTTATAGGCGAGCTGCTCGGTCCAGGTCTGGCCGGCGTCGGTCGTCTTCTGGATGCGCATGCTCTGGCCGACGACGTAGCCGGTGTCCTTGGTCGGAAACGCCAGCGAACGGAACCGCGACGAGTTGTTCGGCGACATCGACTCGAACGTGTTGCCGCCGTCACTGGTGCGGCGCAGGGTGCCGAACTGGCCGGACAGCCAGATCTGCTGCTGGCCGTCGCCGTGCGCGCCCCACAGCGGCCCGGTCGAGAACGACGCGGTGTCCGACGCGTCCACCGTGTAGCCCTTGTTGGGCAGGTAGCGCCACGTCTGGCTGCCGTAGCCGACGATCAGCGCCTGGCCGTTCTGCCGCATGTGCACGCCGTAGAGCGTCGCGTAGGCGTTGTAGGTGTACTGGCCGAGCACCAGGCCCGGCACGCTGGTGCACGGGTGGCCCGGCTGCACCGCCGTCTGCGGCACGCGCGTGTAGCCGACCGCGTCGAGCTGGGTCAGCACGCGGTTCCAGGTCTGGCCGCCGTCGGTCGTGCGCCAGGCGAAGCCCTCGCCGCCGCCCTCGACGCGGCCGCCGACGGCGATCGCCTCGGTGGTCGAGCCCGGACGGAAGTCGATGTCCCAGAAGACCAGCGGCGACGCCGGCGACGGCAGGCCGTTGAGCGTGCCGGCGGTCCAGGTGACGCCGTCGGTCGTGAAGAACAGTTCGCCCGAATCGGTGCCGACGATGCCGTTGGTGCCGGCAAGCGACCAGTCGGCGAAGTCGAGCGAGGTCAGCGCGGCGTTCGGCGCCGGGCTGGTGGTCCACAGCGCATCGGTCCAGGTGGCGCCCTGGTCCTGCGAGATCTTCAGCAGGTGGTCCTCGCCGCTGACCCAGATGGTGGTGCCGGTCGCCTCGTGTTCGACCGCGCACGCCCACAGCTCCTTGCCGGGTGCCGGCGGCGTCGTGAACGGCTTCCAGTTGGTGTGGCCGAGGCTGTCCCACCAGACGGCCTCGCCGCCGGTGCCGACCGCGACGCCGAACAGCGCCTCGACGCCGGTGCCCGGGTACTGGTCCAGGTAGATGTCGTGCAGCGTCTGCGGCGACGTCGACAGCACGTTCATCTGGGTCGTGGTGTCGGTCACCGAGTCGTAGAAGCGGATCCGGCTGCCGTCCTCGGCGGTCCAGACGCGGAAGCCGTCGGGATCGCCGCTGATCAGCGGGATCCGCTCGAGCCACACCGCATTGACGAAGCCGCCGTAGGTGTGTTCGGCGTAGGTGCCCTGCGCTGCGAGCGACGAGTACAGAACGGAACTGACGACCGCGACCTTGAGGGCCGCGGCAACGGCGTGTCTGCCGTGCATGGGTTTCTCCTTCTTGTTGTCCTTGGGGGGCTCAGGCACTGGGCGCGATCCGGACGCACGCGTTACACCGATTGTCGCGATGGCACCGCGCGCTCGGCACCGCGAGACGATCCAGCGGGACACGATCTGGCGCGCTACGATGCGGACGATGCTTCGTCTCCGCTCCGTCGTGTCCGCGGCCACCGCCGCGGCGTTGTGCTGCGCGCTGTTGCCCGCGCAGCAGCTGCAGGTCTACGTGCTGGTCGGCCAGTCCAACATGCAGGGCCACGCCAAGGTCCAGACGTTCGACTACCTCGGCGACGACCCGAAGACCGCGCCGCTGCTGGCAAGGATGCGCGACGACGACGGCGCGCCGGTGGTGCTCGACGACGTGCGCATCGCCTACCTGACCGGCGGCCGCGACGGCGACCAGGAGGTCACCGGCAAGCTGACCGCGGGCTTCGGTGCGCGCCGCAACCCGCAGCAGTCCGACGACAAGATCGGCCCCGAGTTCACGTTCGGCCTGCGCATGGCCGAACGGCACGACGGCCCGGTGCTGCTGATCAAGTGCGCCTGGGGCGGCAAGTCGCTGCACACCGACTTCCGGCCGCCGTCGGCCGGCCCCTACCCGTTCTCCGAGCAGCAGCTCGCGCAGATCGCCGAGCGGCACCGACACGAGAAGCGCAAGGGGCCCAGCGTCGAGCAGGCCAAGGCCGACAAGCTGGCGAAGACGGGCCGCTACTACCGCAGCACCATCGCCTACGTGCAGAAGGTGCTCGCCGACCTCAAGGCCTACCACCCGGACTACGACGCCGAAGCGGGTTACCAGCTCGGCGGGTTCGTCTGGTTCCAGGGATGGAACGACATGGTCGACCGCGGCACCTACCCGGCGCGCGACCGGGCGGGCGGCTACGACCGCTACAGCGAGTGCCTGGCGCACTTCATCCGCGACGTGCGCAAGGACCTCGACGCCCCCAAGCTGCCGTTCGTGATCGGCGTGATGGGCGTCGGCGGACCGGTCGAGGCGGGGCAGAAGCGCGCCGTGCACCAGAACTTCCGCGACGCGATGGCGGCGCCGGCGGCGATGCAGGAGTTCCTCGGCAACGTCGCCGCGGTGCCGACCGACCCCTACTGGTCGCAGGAGCTCGACGAGATCGGCCAGCGCATCGGCAAGGTGCAGCAGATGGCCCGGATGCTGCGCACCGAGAACCAGCGCGGCCCCAACGCCGACGGCTCGATGGACAAGCAGGCGCAGCAGGCCTACCTGGCGAAGTACCGCGCCGAGATCGTCGGCGCCGAGGACGACGCCACCTACCGGCGCGGCGCGTCGAACGGCGGCTACCACTACCTCGGCTGCGCGAAGACGATGGCGCAGATCGGCGTGGCGTTCGCCGACGCCGTGCACGCGCTGCGCTGACCGCGGGGCCGCACGAGCCACCGGGACACCGCACCTACCGCGTGCTCAGGTCGAGCAGCTGCAGGTTGCGGAACTCGACGTGCATGTCCTGGCCGCCGTGCAGCTGCAGGCCGAGGTGGCCCTCGGTGCGGCCGGGATCGTCTCGCAGCGACGCCGTCCGGTAGCCGTTGACGTAGACGTCGACGTCCCGACCCACCGCGCGGATCCGCAGCGAGGTCCACTCGCCGGGCTGGTAGACCTCGCGCATGCGCTGCGGATCCGGCTTGACGACCCACGCGCGGCCGCCGGTCTCGTAGAGGCCGCCGGTCTCCAGCGTGGTGTCGACCTCCGACTGGAAGCCGTTCACCGCGACCGTGCCGCCCTTCTCGTCGACGCGGAAGTAGCAGCCGCTGTCGCCCGAGAGCACGCGGAACTCGAGCTGGACCTCGAAGTCCGAGTAACGCGCATCGCTGAGCAGGATGCCGTGGCGGCGCTCGCTCTTCGGGCTGGTGCCGACCAGCACGTCGCCGCGCCAGGTCCACGTGCCGCCCGGCGCGGTGTGCCAGCCTGCGAACGCGCCGGGCTCCAGGATGGACGTGAACTGCGGACCGGTCGCGCAGCCGACCATGGACAACGCACACAGCAACGAGAGGGCCTTCATCGCCCCCGCATGCTACGGGCAAAGCCCCGTCCGCACGCGTACACGCCGCTTCCGCGATCACGGTTGGCAGCGCGTCCACTACATGGACGCGCTCCTATCCCCGGCTACAGCCCGACGCGCTCGCCGACGTCGCTGATCGGCGAGTGTGGTGCGAGCACCGGCTGCTTGGGCAGGTTGAGCCAGAACGTCGTGCCGTGGCCGACCTCGCTGTCGAACGCGACGGTGCCGCCGTGGCCCTGCACGATCTCCTTGACGATGTGCAGGCC
The DNA here is from genome assembly GCA_046290465.1 of Planctomycetota bacterium. GTDB lineage: Bacteria > Planctomycetota > UBA1135 > UBA1135 > UBA2386. The sequence continues at coordinate 6,587,338 of JBKAGP010000001.1, read as the reverse complement.
GAGGCCCGTGCCGCTGATGCCCGACGTGTTGGAACCGCGCTCGAAGCGACGGAACAGCCGTTCGCGGTCGGCCTCGGGAATCCCGATGCCGTTGTCGCTGACGGCCAGCGCCCAGTGCTCGCCGCGGTCCTCGGCGAACACGCGCACCAGCGGCGTGCGATCGCTGGACCGGTATGCGATCGCATTGCCGATCAGGTTCATCAGCGCCTTGGTCAGCGCCCACTGGTCGACCCTGGTCACCGGCAGCGGTTCGACGCGCACCAACAGGCTGTACTCGTCCAGCTCGTAGCGCAGCGTTCGCAGCACGTCGGCGACCAGCAGCGTCAGGTCGCACTCGGTGAACTCGAGGCGCACGCCGTCGTGGTCGAGGCGCGAGCTGTCGAGCAGGTCGCGCACCAGCCGTTCCATCTGGTGCACGGCCATCAGGCCGTTCTCGATCGCCTGACCCTGTGGTTCGCTGAGCTCGCCCAGGTAGCCCTTGTCGAGCGTCGACAGCATCAGCCGCAGCGCGCTGATCGGGCGGTTGAGGTCGTGCACGGTGCACTGCGCGACGTCGACCAGCTCGTGCAGCTTGCGTTCGAGCTGCAGCCGCTTCTCGTCCAGCTCGCCGTAGCGCTCGGCGAGCTCGAGGTTGGACTGCACGGTCTTGTCGAGCAGCTCCGGTTCGGACTCCTCGACCGGCGCCTCCTCGAAGTCGACGACGCCGGCGCTGAGGTCGAGGTCGAGTTCTTCGTCGCTGAGCACCTCGTCGCCGTTCTGCACGTCGTCCGGCGCGCGCGCCGACTCGGCGCTCTCGCGCAGCTCGTAGCCGAAGTCGAACGACTCCTCGTCGCCGTCGTCGAGCTGGACCTCGTCGGCGGGCCCGCGCACCGGCGCCATGTCGCGCAGCTCGACCGTCTCCGCCAGGTCGTCGCCGCCGTCGTCGGCGGGCAGATCGAGCACGTCGTCCGGCACCGGGTCCGCTGGCTGCTGCGGGCGATCCTCGCCCTGCAACAGGCGCGTCTGCGGCAGCTCGTCGACCGGCACGACCTCGCGCGCGCGGCGGACCTCGTCGCAGATCGCCCACAGCTTCTGGCGCACGCCCTCGGCGACCTCGCTCGGCGCGCATTCCTCGTCGGTCAGCCCGTAGAGCTCGACCTTGCGTTCGACCAGCGCGCAGGTCGCCTCGACGAACGCCTCGAACACGCCGTGGCCCTCGGTCGCGACCGACGGGAACGACGTCACGTCGTCGCGGAAGCAGAAGTGCTGGTCGAGTTCGCGCTCGGTCAGGATGTCGTCGAGGTCGCGCTTGTTGTACTGCGCGACGATCGGGATGTCCTCGGAGGTGCCCGGCTGCTCGCGCAGGTGCTCGCGCATGCTCTGCAGCGACTCGACGTTCTCCTCCAGACGGCTGCGCTGGCTGTCGACGACGAACACCACCGCGTCGGCCCCCTGCAGCACGTACTTGCGCATCTGCTTGTACTTGGGCTGGCCGGGCACGGTGAAGCCCTGGATGCGGATCTTGAAGCCGCCGACGGTGCCGAGGTTGATCGGCAGGAAGTCGAACAGCAGCGTCGACTCCTCCTCGGTGTTGATTGAGACCAGCTGCACCTCGTTGCGCGGGCAGAAGATGCCGTGCACCTGCTGCAGGCTCGTGGTCTTGCCACCTACTCCAACGCCATAGCAGACGAGCTTGGCGTTGATCGTGCGCTCGGCGACGTTGATGAATCCCATCGATTGGCTGCAGCGGAGCTTGGTCGTGCGGAGTCTCCACTACCCCCATCGGCAACCCAGCCGCCCGTTCTTCACCGTCGCCGGTAGCCGAGCCGGTCGCGCCGCCGCGGCACCATCGCGTGCCAGCTGGCGCGCTGCTCCGGCAGCGTCTCGATCAGGGACTTCGCCACCATCTCCGGGGTGATGCCGTCGAGATTCGCGACATCGACGCCGTGGTACTCGCGCAGCAACAACACCTGCAGCCGGCCGGGCAGGGTCGCCGGCTCCTTGGCCCACGGCGCAGCCTCGCCCGGCCCCGGCAGCGCCAGCTGGCCACGCAGCGCGGCCCGGGCGGTGGCGACTTCCGCCGGGCTCGGCGGCAGCTTGCGCAGGTCCTCGAGCAGCGCCTGCAGTTCGCGCCGGGTCGCCTCGACCTCGTCGTCGACGGTCGCCGCCGGTCGCTCGCCGGGCAGCAGCTGCACCTGGTCCTCGCCGCGACGGAACAGCATCAGCAGCGGATCCTGGTGCAGCCACGACCAGCTGACGAACGGCGCGCGCGCGAACAGTTCGCGGCCGCGCAGGTCGAAGCGGCGGAACGCGCGGGCGCGCGCGATCTCGACGCCGATCGCGAACGCCGGCCGCTGCGCGGGCGGCGGTGCGGCGAACGCCACCGCGACGTACGGCGAGTCGGCACGCGCGCTGACGTCCTCGGTGCGGTCGGGCACGCGGCGCGGCGGCTGGCAGACCCGGGGCGCGGCGACCGCGCACGGCTGCTGCGGCCAGGGCAACCCGCCGATCGCTTCGATCCAGCGCTGGTCGACGACCCCGAGTGCGGCGACCCGGACCGGGGTCTCGGCGGCGAGCCGTTTGCGCACGATCGCCGGCGTCAGCGCGATGCACTCGTCGGCGACCCCGCGCGGCGGCCGGGCCAGCACCGTGCCGGCCCCGAGGCGGCGGCGGGCGCGCGTGCGCATGACGTCGCCCGGATAGAGGTACTCGGCGTCGTCGGCGAGCAGCGCCGTGCGCGCGATCGCCAGCGCCAGCGTGTCGTCGTCGAGGTCGCCGCCGTCGCCGCGCAGCGCCTCGAGGAACGCGACCGCGTTGCGGTGATCGTCGCGCCCGACCACCGCGAACACGATCGCGTGGTCGGCCCCGACCTGCGCGCCGCTCGCCAGCAGCGCACCGCCGGCGCGGCGGCCCTGTTCGAGCCGCGCCGCCGCGACCACCGCCGCCAGCCCCGAGCGGCCCTTCGGGTCGTCGTCGAAGCCGCTCGGGAACAGCACGCCGATCGCGGTCGCGTCGGCGCCGTCGAGATGCAGCCACGTGCACGGCGACTGCGACGGCGCGATGCCGACCAGCAGCACGCACGACCACAACGCTCCGATCAGACTTCGCACAGGCGGCCCTCCTTGAGGATCAGGCTTCGGTGGGCGATCGCCTCGGCGAGGCTCTCGTCGTGAGTCGCGACGAGCAGCGCCAGCGCGCGGCTGCGCTGCATCGTCAACAGGTTGTCGATCACGGTCACCGCCGAGCTGCGGTCGAGCGATGCGGTCGGTTCGTCGAGCAGCAGTACGTCCGGCTGCACCGCGATCGCGCGCAGCAGCGCGGCGCGGCGCCGTTCGCCGCCGGACATCGAGGCCGCGGTGCGCTCGAGCACCGCCTCCGGCAGGCGGACCGAGCTGGCCCCGGCGCCGGCGTCGAAGTAGGCGGCGTGGGCCTCGCCGAGCATGCTGCGCAGGGTGCGGCGCGGCGTCAGCGACGCCAGCGCGTCCTGGCAGACCAGCTGCACCGCCGCCCGTCGCGGCGGCCGCACGACGTCGCCGTGATCGGGCCGACGATGGCCGGCCAGCACCCGCATCAACGTGGTCTTGCCGGCGCCCGACTCGCCGAGCAGCGCCACGATCTCGCCGCGGCGCAGCACCAGGTCGACGTCGTCGAGCACCGCACGTTCGCCGAACGCGACCCGCACCCTTTCGGCCTCGAGCACCGCGATCGTGCCGACGTCCTCGGGCGGCCGCGTCGGCCACGGCTCCTGGTCGGGCTCGGCGCGCTCGAAGCCGTCGCCGCGCAGCGCGTAGACCTCGGCGCCGAGGTCGCGCAGCAGGCGGTGGTCGTGGGTCGCCATCATCAGCGCCGAGCCGGCGTCGACCAGCTCGCGCAGCCGCGCGACCAGTTCGGCGTAGGAGCCACCGTCGAGGCTGGCCGACGGCTCGTCGGCGATCACCAGCGGCGGCCGCCGCAGAAACGCGATCGACAGCAGCACCCGCTGCGCCTGCCCGCCCGAGATCCGGTGCGGCTGCCGCTCGCACAGCGCGTCGGCGTCGGCGACGCCGAGCTGCTGCAGCATCGCGACGACGTCGTCGCGCCCCTTGCCGGTGGCCGCCTGCACCTGCTCGCCGACGCGGACCAGCGGATCGAGCGCATTGTGGGCGTCCTGCATCAAGAACGCCATCTGCGTGCGACGTAGCTCCTGCAGGTCACCGGCGGCCGCGCCGACCAGCTGCTGCCCGCGCAGCTGCACCGAACCTTCGCCGGCCCAGCCGCGCCGTTGCAGCAGCCCGAACATCGACACCAGCATGCTGGTCTTGCCACAGCCGGACGGACCGTACAGCGCGGCCACGCCTCCCGGCGGCAGCCGCAGTTGCGGCAACCGGACGGCGAACCCTCCGGTGCCCTTCAGGGTGTAGTCCGAAACCTCCAGCAGCGCGTCCAACCGCCCCATCGCAACGAATCCCGGGCCGCACTGCAAGCTCGCAGGGCATCACGACGGCACGGATTTCGCTATGCTGCCCACCATGACCCGGATCGCGGCCCTCCTCGCCTTGTCCTGTCTCTGCACTGCGCTTACGGCGCAGTCGACCCTCGCCGAACTCGAGCAGCGCTTCCGCGCCGAGGTCCAACAGCTGGCGGCCAGCTCGCCGAGCCGCGAGCAGCGCGACCAGCAGCTCGACCGCCACGTCGCCGAACTGCGCAAGTTCGTGGCCTCGACGGCGCGCGGCGACGACCGCTGGAACGGCCGCCTGATGCTGGCCGACCTCGAGCTGGTGCGCGGCAAGCGCGAGGCCGCGGCCGAGGTGCTCGCCGCCATCGACCACAACGAGGCCCCGGCGATGGTGCTGGTGACCGCCGCGACGATGGCGCAGCACGTCGGCCTGAAGGACCTGCGCGACAGCTTCGTCGCCAACGCCATCACCAAGGACGCGCCGCTGCCCGACCGACTGGCGATGGCCCGCCTGCTGATGACCGTGCTGCGCGAGGTCAGCCACGGCGAGGCGATCTTCACCAAGGCGCTGGCCGACGCGCGCGACGACGAGCAGAAGGCGTTCGTGCGCTGGCACCGCGCCGACGCGCTGCGCGACCGCGAAGACCTGCCCGAGAACACCGGCTTCGACGAGCTGGAATCGCTGGCCAAGGACCTGCCGCGCACCTACTGGGGTTCGGTCGCCAAGGACCGCCTGCGCGCGACCCGGCTCAAGGTCGGCGACGACGCGATCGCGTTCACGACCAAGACGCTCGACGAGATGCCGTGGTCGCTGACCGCGCACCAGGGCGAGGTCGTCGTGCTCGCGTTCTGGACCGCCGCCGACTACGACACGCCGCGGCTGGTCGCGATGCTCGAGGACCTGCAGAAGAAGCACCGGCAGCTGGCCGTGCTCGGCGTCTGCCTCGATCGCGATCCCCAGGAGATCAAGAAGGCCGTCAAGGACCTCGGCATCGACTTCGACGTGGTCGGCGACGGCAAGGGCCCGCTCAACGACGTCGCGCTGCGCTGGTTCGTCGAGGGCCCGGTCGTGCACGTGATCGACCGCAAGGGCATGGTCGCCGGCCTCGGCCTGCACGTCGGCACCAACGACGGCCGCGAGCGCCTGACCGACACGATCGAACGGGCGCTCAAGTAGCCGCCGCGTCGGTCAGCGCCGGCGGCGCGCCAGCACGCCGAGCAGCAGCACCAGCAGCGCGTGCGCCCCCTCGCTCGCGAGCACCGCCGCGGCCGGCACCAGCGGCAGCGGGTCGTGCGGCACGTCGTCGCCGAGCGCCGTCAGCAGGAACACGGCACAGAACGAGAACAGGATCAGCTGCGGCGAGATCCGGCCGCCGCCCCCGAAGCGCATGCCGACGCGCACGATCCAGGTCGCCGCTCCGAGCGCGAGCAGCACCGTCGCCAGCGCGGAACCGAACGTTCCTGCGGGCAGCAGCGAGCTGTGCGGAACGGTCACCGCCAGCTGCTCGACCGACACCGTGTAGCTGCGGCGCAACACCCACAGCGCGACCGCCGGCGCCACGAAGCCGAGCGCCGTCCACGGGATCAGCCGCCGGTTGATGGCGCGGATCGGCGTGCCCATCAGGCCACGTCGCCTCAGCAACCGCCGGCCGCGCACCGCCATCTGCACCGCCGCGAGCACCAGCACCACCCCGGGCACCAGCAACGACTCGCCGAGCGACGGCATCGCTTCGCAGGCCATCGCGATCGCGACCGCGGCGCACAGCATCAGCCCGCCGGCGACGACCAGCGCGCGCCGCGGTTGCCGGGCCCGCAGCCGCGGGTTCGGCAGCGCCGCCACCTGCATCAGCACCACCGACAGCAGCGCGAACAGCGCCCCGGCGGTCTCGACCCGGAGCACATAGCCGGCGTCGAACACCGGCGGCAGCAGCGCCAGCGCGCCACAGGCGAGCAGCGCCTGCAGCCGACCGCGGGCCAGCAGCACGACCAGATAGGTCAGGAACACGAGCCCGGTGACGCCGACGACCTGCGCCAGCCGCGCGCGGACCAGCAGGGCCCGCTGCGCGTCGGCCTCGTCCGGCCACGTCGCGCCGGCGATCGCGGCGCGGTGGAACAGCCGCGAGGTGCCGGTGTCGATGCGTTCGCCCGGCGGGCGTCCTTCGACAACGCGCTCGAGCCGCTGCAGCTCTCCCGGTGCCGGGTCCGCTCCGATCGAGAGCAGCACCACCAGCGTCGGCAGCAGCAGGACCAGCACGCTGCAGCACAGCGCCGCGACCTTCGGACTCCGGTTCGCGGGCGCCGCGCCCGGCGTCACAGCGCCGCGATGCAGTCGATCTCGACCAGTGCTGCCTTCGGCAGCTCCTTGACGGCGACGCAGGCGCGCGCCGGCTTGTGCTCGCCGAAGTGCTTCGCGTAGACCTCGTTGACCGCCGCGAAGTCGGACATGCTGGCCAGGAAGATCGTCGTACGCGCGACCTTTTCGAGGCTGGCGCCGGCTCCTTCGAGCAGGTTCTTCAGGTTCGTCATCACCTGCTCGCACTGCTCGGCGGCGGTGCTGCCGACCATCTCCATGGTCTTGGGGTCGAGCGGGATCTGGCCGGAGCAGAACAGGATGTCGCCGACCTTGACGGCCTGGCTGTAGGGACCGATCGCGGCCGGGGCGGCGTCGGTGTGGACGGTTTCGAGAGTCATGATCAGGATTGCGAGAGTCGGTCGCGCAGGCGCTGCTCGACCGTTTCGGGCAGGAAGCTACTGACATCGCCGCCGTTGCGCACGACTTCCCGGATCAACGACGACGACACGTAGCTGTATTGCGCGCTCGGCATCACGAACACGCTCTCGATCGTCGGCTCCAGGTGGCGGTTGGTCAGGGCCATCTGGTACTCGGACTCGAAGTCCGAGATCGTGCGCACGCCGCGCAGGATCGCGCCGATGCCGTGCTGCCGGCAGTATTCGACGACCAGGCCGGTGAACGTCACCACCGACAGCTTGTCGCTCGTCGGCAGCACCTCGCGCAGCATCTCGACGCGCTCTTCGGTCGTGAACGTCGGGTTCTTCTGGCTGTTGATGCCGACGGCGACGGTCAGGCGGTCGAACAGGGGCAGCGCGCGCTCGACCAGGTCGAGATGGCCGCGGGTGACCGGATCGAAGCTGCCGGGATACAGGGCCGAAACCATTGCCGGGACTGTAACCGCTGGCGATCGCGGAGCACCAAGCAGTGTGCAACAAGGCCCCCATCGCGCGCTCGGCGCCGCCGTCGCCTGGTCGCTGCCCGCCGCCGTGCTGGCCGCGATCAGCCTGCCCGCTGCAGTGCTGCTGGCGGCGCTCGGCGTCTGCACGTGCGTCGCCACGCGGCATCCGCTGCGGCACGCGGGGTTGCTGGCGCTGCCGATCCTGCTGTGCGCGATGCCGCGGCCGGCCGCGCCGGCGACACCGTTCGCGGCCGGACCGGTGCACGTCGACGGCCTGGTCGCCGACGTGCGACGCACCCCGCAGACCGGCCAAACCGACGTGACGTTCGCCGGCGGGCTGCGCCTGCGCTTCGCGCACGACGTCGAGGTGGTGCCCGGCGACCGGCTGCGCACGCTGGCGCTCGCGCGTCCCGCCGCCGTGCCCGAAGGCCCGCTGCGGCTGCGCGCGGTGCCGGCGACGGCCGACGTCACGCCGGGCAGCTTCGGCTTCGCGCGCGGCTGCGCGCTGCTGCGCCGCTCGTTCGAGCGCAGCCTGCTCGAGCTGGTGCCGGGTCCGCACGGCGCGATGCTGGCGACGCTGGTGCTCGGCCGCGCCACCCGCCCGGACTTCGCGCTGACCGAGGCCCACCGCGCGACCGGGCTCAGCCACCTGCTGGCGGTCAGCGGCGCGCACGCGGCGATGCTCGCGTTCCTGCTGGGGCTGACCACGCGCGGCCGCCACCTCGGCGCCGGCCGCGCCCGGACCTGGTTCGTGCTGGCCCTGCTGTCCGTCTATGGCTGCATCGCCGGCGCCGAGCCGCCGGTGCTGCGCGCCGTGGTCGCGTTCGCGCTGGCGGCGGTCGCGGCGCGCACCGGCCGACCGTTCGGCGTCGCGCGCGGGCTGTTGATCCCGGCCCTGGTGACGGCGGCGGTCGACCCGCAGGCGCTGACCGGACCGAGCTTCCTGCTCAGCTACGCCGCCGTGATCGGGCTCGGACTGGCGCTGCGCGGCCGGCGCCCGGCCGGGTTGCGCGGCTGGCTGCTGGAGGCCCTGCGGGCGTCGTTCTGGGCGACGCTGCTGACCACGCCGCTGACGCTGTGGTTCTTCGGCCAGCTGGCTCCGAGCACGATCCTGCTGACGCCGCTGTGCGCGCCGCTGGTCGCGGCGATGCTGCTGCTCGGGCTGGTGGCGGCGACGCTTTTGGCGATCTGCCCGCCGCTCGCCGGGCTGCTGGCGTGGCCGCTGCAGGCGATCGCGGCCTGCTACGCGGCGATCGTGCACGCCGCCGACGGTCTGCCGGGCACCCCGATCCCGGCGACCCACGTGCCGCCGGTCTGGGCGCTGGTGCTCGCGACCGCCGCCGCCGCGGCGCTGGTCGCGTGCCGGCCCCGGCGCAGTTCGATCGTAGTCGGCGTGTTCGCGATCACGTCGCTGTGGTTCGTGCCGCTGCGGGCCGCTGCAAAGCCGGCGCTGCAGCTGTTCGCGATCGGCCACGGCCAGGCCGCGCTGCTCACCGGCGACGACGGCACCCGGATCGCCGTCGACTGCGGCAGCCTGCAGGGCGGCGGCCTGCCGGCGCGCAAGCTATGCGACGCGCTGTCCCGACGCAGCCTCGACGTGCTGGTGGTCACCCACGCCGACCAGGACCACCACAACGGGGTCGAACGGCTGCTGCCGCGGCTGCGGATCCGGCATGCGGTGCTGCCGCAGGCGCTCGCCGATACCGCGCTGCACGCGGCGCTGTCCGGGGTCGCCGAGCGCCTGACGCTGCTGGCCCCCGGCCAACGGACCGAGCTGGGCTCTGCGACCGTGTTCGCACCGGACCTGCCAGCGGCCGCGTCCGACAACGACCGCAGCCTGTGGGTGCGCGCGACCATCGGCCGGGTCGACGTGCTGCTCGCCGGCGACGCCCAGGAGCTCGGCATCGCCGCGGCCCTCGCGGACGGCATCGCGACCGCCGCCGACGTGCTGGTGCTGCCCCACCACGGCCGGCCCAACCGCAACGCCCCGCACCTGCTGGCGCGGGTCCGGCCGCGCGCGTGCTTCGCTTCGGCGGCCAGCGGCGACGGCGACACCGCGCTCGGCCGGCTCGCCCGCCGGTTCGGCACCGAACTGTGGGTCACAGGCCGGCACGGCGACCTGCGGCTCGACGGGGACTCCGCGGTGGTCCGCGCGAGCCATGCGCCGCCGCTGCCGCAAGCCGCGCCCCCGCCGCAGCAAGGCCTACGGTGAGAACTGCGGCACCAGCGACCGGCGGATGTCGTACTCGATCGCCGGGTCGTGATAGATCGGCGATACCCGCACCCTGCTGCCGCGGCTGCGCAGCTCGCGCGGCGACCGCGGTGGCTGCGTCAGATCCTCGCGGACCAGGTCCGCCAGCCGCTGGCCCTGGTCGTCGAGGTAGCGCCGGCTGGCCGCCAGCACCGGCAGCGCGCGCTCGCCGAGTCGGTAGAGCCCGTGCGTCGCCATCGCGGCGTCGCCCGGGATGCGGTTGTCGTTGAGGTGCTCGACCAGCACGTAGGCGATGCGGCCGGCGCGTTCGTCGAGGCCCGCCTGGGCCAGCAGGTAGGCACACAAGAACCGCTGCTGCGGGTCGAAGCCGCAGAGCCCCTGCTCGAGCGGCGCCTGCGCGGCCCGCGCGTACTCGGCCAGGAACCGCGCCGCGCGCGGCACGATCGGCCCGACCCAGGTGCACCAGGCATCGCGCGCGACCCGACCGAGGTCGCTGCGCAGCGCGTCGACGGACACCCGCAGCAGCCGCGGCGTCGGCACGTCGCGGCCGTCCCGGCAGCGGTTGCGCAGCACGCCGGCCGCGAAGTGGCGCAGCTGCGGGTCGTTGGAGCCGAGCGCGTGGTCGAGTTCGACGATCCGGCCGGCCGGCCAGCGCGACAGCGTCGCCAGCGCATGCAGCGCGTTGCGCGGCACGCCGTCGTCGCGCAGCGCGGCCACCAGCCGCGGCAGCCGCGGATCGTCGAGCACCGGAAGCTGCCCGGCGGCCTCGCGCCGGATCGCGGGCAAGGCGGCCACCGGGGCGACGTCCTCGGCGGCAGCAGGCACGGTGGCGACGGCGGCGAAGGCGCGCTCGGGGACCGGCACCTGATCCGGTCCGCCATCCGCCAGCAGCGCCGCGTGCAGATCGTCTCCGGGCGCCAGCAGCAACATCGCCACCACCGCTCCGAACACGATCGCCACCAGAGCGGCGAACAACCGCCGCTCGGACGTGTCCGCCCATCCGTTCATCCGCCCTCCGTGCCTTGCTGCCCGCTACCGCTGCTTGCGCTTGCCGTCCTGACCGTCTCGCGCAGCGGGTCGCGCCGGCTGGTGCGTCAGCCGACTGATCCTGCCGAGCGAGTTCCAGTCCATTACGTAGACGTGGCCGTGGCCGTCGACGCAAACCGAGTGCGGCGACAGGAATTCTCCGTCCTTCCACCTGGCGCGCGGAATGCCGTTCTTGGCCCGCAGCTTCGGGTCCGGGTTGTCGCCGACGTGCGCGTAGACCTTGTCCGAACGGTCGAGGAACGTGATGCGACCGACCAGGTCCGCGACCACCAGACCGCCGTCGGGCATCGGCCAGACGTTGCACGGCCGGCGCAGGTCCTGGTCCATCTTGCGAACGAACGCGCCGTCGAGCGTGAACCACTGCAGACGGTGGTTCTCGCGATCGCAGACCAGCAGCAGCGGTTCGTCGCCGCGCGTATCCATCCACAGCCCGTGCGGCGTGCGCATCTTGCCGGCCTCGGTCCCGGGCCCACCGAACGACTTCAGGTAGTTGCGGTCCTTGTCGTAGCAGTGCACCCACGACTTGCCGTAGCCGTCGCCGACGTAGATGCGGCCGTCCGGCGCCACCGCCACCGCGGTCGGTCGGTACTGACCCGGCCCCTTGTAGATGCCGGACTGCTCCGGCCAGCCGATCGTCCACAGCACCTTGCCGTCGATCGTCGTCTTGACGACCTCGTGGCGACGGGTGTGCGCCAGGTAGAGCACCTCCTTGCCGTTCTCCTGGCGCAGGCACATGCCGTGCAGGCCGCCGTGGAACTCCTTGCCCCACGTCGACACGACCTCGCCGTCCGGCGAGAACACCACCACCGCGTGGTCCTTGTCGGTGTTGACCAGGATGTTGCCGTCGCCCCGGACGACCATGCAGCCGTGGGTGTTGCCGAGCTCGACCGTACCTTCCTGATCGAGCCCGAAGTCGCCGGCAGAGAACGGTCGCCCCCACGACGCATCCCACCGGTACCGGTGCGGGCCGACCTCGATCAGGTCCTGGGCCACCGCCACCGTCGAGAACGCGACCAACGCCGCCAACGCCGAGAACGAGGAGTGCATGGCGGTAGTGTGCTCGGTGCCATGGCCGATTGGTAGCGCGCCGATACCAACCTGATGCAAGCCACGCAGTCCCCGGCGGTGTCGACGCGACCAACCTGTGCGTAACCGGCCCGTCCTGGTCCGGCTCGTCCTGGTCCGGCCCGTCCCCAACCCCGACCCGCCATGCGCAAGATCCCGCTGCTCCTGACCGTCGCCGCCGCCCTCCTCGCCACTGACGTCGTCGACGCCCAGCGTCGCGCCGGCCGCGGTGGCCGCAACGCGCGCCAGGCCTGGCGACGCCCGGAGGAGATCTCCAACCGCGTGGCGGTCTACTTCCAGGAGGTCGCCGGCCCCGAGACGGACGGCGAGAACAAGGTCGCCGACCTCGACACGATCGAACTGGTGCGCGCCGCCACCGCCGCCGAGCAGGTCACCGTGCTCTACCTGCACGACGGCGGCCTCGACGAACGCGCCGTCCGCAACTTCGAGACGATGCTGTTCCGCGCCGACGCCAAGGGTGACGCGCTGGGCGTGAAGCTGCGCATGTTCCACTGCGGCCAGATCGACATCAGCAAGGACCCGGCGCTCGCGGAGCGCTACGGCAAGAAGGCGCCGCTGTTCGTCGCGTTCGACAAGAACGGCAAGGAGCTCAAGGGCGTGTCGATGACCGGGCTGAAGCCCGACCCGGGTGCGCTCGAAGGGCTGCTCGACCGCGCGTCGAAGGGCGCCTTCAAGCCGACGCTGCCGTCGTTCGCGAAGAAGTACACCAAGCTGCTCCAGGACCTCGAGACCGTGCTCGAGGAGAAGGCCGAGGCCGAGCAGGACCAGGCCAAGGCCGGCAACGACAAGGCCAGGCAGAACAAGGCCCGACAGCAGATCGAGGCCGCCACGAAGGCCGAGCAGAAGCTGCTCGAAAAGGAGCAGAAGATGCTCGCCGACATGCGCATCCCGGCGCGCGGCGCCAAGAAGCTCGGCGGCCGCGTGCCGAGCCGCCGCAACAACACCGCCGGCAATACCGGCCGCGGCAACACGGGCCGCGGCAACACGGGCAAGGGAAACACCGGCAGGGGCAACACCGGCGGCGAATAGCGTCTGCTAGCGGGCAAAGCCCCGTCCGCAAGCGTACACGCCGCTTCCGCGATCACGGTTGGCAGCGCGTCCACTACATGGACGCGCTCCTAGCGCCCGCCGTCCTTCGGCGGCAGCCAGACGTACTCGACCACCGTGTCCGGCCAGTCGCGCACGACGATGCGCACGCAGGCGCAACCGCCGTCCTTGGTCCAGACGAAGAACTGCTCGAAGTCGTCCTCGCGGTCGTCGCTGCCGAAGTGGTCGGCCTTGCCGCGCTGCAGGCCGTCGAAGTCGCCGAAGGCACGGCCGCCGTTGGCGCACGATCCGTAGGGCGTGCCGAACTGCAGGTAGCTGGCGCCACCGGCACCTCCGACGAGCGACAGGTCGCCCTGCTTCACCGTCTTGCCGGTCTTCAGGTCGACGCTGTTGGTCTGCGCCCGCACCGTGACGCGCCGGAACACGGCCGCGGTTCCGAACGTGTGCCCGAACACCTTGCGCTCCAGCGACCAACCGCCATCCTCCCCCAGCGACCGCACCGTGAACGCATGCATGCGGTCCTTCGGCAGCGCGTCGAACGTCGCCGTCAGCTGGTCGGTCAGGATCGGCTTGTCGCCCCCGACGCGCACCTCGTAGCCCTTGGCGCCCTCGACGCGCGGCCACGTCAGGGTCACCACCCGCTGGTCGCTGGCCACCGTCGGTTGCGGCGGCACCAGCAAGTGGCCGCGGCCGTCCGGCAGGAACACGCTGTGCACGTTCATGCCGTCGCGCACGTCGTCGCCATCGGCCGGCTCCAGCCACAGCAGCGCGCGGCGGCCGTCCGGCAGCCGCACCGCGTGCACGTCGTGGTCGTCGAGGCGGCCGTAGCTCGGCAGGTAGCCGCTGGTCGGCAGGTCCTTGGTCGACACGAACGTCTCGCGCCCGCTGCCGAGCTTCTGCACGCCGCCCCCCGGCACGAACACGCCGTACAGATAGAACACGACCTCCGCCTTCTCCGCGTTGTCGGCGCCCACCGACAGCCCGAGCCCGCCCTCCTGGTCATACCAACGGTCGGGGTATTGCGTCACCTCGTAGACCGGCGGCCGCGACCGGCCGTGCTGCACGGCCTCGGCCGGCACCGAGATCGCGCCGCCGTCCATGCCGCGAACGCGCACGAGGTGCACCGCGTCCTGGTCCAGACCGTCGAACTCACAACCGTTGACCGTGCAGACCTGCTTGCTGCGCTGCTCACCGGAGACCACCTCGACCAGGAACTGCGGCGTCGTGCCGTCCCAGCCGACCAGCAGCTTGCCTTCGTGCCAGCGGAGCCGCAGGTCGGTCGGCGCGGCCAGGAACACCGGATCCTTGGGCGGCACCACCGTCCACGACACCGCCGCAGACGCGGTGCTGTAGGGATCGACGATCGCGATCGACAGCCGCGCCACGCCGTGGTCGGTGCGCAAGAACGTCCACACCTGCCCGTCGCTGCGCCGCGGGATGCGCAGCCGCTGCTGCGACCACTCCCCCTCCGGGAACCAGTCCGCCGGCCGCGCCGGCATGCCTTCGCGACGCGGCTGCACGAAGAAGCCAAGCCCGTCGCGGCCGAACGTGACATCGGCGCGCAGCGGGCCGTGGTCGCCGCCCGGCAGCACCACGCCGCTGTCGAGGTCGATGCCGGAGCCCGGCGCGAGGATGGCGTGGCGCACCACGGGCAGGCCGTCCGGCGTCTGGGCAACCAGCGGCAGCGTGAGCGCGAACGCGACGAGGATCTTCTTCACGCCGCGATGCTACCCGGCCGCTCAGTGCGTGTGGCCGTGATCCGGGTTGTAGATGTGCCCGAGCGTGTGCCGCGCGGCCGCCTCGAAGGTGCTGCCAGTGCCTTCGTTGGCCAGCTTCTCGAGCACCGGCACCGCCTCGTCGTCCTGCTCGTTCTCGTGCAGCGACTTGCCGAGGTAGAGCACGGCGCGCTGGCGCTCGTCGCCGAGCCTGTCGGTCGCCAGCGCTTCGTAGAAGACCTTCACCGCCTCGCGGTGGCGCCGTTCCTTGAACAGCACGTAGCCCTCGGTCGCCATCGCCGCCGGCGTGCGCGGCGCGGACTGTAGCCAGCGCCGGGCCGCGGTCAGGTTGCCGTCGAGCGCGTAGAGGCGCGCCAGCCGGTGGCGCGCGTCGGCGACCCCGGCCGTGGCCGCATCGAGCAGCAGCGGTTCACAGTGCACGCGGCAGCCGAGCCGTAAGTACAGGCAGCCGAGCGCGTGCTGGCGCAGCGGGTCGCCGGGCTCCTCGGCCAGCGCCGCGCGGGCGGCGCGCAGTTCGTCGCGGCTCGCGGCGCACAGATCCAGCAGCGCCGCGACCTGCTCGGGGTCCTGCGGCCCGGGGCGCGCGCAGTAGCAGACGCCCTCGCCGTCGAGCACCGCGATGCCCATGCCTTCGCCGCCGCCGATCCACGCGCCGTACAGCCGCTTGCGCTCGACGCCGTCGCAGACCACCGCGGCGAAGCCGCCGCGCTGCAGCGCCTGCATGACGACCGGGTCGTCGATGCGCGCCTGCATGCGGTCGCTCATCTCGCGGCCGGGCAACGCGAAGAACACCACCAGTTCCTGCTGGTCGCGCCGCGTCGCGCGCAGCGCCGCGGTCAGGTCCTGCTGCCATTCGGGCGGCGTCGCACAGCCGGCGAGCAGCGCCAGCAGGGCGGCCGCGACGATCGCGCGCGCGCTCACTTCTTCTTGCACCACTGGTCGAGCCAGCCGAAGAACTCACGCTGCCACAGCACGCCGTTCTGCGGCTGCAGCACCCAGTGGCCTTCGTCGGGGAACAGCAGGATGCGCGACGGCACGCCCTGGATCTGCGCGGCGGTGAACGCCTGCAGGCCCTGGTCGTACGGGACCCGGTAGTCGCGTTCGCCGTGGATCACCAGCAGCGGCGTCTTCCAGTTCTCGACGTAGCGGTGCGGCGAGAACTTGCGGTAGGTGTCGGCGACCTCGGGCGAGATCCAGAACGGCCCGCCCAGGTCCCAGTTGACGAAGAACAGTTCCTCGGTCGCGAGGTACATCGACTCGAGGTTGAACACGCCGCAGTGCGAGATCATGCACGCGAAGCGGTCGCCGCCGTTGCCCATCAGCCAGTAGACCGAGTAGCCACCGAACGACGCGCCGACCGCGCCGACGCGCTCCTCGTCGACGTAGTCGCGCGCCTTGACCGCGTCGCAGACCGTCAACAGGTCGGCCATCGCCTGGCCGCCCCAGTCCCTGCTGATCTGGTCGTTCCACGCCTGGCCGAAGCCCGGCAGGCCGCGCCGGTTGACCGCCGCCACCACGTAGCCCTGCGCGGCCATCAGGTGGAAGTTCCAGCGGTAGCTGAACCACTGGCCGACCATCGATTGCGGGCCGCCCTGGCAGTAGAGCAGCATCGGGTACTTCTTCTCGGGGTCGAAGTTCGGCGGCTTGATGATCCAGGCGTGGATCTTCTTGCCGTCGGTGGCCTCGAACCACTCGGCGTCGACCTGCGGCAGATCCATGCCGGCGTAGGCGTCGCCGTTGACGTCGGTGACCATCGAGATCGCGCCCGACGCGACGTCGACCGCGACGACCTCGGCGGCGCGCTCGGTGGTCGTGCGCAGGCAGTAGATCGTCTTGGCGTCCGGGGTCAGCTGGATGCCCGACAGGCGGTGGCGCCCCTCGGTGACCGGCACGGCCTTCGGCGCCGACAGGCTGGTCCGGTAGATCTGCGTCGTGCCGCGCACGTCGACGGTGAAGAACAGCTGCTTGCTGTCGGCCGACCAGGTCACGTCGTGCGGCGACGCGTCGAAGTCCGGCAGCAGCTCGGCGTTGTCGCCGGTCTTGCGATCGTGCACCACCAGCCGCACGCGGTCGGCCTCGAAGCCGGCCTGCTCCATGCTCGAGAACGCGATCCAGCGACCGTCCGGCGAGTAGCGCGGTTCCTGGTCGTAACCCGGCATGCCCTCGGTGATGTTCTTGTGCGCACCGCCGTCGGCCGGCACCAGCCAAAGGCTCGAGTCGGTGCTCGCCTCGGGGTCCGGCACGCGCCGCGCCGTGTAGCACAGCTCCTTGCCGTCGGGCGACCAGGCGATCTGCTCGGCACCGCCGAACGGCTGCAGCGGCGTGTGCACCTTCTCGTCGGCCATCAGGTCGTTCGCCTTCCGTGCGTCGGTCGACTGCACGAACAGGTGGCTGTAGCTGCCGTCGTGCCAGTGGTCCCAGTGGCGGATCAACAGGTCGTCGTAGGCGCGCGCGCTGGCCTCGGGCAGGTCCTCGTGCTTGTCGGTGACCAGCTGGTCGAGCTTGACGTTGCGCGTGAACGAGAACCGGTCGCTGGTCGGCGCGAAGTGCAGGTTGGCGATCGGGCCGTCGAGCGCGATGGTGCGGTCCGGCCCGTCCTCGTAGAGGTTGCGGACCTTGATGCCCTGCTTGGTGACCCAGGCGAACTCGACGCCGCCGCGCAGCCAGTACGGCGAGCGACCGACGCCGACCTTCGCCGGCTCGCGACCGGCCTGGGTCAGGTCCAGCAGGAACAGCTCGGTGGTGCCCTGGTTGGCCTTCAGGTCGGGCGTGCTGACCGTGAACAGCAGGTGCTTGCCGTCGGGCGCCAGCGTCATGCTGCCGACGCGTCCCAGCGTGTTGAGGATCTCGGGCGTCAGCACCTTCTGTGCGGACAGCGAACTGGCGACCAGCAGGGCCGCGGCGAGCCATCGAAGCATGCGCATTGCGGGATCATCCCTGGCGCGCGCCACCATTGCCACGGCACCATTCCCTACCTCGGGAATCGGGTGAACCGCCTCGGCGCGACGTCGTTGCGACCCCGGTCCCCCTCACCCTCAGACGGAGAACGCCCGTGTTGCGATTCGGCCTTGCCTCAGCCCTCCTCACCTCGCTGCTGACCGCCCAGAGCCCGCTCGGCGGCAGCCTGCCCACCGTCGGCACGCTCGGCGACGCCCCGACCGAGCAGGTCTTCACGATCGAGCTGCACGACACCGGCTCGCTCAGCGTGGCCGGCATCCCGCTCAGCTACGACCAGTGCCTCGCCAAGCTCGCGATCGCCGCCCAACGGCTGCCCGGCGACGCCGTCGCGGGCATGAAGACCAGCCGGCTCAACGTGCTGATCCGCGCCGCCGACGCGGTTCCGGCGATCGCGATCGACAAGCTGATGCGCGCCTGCGCCGACCCGAAGGTCATGACGCCGCGCATCTTCTTCGCCGCCAGCCACGTCGAGGACGGCCGCGAGGGCGCGTTCGCGCTGTTCCTGCCGTACGACTCCGGCGGCGCCGCCGACGCCACCACCGAGATCATCCCGGTGGTGGTCGAGTCGGGCGACGAGGGTTCGGTCGACGGCCTCGAGGCCTACCTGCGACGGTTCGTCGCCGCGATGCAGCCGGCCCAGCGCGAGGGCGCGACCGTGCACCTGCAGGCCGGCGGTGACCTGCGCTGGCGCGAGGGCATGCAGCTGCTCGACGCCTGCGCCCGCTGCGGCATCCGCGCGACCTACCTCGAGGTGCGCGCGACCGCCGAACAGAACCGGGCGTGGGCCAAGGCGCACGACCTGCGCGCGCTGTGCCAGGCGAGCCCGGCCCGCAAGGACGTCGGCTGCCGGATCGGGCCGATGGTCGTACGCTCGGAGCAGCCGTCGGCGGCGCCGGCAAGGGTGCGCGGCGCGTTCGCAGGGTTTGCGCGTTCGACCCGTTCGGTCTCGCTGGAGGAGCTGGAGATCGTCGAGGAGGAGGTCGTTGAAGAGGAGGTCGTCGAAGAGCCGTTCGACGGATCGTCGGGCGGCGAAGCGGCCAGCGGCGGCCGCGCTGGCGGCCGGTTCGGCGGCCGGCTGACGCGTCGCGAGGGCCGCGCCCCGAAGGCGACCGCGCGCGCCGTCGACCTCGGCCTCGCGTGGCTCGCCGAGCACCAGGACGAGAGCGGCCGCTGGGACTCGGACGGCTTCATGAAGCACGACGCCGGCAAGGACACGGTCTGCGATGGCGCCGGCAACCCGGTGCACGACGTCGGCGTGACCGGCCTCGCGCTGCTGGCGTTCCTCGGCGCCGGCAACACGATGCGCGCCGGCCCCTACAAGGAGCAGGTCAAGCGCGGCGTCAAGTGGCTGATCGACCAGCAGGACGAGCGCAGCGGCCTGATCGGCAAGAACGTCTCGCACGACTTCATCTACGGCCACGCGATCGCGACGTGGGCGCTGTGCGAGGCCTATGGGCTGTCGAACTTCGAGCTGCTCAAGCCAAAGGCGCAGCGAGCGATCAACTACCTCGAGTCGCACCGCAACCCGTACTCGGTCTGGCGCTACCAGCCGCGCGACAACGACAACGACACGTCGATCACCACCTGGTGCGTGATGGCCTACCGCGCCGGCAAGGACTTCGGCCTCGACGTCAACAAGAACGCGCTGCTGCTGGCGGCCAACTACTACGACGAGGTCGCCGATCCGGCGACCGGCCGCCACGGCTACACCCGGCGGGGCGAGCGTTCGTCGCGCATGCCGGGCGACCACGGCAAGCGGTTCCCGACCGCGAAGAACGAGGCGCTGACCGGCGCGTCGCTGTTCGCGCGCTACATGCTCGGCCAGGCCCCGAAGGACCACCCGATCATGAGCAAGGCCGCGACGCTGATCGCATCGCAGCCGCCGGCGTGGACGCCGAAGGCGGGCAACCTCGACTACTACGCCTGGTACTGGTCGAGCATGGCGCTCTACCAGCACGGCGGCGCGGCCTGGAAGCGATGGGCGACGCCGATGTCGAAGGCGCTGACCTCCGGCCAGCAGCAGCAGGGCGCCGAGCGCGGCTCGTGGGACCCGGTCGACGTCTGGGGCGAGCCGGGCGGCCGCGTCGCCAGCACCGCGCTCGCGACGATGTCGCTGCAGAGCTACTACCGGTTCGCCGCGCTGGTCCGCTGACCATGGCGGCAGCTGCTGCATCGGCCCCGACCGATGCAGCGGAACCCGGCAGCAATCCCGCGGAACGCGCCGGCAGCTGCGGCCAAGTCCCCGCGGCAACGGGACATCGAGCCACCCGGCTCGGCGGGAAGAAGCGCGTCCCGGGAGCGTCTCAGGGTCTGAATCCGTCCGCCACCTGCTAGACTGGGCGAGACCCTATCATGAACGCCAAGATCCAAACCAAGCGCCCCGCCCCCGCCCGTTCGTCCGAGAGCGGCTTCACCCTCGTCGAGATCATGGTCGTGATCGTGATCCTCGGCCTGCTCGCCACGCTCGTCGCCCGCAACGTGATGGGCGCGAGTGACGAGGCCCGCGAGAACAAGGCCCTGGCCGACTGCAAGACGATCGCCGGCGCCGTCCGCACCTGGTACGGCAAGAACGGCCGCCTGCCGGACACCCTCGACGAGCTCGCCGAGAAGGACGAGAAGGGCCGCAGCGAGCTCGAGGAGCTGCCGCGCGACCCGTGGGACACGCCCTACGAGCTGATCGAAGGCGACACCCCGAACAGCTTCGAGATCATCAGCTGCGGCCCGGACAAGCAGCCGGAGACCGAGGACGACATCTCCAGCAAGTCCAAGCGCGAGGATAATTAACGAGGTGCCGCAGGCACCTCGTAGAAACCCGCGGGCGAAAGCGATGCCAAAGGCATCGCGTGCCCAACCATTCCGCGAGGTGCCTTCAACCCCTCGTAGAAACCTGCGGGCGAAAGCGATGCCAAAGGCATCGCGTGCCCAACCCTTCCGCGAGGTGCCTTCAACCCCTCGTAGAAACCCGCGGCCGAAAGCGATGCCGCAGGCATCGCGTGCCCAACCCTTCCGCGAGGTGCCTTCAACCCCTCGTAGAAACCCGCGGCCGAAAGCGATGCCGCAGGCATCGCGTGCCCAACCCTTCCGCGAGGTGCCTTCAACCCCTCGTAGCAACCCGCGGCCGAAAGCGACGCCAAAGGCATCGCGTGCCCGACGTCTCTTCGAGGTGCCGCTCGTATCGCGTCCCCGCCTCCCGGCACCACCCGCACCCAACACCCACCAGCCTACCCATCCGATGCCCAGCGCATCGCCCCCCCGCTCCCCCGCCCCCCAATCGGGCTTCTCCCTCCTCGAGATCCTCGTCGCCGTCGCCCTCGTCGGCCTCGGCCTCGCCATCATCGCGCCGAACCTCAGCGCGCTGATGCCGTCGGCCCGCCTCGACGGCTCCGGCAAGGAGATCGTCTCGTGGCTGCAGACGATCCGTTCGGAGGCGCGCATCCAGGCCAAGCGCATGGAGATGGAGCTCGACCTCGACAAGGGTCGCTACCGGATCGTGTGGCCGCCGGAAGAACGGCTGACCACCGACCAGATCATCTACCAGGACACCGAGATCCCCGACCGCGACAAGGACTGGATCGACCTCGAGACCGACGTGATCTTCGCGGGCGCCGGCGACGCCGCCAAGGGCCTCGCCCACAAGGGCCTCTACCGGGTCTCGTTCGACGAGTACGGCTTCTCCGCCGACCAGGTCGTCGCGCTGCAGCTGAGGAGCGACCCGACGATGGTCTGGTCGCTGTCGATCCGCGGGCTGACCGGCAAGATCGAGACGTCCAAGTCCGAGGACGGTGAGATGGCGCGCCCCGAGCGCGTCGAGGAGGGCGCGTTCTGATGACGCGAGCAGGGCACGAACCAGCGGGGACCAGCGAACGGCGCCCCGACGAGCGCGGCATGCTGCTGATCGAGGCGCTGGTCGCGATGCTGATCGTCGCGACCGTGACGATCGCCTACATCGGCATCCGCAGCACCGCGCTGATCGACGCGACCCGCGCCCGCAACTGGCGCCTGGCGCGCGAGATCGCCGACGAGAAGATGTCCGAGCTGCAGGCCGGCGCGCACGAACTGCCACCCGAGTCCGGGCTCGAGATCCCGATCGACAAGTACGAGGGCTTCTCGTTCAAGATCGTGCTCGGGGAGAGCGCGGTCGCCGACGCCGAGGGCCAGGTGGCCGAGGAAGCCGCCGGCGACGACACCGAGGCGCAGGACCGCGTCGAATGGGCGCGCAACCGCGACGACTACCGGCGCGCCCGCGAGCGCGGCCTGTCGGCGCAGGAATACGAGGACCAGCAGCTCGACGACATCAACGAGCGGCTGGCCGAGAAGGCCCCGAGCGCCGACGACCTGGAGGAGTGCGCGGTGATCGTCTACTTCCCCAAGTTCGACCCGGCCTTCGAGGGCCAGAAGTCGGTGCTGCTGATCAAGAGCCGCGTGTCGACGCTGGCGATCTCCGGCATGACGCCGGACCAGGCGAGCGCGCTGCAACAGGCCAACGGCGAGACCGCCGACCCGTCGTCGAGCGGCGCTTCGTCGCCGTTCGGCGGTCAACCCGGAGGCGGAGACGGACGATGAGGACCACGATGCAAGAGCCGACCGAACGGATCCGCCAGGCGGGCTTCACGCTGATCGAGGTGCTGCTCGCGATCGGCATCACCGCGACGGTGATGCTGACCGTCGGCACGACGTTCCACATCATGCTCAACGCGCGCGACGTGGTCGACGACCTCGCCGAGTCGAGCGAAGCGGGGCCGCGCATCCTCAACCTGATCGAGCGCGACCTGCGCGGGCTGTGGACCTACAACGTGCGCAACAACGCGGTGTTCAAGGGCGTCATGGCCGACGTCAACGGCCGCGACGCCGACCGCATCAACTTCCTGACCACGACCGACAGCGTCGGCCAGGTGCTCGACCTCAACAACGTGCCGCACAAGACGACGCTGTGTGAGGTCGGCTACTGGTTCAAGCCGAACCAGCGCCTGCGCGACGTGTTCGAGCTGTGGCGGCGCGAGGATCCGATGGTCGACAACGACCTGACGACGCAGGCCAGCGAGGGCACGTTCCAGCTGGTGCACGACCGCATCAAGTCGTTCCGCGTGCGCTACTACGAGACGCTCGGCTTCGAGGCCGAAGAGCTGTTCGAGTGGGACAGCTCCAAGGAGGACAAGCTGCCCAAGCGCATCAAGATCGAGTTCACGATCGAGCGTCGCCGCAGCAGCAGCAACGTCGTCAGCGACGTCGAGATCGAGGACTTCGAAGGCGCCGAGAAGAAGTACGTGCGGCACTTCGTGCTGCCCAAGCGCCTCGACAACATCCTGCAAGCCAACAACGCGCGCATCCCGGTGGTGCCGCCGCCGCCGATGGAAGACGCCGGCTCGGGCCCCGAGGGCCCGGCAGGCGGTCCGGCCGGGCCGGCGGGACCCGGCGGTCCGGGCGGCGCCCAGACCGAGGTGTTCGGCGCCGGTGGCCGCGGCGCGCGCGGTGGCGACCGCGCCGGCGGGCGCGGTGGCGGCCGGGACGGTGGCGGTGGCCGTGGTGGCCAGGGCGCCGGCGGGCGTGGCGGCCCCGGCATCCCGGGCATCCCCGGCGGTGGCGGTGGCGGCCAGCCCCCCACCCAGCTGCCGCCCGGCTTCAACTTCCAGCAGTTCTTCGGCAGCGGCAACGGCGGCAGCCTGTTCGGCGGGCAGTAGCGCCGCTCGCGCGGCCGAGAGCGGCGTGTTGCGCCAGCTCGTGCACAGCCGCGTGCGGGACGAGCGCGCCCTGACCGAGCTGGTCCGGATCCGCAACGACGACTTCGACCGCGCCCAGCAGGAGGCGTTCCTGCTGAGCACGGCCGACGTACTGCAGCGCTACGGCAAGCCGGACCGCGCTTCGGCGGGCGCGTCGGGCGTGCGCTGGGAATACGACTTCGGCACCGACGACGACCGTCACTGGCTCGGGCTGACGTTCGTCGACGGCATGGTCGTGCGGGTCGAGTAGCTCAGAGGCCGGTGCCGCAGGCGTCGTTGATCTCGATGCGCACCTTGTTGCTCTGGTGCAGGCCCGACGCCTGGTCCAGCATCGTCGCCTGCAGCGTCACGCACGACTCGAGGTTGTTGGCGCCGAGCCCCGTGTAGCCGACCGTGACCGAACCGACACCGGCGGCGTCGGTCGCGACGACGGACGTCGGCTGCTGGATGTGCCAGCCCGGCTGCAGGTTCCAGAAGACGTTGCCGAACGGCGACAGCGAGTGTTCGTGCAGGTCGGCGTTGGCCACCAGCGTGCCGCCGAGGTTGAGCTGGTCCATGTAGACCCAGCCCTCGAATACGACGACGACGGCGTTGGGCGGACCGAGCACGTCGAGCGTGATGCTCCACTGCCCGGACGTGTCGGCCAGCAGGTTGCCGTCCGCGTCCCAGAACGGACCGGCGCCGCTCCAGACCGCCGGCGCGATCGAGATCGGGAAGCTGCCGCCACTGGTCGGATCGACGTGCACCATGACCTCGTCACAGCCGACGTCCGTCGTGCCGTTGTAGATGCGCGGATCGTGGTCCACGTCCAGACCGACATCGACCCGCGACAGGCCGGCCGTGCCGAGCATCGCCGGCGAGGCCGCGGTGAGGTCCGCGGTGTCGGCGTTGACGCCGGCGTCGACCATCGTCGAGGTCTCGAGCAGGTTCAGCGAGACCGGCGGGAACACCCCCGAAACGGTGTTGCCGCCGACGAAATCGGGCTGGGTGCCCGGGGCGAACGGCGACGTGAAGCCGGCCGGAACGTTGAAGAACAGGTTGGTTCCCTGCGTGATCGTGGTGCCGCCCGACGTCACCACGTCGGCCGTCGGCAGGGTCGTCGTCGGGTTCCACAGGATCGAGTTGTAGAGCTGCAGCGAGCCACCGATGGCCTGCACGCCGACCACCTGCGTAGCGGTGCCGCGCGGCGCGCCGAAGGCGAACGTGTTGCCGCGCAGGTCCGCATCGGCATTGGCGAACAGCGCCCCGGTCGTGGCACGCTGGATCGCGTTGCTCTGCAGCCGCGGCTGCGCGGCGTCGCCACCGCCGCAGATGAAGCCCCACTGGTAGTTCGAGATGCGGTTCGCACGGACCAGCGTCGACGACGGCCCGGCCGCGTCGACCTCGATCGCGACCGTGTTGGCGCTCGGGAACTCCTGTTCGAACGGCCACACGAAGTCGTTGTCGTGCACGACGTGACGGCTGACCTGCTCCCCGGCCGAGACCACGATCAGCACCCCGATCGCCATGTTCTCGAACTCGCACTGGGTGACCTCGACGGCCGCCGTGGCCGTCAGCGTGCCCGGGTTGATGAAGACCGCGACGTCGGCAGGCCCTCCGGTCGGGAAGTCGCGGAACTCGATGCCCTTGATCACCGAGGCCGGCAGGCCGGTGTTGCCCTCGGAACCGACCGTGACCATCGGCACGCCGCTCGGCAGGGCCTCGAAGCGCGGCCGGTTCGGCGAAGCCGGCGTGGTGTAGCCCTCGATGGTCACACCGTGCGCCGGGATGTCGACGGCCAGCGTGTGGGTACCGGCGACGTTGATGCTGGTGGCGCGCGTCGGGTTGACCGCGGCGATCGCCAGGGCGATGTCGTTGAAGGGAGCACAGACGGTGCCGTTGCCGCCGGCTCCGGCCTGCGAGTCGACGTAGAGCTTGTCGGTCACGATCGGGCCGCTGACGTCGGTCTGGTCGTAGGCCCCGAGCACGACCGGAGTCTGCGCGAGGATCATCGGGGAGAGAACGGTTGCCGCGAGCGCCGCTCGGGAAAGGTGTCGCATATTCATGCCTTGGTGGTTCGTCGGATGGCACGAGGACGCCGACCGTCGGCGCTCCTGCCACGACGAATCGGCGTAGACGCAGCCGTTCGCAGCCGCGGTAGTGCACCGGTTGCATGGGATTCCCGCGCCAATCGACTACCGTGCCGGTGCGCCGAAGGAGACCGAGCGCCCCCGCAAACTCGCCCCAACCCGTCCACCTCGCATTTTCCGCGGATTCTGCGGCTCCGCGCCGCCGGCGCGCCGCCGAATGCCCATACGAGCGAGGACGCACGATGCACGAGACGATGCCAACCCCAACGCGACCGTCGGATTCCGACGGGCCCGACTTCTCGCTCCTGCTCGCCGCCGCCCGCAACGGCGACCAGGCCTCCCTCACCCTGCTGTTCGAGCGGTTCTACCCGAGCGTCGAACGGCAGGTGCATGCCGCGCTCGCCAAGGACCTGCGCGTCAACCGGCCGTGGCTGACCACGCGGTTCAGCACCGGCGACGTGGTGCAGGAGGTGTTCCGCAGCGTGCTCGCCGACCTCGGCGGCTTCGCCGGCGGCACCGAGGAGCTGTTCACGCACTACCTGACCACGATCGTGCGCAACCGCCTGCTGGACGTCGTGCGATTCCACGAGGCCGACCGGCGTGACGGCCGAAGGACCTCGCCGCCGCCGTCCGACGACGAGGCCGCGAGCCTGCGCGACGGCCCGGCGACCGATGCGATCAGCGCCGAGCAGCGCCAGATCTTCGACGAGCTGCTGGCCGACTTCGACGACCGCGACCAGCGACTGTTGCGCGGCCGGCTCGAGTGCGAGCGCGAGTTCCAGGACCTTGCCGTCGAACTCGGCTTCGGATCCGTCTCGGCGACCCGGCGCGCGTTCTACGCAGCCCACGCCCGGCTGGCCATCCGCATGCGGCAGCGAACCAGCGAGGACCGCCCGTGAGCGCCCCGCACGACGACGAGCTGCTCGAGGACCTGGTGGCCCGGGCGATGGAGGCACAGGATCGAGACGGACGCGTCGACTACGAACGTCTGTGCGGCACCCGCTGGGACCTGATCGACGCCGTCCGCGAGAGCGTCGAGTCGATCGCGGCCGTCGCCCGCGGCAACGACGATCCGATGTCCGGCCGCTGCTTCGGCGGGCGCTACCAACTGGTGCAACGACTCGGCGCCGGCGCGATGGGCGTCGTCTACCGCGCCCGCGACCTCGAGCTGGAGCGGCACGTTGCGGTCAAGGTGCTGCGTGCCGCGATCCTCGGCGAACGCGAAGCCCACGCGCGCTTCGAACGCGAGGCCGAGGTGATGGCGGCGATCCACCATCCTTCGATCGCGGGCATCCACGACCGCGGCACGACCGACGACGGCGACGTCTTCCTGGTCATGGAACTGCTCGACGGCATCTCGCTGGTCGACCTGCTCGGCGAGGCCGAACGTCGCGGCGACCCTGGCGACGACGACACGACCTGGATCCGCGACTACCTGGACGCCGCGAACTCGATCGAGCCCAGCTACGTACGCACGGCGGTCGCGTGGACCGCCGCGCTCGCCGACGGCCTGCAGGCCGCGCACGATGCCGGGATCGTGCACCGCGACGTCAAGCCGTCCAACGTGTTCGTGCGCCGCAACGGGGTTCCGGTGCTGCTCGACTTCGGCATCGCCGCGCGCACCGACGAAGGCACCCTGGCCGAGGCCGACCGCGCGATGGGCACCCCGGCCTACATGGCGCCCGAGGTGTTGACCGGGTCGGGCAGCGCAGGTCCGGCCGTCGACGTCTACGGGCTGACCGCGACGCTCTACCACCTGCTGACGCTGCGCGCGCCGTTCCGCGGCACGCCCTCGCAGGTCCTGCATGCCGTCGCGCGACGGGAACCGCGGCCGGCCTACCAGCTGCGCCCCGGCATCCCCCGCGACCTGCAGGCCGTGCTGGACAAGGGCATGGCGCGTTCGACCTCGGCCCGCTACGGCTCCGCACGGGCACTGGCGGCCGACCTGCGCTCGTTCCTCGACTACCGCCCCGTCACCGCACGCCCGGTCACGGCCGCGACCCGCATGCTGCGGGCCGCGGGCCGCAGCACGGCCGTTCGCGCCGGCGTGCTGGTCGCCCTGCTCGCCGCTGCGGGGATCGGCGGCGTGTTCGGCTACCAGGCGCTGCACCGCGGCTGGGTCCGGGACTACTGGCAGGCCTGGCGCCAGCTGCCGGCCAACACGACGCTGGTGAAGCAGTCGAATCGCAAGGTGCGCGACAAAGGCGAGCTCGCCTACATCACCCGCGTGCTCGACGCGTCGGTCGCTGCCTGCTTGCGAGCCGTGCCGACCCGCGCCGTGCGCGCCGCCTTCCGGATGGACCAGGGCGACCTCACCGGGTTCCGGGCCGACATGCGGGCGATCGCCGACCAGGTCGGCTCGGCCCTGACCGAGCAGATCGCCGCGCGCTGCGACGAGCTGGGTGCCGAGGCCACGGCCGCCGATCTGTCGCTGGCGGAGCTGCCCGCTCCCGACGGTGCCCAGGATCTGCTGCTGCTCGCCTACCTGCAGCTTCGCACCGGCGGGTTCGATGCGGCCGCACAGGCGTTGTCGAGCCCGTTGCTCGCCTCCGACCACGCCGCCGAAGAACTGCGGATCTTCGTCCAGCTGGCGCGGCTCGGTCGCGCGCCCGACGCCCGCGCAGCGGGCCTCGCCCTCTACGAACGGGTCGCCCGCCACGAAGAACGGCTCGGCACGTGGACCGCCCAGACCGCCCACGTCGGCGCCTACGCCCTGCTCAAGCAACAGCGCTACGAGGACTCGTACCGGTGTGCGGTGCGGGGCCTCGACCTGTCGCCCTACTCCTACCCGATGCGATTGAACGCGGGCCTGTCGGCACGTCGCTGCCTGATGACCGAGCAGGCCTACGAGGTCCTCGAGCTGGCCCGCCGCCTGCGCCCGGACTACTACAAGGCCTACTGGAACATGTTCCAGACGGCGATCGACGTCGGCGACCTCGATCACGCCGCCTCGGTGGTGGCATCGTGCCAGCATCTCGAAGCCGACGCGGACCGCCGCTACCTGCTGATCATGCAGGGCATCCTGGCGACGCGCCGGGCGCTGGAGAGCCACGAACGGGGCCAGCCCGACGACGTCCGGGCCCTGAGCGCAAAGGCACGCGACCGGTTCGAGCGGGCCGATGCGATCGGCGCGGTGTCCTCCACATACTGGTCGATCGCCAAGGCCCTGCAGGACGGCGATGCGAGCGACACGTTCCGCCTGCTCGCCACCGATCTGGCCGAGCGGCCCGTGGCCTGGCGGCAACTCGCGGAGCTGACCCGGTCGATGCCCGAGCAGCTGTCCGCCGACGAAGTGGCCGCCGTGCGCAGGCTGCTGGCGACCATCACCGAACAGCTTTCGCGCACCGGTCCGTGACCGCGACCGATCCCGACCTCCCCCATCATCGCTTCTGACGACCGCCATTCCTGATCCCATGCACATGCAACGACTCGCCCTGCCGATCTGTTCGTCCCTCTGCCTCGGCCCGCTGCTGGCCCAGGCCGACGTCGACAACCCCGAGGTCATGCGCAGCATGACTTCGGCGCTGCCGCTGGCCTTCTCGCAGCACGGCACCCCGCTGTCGGTGCGGTTCACCGACCCCGGCCCCGACAACACGCCCAACGCGCCGATGACGGCCAACGACGCCGACCACGGCGACTATGCGTTCGCGAGCCTGCTGGCGAACTACGCGGCGTACGACATGAGTGAGTTCGCGTTCGGCTCGATGAGTTCGGGCAACGACGGCATCCCACCGACCATCAACGGCGTTCCGAACCTGACCGGACGCTGGCTCGGCATCAACGTGTCGGTCAGCAACGACTCGGGGGTCGTGTGGCCACAGTTTCCGGTCGACCCGGGCAACAGCCAGGGCAGCCTGACCGTCAGCTACTTCTTCGAGGAGAGCGTGCACTTCGCCGAGGACTACCTGGGTGTGGCGCAGCTGTCGCGAACCGGCGCCGAGGCCGGCCTGCCCGCCGGCAGCGACATGGACGCACTCGACTTCGGCTCAGCACTGATCCAGGCCAACCCGAACATCATGCTGCCGGTGTTCGCCCCGAACCGCCGGCTGTGGTTCTTCTCGGTCGCGCACGACTGGGTCTATCCCGCCGGCGCGCCGACCCCCGATCCGGCGCTGCCGCCGTCGTTCGCCCGCGACCCGGCCAGCGGCACGAACTTCCCGCCCGATCCGGCCGTGATCTACCGCACCGAGTGGCAGTTCGACGGCAGCAGCTGGGGATGGAGCTCTCCCGAGATCTACCTCAATCGCACGGCGCTCGGCCTGATCAGTGATCCGAACGCGCCCGGCTACCACGAGGAGGCGGTCGACGCGCTGATGGTCCAGGTATACGTCGAGCCGCCGACCGAGCCGGACGTGGTCTACTTCTCGACGCGCAAGCACGCGCACGACCAGGGCCGGAACCAGCTGCTGGCGCTCGAACCCGGCGGACCGACGACGCTGCTCGACCAGCCGCCGTCGACCACGGGCCAGCAGAACCCGTCCCCCACGCCGGTGACCGATCGCATCGGCACCAGCCAACCGACCGGCAGTGACGCCGACGTCGACGGCGCCTGCGCGATCGACCCCGAGCTCGCCCCGAACGACGCCTCGGTCGCGCTCGGCGTGCCGGGGGGCTATCGCTACGACCAGTGGTTCCTGCCGCACATGCAGCAGCCGATGGGAATGAGCATCGCGCGGCGCACGACCGCCGACATCACCAAGCAGAACGGCGCCTTCACGTCGACGGAGTTGACGTTCCAGTTCACTGGTCGCGGCGGTTCGGGCAACACCGGCGTCTGCGACCTCGTGCTGTTCGCCGGTTCGATCGACCTGACGACCATGACCCCGATCCTGTCGATCGAGTGGCACTACGACCCGCTGGATCCGCAGGTGACGGTGACCCTGCCGGTCTCCGGCATGGGCAGCGCCCCGCTGCAGTTCGAGGCGCAGCTGTTCGACGAGAACGACCAACTGATCGCCGCGACGCCCTACCTGCGCATCAACTAGGGTAGGGCCGCTCGCGCTCAGAACACCGGCTTGCCGAGCACCTCACGGCCGCCGAAGTACGGCCGCAACCCCTCGGGCAGCGTCACCGTGCCATCCGCGTTCTGGTGGTTCTCGATCAACGGGATCAGGATGCGCGGGCTGGCGGCGACCGTGTTGTTGAGCGTGTGGCAGAACAGCGGCTTGCCCTTCTCCGGGCGGTAGCGCAGGTTCAGGCGCCGCGCCTGGTAGTCGTAGAAGCGCGACGCCGAGTGCGTCTCGCTGTAGCTCTCGCGCGACGGCATCCAGGTCTCGATGTCGTACTTCATCGCCTGCGGCACGCCGAGGTCGCCGCCGCACACGTTGACGACGCGATAGGGCAGCGCGAACGCCTGCAGCATGTCCTCGGCGTTCTGCACGATCGACTGGTGGTGTTCGAGCGAACGGTCCTTGTCGGACACGTCGACGATCACCTGCTCGACCTTCTGGAACTGGTGCACCCGGTAGAGGCCGCGCGTGTCCTTGCCGTAGGTGCCAGCCTCGCGGCGGAAGCACGCCGAACGCGCGACGTACTTCTTGGGCAGGTCCTTCTCGCTGAGGATCTCGCCGCTGTGCAGCGAGGTCACCGGCACCTCGCTGGTGCCGATCAGGTTGAGGCCGTCCTTCTCGCACCGATAGGTCTGCTCCTCGCCGCCCGGGAAGAAGCCGGTGCCGAACATCGCGGCGTCGCGGACCAGCAGCGGCGGGTCGACCGGCGTGAAGCCGCGCTCGACCAGCAGCTCGACCGCGTAGCGCAGCACCGCGTCGTGCAGCAGCGCGAGGTCGCCGAACAGGATGTAGTTGCGCGAGCCGGACATGTCGGCGGCGCGGGTGAAGTCGAGCCAGCCCTGGGCCTCGCCGATCTCGTAGTGCGGGCGCGGGGCGAAGTCGAACTCGCGGATCGTGCCGACCTTGCGCACCTCGGTGTTCTCGGCGTCGTCCTTGCCGTCCGGCACCTCGGGATCCGGGATGTTCGGCACCAGCGACAGCTGCTCGTGCAGCTTGGTGCGCAGCAGCTTCTCCTCGTCCTCGAGCACCTGCAGCTCGGCCTTCAGGCCCTTCTGCTTGTCGAGGAACGCGGCGCGCTCCTCGGGGCTCAGCTTGCCGAGCTGCTTGCCGCCGGCCTTCTGCTCGCTGCGCATCGCGTCGATGCGCGGCGTCATCGCGCGCAGCTCCGCGTCGAACGCGAGCGCGCGATCGACCGCGTCGGCCCGGTCGGGCATGTGTTTCTTGACGGCCCCGGCCTTGGCGGCCTCGGGGTTCTCGCGCAGCACCTTGATGTCCAGCATGTCGCCGCGGAGTGTAGCCGCCGCGGCCGCGGACGCTACTTCCAGACCGTACCGAGCTTGCCGAAGAACTTGTGCTTGCCCTTCTTGACGGCCAGGCCGAGCTTCATGCCGTCCTCGGGCAGCTTCATCTCGAGCACCAGTTCGCCCTCCTTGTAGCCCTTGGGCATCGGCGAACACGCCACCAGGAAGCCCAGGTTGCGGTACTGTTCGGTCGCCTTGACGATCAGCTGGTCGTTGGTGAACGGCACGAACGAGCCGACCGACTTGGCGCCCTTGGACGTGCCGGTCTTCGACGCCAGCACCTCGCAGTCCAAGGACGTGCCGTGCACGCCGACGATCCGGCAGCCGCTCTTCTCCTTGACGCAGATCGACAGCGCGTCGATCGTCGCGGTCTGGTCGCCCTTGCGCTCGAAGTCGAGCACGAACGGCTCGCCCATCTCGAGCGTGAAGGTCTCGCCGGCCTTGACCAGGAACGACTCGCTGTCGGCGCTCGGGTAGAGCTGCGCGGTCTGCACGCGCGCGCCCTTGCCGTTGACGATGCGGCCCCAGATGACGCGGTATTCCCCGGCAGGCACCTCGACCGGCTTGCCGCCGGCGATCTCGAAGATCGCACCGGCGTAGTCACCCTTGCCCTGGATCACGATCTGGTCGGGCCTGGCCGACTTCGAGCCCTTCCACGACAGCTTGACGTTGCCCGACTTGACGTACTCCGGGTTGAGCTTGCGCACCGACACGTCGAAGCCGGTGGCGATCTCCTGGTAGTGCCAGCCGTCGGCCAGCTTGAGGAACTTCGAGTACGGCACCCGGTCGCCCTTGCCGACCTCCATCGAGTCGAACAGCGGCACCAGCACGCCGTCGCCGTTGGGGTCCCCGACCAGGTGCGACTTCAGCTCACCCTTGAACGGCTCGCCGTTGCCGGGCGTGCCCGACGCGTCGTCGTCGTAGTAGGTGATCGACTCCTTCTCGATCGTGGTCTTCCAGCTCGACGCGCTGCGGTAGTAGACGTTGACGAACTTCGACGTCGGCGCGTAGTTGAGCTTGGTGATGCCGGTCGCCTCCTGGTCGGTGCCGACCCAGAAGAACATCGAGTACGGCCGCTTCTGCTCGGCGTCGAGGTAGAACGTGCTCGGCTTGGCGCGCGAGTTGGCGCTGATCTCGACCGCGTCCTTCTCGTCGGTCGGCTTGAAGTGCACCGCGAACTTGTTGGTGCCGCGGCGGATCAGGTACATCGGCTGCGCCGTGAACCAGCCCATCTGCTGGCTCGAGCCGTTCTCCCGCAGCGAGTCCAGCCACCAGAACGCCGGCACCGGTCCGCCGCGCGGGCCGTAGTCGAGGTCCTTCGACCAGTCCTTCAGCGGCGCGAACTTCAGCTCGTACTTCTTCGCCGGCGCGTTGGGCATGACCAGCGCATCGATGCCCTTGGCGTTGGCGTCGTAGCCCTCGTCCTTGCGCTTGTCGGCCTTCTTGCGGGCCTCCTTGATCGCCTCGATCTCCGACTCGACGAAGCCCTTGTTGCGCGCGTAGTGGGTGTCGAACGTGTAGCCCCAGTTGTCGCGGTTGAGCAGCTGCTGCTCGATCGCGAACACCACCGCCTCCCGGTCCTCGAGGGTCTTCTCCGGCATCTTGCTGCCGACGACGCTGGCCAGGCCCCACAGCTCGCTCGCCTCGTAGTAGTGGCCGATGCTCTCGGCCGCGCGCGCGAGCTTCTGGTAGTCCTCCATGCACGACTGGTAGTCCTTCTTGATCGTGCCGGTCGCGACCTTGGAGGTGTAGTCGTTCCACAGGCGGCCCGAGGTGGTGCGGATCTGCTGCAGCTTGTTGTAGAGCTGCGTGGTCGCGCCGTCGGCCCAGCGCTGCACCTTCTCGAGGGTGTCGGTGTTCTCGAAGTTGCGCTTCCAGGAGGCCATCAGCAGCTCGCACTGCCGCTCGGCCACCGCATCGGTGCCGCTGCGCGCCTGCAGCGCCAGGCTCTCGAAGTGCTGGATGACGTGGCGCGAGCCCTGCTTGACCGCGCGGTCCATGACCTTCTCGTCCTCGAGGTCGACGCCCTGTTTCCAGGCCTTTTGGAAGTCCGCCTCGGACATCTCCTGCGCACGCAGCGCGGATGTCAGCACGAACAGAACGGAGACAACGAGGATCGTGAGGTTGCGCATCTCAGTCGGGAGAGGGGTTACGCCCCCATCCTACCGAGCCGAGACGTCCCAGTGCACCACCCGAACGGTGCCCGGCCGCGGCGATCCGGACATTTGCCGGCGCTGCTCGCCGCAATCGTTACGCCGACGAAGCAACAACGGCCCGCGGCGGCGTTCAGTCCTGCTTCTGCTTGCTGACCTTGTCGAGGAAGCGTCGTTCGTGGCTGCTCAGCGACCCGATGCCGTCCTGCTTGACCTTGGCGAGGATGTCGTCGAGCCGGTGCTCCTGCTGCTGGGCGGCGTCGGCGCGGGCGCGGTCCTGCCGTCGCCGCAGGTTGTCGAGCATGCCGGCCAGCAGCCCTCGCCGTTGGCCGCCGGCGTGGTCTGCCCAGTCGACGAACAGGTTCTTGCGGAACGCCAGGAAGCCGATCGCGGCACCGCCGAGGTGGGCGCTGTGCGAGACGCCGGAGCCGTAGCCGGTCGCGAACTCGACGAACGTCGCACAGGCGCCGATGAACACCAGCACGGCCGCCAGGATCCACAGCGGGAACAGGTTGAACACCAGCGCGTTCGGCATCCGGCAGGCGGCGTAGACGAGGAACGCGTAGCAGGCGCCGCTGGCGCCGACCAACGGCACGTCGGCGTAGCCCTGGACCGATGCCAGCGCGAGGTGCAGCAGCGCGCCTGCGGCACCGCCGATCAGGTACAGCTTGAGCGTGCCGCGGTAGCCCAGGCGCGGCTCGGCGATCGTGCCCATGAAGAACAGCACCATCATGTTGCCGAGGAAGTGCCACGGGTCGGCGAAGCTGTGCGTGAACTGGTAGCTGACCAGGCGCAGCACACCGAGGCCGTAGCCATCGAGCGCGAGCCCCCACGAGAACGCCAACCAGTGGCCGCCGCCGCCTTCGACGTGCGAGCTCAGCCGGCCGAGCAGGATCGCGTTGGCCGCGAACACGATCGCGTTGGCGATCAGCAGGTGCCGGATCGCGGGGGTCGGGCTGGGGAATCGGGGGCCGTCGTAGCTCATGTCTCACCGTTGGGTGCGGGCTGCACCTCCGGTAGTCTTTTCGGCAAGACCCCAACCGGAGACGTAGCCAGTGCCCGCCCAACTCCTCGACGGACGAAACGTCGCCAAGCGCATGCGCGAACGCCTGCGCGAGGCCCGCGACACCCTCGGCGATCGCCCGGTGCGGCTGATCTCGCTCGAGGTCGGCCAGAACCCGGCGGCTGCTGTACATGTCCGCAACCAGCGGCGCGCTGCTGCAGAAGTCGGCATCGACATGGAGGTCGTGAACCTGCCGATCGAGACCGACGAGGCCCAGCTGCTGCAGCGGATCGAGGATCTCAACGCCCGCGACGACGTCTCCGGCATGCTGGTGCAGCGGCCGCTGCCACCGGGCATCGACGGCCGCCACGTGCAGATGGCGATCGCGCCGGACAAGGACGTCGAGGGCATGCACCCGACCAACATGGGCACGATCCTCTACAAGGAGCCGCTGCTGCCGCCGTGCACCGCGGCGGCGGCCCAGCAGCTGATCGTCGAGACCGGCATGGACCTGCGCGGCGCCGAGACGGTCGTCGTCGGCCACAGCGAGATCGTCGGCAAGCCCATCGCCGTGCTGCTGTTGCACCATCTGTCGACGGTGACCGTGTGCCACATCGGCACCCGCAACCTGGTCGAACACACCCGCCGCGCCGACATCGTCGTGGTCGCGGTCGGCAAGCCGGGCCTGGTGCACGGCGACATGCTGAAGCCCGGTTCGTGCGTCATCGACGTCGGCATCAACCAGGGACCGGACGGCAAGATCGTCGGCGACGTCGACTTCGCGTCGGCCAACGAGGTCGCCGGCTTCCTGACGCCGGTGCCGGGCGGCGTCGGCCCGGTCACGGTCGCGATGCTGCTGCGCAACACGCTGCGCGCCGCCGGCGCGGAGGTCTAGCGTGCGCCGCCGCACGCTGCTCGGCCTCGGCGCCTGCTCGCTGCTGGTCGCGGCCTGCGAGCTGCCGCCGCTGCGGCGGCCGCAGCCGGCCCCCGAACCGAAGCCGCGACCGAACATCGTGCTGTTCTTCGTCGACGACCTCGGTTGGCAGGACGTCAGCGAGCCGTTCTGGCGCGAGCGCACGCGGTGGAACGATCGCTACGAGACGCCCAACGTCGAGCGGCTGTGCCGCGAGGGCACCAAGTTCCCCAACGCCTACGCGCACCAGGTCTGCACGCCGTCGCGCGTCAGCCTGATGACGGGCGCGGCGGTCGCGCGGCACCGCGTCAGCCACTGGACGCTGCGCGCCGACGGCGACTACACCGACCCGCAGCGCAAGGACCTGCTGCGGCCGGCGTGGAACCGCAGCGGCCTGAGCGATCGCGAGCAGACGCCCGAGGCGTACTGCGCCGAGACGCTGGCGCAGCGACTCGGCGACGCCGGCTACCGGACGATCCTGGTCGGCAAGGCGCACTTCGGCGCGATCGGCACCCCGGGCGCGGACCCGACCAACCTCGGCTTCGACGTCAACGTCGCCGGCCATGCCGCCGGCGCGCCGTCGAGCTACCTCGCGAGCCGCGGCTTCCTGCGCAACCCGAACGACAAGACCTGGCAGGTGCCCGGGCTCGAGTTCTACCACGGCAGCGACCGGTTCCTGACCGACGTGCTGACCGACGAGGCGATCCAGGCGGCGTCGGCGGCGCAGGCCAACGGCGAGCCGTTCTTCCTGTACCTGTCGCACTACGCGGTGCACACGCCGCTGAACCCCGACGAACGGTTCGTCGGCAGCTACCGCGAACGCGGCCTGTCCGAACCCGAGGCCCGCTACGCGGCGCTGGTGCGCGGCGTCGACCACTCGCTCGGCCGGGTGCTCGCATGGCTCGACGAGACCGGTCTCGGCGACGACACGATCGTGATGTTCACCAGCGACAACGGCGGCCTCAGCGCGCACGCGCGCGGCGGCGACAAGCACACCCACAACGCACCGCTGCAGAGCGGCAAGGGCTCGGCCTACGAAGGCGGTGTGCGCGTGCCGATGGCGGTGCGCTGGCCCGGCCACGTGGCCGCCGACGCCGTCGAGGCGCTGCCGGTGCAGCTCGAGGACGTGATGCCGACGCTGTGCGACCTGGTCGACGTCGACCCGAGCTGCCCCGATGGCCGCAGCTTCGCGCGGGCGCTCGAAGGCAAGCCGCAGATCCCCCACCCGCTGTTCTTCCACAGCCCGCACTACTGGGGCGTGACCGGCCCGGGCATCGAGCCCTACAGCGCGGTCCGCCACCGCGACCTGAAGCTGATCTGGTTCTACGACGCGGGCCGGGCCGAGCTCTACGACGTGGTCGCCGACGTCGGCGAGAGCCGGGATCTCAGCAGCGAGCGCCCCGACGACGTCGTCCGTCTGCGCGCGCTGCTGCGCGAACACCTCGCGATCTGCGACGCGCAGTTCCCGACCCGCAAGGACGGCGGGTCGGTCGCGCGGCCCTGATCCCTGCGATCACGGAGCCGCCACATCACGGAGCCGCCACATGACGGAGCCGGCGCGCTCCGGCGATGCGGCCGCCGCGGCTCAGGTGACCGGCACGGCCGGGGGCTCGTGGTCGCCAACCTTGCTGCGCGCCGGGTTGGGGCGCAGCAGCACGTCGACGGCACCGACCGCAACAAAGCCGATCTGGACCAGGTAGCTGGTCCAGACCGCGTCGCGCAGGCCCGACGAGAAGCCGTAGCTGTGCAGGCCGATGCCGAGCAGGTTGACGTGGAACCACGAGAACACCACCACGGCGCCGGTGATCGCCGACCAGACGACGAAGCCGAAGTCGCGCACCCAGCCGCTGAAGCGCGCGTGCAGCAGCGCGATCTGCGCCAGGCAGATCATCAGCGCGCCGTTCTCCTTCGGGTCCCAGCCCCAGAAGCGGCCCCACGAGTCGTTGGCCCAGACGCCGCCGAGGATCGTGCCGACCACGGCGAAGGCCAGGCCGAAGCAGGTCACGCCGTAGATCATCCGCACCAGCGCCTTGGCCGGCGGATCCGCCGGGTGGCTGATGCGCAGCACGCGCATCGCGATCCAGATGTTGGCCAGCACCGCGGCGACGATGCCGGCGGCGTAGCCGATGTTGATCGTCGTGACGTGCGTCGCCAGCCAGAAGTTGCTGTCGAGCACGGCGACCAGCGGGTTCATCGTGTCCGAGCCGTCGGCGACCTCGAACATGCGCGCGAACATCACCAGCAGCGCGCCGAGGAACGGTGCGGCCGCCAGCGCGATCCGTCGCGGCAGCACGATCTCGACGACGATCGCCAGCGCGACGCCGACCGCCGCGATGAACAGGAACGTGTCGTAGAGGTTCTTGATCGGCGGCCGCTCGGTGATCAGGCAGCGCAGCAGCACGTCGAAGCCGAGCATGCCGAGCGCCAGCGCGGTCACGCCGAGGCTGGCACCCCACACCCACCTGTTGCGCGGCATCAGCCACGACACCGCCGCCAGCACGAACGCGAACAGGAACCAGTGGATCGACTGGTAGTGCCACGACGCGCGGTAGTAGTAGGTCTCGAGCTCGACCTTGTCGTGATCGTACAGCTCGTTGGGCGCAGCGGCGGAGACCGCGGCATCGCGGTAGGCGACCAGCGCCTCCTCCTTGTTGGCCAGCGCCTCGGCGGTGACCGCACGCTGCAGGTTGGCCAGCACCTCGACGACCGGACCACCGGCCCCCTTGATGACCTTCTCGAGGCTGCTGCCGAGCGTCATCCAGGTCTTCTCGTCGCCGTCGAGCGGCGCGATCAGGCCGGCGCCGTCGTCGTCGTTGGTGATCGCCTTGCCGACGAACTCGGCGACGTCGAGCAGCCCCTTGGGCGCGCTGGTCATCTGCGGATCCTGCGCCGCCAGCAGCTTCCGGAAGCCCGCCGCGTGCCGCGCGATCGCGCCGACGTCGGCGCGCTCGCCGCCGAAGACCTGCTGCAGCTCCGGCTCCTGGAGCGGGATCGAGTAGTGCAGCGCGCCGAGCTGGCGCTGCAGCCGGTCGTACTTCAGGAAGTCGCCCCACAGCTGCAGGATGTGCTCCTGGACCGCGTTGCGGTTGCGCTGCTCGACGGCGCCGTACTTCTTGGCCAGCTCCTGCAGCGTGTCGACGACCTCGTAGACCTGCGCGTAGCTCAGGTACTCGAAGTCCTGCCGCTGGCCGTCGTTGGCGAAGCCGAGCGCGTCCATGACCGCGACGTTCTCGATCCGGAACAGCGGGTAGCGGGCGGCCTGGCGCGGGTAGCACCAGACGTCGAGCAGCCATTCGGTCGGCTCCAGCGTGACCTTTTGCAGCGTGCCTTCCGCGGTCGTATAGCCGTACTTGAGGTCCCGACGGCCGTGCACGTCGTAGAGCGTGAACGCGGCCAGCACCGACAGCGGCTTGACGCGACCTTCGGACTGCACCGGGGCCGAGGCGACCTGCTCGACCACGTCGTCGCTCCACGGCATGGTGCGCTCGGGCGGGCCGTCGAGTTCCGGCACCGGCCGGCTGCAGGAAGCCAGGAACGCGAACAGGCCGAGCAGCCCGAACGACAACCGACGCGTCGTGCACATGATCATCTGCTTGCTCATCCTTCCACCAGGGTGCGGCGGGTCGACGATCCGAGGAACTTGCCGAGCTTCATCGAGAAGTGCAGCAGCAGCCCCAGCGCGATCACCCAGCACGAGTACTCGGGCCACTTGTCGGACGGGTTCTCGGCGATCTCGAACACCGAGAACCACGGCGGGCCGCCGTTGGGCCGGCCGTTGATCTGCGGCCCCCAGCTCGTCTGGTACATCACGAAGCCGTCCTTGCGGAGCGGGGTGTTCATGTAGATCTGCACCTCGCGATCGCCCTCTTCGGGGATCGTCACGAAGCTGCGGTAGTCGGCGGCGGTCAGCGTGCCCGGGTGGTCCTTCTTGACGAAGCTCTTCAGGCGCACGTGGAACGGCAGGTCGTAGACGACGCGCCGCAGGTCGAGGCCCCAGCGCTGGCCGTCGACCTCGAACGTGAACGGGAAGCGGCGCTTCTCGAACGGCCGCAACTCGGCGCCGTAGACGATGCCCTTGTGGCGGGTGCCGTCCTTGGCGATCACGTCGACGTAGCAGCCGGCGATGTTCTGGCCGCGCTCGGGCAGCGGCTTCTGCTCGCGCAGGAACACGCCGCCCTGGGCGTCCTCGAGGACCGGCGCGAGCGTCTTGACCATCGGCCCCTTCGGCAGCGGATCACAGCGCTCCATCCAGTGGTGCACCTGCACCACGAACGGCAGGTCGTCCGCGCGCAGCGTGACGCGACCGTTCTTCGCCGCGAGCAGGTCCTCCTCGGCGACGACGCGCTCCTCGATCGAGTCGCCGTTGTCCTTCAGCAGCGCGAGTTCGTAGTCGTGGAAGCTGACGAACGTCGACGACTCGTAGAGCCTCGAGCTGACGCCGGCGCCGTCGGGCGGCTGCTCGTAGAGCGCCAGGCCACCGGCGTAGGACAGCTCCATCTTGACGAAGCCCGCGACCAGCAGCAGCGCGATGCCTACGTGCACGATCAGCACGCCGAGGTTGCGCATGCTCCACTTGAGCCGCATCAGGCCGCCGACCAGCAGGTTGACGAACAGCAGCGCCATCACCGGGTAGGCGCCCGGCAGCGGGATGCGCAGCACCAGGCCCTTGCCGGAGTCGCCGCCGAACAACGGCTTGCCCCACCAGCCGAGCTCGAGGTCCGCGATCAGGAACCACGACTCGAAGTACTTCTTCTGCGCCTTCCACAGGCCGTCCTCGATCTGCGCCAGCGTGCCGAGCCAGGTCAGCAGGCCGAGCAGCACCAGCAGCACGACCGCGAGCCTCATCGAGCCGAGCGCCTGCAGCAGCCACCGGCCGGGTCCGACCGGCGACTTCGGCTTGCTCCGGGTCGAAGCGGACGCGCTGCCCTGGTGCTGGCCATCGGCGTTCTGACTGCCTGCGTTCGGGCTGCCTGCGTTCTGGCTTCCTGCCTTCTGGCTGCCTGCTTCCTGGCCGCCTGTATTCCGGGTGTCGACGTCGCTCATTGCTTCCTCACCGTGCCGCAGAACCGCACGAACGCGTCGCGCTGGGCGTCGACCTCGTCCTTCGGGCCGACCAGCTTGCAGAACGTGATCGTGTTGCCGTCGACGCGCGCCGCCACCAGCACCCGGGCATCCTCGATCTGCGCGCCGGTCATGCCGCGCCAATTGCCGGTCAGGTCCATCAGCACCGCGTCGTCGCCGAGGAACATCGTCTTCGGCAGCGCGGCATACTCCTGCTCGCTCATCGCATCGAGCTGCAGTTCGAACCGCCAGATGTCGAGCGTCTGCCGCAGCGTGCCGCCGAGCTGGCTGACGTAGAGTTCGCTGTTGCGACCGAAGGTGTGGTGCAGCACGCGGCGCGAGTTCTGCTTGGCCACCCAGCCCTCGGGCGTCACCGCCGTGAACGGCGCCTTGGCACCGGGCTGCTGGTCGATCGGCACGTGGCCGTCCGGCATCGGCTGGTTCGGGTCGATCGGCGGCGCCTGGCGCGCGCCGCCGCCGCTGCCGAGGCGGATCGACTTCGCCAGGCCCAGGAACGCGTCCCGTTCGGCCGCCACGACCGCCTTCGGACCGGTGAACTTCAGCGACGTGACCTGGCTGCCTTCGTGGAAGAACGCGATCAGCGCCGCCCAGTCCTGCTTCTGGCCCATGGCGCCTTCGAGCTCGACCAGCCTGCCCTTGCGGTTGCAGAAGTCGATCTCCGGCAGCTGCTCGACCGCCGGCACCTGCTGCTTGCCGAACTGCTGCACGTACCAGCGCTGCAGGTTGAACGCGACGCCGCCGCCGACGCCGATGGTCAGGTAGCAGTCGGTGTCGGTCTGCCCGGCGACCCGCCAGACCGCGTTGCGGAACCGCTGCGGGTTGGCGGGCAGTTCCTCCCAGCCGGCGGGCGTGTTGGCGACCAGTGCAGTGCCAGCCTGCGAGCCAGCCTGCTGGCCTGCCTGCTGGCCAGCCTGCGAGCCACCCTGCTGGCCACCGCCGGGAGCCGACATCGACGGCACGCCGAGGCGGTCGCGCATCGCCGCATCCCAGACCATCGGCCGCTTGTCCTTGGGCACATCGCGCGGCGGACCGAACTCGACCTCGGTCGAGCCTCCGCAGGCACAGAGCATCGTGAGCAGGACGAGTGCGGCAGGGTTCTTCATGCGATCGAGGCAGCCAGGATACCGGCGCTGGCCAACCACGACTGTCCAGCGCCAGGGGAAACTCCGCAACGGAAACCGATGCGCGGGCTGCGAATTGCGGACCGAAGCCCCATCGCCCGATTCCGGGCGGATGACAAGCGGATGACGGTCCCGGTTTCGATCCGGGACCGGCGCCATCGCCAACGACCGCTCAGACGCGGCGCGTCAACACGAAGCCCGCGAGCCTGTGCAGCGCGTCCCGAGCCGGGCCGGGCGGCAGCTGCGACAGGCACGCCTGCGCCTTGGCGATCCGTCGCTGCGCCTCCTCCATCGCGTAGGCGATCGCGTGCTCGAGCGGGAACTCGGCGCGCAGGCGGCGCAGGCCCTCGGCCTCGGTGGTGCCGAGCAGTTCGCGGAAGCGCTCTGCCTGGCCTTCGGAGCGCAGCAGGTAGAGCATCGGCAGCGTGATCTTGCCCTTGCTGAGATCGGTGCCGAGCGACTTGCCGACCACCGCTTCGTCACCGTCGAGGTCGAGGCAGTCGTCGACAATCTGGAACGCGATGCCGAGCTCGAGGCCGTACTCCTCGAGCGCGCGCAGCCGGCCTTCGCTGGTGCTGCCGGACTCCTCGGTGCTGTAGCAGCCGCCGAGGCGGCAAGCCGCCGCATACAGGCTGGCGGTCTTCTCGGCGATCACCGTGAAGTAGCGAGCCTCGCTCCACTGGTAGTCGAAGCGGTGCAGGATCTGCGTGATCTCACCCTGGCAGATGACGCGCACGGTCTCCGCGAGCCAGCGCGCCGCCGTCGGATCGGGCAGCTGCACGGCCATGTGGAACGCCTTGGCGTAGATGTAGTCGCCGAGCAGCACCGCGGTCTCGACGCCGCTCAGGTGGTTGATCGTCTCGATGCGCCGACGCACGCTGGCGCTGTCGAGCACGTCGTCGTGCACCAGCGTCGCGGTGTGCAGCAGTTCGACCACCTTGGCGACCGTGATGACATCGGTGCCGATGCCGCCGCTGTGGTTGGCGCCCCGGATCGCCATCGCCGACAAGAACGTCAGCACCGGGCGCAGCTGCTTGCCGCGGAAGCCGCCGACGTGCTCGATCAGCGGACGCATCTCGGGGTGCCCGGGAGCGAGATCCTCGAGCAGCTCGCGGTTGAGCCGATCGAGCGGCTCCTGCACCAGCGAGACGACGTCGTGCAGCGGCTTGGTCTGCGTCACTACGCCGAACCGTCCTTGGGGTCGCCGTCCGGGCGGAGCTGGTCGCCAGGCTGGTCCTTGCGGTCGCCCGACTGGCCCTTGCCGGCGCCGGACTTGTCGTTCTCGTCGCCATCCTTGAGACCGCGCTTGAACTCGGTGATGCCCGACCCGAGCGAGCGGGCCATGCCAGGGATTCTGTGCCCGAAGAGAACCAGCACCACCGCGAGGATGATGATCCACTCCCAGCCACCGGGGATGCCAAATGCGATCATTCGTGAGCTACCTTTGAGGGCGCGACATCATCGCGCCGTAAGTGGACCAACGCCAGTGGCGCAGACGACTTTCGGCAAGTTGCGCCGAGGCCGCCGCAGGATCAAGTCTCCTGCTGCGCCAGCCACTGCTGCCAGCGATCGGGGTCCTTGCCGAGATCCTGGCCGACCAGCCGCACCAGGTTGTGGTGGCTGGTCTCGACGATGGCCGCATCGTCCGACCGCATCGCCGCGATCAGCAGCTTCGCGGCCTCGAT
The DNA here is from genome assembly GCA_046290465.1 of Planctomycetota bacterium. Classification (GTDB taxonomy): domain Bacteria; phylum Planctomycetota; class UBA1135; order UBA1135; family UBA2386. Next base: position 6,543,594 of record JBKAGP010000001.1, on the reverse strand, counting down.
GCGCGCCTTGGGGTTGTTCGCGCCCTTGCCCCTCGGCGGCGCAGAGGCCTCCGCGGCGCGGTCGCGGTCGAAGGTCTGGAACGCCTGCAGCAAGCCGGTCAGAAGGCCCTGCAGCCGCAGCGCCTCGCCCCACAGCAACAGCACGTAGAGGATCAGGAACGCGACCGCGGCCTTGAGGACCACGTCCTCGCCGAGGTGGTGACGCAGCCAGTCGCCGTACGGCAACACCGGCTCGACCAGGACCAGCACCAGCAGTCCCAACAGGAACAGCGGCGTGACCTGGCGGAACCAGTTGTCGATCTTGGCTGCGTTCTGGTTCACCGCGGTGTTCCTAGCCCAGCACCTTCTTCATGGTCTCGCCGAGCACCGACGGGGTGTCGCAGACGTGCACGCCCGCGGCCTTCATCGCCGCCTTCTTGTCGGCCGCGGTGCCCTTGCCGCCGCTGATGATCGCGCCGGCGTGGCCCATGCGCTTGCCGGGAGGCGCGGTCGCGCCGGCGATGAAGCCGACGACCGGCTTCTTGACGTAGTCCTTGAGGAACTCGCAGGCCTCTTCTTCGGCGGTGCCGCCGATCTCACCGATCATGATGATGCCGTCGGTGCCTGCGTCGTCCTGGAACAGCTTGAGGCACTCGATGAAGTCGAGGCCCTTGATCGGGTCGCCGCCGATGCCGATGCAGGTCGACTGGCCCATGCCGTTGCTGGTGACCTGCCACACGGCCTCGTAGGTCAGCGTGCCCGAGCGGGACACGATGCCGACCTTGCCCGGCTTGTGGATGTAGGCCGGCATGATGCCGATCTTGCAGCCGCTGTCGTCGGTCTCCGGCGTGATGATGCCGGGGCAGTTCGGGCCGAGCAGCAGCGTGTCGCTGCCCTTGGCGAACTCCTTGACGAACGCCATGTCGGCGACCGGCACGCCCTCGGTGATGGTGACCGCGAGGTCCATGCCGGCGTCGACCGACTCGCAGATCGCGTCGGCGGTGAACGGGGCCGGCACGTAGATCATCGAGACCGTGGCGCCGGTGGCCTCCTTGGCCTCGGCGACGGTGTCGAACACCGGCACGCCTTCGATGGTCTGGCCGCCCTTGCCGGGGGTCACGCCGGCAACCAGCTTGGTGCCGTAGGCCAGCGAGTTCTTGCTGTGGAAGAGGCCTGCCGAGCCGGTGAAGCCCTGGCAGAGGATCTTGGTTTCGCCGTTGACGAGAACGCTCATGGGTTGTGCTCCTTTGGGTATCTCGTGGTTCAGCTGATGGCGGCGACGATCTTCTCGGCGGCTTCGTCGAGCGAAGCGGCCGTCTGCAGATCGAGGCCCGACTCGTCGAGCAGCTTGCGGCCGAGCTCGACGTTGGTGCCTTCGAGACGAACGACGAGCGGCAGCTTCAGCTCGACTTCCTTCGCGGCGGCGATGACGCCTTCCGCGATGGTGTCGCACTTCATGATGCCGCCGAAGATGTTGACCAGCAGGCCCTTCACGTTCTTGTCCGACAGCAGGATCTTGAACGCGTTGGTGACCTGCTCCTTGTTGGCGCCGCCGCCGACGTCGAGGAAGTTGGCCGGGCTGCCGCCCTTGAGCTGGATGACGTCCATCGTCGACATCGCCAGGCCCGCGCCGTTGACCATGCAGCCGATGTTGCCGTCGAGCGCGATGTAGCTGAGGTCGAACTTCTTGGCCTCGATCTCCTTGGGGTCCTCCTCGTTGAGGTCGCGCAGCTCGAGGATGTCCGGGTGGCGGTAGAGCGCGTTGCTGTCGAAGCCCATCTTGGCGTCGAGCGCCTTCACCTCACCTTGCGTGGTGACGATCATCGGGTTGATCTCGGCCAGCGAGCAGTCGGTCGCCATGAACGCCTTGACCAGGCTCGTGACCAGCTTCTGGCCGGCCTTGGCCTGGTCGCCCGACAGTCCGAGGTGCTTGGCGATGGCGCGCGCCTGGAACGGCAGCAGGCCCTTGACCGGGTGCACGCGGTGGTGCGCGATCGCCTCGGGGCGCGTCTCGGCGAGTTCTTCGATGTCGACGCCACCCTCGGCCGACGCGATCACGACCGGCGCCTGCGCGGCGCGGTCCATCACCACGGCGAGGTACAGTTCGCGGTCGATGTCGCTGCCGGCCTCGACGTAGAGCGTCTTGACGACGCGGCCCTCTGGGCCGGTCTGGTGCGTCACGAGCGTCTTGCCGATCAGCTCCTCGGCGACCGCCTTGGCCTCGTCGGCCGAGCGCACCAGCTTGACGCCGCCGGCCTTGCCGCGGCCGCCGGCGTGGATCTGCGCCTTGACGACGGCGAGCGACTCGCCGAGTTCTTGGTACGCCTTGTGGACCTCGTCGGCGGTCGTGCAGGGGATGCCCTTGCTGACCGGCACGCCGAACTTCGCCAAGACCTGCTTGGCCTGATACTCGTGGATGTTCATGGCTTCGGGGGCAAAGACGGTAGCGACGGCCGCGCGCGGAGTCGAATGCGCATCCACCAGATTCGCCGGCGCCAGGCTCGGAGCGGCCGACGTGGACCGGTGTAGGGACCGCCCCGACAGCGACTTGGACGGCAAGGGGCGCCGGTCGCCACCGCTCCCCCACGACCGAACGAGCAAGGCCCGCAGCATCCGGGGATGCTGCGGGCCTTGCTCGTTCTGGGGGCGGTGGCTCTGCTTCGGGCGCGCGATCAGCGCGTGACCGGCAGTTCGATCGTCAGCGACGCGGCCTCGGCCGGCTGCCCTTCGTCGAACAGCTCGTCGATCTCCTTGAGCATGTTGCGCTCGTCGACGACCTCGCCGACCGGGTCACCCTGGAAGGCCATGTCGTTCTCGAGCATGCGCTGGGCGACGTCGAGGCGCTTGCGGACCTTGGTGATGACCTCCTTGGCCTGGCTCAGCGCGGTGCTGTCGAGATCGAAGCGGCTGCTGGACGCGGCCATCGCCTCGACCTGCATCTTCTGCGTCTTGAGCGCCCGGACCTGGTCCTGCAGCGCCGTGCGCTCGTAGCGCACCGCCGCCAGGCGGTCCTTGGCGGCGCCCACCGCGCGGGTCTGACGCTCGATCAGGGCGCGCTTGGTCTTCAGGATCGCCATGTTGTTGACGTAGCTGTCCTTGGTGCGGCTGAGGTCGGCGCTGACGCGGCGGCGGGCGCCGTAGTCGGCGGCCAGGCGGACACCGGTGTCGGTCTCCTCACGCAGCAGCGCGGCGCCGATCTTGAGCTTCTTCTCCTCGGCCGTGACCACCTTCTCGAGGTGCACGACGGAGTTCTGCAGGTCTTCGAGTTCGACCTCGGCGCGGGCCAGGTCTCGCTTGCAGGTGTCGATCTGCGGGTCGATCTGGCGGATCAGGTCCTCAGCACGGCGGAGCTCGATCTCGACCGGGATCTGGCCGGCGACGTTCTCACGCACCGAGGTGGCAACCGTGCTGACGTAACTGGGGAAGTCCGTGCCCAGGAACAGGAAGCCTGCCCCACCGAGCACCACGCTGCCGATCAGCAGCGTCTTGAAGGTCTTGCGAATCATGTCGTCGTTTCCTTTTTGGTAGGAAGGCCAGGAGCACGCTGGCTCCGATGTCCTGCCTTCGCGACCGGCCGACGACTATTTGGCGCGCATTCCCGGAAAATCGGGCGCGGGGTGCCTGGCCACCCCGGTTCGGGCACCACGCCCGGGCGCCCGGCGACTCAGCCCTTGCTCTTGCCGAGTTCGGCGACCGTCGAGCGCAGCAGGCGGTCCTTCATGTCCGTCAGCACCGGCTGCTTGGCCTCGTCGTCGCGGGCCTTCAGGTCGTCGATCGTCGCGTTGCAGTACGGACACTCGCTGTCCTGCAGGTGGAACTCGACGAAGTCGCGGGCGCCGCCGTCGAGGCTGCCCTGCAGGAAGCTCTGCAGCACGTGCGGGTGCGGGCACGAGATCCGCTCGGCGCGCCAGACGGACGCGACCGTGAACGACAGCTTGGCGTCGAGCTCGTTCTGCTCGTCGCTCGGCTGCTGGTTGTCTTCGGTGCCGCTCATCGCGCCCCCGGTTGCCAGAGTCCGATGAACAGGGAGTGGTTCGGATCGCGCTGACGAGCCATGCCGCGCAGGCGCTCGACCGCCCGGAACTTGATGCCGGCGACGGACTTCTCGTCGGCGATGCCGAAGCGCGCCGCGGCGTCCTTGTTGCGCCCGCCCATCACGAACAGGAACTCGAGCACCATCAGCTTCTGGAACTCGCCGGCCGACCACAGTTCGCCGACGTGCTCCTTCAGGATCTGCGCCAGGATCTGCCGTTGGCGACCTTCGTCCTCGGCCTTGACCACCCGCTCCTTCGGCAACGGCGAGGTGTCCGGCGCGAGGTTCTCGAGCCACACCTGGCTCTTGTCGCTGTCGCCGTCCGCCTTCGACGGGATCAGCGTCAGCTTGTGCTTGCGGTAGTGGTCGATGACGCGGTTCTTCGCGATCCCGAACAGGAACTGGTCGAGCGTGTAGATCGGATCGAACCCGGCGATGCCGCGCACCGCGCCGAGGAACACGTCCTGGGTCAGGTCCTCGGCCGTCTGGTGGTCGCCTACGTAGCGCTTCACGTAGAAGTAGATGCGCCGGTAGTAGTCCTCCTGCAGGCCGGCCCAGGCGGCCTCGTCCATTGCCTGGAGCGTGCCGATGTCGTGCAGTGTTTCGGTCATTGGCGCGACCATCATAGCAGGCCGGCGCGCCCGCTGCCCGTCCGATGCCCGTCAGGCGGCAGCCAGCAGCGAGAACAGCGTCACGATGATCAGCACGATGATCGCGACGACCAGCACCATGCCGACCACCTGCACCAGGAAGCCGAACAGGCGGAACGGCAGCCGCAACAGCCAGACGACCCCGTGGCTGGCGAACGCGCTGACGGCGCGCACCGGCAGCATCGCGAGGCGCACCGCCGCGTCGATCAGCGCGAACATCGCGCGCACGAAGAACGCGACGACCCCGCGCGGACGTTCGACCTCTTCCTGCTGCCACGGCATGCCGCGCGGACTCTCGGCCCCGGCGGGACCGTCGACCGGGTTGGGCAGCGGCGCCTGGCTCGGTTGCGGAATCGCATCGGCCCCGGGGATCGGGGGCGGCGCCGCGGGCTCGTCGACGATCGGCAACGGCGGCGGCGCCACGGCCGGCAGCGGCTCCAACTGCGCGGACTCCAACGGCACCGGCTCCATCGGCGGCGGCACCATGTCGGCGCCGATCATCATGCTCTCGCCGAGCGCGACCGGCGCGGACAGCGCGCGCAGCAGGTCGGCCGCCGACTGGAAGCGGTCCTCGGGACGCTTCTGCAGGCAGCGCAGGATCACTTCGCGATCCTCACGCAGCGCGGTCGGCGGAAACGCCACCGGCGCGGTCTCGTGCTTGCGCAGCACCTCCCACTCGGAGTCGCCGCGGAACGGCACCTCGCCGTAGAGGCATTCGTATAGGATGATGCCGAGCGAGTAGACGTCGCTGCGCGCATCGCCGCGGCGCTGCAGCATCTCGGGCGCCATGTAGTAGGGCGTGCCGCGGCCGAAGCTGAGCGAGTTGCGCGACGCCGAGACCAGCTTGCTGAGGCCGTAGTCGCCGACGCGGGCGACGTCGCCCTTGAGGAAGATGTTGGCCGGCTTCAGGTCGAAGTGCACCAGCGAGTGGTCGTGCAGCGCCTGCACGCCGCGCGCGGCCTGCACGAACACGTGCAGCGCGCCTTCGCGATCGAGGTCCCCCGCCTGCAGGCGCTTCTGCAGCGTGTCCTCGCCGGCGTAGCTCATGACGAGGTACGGGATGCCGTCGATCGTGCCCTTGTCCTCGATCGACACGAGGTTCGGGTGGTCGATCTGCGCGAAGAAGCCGACGTTGTCGATCTCGCGCATCACCGCGTCGCGCACGGTGTCGTCGTCGACCTTCAAGAACTTGACGGCGTAGTCCTTGCCGATCGACTCCTTCCTCGCCTTGAAGACGAGGCCGAACATGCCGCCGCCGAGCTTGTTGACGATCTCGAAGCCCGACAGGTAGCCGGGCTTGCGGTAGTTCCGATAGAACGCCTCCCAGTCCACCCGGATGACGGGGCTCTTGGACTCGGAGTCGATGCGAGGGGCCTCCATGGGTTGCATGCGATGCTACACCAGGAACAGGGCTGCGGGCACCAGGACGCCGCCGAGCAGGCCGATGGCGCGCAGGCGGCCGGTCATGTAGCCGCGGGAGAGGCGATCGAGCCATGCCAGCAACAGGGCCAGCACGACCCAGCCCGCGGCGACGCCGCCGGCCTTGACCGCCGTGGTCCGCTCGAGGCGGTGCAGTTCGGCGCGCAGGCGCCGCTCGCCGCGCTCGACCAGGGCCGGCTTCTCGGCGATCCACAGCGTGGTCTGGTAGCTGTTGCCGAACTCGTGCACGCGCTCCTTGTCCTCGCGGTCGACCCGCGCGACCAGCCGTTTGACCGGCAGGTCGGCGAGCCAGCGCTCGAGCGCGGTGTCGGTCAGCATCGCCGGCATCCAGAACGGGCGGTAGCGTTCGGCGGCCCGTTCGGCGCGCTCCTTCCAGACGGTGCGCACGTGCTCGTCGACGCGGGCCTCGGCCGAGGCGAGGGCCTGGGCCGGACTCAACTCGGTGTCGCCGCGCACCGCAACGGCCGCCGCCATGGAGAACTGGGGCTCCTGTTGGGCAGCGGGGCAGACGATGCAGGTCGACAACAGCAAAGCGAGCATGGGCACCTCCTTGGACGGGCGGGGTTTCGGGCCCGAAGCGCGACTATTCCGGATTTGCTGTGGGAGGATCTCCCGGGGGGTGTGCGACCGTCGCGAGCGCCTGCGGACAACGGCCCAGACCGGCCGCGACGGAGCCTTCGGCCAGCGAACGGCAGCTACGGAACCGGCTGCCAGGGCAACAGCAGGAACGTGATGCCGCAGGCCTCGACGATCTGCCCGGCCGCAACCGGGTGCTCGCCCTTGAACACGGTGCCGTCGATCGAACCGCCGGCCTCGCAGTAGATCCGCATCTGGCCGCTGTTGTTCGCAAACAGCTCGACCTCGCCGGTCGCCCGCGACACGGTCACGTGCACGTCGCGCCCGGGGCCGATCAGGATGCGGCCGTCGCGGCCGCGGTCCTTCATCAGCAGCACCCGGTCGGTGCCGGCCACCTGGAAGCCGCTCTGCAGGGTCAGCTTGCTGGTCAGCGACCGCGAGGTCGGGCGCTGGTAGACCGCGCCGAGGGCCGGCCCGAAGCGCACCAGGTCGCCGGACTTCAGCACGTGCTTGTCGACCTTGCGACGGCCGATGTGCACCTCGCCCTGCTCGGCGACCACGGTGTCCTCCATGCCGCCGTGGAACGACATGCTGCGACGGATCGAGGCGTGGCGACCGGCCAGGTTGGCCAGCACCGGCAGGTCGGCGCTGCCCTGGCGGACGTTGCCGACCGAGACGCTCTCCCCGCGCATCACCAGCTGTTCGCCGCCCTCGTCGACGCGCAGCAGGAACGCCCCCTCCAGGCCCTGGGCCTTGGCGAGGTCCTGCTTCATGTCGAACACGCGGGTGCGCAGCATCGGGGGCACGTTCGGCATCGCGGCGAGCTTCTGGTGCGCACCGAGGAAGTCCTTCTCCTCCGTCATCGCGGCCACCTGTTCGAGGGTGTGGGTCTGCTTGCGCAGCTTGCTGAGCTGGTGGGCAAAGGCCTGCGCCTCGGCCGACTCCCGCCACTGCTGCCGCGCCTGCTCGACGCAGCGCTCGGCCTCGGCGAGGTCGCGCTCCTTGAGCGCCGCCTTGGCCTGCTGCAGCAACTCGGCGACGCGCGCTTCGCGCTCGTCGTGCTGGCTGCGCCACGCGTCGGCACGGCTGACGAAGTCCGCGCGCACCGCTTCGAGCTGCCGCAGCAGGCCGCCGCAGCGCTGCACCTGGGCCAGCCGGCCGTCGCCGAGCGCGCGTTCGCCGTGCTGCAGGATGCCGTCGCCGATCAGGCATAGCTTGGCGTCGATGCGTTCGACGCCGAGCAGCTCCCCGCGCACGGCGACCAGTTCGGGGACCGCCTTGGCGACCGCGTCCAGGTTGCCGTTCTCAAGCGCCCTGGCGGCCGTCTCGCACTGCTCCAGCGCGTCGATCTCGGCCTGCACCGCGGCGATCAGCTTCGGCAGCTCGACGTGGTCGACCTGCACCTTCTGCAGTTCTTCGAGCCGCTTCAGGCAGTGGCGCACGCCCTCGGTCGTGGCCGCCGCGCGGCCGTGCAGCGACACCCGCACCTCGTCGAGCCCCTTGTCGACGAGCTTCATGCGGCTGCGCGCCTCGGCCAGGATCTGCTGCGCCTCGCCGGCGATGCGCTCGGTGCCGACCAGCGACATCGCCGCCGTGCACGCCTCGCGCAGGCGGCCCGAACGCAGCGCCATGCGCACGTCGGCGAGCCGGCGATCGAGGTCGGCCATGCTCTCGTCGAGCAGTTCGAGTTCCTTGCGCACGCCCTCGTGCATCGGGTGCTCGTCGAGGAACGCGACGAACCGCTGCCGGGCCGCATCGAGCTGGCCGGCTTCGAGCAGTTCGCGCGCCGCGGTCAGCTGGTGCTCGCCCGCCGCGTTGTCCGCGAGGCCCGCGTGGGCCTTGCGCGCCAGCTTGCCGTAGCCGGCGCGGCCCGCGGCGTCCTCCAGCTGTGCGAGCGCCGCGACGCGGGATTCGGGCTTGCCGTCGCCGTCGAGGGCTACCAGCGCAGCCACGGCCCGGTCCCCGTCGTCCCCGAGTTCGACGCCCGCCGCGGCGGCGGCGCGACCGAGCGCCGCGGCCGGAGCGAACGCGTCGAGCTTCTTCAGGTGGCGGTCGACGGCTTCGACCAGGCGGGCCTGCAGCCCGGCCATGGCGCGTTCGTCGCGCAGTCCGGGCAGGCGCCGGCAGGCCTTGTCGAAGGCGGCCAGCGCCGCGACCAGCTGGTCGACGTCGGCGCGCGCGACCTTGCCCGCGGCCTCGATCTCGTCGACGCAGCCTTGCGCGAGCTTGCGCAGGGCCGACGCGCGGGCGGCTTCGAGCGGCGCGTCGTCGATCGCGACCGCCTGCCGGTAGGTCTCGAGGCCGGCCATGCCGTGGCCGCGTTCGGCCTCCTTGACGGCGGCCGCCAGCAGGTCGGTCGCCTGGCGACGACGCTGGGCCAGGTGCTCGTGCATCTCGGCGAGGCCGTCGGCGCCGGCCGCCTGGGTCGCCAGCAGCGCGTCGGCCTTCGCGAGCTGGCCGGCGTCGACGAGCCGCCGGAACTCGGCCCGGGTCGTGCGCCGCTCGGCCGAAGCCTGCTCCCGCTGCTCACCGGCACGGTCGCACCGCCGCACCAGATCGTCGACGGCTTCGCCGCTGGTGACCTGGCGCAGGCGCTTCGCCTCGACCAGCGCGGTCGAGACGTCGCCGCCTTCGAGACGGGCCTCCGCCCGCCGGATCAGCTGCTGCGTCGCCTCGGCACGGATGGCCTCGGAACGCCGATCGTCTTCGATCAGCGGGTCCGAGGCCTGTTGGAGGGCGTCGAAGTAGCGCTGTTCTCGCAGGGCCTTCTTGGCCCTGGCCAGGCGGATGAAGCGGTCGAACATGGCAACGGATGGCGGGCCCGCGCACCGGGCGCGACGAGCCAGCACGGGCCTACGGCCTCCCTTCCGACTATTGCCAGGAGCTGCAAACTCCGCCAGTGCCCCCTGCCTGGGCCCGCTCCAGGCAGGCCTCGGCGACGGCCACGAAGCGCTTGCGATCGGAGATCTCCGCCGATGGCACCGAGGCGAGCCCCCCCGCCGGACGTGCCGAGACCAGCCCCTGCAGGCGCTCCGTCAGCGAACCGACGATGCGGTCGGCGAGCACCTGGGCGCCCTCGGCGCCGGTGCCCGGCAGCAAGAACAAGAACACCTCGGGCGAGAACCGGGCCAGCACGTCGATGTCGCGGCACTCGTTGAGGAACACGCCGGCCGCCTCGGCCAGCGCCGCGCGCCGGTCGACGTCGGTCAAGTCCGGTGCGAAGCCGAGGTCGAGCAACAGCAGCGACAGCGGCTGGTGGAAGCGGTGCGAACGCTTCCACTCCTCGTCGAGCTTCAGGGTCGCGTACGGACCGTCGAACAGGCCGGTCTCCGGGTCCTGCAGCTTGGTCAGCAGGGAGTCCTCGCGCTCGAAGCGCATCAGGCGCTGCAGGCTGCTCTCCTGGCCACCTTCGCCGGCCTCCTTCTGCAGCCGCGCCAGCAGGTCGTCGACCGACGGGCGTCGCGGCGTGCGCCCGCCGGTGCGCAGCTCGTCGGTGCCGATCGAACCGTCCTCGCGGAACGTCAGCACACCGTCGGCCAGCGCGAACCGCGCCAGCTGCACGCCCAGCGCGTCGGCCTCGTCGACCAACACGTAGACGGCGACCCCGCGCTGCTGCTTGAGCGCGCGCACGCCGCTGTAGGCGTGCCCGAACGGCAACTGCGCCTGGGCTTCGCCGTCGGCCGTGGGGTCGACCACGACGAGGTCGCCCGCAGCGACGTCGAGCGCGCCGTCCTGCGGCGGACCGCCCAACACCTCGACCAACGCGTCGCGAACCTCGGGCCTCGTGCCGACCCAGAACCACCGCTTCGTATCCGCCAAACTCAGCCCTCCAGAGCCTTCAGGACGTCGTCGGAGAACGCTTCGTTGGTGAAGATCTCCTGCACGTCGTCGTTGTCCTCGAGGCCGTCGATCATCTTCATCAGCTTCTTGCCGACGTCGGGATCGGTGACCTCGGTGCGCTGCGTCGGCACGCTCGCGAGGCCGGCCTCGCGAAACTGCACGTTCGCCGCCGACAGCGCCGCGTTGACCTCGCCAAACGCGTTGGGCGCACTCAGCACGACGAACACGTCGCCGTCGTCGCCGAGGTCGTCGGCACCCGACTCGAGCACGACCTCGAGCAGCGCCTCCTCGGTCCAGTCGTCGCCGTCGTCCCGCGCCTTCGGCACGACCCAGCGACCGCGGCGGTCGAACATCCAGTTGACCGCGCCGTTCTGGCCGAGGTTGCCGCCGCACTTCTCCATGATCATCCGCACGTCGGCCGCCGAGCGGTTCCGGTTGTCGGTCAGGATCTCCATCATCACGGCGACGCCGCCCGGGCCGTAGCCCTCGTAGACGATCTCCTCGAAGTTGCCGATCGTGCCTTCGCCGGTGCCCTTCTTGATCGCGCGCTCGATGCCTTCCTTCGGCATGCTCAGCACCCGCGCCTTGTCGAGCGCCAGCCGCAGCTTGGCGTTGGCGTCGGGTTCCCCGCCGCCCTCCTTGGCGGCGACGGTGATCATGCGGGACAGCTTCGAGAACGTCTTCGCGCGCTTCGCGTCGACGCGGTCCTTGCGGAACCGGATGTTCGCGGAATGGGAGTGGCCAGCCATCTTCGAGAGGGTCGCAGCCGCGCCGTGCGCGGAGTGGGGGCGCCGCCAGCGTATCCCGTTCCGTCGGCCGGCTCCATGCCGAGCGTGCGCCCGTCGCCGCGGCCAGAGGCGCGCGCGATCGGTGCGAACAGGGTTCCCGGCGCGGCGTTCCCAGCGCGGGGATTCCAGCGCGGGGATTCCAGCGCGGGGGTTCCAGCGAGCGGGGTTGCAGCGCGCTGGGGTCGTTCCAGCGCGCCGAGTTCCTAGCGCTTCGAGAACTGCGTCGAACGACGCGCCTTGTGGCGGCCGTACTTCTTGCGCTCGACCTCGCGGCTGTCGCGGGTCAGCAGGCCGTGCTCACGCAGAAGGCCTTCGAAGTTCTCGTTCTCGGTGCGCAGCGCGCGCGCGATGCCGAGGCTGGTCGCGCCGGCCTGACCGGTGACGCCACCGCCGTCGACGTTGACCCACACGTCGTAGTTGTTGCGGGTCTCGGTCACCTTCAGCGGCTCCATCGCCGAACGACGGGTGTCCTCGGTGACGAAGAAGGCGTCGACCTCCTTGCCGTTGACGATGAACTTGCCGGTGCCCGGCTTGATGCGCACGCGCGCCGTCGACGTCTTGCGGCGACCGGTGCCCCAGATGTACGGGTTGACTACTGCCACGGTGGTATTCCTGCTTGGGTCGACGGGTTAGCTGTGGGCGGCCGGCTTCTGCGCGGCGTGCGGGTGGGCCTCGCCGCGGTAGACCTTCAGGCGGGCGATCATGCGCCGAGCCAGACGGTTCTTCGGCAGCATGCGGCGCACGGCGAGGCGCACGACCTCTTCCGGAGCCGACTCCATGTACTCGCCCAGCACCTTCTCGCGCAGGCCACCCGGGTGGCCGGTGTAGAACGTGTAGACGCGCGTGTTGGCCTTGTTGCCGGTCAGCTTGATCTTGTCGGCGTTGGTCACGATCACGCCCTCGCCCACCAGGATGTGCGGCGTGTAGTCCGGACGGTGCTTGCCCATCAGGATCGTCGCAATCTCGGTGGCCATACGGCCGAGGGTCTTGCCGGTAGCGTCGATCACGCGCCACGTGTTCATGGCTTCGTGGTTCGCTTCGACGGTGGCGAAAGTGGTCTTGGTCATGATCAGATACGTCGACGAAGGAGCCGCCAGCCGGGGCTGGAGACACCGGAAAGGGGCGAACAGACTACCGAGATCCTCGGCCGTGTCAACGCCGAACCGGCGCCCGCCGTGCCCTTGGCCGCGATCCCCGGATTCCGGCCGCGGCGGGGCCGCTGCTGGCGGATCGGGCCCGCCGGCCGCACCTACATCGTGCGGATGCTCATCGTGTTGGTCAGGCCCGCCTGGCGCACCGTCCCGGCGATCTGCACGACCCGGTCGCCCGGCTTGACCATGCCCTGCTCGCGCATGATCCGGTCGCCGTCGAGCGTCAGCGCGTGGCTGGTCCGGCCCGCGCGGACCTTGCGCGGGATCACGCCCCAGACCAGCGCCAGCTTCTGGACCGTGCGCTGCGACGGGGTGAAGCCGATCACGTGCGTCGGCGGCCGCTCGCCGGCCAGCTGCAGCGCCGTCGAGCCGGTCTCGGTGTAGCACGCGATCAGCTTGGCGCCGGTGTTGTAGGCCGCGAACGCGGCGGCGCGCACGGTCGCCTCCGACGGCGAGATGTGGTCGCGCAGCCGGCGGCGCCGGTCGCTCATCGACACGTAGGCCTCCTGCTCGGCCGAACGCACGATCTTCTCCATCGTGCGCACCGTGCGGACCGGGTACTTCCCGGAGGCCGTCTCGCCGGACAGCATCACCGCCGAGGTGCCGTCGTAGATCGCGTTGGCGACGTCGCTGGCCTCGGCGCGGGTCGGACGCGGGTTGGCGATCATCGTCTCGAGCATCTGGGTCGCGGTGATCACCGGCTTCCGCGCCTGGTTGCACAGCTCGATGATGCGCTTCTGCACCTGCGGCACGACCTCCGGGCCCAGCTCGACGCCCATGTCGCCGCGCGCGACCATCACCGCGTCGGTCACCGCCAGGATCGACTCGAGGTTCTTGACCGCCTCGGGACGTTCGATCTTCGAGATGATGCGCACGTCGCCCTTGCGCTTGTGGATGTGCTTGCGCAGTTCCTCGACGTCGGAGGCCATGCGCACGAACGACAGCGCGACGAAGTCGACCTCGGCCTCGATCGCGACGCTCAGGTCCGCGAGGTCCTTCTTCGACAGGCAGCTCGCCGAGACCTTGGTGCCCGGCAGGTTGATGCCCTTGGACTGGATCAGCATGCCGCCGTAGACCACCTTCGTGGTGATGCGCGGACCGTCGACCTGCTGCACCTTGACCTCGAGGTTGCCGTCGTCGAGCAGGATGCGTTCGCCGCGGCCGACGTCCTTGGCGAGCCGCTCGTAGCCGGTGCCGATCAAGACCGAGCCGTCTTCCTTCGCTTCGCCGATGACGTCCGGCGTGCAGTCGATCACGACCTTCATGCCGCGCTTGAGGTAGAGCGGCTCGGCGTTCTTCAGCTTGCCGACGCGGATCTTCGGCCCCTGCAGGTCGGCCAGGATGCCGATGGCGGCGTCGAGCCGCTTGGCGATCTTGCGGATGCGCTTGACGATCTTGCGGATCGAATCGTGGCTCGCGTGCGCGCAGTTGATCCGGAAGACGTCGACGCCGACGCGGATCAGTTCCTCGATGGTCTCTTCGGTGTGCGAGGCGGGACCGATGGTCGCGACGATCTTCGTGCGGTTGTGCCAGGTCATGCTGTGTTCCTAGGAGACGTCCCCGGCTGCTCACACAGCGCAGGTCGTCCCGGGAACTTGTAGCAGGCGCCCCGCGGATTCCCACCGCGAGTGTCGACAAGGCGGACAAACCGATTCGGCAGCCGCGAGCGGCGCCGCTACGAACCGAACGTATCGCGGGCCTTCGCCCACCAGTCGGCCCACTTCTGCGCCGCGCGGGCGCGCGACTCCTTGTTGGCCGACGCATCGAACGGGAACTTCTGGCCCGAGATGTCGCGCAGCGAACGCCAGGCGGTGTCGCAGACGTTCTCGTCCTCGTCGCGCAGCGCGTCGACCAGCGCATCGATCGCCTCTGCCTTCTGGAACTCGCGCAGCCCCTCGACGGTCAACCGGCGCACGAATGCGTCCGGGTCCTTGGCGAGCGGCAGCAGGTGCGGCAGCACCTTGAGGTTCTTGCTCTCGACGAGCACGTCGACCGCCTCGAAGCGCACCGCCGGATCGGCAGCGGCCAGGTTCTTGACCTGCTCGGCCAGGTCCGCGGGCAGGTCGCTGGTCGGCACGCTCGGCGTCGGGTCGACCGGCTCCTCGGTCGGGGCGACCGACGCGGGCACCGCCGCGACGCGGTCGCGCATGCCTTCGATCGCCGCGATCGCGCGGGTGTGGCGCTGCCGCAGGTCCTCGAACAGCGGCCGGTAGTCGACGATCTTGTCCTCGGCCGTGCGCACGGCGCGGCGCAGCCCGTCGAGTTCCTGCTCGATCACGGCCTGGCGCTTGCCGGCCGCGGCCTCGAGCCCGGCCAGCTCGGTGGCGAGTTCGGCGTGCTTGTCGCGCAGCGACTGCACGTCGGCGCGGTTGGCGACGCCGTCGAGCTTGAGCCCGACGCCGAGCAGCGCCTCGCTGTCGGCCTTCTGGCGGGTCTCATTGTCGCTCTGGGCCTGGGTCCAGGCGTCCTCGATCCGCGAGATCCGGCTGTCGAGGAAGATGACGCCGCCGGCGAGCGCGGCGAGCAGCACGATCGCGACGGTCATCAGCCGGTTGCCGTCGCCCGCGGTCGCGGCCTTCTCGACCGGCGTGGCCGCCGGCTTCGGCGCTTCGGCGACGGGCGGAACGGGCGGCGGGACCGCTCCACGCAGCGTCGACAGGCAGCAGCTGCCGACCGTCTTGCCCTGGTGCACGATCGCCTGCTTGGACTCGATGTCACCGGCGGGCACCGAAGTGCCGCACAGGTCACAGAAGGAGACTTCGACTTCTTGCTCTTGCATGTCCACCTCGCCGAGGAGTGTGTGCCGGTCCCGACCGGACGACTTCCAAGCTATCGGTTCCTAGTCGGGAACCGCCGCTGCGAAACCAACTTCGAGCCAGAAACCGACTCGCGGAAGGGACGATGGACCGGACCGGAGCAATCCCCGTTCCGTCAGGCCCTCGCCGGCAAAATCCGGTCGCCTGGACGAGGGGGCTGGGGCCGGCAGGTGCGGCCCGGGTCCGGATCCCGGCTCGATCGGCCGGGTCCGCGTCGGCAGGAGCTCGGGCGATCAGCCGAGCAGCTTCTGCAGCGCTTCGACGCGGTTGGTCCGCTCCCAGGCGAAGTCCGGGCGGCCGAAGTGGCCGTAGGCGGCGGTCGCGCGGAAGCACGGACGCTTCAGCTCCAGGTCGCGGATGATGCCGGCCGGGCGCAGGTCGAAGACCTCGCGGATCGCCGCGGTCAGCTTGTCCTCGTCGACCTTGCCGGTGCCGAACAGATCGCAGCGGATGCTGACCGGCTCGGCGATGCCGATCGCGTAGGCCACCTGGACCTCGCAGCGGTCGGCGTAGCCAGCGGCGACGACGTTCTTGGCGACCCAGCGGCTGGCGTAGGCAGCCGAACGGTCGACCTTGCTCGGGTCCTTGCCCGAGAACGCGCCGCCGCCGTGGCGGCCCATGCCGCCGTAGGTGTCGACGATGATCTTGCGACCGGTCAGGCCGGCGTCCGCCTTCGGGCCGCCCTCGACGAAGCGGCCGGTCGGGTTCAGGAACCAGCGGGTGTCGGCGTTGACCATCTCGGCCGGCAGCACCTCGAGGCAGGTCTGCTTGAGGGCCGCGGCGAGCTCTTCGGTCGACACGTCGGCAGTGTGCTGGTGCGAGATGACGACCGTGTTGACGTGCTTGGGCTTGCCGTCGGCGTCGTATTCGACCGTCAGCTGGCTCTTGCTGTCCGGGCGCAGGAACGCGTACTTGCCGTTCTTGCGGACCTCGGCGAGCTTTTCGAGGATCCGGTGGCTGTAGTGGATCGGGAACGGCATCAGCGCGTCCGTCTCGTTGCACGCGTAGCCGAACATCATGCCCTGGTCGCCAGCGCCCTGCTCCTTGCTCGCCGAGGTCGCCTCGTCGACGCCGAGCGCGATGTCGGCCGACTGCGCTTGGATCGACGTCAACACCGCGCAGGAGTTGGAGTCGAAGCCGACTTCGGGATCGTCGTAGCCGATCTCCTTGATGACGTTGCGGGCGGTCTCCTGGAAGTCGACGTAGGCCGTCGTGGAGATCTCACCGGCGAGCACGGCGAAGCCGCGCGAGACCATCGTCTCGCAGGCAACGCGGGCGTTCGGGTCCTGGGCGAGGATGGCGTCCAGCACGGCGTCCGAGATCTGGTCGCAGACCTTGTCCGGGTGGCCTTCGGAGACGGATTCGCTGGTGAAGAGACGCAGTTCCTTGCTCATGTGACGGTCCAGGGCTAGTGTTCTCGTTACGCGAGGGCGCAAGTTCGCTCCCGCGGGCGGTCGTGGCCCGCCCTCGTCGTTGGAGAATTGGCCGAACACTCTAGCGGAGCCCTGGTGAAAAGCACTTTCAAAGTCCGCGTGCCGCGCGGAGCGCTTTCGTCCTTGCCCCGTAGTAGCCCCCACCACCCATCCGAACTTTTCTGCCCGACCCGCTCCGACACCTGCAACCCCCGATCGGTGTCGGACTAAACGATGACACGGTCTCCGCGGAGTCATGCCAGGGCCGACCAGCCCGCACCCACCACCACCAACGGCACGACTGCGATGGAGACGACCACCCACCACCCCGAGCCAATGCGAGAAGGAACCACCACCACCTCCGCTGCCGGCCTGAACCGCACGTCCGTCGCCCTGACCCTGCTGGGCATCGGCATGCTGTTCCTCCTGGCGATCATGAAGGGCTGACCGGCGCCCCGTTCCGGTTGCGACCGGCCCGGTAGCCGCCAACGCGGCCCCCGCGAGCCACCCGACGACGTCCGCCCCGCTGCGCGGTCGCCGCCCGCCGCCCCCTCCGCCGCCCCCTGCCGCTCGCCTACGCCGAGTGGCGTAGATTCGCACCGCCCGGTCGCCGCCGCGGGGGGATCGCTTGCACGGCGTCGTCGCGCCCGCACCATGTTCGCCGTGGCCCACCCACCCGCAACGACGAGTGCCTGGCTGCGCGAAGCAGCGGCCCTTCCTCGCGAACCGGTTCCCGAACGCGCGACCGTCGCGGTGATCGGCGGCGGCATCGCCGGTGTCTCGACCGCGCTGCACCTCGCCCGCGCCGGCATCGACGTCGTCGTGCTCGAGGCCGGCGAGGTCGCCGGCCGCGCATCCGGCCGCAACGACGGCCAGCTGCTGCTCGGCCTCGGCGAGCACTACAACCGCATCCACGGCCAGTTCGGCGGCGAGCGCGCACCGCTGCTGTGGGACTTCCTGCAGCGCAACCACGACGTGATGCTGCAGGAACTGCGCGACGCCGACATCGCCTGCGACCTGCGTCAGCAGGGCGGGCTGCGGCTCGCCGAGACGGCGCACGAGTGGCGCGAACTGCAGCAGGCCGCGGGCCTGCTGGCCGACGAGGGCCGCGAACACGAACTGGTCCCGGCCGACCGGGTCGCCGAACGGCTGCCGCTGGCACGCGGCTTCCACGGCGGCCTGTTCCTCGCCGAGGAAGCGATCGTGCAGCCCGCGGCGATGGTGCGCGGGCTGGCGCAGCGCGCCCGCGACGCCGGCGCCCGGATCGCCGAGGGTTGCGCGGTGCGGGCGATCGACGGCGAGGCCGGCGACTTCACCGTGCAGCTCGACGACGGCCGCAGCCTGCCGTGCCAGATCGTCGTGCACTGCACGTCGTCGCTTTCGCCCCAGCTCGACCGCACCGGGCTGCTGGCCCGCACGGTGTTCGCGTATCGCGGCCAGATCCTGGCGACCGATGCGCTGCCCGACGAGATCGCGGGTCGCTTCCCCGACTACGCGATGTCGAGCAACTTCTGCTACGAGTACTTCCGCATGCACCGCGGCCGCTTCGTGATCGGCGGCATGCGCTGGTCGGTCCCGGGTGAAGAGCACGACCTGGTCGACGACTCCGGCCACAACCGGCAGATCACCGACAACCTGCTGCAGTATGCGCACGAGCACTTCCCGGCGCTGCGCGACGTGCCGTTCCCGCACGTGTGGACCGGCATCATGGCCGGCTCGCCGGACGGCCTGCCGCTGTGCGGCGCGCTGCCGGGCCAGCCCGGCGAGTTCGCGCTGCTGGCGTTCAACGGCTACGGCCTGTCGTTCGCGTTCCTCGCCGGTCGCAGCCTCGCCGAGATGATCGTCGACGGCAGCAGCGAGCACCCGGCGCTGCCGATGTTCGCGCCGCGGCGGCTGCTGGAGAACTGAACCCGACGCGTTCAGTCGAGGTTCGCCAGCCCGGTCGCGTAGCCGTCGAGCCGGTCGCGCAGGCGGGCGATCACGACGTCGCGCGACCGCTTGTAGATGACCTTGACCGTGCCGGGCTTGTTGCGTCCGACCTTCTCGGCGATCTGCTCGTAGCTGAGCCCCTGACGGCGGCGCAGCAGGTAGACCTGCCGCGCCTCGTCGCGGCCGAGCGCGCCGACGCACTCCTCCTCGAGCTGCTCGATCTCGCGGCCGCGGAACTCCGCACTCGCCGACCAGCTGGCCGGATCCTGCAGGTCCATGCCGTGCGGATTGGCCGTGTCGAGCAGGCGTTCGCGGCCGCCGCCGCGCTTGTCGGCCAACACCAGCCGCTGCAGGTCGCGCAGCACGTTGTCGGCGACGCGCCGGACGAACGCCCAGAACTCCTTGCGGGAGCGCAGCTCCATGCGCGGGATCTCGACGGTCAACTTCAGCAGCACCTCCTGCACGTAGTCGTCGGGCTCGTAGGCGGACGGCAGCTGGCGGACGTTGCGGGTCCGCCCGAGGAACTCGTCGATCTTGGCCGCGAGCCGCGACCACGCCTGCTGCCGCCCCTCCTGCACGCGCTGCGCGATGAACAGCGTGCTGTCGTCGTCGCGCTCGGGCGCCGGATCACCGGGAACGGGAGGCATCGGCTCGCCTGGATCGGGGTTGCGGCTGCGGCGCGGCCTCGGGGTTCGACTGCGGGTCGGCCTGCGGATCGACAGGTGCGGCCTCGACGGCCGCCGCGGCGTGGTTGGTCGACGGCGTGCCGACGCACGCGGCGGACGGCACCACCGCGACGACGAACGCCGGCACCCCACCCTCGGGCACCTCGATGTCGATCGACGTGCCGGACGGTGCTGGCCGGTCGGCGAGCTTCACCGGCACCGAGGCGCTGGCGATCTTCATCGCACCGGCGGAGCCGCGCACGTCCAGGTCGACGCGGTGGCGGCCGGCCGGCAGGTCGAGCCGGACCGCGCGCACGCCCGCCGGCATCGTCTGCCAGGCGCGCAGGTCGGCCCGTTCGAGCGCCGTCGCGCCCTGGTTGAACAGGCCCGCCAGCCAATCCCAGAACGAGTTGCCGTTGTTCTTGACCACGGCCCGCCCGCCTTCGCGGATCATGCGGCGCACGATCTGGCGGGCGATCCGCACGTCGCGATCGATGTCGAACGTCGACTGCGCCGTGCGCGCGATGTCGGCGATCAGCGGCACCGCGGTCGGCTGGCCGCCGTCGACCGCGACCATCACCTGCTGCACGCCATTCTCGATCTCGGCGAGCGCCGGCACCGGGAACGTCATCGTCGGCACCAGGTCGACGATCGGGTTCTGGCCTGGCCGCTGCAGGGTGTAGAAGTAGCGCACCAGCGTCTGCACGTCGCGGCCGGCCTTCAGGTCCTCGCGAACGCGCACCACCCCCGGGCCATCGACGACGTAGACCCAGACCGGCTGCGTGCCGGGTGCCGGCGCGCCCTTCTCGGCGTGCGCCCGGATCCCGGGCAGGTCCTCGATCTTGGCCGCCTCCTCGAACAGCTTCGCGGCCTGGGCGCCGTCGACGTGCTCGAGGCAGCTCGCGTAGATGAAGTGCGCCAGCCCGGTGTGGGTGTGGTCGACGCGGAAGCCGTCGCCGAGCGTGCCGGCGGTCTCCTCACCGAAGTAGGCCGTCGACCACTCCGCGATCGAACGGCTCGACGCGTCGCGCGAGTAGTTGCGCGCCTGGTCGAAGTGCTCCTTGCGCGTCGCGGCCGTCGAACTCGCGACATGAGCCAGGGCCAGCATCGACTCGGCGATCGTGACCTCGTAGGGCAGCACGGTGTATTCGAGCGCATAGTCGTCGCCGAGCATCGAGATCCCCGCCTCGGTGGCCGTGCCCGCCAAGCCCCTGGGCGTCAGCAGCAGCGACTTCAGGTAGAGCTGACCGTGGCTCATCTGCTCGCACGCGGCGGTACCGTCGGCTTCGGCGAGGCGGATCATGCCGCGGTTCATCGCGTCGAGGAAGTGGCTCGACTCGAGCTCGGCGCTGTCGCCGTAACCGGCGTCGCGCACCACCGCCTCGGCGCCGTCGAAGTCGCCGACGAGGTAGCTGTTCTGCAGCCGCACGTCGGCGCCGGGGGCCGAGCACGCCGCGGCCAGCGCCAGCAGCGCCAGGGGGATCGAATGCAACGTCTTCATCAGGTTCACCTGCTTCGGGGGGAGGTCGAAACGTATGTAGGGGAGACTAGTAGAGCACTTCGCCGCGCACCGAGAACTGCCGTCGCGAACGCGCGTCGACGATCTCGAGGTCGGCGACGAGCCGTTCGCCGCGTCGCCGGATCGTCGCGCGCGCCACCATGTCGATGCGCGGGGTCGACGGCGACGTCGCGGGCGGCTGCGACAACAGCTGCCAGGCGCGGGCGCCGGCCGCGCTCGCGGCCTCGGCCTCGTGGTCGAGTTCGCGCACCAGCGCGCGAACCTCTTCGGGGGCGACGTAGCGACAGCGCGGCGTCGACGCGACCTGATGCCGCAGCTCCCGCTGCAGCTCGTCGCGGGACAGGTCGGCACCGCCGTCGATGCGCCAGTCGACGACCGCGATCCGGACCTGCCGGTCCAGCTCGGTCGCGTCGACCGCCTCGCGCAGGCCACCGCTGGTGCGCCACGCCGCCCACGCCTGCTGCATCAACTGGTCCCCCGCCTCGGCGAGGCTGTCGGGACGGCCGTCGTAGGTCGGGGACGAGGCGCAGCCGGCGAAGCCGATGCACAGCGCGAACAACAGCAGGGTGCAAGAACGGATCATGACGGTCGTGTGGGGATCGGGTCGGGTGGGGATCGGGTCGGGTGGGGATCGGGTCGTGAGGAGCCCTGGTCGACGGGTCGCTTCGCCGGACGGGACTAGTAGAGTTCGTCCGGCAGGTCCGGGATCGTCTGCCGCGCGATCACCGACTGGGTCAGGCCGGTGTCGACGTTGAGCACCGACATCTCGAACATCAGCACGTCGCGCTGCTTGGTCAGCGTGCCGCGGGCCGCGAAGTGGATGTTCTGCCCCTGCTTGCGCAGCGCCGCCTGGTAGATGTCCCGCACCTGCGGCAGGAAGATCTGCTCCGGGCGCGACGGATCGACGCGGGCACCGTCCGCCTTGGCGCGCTCCAACAGGATCAGCATCGCGGCGCGGTCGATGTAGAGGCAGCGATCCTCCTGGGACACCGCGGCCCGCAGTTCGCTGTCGAGGCTGGCGACGTTGAGCCCGGTGACGTGGTTGTCCCAGTTGGTCATCGTGACGCGCAGGTTCTCGTTGGCCAGCTCGTTGTTCGCGAGCGCCTTGTCGACACCGCCCTTGGTGCGCCACTTCGCCCAAGCATCCTGCATCAGGCCTTCGAACACCTCGGCCGTGCAGTAGTAGTTGATGTCACGGACCGGCGCCGACGCGCACGACGTCGTGAGGCCAGCGGCGAGGAACAGGACAGCGAGACGGATCGGGTGCTTCATGATCGGATCGAACGTGTGGTGGTAGGAATGCGGTTCGCGCCCGGGAGAGCGGAGGGCGCGGGCAGACGGTTACAAGAACGGAAGAACGGGCACGGCGGCCGACACCTTCACGGCACCAGGCGCACCGTCAGGTTGCGCGAGTGGTTCTCGAAGGCGACCACGTAGCTGCCGGACTCGTCGGAGCCGGCCGCCGGGACCCGGTCGCGCAGCGCCGGAAACTCGGCGGCGACCGCGTCGACCAACGAGGCGACGAACGCCGCCGGAGCCTGCTCGGACCGGACCAGCACGCGCCAGTCGGGAGCGGTCGCCAGCAGTTCGACCTCGGTGGCCTCGCCCCGCCGCAGGCGCTCGCACAGCGCTTCGAGGCGCTGGGCCTGCGCCCCGTCCGCGTCGAACGTGACCAGGTACGGGCGGTCCTTGGCGTCGGCGAGTTGCTGCAGCAACTCGCGGGCGAACGTCGTCGCCTTCGGCAGCACCGCCTGGAGGCCGACCTGCGCCGCCGCCGCGGCCGAGTTGGCCAACAGCGCCGCCGGCGGGCCCGCCGCGACCGGTGCCGTGCGCGCCGGCGCCGCGCGCGGATCGAGTCCGGCGACGAGCAGTTCGCAGGCCGACAGCTCGAGCCGGTAGCGGGTCACGCCGGGCAGCACCTTCGGGTCGGCGCGGCCGTTGAGCCGCACCAGCAGCATCGCGTCGGCGCCCGCGAGCGCGACGTGGCGCGACAGGTCGTCGTCGCCGACTGCCTGTGGCGCCACCGCCACCGAGACCACGCCGTAGCGCGGCAGCGCGGACAGTTCGGCGGCCATCTGCCGCACCTGCCGCAGCGCCTCGGCGGCGACCTCGGGCTGGCTGCCGGTCGTGTCGAGCAGGATGCGCGCCAGCCGCTGCTCGCCGGGCGGCACCGGCGGCACGCGCAGCTGCACGCTGGCGTCGGCCGGCACGCCGTCCCTGCGGCTGGTGCCATCGCTGGCGTTCGCGTCGTCCTCGGTTGGCTCACCCTGCGTCCAGTCGGACTCGGCGCTTTGCTGCCCGTCGCCGTCGTCCAGCGGCGGCCAGAACCACCAGACCCCACCACCGACCATCGCCAGCAGCAGCACGGCGACGAGCAGCCCGCCGCCGCCGCCGCGCGGCGCCGCCGGCTGCTGCGGCAACGGCCCCGGACTGACCTGGGTGGTGCGCTCGCTCGCCGGAGTCGGCGCCGCGTCGAGCGCCGCCATCACGCTGCGCACGAACGCGCCGACGTCCTGCGGCCGCCCCTCCGGATCCTTGGCCAGCGCCGCCAGCAGCGCGGCGTCGAGCGCGGCCGGAACCGACGGGTTGTGCCGGCTGGGCGGCGCGGGCGGCTCGCCGACGATCGCGTCGCACAGCGCGCTGAGGCTCGGCCGGTCGCCGTACGGCGACACCCCGGCGCACATCTCGTAGACGACCACCGCCAGCGAGTAGATGTCGCTGCGCTCGTCGGGCTGCAGGCCGCGGACCTGCTCGGGGCTCGCGTACTTGGGCGTGTAGATGCTCGGCATCTGTTCGTCGCCGGCGAGCAGGTCGTTGATCACCCGCGAGATGCCGAAGTCGGCCAGGAACGGCTTGCCGAGCCGGTCGATCAGGATGTTGCTCGGCTTGACGTCGCAGTGCACGACGCCGTGCCGGTGCGCGTACTCGAGCGCGCCGCCGATCGCCGCGACGATGCTGCGCACCCGTTCGGACGACAGCGGTGCGCCCTCGTCGAGCTGCGTCGCGAGGTCGCCCCCGACCAGCAGCTGCATCGTGATGTACGGGCCGCCCTCGGCCTCGCCGTAATCGAACACCTTCAGGATCGACTCGTGGTCGTCGAGGCGGGCGATCCGGCGCACCTCATCGATGAACCGCCGCAGCTTGTCGGGGTCGTTGGCGAACTCCGGCAGCAGCTGCTTCAGCGCGACCTTCTTGTCGAGCTTGGGATCGCGCGCCTTGTAGACGACCGACATGCCGCCGGTGCCGATCCGTTCGTCGATCAGGTAGCGGCCGATCTGCCGCGGCAGGTCGCTGCGGAAGTCGCTCACTTGCCCTCCTGGCCGGCCAGGCGCACGAGCTCCTCGAGGTGGTCCTCGAGCACCAGGCCGAGGTTGAGCGGGTTGCTCTCGCCGACCTCGGCCGTGAACCGCCCGCTGTTCAGCACCACGAACACCTTGAGGTCGCGGGTCATCACCGGACCGCCGCTGTTGCCGTGGAACGCGCTGGCGTCGAACGCGGCGCTGCGGCCGAGGAACTCGCCGCGCTTGGGACGGCCGAACGAGTTGAACGCGCCGCGGGTCACGAAGATGTCGACCAGCCCTTTGACGTCGCCGGCGCCGCCGCTGAAGATCAGGTCCGAGGCCTTGGTGACGGCCCGGCCGTCGGCTCCGATCCGCGGCGTGCCGTTGTCGTCGCGCACGACCACGACGTCCTGCAGACCGCGCGCTTCGTGCGACTTGCCCGGGTAGCCGGCGACCAGCAGCGGATCCCCGAGCTGCACCGAGTCGGCCGGCGCCATCTCGAAAAACACCGGATCGCGCCGCCGGTCCTCGAGCACCGCCAGGTCACAGCGCGGCGACCAGCCGAGCACCCTGGCCTCGAAGTTCTCGGTGCCGCCGTCGGCGGTCGGGAAGTGCACCCAGATCGACTTGGGGAAGCCGAACGTCTGGGTCTCGGTCGCGAGCACGATCTTGCCGGTCTTCTCGTCGCGACCGGTCACCACGTGGCGGTTGGTGACCAGCACGCCGCGTCCGTCGGGCAGACGGATCGCGAAGCAGGTGCCGGCCCGGTGGTGCACGAAGTCCCGCTCGCCGCGCTGGAACTGCATCACGACGTTGCCGACGCGCGCCTCGAGGAAGCGCTCGAGGTTGCGCACCGGTCGAGGCTTTGGCGGTGCTTGCTCGGTCTCGTCCGACGCGGGCTGCTCGGTCTCGGCCTCGGTCTCGGTCTGCTCGCCGCTGGCGAGCACCGGCTCGGGTGCGACCTTGGCCTCCTCGACGTCGACCAGCAGCCGCGGATCCGGCTTCGGCACCTCGACGGCCAGCTGGCTCGCCGCGATGTCGCCAACGATCTTCAGGATGCCGTCACGGCACGCCGGCAGCGTCGCCACCTCGACCGGCGGCGTCGGCCGGCCGGTGTGCATGTCGAGCAGGCACGCCGTCACCACCACACCGCGGCCCTTGCCCTCGTCGCGGACCCGCGCGTCGATCATGAAGCGCGGCCCGCTGACCGACGGCAGCGGCATCGGCTCGCGCAGCAGCATCGCGACGTCCTGCATCGCGCGGTGCTGCGCCAGCACCTTCTCGATCTCCTCGTCGCCGCCGGCGAACGGCAGCCCGGCCGCCGCCAGCGAATCCCGCAGCCGCGAACGCAGGTCCTCGAGATCGCTGGTCGACGCCGTGATCGCCAGCCGCGCGTGCTCCATCTGCGCCAGCGCACCCTCGGCCTGGCGCAACGAACGGTAGAGCCGGTCGCCGAACTGCAGCTTGGCCTCCGAGTCGAGCACCAGCCGGCGCCGTTCGACCGGCTCGGCCGACGCGTGTTCGCGCTCGAGGTCCGCACGCCAGCGATCGACCTGTTCGCGGAAGCTGTCGAGCAGGTCGTCGAACTTGCGCTGCGAGCCGAGCCGCAGACCCCCGAGCCCGAGCGCGTCACCGGGCTGCAGGCGCGACCGGTTGGCGTCGGCCAGCTTGCGGGCGGCCTGATCGACCGCCAGGAACAGCTCCGAACGCGGGTCGGCCTCGAAGGTGCTGAGCGGCGCGCGCTGCGCGGCATGGCGCCGCGCCATCAACGCGCCGAGCGCCGGCACCCGGCCGAACGTCCCGCAAGGGATCGTACTGGTGCGGCCGTCGGCATCGACCCGCGTCGCCGACAGCGAGAACGTGCCGTTGCCGCGGTCGCGCACCTGCAGCCACAGCGCGTGCTGCAAGCCGGCCTCGCCGAGGCCGGCCGCGACCGCCTGCCGGTCGCCGGACAACATCGCCGAGCCCCAGTGCCACAGGGAGCGGTTACGGTCGGCCTGCAGCGAACGCGCCAGGCCGTCCGACGCGACGGTCTCGACGCCCGCGTCGGCCAGCACCGCCCGCACCGCCGTGAGCACGTCGCCGGTCAGTTGCGACGTCTGGCCCTGCTGGTCCGCCGCGACCAGCACGACCCGGCCCCGGCTCCAGGCAGCACCGGCCGCGTCGCGGATCCGTGCCCCGACCGCCTCGCCGATCGCCTGCAGTTCGACGTCGGGATCGGGATCGACCCCGCCGGCAGCCCACGGCGTGCGCGAGCCCGACTCCATCGCCGTGACCAGCTTGCCGCCGAAGCGGCCGGGCCAGGCCGCAGGGCCGCCGAGGTCCTGGTCGTACTGGCCGATCTCGACGCCTTCACCGTCGACCACGTCGAACAGGCGCAGCTCCAGGCGCAGCCGCCGCGACTCCCAGTACAGTTCGCCGACCACCGCGTGGGTGGCGCCGACCAGCGCCGCGTGGTCGAGCGCGAACTCGGGGTCGTAGGCCTCCGGCGGACGGTTGGCCTTGCGCAGCGACGCCGCGAGCCGGCCACCGACCATCACCCGTGGCGCGCCACCGTCGACCTTGGCCGAGCGCAGGCCCTTGGCGACCCAGTCCGCGACCTTGTCGCCGGCGCGGCCGAAGCGCAGATAGGGACCGTCGGTCTCCATCAACTGGATCGGGAACACCACGACGTTCGCCGCGGTGCTCCGGCCCTGGCAGGCCTCGACCAGGGCCGCCCGGACCTGGTCCGGCGCCTCTTGCTGGCAACCGGCCGAAGCCGGCAGCAGGAACGCCGCGAGCGCCACCGGGGCGGCTGCGGCCAACGATAGACGGTGCAATTCTGGCATGGTGGTTCCCATCAGCAGCAGGAGCGGACTCTCCCCGCGCGCGGTTACAGGATCCTCGCAGATCCTGCAGCCAGGGTGTTAGCCGAACCGCACGTGACATCCAAGTCGCGGCGGCGGAGGATGGCGGCCCGCGCTGCCCGTGCACGGCTGCAAGTTCGTTCCTGGACGTGACCCTTCCCGACCCCATCGAAGAGGCCGCCCTCGAGATCCTCGACCTCGAGGACGCCGGCGAGCAGGCCGTTCGGCTGCAGGAGCTGCTGCGCCGACATCCGGACCACCGACACGGGATCCTCGAGATCTGCGCCGACGTCGACGTCGGCGACCGAGAGCCACCGCCGTCGGGCCACGTGTTCGGCCCGTTCCGCGCCCGCACGACGGTGCAGCGACGAGCCTGGGGGCGCACCCTGCTGGCCGACGACGAACGCGACGGCTGCCCGGTCGCCCTGCACGTGATCGAATCGGCCCCGAGCGCCGATCCGGAGCTTGTACGGCGGCTCGGGGACCTGGTCGCGACGCTCGAACGGATCGACGCGCGCGGCGTGGCGCGCTTCCGCGCGATCGGCCGCGACGATGCGGGCCAGCACTGGTTCGCGCGCGACTGGGTGCCGGGCCGCCCACTGGCTGCGGAAGACGACCTGGGCGCGGCGCCGCCGCGGCTGCGCAGCGACCTCGGGAAGCTGGCCGACGCGATCGCGCGGGCCCACCAGCTCGGCCTCGCGCACGGCGCCATCGACGACGAACACCTGGTGGTCAGCGGCCGCGATGCCGGCCGGCGCCTGACGCTGGTCGATCTCGGCCTGCAGCAGCTCCTGCACCTGCTCGGCCACCGCGGGGCGGCCCCGACGGCCGACGACGACCGCAGCCGGCTGCGCGACCGCGGCGTCGCGGCGGCGGCGGCGGCCCCAACGGCGAACGATCGGCCGCCGGGATCGGCTGCCGGCCCGGCAACCGCCGCAACCAACCGACGCGGCCGCTGGCTGCTGGCGCTCGCGCTGCTGCTGGCCACCGCCGCCATCGCGGTGCTCTGGCGTTGGCCGGGGTCGACGGCCGGCTGGCCGGATCGCTGCCCGTATCCCCCACCGGTGCGCGACGCGCGCACGTTCCAGGACGAACTGCAGCGGATCGACACCCGCATCGCCGCCGCCGACGCCGGCTCGGCGGAACGCGACCGCGCCCGCGCCTACTGGTTCTGGATCCGCGCCTGCCGCACGGTCTGGACCGACGACGCCGCCGACGGGCCCGACGCGTCGTTCGCGCCGCACCGGATCGCCGCGGTGCTGGACGAGTTCGGCCAGCACGAACGGCTGCCGCTGCACCTGTCGCTGCTGGCACCGCCCCCGGCCGACGGTCGCGCGCCCGACCGCGATCGCCTGCGCCGCGGCCTCGCCGCCGCTTCGTCGGCCAGCGGCGCCGCGCCAGGCGCATGGGCCCCGCTGCTCACCGCGCTGCGCACGGCGATCCACGCGCACGACGCGGGCGAGTCGGCGCGCGCCGACGCCGCGCTGGCGGCCGCCTGGTTCGAGCTGGTCGCGGCCGAGCGACGCTGATCGCGGCACCTGCCCGGGTGCGCCGGTTCGATCGCCGACGTTTTCGCCCAGCTCGTAACCGATCCGCAGCGGGTCCCGCTCTCCGCGGCAGCGCCGGCACGTCGCCGGTCGCACCACCACGAAAGAGAGCATGAACACCAACCAACTCGTCCTGCCACTGCTGGCAACCCTCACCCTGTCGTCGATCGCCGACGCGCAGACTCCGCAGTTCTTCCAGGCCGGCCAGGTCGTCACGGCCGGCAACAGCTACGTCGGCGTGCTGAGCGCCAGCGGCGCGTCGTCGACGTCGTTCGCCGCGCCGATCGGGATCGCGAACATCCTCTGGGATCCGAGCGAGCCCGATTCGTTCGTCTGCAGCTCGACGGTCGGCGGCGCCACCAACGGCCAGCTGATCCGCATCGAGTTCACCTCCGCGACCAGCACGGTGTCGTCGGTCGTCGCGCCGGCCGGCCAGTTCGCGTCGCCGGTCGCGATGACCTGGGACGCCTCCGGCTCGGAGATCGTGCTGCTCAGCAGCTACTACCAGCTGCACCGCGTCGACGTCGACACCGGCATCGCCACGGCGATCACCACCGGCACGCAGCCGTGGAGCAACAAGTCGACGTGCCTCGCGGTCTCGCCGACCACCGGCGACCTCTACGTCGGCACCAACGACGGCCGGGTGTTCCGGCTCGCGTCCGGCAACGGCAACGCGCAGCTGGTGCAGAGCGGGCTCGGCTCGCTGGTCGAGCTGCTGGTCGACGGCCCGAGCCAGCAGCTGGTGTTCGTGACCGGCGGCAGCGCCGGCCGCGTCGACCTGCAGTTCTCGTCGGCGCCGCAGTACTACTACGGCACGCTCGGCACGCCATCGAGCCCGGGCACGATCCGCAGCGCCGCCTTCGACCACAACGGCGACATCCTGCTCAGTGAGTACTACGCGACCCACGTGCTGCCGAACGTCGCGACCATCCCGCCCGGCGGCATCGCCGCGACGGCCAACGGCTCGATCACCTACCCCAACGGCAACGGCTACTCGCGCGGCTGCGCGGTGGTCGGCGGAACCACCGAGCCGTTCCGCCTGCGGGCCGAGGCGGTCGCTCCGCTCGGCGCCTACTTCGAGGTCGACAACACGCCGAACGGGACCGGCTTCGGCTTCCTGCTGATGAGCGCCTCGACGCAGCTGCCGGTCGACACCGGCCCGTTCTTCGGTCTGCAGCCGGACGCGCTGACGTTCGTGCTGTTCAACCTGACGCCGACGCCGGGCAACCCGCTGGCGTGGTCGGGCAGCGCCGATCCGCAGCCGCTGGCGATCCCGGCGCTCGGCATGGCCACCTTCTTCGGCCAGACCTGGGACATCGTCGGCGTCGCGTTCGGCAACGACCTCAGCTATCTGGGCCGCACCAACCTGCGCCGCGTCACCTGGAACTAGGCCCCCGAGACCACGCCGGGCACCACCCGCCCGGCAACCACCGCACCGAACCGGGTTCATCCTGCGCCGCTTCGCGGCGCAGGATGACCCGGTTCCGTATGCGGTGGTTGCGCGTTTGCGCGTTGACGTCAGGCCGCCGTCACTTCAGCTTCTGCTCCTTGCCCAGCCTGGCGTTCCCCAGCAGGTGCAGCCGCGCCTCGCGCTCGCTCGAGAAGTCGGCCGGCACGTACTCGGCCGACGGCAGCTCGTCGCCGAGCAGGCCGAGCCGCTGGTAGGTCTCGGCGATCAGTTCGCTGCAGAACAGGCTCGACAGGTCCTCCTCGTTGTGACCGAGGCCGATGCCGTCGTCGAGCGCCGCCTTGATCTGCGTCAGCACGCTCTTCTCGAACGGGCGGCCGCGCACCTCGTTGCGGAACGCGCGCAGCTTGCGCTTCATCGCCGCGTCGCGCTCGAAGCCGGTCAGCCGCCGCACCGACACCTCGCCGTCGAACGTCTTGACGCGATCGCTCAGCACCACCAGCTTGACGCCGTTGCGCGCGGTGCCGGTCAGCACGTCGGTCAGGTTCTGGATGCCCTGCGACTCCCACAACATCAGCGTGCCCCACTCGTCCTGCTTGACGACCATGCCGACGTGCGACCAGCGGCTGCTGGTGCCCAGCCGGATCATGTGGCTGACGAAGCCGCGGCCCTGGAACAGCACGATGTCGCCGGTGTCCAGCTTGCTGCGGACGCGGTCGTAGGCGGGAGAGACGATGGTTGACGGTGGCATGCAGGGCCTCCAGTTGGAACGAGGGACGGTCGGGGACGGCTACGGCCGCACCAGGAATGCCGCGCCCGGACCAGTGCACCAAGACCCGTGCACGAGGACCGGTGGACTGGGACGCAGGGACTACAAGTGATCCCACGGGTTGAGGAACAGGCGCCAGCACGAGCCGACCCGTGCGACCACCTGCAGCTTCATCGCCTCGGACGGCGAACCGCGGTCCTCGAACGTCACGCAGTAGAGATCGACACCGTCGCGGACCACCCCCACCAGGCGGGCATCGTCGCGCGCGAGCTTCTCGATGGTGATCACGGCGCGCTCCTCCGGGATGTCCGGCGCGAACGCGAGCCCATCGTGCCAACGCTGCTCGAGCGCGGTCTCGAGCCGGGCCGCGGCCGCCGGCTCGAACACCGCGTCATAGTCCGCGGCGACGGCGCGCATGCCGTTGGTCAGGCCACCGCGATCGGGCACCGTCACGAACTGCCGCATGAACGCGCGCAGCCCGGCCTCGGTGCCGGGGAACGCACACGCCTGCTTCATCGTCGGCAACTGGTGCGGCGGCTTCGCGCCACAGGCCGCCAACACGAACAACGCCAAGGCCAACGCAGTCTGTCTCATCCGATGCTCCTGTCTCCGATCGTCGAGGGTTGCAGACGAACGCGACCACATCAACGAAAGACCGGCCGGCCGCCCGACAAGTTCGTCCGCGGGAACCTGACCCGGCCGGCGCGTAGAACGGCGCCGAGCCATCCCATGCGCACGTCCTCCCTCGCCGTCCTTCTCGCCGCCGCCGTCACTTCCTGCACCCTGTTCCAGGGCCAGCCCGACCCACGCTGGCAGGACTACCGCTCGTGGACCTCGGTCGTGAAGGGCCTGCACGGCGACCCGAACGGCGACCTCGACGGCGTGCACGAGGCCGCCGACGGCTACCGCAACGTCTGGGTCAACGACGTCGGCAAGCAGATGCTGCTGTCGGACGGCCCGTATGCCTACCCGGTCGGCACGGTCGTCGTGAAGGAGCAGTTCGCCGACGAACGCGACTGGCGGCGGGACCAGGCCCCCGAACTGACGGTGATGATCAAGGTGCAGGAAGGCACCGGCGCCGACACCTGGCACTGGGCGGTCGGCACCGGTGGCGCCGGACCGGACCGGTTCTGCTCGAAGTGCCACGACCGCGTCGAGGAGGACGACTTCGTGTTCACCAACGGCGCGTTCCTCGGCGACGACGGCGAGTAGGCGTTCGTCCGGTGGCCGGGCTTGCCCTGACGAGGGCACGGTGACAATCTTCTGCGCCCTGCGGCCACCTGCCGCCTCGCCACATGGATCACGCGCTCAAACTCGAAGGCGTCACCAAGCGGTTCGGTCAATTCACGGCTGTCGACAACCTGTCCCTCACGGTTCCCAAGGGCTGCATCTACGGGTTCCTCGGGCAGAACGGCGCCGGCAAGACGACCACCATCCGCATGGTGATGAGCATCTTCCACCAGGACCAGGGCACCATCCGGGTGCTCGGCCATTCCGACGCCGCCGAAGTGAAGGACCGCCTCGGCTACCTGCCGGAGGAGAAGGGCCTCTACAAGAAGATGAAGACGGCGGAGATCGTCGCCTACTTCGGCAAGCTCAAGGGCATGGACCCCTCCACGGCCAACCTCAAGGCCAAGGAGCTGCTGACGCAATACGGGCTCGGCGACTGGCTCGACAAAAAGTGCGAGGCGATGTCCAAGGGCATGGGCCAGAAGGTCCAGATCCTCGGCACCATCATCCACGACCCGGACCTGGTGATCCTCGACGAGCCGTTCAGTGGGTTGGACCCGGTCAACCGGGACGTGATGCGGGACACGATCCTCGACATGAAGCGCGACGGCCGCACGGTCATCTTCTCGACGCACGTCATGGAGCAGGCCGAGAAGCTCTGCGACGAGATGATGATGATCCACAAGGGCCAGCTCGCGTTCGAGGGCACAGTCGCACAGATCAAGGAGGGCCGCGACCAGGGCATCCGGATCGAGTACGACGGTGACGGCTCGGTGCTGAAGCAACTGCCCGGGCTCGACCGCGTCAACGACGACAACAAGGCGGCCGAGCTCTACCTCCAGGAGGGCCAGGATCCGCAGGAGGCGCTGCGCTGGCTGGTCGAGCACCTGACGATCCGCAGCTTCGACATCCGCGAACCGTCGCTGCACGAGGTGTTTGTGCGCACCGTCGAGGAGCGCGACGCCGCGCTCGCAGCCGCAGCCGGGGAGGCGAACTGATGGCCAACAAGACCCTGCTCGTCGCCAAGCGCGAATACGTCGAGAACATCCGCACCAAGACGTTCTGGATCGGCATCTTCATCGTGCCGGTCCTGATCGCCGCGTCGATGGGCATCGGCATCCTCCTGCAGAAGTTCAAGGAGGTGCAGCAGTACGCTGTTGTCGACCTGGGCGACCAGGACCTCGGCAAGCGCGCCGAACGTGCGTTCCGCAACGGGGACGTGCAGGCCATGTTCGCGCTGAGCATGGACCTGATGGCTGCGGCCAACTCGGAGGACACCGACCCCGAGCTTCGCAAGCTGCTCTCAGACATGGAGCCGGACAAGCCGCCGACCGGCGAGCAGATGTACGCCATGTACGAATGGATGCAGTCGCAGCCGCCCGAGAAGCTGGCGCGCTACGAAGGCATTGGCCGCAGCGCCAGATACAAATACGTCTCGCTCGACGACCTCGACCTCGAGGACAAGAGCCAGCAAGAGCAGCGCAAGGCGCTCGGCAAGATGGTCGCCGACGGCAAGCTGTTCGCCTACTTCGTGCTCGGCCCAGACCCGCTGAAGAGCCTCGACGGCTTCCGCTACGTCTCCAACAACCTGACCGACAGCAAGCTGCGCTCCAGCTACGAGAGCACGCTGACCACGCTGATCCAGAAGGACCGTATCAAGGACGCCAACATCGACGCGGCGACCGCCAAGCGCATCCAGGAGCAGGTCGAGTTCGAGAAGGAGAAGGTCGACGAGACCGGCGAATCCAAGGACGTCGAGGACGAGGACACCGCCAACCAGTGGGCGCCGATCGGCTTCGTCTACGGCCTCTGGATCGCGATCTTCTCGATCGCCAACCTGCTGCTGACCAACACCGTCGAAGAGAAGAGCAACCGCATCATCGAGGTGCTGCTGTCGTCGGTCAGCCCGGCGCAGCTGATGCACGGCAAGATCTACGGCATCGCCTTCACTGGCATGACGATCATCGGCACGTGGGTGATGTTCGCGCTGCTGGCATCGTGGATCGCGCCGCAGGTACTCGGGGAAGGCGGCGGCTCGCTGAGCTTCCTCATCGCAGCGATCAGCAACACCGGCTACCTGACTTCGTTCGTGCTCTACTTTCTGGGCGGCTACCTGCTCTACGCGGCCGTGCTGGTCGCGATCGGCTCGGTCTGCAATACGCTGAAGGAAGCGCAGAACCTGCAGCAGCCGGTGATCATGCTGCTGATGGTGCCGCTGATCGCGATGGTGTTCATCACGCAGGAGCCCAACGGCACCGTCGCCAGGGTGCTCAGCTTCATCCCGATCTACACACCGTTCACGATGATGAACCGCGCCGCCGGTCCGCCGGAGACGTGGGAGTACATCGTGACGTCGGTGCTGCTGGTCGTGACGATCTGGCTGACGTTCAAAGCCGCCGGCAAGGTCTTCCGCGTGGGCGTGCTGATGACCGGCAACCCGCCGAAGCTCAAGGAGATCGTCGGCTGGCTGTGGAAGTCGTGAGCGACGCCCCCACCATCCCCGACGGCCGCGTCCTGGTCGTCGGCGGCGGCCAGGGCATCGGCCGCGCCGTCGCCGCCGAGTTCGCCGACCGCTGCACCATCTGGACCCGCAAGAGCGGCGTCGACGCGTCCGACGAGGCGTCGGTGCGCGACGCGTTCGAACGGTTCCGCCTCGAGCATGGCGCGCCGTACGCGCTGGTGCACACGATCGGCGACTTCAGCGAACAGCCGCTGCTCGAGACCAGCGAGCACAGCTACCGCTACCTGTTCCAGAGCAACGTCGACACGGTCTTCCAGACCATCCAGACCGTCGTGCCGGCGATGGTCGAGGCGAAGCGCGGCCGGGTGATCCTGTTCGCCGCAGCCGGCGCCGACCGGCAGAAGGCGATGCTGCGCGCACCGGTCTACTTCGCCGCCAAGGCCGCCGTGATCCAGCTGGCCCGTTCGCTCGCCCTCGAGGTCGCGGCATCCGGCGTCACCGTAAACGTGATCTCCCCGGGCCTGATCGACCACGACCACAGCCACCGCGAGTCGCAGGCGCGCATGCTGCCGCGGGTCCCGGCCGGCCGCGTCGGCCACCCCGACGACGTCACCGCGATGGTGCGCTATCTCCTTTCGGCAGAAGCCAGCTACGTCACCGGCCAGGTGCTGACGGTCGACGGCGGCCTGCAGGCCTGAGCCACGGCAGCGGCCGCCGCCGCGAGACGGCGCGCAGAAACGCCTTGCCCGGGCCCGCGGGGCGTTGGTAAACCATTGTCTTCCATAACGGTTATCCAACCAGGACTGACGAAGATCGAACCCACGATCCTATCCCCTACCGGCCACGACCTGTCCGTTCTGGACGTCGACGCCGTCCGCGCGGTGACGCGCCTCATCGACAAGGGGTACGAGGCATATCTCGTCGGCGGTTGCGTGCGCGACCTTTTGCTGGACCGCGCGCCGAAGGACTACGACATCGCGACCGAGGCACGCCCGCCGCAGGTCAAGCGAACGTTCCCCCGCAACTGCCGCATCATCGGCCGCCGCTTCAAGCTGGCCCACCTGCACTTCCACGGCAACACCAAGATCCTCGAGTGCTCGACGTTCCGTCGCAACCCGCAGGAAGGCGAGGCCAACAGTAGTGACGGCGACGACCTGCTGATCACGCGCGACAACGAGTTCGGCACCGCCGAGGAGGACGCGCTGCGGCGCGACTTCACGATCAACGCACTGTTCCTCGATCCCACCGAGGACAAGATCGTCGACCAC
Organism: Planctomycetota bacterium; assembly: GCA_046290465.1. Taxonomy (GTDB): domain Bacteria; phylum Planctomycetota; class UBA1135; order UBA1135; family UBA2386. The sequence continues at coordinate 6,507,986 of JBKAGP010000001.1, read as the reverse complement.
GTCAACGGCCTCGCCGACATCGAGGCCCGCGTGATCCGCACGATCGGCGATCCGGTCGTGCGCTTCCGCGAGGACCCGGTGCGCATCCTGCGCGCGGCGAAGTTCGCGGGCCGCCTCGGCTTCGAGGTCGAGGAGCAGACGCTCGCCGCGATGGCCGAGACCTCCGAGGACCTCGTGCGCGCCGCACCGCCGCGGGTGCTCGAGGAGATCCTGCGCCTGCTGCGCAGCGGCCACGCGCTCGACAGTTTTCAGCTGCTGCGCGACGTCGACGCGATCCAGTACCTCGTGCCGGTCGTCGGCCGCTTCCTCGAGAACGCCGACGACGAGCATCGCGCGTCGTTCTGGGCGCTGCTCGAGGCGCTCGACCAGTTCGTGCAGGCGCAGCCCAACGGCGCCGAGCCGCCGCCCAACGGCGTGCTGCTCGCGGTGCTGATGTACCACGCGGTCGCCGCCGAACGCCAGAACCAGCCGACCCGCAGCGCGTCGTCGGTCGCCGAGGACCTGCTCGGTTCGCTCGCCGTCGACCTGCGCCTGCCGCGCCGCGACAGCGGCTGCCTGAAGCGGATCTGCGGCGTGCAGCACCGCTTCGAACAGGCCGAGAACAAGCGTCGCTTCCGCATCGACGCGTTCGTGCGCAGCCCCTACTTCGAGGAGGCCCTGCTGCTGTTCGAACTGCGCACCCGCGCGCAGGACGGCGACGTCGACCTGGCCGTGGTCGAGCAGTGGCACGAGCTGGCCGGCACGGACCGGGGCGCGAGCCGGCTGTCCGGCAGCGCACGTTCGGCCGACGAGGACGACGACGCGCCGCGCAAGAAGCGTCGCCGCCGGCGCCGCCGCCGCAGGGCCGACGAGGACGAGCGCGACGACAGCGAACGGAACGACGGCGAGCGCGAGGAAGCTGCCACCGCCGAGGACGATTCCGCCGAGGAAGATTCCGCCGCGGGCGATTCGGCCGTGAACGACCGCGCCGAGTCCGAACCGGCCGAGCGCGACGACGCCGAAGCGGCTACCGGCGAGGCCGAGGTCGCAGAGAAGAAGAAGCCGCGCCGCCGCAAGCGCAGCAGCAAGAAGGTTGCTGCGGCGACGGACGAGGACCTCAGTGACGTCACGTTCCCGGCCAGCGACGAACCGGCGCCGCACGGCGACCCGATGGTCGCCCGCAGCGGCCGCGACGACGACGACAGCGACGACAGCGACGACGAGACGTTCCCGCGCGACGAGCGCGCCGACGAAGAGGACGAACACGAAGCCTCCGAAGAGGTCACCTTCATTGACGTCACGATGGAGGACGTCACGTTCGACGACGACGAGAAGGATGACGACGAGGACGAGGACGGCGAGCCGCGCAAGCGTCGGCGCCGCCGCGGCCGCCGTGGTCGCGGTCGTGGCCGGAGCAAGGACGAGCACGAGGACGGCGACGCCGCCGAAGCCCGATCGACCGACGGTGCCGACGGTGCCGACGGGGCCGACGGGGCCGAGGCCGACGAGACAGACGAGCACGGCCCCAAGCGCCGTCGCTCCAAGGTCAAGGCCAAGAAGGCCGACCAGAAGGCCGGCTCGCGCCGCGACGACCGCAAGGGCGACGACAAGAAGCGAGATGGCCAGGGCCGCGACGGTCGCAAGGGCGATGGGCGCAGGGGTGACGGGCGCAAGGGCGACGGACGCAAGGACGGCCGCAAGGGCGACCGCAACAAGCGCGGCAAGAAGTCGCGTGGCGGCGTGCGCAGCGACGTCGGCGTCGTGCCGCGCTACCGCGATCGCCGCGGCAAGGTCGAAGTGATCGAACCGATCGCGCAGGACCTGTCGGCATTCGACGTCGAACTCGATCCCAAGCGCGTGCCGACCTTCGGCAGCATCGTCGAGGGCAAGGGCCGGCCCAAGCGCCGAGGCCCGCGCGTCAACGACAAGGGCGACGACTACCGGCCGCCGCCGCCGCCGGGCAGCGACGGCAGCCCGAGCGCGCCGCCGCCCCCGCCGCCGGCCGACGACGACACCTTCGGAGACTGGTAGCGTGGCCACCAAGGGCAAGGTCACCACGGCCACGCTCAAGGAGCGCAAGCAGGCCGGCGAGCGCATCGCCTGCCTGACCGCCTACGACCACCTGTTCGCGACGCTGCTCGACGAAGCCGGCGTCGACGTGATCCTGGTCGGCGACTCGGTCGCCACCGTCATGCAGGGCCGCGACACGACCGTGCCGGTGACGATGGACCAGATGGTCTACCACTGCGAACTGGTCAGCCGCGGCTGCGCGCGCGCGCTGGTGGTCGGCGACCTGCCGTTCCTCAGCTACCAGGTGTCGATCAGCGACGCGCTGCGCAACGCCGGCCGCCTGCTCAAGGAAGGCCACGTCGAAGCGGTCAAGCTCGAGGGCGGCCGCGCCTTCGCGCCGACCGTCGAGAAGCTGGTCTCCGCCGGCATCCCGGTGATGGGCCACGTCGGCCTGACGCCGCAGAGCATCAACCAGTTCGGCACCTACAAGACGCGCGGCACCGAACAGGACGAACAGGAGCGGCTGGTCGACGACGCGGTCGCGCTCGAGCAGGCCGGCGCGTTCGCGATCGTGCTCGAGAAGGTCCCGGCGGCGCTCGGCAAGCGCATGGCCGAGGCGACCACGGTGCCGATCATCGGCATCGGTGCCGGTCCGCACACCGACGGCCAGATCCTGGTCACGCACGACATGCTCGGCATGTTCACGCGCTTCCAGCCGCGCTTCGTGCGCCGCTACCGCGAGCTGGCCACCGAGATCGGCGAGGCCATCGGCGGCTTCTGCGCCGACGTCCGCAAGGGCTCGTTCCCCAGCGACGACGAGAGCTACTGAGCGCTCGCCCGATCGCCGGATCGCGACGCTACGAGTCGACCCCGTCGCGCACGCGCTCGAGGTAGCGGCCAAACCGCAGGTCGGTCTTGTCGATGCGGTCGTTGAGCAGCTTCAGCGCCCACTCCTTGTCGAACGCGCCGAGCTGCTCGACCAGCGGCGCGCCGGTCTGCAGGTCGATGTGCTCACGGGCCAGGTCCTTCGGGATCCGGGCCCAGGCGCGGTCGACGACCTTCCAGAAGGTGCGCTTCAGCGCGACGCGGGCGGCTCCTTCGACGTAGTTGTTGCCGCAGCGCGTCGCCCGACGCAGCGTCGGCACCGCCGCCGCGCTGCCGATCTCGGCCAGCGCGTGCACCGCGCCGCCCCGGTAGTCGGCGCTCTGGTCCTGCTCCTCGACCATCTCGAGCAGCGTCGGCACGGCCGACTCGCCGATCGCCGCGAACGCCTGGTAGGCATCGCCCCAGACCTTGCTGGCCTTGCCGCGCATCAGGTCGCGCAGCACGGCGAGCGCCCGGTCCCCCATCACGTCGCCGAGGTGGCGCACGGCGAACCTCATGTCGGCGTCGGCGACCTCGTCGCCGCCGCGCACGGTCTCGAGGTAGAGCCGTTCGACGCCGGGCTCGTTGCCGACGCGCGCCAGGATCCAGCCGGCGCGCAGCCGCAACGACAGCGGCTCCGAGCGGTCGAGGAACGTGCCCGAAACCAGCGGCAGCGCCTTCTCGCAGCGCGCCACGTCGCCCTCGGCGATCACCTCGAGCGCGGTGGCGCGGCCGCCGACGTCGCCGTGCATCGCCCAGCCGATCAGGCGCTCGGCCGACGGCTCCGAGATCGCGCCGTCGGCGACCTTGACCTCGCGCAGTTCGCCGAGAGAGGTCACCACGATGATGCTCTGCGCGCGCGCGTCGAGCCAGATGGCGCGGCTCCACCACAGCGAGCTGACCGTCGCCGTGGTGCCCTTCGGCGAGCCACCGAACAGGTCCTCGAGCGAGTGCTCGAACACGACCTTGCCGCGCCCGTCGATCCACGTGACCACCTCGCCGTAGCCGAGGTTGCCGTACTTGTCGAACAGCAGGAAGCCGTCGAGTCCGTCGGTGATCTGCACCTGCATCGGCATCTGCTTGTAGGTGCCCTTGGCCAGCAGCCGGTCCTTCGGGTCGCGCGAGACGTCCTTGTCCTTGCCGCCGAGGTTCCACAGACCCGGATAGCCGCTGTCCGCGACGGACTCGAGCGGCGGCTGGCCCGCGCGTCGCGCGCACAGCTCGAACGTGATGCCGAGCCCCTTCTTGCGAACGACCACGTAGCGCTTGCCGGAAGGGGTCACGATGCGCTTGTTGCGGAACGGCCCCCAGCTGTCGGGCGGGCCGGAGGAGGTCGCCACCGCACCGCAGCAGACGGCGGCCAGCAGGACCGGGACGGCGCATCGCGCCCATGGCAGGTGGTGGCTCATCGCAGGTCGATCCTCGCGGCGCGGCTGGCGGCCCCCTCGCAGGTGGGGCCGAACGTGGGCAAGCAGAGCCCGTGGTCGGGGAAGACGAGCTGGCAGCCCTGGCCGTGGGTGCTGACGGCGACGGCAGACCAGGGATGCTGTGTGGCGGCGAGGCTCACGAACGCAAGCACGGCGAAGGCAGGGGCGAGGCGCATCAGGCGGGCTCCTGTGGAAAGATGTGGACGATGGTCATGGTAGCGGCAGCCGCCAACGGGAACCGGAACGCCCGGTTCCCCCGCTCTTGCGCCGCCCCCACCGGACCTGCATGTTGGCTGCCAGATGCAGGCGTGGCGAATCGATGTTCTGGCCCGAAAGGACCAATTGGACCCCATCGGTGACGCGGCGCAGCGCACCCTGACCGCGGCCGGCCTCGCCGGCGTCTCGCGCGTTCGTTCGCGGCGCGGCTACCTGCTCGCGACCGAACTGTCCCGCCAACAGGTCGACGCGTTCGCCAAGGCGGTGCTGTGCGATCCGGTCATCGAGCACTTCGTCGTGCACGAGCCGGGCGCCGATGCCCCGCGGCCCGACGCGGCGCACACGCTGACGATCGTGCCCAAGCCCGGCGTCACCGATCCGGTCGCGCACTCGGTGCAGAAGGCGCTCGCCGACATGCAGCTGCCGGTGGTCGCCGCCGGCACCTACCGGACCTTCGACGTGCACGGCGACGTCGCCACCGAACAGCTGCTCGCGATCGCGCGCAAGGGACTGGCCAACGACACCGTGCAGCAGATCCTGGTCGACGGCCTGCCCGACGGCCTGCCGGGCGAGTCGCCGGCGCCCGACCTGACCGTGCACGAGGTGCCGCTGGCGGGCCTCGACGAAGCCGCGCTGGTCGCGATCTCGAAGGACGGTGGCCTGGCGCTCGACGGCCACGAGATGCGGGCGATCCAGGCGCACTTCGACGGCCTCGGACGCGCGCCGACGCGCCTCGAACTCGAGACGCTCGCGCAGACCTGGAGCGAGCACTGCAAGCACAAGACCCTGACCGGCACGGTGCGCTTCGAGGGCCGCACGATCGACAACCTGCTGAAGTCGACGATCGCCAACGTCACCACGACGCTCGACCGCGACTTCTGCGTGTCGGTGTTCGTCGACAACGCCGGCATCGTCAAGTTCGACGACGAGGACTCGGTCTGCATCAAGGTCGAGACCCACAACCGTCCGTCGGCGATCGAGCCGTTCGGCGGTGCCGGCACCGGCGTCGGCGGCGTCATCCGCGACGTGCTCGGTACGGGCCTGGCCGCGCGCCCGATCGCCAACACCGACGTGTTCTGCTTCGCGCCGCCGAACCTCGACCGAAAGGACCTGCCGCAGGGCTGCCTGCACCCGCTGACGGTCCTGCAGGGCGTCGTGTCCGGCGTGCGCGACTACGGCAACCCGATGGGCATCCCGACGGTCAACGGCAGCGTGCACTTCGACGACAACTTCGTCGGCAACCCGCTCGTCTACGTCGGCAACATCGGCATCCTGCCGACCGCGCGCGCCCACAAGAAGGCCAACCCCGGCGACAAGATCGTCGCGCTCGGTGGCCGCACCGGCCGCGACGGCATCCACGGCGCGACCTTCAGCTCGCTCGAACTGCACACCGAGAGCGAGTCGCTCAGCGGCGGCGCGGTGCAGATCGGCGACCCGATCACCGAGCGCAAGGCGATGGACGCGGTGATGGCCTGCGCCGACGAGGACCTGTTCTCGGCGATCACCGACTGCGGCGCCGGCGGCTTCAGCTCGGCGGTCGGCGAGATGGCCGAAGGCCTCGGCGCCGTCGTGCAGCTCGAGCGCGCGCCGCTCAAGTACGCCGGCCTCGCGCCGTGGGAGATCTGGATCAGCGAGGCGCAGGAGCGCATGGTGCTCGCCGTGCCACCGGAGAAGCTCGACCGCCTGCTGGCGGTCTGCGAGGCCGAGTGCTGCGAAGCGGTCGTGCTCGGCGAGTTCACCGCCGACAACCGCCTGGTCGTCAAGCACGACGACGCGGTGCACTGCGACATGGACCTCGGCTTCCTGCACGACGGCCTGCCGGACCGCGTGCTCGAGGCGAGCTACGCGGCGCCCGAGCTGCACGAACCGGAGCTGCCGCCGGAGACCGACCACGCGCAGGCGCTGCGCGACGTGCTGTCCGACTACGGCGTCTGCAGCAAGGAGTGGATCGTGCGCCAGTACGACCACGAGGTGCAGGCGGCGAGCGCCGGCAAGCCGCTGTGCGGCATCAAGGAGGACGGCCCCGCCGACGCCGCCGTGCTCGCGCCCAAGCTCGACTCGTCGCGCGGCGTGGTGCTGTCCAACGGCCTCAACCCGCGCTACAGCAAGATCGACCCGGCCTCGATGTCGGAGTGCGCGCTCGACGAGGCGATGCGCAACTCGGTCGCCGCCGGCGGCGATCCCGACTACACGGTCGTGCTCGACAACTACTGCTGGGGCAACACGCGCGACCCGCAGTGCCTGGGCGAGCTGGTGCGCGCGACCGAGGCGCTGTGCGAGCTCGCGACCCACTACCGCACGCCGTTCGTCAGCGGCAAGGACTCGCTGCACAACGAGTTCCGCGCGACCCTCGCAGACGGGGGCGAAAAGACCATCCGCATCCCCGGCTGCATCCTGGTCACCGCAATGTCGGTGATCCCGGACGTGCGCCGCACGATCACCAGCGACCTGAAGCGCGCCGGCAGCAAGCTGGTGCTGGTCGGCGTCACCAAGGACGAACTCGGCGGCAGCGTCTACTACAAGACCAAGGGCGAGCTCGGCAAGAACGCGCCGCGCGTCGACAAGGACGCCGCGCGCGACGTGCTGCACGGCGTGCACCGCGCGATCCAGGCCGGCTGCGTGCTGGCCGCGCACGACCTCAGCGAAGGCGGCTTGATGGCCGCCGCCGCCGAGATGGCGATCGGCGGCAAGCTCGGCTGCGACGTCGACGTCGCGGCGATGCAGACCGACGGCGGACTCGACGCGACCCGCCGCCTGTTCAGCGAGTCGCAGAGCCGCCTGCTGCTCGAGGTCCCACCCGATCGGCTGCAGGACCTCGAGGCCAACCTGCACGGCGTGCCGTTCGCCGTCGTCGGCGAGGTCACCGCCAGAGCGACGCTGCGCTACCGCGACGGCGACAGCGAGCTGGCCAACCTGACGGTGGCCGACGCCGAGCAGGCCTGGAAGCGCCCGCTCGATCTCGACGGCACGCTGACCGCGGAGGCGACCCGATGAGCACCCCCAAGGCCCTGATCCTGCGCGCCCCTGGCATCAACTGCGAGCGCGAGACCCACCACGCCTTCGAACGCGCCGGCGCCAGCAGCGAGTACGTGCACATCAAGAAGCTGCTCGAGAAGCCCGAGCTGCTCGATCGCTTCCAGATCCTGTCGGTGCCCGGTGGCTTCAGCTACGGCGACGACATCAGCTCCGGCCGCGTGCTCGCGCAGGAGATGAAGGCGCGGCTCGGCGAGCGCATGCTGAACTGGATCGACCGCGGCGGCACCGCGTTCGGCATCTGCAACGGCTTCCAGGTGCTGGTGCGCCTCGGCCTGCTGCCGTGCGGCAACGACCGCCTCGAGGAGGAGGTCACGCTGACGCACAACCTCAGCAACCACTACGAGTGCCGCTGGGTCACGCTCCAGACGCGCAAGTCGCGCTGCGTGTTCTTGCCCGAGGGCCTGACGCTACGCTGGCCGGCCGCGCACGGCGAAGGCCGCCTGATGGCCAAGGACACGAGAGCGCTGCAGACGCTGCTCGACGAGGGCTTCGCCGCCGTGCAGTACGTCGACGATGCGGGCCAGCCGACCGAGCAGTACCCGCAGAACCCCAACGGCGCCCCCCTCGGGATCGCCGGACTGACCAACCACAACGGCCGCGTGCTCGGCGTGATGCCGCACCCCGACCGCAGCTACCTGCCGACCCACATGCCGAACTGGCGCCGCACCCAGCTCGAACACGGCGCGCTGCCCGAGGACGGCGACGGCATGGTCGTGTTCCGCGAGATGGTGCGGGCCGCCAGGGCCGAGGGCTAGCCGCGCACATGCTCGCCGCCATCCCGACCTTTCCGATCGGCATTGGCGCGCTGGTGCTGGGCCCGCTGCTCAGCTGGCTGTACGCGTGGGGCCTGCGCAAGCAGGACCTGAAGACGTTCCTGTTCGCGCGCGCGCCGCTGCTGCCGGTGCGCACGCTGAGTGCGCACGACGACGCCTGGCTGCGCGGCGAGGTGCGCTGCGACGCGCCGCTGCGCTGCCCGTGGTTCGACGTGCCGTGCGTCGCGTTCGGCTACTCGATCGAGGAGGAGCAGACCGAGTACTACACCGACAGCGAGGGCAACCGGCAGTCGCGCACCACCTGGAGTACCGTGCACCGCGACAACGGCGTGCGCGCGTTCGAACTCGACGACGGCGACCGCATCGAGGTCGCGCTGCCCGAGGGCGAGATCGAGGCACAGCGGCGCCTGCGCACCGACTACGAGCACAGCGACCGCCGCCACTCGGCGTGGATCGTGCCGCTCGACACGCCGGTCAGCGCGTTCGGCGTCAAGCGCGACGACGGCAGTTTCGGGCCGCTGCGCAACGTGCCGCTGCTGGTGACGTTCGAGACCAGGAACCAGGCGGTGCGCCAATCGGCGTCGGCCGAGGGCTGGAAGTTCTTCTTCGCGCTGTTCTGGATGTTCGCCGGTGGCTTCGGCGGCACCGCGTTGCTGCTCGAGGCGCGGCCCTGGCACGAGTGGCTGGTGGCCGTCGGCGTCGGCCTCGCCGCGATGGTCCCGGTGTGGGCGCTGCTGACCTACAACCGGCTGGTGCGGCTGCGCCAGCAGGTGCACGTCGCCGAGCGGCAGATCTCGATCGAACTCGCCCAGCGCACCGACCTGGTGCCCAACCTGGTCGCGGTCGTCAAGGCCGCGAGCCAGCACGAACAGGACCTCCTGCAGCACCTCGCGGCGCTGCGCGGTGGCGGCAGCCTCGACCAGCAGGTGCGCGACGAGGAACACGCGCGGACCACCGCCAACGCGGTGCTGGTGCTGCACGAGCAGTATCCGGAGCTGAAGTCCGACGCGATGTACCGCGACCTGCACGACCGCCTGTGGACGATCGAGGAGAAGGTCGCGCACGCCCGCGGCCTCTACAACGACACGGTCACCGAGTGGAACGACCGCGTGCAGCAGGTGCCGTCGAACCTGGTCGCGTTGCTGGCGAAGATGGCGCCGAAGCCGCTGTTCGCGGCCGGCGAAGAGGCCGAACGGCCACCGCGGCTGGCGCTGGGCGACGCCTAGTGTCGTGCGCGCGGCAGCCGTGCCCCGTCCACCGGACGTGCGAGCCTAGCTGCGCGCAGCCAGCTCGCCGGCCGTCGCGCTGAGTTCGCGGATGACGCCGCTCTGCTCCTCGACCGAAGCGGCGACCTCGGCCGCGTTCAACGACAGCGCCTCGACGTCGTCGCGGATCGAGCCCACCGCCCCGACCGAGTCGGTGACGTACTCGCGCAGTTCGCGCAGCACCGAGGTGATCTCCTGGGTCGCCTCGCGGCTCTGGTCGGCGAGTGCCTTGACCTCGTTGGCTACCACCGCGAAGCCGCTGCCGGATTCCCCGGCGCGCGCCGCCTCGACCGCTGCGTTGATGGCCAGCAGGTTGGTGCGCCGCGCGATGACGCCGATCGACTCGGTGATCTCGCCGATGCTGGCGTAGCGTTCGCCGAGCTGCGAGAGCAGGCTCGCAGCCTGCTCCGATCGTTGCCGCGTGGTCGCCGCGATCTCGGCGTTGCCGCTGGTGCGGTCCGCGATCGCGGTGGCGGCGGCATCGAGTTCGCGCATGCCGTTGCCGAGCGTCCGGCTGGCCCGGGCACACTGCTCGCGGGTGCGCACCTCGGCGGTGATGTCCATCGCGTGCTTGACCACGCGCACGACCCGGCCGCCATCGTCGAGCACCGGCATGTACGACGCGCGCAGCCACAGTTCGTCGCCGCCGTTTTGCACACGCAGGAACTCGCCCTGCTGCAGGATCCCGCGACCGAGTTGCTCCCAGAATCCAGCATAGGCCGCGCCGCCCGCCTCGGCGGGCGCCACGAACATGCGGTGGTGCCGTCCCTCCACCTCGGCGAGCGCATAGCCGACCGCGTCGAGGAACTTCTGGTTGGCGGTCAGGATGGTGCCGTCCGGCTCGAACTCGATCGCGGCCGTCGAGCAGTCGACCAGTTCGGCCTCGCGCTGCTTGCGCAACGTGACGTCGGTCGCGACCTTGACGACCTCGACGACGCGCCCGCGGGCATCGAGCACCGGCGCATAGCTCGACTGCAGGAAGACCTCGCGGCCGCCCGCACCGAGCCGCCGGTAGACGCCGCTGCAGCCCTCGCCACGGGCCAGGCCGGACCACAGTTGCCGGTAGGCGGCGCTCGCGACGAAGCGCGGATCGCAGAACATGCGATGGTGGTTGCCGACGACCCGGTCGAGGGCGTAGCCCATCACCTGCAGGAACCGTTCGTTCGCATCCAGCACGTCGCCCTCAGGCGTGAACCGGACCATCGCATGCTGGCGACCGATCGCCTCGAACACCTGCTCCCCCGACGCGGCGCCACCTCTGCGGCGGCGCCGCCACAGCCCCCTCCACCTCCCCAACATGACGCGGGATATCGGCGCGATCGCCGCCGGGGCTTCACGCTTTCCCTAGCCACGTCACGCGAATCGGCTCCCAAGGGGCGTGTGGCGCCGACGCGGGTTCGCATTCCCCTAGGGAACGTCCCCGCATCGGGCCAGGGGTCGCGCTACCAGCTCAGCACGGTCAGGTCGAACTTCTTGCACATCCCGAGGGTGCAGACCTTGCCCTTCAGCGTGATCTTCTTGCCCGTCAGGTCCAGGCACAGCTCGAGGTCCCAGCTGACCAGCTTGTAGTCGCCCTTCAGCGTCGCGCAGGGCTTGGCGGCCGACAGGTCCAGGCAGGCCAGCTCGATGCCGGCGAACTCGAGGCAGACGTGCGCGCTCGGCGGCGCGATCGACACGTCGTAGCAGAGCGACAGGCCGGCGAACAGGCCGATGCAGCCGTTGAGGCCGTGGCCGCCCGCAGCGGCGAAGTCAGAGGCACCGAGCACCGTCAGCTCCGCCCCCTCGGGCCCGGCCGGTGCGGCCTCGGCGTGCGCGTGCTCGTCGCGATCGGGCACCATCGCGACCGCCATCGCCGCCGGGCCGTGCTGGTTCTCGAGCGCCGCCGGGCAGGTCTTCAAGCAGTCGAAGTGGCTGTCCGTCTGGCACCACGCCGGGCTCAGCGTCGTGCCCCAGATCTTGTAGTAGTTCTGCGGCGGCTCGTCGAACTGCTCGGTGAAGATCGTCGACGTCGAGCCGAAGAACACATACTCCTCGACCTCGAGGAAGATGTTGCTCGCGCCGTCCGGGATCGGCAGCGTCTTGTTCTTGCCGAGCGTGAAGTTGTTGGTCTCCTTGGTGACCTTCTTGCCCGCGAGCGTGTAGCGGACCTTGAACTTCGCGACGTAGCCTCCGCCGTTGCGGACCGTGATGAATCCTCCAGCCATGGGAGTTCCTCGTTCTTTGATTGGGAATCAGGGCGCCCGCGACGAGCGCCGCGAACGGCACCGGGCAGCGATCGCCCGGCGCACGAGGGAGTCCCGGGAGCTGCCGTTTTCACGCACGGCGGCCTGCGATTTTTCCGGCGCGGCCGGCGGGACGATCTCCCCGGAACGCGGCTAGGAGCGCGTCCATGTAGTGGACGCGCTGCCAACCGTGATCGCGGAAGCGGCGGGTACGCGTGCGGACGGGGCTTTGCCCGCTAGGAGCGCGTCCATGTAGTGGACGCGCTGCCAACCGTGATCGCGGAAGCGGCGGGTACGCGTGCGGATGGGGCTTTGCCCGCTAGCGAACGGTCCGCAGCGCCTCGTCGAGCAGCTCCAGCGCCGCCCTCGCGCCTGGCTGCGCTCCGGGGACCTCGCGCTCGGCGACGACCTGCGCGAGGCGCGCCGACGTTCGTCCGGCCTCGTCGCGGGCTCGCTGCAGCGCCGCCGCGCGATCCGGCACGCTGCGGAACCGCGCCTCGTAGAGCCGCGCCAGCGCCGCCGCGACCTGCGTCTCGACGCTCGGATCCGGCGCGTCGTCAGCCGCCAGCCGCGCCACGGTGCGCCGCGCCAACGCCGCCATCGCCACCGTGCCGGACACCTTCGCGTCGACGGCGGCGCGCAGCACGTGCAGCGCCGACCAGACCGCGAGCGCCTCGGCGTCGCGTCGCCGCGCCGCGGCCGCCGGCACCTGCGGCGCCCAGCCGACCAGCTGCTCGCACAGTGAAAGGCACGTCGTCCACCGCTCGGCGACGAACGCGGCCCCGGCCAGCGCGTAGGTCAGCCGCACGGCTTCGGCGTCGACGGCGGCCTGCTCGGGCCAGCCGAGCACGAACGCACACGCGACCGGAAGGTGGCCGTAGGCATGGCTGCTGCGCGCCATCCAGCCGCGCAGCGACGCCTCCCGATCGGCCGACCCGGCCGCGAGTTCGCGCAGTTCCCGGATCGCCCCCTCGTCGACGCCATTGGCGAGGGCGCGTGCCAGCACGCGGTACAGCACCGTGCCGGAAAGCACCGTGTTGGACAGCACCGTGTTGGCGGACGGCACCGTGTTGGCGGACGGGGCCTCGGCAGCCTCGAGCGCCCGCGCGGCCCGCGCGAACGCGCCGAACTCGAGATCGAGCAGCACCTCGCAGACCAGCAGCAAGCGCCCTGGCACCCCCATCGAACGCGCGACCGCGACCACCCCGCGGGCGTTCTCGAGCGCTGCCTCGCGCTCTGCGGGCCGACCGAGCGTGCGTGCCAGCGACGCCCCGCGAACGTTGCGGTAGGCGCGCAACGGCAACCACGCGACCCGCAGGTCGGCCGTGGTCACGGCGTCGAGCCGTTCGACCTGCCGCCGGTAGCCGTCGAGGTCCTCGGCCTCCAACAGCAGCACCGCGCGCAGTTCGCCGAGCAGGGCGCTCGCCGCCGCATCGCCGACCGGCAGCTGCCGCAAGGCTGCGTCGGGGCCCTGCTGCAGCCAGAGGTGCACGAGCCGCACGAACGCGAACCCGTCGCGCTCCGCATGCCGCGCGAGCCGCACCGACAGCGCCGCCCGCGCAGCGAACGACGCGAGCGAGGTGGCGCCGTCGACGACGAAGCCGAGCTCCGCGATCGTCGCGTGCACCAGCACGTCGGCCACGTCGGCGGCGCACCGCTGCAGGGTGGCCACGAACGCGTCGTCGTCGCCGAACTCCCGCAGGCCCTGCTCGAGCCGCTGCCGGACCTGCTGCGGATCGCGGCCTTCGAGCTCCGCCGCGAGGGCATGCGACCACGCAGCGCGCCGTCCGTCGTGCTCCGCCCGCTGCCACCACCAGACCGCCGTGAGCACCATGGCCAGAACCGCGGCCAGCACCAGCGCCCGACGGTGGCGACGCAGCCGACGCCAGGCGCGCTGCCCCAAGGGCAGCTTCGCGTGCACCAGCGCGCGCCCCTGCCGCCACCGCGCGAGGTCCTCGAGCAGCTCATCGGCCGACGCGTAGCGACCGGGCCGCTGCTTGTGCAGCGCCTTGGCGAAGATCGCGTCGACGGCCTCGCCGAGCTCCGGTCGGTAGCGCGACGGCGGCGGCACCGCGACGAACGCCACCTGTTCGAGCAGTTCGCCGCGGGTGGCACCGTGCACGGTGCGATGCCCGGTCAACGCCTCGTAGATGGTCGCCGCGAGGCTGTAGACGTCGCTGGTGCCGTCGAGCGCGAGCAGGCCCGACAGGGTCTGCTCCGGGCTCATGTACGGCACCGTTCCGGCGAGCATGCGCTGTTCGAAGCCGATCTCGCAGCCGCCCTCGGCCTCGACCAGGCCGAGGTCGATCAGGCAGGCCGAGCCGTCGCTGCGGACCATCACGTTGCCCGGCTTGATGTCGCGGTGCACGAGGCCGTGCCGGTGCAGCGCCGCCACCCCGTCGGCCAGCTCCGCGAACCACCGCATCGCCTCGTCGACCGAAGGTCGCACGTCGAGGCGTCGCGACAGCACCGTGCCCGACACCAGTTCCATCGCCAACCAGCGATGCGTGTCGGTCTGCCCGGTCGCGAGCGCGCGCACGACGTGGTCGTGCCGCAGCCGCAGCAGCACCTCGGCCTCGCGCTCGAGCGCCTCGCAGGCGACCGGGTCGCCGCGATCGGCCAGCTTCAGCGCGAGGTCATCGCCGCCCTGCGAGCCGCCGGTCGGCCGGGCCCGCACGACCACCCCCATGCCGCCTGCCCCGAGCACCTCCAGCACCTCGTGGTCTGCGACCTGCTTCGGCAGCCCCGGCCCGACGCCGTCACCGTCCGGATCTCCGACCCCACGGAGCTTGCCGCGGACCTGGTCCAGGTCGCGCAGCAACGACGGGTGCCGCTGCAGGAACCGCAGCGACGCGTTGTGCTGCGAGTCCTCCCCTTCCCCGAAGAACGCGAGCAGTTCCGAGTCCATTTGCTGCTCCTACTGCAGCAACGCGAGCAACCGCGCACACTCGCCGTCGAGTTGCTGCTCCGAACACGCCTCGTGCTGCGCCACCACCTGCCGCAGGCAGACGCCGAAGCGTCGCCGGGCCCGCGCGTACAGGCGGTGCAGCTCTTCGGCCTCGCAGCCCCAGCGGCCGGCGATCTCGCGGATCGGCAGCCCCTGCTCGAAGCGCAGTTCGAACAACTCGGCGGTGCGATCCTCGGGGTGCCGCGCGACGGTGGCCTGCAGCGCCTCGGCGATCATCGCGCGCGCCCAGCGACGCTCGAACGCCTGCTCGGGCTCGAGCGCGCCCGGACCGGCCTCGCCCCGCATCACCTCCGTGTCCAGCCGCTGCTCGCCGCGGCCGCCGTCGCGCTGCTCGGTGCGCAGCGCGACGTTGCGGGTCACGCCGAGCAGGAACGCACGGAAGCTGTCGGGACGATCGGCACGGACCCGCTCCAGCACGCCGCCGCGCCGGAAGCACTCGACGAACACGTTCTGCAGCGCATCGTCGATGGCACCGCGGCGCCCGCGACCGCCCCAGCGCGCCTCGAGGTAGGCACGCACCACCGCGCCGTAGCGGTTGGCGAACTCGGATCGCCGGTCGGCACAGCGTCCCCCGGCATCGAGGATCAGCTGCCAGCTGGTCGGGTCGTACTCGGGTATTGGCATGCCGGGTCCACAGCGATCCAACGTGACGGCCTTGCAAGCCAAGGCGGCGATCGCTCCGATCCTAATACCTATCCCGATACCAGGAAGGAGGACGCATGGAAGAAACTCGTCAGGACCCGTCCCACACCCGCCAGCAGACGCCGAGCCCGATCGTCGACCTGCCCGGCGGCTCTTACACCCTCGCGGTGCCGCCGCCGTCGGTGGAGATCACCAAGATCAAGACCGTGATCCCCGGCAGCATCCGCATCACGCTGAAGGGCAGGAAGGGCCCCGCGGGCCAGCAGTTCGCGCTGCCGGGGAGCTCGTTGACCGCGGTGGTGACCGACGTCAACGGGGTGATGTTCGGCGGCTCCGCGGACGCCGAGGCGATGGCGATGCTGATCGCCGTTTTCAACGCGGTCGCGCCGGGCGGCAGCGTCGACCACGACGTCGACGTGGCGCTCGCGTCGACCACCGGCATGATCGACCTGTCGGTGCAGCACACCCAGGCCATCGACGGCACCTTCGTCGCCGTCAACCCGGAGGGCCACTACCTGGGTATCTACACGCTCAGCTACCCGCCGTTCCAACCCGCCCACCAGCTCGGCTGAGCCGCAGCCCGGTCCGCCAGCTCAGGATCGCCAGCTCAGGATAGCCAGCTCAGGATCGCCAGCTCAGGAACGATAATCCGCCGAGCGGATGCCGTACTTCTGCATCAGCTTCTGGAACGCGCTGCGGGCCATGCCGGCCTCCTCGCTGCAGTGCGTGACGTTGCCCTTGTGCCGCGTCAGCAGCTCCTCGACGTAGGTGCGCTCCATCGCCGCGATGCGGCGCGCCTTCATCTCCTGGAACGTGCCGCCCTCGGCCTCGATCGCGTCGGCGCGCGGCGTCACCGGCGCGTCCTCGCGCAGCTCCGGCGGCAGGTCCTCGAGGCGCAGTTCCGGGCCCTGGCCGAGCGCGCAGGCGCGCTCGATCGCGTTGCGCAGCTGGCGCACGTTGCCCGGCCAGTGGTAGGCGCGCAGCCGTTCGGCGGCCGTAGGCTGCACCCGCGTGATGCCGACCTTCTTGCCGAACCGCTCGAGGAAGTGCGCGACCAGCACGTCGACGTCCCCCTGTCGGTCGCGCAGCGGCGGCACCGCGATGCGCACGACGTCGAGCCGGTAGAACAGGTCCGAGCGGAACCGGCCCTGCTCGACCTCCTTCTGCAGGTCGCGGTTGGTCGCGGCGACGATGCGCACGTCGACGTCCTTCTGTTCGCTGCTGCCGACCGGGCGCACGCTGCGCTCCTGGATCGCGCGCAGCAGCTTCGACTGGAACTCGAGCGGCAGTTCGCCGAGTTCGTCCAGAAACAGCGTGCCGCCGTCGGCGACCTGGAACAGGCCCAGCTTGTCCGAAGCGGCCCCGGTGAACGCCCCCTTCTTGTGGCCGAACAGCTCGCTCTCGAACAGCTCCGCCGGGATCGACGTGCAGTCGACCGGCACGAACGGCTTGTCGGCGCGCCCGCTGGTGTCGTGCAGGTGGTGCGCGAGCAGTTCCTTGCCGGTGCCGCTCTCGCCGATCACCAGCACCGACGCGTCGGTGCGCGCGGCGCGCTCGAGCATCTGGATCGCATCGCCGAACGACGTCGACGTGTGGATCAGCCGCCGACCGGAGACCCCCGACCGCATGCGCTCGCGGAAGCCCTCGTTGCTCTCCTTGACGCGCCGCCGCGCCGCCGCCTTGCCGACCCGTTCGATCAGGTCCTGCTCGGCGTACGGCTTGGCCAGGTAGTCGAACGCCCCCTGCTTGATCGCCGACACCGCCATCTGCAGGTCGGGGTAGCCGGTGATCAGCAGCACCTCGATGTCCGGGTCGCGCTCGCGGATCGCCGCCAGCAGCTCCATGCCGTTCATGCGCGGCATGCGCACGTCGCTGACCACCACGCCGAACGGCTCCCGCTGCAGCAACTCCAGCGCCTCCGGTGCCGACGCGGCGCAGCGCGCCTGGTAGCCGGCGCGCTCGAGGAAGTAGGCGCACGACTCGGCGAGGTCGGTTTCGTCGTCGACGACCAGCACCCGTTCGGTCGCCTCGCTCACTTCTTGCGCTTCCCCCGCTGGCAGTCCTTGCACAGGCCGTAGAGGCGCAGGCTGTGGCGCTGGATCTTGAACCCGACCCGCCTGGCGGCCAGTTCCTGGCGCCGCTCGAGCTCGTCGTCGCGGAACTCGATGATCTTCTCGCACTCGAGGCAGACCATGTGGTCGTGGTGCTCGTGGCCGAGCACGTGCTCGAAGCGGCGGCCGCCGTCGCCGGTCTCGAGCCCCTCGACGAAGCCCGCATCCTCGAGCACCGACAGCGTCCGGTAGACGGTCGCGCGCGAGACCTTCGGGTCCTTCTTGCGGCAGAGGTCGAGCAGTTCTTCGGCGGTGAAGTGGTCGTGCGTCTCGAGGGCTTCCCGCACGATCAACGCGCGCTGGTTCGTCCAGCGGAACCCGCTCTTGCGCAGGTGCTCCTCGACGATGCTCTGTTCCTGTTCGTGCTTCACGCCGCGGTCACGATAGCGGCTGGGCACCGCGGACTCACGCCCGAGGGCCGGGCCTTCAGACCTTCGGCTTCGGCGCGCCGATGTCCTTGCGGTAGTGCACGCCGTCGAACTCGACCTTGGCGATGGCCTGGTAGGCCCGTTCGCGCGCCTGCTCGGCGTCGTCCCCGAGCGCGGTGACCGCCAGCACCCGGCCGCCGGCTGTCTGCAGATCGCCGTGGATCGAGCGCCGCGTGCCGGCGTGGAAGACCTGCAGGTCGTCGCCGGTCTCGATCTTGTCGAGGCCGAAGATCGGCACGCCCTTCTTGTAGTCGCCGGGGTAGCCGCCGCTGCACGCGACCACGCAGACCGCGACGCGCTGGTCCCAGACCGGCGCGTCGACGGTCTCGAGCCTGCCCTCGGCGGTCGCCAGCAGCAGCGGCACCAGGTCGCTCTTCAGGCGCATCAGCAGCGGCTGCGTCTCAGGGTCGCCCATGCGGCAGTTGTATTCGAGCACGCGCGGGCCGTTCGTGGTCAGCATCAGGCCGGCGTAGAGGAAGCCGCGGTAGCGGCGCTTTTCGCGGTTCATCGCGTGCACCGTCGGGAACACGATCTGCGACTCGATCTGCGTCGCCATGCGCGGCATCAGCGGCACCGGCGTGATCACCCCCATGCCGCCGGTGTTGGGCCCGGTGTCGCCCTCGCCGACCGGCTTGTGGTCGCGCGCCGGCTCGAGCGGCACGATCGTCTCGCCGTCGGTCAGCGTGATCAGCGACACCTCCGGGCCCTCGAGGCATTCCTCGAACAGCACCACGCTGCCGGCGTCGCCGAAGCGGCCGTCGAAGCACTCGGAGACCGCGACGCGAGCCTGCTCGTTGTTCTTGCAGACGGCGACGCCCTTGCCGGCGGCCAGCCCCGACGCCTTGACGACGATCGGACCGTCCGGGCGCGACTCGAGGAACGCGCGCGCCATCGCCAGGTTCTCGTAGGCCCACCACTGCGGCCCCGGGATCCGGTGGTCGGTGCAGATCTTGCGGGCGAACGCCTTGCTGCCCTCGAGTTCGGCGGCGGCCTTGTCCGGGCCGAAGCACAGCTTGCCGCGTTTGCGGAACAGGTCGACGATGCCGGCGCACAGCGGCGCCTCCGGCCCGACGACGGTCAGGTCGATCGACTCGTCGACGGCGAACCGGACCAGGCCCTCGAGGTCGTCGGAGGAGATCTGCACGTTCTCGCCGATCTGCTCGGTGCCCGGGTTGCCCGGCGCCACGTAGACGCGGTCGACGAGCGGAGACTGCTGGATCTTCCAGGCGAGCGCGTGCTCCCGGCCGCCAGAACCGACTACGAGGACTTTCATCGAGCCGCGCAAACTACGGCACGGCCGACTGCCATAAAAGGCTTTCACCGGCCGGCCGCGCCGGCACGATCAGGGGCATGGACACGATCGTCGTCTTGAACAAGGACCAGATGGGCCACGGGGACCGCGACCTCGGCCAGAAGGTGCTCGGCACGTTCCTGAAGAAGTCGATCGCGCTGACCGACTTCACCGCGATCGTGTTCTTCAACAGCGGCGTCAAGCTGGTGGCCGCCGACTCGCCGGTGCTCGCCGAGCTGCAGCTGCTCGAGGAGCGCGGCGTCGACATCGTGCCGTGCGGCACCTGCCTGGCCCACTACGAAGTCGAACCACGGGTCGGCGCGGTCTCCGACATGGACTCGATCGTGCAGGAGCTCAACCGCGCCGCCAAGGTGATCACGATCTAGCGACGTGAGTGACGCCCCGGAAGCTCCGCGCCCGCAGCAGCCGCCAGGACGGCCGCGGCCGCTCGACCGCATCCTCGGCCTGATCCCGATGGGCATCGCGATCATCTGGGTCGCCGGTGTCGCGCAGTTCCGCAACTACGAACTGCAGCCGCTGCACTGGCTGCTTCTGGTCGCGTTCGCGTTCGCGATGCAGGTGCTCGGCAAGCGCATCTGGCAGCGCCGGCCGCTGCCGCCGATGCCCGAGGGCGCGCGCGCGATCCCGCTGGCGGCGCTGGTCGCGACCATCATCGCGATCGCCGCCGCCGTCGCCGGCGGCCTGCTCGAGTGGTTCGCGACCCGCTACTTCCCGACCGAAGTGTCGTGGGGTCTGCGCACGCTGTGGCACGTCGCGTGTGCGTTCGGCGCCAGCTACTGCCTGTTCCTGCAGCGGCTGCTGCGGGTGCTGCCGGCCTGAGCGCTACTCGGCGAGCAGCTTCATGCCGCCCTGCGCGACGCCGATCTGGCCCGAGGCGCCGGTGCGCCGCGCCAGTTCGTCGGCGTCGATGCGACCGCCGAGGTGCTCGCGCCACGCCGCCAGCACGGCCGCGACCTCGTCGGCCGTCTCGCGCACGAACTCGACCCGGAACCGCCGCACGCCCAGCTCGCGCAGCCCCGCGGTCCACTCAGCGCTCTGCTGTGGTGCGTGGTGGAACACCGTGTTGCGGCAGCCGACGTCGACGATCACCGGATGCTCGCGACCGGTGTGGTCGCGCAGCGCGACGCGATGCTGCTCGCACGGCCGGCCACACGAGCGGTAGTCGCGGCCGTTGCTGAGCAGGTGCGAGTAGACGCAGTGCTCGGTGTGGAACGTCGGGATGCGATGGTGCGCGACGATCGCGATGCGGCTCGGCTCGACGTGCTCGAGCATCGCGAACAGCTGGGTCTCGTCGAGGTCGAACGACGCGGTGATCGTCTCGAGGCCCTGCAGCAGCAGGTGCCGCGCGGTCAGCGAGTTGGTCGCGTTGAGTGAGAAGTCGCCGTGCAGAGCGAACGACGCGCCGTGCTCGTCGCGGTGTCGCAGGCAGCGCATCATTGCGCCGAAGTGCCGCACCAGCACGCCGTCCGGCTCCAGCTTGAGGATGCGCTGCACCAGCGCGTCCTCGCCGGGCTTGCCGATGCGCGTGCTCGCCACCGTGACCGTCAGGCCCGCCGCGCGTGCCCGCTCATACGCCTTGCCGAGCCCGACGAACTCCATCCAGTCGAGCTCGACCTCGGCCACCCCGGCGGCGATCGCCGCCTCGAGCTGCTCGTCGCTGCGCACCAGCGGCACCACGGTCGGCGCGCCCGGGCGCGGTTCGACCGGGGCGAAGCCGTCGGCGACCCGCGGGTTCGCCGGCGACGCGTCGACGGTGCGCACCGGGCCGCGCTCGATGCGCGGCAACAGCTCCTGGACCAGCTGGCGGCGCAGCTCCTTCAGTTCGCTGGCCGGCACGTGCAGGCCGGCGGCGAGCCCGGCGACGTCGAGGCCGGACAGCGCGAACGGCGTGCCGCCGAACGCGCCGAGCTTGTCGCGCAGGATCGCGTCGTCGAGGCCGCCGCCGCGGGCCTGCTGCAGCGGCGACGCCGAGGCCCGCTCGACCTGGTGCGGCCCGCAGCGCGCGACGACCCGCAGCGGCTCGCCGAGCGCCCCCGACACCGACAGGTCGACCGGGTTGCGGCCCTCGGGCTCCGGCGCGTCGTCGCGGCTCGTCCGGCCGGCCACGCTGCCGAGCGACGGATCGCTGTTGGCGAACACGCGATCGCCGACCTTGACGCGCGACAGGTCCGGCCCCGGCTTGCCGAAGCCGAGCAGCAGCTCGTCGCCGCGCCGTTCGACCGAGAACAGCGGCCCGCCCGGCTCGTGCCGGTCCTCCGGATCGCCCTGGTCGAACACGACCCCCATGCCGGCGCGTAGCTGCAGCGGCGCGGCGTCGCCGGCAGCGGGCAGCGCATCGCTGCGTTCGCCGACCGGTGCGTCGGGCCGTCGACCGAGCGCCAGCGCCCCGGTCCACGGCCTGCCGTCCGGATCGTCGGTGCGCACCACGACGTGCTCGGCGTCGAGCCGCGTGACGCGACCGACGAACACCCCACGGTGCTTGGGGAAGCGTCCCTCGACCAGCGTCTGGTGGTCGCTGCCGCCGAGGAAGCCGTCCGAGAAGCCGCGCGTGTAGCTGAGCGACATCTGCAGCAGGTCGTCGGCGAGCCGGCGTTCAACCGCGTGCCGGTCCTCGCCCCCGAGCAACCCGTCGACCCAGCGCCGGTAGCCGCCGGTCGCCGTCGCGACGTACTGCGGCCCCTTCTGGCGGCCCTCGATCTTGAGGCCGTGCACGCCGATGTCGAGCAGTTCGGGCACGGCGCGCGCCCCGGACAGGTCCTTGGGACTCAGCAGATACTGCACGTCGCCGAGCGGTCGCAGCTCGCCGTCGACGACCAGCTCGTACGGCATCCGGCACGACTGCGCGCACTGGCCGCGGTTGGCCGAACGGCCGCCCCAAGCCTCGCTGGTCAGGCACTGGCCGCTCCACGAGACGCACAACGCGCCGTGGATGAACACCTCGAGTTCGGCGTCGGTACCGGCCGCGAAGCTCCGGATCTCCGACACCGACAGCTCGCGCGGCACGACGATGCGGCTGACGCCGAGCCCGGTCGCGAACGGCGCCGCCGCCGGCTCGGCGATCGTCATCTGGGTGCTGGCGTGCAGCTCGAGCTCGGGGCAGATCGCGCGCGCCAGCAGGCACACCGCCGGGTCCTGCACGATCAGCGCGTCGACGCCCGACCGCGCGATCGCGCGCACCACCCGTTCGAGCGCCTCGAGCTCCGGCTCGAAGACCAACGTGTTGAGCGTGACGTAGGCGCGCGCGCCGGCGCGATGGATGCGCGCGACGGTCTCCGGCAGCGTGCGGATCGCGAAGTTGGCGGCGCGGGCCCGCGCGTTGAAGCCGTCCTGCAGGCCGAAGTAGACCGAGTCGGCGCCGTTCCACAGCGCCGCCCGCAGCGACTCGATCGAACCTGCGGGCGCGAGGACTTCTGGTTGCACGGGGCGGGCGGCCATCTGGCGGACGGTCGTACCAGCGGCAGCCGCGGCAGGCAACCACGGCTGGCGACCACGCGCGCCGGCGAGCCGTCGCTACTGGATCGTCACCGGGAGCCACGCGGTCAGCCGCGGCGGTCCCGGCGCGCGCGCGACCAGTCCCTGCACGTGCAGGGTCACCCCGACCAGCGCCGGATCGTTCGGGATCGACAGCGAGAACACCGCGGTGCCGTCGACCGGCGGCGCGACCTGGTCGAACAGCGCGTGCGGTGCGGTCAGGTCGAGCCAGAGCTGGCCGATGGCCGGCAGCGTCACGGCCTGCGGCAGCCGCGCCAGGGAGACCGCCAGCCGCATCGGCTGGGCGCCGGTCGCGTAGCCCGGGCGCGATCGCAGCCGGCACGTCCACGGCTGGCCGATCGCCGCGGCGTCGACCTGCAGGTCGACGTCCCGGTTGCGCAGCACCAGGGTCGCCGCGCCACTCAGGCAGCTGACGAGGTCCTCGTCGCCGTCGCCGTCGAGGTCGCCGAGCGCGACCGCCCACGAGTAGATCACCTGCGGCGGCATGCGCGCCGCGCCGTCGACGAAGCCGCCGACGCCGTCGTTGCGCGACAGCGCGATCCCGGACGGCAGCAGCGCGCGCACGACGTCCGGAGCGCCGTCGCCGTCGACATCGCCGACCGCGAGGTAGCTGCTGTTGCTCGGCCCGGGCAGCGGCCCGATCTCGGTCAGCACGCCGCCGACGTTGCGCACGAAAGTGTCGCTGCCCTGGTAGCCACCGCGCAGCACCAGGTCGAGGTCGCCGTCGCCCTCGAGGTCGAGCCCGACACCGGTCGACGGCACCGAGCCCGGCAGCATCACCGCCTGGGTCGCGCTGACGTCGGTGAACACGTTGGCGCCGTCGTTGCGCAGCACGCGCAGCCCCGCGCCGGCGTCGATGTAGACCAGGTCGGCGTCGCCGTCGAGGTCGAGGTCGCCGGCGACGACCGTGCTGCTGAGCGGCACGCCGAGGAACACCTCGGTCGGGAACTGCCCGGTGCCGTCGTTGAGCAGCACGCGGTCGCGCGAACTGATCAGCGCCGAGCCCGACACCGCGACGTCCAGGTCGCCGTCGCCGTCGAAGTCGGCGACGGCGCTGCCGGTCTGGCCGCTCGCCCCGGCGAGCTGCGCGCCGATCACGAACGCCCCGCCGCCGACGTTGCGCAACACGATGCTCGGCGCGGAGACGACGGTCAGGAACGCGTCGAGGTCGCCGTCGCCGTCGGCGTCGAACCAGCTGACGCCGGTGGCGCCGTTGCCGAGCATCGGCAGCGACGCGGAGACGTCGGTGAAGACGTTGCCGCCGTCGTTGCGCAGCAGCCGGATGCTGCCACCGCCGAGGCCGAAGCTGCTGTAGGCGAACAGGTCCAGGTCCGCATCGCCGTCGACGTCGACGCAGCTGACGTTGTCGAACTGCTGCGCCAGGATCGCCGGCGGGGTATCGAGCACGAATTGCGGCAGCTGGCCCGTGAGCGGACCGACGACCAGCGCCGCGGCGAACGGTACCGCTGCGAACGGCACCGCAGGCAATGGCACCGAAGGCAATGACACCGAAGGCAATGACACCGCAAGAAGCCGGCGGGCAGCGAGGCGAGGCATCGCGCCATTCTAGCCGACCACGGCCCCGCCGCAGCGGCGTGTGCAGGCAAGACGCCGGCTGCTAGCATGCGGCGACGATGGGCAGCCCCGACCACCTGCACGACCTGCGCGCGCGCATGGACGAACTGCACGAGCGGCTGCTGGCGGTGCTGCACGAGCGCGCCGCGCTGGCCCGCGAGATCGGCCGCTGCAAGCGCGACCACGGCCTGGCCACGCAGGACCCGGAGCGCGAACGCGCGATGCTGCACGCCGCGCTGCGCGCCGCTCCCGGCGACGGCTTCTCGCCCGAACAGCTGACCCGCATCCTCGACGAGGTGCTGGCCGCGTCGCGCGCCCTGGTCGAATCGCCGGATCGGTGACGCGCGCCTGGCCGCTCAGCGCTCGAACACGATCGGGAAGTCGTCGCCCTCGACCAGCGCCCCCTCGGGCAGCAGCGGGACCCCGTCGAGCAGCGGCCGCGAACCGTCGGCGACGCGCGTGTCGGCGGCCATGTAGTTGAGCACGACGGCGCGGCGCCAGCGCTCGCTGCGGTTGGCGTCGCTGCCGTGCAGGGTGTGGCTGTGGTGGAACGTCGCACTGCCGGCAGGCACCGGCACCGCCCGCGGGGCGAACGACGCTCCCGCCGGCAGCTGCGCGCGGACCGCCTCGAGTTCGCTGTCGAACGGCAGGCTCGGCAGCAGCGGCCAGCGGTGGCTGCCCGGTACGAACTGCAGGCAGCCGCTGGCCTCGTCGCTGTCGTCGAGCAGCAGGTTGCAGGTGATGTGGCGCGCCGGCGCGGTCCGGCGCCAGTATGAATAGTCCTGGTGCCACGGCACCACCCCGGGATGCCGCGGCGGCTTGGCGAACACCTGGTCGTGCCAGAACCGCAGCCGATCGACGCCGAGCAGCGCGGCGCACGTCGACGTGATGCCCTGGTGGAAGATCAGCTCGCGCAGCACCGGGTGCACGCGGAAGCCGCCGAGGAAGTGGCAGACGACCTCGTCCGGGCGCTCGGTGAACGCCTGCTCGACCTCGTAGAGCCGCTGCCGGTGCGTGTCCAGATCGGCGATGACGTCGGCGACTGCGCACCGCACCCGGTCGAGCTCTGCGGCCGACAGCATCGCGAGCGGGCCGACGAAGCCGTCGCGTTCGAACGCTTCGCACGTCACGCGAACAGTCTATCGCGGTATCGTCGGCCACCATGCACCTCCTTCCGCTGCTCGCCGCGACGCTCGCCACGTCGACGTGCCTGACCGCCCAGAACGTGCTGTTCTTCCGCGACCGCAACCTCTGCGCCGTGCCGCCGCTGCACACCGATGTCGCAGCCGCGATGCGGCAGCTGTGCGCCGGTCCCGACGCGGCCCAGGCGGCCCAGGGCCTGCGCAGCCACCTGCCGCGCGGCACCCGGCTGGTCGCCTGCCGCCACACCGGCGCGACCGTGCGCGTCACGTTCAGCAGCGACCTGTTGCGCGCGGCCCCCGGCTGTGAGCGCGAGCACGCGGTCGAACAGATCGACAAGACCGTGCTCGCCGCCGCCGGCGTGTCCCGCTGCGAGATCCACGTGCAGCGCGACGACGGCTCGGTCGTCGAACTCGGCGAGGCGCTCGGCCGACCGCCGCTGCCGCAGCCGGGCCAGGGCCAGGCGCAGCCGGGTGCGTCACTGGTCGCCTCGTTCGGCTCGCTCGCCGGCAAGCGCATCGCGGTGTCGCCCGGCCACGGCTACTACTGGCACTCGTCGCTCGGCTGGACCACCCAGCGCGGCAACATCGGCGGCCTGATCGAGGACATCCACACCGCCCAGATCGCCAACCGCTACCTGATCCCGTTCTTGCAGAACATGGGCGCCGACGTCGTGTTCTGCCGCGAACCCGGCGAACGCGCGGTCGACGGGCTGGCCGACAACGACCAGGGCGCGCCGGCCTACACCGAGACCGGCGGCTGGAGCACGTCGGCGTCGTCGGGCTACCAGAACTCGACCTACCGCTTCGCCAGCAGCAACCCCACCGTCGAGACCGCCACGGCGACCTGGCAGATCCCGGTCGCCGAGGACGGCCTCTACCCGGTGTTCGCGTGGTTCCGCGCCAGCGGCAACCGCACCCCGGAGGCCATCTACCGGGTGCAGCACAGCGGCGGCGTCGACGAGGTCACGGTCGACCAGACCGTCGACAACCTGACCTGGGCCCACCTCGGCAACTACTGGTTCACCGCGCAGCAGGGCGCGACGGTCACGCTCAGCGACCGCTCGCCGAGCCCGGGCGTCGTGATCGCCGACGCGGTGCGGCTCGGCGGCGGCCTAGGTTCGATCGTGCGCGGCGGCACGACGTCGCTGCAGGAACGCTGGCGCGAGTGCGCGCGCTACTGGGCGCAGTTCGCCGGCGCGCCGGCGTCGGTCTACAACTCGGTCGCCGGCGGCCAGGACAACAGCGACGACGTCACCGCGCGGCCGCGGTTCGCCGAGTGGCGCACCGCCGACGCGTTCGTGTCGCTGCACACCAACGCCGGCGGTGGCAGCGGCACCGACACGTTCACCTACTCGGGCGGCGCGACCGCCGGTTCCGCGGCGCTGAGCAACGCCGTGCACACGCAGATCATCAACGACCTGCGCAACGAGTGGAACCCGAGCTGGGTCGACCGCGGCCAGCAGCAGGCCAACTTCGGCGAACTGCGGCTGCTGAGCAGCATGCCCGGGATCCTGGTCGAGATGGCGTTCCACGACACGCCCGGCTCCCTGGACCACGACTCGCTGCACGAGCCGGAGTTCCGCTACCTGGCGGCGCGCGCCTACGCCCGCGGCGTGCTGCGCTACTTCGCGCCGCTGGCGCCGTTCCCGCCCGAGCCGCCGACGGCGCTGCGCGTCACCCAGGACGGCAACCGCGGCCTGCAGGTCGCGTGGGACACCGCCCCCGGCGCGACCTTCTACACGGTCGAGCAGTCGCTCGACGGCAAGGGCTTCGTCGAGGTCGCCAACGTCACGACGCTGTCGTGGTCGACCGGCCCGCTGCCGCACCACAGCAGCCGTTCGTTCCGGGTGCGGGCGTGGAACCAGACCGGCCGGTCGTTCCCGACCGAGGTGCTGACCGCCGGCACCGACCACCTGGCGACCGCGCAGGCGCTGCTGGTGCAGGGCTTCGACCGCCTCGGCCGCACCGTCAAGGGCCCGGAGAACACGCGCGACTACCTGGCGCGCTTCGGCTCCGCGCTGCGCCGCGACGCCCGCTTCTCGCTCGGCTTCGACGCCGCCAGCAACGAGGCCGTCAAGCTCGGAAGGGTCGCGCTCAACGACTACGACGCGGTGGTCTGGAGCCTCGGCGAGGAGAGCACCGACGACGAGACGCTCGACACCGTCGAGCAGTTCGCGCTGACGCTCTACCTCAACGGCGGCGGCGCGCTGCTGGTGACCGGTGCCGAGGTCGGCTGGGACCTCGACTGGCTCGGCTCGGCCGGCGACCGCACCTTCTTCCGCAACACGCTCGGCGCGACCTACGTCGCCGACGACGCCGGCACCTACACGCTGCAGGCAGGCGTCCCCGGCACCGTCAGCGAAGGCGTCGCGGCGACCGCGTTCGACGACGGCAGCGGCCCGACCTACGACGTCGACTTCCCGGACGTACTGGTGCCGACCACCGCCAACGGCGCGACCTGCCTGCGCTACGGCAACGGACTGGGCGCCGGTGTGCAAACGGTGCAGCCGGGCTCCGGTGCGCGCATCTGCGTGCTCGGCGTGCCGCTCGAGACGCTGCTCGACGACGACGTGCGCGCGCAGCTGCTGCAGCAGACGATGGCGTTCCTGCTCGACGGCCAGCGGCTCGGCGGCGCGACCGACGTGACCATGGGCCAGCAGGCGACGTTCGACCTGCGGCTGCCGGGCGAGGCCGGCATGCCGTTCGTCTGTGCGCTGAGCGAAGCGATCGACCCGCCGATCACGCTGCCGCTCGGCGGCGTGCTGCCGCTGCGCGACGGCGGCATCCTGCAGGCGAGCCTGATCCCGAGTCCGGTGTTCCAGGACTTCGGCGGCACGCTGGACGGCGCAGCCAGCGCCGCCCCCAAGCTCTTCGTGCCGCCGATCCCGTTCCTCGCCGGGCTCGACCTGTACGTCGCCGCGTTCTCGTTCGACCCGGTGCTGCCCGAGGAGCGCGAGATCAGCAGCTGGCTGCGGGTGCGGCTGAAGCTCTGAGCCTCACGCCTCGATGCAGCAAGGGCGCGACCGGGACCGCCCGGCCCCGTCGCGCCCTTCTGCTCCGTCCGCCGGCTGCTCCGTCCGCCGGCTTCGTCGGCCCGCTGCGCCCGCCCGGTGGCGGGCTGCCCGGCCGACCCGCTCTTCGACGCTACTCTTCGCCGATCGCCGCGGCGACCAGGCAGCCCTTCGCCACCGCCGTCAGGGCCTCTTCGCTGCGGAAGATGCGACCGACCGGGATCGGGAAGTCGATCTTCGCGAACTCCTCGCGGAAGACCTCGATGAAGCCGCCGACCATCGACGTGCCGCCAGCGCAGGCGATGTCGATCGGCTCGTTGAAGCTGGGCATGTTCTGGCCCGACTCGAAGCGCGACTTGATGTTCTCGAGCACGTAGTTGATCAGGCTGCGGTAGTAGATCGCGACCGCCTCCTCCTCGCGGCTCTTGGGATCGCGGATGTCGATGCCGCGCTCCTTGATCGCCGTCGCCTTGCTGCGCGGGACGCCCAGCACGCTCGACACGTTCTTGTCGATCCAGTCGCCGCCGCGCGCCACCGAGAACGACAGGCACGGGATCGACTTGTAGGCGATGCAGGCGTTGGCCATGCCGCCGCCGAACGAGAGGCCGATGCCGGTGAAGTCGTTCTCGGCCAGTTCCGAGAAGATCACCGCGTGGGCTTCGTTGATCGCGTGGGCCTTGTAGCCGAGCTTGCTGATCATGCTCTCGAACAGGCCCTGGTGGTAGACGACGTTGTTGTCGACGTCCAGCGACTCGGCCGGCACGCAGAAGTAGCAGTTCTCACCCGGCTCCTGGGGCTCGCCCAGGATCTTCTGGATGATCATCTTCATCATCGGCAGCGCGTCCTGCTCGTTCGGGCTGACCAGGCCGTCCGCCATCGGGCGGCGGGTCTCGCGGCCGAAGACGTTGGCCAGCTCGAACGCCGCCTCGCCGATCACGACCAGCTTGCCGTTGTGCACGACGTACGGGACCTTGAGCTTCGTCAGCATGTTCTTGCTGTAAACGTCGCTCGGGATGTCCAGGAACGCGTTGCGCTCGACGTTGACGGTGATGCCGCCTTCGTCGTTCTGCACGGCCGCCGCCAGGTTCGCGGTGCCCACGTCCAGGCCCTTGCCGAGGCCGACCGCGGTCTCGGTGCCCTGATCGATGTTCGGATCAATGTCGTCTTGTTCAGTCATAGCTCTTCCGCCTTCTCTTCCCGGTTGGTTGTGTGTCCGCGTCGGCGACTCTGCGATCAGCCGCCGCCCTTCAGTTTCTTCAGCTTCGCGAGGTTGGCCGCGATCCCCCCGGCGGCCTTCTGCTTCACCTGAATGTTCTCCATGTTCGACTCGAGCTTGTTGTCGTCGTCGTCCTTGAACATCGCGCCGAAGTCGACCGGGCCATCGCCGCCGACGGCGGAGCTGATGCCCATCTTCTTGCCGAAGCTGTCGAGTCGGTCGTTGAGCGTTCCGGCCAGCTTGTCGAGCGCGGCCGAGAAGTCCGGCGACGCGGCCTGCTCCTGCTGTGCGCCCTGCGGCTGCTGCTGATGCGCCATGCTGGCCTTGAGGTTGGCCAGCTCCTGCATCATCGACATCATCATGTCGGGCGACATCGCCGCCGGTGCAGGTTGCGCCGCCGCCTCGGGCGCAGCCGGCGCCGGCAGGTCGCGTGCGACCTCGAGTTCGTTCCTGGTCTGCTCGAGCTCGGCGCGGGTCGAAGCGAGCGAACGGGTCAGCTCGCTGAAGCGCGACTTCAGCTCGGTCAGCTCGTGTTCCTTGGCCTCGAGCTGCTCCTCGTTCTCACGCGCCGTCTGCAGCTCCTGCTCGCGCTCGCGCAGGATCGACTTGAACTCGGTCCGGCTCTTCTCGATGAGCAAGTCGACCTCGTCCTGGCCGAGCAGGCCCGAGTGCTCGATCGCCGCATGCACCGCCTCGCTGATCATCTGCGCGACGTGCTCGGCGCGGATCAGGCGAACGCGCTTGCGCCCCTCGCTCTTGAGCTCGTCGAGGGTCGCGGTGCGCGAACGCGCCGACAGCGCTTCCTTGATCTCGTTGACGGATTCCATTGGCCTCGTGCCGGCACCGGGTTGCGGTGTGCGACGGGCCTCTCATCGGGAACCCGTAGGACGAACTTGAGAACGCGACGGCTCCCAGGGTGCCCCATTTCGAGACCCGCCGGTCGGACGTGCCAACCTGGCGGGGCGCCTGCCGGAAATCCGCGGGCCAGCGGCCCGGAATCGCACTCAGAACGTCACGCGCATGCCGAACACGAAGTTCGTGCCCAGGCTGTTGCTGCCCGAGCCGTGCACGCGGTAGTCGACGTTGGTGATGTTCTCGATGGCGCACTCGAGGCTCGCCTGCTCGGTCATCTGCCAGCCACAGCTGGCGTTCCAGATCGTGTAGCTCGGCGTGCCGCCCGGCGGGATCCGCTGGGTGTCGCCCTGGTCGCGGAACGACAGCTTGTCGGCGTCTTCGGCCCGCACCACCGTGGTCGCGGCGTGGAACGTGCCCTCGGCGTTCTCCCAGCGCACGCCGATCACGTTCTGCAGCGGCATCAGGCGCGTCGGGTAGTCGTTGCTGATCACGTTCGGGCTGCTCGGGTCCTGGAAGTTCGAGATCCGCCCGTACTGGTAGCTGTGCGAGCCGAACAGCTCGGTGCGCTCGACGACCTCGACCGCGTAGCTGAGTTCGGCGCCCTGGATGTAGCCGTCGCCGACGTTGCCCTTGGTGACGATCGGGTCGCCCGCCAGGTTGGTCGTGCCGGTCGGGAAGCGCAGGATCTGGTCCTGGATGTCGGTGTAGAACCACGCAGCCTGCGCCGAGAAGCGGCTGGTGCGGACCTTGGCGCCGACCTCGTAGCCGACGAAGCGCTCTTCGTCGAGGTCGGTGACCGGGATCTCCTGCTCGCCGCTGCGCGCGACGTCGAAGCTGGTCAGATCGGTCAGCGACGGCGCGCGGAAGCCCTGGCTGGCGCCGGCGTACAGGTTGACCTCGTCGGTCAGGTTGACGAGGCCGCGGATGTTGGCGGTGAACTCGTCCCAGTCGTTGCTGACCCCGATGCGGCCATTGGTCGACGGGTCGCGCACGCTGTCGGCGTCGACCGCGGCGTAGGTGTAGCGCACGCCCGCCTCGATGCGCACGTCGTCGGTGAGGGGCAGCACATCCTGCAGGAACACGCCGAGCAGGTCGTAGCTGGCGTCGTTGCCGACCTTGCCCTGGATCTCGTCGCCGGTGCGGTAGGTGTCGCGGCGGCGCGAGCTGTTGACGTTGTCGCGGTAGTAGTCGACGCCGTAGGTCAGGTGGCCGAACGGGCTGGCCGACTCGAACTGCGCGAAGAAGCCGAGCGTGCCGACCGTGAACGAGTCGAACGTCGACGACGTGCCGTTGCTGCGCAGGCGGTCCTCGACCCACTGCTGGGTCTGCCACGACAGCGACAGCTTCATCGACTCCATGCCGCCTTCCATGCCGTCCTTGTGCAGCTGAACGTAGCTCAGGCGGCGGTTCTGGTCGTTGTCGCGTCGCTGGTCGCTGCCCGGCGTCGCGCCGCGCCACGAGACGCCCTGGTTGGTCGAGTGCGTACGCGGCACGTTGTCCTGCGAGAACTCCTGGTGCAGGAACACCAGCTTGGTGTCCCGGTCGAGCCAGTGTTCGAACTTGAGGTCGAAGCCGTTCTCCTCGTGGTCGGTGTTGGGCTGGCGACCGGTGGCGCTGCCGCCCTCGATCTCGCCGAGCGACCGCGCGCTGCCGCCGATCAGGATGCCGGAGCGCAGGCCGTCCTCGCGCGTGAAGCCGACGTGGATCTCGCCGCGCGCCGCGACCGAGTCCTCGGCCGTCGCGTAGCGGCCGTAGACCTCGCCGCCGTAGCGCACGCCCTCGGTGCCGTAGCGCGACGGGCTCTTGGTGAACACCTGCACGGTGCCGCCGACGGCGTCGCTGCCCCACAGCGTCGAGGCCGGGCCGCGCACCACCTCGATGCGCGACAGCGACATCGGATCGATGGTCGCCCAGTACTGGTTGGGCCCCGAGCGGAACGTCGAGTTGTTCAGCCGGATGCCGTCGATCAGCATCAGGTTGTTGTAGGCGGTGAAGCCGCGGATGTACGGCGAGCCCTGGCCGGGCGAGGTCTCCTGGATGAACGTGCTGGGCAGGTTGCGCAGCGCCTGCGGGACCGAGCGGAACTGGTTGCGCTGCAGGTCCTCGAGGTCGACCACGTCGACCGCGCGCGGCGTCTCGAACGGATCGCGCGTGGTCCGGGACGCAGTGACGAACACGCGGCGGCCAGGACCCTGCGTCGAGTCGGGGCGCGCACGGACGGCGGTCGGCCCGGTCGCGGTCGGCCCGGTCGGGGTCGGACCGGTCGGGTTCTGACCGGTCGGGGTCTGGTTGGTCGGGTTCTGACTGGTCGGCGTCTGGGTCGTCGGGTTCTGGTTGCTCGCAACCGGAGTCGACGGGACCTGGGCCAACAGGAGCGGGGAGAGCGTCGCGAACGGGGTCGCGTAGCGCGCGACGGCGCCGAGGGATCGGGAGAGCTGCATGATCGGTTCGGCCGCCAACGAACCGCTTTCCCCGATCGGTTCACGCTTTTTCCGTCACCGC
The DNA here is from genome assembly GCA_046290465.1 of Planctomycetota bacterium. Classification (GTDB taxonomy): domain Bacteria; phylum Planctomycetota; class UBA1135; order UBA1135; family UBA2386. The sequence continues at coordinate 6,474,940 of JBKAGP010000001.1, read as the reverse complement.
CGGCGACGTCGGCCGGTCAGCACGATCGACTGCGGTGCGGGCCGCAGACGCGTGGACCATTTCAGCCCACCGGCGACCGCCGCGCCGACCACGAAGCCGCCGATGTGCGCCCACCAGGCGACGCCCCCGCCGACGCTCGAGTCGACCGTTCCCTGCACCAGCTGCAGCACGAACCAGTAGCCGAGGAACAGCGGCGCCGGCAGCACGAAGTCGACCAGCAGGAAGCCCAGCGGCACCAGCGTCAGCACCTTCGCCTTGGGATAGAGGAACATGTAGGCCCCCATCACGCCGGCGATCGCGCCCGAAGCGCCGATGGTCGGGATCGGGGATCCGGGCGATGCCAGCAGGTGCGCGACCGACGCGGCGACGCCGCAGCCGAGGTAGAACAGCGCAAACGGCACCCGTCCGAAGCGGTCCTCGACGTTGTCGCCGAAGATCCACAGGAACAGCATGTTGCCGAGGAAGTGCAGCCAGCCGCCGTGCAGGAACGTGCAGGTCAGCAGCGTCAGCCAGTCCGGCACCCAGGCCGGATCGACGTAGACCGGACCGGCGATGCCGAACGGCCGTCCCGACGTGGTCAGGCCGCCGTCGGGGTCGCCGTCGAGCAGCCGTTCGGGGATCATGCCGAGCGCAAACGTCATCTCCCGCCCCACCGTCAGCTGCAGCAGGAACGCCGCGGCGCAGATGCCGATCAACACGTTGCGCACGATCGGAGTGCGGCTGGCGGGGATGCTGTCGCGGAGGGGAATCATGTCGGATCGGGCTCGGTGGACAGAAGGTGTCCAAGGGGCCGGCTACGGCGTGCCATCGATGACCATTTCGATCTTGCAGGCGTCGTGCAGCGCCTTGACGTCGTGGGTGCGCACGTAGGCCGCCCCGTGCCGCGCCGCCCACAGCTCGGCCGACAGCGTCGCCGGGCCGCGCTGGGTGACCGGGCTGTCGGTGACCTCGCCGAGGAACGACTTGCGCGACACGCTGACCAGCAGCGGGCCGTGGCTGTGCGTCAGTTCGGGCAGGTGCTTCAACACGGTCAGGCTCGGTAGGGCATCGCGGCCGAGAAAGAAACCCATGCCCGGGTCGAACACGAGCCGTTCGGGCGCGATGCCCAGCTTGCCGAACGCCGCGCGGCGCTCGTCGAAGAACGCGCGCAGCTCGTCGAGCAGGCCGTCGGCGCCCTGCGAGCTGCGGTCGGCGCGCGGGCCCTGGGCCCGCGAGAACATCACGACGAACCGAACCTGCGCGGCGGCGTCGGCCGCCACCTGCATCGCCGCCTCGTCGCGGAAGCCGTTGACGTCGTTGAGCCAGGTCGCGCCGAGGCCGAGCATCGCGCGCATCACCTCGGCCTTGGTCGTATCGATCGACACCGTCGCCCCCTGCTCGACCAGCGCCCCCACCACCGGCTCGAGCCGCCGGATCTCCTCGTCGGCAGCGACCTCCTCGGAGTCGGGGTGGGTCGACTCGGCGCCGAGGTCGAGCACGTCGGCGCCGGCGAGGCGCAGCCGTTCGGCCTGCGCGCACGCCATCTCGGCGGTCAGGTAGCGGCCGCCGTCGCTGAACGAATCGCGGGTGACGTTGACGATGCCGAAGATGCCGGGTCGTTGCATGCCGACGCGATCATCGCGAGAACCGGCTGCGAACGCACGACTCGCATCGCCCGCAGGGCGCGGCACCGCCGTGGTAGCACGACCAGAAGTCGTCGGCGCCGAAGCCGAGTCGCTGCGCCTCGGCGACGATGCGCGGCTTGTCCCAGTCGATCGTCGGGCTCTGCACGTGCAGGCCGTCGCGCGTGCCGAGCTGCAGGAAGGCGGTGGCCGCGTCGACGAACGCGCGCGAGTTGTCGGGGAACGTCGCGGCCTCCTCGCGGTTGAAGCCGGCGATCACGCAATCGGCACCGACGGTCTCGGCGAGCGCAGCGGCGATGCTCACGAACACCGCGTTGCGTGCCGGCACCCAGACCGCGCGCGCCGAGGCGTCGTCGCCGGGTGCGGTGGCGGTCGCCGCCGGCGGCGCGTCGTTGCCGGCGAGCAACGCGGTCCCCGAGCGCTGCGCCAGATCGCGCAGCCACGGCAGCTGGTAGTGATGCAGCACCGTGCCGAGCCGTTCGGCCAGGCCTCTCGCGGCGCGCAGCTCCGGCGCGGCGGCGCGCTGGCCGTAGTCGCAGAACAGCGCGGCGCGCAGTTCGTGACCGGGCCGTTCGGCGAAGCAGGCCGAGGCGACGCCCGAATCGAGCCCGCCCGACAGCAGCGCGACGCCGATCACGGACTCAGTTGACGGTCAGCGTCGCCGCCGCCGAGCGCGAGTAGTTGACCTCCTGGCGGAACCGTTCGGTCAGCACCAGGTCGTCGGTCGTCGAGCCGGTGATCGACACGAACACGCGCGACTCGGCGACGGTCGACCACGCGCCGACGGCGAGGCCCGCGTTCGGCGAGGCGGCGACGTCGGGCAGCTGCACGACGTTGGTGCCGGTGGTGTCGTCGCGGTCGGTCACCAGCACGGTCCAGCGGCGGCCGTTCGGATCGGTGATCGTCAGGTCGGTGCAGCCGATGCCGGTCAGCACCGTCGACGCATCGACGACGTCCACGAACGTCACCGCCGGCGGGTTGCTGAAGGTGCCGGCGGTGACCGTCGGGATCGGGATCGGGCCGGTGCCGGTGATGATCGTCTGGGTCGCCGGGTTGAGCAGCACGCGGGTGCGCGCGACGTTGCCGCTGGTGTCCTCGGCCTCGCTGACCAGCCACGACACCGGCGAGTAGCCGGCCAGGCCGGTGATGATCGGCAGCGAGTAGTTGGCGTCGACGTCGTAGACGGTGCCGGCGTTCAGCGTCACCACGCCGACCCCGCTCAGCGCTTGGCCGACGAAGCCCTGCAGCGACATCGTCGTGCGCGCGCGCGGCAGGCCGCCGACCAGGTTGGACGTGTCGAGGCCCGCGGCCAGACCGAAGTCCTCCATGTGCGGCCCGAGCAGCGTCGGGTCGGTCGGCGGGTTGGGGCTGACCACCGGCGGCACCGGGATCAGCACGAAGTTGGCGATCGACGACTCACCGGCCTCGGCCGGCGCCGGCGGCGCGGTCGGATCGGTCAAGGTCGCGCCACAGACCTGGCAGCCGCTGATCGTGTAGGTCGGCGTCGCGGTCGGCTCGAAGCCGCCGCCGAACGCGGTCAGGATCTGCGCGCGGTTCGGCGTGATCGGCGTCGCCGGGATCGCCGTCGGCGAGGCATTGGTCGTGCGCACGCCCATCGGATCGCGGTCGGCGACCGCGGTGCTGCCGACGATCGCCGTCAGGCCGGCGGCCTGCTCGAACGCCAGGTTGCCGGTCAAGGACGCGGTCGGCTCGGCGGTCGGCGTCAGCGGCAGGCTGACGTTCGCCGCCTGCGTGTCGACGATCGTGATCAGGTCGTAGCCCGGCCGGATCACCGTGATCGTGTGCGACGACAGCCCGGTCGTGAACGTCGCGGTGCCGGCCTGGTCGGTGGTGCCGAGCAGCTGGCCGGTGGCGGGCACCGCCGGCGTCGCCGGGTCGACCAGCACGGTCGCGCCGGCCACCGGCTGCAGCGTCGTGTGGTCGAACACCTCCACCGTCAGCGTGCCGGCGAGACCGCCGGTCAGCACGCCCTGCTGCACGACCTGGCCGCTGAACGTGGTCGCGTTGGTGTTGCCCGACGCGTCGGTCAGCGTCAGCGTGTAGGTGCGGTTGGCGGTCAGGCGACCGAGCGGCAGCGGCAGCATCAGGAAGCGGCCGCCGGCACTCGAGCCGAAGATGTTGGCGGTCGGGCTGACGCCGTCGTCGATGGTCGCGGCGGCCAGCTCTTCGCTGGCGACGCCGTAGTAGGCCAGCCACTCACCGTCGGTGTAGATGTCGTTGCCGGTGCCGGGCGGACCGGCCGAGACCAGCGTCGGCGGCGTGACGTCGAACTCCGGATCGGCGTTGGCGTCGTTGTGCGCGAAGCCCGACCGTTCGCTGCCGCGCTGCAGCTGCGCCGCGAACGTCACCTCGCCGCCGTCGAGCCGCGGCGACGCGGCCGTGCCGAGCGTGCCGGAGAAGTCGATCACGACCGGCGTGCCCGCGGTGACGACCGTGCCGGTGCGTTCGACGAACGCCTCGTCGAACGTCGGCGTGGTCTCGGCGTCGCCGCCGTAGATGCGCGCGATCACCGTGTCGCCCGGCAGCGCGTCGGCCGGCGGCGTCACCGCGATCTGCACGGTCGCGACGTTGGTGGCGTTGATCTTGTTGGGGAAGCCCGCCTGCGGCGAATCGAGCTCGACCAGCGTCGGCCGCGCCGGCGCCACCGTGTCGAACTCGCTGAACGGCGTGCGGCCGTTGAAGTCGAGGTTGCCGGTCTGGCCGAACGTGATGTTCTCGGTGACGGTGAACTCGTAGCGCTGCGACGCCATCAGCGTCGCGCTCGGCTCGATCTGCACCACGCGCGGGTCGTTGACGCCGATCGTCGCCAGCGGCGTGCGGATCTCGGTGGTGATCGGCGTGCCGCCCTCGGGCTGCAGGAACAGGTTGGCGGCGTCGAGCGTGCTGGCGTTGGCCGGCTTGTCGAAGATCACGAAGAAGTCGTTCTCGCGCGGGTGGTCGCCGAAGTTGTCGCGCGGGAACACCGCGACGATCGCGCCGTCGTCGATCGACTCGCCCTGGTTGACCTGGAAGTCGCCGAGCACGGTCTCACCGCCGGTGACCTGGAAGCGCACCCCGTCGACGTCGCGCGCATCGGGGAACAGCACGATCTCGTAGATCGGCAGGCCCTCGTTGGACAGCCCGTTGAGCGGCCGGATGATCAGCAGTTTGCCGTTGGCGAGGAAGTCGTACTGCGCCGGCAGCAGCTGCGTGGAGCCCTGCACGCGCACGCCGATGCGGCCGTCGATGCCGTTGGCCGAGGTCGGCAGCACCGAGGCCTCGTTGATGCTCTCGCTGAACTCGACCACGATCGGCACCGTGGTCGGCCAGCCCGACCCCTGCGGGTAGACCTCGCGGACCTGCGGCCGGCCGTCGCGGGCGTCGCCGCCGACCGGGACCACCTGGATCTCCGACTCGCCGGTCTCGTTGCCCGGCGTGTTGGGATCGACGTTGCGGTCGAAGGCGCGGCCGACGTTGTCGCAGGCCACGGCCGGCAGCAACAGCGCGAGAAGGAGCAGCAGACGGTTACGCAACATAGGGTTGGGATGCCTCGACGGCCCGGCAGGGACGCCGAAGCGAACACCATTATTCCCGCGGACCGGGGCCGCAACCAGAGTCCGGGCTGCGATTGGCGCCGCCGCCCTAGCCGTTCGCTGCCGCGGGCGGGTCGCCGCCCCCAGATCCACCATCCGGGCCACCATCCGGGCCACCGCCAGCCTGCTGGCCCGACGGGGCCTCCGGCTTGCGCGGCCAGCACAGGATCAGCAGCGCCCCGATCACCATGCCCAGCGTCAGCGTCTGCCCCATCGTCATGCCGAACAGCACGGTGCCGTCGTTGGCCCCTTCGTAGAATTGCTCGTCCGGCTTGCGCACGTACTCGAGGCAGAACCGCGCGACCGCATACCCGAGCAGGAACACCGCGGCGTAGCGGCCGGTGCGCAGCGGCCGGCTGCGCGTCAGCGAGTAGAGGATCCACAGCGCGATGCCGACCAGCAGGCCCTCGCAGATGCCCTCGTAGAGCTGCGACGGATGCCGGAACGGCACCACGTGCTCGAGGCCGTCGGGCCCCATGCGATCGCGCACGGCCTCCCAGTCGAGCCTCGGCTCGATCCGGCTCCAGTCGATCGGCCGGCCGAGCTCGTCGACCTTGCTGAGGTCCGCCTCGACGTCGGCGAAGTCGAGCTTGCCGTAGGCGACCTGGATGCCGAGCTCGCGGTCGCGCATCGTCAGCCCCGGCGCCGACAGCCCCATCTCGCGCAACGCCGCCGGATCGGTCGGGAACTGCATCGCGCCCCAGGTGTCCGGCTCGGTCTTGCGCCCGTACAGCTCGCCGTTGATGAAGTTCGCGAAGCGCACCGCGAAGATGCCCGGGCAGACGCCCAGCGCGGTGGCGTCGGCGACGCGCGCCCAGCCGATCCCGTGGCGCCGGCAGAACAGCCAGATCGCCACGCAGACGCCGGCGAGACCGCCGTGGAACGCCAGCCCGCCCTTCCACACCTGCAGGAACTCCAGCGGATTGAGCAGCGACTGGTCGTAGAACAGCGCATAGCCGGTGCGGCCGCCGAGCATGACGCCGAACACGCAGTAGAAGATCAGGTCCGGCGCGCTCTCGGGCGGCACCGGGAAGAAGCCGCGCCGGGCCAGCCGCACGAAGATCCACTGCGCGCACAGGAAGCCGACCACGTACATCAGGCCGTACCAGCGGATCGCGATCGGCAGGTACGGGATGTCGAACAGGACCGGGTCCCAGGCGGGGAAATCCATCGCCAGCACCCTAGCCAACGACGCCGGCCAAGTCGCGTCAGGATCCCGCGCAATTACGTCGCGACACAGACCGGCTCGGCCGGGGCCGGGGCCGACGCCGCGGCGTCCGGCCAGCGCACCACGAAGCGGGCGCCGCGGCCGTTCTGCACCGGTGACTCGAGCGACAGCTCGCCGCCGTTCCGGTCGACCAGGCTGCGCACGATCGCCAGGCCGAGGCCGCTGTTCTCCTGGTCCTCGCGCGGGTGCAGCGTCTGGAACGGCGCGAACACGCGCTCGTGGTGCTCGGGCGGGATGCCGGGACCGTCGTCGGTGACCGTGATCGTCACCGCACCGGGTTCTTGCACGACCTCGAGCACGACGTTGCCCTCGGGCCGGTCGTGGTGGCGCACCGAGTTCGCCAGCAGGTTGCCGACCACCTGCGTCAACGCCACCGGCACGGTCGTGATCATCACCTGGTCGGGCGCGCGCAGCTCACACGGGAACGCCACCTCGCCGGACATGCGCGACAGGTCGCGCAGCAGTTCGCAGACGTCGACGCGCTCGTGAGCCTCGTCGCCGCGGGTCAGCTTGGAGTAGGACTTGAGGTCGCTGAGCAGCCGGCTTGTGCGCACCACCCGCTGGTTGAGCCGCTCCAGGTGGCCGCGCGCGAGCTCCGGCAGCTGCTCGCCACAGTCCTCCTCGATCCAGCGTGCGATCGTCGCGATCGCGCGCAGCGGCGCCTTCAGGTCGTGCGAAGCGATGCGGGTGAAGTCGTCGAGGTCGCGGTTGCTGCGCTCGAGGTCCTCGATCATGCGCTCCTGTTCGCGGGTCAGGCGCTCGGCCTCGGCGCTGCGCTCCCTGAGCTGCTGCGCCGCGCTGGCCATGTCGCCGATCTCGTCCCTGCGGTCGAGGCCCGGGATCTCGGCCGGCTCGCCGCGGCGCAGCCGCCGCAGCGTCGCCGTGATCGCCTGCAGCGGCCCCACCACCAGCCGGCCGAGCACGGCCCCGGCGAGCAGACCCAGCACGATCGTGACGACCGAGACGACGTTGCTCCACATCCGGTAGTCCTCCTGCTGGCGGCGGATGCCGGCCTGCAGCAGCTCGACGCGCTGCTTGGCGGCCTCGCGCAGCTCGGCCGACGCGCGCAGGAACTCGACGGCCTCGGCGGCCATCACGACGTGCACCAGGTGCAGGTAGCCGCGCGTCGACTGCACCAGGCCGAGCAGCACGCGTTCGTACTCGGAGGCGACCGGATCGAACGCGAGCAGCAGGTCCGGGTAGGCGCGGAGCTGATCGCGCAGGGACGCGATCGCCGCGTTGGCGCGGCGCATCGCCTCGCTGTCGAGCTGCACCAGGTACTGGTGTGCCCCGTTCTGCGCGACCAGTAGCAGCCGCGCGGCCTCGCGCAGCGCGCGGCTGCGTCCGGCCGGATCGTCGCCGCCGGCCTCGGCGCGCAGCTGCGCCTGCAGGTCGGCCTGCAGGCCGTCGGAGCGGCGGGCCAGCGCCGGCAGGTCCTCCTGCACCAACTGCTCGCGTCGGGTGCGGTCCTCGACTGCGGCGCGGAAGTTCGCGGCATAGCTCGCCAGCGACGCGGCCATGGCGGCGACCTCGGCGGCCCGCTCCTCGGACAGCATGCGCTCGACCTCCTCGAGGCGGTGCACCAGCTCTTCGTAGGTCCGTTCGCCGCGCACGGCGAGGCCTTGGTTGCCCGAGAACGTATAGCCCTGCACGGCACCGCGCAGCACCCCGACGAGGCGGTCGACCTCGAGCATGCTGCGCGTCAGGCGGTTGCCGTCCTCCACCCGCGACAGGTCCCGCTGCGCGCGCTCCTGGCCGACGTGCGCCATCGCGGCGACCGCGATGTGCAGGCCGAGCACCACCAGGAATCCCACGCGGATCTTCGACGTCAGCTTCATGGTCGGATCGCCCGGCCTAGGCGCTCAGGAACTCGCTCCAGCGCAGCATGCTGTGCTCGTAGGTGTCCATCACCGTGTTCCAGACGGCGATGTTGGAGAAGCGCTCCTGGTAGCTGCCGCCGCGGCGACGCTCGCCGCGGCGCGCGACCGTGCGGCCGTCGGGTCCGGGCAGGTCCTGCTGCGCCGGCAGGCCCTCGTACCAGTAGCTCCACTCCGCCGGCGACAGGAACGCGCGGGCGCGGTCGGGCACCGAGATGTAGTAGCCCTGCCGCGCGATGCAGGCGCCGGCCCAGCCGCTCAGCCACCAGTTCATGAACTCGTAGGCGGCGTCCCGGGCCTCCTCGGAGACCTGCGACGACAGGCACATGACGCCGTGCCACGCCCGGTAGCCCTCGCGCGGCGCGGCGTAGTGCACCGGCGTGCCGCCGGCGCGCAGCTCGGCGACCGCCGGCGAGAACATGCTCTCGATCACGACGCGGTGGTCCCGCATCAGCTGCACCGACTGCGGCACCGAACGCCAGACGCCGTAGAAGTGGCCCTGGCGCTTCTTCTCGACCAGGATGTCGAACAGCCGGTCGACCTCGTCGCGGGTCATCGCGCCGAGGTCGCCGAACTTCATCAGCCCGCGCGCCTCGACCGCCAGCGCCGCGTCGAACAGGCCGATGGTCGGCTCGTTGGCAAGCGCCACCCGACCGTGGTTGCGTTCGTCGAGCAGCCAGCCCCAGCTCTCGGTGCGGTACGGCTCGCCCTCGTCGACGTGCTCGGCGTTGTAGCCGAACGAGTCGACGTTGTGCACGTAGGGCAGGAAGCTGACGCGGTCGCTGGCCGCGGTGCCGAGCGATCCGTCGGGCTGCACGTGCAGCAGCTTGTGCGGCGCGTCGCCGCGACCGATGCGGGCGCCGGCCTGGATCCTGCCGACCTTGGTCAGGTCGCTGACCTCGTCCCACGCCTCGATGCGCGCGACGTCGAGGCCCTGGATCGCCTCGGCGTGCCACAGCACGCGGATCGTGTTGGACCACTGCTCGAACACGTCGAAGCTGTGCGGCCGCGTCGACGCGCGCTGCAGGATCTGGGCGTCGCCGCCGGGGTGGAACTCGATGTCGATGCCGAGGTCCTGTTCGGCCTTGCGGCGGATCTCCTCGCGCAGCGTCACGTGCGTGCCGAGCACGCGCAGGCGGCGACGGCGCGGCACCACCAGGAACGGACCGCGCGGGCCGGCCTTGGCCGCCGCGGTGGCCGCGAGCGCGGCGACACCGCCGCGCAGCAGGTCGCGCCGCGTCGGGTCGACCATCAGGACGCGGGCACCGCTTCGATGCGGGGCATGCGGACGGTGCGGAGGTAGACCTCGATCAGCTCGGCCAGCTTGCGGGTCGAGTCCTCGTCGACCTCCTTGGTCAGGTACGCGGCGACGTTGTGCTCGAAGCAGCGGCGCATGTCGTCCGGCGAGTCCGAGGTCGTGAACGCGAACACCACCGAGCTGCGCAGCGCCGGGTCGGCGCGCAGCTGCGCCAGGAACTCGATGCCGTTCATGCTCGGCATGTTGAGGTCGAGCACGATCAGCATGCTCTCCGAGCGGCCCTCCTCGAGCTGCAGGCGCAGCATCTCGAACGCCTCGATGGCGTTGCGGGCCCGCTGCAGTTCGATGTCGAGCCCGAGCGACGCCATCACCCGGTGGAACGCGATCACGTCGAGATCGTCGTCCTCGACCAGCAGCACGCGGCTACGTCCGGGTTCGCAGCCATTCGGGGCGGGGCTCTCGTCTCTCGCTGCAGGGTCAGCCATGCTGGCAATATCGGAGGCCTGCGCCCCCTCGCTTGACGGGACTTACCCTCAGCAGGGGGTCTTCCCCCACCGCAGATGACGGCGCCGACGCCAGCCGCTATGGTGTTCCCCCGCATGTCCACGTCCGAACTGCGCCATCTCCTCGGCCCCACGGCCGACCTGGCCGAGGCCGTCGTCGCCGAGCTGCGCGACGACCGAAGTCGTTTGCCCGTCGTGTTTCCGGGCCTGCCGCGCCGCTTCGGCAAGGATCCGGTCGGCGGCGGCCGCCGCGAGTTCGGCGACGTCGTGGTCGACCTCGACGCGTTCCGCACCTGCGATCTGGTGGCGGCGTTCCTGTGCGCCTCGATCGAGGCCACCGGCGAAGAACTGGTCGACGTGTTCGCGCACGGCGACATCGAAGAACGCGCGATGCTGCTGCGCAGCCTGAGCTTCCTGCCGCTCGGCGAGGCGACCTCACGCCTGCTCGTCGAGGTGCTGCGCACCAACGTGGTGCTGCACCTCGAGGCCGCGATGTGCGACCAGAACGTGCTCGCCCGCGCGATCGCGGCGGGCGTCGTCGACGCCGACACCGGCAACCGCCTGCTGCTGAAGTTCGCGTTCGTCGACATGCCGCTGCAGCGCGCGTTCGGCGCCGAGAGCCACGCCAGCGCCGAGCTGTCGACGATGCTGCAGGACCTGGCGACCGAGCGCGAGGCCGCCGGCCGCGCGGTCTGGCGCGACACCTGGCGCATGCTCGGTCGCGCGCCGTGCCCCGGCGCGCTGGCGCGCCTGATCGGCGGCCTCGAGCACGGCGACGACGGCGTGCGCCTGGCCGCCGCCGAGGGCCTGCTGCTGCTGCAAGAGCGCGGCGCCGGCATCGCCGGCTTCGCCAAGGAACGCCTGCCGCGCGAACCGCGCCCGGCGATCCAGGAGCTGCTGAAGCAGCTGTCCTCCTGATCCGAAACCCCTCCCGTCCGAGCCCGCCCAACCCAGACCGCGATGCTGATCTTCGAGCCGCACATCCACATGTTCAGTCGGATCACCGACGACTACGAGAAGCTGAGCTTCGCCGGCGTGCGCGCCGTGCTGGAGCCGGCGTTCTGGCTCGGCCAGAACCGCACGTCGGTCGGTTCGTTCATCGACTACTTCGAGACGCTGATCGGCTGGGAACGGCACCGCGCGCAGCAGTTCGGCATCCACCACTTCTGCACGATGGGGCTCAACCCGCGCGAGGCCAACGACGACCGCGTCAACCAGGACGTGCTCGACATCCTGCCGCGCTACTGCGAGAAGGACTCCTGTGTCGGCATCGGCGAGATCGGTCTCGACGACCAGACCAAGACCGAGGAGAAGTTCATGTCGGCGCAGATCGAGCTCGCCAAGAAGCACGACCTGCCGGTGCTGGTGCACACGCCGCATCGCGACAAGAAGAAGGGCTTCGAGCGCTGCATCGCCATCGTCAAGGAGCAGGACTTCCCGTGGGAGCGCGTGCTGCTCGACCACGGCAACGAGGAGACGATCAAGATCACCCGCGACCTCGGCTGCTACTCGGGCTTCTCGATCTACCCGAACACCAAGATGGACCCGACGCGCATGGTCTCGATCGTGCTCGAGTACGGCATCGAGCGGTTCATCATCAACAGCGCGGCCGACTGGGGCATCAGCGACCCGCTGATGGTGCCGCGCACGGTCGTCAAGCTCGAGCAGGCCGGCGTGCCGCGCGAGCAGGTCGAACAGCTGGTCTGGAAGAACCCGATCACGTTCTTCGGCCAGAGCGGCCGACTGAACGAGACGATGCTGGCGAAGCCGGCGTCGGCCAACCTGCGCGAGACCTTCGAGGGCAACTCGGTGCTGCGCGGGCAGGATCCGGACAAGATGTAAGGTCCGGGCACCTGCTGCGTCCGCCCGTCATGATCCGACGCCGCCCCCTGCTGCTGCTGCCGCTGCTCGCGGCGGCCTGCGCGACCGACCTGCCGCCGCGCGAGCTACGCCGCGTCGTCGTGCACAACCCGACCGGCAGGGCGGTGCAGCTCTACTCGGTCGTGCGCGACGGCTTCGCGGCGCCGCGCACGCTCGGTTCGGGCCGCGAACTCTCGCTGCGGCTGCCGCCCGGCCGCTACGCGCTGTCGGTCGACGACGAGCCGCCGCGGTTCGCCGTGCCGCTGCCGCGGCGCGAGCTCGGCTTCGAGCCGGCCGGCATCACCGAGGTGACGGTCTCAGCCGCCCCCACGGCAGAACCCGGCTTCTGCTGGATCCCGCCGGGCCCGGCCGTGCGCGGCGACGCACTCGGCGTCGGCCAGGAGGACGAACGGCCGCTGTCGACGCCCGCGACGGACGGCTTCTGGCTGGCGACGTACGAGACCAGCAACGCGCAGTTCGTGCGCTTCCTCAACGACACAGCGGAGGTCGACCCGACCTGGCTCGACCTCGACGGCGCCAAGTGCCGCATCCAACGCAACGGCCCGGACCAGCCGTTCGCGACCGACGCGCCCGACCTGCCGGTCGTCACGGTGAGCTGGGCCGGCGCCGTGGCCGATTGCCGATGGCGGACCGCGACTGCGGGCACGCGCCACCGCCTGCCGACCGAGACCGAGTGGGAGAAGGCCGCGCGCGGGCCGGGCCAGCGCGTCTACGCCTACGGCGACACCTGCGACACCGAAGCCGCCAACCAGGAGAGCGGCCGGCTGCGGGAGGTCGGCCGTTACCAGGCCAACGGCTTCGGCCTGCACGACATGACCGCCAACGCGTTCGAGTGGTGCGCCGACGCCTACGTTCGCGGCGCCTACGCCGGCGAACGTGCCCCCGCCGGTGAGGCGGAGTTCCGCGTGCTGCGCGGCGGCTCGTACGTGCTGGACGGCATCTTCTGCCGCAACGCGATGCGCATGCGCCTGCGGCCGACCGTGCGCGCCGACGACGTCGGCTTCCGCGTGCTGCGCGAGGCGTCGCCGGAATTGCGGTAAGCTCGGGCGTGACCCGGAGTCCGTCCGACATGAACCCGATCGCCACGTTCGCAACGACGGCCGCACTGCTCGCGAGCTGCCTCCCCGCCCAGATGGGCAAGCGCTGGATCGACCAATACTCCGGCACGATCTACGCGCAGAGCCAGCCGCGCGTCGGCACCGCGGCGCCGGACCTGCGCCTGTGGGATCTCGACGGCCGGCCGCGCAGCCTGCACCTCGAGCGCGGCCGCAAGCTCGTGCTGATCGCCGGCTCCTACACTTGACCGCCGTTCCGTCGCAACGCCGCAGGTCTGCGGAACCTCATCAAGGCCTACGAGAAGCACCCGAACGACGTTCGCTTCGTGATCGTCTACCAACGCGAACCGCACGCCCGCCAGATGGCGTTCCGTGACGTTCGGCAGCCGAAGGATTTCGCCGAGCGCGCCGCGCTGGCCAAGAAGGCGCTGCAGGAGATGAACCTCGACGTCGACGTATGGATCGACGACGAGGGCGACCAGAGCCGCGCGCTGTTCGGCGACCTGCCGCACTCGGCGATCGTGCTCGATCGCATGGGCACCGTGCAGGTCAAGCTCAGCTGGTGCGACCCGAACGTGCTGCAGAAGCTGATCCCCGAGGTGCCGGAGATGTCACCGTCCAAGCCGATGGCGCCGGTCGAGAACCACTTCGCGCGCCGCGTCGCGCACCCCAAGCCCGAAGGGGCCGACGAGAAGGTCTGGCGCTTCCACCGCGACGTGATGCTGGCGTGGCTCATCGAGCACCGCCCCGACCACCACGATCGCGGTGCCTGGCTCGAGGGGCTGGCCGGCAGGGGCCCCGAGCAGCAGCGCGCCTGGCTGCGGCGGCAGGCCGCGCGCCAGGACGACGAGCGCTGAGTCGGCCGCCGCGCCGCGGCCGACTGCCGTGCTAGAGTCCGCGCATGCATCCGCCAAGCCTCAGCCTGCTGCTGCTCGCCGCCGCCTGCGCCGCACCGCTGGCGCGCGCCCAACAGCCCGAGCCACCCCGCCGCGACGCCAAGAAGGGCGACTTCGCGCGCTTCCCGCTCGGACCGCTCGGTGGCAGCGGCGAGGTCGTGGCCGACCGCACGACGATCGAGGTGCTCGGAGTGCAGCGGGGCGCGCCCGCCGACCGCGCCGGCCTGCAGAAGGGCGACGTGATCGTCGCGATCGACGACGCGGCACCGCCCGCGCACAGCCGCGACATCAACGTGCTCGACGGCCCGATGAAGAGCCTCGGCAACGCGATCCTGAGGCACGAGGACGGCGAGCCGCTGCGGCTGACGGTGCGCCGCGGCGAAGAGACCGTGCAGCTGCAGGTCCAGGTCGGGACCATGCCGGCGTTCACGGACGGCGTCGTGCAGGACCTGCTGCGCACCCGTCGCGACAACGGCTCGTGGCAGGCGCGCACCGGCGAGGACGCGTCGCGCTACACCACCGCCCTGTGCGGCCTGGCGCTGCTCGGCCAAGGCGATCCCGCCCACCGCGAAGCGCTGGCCGAGATCGCGGCGTACCTGGCCGGACCCGCGCGCCGCGCCACCATCGGCGACACCCTGCTCGAACCGGCCGGCCTGTCCAACTGGCACCTGACGATGTCGGGGATCTACCTGGCCGAGTACGTGCTCGCGACCGGCGACGAGCAATGGCTGCCGACGATCCAGCTGCTGTGCGACTGCCTGGCCGCGCGCCAGACCGGAGAGGGCCGCTACGGCCACGGCATCAAGGTCGGCTACGGCGGCAAGGGCCTGAACATCGTCAACACCCACGCCCATCTGCTGTGGGCGCTGGCCGAGCGCGCCGGGTGCCGGCTCGACGAGACCGCGTGGCAGCGTTCGCTCGCGGAGATCGAGAAGTCGACCGGCGACAACGGCGGCGTGCGCTACTGGACGCTGCAGACCGGCTACTGGGACGCCTCGGCGCGCACCGGCCAGATGGCGCTGGCGTTGGCGCTGCGCGGCGAGCGGGAGCCGCTCTACCGACGCATGGCGGGCTACCTCGAGACCCACAGCAACCGCATGCGCGAGGCCCATGCGACCGGTTCGATCGGCATGATCTTCGGCACCGCGGCGCTCTGCCGGATCGACCGCGACGCGTGCCGCCGCCACCTGCAGAACTGGCGCTGGTACGGCGCGCTGATGTGCCAGCCCGACGGCTCCGCCGGCTACGTCGGCGGCAAGCGCAACAACGGCGGCGACCACTACCTCGGCGAGCCCCACGTCGCCAACGCGATCGCCGGCATGGTGCTCGCCTGCGAACGGAGGCTGCTGCACGTCTGCGGCAACGACGAGGCCGGCTGGCTTTCGCGGCGCACCCCGCTGCCGGCGCTCGACGTTCCGGCCGGCGAGAACCCGCAGCGCTGGCGCAAGGACATGGACGCGTTCGCGCGGACCGACGCCGCGCGGACCGCGCCGAGCGGCGCGGCGGTGTTCGTCGGCAGCTCCAGCATCCGGCTGTGGCACACGCTCGCCGACGACCTGGCGCCGGTGCCGGTGGTGCAGCGGGGCTTCGGCGGCTCGCGGCTGTTCGACGCCTGCTACTGGTGCCAGCAGCTGCTCGCGCCGCACCCGGCGCCGAGCGCGGTGTTCGTGTTCTCGGGCACCAACGACCTCGCCGGCGACCGGCCGAAGCGCGCCGACCGGGTGCACGAGCTGTTCGAACTGCTGGTGCAGCGGATCCGTCGGCTGCACCCGCAGGTGCCGATCTGCTTCCTCGCGATCACGCCGACGCCGTCGCGCAGCGAGCACCGCGCGCTCGTCGACGCGGCCAACGCCCTGGTGCGCGCGACCTGCGAGGCCGATCCGCTGCTCGAGTTCGTCGACCCGACCCAGGACCTGCTGCGGGCCGACGGCAGCCCCGACCCGCGCTTCTTCCAGGACGACATGCTGCACCTCAACGCCGCCGGCTACGCGGTGTGGACCCGCCACATCCGGCCGGTCGCGGCGCGGCACCGCGGCCGGTAGCGGCCGTTCGCGAGGTTCGGCGAACGTCCCGGGTGCACGCGCGGGGCGGGATCGCTACGATCTTCGCCCCGAATGCCCGACCTCGACCACGAAATCCAGCGCCGCCGCACGTTCGCGATCATCTCGCACCCGGACGCCGGCAAGACCACGCTGACCGAGAAGCTGCTGCTGTACGGCGGCGCGATCCGCGAGGCAGGCTCCGTCAAGGCGCGGCGCGGCGGCCAGGCCGCGACGTCGGACTGGATGGACATCGAGAAGAAGCGCGGCATCTCGATCTCGTCGTCGGCGCTGCAGTTCGAGTACGAGGGCTTCTGCGTCAACCTGCTCGACACGCCGGGCCACCAGGACTTCTCCGAGGACACCTACCGCACGCTGGTGGCCGCAGACGCGGCGCTGATGCTGATCGACGGCGCCAAGGGCGTCGAGCCGCAGACGATCAAGCTGTTCAAGGTCTGCAAGGACCGCGGCATCCCGATCGTGACGGTCGTCAACAAGATGGACCGGCCGGCACGCGCGCCGCTCGACCTGATGGACGAGGTCGAGAAGACGCTCGGCATCACGATCACGCCCGCGTCGTGGCCGATCGGCTCGGGCGACAGCTTCCGCGGCGTCTACTCGCTGCGCGACAAGGAGGTGCTGCTGTTCGAGAAGACCGCGCACAACGCCACGCGCGCGGCCGTGCAGACCACCGGCCCGGACGACCAGAAGCTGCGTGACGAGCTCGGGGACCGCGCCCACGACCAGCTGGTCGAGGACCTGATGATGGTCGAGGAGTGCGTCGAGCCGTTCGAGCTCGAGGCGTTCTTGCAGCAGCGGATCTCGCCGATGTTCTTCTGCTCGGCGCTGGTCAACTTCGGCGTCGAGACGATCCTCAAGCACTTCATCGACATGGCGCCGCAGCCGGGCCCGCTGCCGACGCTCGACGGCGTGATCCAGCCGAACGAGAACTTCTTCTCGGGCTTCGTCTACAAGGTCGCGGCCAACATGGACAAGATGCACCGCGACCGCATCGCGTTCCTGCGGGTGACGTCGGGCCGTTTCGAACGCGGCATGTCGGCCAAGCATCTGCGCATGGGCCGCGAGGTGCGGCTGTCGCACCCGCACCGGTTCTTCGGTCAGGAGCGCGTTTCCATCGACGAGGCCTACCCCGGCGACGTGATCGGCTTGATCAACCCCGGCATGTTCCGTGTCGGCGACGCGCTCAGCAGCGGCCGCACGTTCGAGGTGCGCAACTTCCCGCGGTTCGCGCCGGAGATCTTCGCGCAGGTCGCACCGCGCGAACCGTCGATGGCCAAGGGCTTCACCAAGGGCCTGACGCAGCTGGGCGAAGAGGGCGTCGTGCAGATCTTCTGGCCGCGCTTCGGCGCGCGCGAGCCGGTACTCGGCGCGGTCGGCGAGCTGCAGCTGGAGGTGTTCCAGACCCGTCTGGAGGTCGAATACGGCGTATCGCTGCGGCTGGACCGCAAGGGCTGGACCCGCGCCCGCTGGGTCAAGGACGTCACCGACGAGGTGCTCGAAATCCTGCCGATGGTCGTCAAGGACGAGGCCGACCGCTTCGTCGCCCTGTTCAACTCCGACTTCGAGATCGACTACGCCAGGTCGCGCTACCAGGGCCTCGAACTCCTCGAGACCCCACCCAGCGAAGAAGACCTCGGCGACTGACCCAGACTTGCGAACGGAACCAGACTCGCGAACGGAACCAGACTTGCGAACCGGCGGTTACTTGCCGTCGCCTGGTTTCTGGTCGTTCTTCTTGGGCTGGTCGCGGCGGCTCGGGCGCAGGATGCCCTGTTCGGCGCCCTTCTCCTCGGCGCGCTGGACCGCCTGTTCGATCTGCTCCCACATCGGGGCGTAGTCCTGCACGTTGCGGATGCGAACGCCGTGGCCGTCGACGACGAACGCGTCGGCGTCGAGCCGAACGCCGACCTCGAGCCGTTCGACCTCGATCTGCTGCACGACCTCGTCGCCGACCTTGTAGCGCGCCAGCAGCAGCGCCTGATCCTTGCCGCGCACGAACACCTCGACGGCGTCGAAGAGCGGCAGGTCCGGGTCCTGGTCGTCGAGGCCGGCCTTGCGGGTGCCGACGACCCAGGTGCCCTCGTGCTCGCCGTTCCGGGTGCGCTCGTCGACCTTCAGGTCGAACGTGCGGGTCATGTCCGCGAGCAAGCCACTGCCGAGCGGCGCCCGCGCCCGCGCGTCGAGCATGCCCGGCAGGTCGCTGCGATCGAGCACCGTGCCGGCCCATTCCAGGTCCTTGACGATCGCCGGCTCGATGCGCAGGAACACCGCGCCGAACGCCGGATCCTCCTCGAACAGCAGGATGCCCTCGGCAGTCTCGGCCGACTCGAGCCGTCCGCGCAGCCCTTCGCCGAACGCATACTCGACGCGGCTGAAGCGCCGCACCGGTTCGTTCGGCTGTGTCCCACGCAGGACACGCAGTTCGCCGCGCGTGGTCACCGGCGGTCCACCCGGCAGCCTGCCGCTCGTCCTCATCGTCATCGAGAGGCTCGTCAGGACCCGCTCGGCCTTCGCCATGGACGCCACAAGTCGCGACACAGGAGTGTCTTGCGACTTCTTGGCGGACGACGGCGCCGGCTGCTGCGCGGCCGCGGTCCCGATCAGGGACGTGAGGCACAACAGGACACTCGCGGTGGTACGGTTCATGCTCGAACGCCAGCATACCGGGAGCCGCCCCTCGCCCCCACATCGAACGTCCGCGACCACGAGAGCTCGACCCATGGCACCACGCCTTTCCGTTTCCGTTCGCCTGCTGACGCTCGGCGCCGCACTGGCGCTGGCGGTCCCTACCGCGGCCCAGGGGATCAAGGAGCTGCGGCTGAAGGACGGACGCGTGCTGGTCGGCGAGGCGCGGCTGCGCGGCGAGACCTGGCAGGTCGAGACGCACGACGGCACCGTCACCGTCGCCGAGAAGGACGTCGAACGCCTGCGCGACCAGCGGGACCTGCAGACCGCCCTCAAGGAGAAGGCCAAGGCCAGCGGCGACAGCGCCTTCGCCCACCTCAACCTCGCGCAGATCGCGCGCGACTACGGCCTCGAGCCGGAGATGTGGCGGCATCTCGACAAGGCGATCGCGGCGCTGCCCGCCAACGAGAAGACCTGCCAGCCGACCGCGGTCGAACGCCGCCTGCGCGACTTCCTGGCCCAGCTCGAACCCGAACTGCTGCCGCGCTCGGTGCGCCAGGCGCCGGCTTCGAAGCGCATCAAGTCGATGCTGAACATGTGCCACGCCGCCACCAAGCCCGGCAAGCTCGCCGCGATCGAGGAGCTGATGGTGCGCGAACCCAACGCCGACCAGCTGCTGCGCACGCACGCGCGCCGCAACGGCAACTTCCGCCAGCGGATCGCGGCGCTGTCGGCGCTGCAGCGCCGCAAGACCAACGGCAACGACCTGTTCGTGCTGCGCACGACGGTGCTCGACCGCAACAAGAAGGTGCGCGCTGCCGCCGCCGAGATCGGCAAGCCGGCGATCACCGCCGACGCCGTCACCTACATGGCCGGCGGCCTCGGCCACTCCAACGCCAAGGTGCGCGTGCGCACCGCCGAGGCGATGGGCCAGCTCGGCCACGCGGCGGCGATCGATCTGCTGGTCAAGGCCGGCCCGCACGCCGCCACCGGCCTGCGCCGCGCCGCCAACGACACCGGCGCCAGCCGCGGCCACATCGCCTTCCTCAAGCAGCAGGCCTACATCCGCGACTTCGACGTCGAGGTCGCGCAGGCGTCGTTCATCGCCGACCCGAAGGTCGACGTGCTGCAGAGCGGCGCCGTGCTCGACGCGACCGTCGTCGGCGTCACCGAGATCCGCCGCATCGTCTACGCCTACCGCGATGCGCTCAAGCTGCTGAGCGGCCGCGACCCGGGCGTCGACCCGCGCCGCTGGTCGTCGTGGGCCGAGAGCCTGCCCGACCCGTCGAAGCCGGTCACGACCGGCAAGCGCTAGGGGGCAAAGCCCCGTCCGCACGCGTACACGCCGCTTCCGCGATCACGGTCGGCAGCGCGTCCACTACATGGACGCGCTCCTAGGAGCGCCGGGGGGCGCTGCCTGCGGGCTCGCCCCACCTTCCGGCCACCCCCTGCTTCCGGCCGCGCGCACCCCCGGCGCGTCGCGCCACCGTTGTGTCCCGACCCCGAGCACGATGCGACTCCGACGGCTCCTGACGTTCGTCCTCGCTGCCGCCCCGGCAGCACTCGCCCAGCACGACGACTGCGCACCCTCGCGCGATCGACTGTCGCGCCCCACCTACCACCTGGAGAAGGCCAGGCAGGCGTTCACGCAGCGGCGTTCGACGGCGATGTGGAAGCACCTGGAGGCCGCGATCCGGCGCCAGCCGCACCGCGAAGGCGTGCCGCAGCAGATCCGCGCGGTCGGCGACTTCCTGGCCAGGCTCGAGCCGTTCTTCCTGAAGGACGACCTCCACCAGGCCGCCACCGGGCAACGCGTCACGGCGCTGCTGCGGCACGCGCGCACGCACCTGTCGATGGGCAGGCACGCGGCGCTGGTCGAACTGCTGGCGCGCGAGCCGGACGCGACCCACGTGCTGCGCGGCGAAGCCCGCACCAACGCCAACATCGCCCGCCGGATGCTGGCGCTGCAGGCGCTGCTGCGGCGCGGCGAGCCTGGCGACCGCACGCTGGTGCTGCGCGCGCTGCTGCACGACCGCAGCCGCCTGGTGCGCAGCCGCGTCACCGACGTCGTGCGGTCCGGCATCCGCGGCCCCGACATGCGCTACCTCGGCCAGGGCCTGCGCAGCCGTTCGCACGTGGTGCGCGCGCGCACCGCCGAGCTGTTCGGCGAACTCGGCCATCCGGCCGCCGTCGAGCTGCTGGTCGCAGCCGCGCCGAAGGCCGCGACCGGCCTCGCCGCCCCGCCGATCCAGAACACCCGCGGCCACGTCGCGCTGCTGCGCCAGACCAGCTACGTGCCCGACATGGACGTCGAGGTCGCCTCGGCCGCGTTCATCGCCGATCCGAAGGTCGACGTGATCCAGGACGGCGCCGTGCTCGACGCCACCACCGTCAACGTGCAGCAGGTGCGCTTCGTGCGGAAGGCCTACCGCCGCGCGCTGCGCAAGCTGGTCGGCGAGGACCCGGGCCGCGACCACACCCGGTGGGCGCGCTTCGTCGCCGACCGCAAGTAGCCGCAGCTCTCGTGTGATTGCGTGCACGGCCGCGCTACCATGCGCGCGTCGCACGAGAGCACATGCAAAGCAACTCCCAGATCTGTGTCGTCGGGCTGGCCGTGATGGGCCAGAACCTCGCCCTCAACATCGCCCGTAACGGCTTTCCGGTCACGGTCTGGAACCGCACCCAGGATCGCGTCGAGTCGACCCTCGCCCGCTGCGAGGACGGCTACCAGATGTTCGGCGCCAAGACGCCCGAAGAAGCCTGCGCCTCGCTGGTGCGCCCGCGCAAGGTGCTGCTGCTGGTCAAGGCCGGCGCCCCGGTCGACGCGACGATCGAGCAGTTCCTGCCGCACCTGCAGTCGGGCGACATGATCATCGACGCCGGCAACAGCCACCCCGACGACACCGAACGGCGCTCGGTCGAACTCGCCGCCAAGGGGTTCCGCTTCGTCGGCATGGGCGTGTCCGGCGGCGAGGAGGGCGCGCTCAACGGCCCGAGCATGATGCCGGGCGGCGAGCAGAGCGCCTACGACGAGCTGGCGCCGATCCTGCAGAAGTGCGCCGCCCAGGTCGACGACGGCGCCTGCGTCACGCACGTCGGCAAGGGCTCGGCCGGGCACTTCGTCAAGATGGTGCACAACGGCATCGAGTACGGCGACATGCAGCTGATCGCCGAGTGCTTCGACCTGATGAAGAACGTGCTGGGCATGAGCCACGCGCAGATGGCCGACACGTTCGCCGAGTGGAACCGCGGCTTCCTCGAGTCGTTCCTGATCGAGATCACCGAGCGCATCCTGCGCGCCGAGGACCCGGAGACCAACCAGCCGATGGTCGAGGTGATCCTCGACCAGGCCGGCCAGAAGGGCACCGGCAAGTGGACCAGCGAGATCGCGCTGCGCTACGGCATCCCGGTGCCGACGATGCAGGCCGCGGTCGAGGCTCGCTACCTCAGCGCGATGAAGGCGCAGCGCGTGCACGCCAGCAGCAAGCTGCGCGGTCCGGACGCATCCGGCGACGTCGACGGCGACATGCTCGACGCGATCCGCGATGCCCTCTACTGCAGCAAGATCTGCAGCTACGCGCAGGGCCTGGATCTGATCGCGACCGCCAACGCCGACAAGGACTGGGGCGTCAACCTCGGCGAGGTCGCGCGCATCTGGAAGGGCGGCTGCATCATCCGCGCACGCTTCCTGAAGAGCATCCAGGAGGCCTACGCAAAGGAGGGCAAGCTGCCCAACCTGCTGCTCGACGACGGCCTCGGCGGTTTCCTGCAGGAGCACCAGGGCGCCTGGCGCAAGGTCGTCGCGCTGGCCGCCGAGCGCGGTATCCCGGTGCTGGCGATGGCCGCGAGCCTCAGCTACTTCGACAGCTACCGGCGCGCGTCGCTGCCGCAGAACCTGACGCAGGCGCAGCGCGACCTGTTCGGCGCGCACACGTTCGAGCGCACCGACAAGCCGGCCGGCGAGTGGTTCCACCACGACTGGCAGTAGCGGTCGTCAGTCCTTCTTGGCCGGCTTCTTGGCCGGCTTCGTCGCCGGCTGCTGCGGCGCCAGCACCTTGGCGGCGGCCGCCACCAGCGCCTCGGCCTCGGCGATCGACGCCCCGGCCGCCTTCAGCTCGCCGAGCTTCTGCTGCAGCGCGGCCAGCTTCGGCCCCAGCTGGGCCTCCTGCTTGGCCGCCAGCTCGGTCGCCTTGGCGAGCTCGGCGGACAGCTGCTTGATGCGGTCGTGCGCCGCGGCGATCTTCTGGTCCTGCTCCTTCAGGGTCTGCTCGAGCTTGCGCAGCGGCTGCAGCTCCTTCTCGATCTCGACGCCGCGCTGCCTGGCCGCCAGCAGGTCCCGCTCGCTCTGCTGCAGCTTCTCGAGCTCGTCGAGCAGCTCGGCGCGCGCCGAACGCAGCAGCGAACTGGTGCGGATCGAACCGCGCCGGGCCTCGTCGGTCTGCCGAACGGCCTGCTCGCGGGTCGCCTCCCAGACCGCCAGTTCGCGCTCCTGCGCCTCGCGCTCGGCGCGCAGCGTCCCGATCTCGCGGGCGCGACGCGACCGCAGCAGGGTCGTCTCGCGGCCCTGCGCGCAGCCGCACAGCGCAGGCACCCCGAGCAGCAGCAACCCGAGCAGCAGCACCCGGCTGCCGGTCCGGCGTGAAAGATCTGGTCGTCGCGGGTCGTGGCTCGCTATCATCTTCGCCCTCATTCAAGCACAAACGGCCCGTCCGAATACGAACCCAAGACATGGAACGCACCCTCATCCTGCTCAAGCCCGACGCCGTCCAGCGTGGCCTCGTCGGCGAAGTCCTCAGCCGCTTCGAGAAGAAGGGCCTCAAGATCGCCGCGATGAAGCTCATGCAGATCACGCCCGAGCTGGCCGCGAAGCACTACGAAGCGCACAAGGAGCGTCCGTTCTACCCCGGCCTGGTCAAGTTCATGACCAGCTCGCCGGTCGTCGCGCTGGCGCTCGAGGGCATCGGCGCGATCGCCGTCTGCCGCAAGATCATGGGCGCGACGTTCGGCTCGGACGCCGAGGCCGGCACGATCCGCGGCGACTACGGCGTCAGCCGCAGCTACAACCTGGTGCACGGCAGCGACTCGCCCGAGGCCGCCGCGCGTGAGCTCGAGCTGTTCTTCCCGGAGGGCATCGTCGAGTACGACTACGCGGCGTACAACTGGATCTACGATCCGGTCGAAGAGCTCAAGAAGTAAGCCCTGCCCATGCCCGCGCCTGCTGGCCCCGCCGCGCGCGGGCTGACTGCAAGAGAACTCGGCCACGCCGTGGCCGAGCTCTCTGCGCTGCGCTCTGCGACCGTGCTGGACGCGGTCGCGCTGATCGGCACCGACGAGCACGAGGACGTGCTGCTGGTGCTGCAGCCCACCGACCCGGACGCGCGCAAGGTCTTCGTGCACGTCGCGCTCGGCGGCACCCGCGCGCGGATCTGCTCGACGCAGCGACGGTTCGGGCGCGAAGCGCGCGCACGTGGGCCTGGCCCGGACCTGTTGCAGCGCGAGCTGCAGAACGCGGTGCTGCGCGACGTGACCCACGCTGGCGACGACGAGCGTAGCTGCGCGTTCGTGTTCGACGCGGCTGCCGGCGAGCGGCGGCTCCACGTCGAACTGTTCGGCGCCCGGGGCCTGTGGGCGCTGTGCGACCAGGGCGGCGTCTGCCTGACGATGTCGCGGGCCGTCGAGACCGCCGTGCGCACGCTGCGCCGCGGCGACGTCTACGTGCCGCCGCCGCCGTCCCCAGGTGGCGGCGACCGCAAGGTCGGTGAGCCGCGGTTCGCGCCGCCGGTGCTCGACGCGATCGACGCGCACTTCACCGCACTCGATCTCGACAAGGAGCAGGCCCAGAGCGAGACCACGCTGCGGCTCGCGGCCCAGCGGGCGCGCAAGAAGGTGCGCAACAAGGTGCAGGGACTGCGGCGCCAGCTCGACGACGTCGGCCGCGCCGACGAACTGCGGCAGCGCGCCGACCTGATGCTGGCGGATGCCTACCAGGTGCCGCGCGGCGCCGGCAGCATGGAGGTGCCCGCGCTCGACGGTGACGGCACGGTGACGATCCCGCTTGATCCGAAGAAGCCCGTTACCCAGCAGGCCAACCAGCTCTACGACAAGGCGCGCCGGCTCGGCGACGGCCGCGCCGTGGCCGAGCAACGGCTGCAGGACGGGCAAGCGGAGCTGCAGCGCCTCGACGACGTGCTGGCGCGGCTCGAGCAGCCGTCCGACGACGACCTCGAAGCGGCCCGCGCGGTGCTGGTCGGACTCGGCCTGCTGCCGAAGCCCCAGACCAGGCAGACCAGGCAGACCAAGCCGAGCGGGCAGAAGAAGAAGGAGGCCGCGGCCCCCTACCGCCGGTTCGCGTCCGCCGAGGGCTACCCGATCTTCGTCGGCCGCAACAACAACCAGAACGACGAGCTGACGATGCGGTTCGCCAATGGCAACGACCTGTGGCTGCACGTCGGCGGCGGCCGACCCGGTTCGCACGTCGTGGTGCGGCTGCCGAAGAACAAGACCGCCAGCCTCGAGACCCTGCTCGACGCCGCGACGCTGGCGGTGCACTTCAGCAAGGCGCGCGGCGAGCCGCGCATCGACGTGATCTACACGTTCCGCAAGAACGTGCGCAAGCCGAAGGGGCTGCCGGCCGGTGCCGTGGTGCCGTCGCAGACCAAGACGGTCACCGTGCTCGAGGACGACGAGCGGCTGCGGCGCCTGCTCGACTCGGCCGGCGAAGCGGACTGATCCAGCTGCCGGTGCCGGCGAGGAGCGCTACGATCCTGCGATGCGTCGCCTCCACCTGACCGTTGCCGTGACCCTGCTGGCCGCGCTCGCCACGAGCCAACAGAACGGAGGCAAGCGCAAGGACCTCGGCCCGCCGGCACCGGTCCCCGACGGCGCGCCGCCGGGCATCGCCACGATCGATCGCGAGGGCCTGCGCGACCACGCCTACTGGCTGGCCAGCGACGAGCGCGGCGGCCGCCACACCGCCAGCCAGGGCCAGCGCGACACCGCCGCCTACGTCGCCGCGCACTTCGAGAAGCTGGGGCTGAAGCCGCTCGGCGACCGGCGCAAGTATCTGCAGGCGTTCCCGATCGAACGGCTGGTGCTGCACCGGGCGACCGCGCTTGCGTTCGGCAAGACCAAGGTGCACGAGCAGGGCTTCGCCGTGCTGCACAGCAGCGACAAGGACAAGGTCAGCATCAAGGGCCGCTTCGTGCACTGCGGCAACGGCGCGTCGCTGCCCGGCGGCCTGAAGGGGCGCATCCCGGTGGTCGTGTTCGACAGCGGTGCGACCCGCGGCGGCGTCGGCGGCGACCTGCAGGCAGTGCAGCGCTACGTGCAGCTGTCGAAGAAGCTCGCCGACAAGGGCGTCAAGGCCGCCGTCGTCTGCCTGATGGACGACGCGTCGTCGCTCGCCAACACCCTCAACTACCGCGCGCTGCTGCCCGACCACGGCGTGATGAGCTTCGACCGGCAGGCCAGGCCACCGGTGCAGGTGCCGCTGTTCGTGCTGGCGCGCCAACCGAGCGAACAGCTGCTCGCGCACATGCAGGACGAGAAGGCCGGCGGCCGGCTGAAGATCCAGGTGCAGAGCGAGAAGAAGGCCACCGGCAGCAACGTCTGTGCGGTGCTCGAGGGCACCAGCAAGAAGGCGCAGGCGATCGTGATCTCGGCACATCACGACCACGTCGGCACGCGCCTCGACGGCGACCGCTTCAACGGCGCCGACGACAACGCGTCGGGCACTGCCGGCCTGCTCGAACTGGCCGAGGCGTTCGCCACCGCCGAGCAGCGGCCGGCGCGTTCGATCGTGTTCCTGTCGGTCAGCGGAGAAGAACTCGGGCTGTGGGGCTCGGCCTGGTACGCCGAGCACCCGACCTGGCCGAAGGACCGCATCACCGCCAACGTCAACATCGACATGATCGGACGCGCCGGCCGCGACGGTGACACGATCCGCATGCAGATCACGCCGAGCAACCGGCACGAGAAGTACTCGACGATCGTGCGGGACGCCGTGCAGCTCGGCGCGAGGTTCGACATCGCGTTCACGAGCGGCGACACCTACTACCGCCGCAGCGACCACTACAACTTCGCCAGGAAGGGCATCCCGGTGGTGTTCTTCTGCGACGGCGAGCACCCGGACTACCACCAGGTCAGCGACGAGGCCGACAAGCTCGACTACGCCGCGATGGAGGCGATCACGCGGCTGGCCTATTGGACCGTCTGGCAGACCGCCGACGCCAGCGGCGCGGTCGAGGAGCTCGGCCGGCAGGACGACTGGTAGCGCCAGGTCGACTGCTTGGCAACAGGTCGACTGGTGGCGGCAGAACGGCTGGTAGTTGCGAGACGACCGGCCGCGTCGATCAGTAGCCGATCACGCCGACCTGGGCGTTGCTCAGCACCAGGTCGAGGCCGCTCGGCAGGTTCTCCACCAGCAGCCCCTGCGCCCACAGCGGTTCGCCGAGCAGCACGGTCGAAGCCGGCAACGGCGCGACGTGGGTCAGGTTGCCCGGGACCGAGGCCACCGGCGGGTCGATCAGCAGTTCGCCGAACGGCAGCGACAGCGGCGAGGCGTGCTCGAGCGAGACGTACATCACCGTGAACAGCGTGTTCGGGCCGGGCGCGACGTCGAGCACCCACGCGGTGCCGAGCACCGGCGGCACCAGGCAGGTGCAGATCGACGGGTTGACGCCGTTGCCGTTGGCGGCCGAACACCACGCGGTCTGCGCCGGATGGATCTCGAAGCCGTCGACCCAGTTCCAGGTCCGGTAGGTCTGCATCACCGGCTCGACCGAGATGTAGGTGTCGGGCGCCGTAGCGGTGAACGTCACCGAGCACAGGCCGTAGGTGCTCGTGTCCATCAGCGCACCGACGCCGACCGCATTGCCGACGACGCCCGACTGCGACGACGTGCCGATGCGGATCTGGCCCGCGCCGCTGGAGAAGCTGCTGAGCACCGAGTGCCCCCAGAACGACACCGTGTACGACGTCCCGACGACCAAAGGCCCGGTCAGTTCGAGCGTCAGCGCGTCGAACCCCTGGGTCACGCTATTGGCGGCCAGGCCGATTCGCGTCGTGCCGATCGGGCCGACCGGCCCGTACTGCGTGCAGCTGCCGTCCATCACGTCGATCTCGCCGAGCATCGAGGTCACCCCGCCGGTGCCGTAGCCGTCCGCGCCGACCATGCCCGCCGAGAACGTCACGTTGGTCTCGTTGTACGAGCAGCCGGCGAACGTGTTCTGTTCGAAGTCGCCGTTGACGAACTGCTGCGCCGAAGCGTCGACGGACAGCAGCGAAACGGCCAGCGTGATGCCGGCCCAGACCAGGTTGCAGCGCGCGCGCATGGGGATCTCCTCCTGGCGCGACCGGACCGATGGCGACGAGCCACCGGCTGGGCGGACGCGGTCCCAGAGCGACGATGCTAGCGCGCGACGCCCGGACCGGACAGGTGCTCCGCCCTGCCGCAGCGAAGGCCCACTACCAGCTCGGCTCGTTCATGCGCAGGTCGTCCTTGGTGCCGAACTTCTTGTCCGGCCCGGCGCTGCGCGCGACCCAGCGCTGCTTGCCCTCGCGGTTCTCGATCCGGTAGGCGGTGCCCCACGGATCGGCGAACGGTCCTTCGTAGACCTTCTTGCCGCCGTCCATCAGCTCGGCGACCGCGCGCGGATCGGTCGGCGGCGCCGCGTCGTCGCCGCGCTGCTTGCGCCAGTGCTTGCCGACCTTGGCCAGCTTCAGCAGCTGGATCTTGCAGGTGCGGCGGTTGGCGACCTCGTCGATCGCGACCTCGGCGTCGGCGCGGCGGGTGCAGTCCCACGCCTGCAGCCACTCGTGCCGGACCTTCTTGAAGCCCATGTCCTCGACCAGCCGCATCTCCATGTGCGGCAGGTGTGCGGCGCCGTAGTAGATGCCGATCTTCCGGTGGCCGTTGCCCAGTTCGCGCCGCAGCACCTTCAGGCACTTCTCGTTGCGCCCCTCGAGCAGCGTCGAGCCCTCGCCGCCGGCCGCCATCAGCTCCATCGCCTCCAGCTGCTGGGCGAACGTCACGCGCATCATGTGCCGGCCCTCACCGGTCCGGAACGCCTTGACCAGGTCGACGTCGGCCGGCATCGCGCCCTTCTCGGCCTGTTCGCGCTGCATCTCGGCGCCGTTGACCATCATGTCGAACATGATCGACAGCAGGCTCTCACCGCGCTCGGCCATGCTCGACTGGAACTCCTGCGGCGTCATGTCGGCGTGCACGAAGTTCTTCGCCTGGTAGTCGATCTCGTCGAGCTGGAAGCTGAGCTGCAGGCCGTTCTTCAGGCCCTGCTGCAGCATGCCGATCGGGTTGAAGCCCTGCTCCTCGCGGTCCTTGGTCGGCCGGTAGTCCTCGGGGCCGACCAGTTCGTAGAGCAGCACGTCACAGGTCCCAAAGCGCTTGTTGAGCTCCGTGTAGCACGCCTTGTCGGCGATGTGCACGGCGCCGTAGAACAGCACCTCGACGCCGTCCTTCTCGTAGGTCGTGATGGCGGTGTCGAAGTGGCCGCCGTCGCCGACCTTGACGAACCGCGCGAAGTCGCTCGGCACGGTGGTCTGGCCATCGGATGGTTCCTGCTTCGTGGGCTCCTGCTTCGAGGGCTCCTGCTTCGATCGGGGTTCCTGGCTGCACGCAGGCAGCGACAGCAGGGTCAGCAGCGGGAGGATCGCCAGCGGATGAGCGCGCATCGAGGCATGATCGACCTCCCGCGAACACGCTGCAAGCAAATGCGCGCGGCGGCCATGCCATCGGGGAAATCCCCCGAGCTCCGGGTCAGCGCGCTTCGCCCCCGGAAGCCGGCCACGACAGCACCTGGCCCGCCGCCAGCAACCGCTCGCGCAGCTCCGGATACGGCACGTCCTGCACCGCGCAGTCGCGCTCGATCGCGAGCGCCGCGGCGAACGCGGCCGAGTCGGCCAGCAGCATGAACACCGGCTCCATGCGCACCGAACCAAACGCGATGTGCGACGCGCTCAGCCCGACCGGCACCAGCAGGTTGTCGGCGTCCCGGTAGCGCGGCGTCAGCGCCCGGTAGGAGATGCCGTACGGCTGCGGCACCCGCACCTGCACGTCGCCCTCGTTGCGGGCGCTGCCGTCGGCGGCGACGTAGCGCTGCGTGTTGTGGCTGTCCATCGCGTAGGCGCCCATGCCGACCGGGTCGGAGAACACCAGCTGGCCCATGCAGTGCTGTTCGAGCACGACCGCTTCGCCGAGCAGGCGACGGCCCTCGCGGATGTAGAGCATCGGCGGCCAGTGCCCGTGCTCGACGAACTCGTCGCGGGCGAGGCCGTACGACGCGAAGTGCGCGCGCACGTCCGCCGGCACCCGCTCGTGGTTGGCGAGCGTCCACATCAGGCCCTGCTGGTAGCGCAGGTGCTCTCGGTAGATCGCCTCCCGTTCGGCGTAGCTGGCCTCGGGCCAGCGGTCGCTGCCGCCGAGGTAGTCGGTCGAGAACGCGCCGTTGTTGTTGCTGTCGGTCTTGCGGTTGGGCATGCGCACCGGATGCCACGGCCGGTGCGTGCTGCCGGCCTCGAAGTAGCGCAGCAGCAGTTCGTACTCGCGTTCGTCGTAGTCGGCGGGCTTGGGCCACGGCACGCGGTTGTCCGGGTGGTCGGTGGCGCACATGCGCAGGCAGTAGGCCTGCACCCTGCGGTCGCCGTCGCCCTGCTCACCGGGGTCGCCGGCGTGCACGTGCGCGAGCAGGCCGCTGCCCTGGTCGCCCGGCACCACGAACGGGTCGACCGGCCGGTCGAACTGGTGCTTGACGGCGCGCTCGATCTGCACGCCGTTGAGCGTCTCGCCGTAGACGTCGCCGGCCTCGCGGCCGACGAACCAGGCGCAGCCGGCTGCGGCGAACAGGTCGCCCTCGTAGCTGCAGTCGAGGAATACGCGCGCGCGCACCGTGGTGCCGTCCTCGCAGTGGATCGCCTCGACGCGGGTCCCGCGCTTGTCGACCCCGTGGCCGTCGCGCCGCAGACGGGTGCGCACCGGCACGACGCCGTGCTCGGCCAGCATCGCGGCGAACGTCGCCTGCGCGACGCTCGGTTCGAACGTCCACGCCGCATCCTCACCGGGGCGATGGCCGCGGCCGCCGAACTGCTCGCGCGTCTGCCAGGTCCAGGCCTCGGGCCGATCGTAGTGGTCCCGCAGCCGCTGGTAGAACGAACGCGAAAGCCCGCCGATCGCGTCCTGGTTGCCGACATCGGTCGCGCCGAGGCCCGACGTGGTCAGGCCGCCGACCCAGCCGTCGGCGTCGAGCAGCACGACCTCGAGGCCGAGCCGGGTGGCGCGGAGCGCCGCGATGATGCCGGCAGAGGTGGCGCCGTAGACGCAGACGTCGGCGCGCCGTTCGCGGGTGCCGGCGGGCGCCGACGCGCACGACGGCAGCAGCACCAACGAGAACAACCACAGCAGCAAGCTGGCTCGACCCTTCGACGACATCGCACTTCTCACTTCGGCAGATAAACGTAGACGCTCTGGTCCTTCGGACCGACCCAGCACGGCAGGTGCAGGGCGAGTTCGAACTCCTGGTGCAGCAGCGCCTCGAAGGCGCCAGCAGGATCCTGTTCGCGCAGTTCGGGCAGCGTGACCATCACCGCCAGCAGCCGGCCGCCGCCGCACTGGTCGCGCAGCCACTGCACGTGCGCCTCGACGCCCGGAGGGTGCAGCCGGTTGCTGTCGCGGTCGAGGCCGCCCTCGATCGTCTCGCGCAGCAGCACCTGCACCGCGTAGCCGGGGTGCGGGTCGTTCGCCATCAAGAACCAGTGCTTGCGGCGCAGGTAGTACAGCATCGCCGGTTCGTTGGTCGAGACCGCGTAGACACCGGCCAGGCCGCGGCGCGCCGCCTCGGCGCGCACGAACTGCGCCGCCTCGCGCCAGCGCGCCCGCTGGCCGTGCTGCGAGGTGTAGTAGGCGACGTCGAGGCGCAGCGAGTCGGCCGCCAGCAGCCCCGGCAGCAGCAGCGCCAGCGGCAGCGACGTCGCGCGCACGCGCCGCGCCACCACGACCAGCAGCAGCGCCACCAGCCAGGTCAACACCGGCAGCGCGCAGATGCCGTAGCGCGCGGTGACCTTGACGAGGCTGGCGCTGACCCCGGTCAGCACCAGCATCGGCACCAGCACCATGCAGATCAGGAACAGCGCGCGGTCGCGGCCGAGCACGCGCGGCGCGACCAGCATGCCGAGCAGGCCGGCCAGCAGCGTCGCCGGACGGAAGTAGTAGAGGCTGGTCTCGACGAAGTGGCGCAGCGACGGGTCGGCCTTGGCGTTCATGAAGCCGCCGAACGGCAGCAGGTCGTAGCCGTGCAGCACCCGGATCAGGACCGGCAGCACGACCAGCGCCACCAGCGCGGCGACCGCGGACGTGACCCGCGCCCCGAGCATCGATCGGAAGCCGCGCCGCACGAACAGGTAGCCAGCGAACGCCGCCGCCAGCATGCCCATGGTCGGGTGGCTCGCCGCCGACAGCGCGACCAGCAGCAGCGTCAGCAGCAGGTCGCGCAGGCTGCGCGTTCCGTGCCACAGGTGCGCGCGGTGCAGCGCCAGCAGGCACAGCAGCAGCGCCAGGCCGTAGCCGCGCGCGTTCTGGCTCCAGTAGACGTGCCACGGGTTGAGCGCCAGCAGCATCGCCGACACCACCGCCGGCCAGGCGCCTACCAGCCGCCGGCCGCAGATCGCCATCGCCGGCACCGTCGCGATGCCGACCAGCGCGAACGGCAGCCGCACCGACGCCTCGTCATAGCCGGTGACCCCGAGGCCGAGCAGCAGCCGCAGCAGCAGGAACGGGATGCCGTAGCGGACCCGGTCCGTCGACAGGAAGCCGCGCTCGCCGGTCAGCGGCATGGTCGCGTCGCGCCAGGTGTGGCCTTCGTCGACCCAGAACGACCACTCGCCGAGTCCCCACAGCCGCAGCGCCGCGCCGACTAGCAGCGCGATCCCGATCCACAGCCAATGGCGACGACCGAACGGCGGCACGACGATGGAGTGGGAAGCGGAACCGCGGGACATGGCAGACCTCGCGAACCGTATGCGGCGCGCGCGGTGGAGCCAAACGCCAACTGCGCGCGAGCCGAAACCGAGCCCGCCAGGCCGCCGATCCTCGGCCCGATGGCATGGGCGTTTTGGCTATCCTGTGCGGCAATGAACCCGCGCCTCGCCCCTGCCCGCGCCGCCTTCGTCGTCGCCGCGGCCGCCTGCCTGTCCTCACCCGAAGCCCTCGCCCAGGTCCCGACCCGTGCCGCCACCGTGCCAGCGGAGGCCGACGCCGCCGCCACCGAGACCGGCGGCTTCCTGCTCGCGATCCCCGGCGTCGACGACGACTTCGTGCTGTTCGCCGACGGCCAGTGGCGCGCGTCGGGCAACGGCACGGCCCACTGGTCCGGCTACGCCCAGCGGCTCGGCGCCGTCGACCGCGACCTGTTCGTCGAACTGACGTTCGATGGCGAGGTCGCGCCCGGCGCAGCCAACCATCCGCCGGCCGGCAGCCCGATCGCGACGCTCGACCCGTCGGCCTACGCGCCGATCGGTCCGGTCGATCCGAGCACGTGGACGTACTTCACGCAGGTCAGCGGCACGATGACCGGCCTGCGCGCGTTCGCCGGGCTGCGCGTCGACGTCGTCACCAGCGGCGTCGCCCAGGTCGGCATCGGTGCCAGCAACAAGAACGTGCTGCACGGCTTCGCCGCCGACCTCGACCTGACCGTCGTGCAGCCGCCGAGCAGCGCGGCGTTCGCGCCGACCGGCCCGGCCGAGCTGCGCGCCAACTTCGAGCCGCAGATCGAACTGTGCGCGACCCACGTCGACGGCGACGCCGCGCTCAGCGGCCAGACCGATCGCATCGCGCTGCAGCTGCCGGGGATCGCCGACGACTACCTGTTCCTGCCGGCCGGCGCATTCGTCGAGAACGCCACCGGCACCGCGACGCTGGCCGGCACGTTCGTGCGCCAGTCGGACTACGCCGACCGCTTCGGCGCGCAGTTCCTGTTCGACCAGCGCGTCGATCCGGGCGACGCCAACCACCCGCCGCAGGGCGCGCCGACCACGCTGCTGCTGCCGGGCGCCTACGTCGCCCAGGGTGGCCCGATCGATCCCGCCGGCTGGCGCTACTACCAGCAGGCGTCGGCGATCCTGACCGGACTCGGCGCCAACGACGGCGCGTCGCTGCAGCTGGCCGCGACCGGCCCGCTGCAGGTCGGCCTCGGCGCCGACCAGGGCAACGGCTTCTTCGGGCTGTCGGGCTCATTTGCGATCACGGTGTCGCAGCAGCCCAACGTCGGGGCGCTGCAGCCGACCGGCGACGCCGAGCTGCGCGCCAACCTCGCGACCAGCTGCATCCTGCCGGCGCCCGAGGTGCTGACCGGCGACGGCCAGACGATCGAGAACGTCACCGGCACGACGCTGACGTTCACCGGCAACGACCTCGGCTTCGTGCAGCAGGCGGCGATCGGCCAGAACATCGTCGGCGACGACGACCGCCGCTGGTTCGACGGCTTCGTGCGCGTGCTCGACCACGACACCGTCGAGCTGTCGATCCCGCAGGGCCTGCCGCCGGCGCAGTATCCGCTGGCGCTGCTCAACCCCAACCGGGTCAGCAACGCGCTGACGCTCGACGTCGTCGAACCGCTGGTGCCGACGCTGCAGACCGCACCCGACCGGCTCGCGACCGAGGCGCAGCGCTGGATCGTGCACCGCGGTGCGGGCGGCAACGCGCTGCTGGCGTTCGTCTGCATCAGCTTCTCCAACCAGCCGAGCGTCCTGCCGGGCTTCGTCGACCTGCAGATCGGCAACAACCTGATCGAACTGTTCGTGCTGGCCGACACGCTGGTCGACCCGATCCAAAACCTCGCCGTCGTCACCAACCCGACGCTGCCGGCGCTGCTGCAGGGCACGACGCTGTTCTCGCAGGCGGCGCTCGCCGGACCGACGCTGTTCCCGCTGGTCTCGAGCAACGTCACGACGACGATCTACTGACCGCGGCAGCGCCGCAGGGGCGGCCGCCATCGGCCGTCCCGTTCCGGAGCACCGCAGGTCGTCTCGTCCGGGGACGCTGCCGCCCCACCACCGGCGGGGTATGCTATCGGCGCATGAGAGTCCGTCGTCTTCGCCTATGGACCGCGTCGACGCTGGCTGCCTGCGCGGCGGCCCTGCCGGCGCAAGCCCCACCCCGCGCGACCGCCACGGTCGCCGCGCCCGATGCGTCGGCCGTCGAGACCGGCGAGTTCGTGCTGTCGATCCCCGGCGTCGCCGACGACTTCGTCGTGTTCGCGGACGGCCAGTGGTCGCGCGACCAGAACGGCCAGGCGCGGCTCGGGGTGTTCGCCCAGCGCCGCGGCGCGCTCGATCGCGACCTCTACGTCGAACTGCAGTTCGACGGCGAGGTCCTGCCGGGACAGCCCGCCCACCCACCGGCCGGCTCGCCGATCACCACGCTGCAGGCCTCGGCCTACGCGCCGGCCGGCCCGGTCGACCCGAGCACGTTCGTCTACTACACCAGCGTCACCGGCACGATCACCGGCCTGCGCGCGTTCGCCGGGCTGCGCTGCGACCTGCAGGCGACCAGCAACGCCCAGTTCGGCGCCGGCGCCAACAACAAGAACGTCGGCGACGGCCTCGCGGTCGACCTGCAGGTCACGATCACGCAGCCGTCGATCTCGGAGCCGTTCGCGCCGACCGGCCCGGCAGAGCTGCGCGCCGACTTCGTGCCGCAGGCCGACCGTTGCGCCTCGCACACCGATCCCGATCCGGCGCACGTCGCCAACGGCAGCCGACGCACGCTGGCGATCGGCGGGCTGGCCGACGACTACCTGCTGATGCCGGACGTTCGGTTCGTCGAGGACGACCAGGGCCAGGCGCAGCTGACCGGCACGGTGCGCAGCCAGACCGACCGCGCCGACGCGTGGACGCTCGACGTGACGTTCTCGAACCGGGTCGACCCCGGTGACGCCGGCCACCCGCCGGTCGCGGTGCCGATCCAGGACCTGCTCGCGACGTCGTACGCGGCCAACGGCGGCCCGGTCGATCCCGACGGCTGGCGCTACTACACGTCGGTCGCCGGCGCGCTGCACGGCGTCGAAGACAACGACGGCGGCGAGCTGTCGGTGCAGCAGAGCATCGCCGCCCACGTCGGCGTCGGCGCCGGCCAGAACAACACGTTCTTCGGCCTGGCGGTCGACCTGACCGTCGCCGTGACGACGCAGCCGAACGGCGCGACGCTGGCGCCGACCGGCACCGGCTCGCTGCGCGCCAACCTGGCGACCGAGTGCATCCTGCCGTCGCCCGACGTCACCTCCGGCAACCTGCAGAGCATCGACACGGTGACCGGCGACACGCTGGTGTTCACCGGCAACGACCTCGGCTTCGTCGAGCAGGCGGCGCTCGGACCGTTCGTGCTCGGCGCCGACCAACGGCTGTGGTTCGACGGCTTCGTGCGCGTCATCGACCACCAGACCGTCGAGGTCTCGATCCCGCAGGGCCTCGCTCCCGGCACCTACCCGCTGACGCTGCTGAACCCGACCCGCATCAGCAACCCGCTGTCGGTCGACCTGGTCGAGCCGCTGACGCCGACGCTGCGCACCGAGAACGACCGGCTGACCGGCGAGTCGCAGCACTGGGTCAGCCACCAGGGGAACGTGCAGGGCTTCGCGTTCTGCTTCGTGATCCTGAGCTTCAGCAACCAGCCGAGCTTCGCGCCGGGTCTGGTCAGCCTCGGCATCGGCGCGCAGTTCAGCGACTACGCGATCCTCGACGTCGCGGTGCAGGACCCGATCACGCGCGCCTCGGTGGTCACGCTGCCGGCGATCCCCGCCGCGCTGCTCGGCGCGCAGCTGTTCTCGCAGTCGGCGCTGATGGACAGCACGTTCTTCCCGCTGATCCCGACGGACGTCGCCGCGACCGACTACTGACGCGTAGCATCGACGGCGGCGGCCCCGGGTCGCTGTGCGACCAGGTGAGCGAACCGAAAACATCGCGGCCGCGTGCAACTTCCCGCGGCACCGCTGCGGTAGGGACGAACGCCATGTCCGGCGCCGCCGCAGCCATCGACGACCAGCAGTTCAGCGCGTTCCTGCACCGTGAGACCGCCACGCTGCGCGCGTTCGTGCGGCGGCTGTGCGGCCACGAGGCGGACGCCGACGACGTGCTGCAGGAGGCGCTGGCCAAGGTCTGGAAGCTGCGCGCGTCGTTCGACCCGCGGCAGAACGGCCGCGCCTGGCTGCAGCGCGCCGCGTTCCGGGTGTTCTGTGACCACCGGGCCCGGGGCCGACGGCAGCCGCCGACCAGCGACGCGCTGCAGGCCGCGCCGGCGCCGAGCGTGCCGTGCCCGACCGAGCTGCGCGACGAGTTGCGGCACCGGCTGGCGGCGCTGCCCGACGTCGAGCGCCTGCTGCTGCTCGGCTTCCACCGCGACGAACTCAGCCTGAAGCAGCTCGCCGACCGCCACCAACTGCCGGTCAACACCGTCAAGTCCCACCTGCACCGCGCCCGCCGACGCCTCGCCGACGGCGCCAGCGACCAAGGAGGCAACCCGTGAATCCGAACGACGCCTATCGCGACCACCTCGACCGCTGCCTCGACGCGCGCATCGACCCGCTCGACGACCCCGCGCTGCGCGAGCTGCTCGAACGACACCCGGAGCTGCTCGACCGGTTTGCGCGCACCCGCGAGGACCTGCGCCTGCTGGTGACCCCTGCGGCCGCGGGCGACCGGTCGACCGGCCCTGCTGCCGATGCTGCCGCTGGCCATGCCGGGCCTGCTGCCGGGCCTGCTGCCGGGCGCCCCGGGCGCTGGCGCCGCGCGGCTGCGATCGGCGCGGTCGCCGGCGTCGCCGCCGGGCTGTGCGCGTGGGCGCTGCTGACGACGCCGGCGCCCGAGCCGGCACCGCGTCCGCCGCGCATCCTGTCGGCCGATCTCGTCGAGATCGCGCCGCGCCTGAACGCTTCCACCACCGTCACCGTGCACGAACCCCTGATGCGTACCGAGCGCATCGTGCTCGAGACCTACGAACGCCGGAGCCTGACCCGATGACCCCTCGCTGCCTTCGTCTCCTTCCTGCGCTGCTGACCGCCACGGTCATGCTGCCGCCGTCGCTGTCCGCCCAGCGGGTGCTGGTGCCCGATACCGACCAGCAGCTGCAGCTGTTCGACCTGCGCGACCTGATCCGCGACGGCAGCCCCGGCGTCGAGCTGATGCTGAAGGGCGACCGCTCGCCGTTCGACGCCACCGCCAGCGAACGCGCCGCGCGCATGCTGCGGCAGTTCGTCGACCCGCCGCTGCGCAAGGGCGACGACCTGACGGCGATCGGCGAGCATCGCATCGCGGTGTTCGCCGATGCCGAGCGCATCGCCAGCGTCGAGCGGATCCTGACCGCCGCCAAGAAGCACCAGAAGGACCTGCTGACGATCGAGGTGCAGCTGCTCGACGTGCCGGCCGGCAAGTTCCGCAAGTACCTGAGGGAGCACCTGACCAAGGTCGAAGCGAAGGGCGACGGCGCGAGCACGTTCCAGTCGGTGTTCGGCAAGGAGGCGGCCAAGCTGTTCCTGGCCACGTGCGACAAGATCGACGGGGCCGGCAAGCTGGCCGCGCCGCTGGTCAGCGTGCTGCCTCTGCAGCAGGCCGAGGTGTCGGTCGTCAACCAGACGTCCTACGTCAAGGACTTCACCGTGCAGCGATCGGACGCCAACGAGGTGGTCGCCGATCCGGTCGTCGACGTGGTGTGGAGCGGCCACCGCGCCGAGGTCTGCGCGACGTTCCTGCCGCACGGCCGCATCGGCCTGAGCTGCGACCTGCGCTTTCAGGAGCTGCAGCGCCCGATCCCCGAGGTCAAGGTCAACGTGCTCGAGGGCGCGCTGCCGGTCACGATCCAGATCCCGCGCACCAGCGGCGTGCGCCTGGCCAACGTCGCCGAGGTCACTCCCGGCTCCGTGGTCGCCCTCGCCGCCCAACGCCTCGACGGCAACTTCCTGGTCGCCCTGATCCAAGCCAACGCCGTCGGCAACCGCTGACCGGTCCGCAAGCCTGGTTCCGGGAGTCTGGTTCCGCGAGCAGACTTTGCGGACCGCCGGTGAAACCGCGAAGGACCTCAGAAGCCGAAGAACGACTCCTCGGCGAAGCTGTAGTAGCGCTCGGCGCCGACCACGACGTGGTCGAGCACGTCGATGCCGAGCAGCGCGCCGGCCGAGCGCAGCCGCTCGGTGACCGCGCGGTCCTGGGCGCTCGGCGTCGGGTCGCCCGACGGGTGGTTGTGCGCGATGACGATCGACGAGGCCGCCTCGCGCACCGCCGGCCCGAACACCTCGCGCGGGTGCACCGGCGCCGAATCCACCACGCCGGTCGACACGACCCGCAGGCCGAGCACGCAGCTGCGCACGTCGAGCAGCACGACGAAGAAGCTCTCGCGACGCGCCCCGCGCGCCGTGTCCCGCACGACCTGCGCGACGTCACCGCCGTGGCGCAGCTGGCGGCCCGGACGGAACGCCTCCTCGCTGAGTCGGCGCGCCAGCCCGAACGCTCCGACCAGCGCCGCCGCGCGCACCGGCCCGACGCCCGCCTGCGCCAGCTCGCGCACCCCCGACGCCGACATCACCGACAACCCGCCGAACTCGCGCAGCAGCCGCTGCGCCAGCTGCTCGGCGGGCAGCCCGCGCACGCCGGTGCGCAGCACCAGCGCCAGGCATTCGGCATCGCTCAACCGCTGCTCGCCGAGCTGCTGCACCCGCTCGCGCGGGCCCTGCGGCCGCGGCACCGTTCCGCTCGATCCCATCACCTGCATTGGGGCCCGGACGCGCCGGCGGTGGCACCAAAATCAGTGCGAGCGCATCTCCTTCTGCACCCGCGCGGCCCCCGCCAGCCAGCGCGTTCGTTGCTCGCCCGGGTTCATCATCTCGGCCGCGACGGCGGCGTCCTCGGGCCGGCCGCAGCGCAGCGCCACCTCGACCGACGCGGCCAGCAGCCGCTGGCGCGCGGCTCCGTCGAGCAGCGGGTCGAAGTCGACCAGCGACACGAGGAACGCATACAGCTTGGGATCGACGCGCAGCAGCTCCCAGCGCGTGTGGCCGTGCGTCGTCTCGCTGCCGGGCCGCTTGGCCAGGCTGACGAACGCCTCGACGCCCTGGCCGAAGTACTCGGCCTCGTTGCTGGCCGCGTAGTAGTCGAGGCAGCGGCGCTCGGCCATCGCCTGCTTGTAGAGCGAACGGATGCGCGCGCGTTCGAGCGGGTTGAACGTGAAGAAGTGCACCTGGTGCGCGACCTCGTGCGCGAACGTGTCGAAGCCGAACGTCGCCGCCTCGTCGAGCGCCTCGATGCCGGTCGCGGCGCGCAGGCCGCCGATGCCGCGCACGTCGTCCCAGACCCGCCCGTCGAACGTGCGGCTGCCGCGCAGGTTCTTGCGCGCGTCGGCGTCGGTGGTTCGTTCGAGCTCGGCCAGCAGGTCGTGGCGGCCGCCGACCCGGATCAGCTTGTCGAGCCGGCTGCGGAACAGCGCGGCGGTGCGCTCGATCACCTCGCGCCGCGCACGCGCGAGCCCGCGGTAGGCCGGCACGAACTCGGCGATGCGCAGTTCGCGCACGTCCGGCTTCGGCATCGTCGCGGCGAGGCGCCGGAACGCCTCGTCCTGCATCGCCATGCTGCGCGCGGTGCGCTCGGCGTAGAGCGCTTCCCCGAGCAGCCGATGCACGATCGGGTGGCCCGGATGCTCGAGCAGCAGCCGCTGCAGCAGTTCGATCGCGCGCGCCCGTTCGCCGGCGGCGATCGCGCCGACGGCCAGGCGCAGCTTGCGCGGGATCTGCACGACCACCGGATCGAGCAGGCCCGAACCGAGCCGCAGGTGCGCCTCGGCGTGGCCGAGGTCGAGGCCGACGACCCGGCGATAGGCCGCGGCCGCGTCGCCGGGCCGCTGCACCCGGAACAGCGCCGAGCCACGCGCCGCGAGCAGGTCGACGGTCGGCCGTTCGCTGCGGGCGAGGTAGGCACGCGAGCGGCGCACCGCCTCGTCGAACCGGCGCGCCCGGATCAACGCCCGCACGCTCAGGGCCATCGCGTCCTGGCGGCCGGGCGCCGCGGCGACCGCAGCTTCGCCGTAGGCGGTCGCGTAGTCGGCGCGGCCGAGCATCAGGTGCGCGCGGCCGAGGCCGAGGTCGCGCTCCAGGTGCTGCGCACCGTCGGCGCGCGCGTCCTGGAACACCCGCCACGCCGCCATCGGGTCCTCGACCTCGAGCAGCCCGGTGCCGCGCTCGAGCCAGGCCGGCGGCCGGGCCAGGTCCACGGTCTCGACCACCGGCGCCGGATGCTGCGCCGTCGCGCCGTCGGCCAGGCACAGACAGGCGAGCAGCAGCGCGGGAATTCGACGGGTCGGCGGCATCGGGAGGCTTCCCTCCCTTCTTCGGCAACCGACGCCGCCTCGCTGTGCCGACGAGGTCAACACTGAGAACGCGCCGCGCACGCCCCGCTGCCATGGGCCGCTTGCACGCCCGTCCGGCCGGGCGTGCTGCGCAGGGAGCTGCCTTTGGATAGGGAGCTGCCTTTGGATGCCGCGCGGTGGCGGCGCGACCGCCGGTGCCGGGCGGCGCCGGCTAGGGCTAGCGGCTGGTGCCGAGCACTTCGAGGCGCTCGACGTCCAGCGTGCTCAGGGTCGCGCCGAGCGGGCTGCGGCGCGGACCGATGACGCCGACCTCGCGGCCGACGAACAGCGCCAGGTCGAAGCGGCCGGTGTTGCACGACAGCAGGTGCTGCCGGCGACCGCCCTTCTCGAGGTAGTAGATGCCCGGCTCCGCGATGCGGCTCTCGTAGCGCAGCCAGCCGATCGCCTCGAAGCGCTCGAGGCGGTCCTTCGGCTGCTCGGGCACCGGCTCGTCGTCGGCCTTCGGCGGTTCGCTCTGGGTGACGTCGTAGGCCTCGACGATCCACTTCTGGGTCTCGATGCGCTTCTGCAGCGACGCGGCCGCGGTCTGCGCGGTGCCGTCCTTCTGCAGGCCCTCGACGACCTTGGCCAGCGCGCCCTGCAGGCCGGCGTAGCTCTGCTGTTCCATCGGCTTCTTAAGCTCCTTCTGGAAGGCGTCCTCGACAACGCGCACCGCTTCGAGGTCGATGCGGTCGAGCTCCTGCTGCTTCTGCGCCGCCGCGATCTCGTCGAGTCGCTGCTGTGGCGCGGCCTTGGTCTTTGCGGCGAACGTCTGGTAGGCCTTGACGTTCTCGGGGTCGCTTGGGACCTCCTGCACGTCGGCGTTGGCGATCCAGGCGTGCACGCCGACGGCGCGGGCGCGGTACCAACCGTCCTCTTCGCCGATGACGTAGACCTCGGTGCCCTTGGGCAGCTGCGCGACCGGCGCCTCACTGGTGCGCGGGCGGTAGCGGAACGCGACCTTCGAGCCGGTCGTGGTGACGCTGCCGTCGTCGGCCTGCTCGGTGAAGCGCTTGCTGACGTAGCCGATCGGGCCGAGCGGCAGGATCACGGCGCGGAAGCCGTTGTCCTGTTCGCCGAGGCGCACGATCAGGTCCTTGTTCAGCACGTCCTCGAACACCGGCGGCGTCGCGACCTCGCTCGGCCAGCAGCGCAGGCGGGCCTGCTCGGCGACGATCTTGCCGTAGACGGGCGTGGCGTCCTGCGGCTTGCCCGGTGCCTGCCCGCTGGACGGCCGCCCGCTGGACGGCACCTGGTTGGACTGCGGGTCCGCCTGCTGCGGATCGGGATCCTGAGCGAAGACGACGCCGCTCAGCAGCAGCGCCGCGACCAGCGACGAACGGAACGTGGGCGCGGCTGCGCCCGCGAATCGACGGGTGACCATTTGGTTGACCTGACCTCGGAAGTTGACCGGATTTCCAGCGACACACCGCGTGACCAAACGCGGCGAGGCCACGATGCTACCGGATGATCGGCGCAGAACGAAGCCCGGGAACCTCGGCACGGCGTGGGTTTCCGCGGCGGCCGCAACCGATAGGATCCAGAACATGTTCCGGCGCCGCCTGCTGCCCGTGCTCGCCCTGACGTTCGCCTGCCTGCAGTCCTGCACGGCGTGGCGCGAGCGACAGAACGTGCTGATCTCGAGCGACCCGATGGGCGCGCACATCTACGTCGACGGCGAGCACACCGGCCACACCACGCCGCACCGGCTCGCGATCGGCGGCAACTTCGGCACCGACCACGTCGTGCGGCTGGAGAAGCCCGGCTTCCGGCCGGCCCGGCGCACCCTCTACCAGCACACGGAGGGCTACACCTCGAAGTGGATCGACGGCGCCTACGACGTGGTGCTGTTCCCGCTGCCGTTCTTCTGGACGACCGGCGACTTCCTGCTGCCGTTCGGGATCCGCGGCGCGCTGCTGCCGGCCGAACTGCACGTGCAGCTGCAGCGCACCGACGAGCCGCTGCTCGGCTTCGACCTGCTGGCCGCGCGGCGTGAGGAACAGGACCCGCAACGGTGACGCGCACGGCGTTCCTCGACCGCGACGGCACCATCAACCGGGACGTCGACTTCCTCGGATCGCCGGAGAGACTCGAACTGCTGCCGGGCGCCAGGGACGCGGTGCGACGGCTCGCGCAGGCCGGCTTCCGGGTCGTGATCACGACCAACCAGAGCGGCATCGCGCGCGGCTACTACAGCGAGCGCGACCTGGCGCGCGTGCACGAGGCGATGCACACGATGCTCGACCGGGTGCCGCTCGCCTACCTGCACTGCCCCCACCATCCGGGCCTCGACGGTGGTGGCCGCGAGGGTGGTGACGCGCCCACCAACGGCTACCGCCGCGCGTGCGCCTGCCGCAAGCCCGCCGCCGGCATGCTGCACGAGGCGAAGGCGCTGCTGGGACCGTTCGGTGTGTCGTTCGAAGGTGCGGTGGTCATCGGCGACAGCGCCCGCGACGTGCTGATGGCCCGGGGCCTGCCGATCACCAAGATCCTGGTCCGCAGCGGCAAGCCGATCGAACCCCAACGCCAACACCTGCGCGCCGCCGCCTGCCCCCCCGACCACGAAGCCGCCGACCTCGCCACCGCCGTCGACTGGCTGCTCCGCTGAGACTTGCCGTACGGTACCTCAGTTCTCGGGTGGGCGGCGGGCGGCTCGGAGGGAGAAGTAGCAGGTGATGCAGCTGATGCCGGACATCACCGAGCCGAAGATGGTGCCGCCGAGCGACTCGAAGAAGAAGTGGCTGCCGCCGGCGATCGTGGCGCCGAGGGCGACGCCGGCACAGCTGAGGTAGAAGCCGATCAGGCCGGGGGACCAGCGGGTGTGCTCGGTGTTGGGATCCGGGGTCTGCGACATCGCGGCCATGAAGCTACCAATCGGCGCGGCCGCCGCCAATTTCACCGTCCGTCGGCCGGCAGCACGTCCTGCCAGACGTAGGCGAGGTGCAGCTCCACCGGCGCCGCGAGCGCCCGCCGCACCCGTTCGCGCAGCGCCCGGCCGACCGCCGCGCCGGGCGGCTCGGTGCCGCCGAGTTCCAGCCGCACGGTGTAGCCGTCGCTGGCTTCGCGCACCCGGACCTCGACGATGCGCAACCCCTCGGGCAAGACCTCGCGGGCGGCGGCGCGGGCACGGTCGGCGACCTCGACGCGGGTCCGCTGCGTCAGGTGCACGGCCAGCACCACCACCAGCAGCAAGAACGCGTTGCCGACGTGTCGCAGCCAGGCGCGTTCGGTCTGCTTGCGCACGCCGACCGCCCACAGGCTGACGCCGGCGGCCAACACGATCGCGACCATGTTGGTGAAGAACAGCAGGAACGAACCGTAGGCGAGCCGCAGGTCCCCCGCCGACAGCGCCAGCCCGCTGGTCGCGATCGGCGGCACCAGCGCCGCGGCGATCGCGACGCCCGGCAGCGCGGCGACCAGGCTCGGCCGCGAGTTCGCGTAGGCGGCGGCGAGCCCCGAGACGAACGCGACGAACAGGTCGATCAGCCCCGGCCAGC
This sequence comes from Planctomycetota bacterium, assembly GCA_046290465.1. Taxonomy (GTDB): domain Bacteria; phylum Planctomycetota; class UBA1135; order UBA1135; family UBA2386. The sequence goes on along the minus strand of JBKAGP010000001.1, from coordinate 6,430,452 downwards.
CGCGCCCGAGCATCTCCGGCGACGCGGCCAGTTCGCCGGCCGCGGCGCGATCGATCCAGCCGACGCCGGCCGCCAGCAGCAGCGACGTCGACACGCCGTACGCGATCGTCTTGAACGCGAGCTTCATCAACATCACGTTGCCCTGCGCCAGCGCCAGACCGACGCCGAGGATCGGCGTCATCAGCGGGGCGATCAGCATCGCGCCGATGATCACCGCGGCCGAGTTCTGCAGCAGCCCGAGCGCGGCGATCACCGTCGACAGGCTGATCAGCGCGACGAAGTCGAAGTTCCACGCCGAACTCGACTGCACCCGCGCCGCCAGCTCGACGCGGGTGTCGCGTTCGACCTGCGGCACGACCTGCTGCAGCAGCTGCTCGAGGCCGCGGCGCACGCGGTTGCCGAGCGGCAGGCCCGGCCGCAGCATCACCACCGGGACCTCGACGCGGCGACAGACGCGCGCCGGCACCCCGCCGAAGAACCGCGACGACAGCAGCCCGGGCCGCGGCATGCCCATCACGATCGCGTCCGGCTCGACCACCTCGGCGGCCTTGACCAGACCGCTGTCGACGTTCGACGCGACCACGACCCGACGCGCGACCTCGAGCTGCTCGCCGCCGTCGAAGGCGCGCTTCAGCACCCGGCCGAGCACGTGGCCACCGACCGACTGCGCGTCGCTGCCGATGTCGGGTTCGACGTAGGCGGCGGTCAGCCGCGACGGCTCGACCGGCTCGTCGCCGCTGCCGGAAACGCCTGCCGAGGCCTGGCACAGATCGCGCGCCAACCGCAGCGCCAACCGCGGGTGCGCGCCGCGGCTGGCGGCGACCATCAGGTGGCGCAGCGGCCAGCGTTGGTCGCCGAGGTCGACGACCGCGACCGAACACGACACGCGCGGCAGCAGGTCGCGGCCGAGCGCCACCACCCGCGGTTCCTTGCTGTCGACCTGCGCCAGCAGCACCACGAACGCCTCGGCCGCCGCCCGCTGCAGCTCGGCGACCACCGCGTCGCAGTCTGCCGCCGGCACCGCGACGACCCGCGCGCCGAGGCGTTCGGAGCTTTGCTCGGGGTCGGGCGCGGGCGCGTCGTCGACGTCCGAGTCGGTGCAGTCGAACGCCTCGTCCTCGACCAGCTGCATGCGCGCCTGCAGCACGGCGCGCTCGGTGCCCTCGCCGTCGGCCAGCAACACCACCAGTGCCTGCCCGGAGGCGCGCGCGAACCACGCGGCCCACGACACCTGCAGCGGCACCGGAGCGCCCCCGTCCAACATCGCGACGATCGCCATCGCCGGCCACGGTACGGCGGCAGTCGCGCGCGATCACCGTTCTTTCGGCGCGGAGCCGCCCTCCCCGGCTACGGCAGGTAGCGCGACAGCCGCGCGCCGAGCGGGTTGCACAGCATCATCGGCAGGCGCGACCACATGCGGCGCGGCAACGCCAGCTTCGGGTTGCTCGGGTGGAACTCGGGCAGCTTCGCGCCGTCGGCGACCAGCAGGTAGTCGTAGTGCAGCGGCTCGGGCTCGAAGCCCATGTTGACCTTGAACTTCGCCGGCCCCGAGCCGACGCGGCTGCGGCCGAAGTCGAACCGGCGGTAGCCGTTCTCGACCGCCCACTCCATGATCGCGCAGTAGATGTAGTTGTTGACGCCGGTGTGGTTGACGTCGTTGCGCGAGCCCGAGTAGTAGGCGTAGACGGTGTCCTTGAACGTGAACGACATCACCGCGGCGATCGTGCGGCCCGACGGATCGACCGCGCGGTGGATCACCGCCGCCTTGCCGAACTCGTCGCGCAGCGCCTGGAACCAACGCTGCGGCAGGCTCGGCGAGCCGAGCCGCCGCTTGTTCTCGGCGAACAGCCGGAACAGCTCCTCGACGCTGCCGTCGTCGCTCACCGTGATGCCGAACGACTCGCGCTTCTTGGCGGTCGCAGCGGCCTGCGGCTCGCGCGCCGCGCGCACCTCGGCGCGGCGCTTCTTCGGGATGCGCGCCATCACGTCGGCCGGATCGTCGGGCAGCTCGCAGCGGAACGTCACGTAGAGGTCGGAGCGCGGCAGGTCGACGGACCGTTCTTCGAGGTGGCGCAGCTCGACGAAGCCGACGCCGAGCTCCTTGCCCAGCTCGCCGGCGTGCTGCACCAGGGCCGCGCCGGCCCGTTCGTCGGCGGCCAGGATGCCGCCGTACACCGAGTACGGCACGCTGACGAGGTTCTTGCCGAGGAACGGGCTCTTGGTCAGGAACAGCGGCAGCACGCCGAGCCACTTGCGGCCCTGCTCGACCACCAGGTGGTGCGGCTGGTGCCGGAACATCTCCTGCACCGCGCGCGACCAGCCGGTGCGGTGGAAGAACGTGCCCTGCGGATGCCTGGCGACGAACGCGTCCCAGCGGGCGTCCTCGCCGGGCACGATCTCGCGCACGCGGATCGGCAGGTCCTCGGTCTGGGGCATCGCCGCCACGACCTCGACGGTGGCCGCCTCGTTGGCGCCGTCGTCGCCGTCGCGAACGTCGTCGCGCTGCCCGTCGGGCGCCGGCGCGTGGTCGACCGCGGGGGCCGCGGCCAGCTCCTGCGGCGCCTCCTCGAGGTCGGGCTTCGGCTCGGCGATCGACTCCCCGCCGATCTCCTCCTCGATCTTGTAGTCACGCAGGTTGGGCGCCTGCGTGAAGATGATGATCTCGCCGATCAGGCCGAAGCCGATCAGTTGCACGCCGAACGCGGCGAGGATCGCGCTCATCACGAACGCGGGCTTGTCGGCGAGCGAGTAGCCCTCGGTGAACAGGCGCTGATAGAGGAAGTAGCCCGCGATCGGCGCGCCGAGCACGATCGCGGCGAAGCCCAGGTAGCCGAAGAACCGCAGCGGCCGCTGGGTGAAGCGCGTCAGGAACGAGATCGCGACGATGTCGAGCAGCCGGCGCAGGTAGACGCCGACGCCGTAGAAGCCGGCGCGGCCCTGTTCTTCGCGGTGGCGGACCCGCACCTCGACGACGCGGAAGCCCTGGCGCGCGGCCAGCACCGGCAGGAAGCGGTAGAGCTCGCCGTAGACCGCGACCTCCTCGAGCACCTGGCGGCGGAAGCCGCGCGTGCCGGAGTTCAGGTCGTGGAACGGCGCCTTCATGATCACCCGCAGCACGCGGTTGAACAGGCGCGACTGCAGCTGGTTGAGCCACGGGTCGACGCGGCGGTCGCGCCACGTCGCGACGCAGTCGGCGCCGGCCTCGAGCGCCTTGACGACGTCGACGATGTCCTCGGGCTCGATCTGCAGGTAGGGCGGCGCGTTGACGACCAGGTCCCCGTTGGCCTTGGCGACGCCGGCCGACAGCGCGATCGACTCGCCGAGCCCGCCGCCCTCGAGCGCGACCACGTGCACGTTCCAGTGCTGGCTCAGCTCGCGCAGTTCGTCCTCGAAGCGGCCGACCGGGCCGTCGAGCACCAGCACGAACTCGCTGGTGTAGCCGGCCTGGTGCAGCGCCTTGCCGAAGCCCTCGATGACGTTGCGCGGACGGGCCTCGGCGTCGCTGATCGCGATCACCACCGAGACCAGCGGGCCCGTCGTCGGGGGCGGCGTCGCCGTCGCGACCCGTTCGCTCGCCGCGACCTCGCTCATCGCGCGGCCTCCTTGGCGGTGACCGAGATGCGCTGGCGAAAGAACTTCGACACCTTGACCTGCAGCTCGGCGAGGAACCCGAGCAGGAACACGTTCATCGTGACCAGCAGCGCGACCGAGCCGGCGGCCACCGCCGCCATGTCGTAGTCGCCGAACAGCTCGAGGCCTTCGCGCGTGTACTTGACGAATCCGAGCAGGAACAGCAGGCAGGACAGCACGAACATCGGCAGCGCCAGCAGCGAGAACCAGCGGATCGGGTGGGCGGCGAACTGGATCAGCATCTTGATGCCGACGAGGTCGGCCAGCACCCGAAAGACGCGGCCGAGCCCGTATTTCGAGACGCCCGCGCGGCGCGCGTGGTGGCGCACCGGCAGTTCGGTGATGCGCGCGCCGAGGCCGACGCCGAGCGCGGCCAGGAAGCGGTGCATGTCGGAGTAGAGGTGCAGCGAACGCACCACCCAGCTGCGGTAGACCTTGAGCGAGCAGCCGGTGTCGTGGATGCGCGCGCCGGTGACGCGCGCGATCAGGAAGTTGGCGATGCGCGACGGCAGCAGGCGCGTCGCGACCCGGTCCTGGCGGTTGCGCCGCCAGCCGCAGACGACGTCGTAGCCCTCCTCGAGCTTCTCGACCAGGCGGCCGATGTCGGCCGGGTCGTTCTGCAGGTCGCCGTCCATCGACACGACCGTGCGGCCGCGGCAGGCGCGGAAGCCGGCAGCCATCGCGGCCGTCTGCCCGTAGTTGCGCCGGAAGAACACCAGCCGCAGGTGTGGGTCGTTGGCGGCGAGCCGCCGCATCACGTCGCGCGAACCGTCCGAGCTGCCGTCGTCGATGAACACGATCTCGTAGCTGCGGCCGAGCGCCTGCAGCGCGTAGGACAGCGACTCGTGCAGCGGCTCGACGTTCTCGCGTTCGTTGTAGATCGGCACGACGACGCTGAGGCCGGGCACGACGTCGCCCTCCGCGGCCACGGCGGCCATCGGGGTGCTCTCGGCGGGGTTCGGACGAACGGTCTCGGTCACGGCTGCAGGGTGCGCATAGTGCGTCGGCGACGGCGGTTGTGCGAGCGGCAATTGCCTGGGTCTCGGTGCCTCGGTCAGGACAACAAGCAGTTGGCGACGACGACCCCGGTCGCGATCGCCACGATCCCGACCAGCAACAACCAACCGTAGCGCGTGCGGCGTCGGTGGCCCGGTCCGGCGAGCACGCGACCGAACTCGCCCGGCATCGCGTGCTCGGCCGCGGCGACGTCGCCGTTCTCGAGATGCTGCAGCGCCGACCGGACCTGGCCGGGCAGGCGGCCGGCAACCTCTTCGCGATGCAGGTCGGCGACGGTCAGCCCCTTGAACTCGCGGCGCAGGCGCACCGGCGGCGGAGCCTCGTCGCCGCCATCCGATGGCATCGGACCTTGCACGACACGAAGGCGAGCCCGGGTCTCGGTCCCGGCCTCGCCCGGCTGCTGCGGATCGTCCTGCTCCCCCGTCACGTTCCGCTGTATCGTCCTGGCGCAGGCTCGCCCGATAGCCCGCACTCGCCCTGCTCTTCGAGCATGTATGATGACACCGGAGCCCCGGTGCTCTAGCCTGTACTCGCCCACCTACGGCAAGTTCCGCAGAGGACTTGCGTAGGCATTCGCATTCATGGATCGGCCCGTTCGCATCGCCGTCGTCGGCCAGGTCGACGACCGCCTCCTCGGCGACCTCCGCCAGCTGCCCCTGCAGCCGGAGGTCCGTCCGATGGTGTCGGTGGTCGGCGACACCGAAGTGCTGATGCGGTTCCAGCCGGACATGCTGCTGGTCCGGTTCGGCGAGCATCCGGGTGAGGACATCGGCGCGATCAAGCTGCTGCAGCGGCTGTGGCCGGCGCTGGCGGTCGCGGTGGTGACCGATTCGCACGGCGAGGTGACCATGGGCCCGATCGCGGCGCGGCTCTCGGCGCGGCTGATCATCTACCCGGACACGCCGGGTCAGCTGGCCGCCGTGCTCGAACAGATGCTGCACGGCGGCGATCGCCCGCGGCCGGAGCTGTTCGTCGACCTCGCGCACGGCCTCGCCGACGAGATCAACAACCCGCTGCTGTTCGTGTCGGGCCACCTGCAGCTGCTGCGCGCGCAGTTCGACCCGCGCGACGAGCAGGCGCGGCGCGACCAGGTCGACGCGGCGCTGGCCGGACTGCAGCGCATCCAAGCGGCCGTCGACCGCCTGCGGCTGCTGTCGCAGGCGGCCGACGGACCGGGCACGCGCACCGAGGTCGACGTCGCAGCGCTGATCGCGGCGGCGATCGCCGAGCGCGCACCGGGCACGCCGACGGCCACCGTGCAGATGCCGGCCGGCGAACAGGTCGTCGAGGGCGACCGCGAACAGCTCGGCCTCGCGATGACCGCGATCGTGCAGTTCGCCGACGAACTCGCCGCGGTCGTGCCCCACAGCCACCTGCAGCTCGAGGCCACCGACAACGCGCGCCGCATCCGCCTGGTCGCGCGCGGCCAGGGCCTGTCGACCTGGCAGCTGCCGAACACGTTCGAGCCGTTCTACCCGCAGCGCTTGATCCGCGGCCAGAGCCACGGCCTCGGCCTGTTCCTGGCGCAGACCGTCGTGCTCGGCCACCGCGGCCAGGCCACCGTCCGCCGCCTGCAGGACGGCGCCCTCCAGCTCGACTTCCTCCTCCCCACCTGAACCTTGCCGTACAGTCCTGGTCGTCCTCCAACTTCCGCGAGCGCTCGCGCTCGCGGAAGTTGGAGGACGAACCAGGTACCGTACGGCTACTTAGATGGGGGTTGGCGCCATGGCGCTGGCGTTGGGGTCCATCGGGCCGAGGATCTTCTTGACGATTGTGCTCTCGACGAGGGACCAGAGCATCGACGTGACCATGTAGAGGAGCAGCGCCGAGGCGTAGTTGTAGAGCATCACGCCGAACAGGATCGGCATGAAGCGCATCATCATCTGCATCTGGCGCTGCTGCGGATCGGTCGGCAGCGGCTGGCGCAGCGTCATGAAGATGAACAGGCCCATCCAGAGCAGCGGCAGCAGGTTGAACGCACCCGGCCAGAAGTCGAGCGGGACCAGCGCGTCGCTGACGCTGAGGTCCTCGATCCAGAACAGCCACGGCTGCTGGCGCAGGTCGTAGGCGGTGCGCAGCGCGGTGAACAGGCCGAGGTAGATCGGCATGGTCAGGAAGATCGGCAGGCAACCACCGATCGGCGGCATGATCTTGTGCTCGCGCTGGAACTGGATCATCGCCTGCTGGTAGCCCTTCTGGTCGTCGGCGTACTGCGTCTTCAGCTTCTCGAGCTGCGGCTTCAGCTTGGCCATCTTGCTGCCGTAGGCGCGCATCGACTTCTGCATGCGGAAGTTCAGCGGGAACATGCTGCCGCGCACCAGGATCGTCAGCAGGATGATCGCGAAGCCCCAGTTGTGCAGGAAGTCATAGAACCAGCCGAGCAACACGATCAGCGTCTGCGCCATGAAGCGGCCGCCCGGGATGCTGATGCCGCAGCACGGCGGATCGAGGTCGACGTCGAGGATCGGCGCGAAGCGCTCGGGATCGTCGAGCGTGTCGAACACGCGGTAGGACTTCGGGCCGATGTAGAGGCCGTACTTCGCGGTGCTCGCCTGCCCCTTCGACGGGATCGTGAAGTTCAGGCCGTAGCGGATCCGCGTCGTCATGTTGTCGGGCGGATCGACGTCCCGCCGCGGCGGCACCGTCAGCACCTCGAACTGCGTCAACGTCGTGCGGCTCGTCTCGTCGAGCGGGTAGACGAACGCGCCGAAGAAGCGGTTGGTGCTGCCCGCGAACGACAGCATGCTCGGCGCCACCGCCAGCTGCTGCACCTTGCCTTCCTTCGACGGCGCGACATCCTGCGCGTCGCCTTCGATCGGCGCGGCGATCGACACCGCGACCTCGCCGAACAGGCCGGACTGCTGCGGCACGACCAGCGCCGGTCCGAGCAGCGAGAACGCCTGCGTGCCGGACTTGTCCGAGCTGACGTTGCGCAGCGTCAGCTCCATCACGAAGCCGCGCTGGGCCGGGTCGTGGCGCAGCACCTTCTCGAGCACCAGGCCCTGGCCGTCGTCGAGCGTCAGCCTGACGCCGCCGTCGATCTCGTCGATCTGCCACTCGGCATCGGCCGGGTTCTTCGCGAACACCCCGCCGTTGCCCTGGAACATGCGCAGCGAGTGGTCCGTGTTGTCGACCAGCAGCAGGTAGTCGCCGCGGTCGTGCTCGGCGTTGCGCGCCTTGGCGAGCGACACGTAGTGGTCGGTCGCCTGCAGCCAGACGATGCCGCCGGTCTGCCTGCTGAAGCGGGCGCGGAAGCTGCCGATCTCACCGGGCGCGCCGAACTCGACGGTCTTGCCGGTCTCGGCCTGCGCCAACAACAGCGCGGGCACACACAGCAGCAGGAATACGAAGCGGAGTGCAGTCGACATGAGGGGGTCGGGGGTCCGCGTCACCGCGCGGAACATTCGGACAAACAGTGCGGACAATCGGGGCGATCCCGCCGGCGGGCGGGCCCGCGGCTAGCGCCCCTGCGCGAGGCGGTCGGCGAGGTAGTCGGGCAGCTCTTCGATGCCGCGGATCTTCCCCATCGTGGTCTCGACGTCGTACTCGGTTCGGTAGAAGCGCACGGTGCCGTCGGTGCCGTCGCCGTCGTAGGTGACGAACGACGAACGCACGTCGCCGTCGCGCGGCTGGCCGACCGAACCGACGTTGACGATCGCGGGCTCGTCGACCTGCCACTCCATGCCGATCTCCGACGGCATCAAGAACTTGCCCGACCGGGTGTAGACGCCGGGCACGTGGCTGTGGCCGATGAAGCAGAGACTGGCGTCGCCCATCTTGGCGAAGCACTCGTCCATCTTCTGCTGGTCCTGCACGTCGCGCGGCACCATGTACTCGCGCACCGGATCGCGCGGCGAACCGTGCACGAACAGCATCGACGCCTCGCGGTGCTCCTTCTTCATGCCGTCCAGGTAGTTCCAGAACTGCATGTTCTCCTCGCGCGGGCAGTCGCGGCGGTTGAGCTGGTCCCGCGTCCAGTCGATTGCCTGGCGCGCGCGCGGGTTGAAGTCGGAGGCGTAGAACATCGCGCCGTGCTCGTGGTTGCCGAGCAGCGAGAACTCGCAGCGATCCATGATCGTGCGCAGCGCCTCGCGAGGCTGAGGGCCGTAGCCGATGACATCGCCGAGGCAGACCAGACGGTCGGCGCCGAGCTGGTCGACTTCGGCGAGGCAGTTGGTCAGCGCCTCGATGTTGCTGTGGATGTCGGAGAGGAACGCAATCATCGGCTATGGAAGCGAAGGAAGGTACCGAGCTGGGGCGCGACGCGGAAGGGTCGACCCGCTAACTTCGCCCCACCGTTGAGCGAACCGCAGAACGCAGCCCTTGGATCGCCCCCACTGTGGGTCGTCACCGGCCCGACCGCATCGGGCAAGACGGCCCTGGCGGTCGCGCTGGCCGAGCGCACCGGCCGCGAGATCCTGTCGATGGACTCGATGGCGGTCTACCGCCGCATGGACATCGGCACGGCGAAACCGACGGCCGACGAGCGCGCCCGGGTGCCGCACCACCTGGTCGACCTGGTCGATCCCGACGAGACCTTCGACACCGCGCGCTGGTGCCGGCTGGCCGACGACAAGCTGCAGGAGCTGCTGGCCTCGGGCCGCAAGGCGCTGTTCGTCGGCGGCACGCCGCTGTACCTGATGGCGTTCTTCAAGGGCATGATGGAGGGCCCGCAGGCCGACCCCGAGATCCGCCAGCGGCTCGAGCAGCGCGAAGCGGACCAGCCCGGCGTGCTGCACGAGGAGCTGAGCACGCGGGATCCGGAGGCGGCGTCGCGCATCCACCGCAAGGACCTGCGCCGGCTGGTGCGCGCGCTCGAGGTCCTCGAGCTGACCGGCAGGACGATCTCGAGCCAGCAGGAGCAGTTCGAACGGCAGGGCTGGCAGCGCGACTGCCGCGTCGTCTGGATCACGCGCGGCCGCGACGAGCTGCACCAACGCGTCAGGGCGCGCACCGAACGGATGCTCGACGAAGGCCTGGTCGACGAGACCCGCGCGATCCGCGACGACTGTGGGTTTTCCCGGACCGCCGGTGCGGCGATCGGCTACGCCGAGTGCCTCGACCATCTGCGCGGCCGCTGGAAGGACCGCACCGAACTGCGCAACCGCATCCGCCGCAACACGCACAAGCTGATCCGTCGCCAGACGACCTGGCTGCGGCGCCTTCCCGAGATCCTCACGATGAAGCCGGAACTCGGTGTGGACGGGCTGTTGGCCCGCTTCGAAACTCCAGTATCGGACCCGCGATCCCGATAGTCTGGATCCGATGGCGGGCCGCCCCCGCCGCAGCGCTCGCCCCCGTCAGAACGACTCCACATGTGCGGCTTCGCCGGCATCTTCCTGCTCGATCCCGAGGCCCGTCCCGACGACCTCGCCGCCCGCATCGCCGGGATGGCGCAGGCGATCGCGCACCGCGGCCCCGATGCCCAGAACATCGTCGTCGAGCCGTTCGCCGGCGCCGGCTTCCGCCGCCTCGCGATCATCGACCTGGTCACCGGTGACCAGCCGGTCAAGGCCGGTGACGAGCGCATCCAGGTGTTCTTCAACGGCGAGATCTACAACCACCTCGAGCTGCGCGACAAGCTGCGGCGCGAGCACGGCGTGGCGATCGACAAGGGCTCGGACGCCGCGGTGCTGCCGCACCTGTACGAGCACTACGGCGAGGACTTCGTCGAGCTGCTCAACGGCATGTTCGCGATCTGCGTGCTCGACGGCCGCGATCGCAGCTGCCGGCTGTATCGCGACCGGCTCGGCATCAAGCCGCTCTACTTCGCCGAACGCGACGGCAAGCTGGTGTTCGGCAGCGAGCTGAAGACGCTGTTCGCGAGTGGCTACGTCGACGCCGAGATCGACCCGGCGCAGGTGGTGCCGTTCTTGGAGCTGTTCTACGTGCCGGGCGCGCAGACCATCTGCAGGGGCGTCGAGAAGCTGCTGCCCGGCGAGCGCATGGTGCTGCAGCAGGGCCGGCCGCCGCGCCGCGAGCGCTGGTGGCGGCTGGCGCCGCAGGTCACGCCGCGCACCGGCGACTGCCTCGACGAGATCGACGCGCTGCTCGCCGACGCGACGCGGCTGCAGCTGATCGCCGACGTGCCGGTCGGCATCAGCCTGTCGGGCGGCCTCGACTCGAGCCTGATCGCGCACTACGCGCACCAGGCGCTGACCGAGAACGGCGCCGCCGCCGACGTGCGGGCGTTCACGATCGCATTCCCGGACACCGATCCGGGCGAGCTCGACTGCGCGCGGCAGGTCAGCAGCAAGCTCGGCATCGAGCAGGTCGAGATCACCGCCGAGGCCGGCGACTTCCTCGCCGAGCTCGACGCGACCACGTTCTTCAACGACGAGCCGGTCGCCGACCCCGCGGTGTTCTCGTCGCTGCTGGTCTGCCGTGCCGCGGCGAAGCACGTCAAGGTGCTGCTGGCCGGCAGCGGCGCCGACGAGCTGTTCGCCGGTTACGGGCACTACCGGCTGACCGGGCGCTGCACCGCCTACCGGCTGCTGGCGCACGTGCTCGGCGACGGGCTGGCGGCCAGGGCCGTCGGCATGCACCGCCCGGCGAAGGAACGCGCCGCGATCCGCGCGTTCGGGCGCGACCGCCTGCCCTACCACGGCCGCGCCATGACGCACCTCAGCGACGCCGACCGCGACGCGCTGCAGGGCCTCGTGCATCGCGACCACCTGCAGGAACTCGCCGAGTGCTTCGCGACCGCGAGCGACCTCGACGCGCGCAACCAGCAGCTGTGCGTCGACACCGAGACCTACCTGCCGCACCAGCTGTTGAGCCTGCTCGACCGCACCACGATGGGCGTGTCGATCGAGGGCCGCGTGCCGTTCCTCGACCACCGCGTCGCCGAGTTCGCGCTGTCGATCCACGGCGACCACAAGTTCGGCAACAAGTTCGAGAACAAGCTGCTGCTGCGGCGGCTGGCGCAGCGCCACCTGCCGGGCGACGTGTCGACGCGCAAGAAGCACGGCTTCCCCAACGCGGTCACCAGGTGGCTGTCGCCGGACGCGATGCCGACCGTGCGCGCGATGCTGCGCGACCAAGGCACGTTCGTCGCCGAGACGTTCCCGCACGCGTGGCTCGACGGGCTGATGGCGACGCCCGAGACCGTCGCGCACAACGCGCTGACGCTGCACTCGCTGCTGGTGCTGTCGTCGTGGCACCGCGTGTTCGTGCAGCAGCAGACGCCCGCCTCCACCACCGTCGCGGCGCACGGATGAGCCCGAGCGACCACGACCTGCGCAGGCGCACGCTGACGAGCCTTGGCTGGCAGTTCCTGGGCGTCGGGGGGCAGCAGCTGGTGCAGCTGTTCGCGCTGACCCAGGTCTGGCGCCAGCTCGAGAAGGAGGACATCGGCCTGTTCGGCGTGGTGCTCGCGGGCACCGGCGCGATCGAGGCGCTGACCAAGTTCATGGGCGAGGAGACGACCATCTGGTCGCAACGCGGCGCCGAGCGCCGCTACCTCGACACCGTGTTCACCGTGCACTTGCTGCGCGGGCTGTTGATCACCGGCGTCCTGTGCGCGATGGCGTGGCCGCTGTCGTCGTTCTTCGGCGACGAGCAGACCAACGCGCGGTACTGGCTGCCGGGCCTGTTCCTGGCGCTCGCCGCCAACGGCCTGGTCGAAGGACTCACGAGCCCGGCGCGCGCGCTCAAGATGAAGGGCCTGGCGTTCCGTCAGGTCGCAGCGGGCGAGTTCTGCGCCGTGCTGCTGAGCCAGACCCTGACGGTGACGCTGGCGTTCTTGTGGCAGGACGTCTGGGCGATGGTCGTCGGCCACCTGAGCCTGACCGCGGCCAAGGCGCTGATCAGCTACGTCATCGCGCCGTATCGACCGAACTTCGCAATCGATCGCGAGGTGTTCCGCGAACTGTTCCACTACGGCCGGGGCGCCGCGGGCCAGCCGTTCTTGCTGCTGATGATCTTCACCGCGCCGGCGTTCGTGCTGGCGAAGGCAATCGGCAAGGGGGCGGTCGCGGTGTTCGACGGTGCCGGCCGGATCGCCAAGTACCCCGAGCAGGTGTTCTTGAAGGTGCTCGGCCCGGTCGCGTTCCCCGCCTACGCGCACCTGCAGAACGACCACCAACGCCTCGGCCGCGCCTGGCTCCGCGCGGTGCACACCTACGTGATGCTCGGCACGCCGATGACGGTGGTGATGGCGTGGTGCGGCGACGACCTGCCGAAGGTCGTGTTCGGCGACAACTACGACGCCGTCGACGGCTTGTTCACGCTGCTGATGCTGCACGGCGGCCTCGCCGGCCTGACCGGCGTGATCGGCCCGATGCTGTGGGCCGTCGGCAAGCCACAGCTCGATCGCCGCGCGCAGTTCTTCCGCTGCGTGGCGATGTATGCGCTCGGCATCCCCGCCGCCCACTTCCTCGGCGTCACCGGCTTTGCCGGCGCGACCTGCATCGCGATCTTCCTGGCGCTGTCGATCTCGGCCTACGGCGCGCTGCAGCACCTGTCGCTGCCGCTGCGCGCGTTCCTGAACGAGTTGCGAGACGGCCTGCTGATCGGGGCCGCGCTGCTGCTGGTGCTGCTCGGCGTCGACCTGCTGTTCGCGCCCGAGTTGGTCTGGCGTCTGGTTACCTCGGCGGTCGTCGGCGGCCCGGTGCTCGGCCTGCTGGCGCTGCGCCTGCTGCGTCGCCGCAGCTCCGGCGATCCGCAACCGCCCGCCGCCCCCACCGCCGAGGCGGTCGTCGACGAACCGAGCGCCTGAGCTTGCTTCGCGGACGCGCGCCGCCAAAGATCGCCCGCGTGAGCTGTTCGCACGACGACACCGACCCGCAATCCCTGATCGCGAAGGCCAAGGCCCTCGGCCTCGACGTCGACGAGGCTGCCGCCGAAGAGGTGCTCGCCTACCTCGACGCGATGCTGGCCACCAACCAGCACATCAACCTGACCGCGGTGCGCGATCGCGAGGCCGCGGTCGTGCTGCACGCGCTGGACAGCCTGGCGTTCCAGCTGACCGGGTTGCGGCCGCAGCACGTGCTCGACCTCGGCACCGGCAACGGCTTCCCCGGCGTCGGCGTCGCGGCCCTGGCGCCGCACGCGACCGTCACGCTGATGGACAAGACCGGCAAGAAGGTCCGCGCCATCGGCACCTGCCTGCTGACCTGCGGCCTCGACCGCATCGAGACGATCCAGATGGACGCCAGCCAGGCGCCCGCGCTGCGCAAGGACTTCCGCCACGGCTTCGACCTCTGCACCGCCCGCGCCGTCGCCCGCCCCGAAGTCGTCGCCAACCTCGCCGAACCGCTGGTCCGCCCAGGCGGCAGCCTCACCCTCTGGCTCGAGGCCGACGCCGAGATCCCCCAGAAGCTCGGCCGCTTCCAACACCACAAGACGGCCACCTACGACCTGCCCGAGCCAGCCCCCCGCACCCGCCACCTGGCCACCTGGACCAGGAAGTAGCCCCCGGAGCAGCCCTCCCACCGGGCCCCACAACTCCGCCCCTCCATCCACCAACGCGCACCAAAGTTGGAGGACGAACCGCGTACCGTACGGCAACTCTCCCTCCGACCCCCCGCACCCCCGGCACACGCGAAAGTTGGAGGATGAACCGCGTACCGTACCGCAACATCCGCGGCACGGCGTTCTTGGTGGCGCGCGTAGCGCGCCGGGGCGTCACCCTCATCGTCCGCCCGCGCGCCCAGCGCGCAGGCGCGCGAAGCGCGCCAATCTGCACGCGCGGAGCGCGTGCAGCTTCGCGGCGTAGCGGGCCGCGGTGCAGGGCCTCGCGGATGTTGCTTCCGCAGCCGCGAAGAAGAGGCTTGGTCGCCGGGATCACCTCGCGGTGATCGCTACGCGATCACCGCGTGGTGATCTCGTCGACCAACGGCAGGCTGGACACCGTGTTCAGGCCGAAGCGGCCGAGGTGCTCGAGCTTGGTCGTGCGGCTCGGGAAGTTGATGTAGGGGTCGTTCTCGTCGTAGTTCCAGAAGTGGCGATCGAAGAAGTTCGTGATGCTCATCAGGTCACGACCGAACGCGTTGTTGCGGCCGTCGCTACGGCGACGCACGCTCCGGAAGAACGACTGCGTTTCGTATTCGTTGGCGAGGGCGGTGACATCCTTGATGCCACGCTCCTGCTGTTCCTTCGTGAGGCCGGCGCCTTGGCCTTCCCAGCCAAAGGTCGAGCAGGCGGCCATGGGGAGCAGAGCAAGGACGAGAGCGAACTTACGCATTGTTGGTTGCTCGTGCGGGCGAGGGGCGCCCGCGGTGAGGGGTGGTTTGGGGTCTCAGTCGCGCCGGGAGAAAGCGCGAGGGGCAAAAGCTAGCGAGGCCCAAAAGCCGGCGCAACCGTCATTTCGGCGACCGGCTCCGAGCGGGTCAAACCCTTTTGCCGCCGCGCACGACCCTCTACTGTGCACCGCGAGATGGCCTCCGCTGGATCGGGCACCCCGTATCATGCTCCCTCGGCACAGCCCGGCGTGGCGGTGCTCGGCGGATCGTTCAACCCGCCCCACGAGAGCCACCGACGGATCGCCGCGCAGGCGCTGGATCAGCTTCCCGTGCAACGACTTCTGGCGATCCCGTCCGGCGACCACCCGCACAAGCAGGGCCGCGACATGGCGCCCGCGCAGCACCGGCTGGCGATGGCCCGGCTGGCCTTCGACGGCATCGCCGGCGTCGAGGTCGACGACCGCGAACTGCACCGCGACGGCCCGTCCTACACGGTCGACACGCTGCGCGAACTGCAGCGGCAGCTGCCCGGCACCCGGTTGTTCTTCCTGATCGGCAGCGACAACCTGCCGCTGCTGCCGACCTGGTACGGCCACCACCAGCTGCTCGAACTGGCGACCGTCGTCACCTGGCCGCGCCGCGGCTACCCGATCGACGAGGCCCGACTGCGCGCCCTCGACCTGAGCAGCGAGGAGCGCCAGGCGCTGCTGGCCCACGTGCTCGACCTGCCCGCCGACGACGTCGCCGCCAGCGACCTGCGCCAACGGCTGCGCCGGGGCGAACCCCGCCCACCGATGCTGCCTGCAGCCGTCGCCGACTACGTGCAGAGGAACGGCCTCTACCGATGATCGACCCGTGGTGGGCAGCGGCGATCGCGGCCGCGTCGGTCGCGATCGGGGACCAGGTCAACCGCCGCGTCGTCGGCTGGTTGCCGGACGACCCGCCGCGCCCCGGCCGCAAGTCGCACGGCCGGCCGATCCCGCTGGCGGGCGTGCTGCTGGTGCCGGCGATCGCGACCTGGTGCGGCGTGTTCGGCGCCTGGCTGCTGCTCGCGGCCGTGCTGGTCAGCGCCGCGGTCGGCTTCGACGACGACCGGCGCAAGGAGCACGCCGGCCCGCTCGACGACGGCGGCCTCGACTGGCGCATCAAGGCGGCGGGGCTGTTCGTCGCGGCCGGGCTGGTCGCGACCGCGACCGTCGACCCGCTGCAGCAGCCGGGCAGCTGGCTGCTGGTGTTCGGGGGCACGTTCGTGCTGACCAACGCCGTCAACTTCCTCGACAACACCGACGGCGTCGCGGCCGGACTGAGCGCGGCGATGCTGCTGTTGCTCGGCTTCGCCGCGCTGCCCGACGGCTCTACCCGCACGATCACGCTCGCGGCCGGCTTCGCGGCGTGCGGCTTCCTGCCGTTCAACTGGCCGAAGCCGCGGCTGTTCCTCGGCGACGGCGGCGCCTACGCGCTCGGCCTGTGCACCAGCTACGCGGCGGCGCAGGCGCTGCTGCTCGACCCCGACTGGCTGCTCGCGGTCGCCGTGCCGCTCTGCGACTTCACCCAGGTGGTGGTCGCGCGGCTGGTGATCGGCGTGCCGCCGTGGGTCGGCGACCGCCGCCACCTGACCCACATCGTGCAGAACGCCGGCCTGCACCGGACCGCGGTCGCGCCGCTGTTCGTCGCGCTGGCCGCCGGCGTCGGGGCAATCGCGCTCGCGATCTGACGGCCGCGTGCGGCGCGCCGCCGGCGAGCCGAACCGGTCTGCCAGGCAACCAGCCGGCCTGCCCCTACCGGATCGCGCGCATCTGCTGCCACTTGGTGCGCAGCGCTTCGCCCGCCGGCGCGCGCGCCTCGAGCCAGTCCAGCTGCTCGTCGCGCCGCTTGACGAACGTCGCGCGGTCGAGCGACCCCGGCTTGCTGCCCATCGCGCAGGCGTGCAGCACGATCGCGAGCACGTAGCGCACGCCGCCGACACCGGCGAACCGGTTGAGGTCCCGCTCGGCGCTGGCCAGCGCCTCGGGCAGCTTGCCGGACTGCAGCAGCACCGCGGTCTGCATCGCCGCGAGCTCCGCGGGCTGGTCGTCGCCGAAGTCGATCGCCAGGTCGTCGACCGCGACCCCGTCGCGCGCCGGAGCGAACCCGCTCGACAGCGCCACCAGGCGCTGCTCCTTGGAGTCCGCGTGGTTGCTCGCCAGCTGCTCGGCGAACCCCTTGGCGCGCGCGTGGTCCCACAGCCGCTTGCACGCCTGCCAGGCGCGGAACAGGTCGCCAGCCTTGCCGCTGTCGGCGTAGGCGTTCTCCGAGAACGTCACGATCTGCTGCAGCATGCCTTGCGACGTCGCCGCGTCGCCGGCGAAGCCGCGCTGCTTCTCGATCAGGATGCGGGCGCCGAGCTGCTGGTCGCGCGGCGTCGCCCCCGGGCTCGCGGCGATCGCACCGAACATGCGGTCGGCGCGATCCGGCCGGCCGCGCAGCAGCTCGATCTCGGCCTGTGCGGCGAGCAGTTCGGGCGCGGTCGCCGCATCGGGCAGCCGCGTCAAGCGCGCCATCAGGTCGCCGAGCACGTCCTTGTCGGGCTTCTCCTTCTGCAGCTCCGCCTCGGTGTCGAGCAGCAGCTGCTGGCGCAGCTCCGCGCGCCCCGCGTTCTCGCGCCACCACTGGAAGCCGTACCAGCCCGCCACCAGCAGGATGAAGCCGATCGGCAGCAGCAGGCGGCGGTCGGCGAACGGAGAACGCTTGCCGGGCGCGGCCGGCTTGCCTCTGGGGTTGGGTTTGCTCACGTCAGTTTGACGGCGATCATCGTGAAGTCGTCCTCGCGCGCATCGCTGCCGACGTGGTCGCGGATCTGCCGCTCGACCTCGGCCAGCGCACGATCGGCCGTGAAGCCCTCGCGCCGCAACATGCCGACGAGCTGGTGCAGCCGTTCGACGCCGAAGACCTCCCGTTCGGGCGACATCGACTCGTCGACGCCGTCCGTATGCGTGAACAGCAGGTCGCCCGGCTGCAGCTGGATCAGCGGGCTCGCCTCGTACTGCTGGTCGCCGACGACCCCGAGCACCATGCCGGTCTTCTCGAGCACCTGGGTGCCGTCCTGGTGGCACACGACCAGGCCCGGGTGGCCGGCGTTGACGTACTCGAGCGTGCGCTTCGCCGGGTCGATGATCAGCAGCAGCAGCGACATGAAGTTGCCGGTCTCGACCCCTTCGACCAGCCGCTGGTTGACCTTGGTGATGACGGTGGCGGCGTCGTCGATCAGTTCGAGGTAGCTGCGCAACGCCGCCTGCACCGCGTGCGTCAGCAGCGCCGCGCCGACGCCGTGGCCGGTGACGTCGCCGATCATGATCGCGTAGCGACCGCCGGCCATCGGCACGAAGTCGTAGGTGTCGCCGGAGGCCCGCTCGGCCGCCTCGTAGCGCAGCCCGATGTCGAGTCCGCGCCAGTCCTTGGGCACCGGCGGCAGCAGGTGCTGCTGGATCCTGCGGGCGATCTCGACGTCCTTCTGCAGCTTGGCCTTCTCGAGGGAGTCGGCGTGCAGGCGCGCGTTCTCGACCCCGATCGCCAGCTGCGCGGAGATCGCGCCGAACAACGCCAGGTCGCGCGCCGAGAACTCGCGGCGCATCGCGCGGCTGTCGACGTAGATGACGCCGACGGTGCGATCCTGCGCCCGCATCGGCGCGCACATCACCGCGCGCAGCTTGAGGTCGTAGACCGAACGGCCGATCTCGAGCGCCTCCTGGTCGGACTGCACCACCGAACGCACGGCGACGCCTTCTTCGAGGCAACGGCGCACCAGGCTGCGGCTCCACTGCAGTTCGCCGGAGAGCGACTTGCCCTCCTTGTCCTGCGCGACGCGGACCGTCAGCTGGTCCGGATTCTCGCCGAGCAGCAGCAGCGCGCGCTCGGCGCTGGTCACCTGCAGCGAGCGGTAGACGATGTCGCGCAGCACGCTGTCGAGGTCGATGTTGGCGGTCACCGCCGCGATCGTGTCGAGCAGGATCTCGAGCGACCGCGAGTCCTGCTCGGCGTCCCCGGTGAGGATCGTCGAGGCCGACATCGCATCGTCATCCGCCGGCCGCCCACCGCCGGGGAGATCGCCTTCACGCTTCTTGGACCAGGGCCACTTCATCTGCCGCGCGCACTCTAGCGGCTGGGGACGTCCGGGCCACCGGAACGCCCCGTGAAATCCTGCCGCGCGAGGTCGGAAGTCCCGCCCCCATCGGGCGGAATGCGCGCGGTCCACGTTGCGCCCGGCGCGCCGAGGGGCCAGAATCCTGCGTCCCCTACCCGGACCGGATTTCTCCCGACGGTCCTCGCGAAGCCATGAAGATCGACAAGTCCCAGCACGACGACTACGCGGTGCTCACCCTCAAGGGCGAGTTCGACACGTTCTACTGCCCCGCCCTGATGGAAGAGGTCGAGGACCTGCTCGAGCGCGGCGTCAACCACCTGATCCTGGACATGCGTCTGGTCAAGTTCATCAACTCGACCGCGCTCGGCGCCGTCATCAAGGCGCACAAGCGCTGCCGCGCCGAGGACGGGGAGCTGGTCGTCGCCCAGCCGTCGCCGTTCGTGCGCGACGTGATGACGAAGGTCGGCATCGACAAGCTGATCGAGCTGCACGAGGACGAGGGTGCTGCCACCAAGGCGATCATCAAGCACCTCAACAAGAAGGAGCTCGCCGGCGAGGCGCCGGTCGATCAGGAGAAGGTGCTGGTGACGTTCTCGGACGACACCCGCAACCAGATGCTCGGCAGCAAGAAGAAGGTGCTCGTCGGCAAGATCGCCAACGTCGACGGCAACAAGATGCAGTTCTTGTGGAACGGCTCGAAGGCCGGCTTCAACGCCGATCAGGCCAAGGCGCTGTTCTTCGACGGCGGCGAGATGCACCTGAAGTTCCAGGTCAAGATGATCAAGAAGAGCTTCTTCGAGTTCGTCGCCGAGGCCGGCGGCGTCGAGCCGGCGGGCGACGACGACACCGTGCGCATCACCGCCAAGTACAAGAAGATCAACGACGCCGACCGCGAGGCCCTGAGCCAGTTCGCCAACGACATGGCGTTCCTGAAGACGCAGCTGCCCGGCAAGTAGCGCGCGCGGTCCGCAAGGTCTGCTCCCGGAACCGAACGTTCCGACCGGGTCAACGGACCGCCAACGGATGGCCGACCGATGACCACCGGATGGGACGCGCGTTCGCGCGCCCCGTTCAGCGCAGCCAGATCTCGAGCGCGCGGGTCAGCGCCAGTCCCGACTGCGCCGCAGGATCGAGCACGACGGCCTGCGCGACCAGCCGCAGATCGGCGACGGCCGGGGTGTTGGGGATCGACAACGGCACCGCACCGTCGCCGTTCGCGTCGAGCGCCACCGCGAGCGGCAGCAGCGGCGCGTCGACCCGCAACGTGCCGCCGGCCAGCGGGATCGCCGCGGGCGCCTGCCACGACACTCCGACCGCCGCGAGCGAGTTGGCGCGCGCGTCGGCCAGCGTCAGGTCGACGCTGCGGCCGGCCAGCGGGGCTCCGACCATCGCCAGCCGTGGCGTCGCACCGGACGTTCCCGGCGTGCCGCTGCCCAGCGGCGTCCACCCGTGCGCGACGAACGCCTTGCACGACCACGTCACGCCCGACACGTAGTCGAAGCGCACCGAGATCGCGCGCCGGTCGTCGACCGCGAGGTCGTGCACGCCGGCCATGTGCACGCCCCACGTCAGGCCGTCGTCCTCGGAGATCGCCAACAGGTTCTGCGCCGCATAGGGCAGGCTGCGGAACTGCGCGTAGAGGTCGTCGCCGGCGATGCCGACGTCGACGGCGACGTCACCGGTGATCGCGATCGGCGCGATCGGCGTCCAGGTCGCGCCGCCGTCGGTCGACGCCGTCAGCTCGACCGTCTGGCCACCGAACACGCCCGGAGTACCGGCCGCCAGCAACCGCGGTCCGTCGCCGGCGAGCGCCCGGATCGTGTGGCCGGTCAGCGGCGAGGTCGGCGACCACGTCAGGCCGCCGTCCGTCGAGCGCACCAGCGCCTGGCTGTCGAACGACGCGATCAGGTTGCTCGCGTCCCCGATGACGAACGTGCGGGGCGTGCTGAGGCCACCGCTGGCCGGCGAGGCGATCGCGGTGGCGGTCGCGAGCCAGGTCTGCCCACCATCGGCCGACACCTGCAGACGGTGCGGCGGCGCGTTCATCCGGCGGAACGCCAGCACCAGGTCGCCGCTGCCGAAGACGGTCAGCTGGCCGGCGCCGATCCCGGCCGGTCCCTGGTCGATGCGTATCGGCGCCGACGGCCAGGTCTGGCCGCCATCGGTCGAGCGCCGCGTCCACAGTTCGCCGCTCCAGGTCTCGAGCCAGACGAGCACGACGTCGAGCCCGTCGACGTGCACGCCGACCGCCGGGGTCGTCAGTGTGGCGGACGGCGAAGTCCACGGATTGACCTGCTGCGGCTGGGACCACGTCAGCCCCCCGTCGACCGACGTCACGACCAGTGGGCCACCCTGCTGGGCGATCGGCGTCGACTGCCCGGCGAGCACCAGCACGTCGCCGTCGACGGCGACGCTCTCGACGCGCGCGACGCTCGGCTGCGGGTTGAGCAGCAGATCGGTGGTCGGCCAGGTGCGACCGCCGTCGGGCGAACGCGCATAGCGCACTTCGAAGCTGCGCTGCAGGGCATGCACGGTGTCGCCGACCTGGAAGTAGTCGCGCGTCCAGGTGAACGATCCCTGGAACAACTCGGTCGGGGTGACGCCCTGCGCAGGGGCCGGCCGGGCGAGGGACGCAGCCGCCAGCGCGGCGACCATGGCGAGGTGGGTTCGGACTCGACGCATCGGGAT
This sequence comes from Planctomycetota bacterium, assembly GCA_046290465.1. GTDB lineage: Bacteria > Planctomycetota > UBA1135 > UBA1135 > UBA2386. The sequence continues at coordinate 6,408,813 of JBKAGP010000001.1, read as the reverse complement.
TCCTCCGCGCGCGAGCATAGCGGCAGCCGGAGCGACCGGGGCGACGCGCGCCTCGGCCAGACGGTCGCTGCCGGGAGGCCCATCGGTCGCAGCGTGTGCCGAACCGACGTGGCTCGCCGACGAACGTGCACGTCCTGCCTGCGGCGCGGTGCGGCGCGGTGCAGCCTCGGCGAAGACGGAATGGTGGCGCGGATCTTCGTGATCCGCGCGGCTCGACGTGGGCAACGGAGCCGTCGGGGGGCCGACCGACGAGCGGTGGCCGAGGACAGAGTAGGGCACGACAGGACAGACCTGCGGCCGGGCAGCCAGCGCCGCCGGCCCTCCCGACTATCCGACGCGGAACTTGCCGCTGCGCTTGATCTTGCGCTTGATGATCTTGCGGCCGCCGGCGGTCTTGCTGCGCGTGCGGAAGCCGACCTTCTTGGCGCGCTTCGTCTTGGAGTTGGTGACCTTGAGCTTCATGGCGGTAGTCCGGGTTCGGAGGGCGAAGCAGGCTAGCGATCCCGACAACCCCCGTCAACCGTAGATCGGGATCCGCCCCGCCCCACCTGCAACCGCCCTCGCCGAGCCGTTGAATCGCCGCCGCCGCGGGGCATCGTCTTGGCATGCGCATCCTGCTGCTGAGCCACGGTTTGCCGCCCGACAGCGTCGGCGGGGTCGAGCAGCACGTCAGCGGGCTGGCAGCGGCGCTGGTCGCCCAGGGCCACGAGGTCGAGATCTTCGCCCGCGCGCATCTGCCGGGCAAGCCGCAGGGCACGTTCGAGCGGCAGCAGGACGGCAATCCGACCGTCTGGCGGGTCGCCTACCGCTGGGAGGGCGTCGACTCGCTCGCGGCGATGTACCGGTGCCAACCGATGGCCGCCGCGACCGCCGCGTTCGTAAAGGCGCGAACGGACGCCGGCGTCGCGTTCGACGTCGCCCACGTGCACCACCTGACCGGCATGTCGGTCGACTCGCTGGCCGCCCTGCGCGACGCCGGGATCCCGACCGTGCTGACGCTGCACGACTACTGGACGTTCTGCCCGCGCGGCCAGATGTTCCACCACGACGGCTCGGTCTGCGAGACCGCCGACGTCGAGCGCTGCCGGCCGTGCCTGAAGCAGACGTTCCCGTGGTGGCTGCAGGACGAACCGCACCGGCAGGTCATGGACCTGCAGGAGCGGGCGCGCGGGTTCCTGGCCATCCCGCAGCGGCTGGTCGTGCCGAGCGCGCGCGTGATCCCGCCGTTCGCGGCGCTGGGCGTGCCCGCGTCGCGGTTCACGGTGGTCGAGAACGGCGTCGACACCGACAACCTAGAACAGCTGCCGGCCCCCACCGGCGGCCCCGGCCCGCTGCGGCTCGGCTACTTCGGCACGCTGATGCCGTCCAAGGGCCTCGACGTGCTGCTCGACGCCGTGCTGCAGCTGCCGCCGGGCATGGTCGAACTGCACGTGCACGGCAACTCGGTGCCCTACCACGGCGACGAGAGCTTCCTGACGAAGTGCTTCATGAAGCTGCAGCCCGGCTCCAACGTCACCTACCACGGTCCCTACTCGCTCGCGGAGATGCCGGGCCGGATCGCGACGATCGACGTGCTGGCGGCGCCGGCGCGCTGGCACGAGGCGTTCGGCCTGACCGTTCGCGAGGCGCTGGCGGCGGCGCGGCCGGTGCTGGTCAGCCGGGTCGGCGGCCTGCAGGACGCCGTCGAGGACCGGGTCCAGGGCCGGGTTCTGCCGCCCGGCGACGCCCCGGCCTGGGCGGCGGCGATCCGCGAACTGGCCGAGGATCGCTCGCTGCTCCGCAAGTACATCGCCGGCTGCCGCGGCCGTGCCCGCGGCTTCGCCGCGATGGCCGAAGAACTCGCCGGGGTCTACGCCGACGTGGCCAACGGCCCTGCAATTTCTTGACCATACGATTTCTTGACCATTCGGGGGGCCGCCCACTAGGCTATGCGGCCTTTTCTCGAGGTCGGGGAACTCCTCCGACCCCCCGAAGCGCGTTCGGTCTGCCGGCATGATGACGGCAGTCGAGCCGACCCCTGTGGCAACACGACGATGACGGAAACGGATCTGGTCCCGGAACCCCAGCCCACGCTGGACCCCACCGCGATGCTCGCCGGCGAGCTGACGCCCGAGAAGCTCGAGGCCTTCCGGAAGGCGGCGTTCCGGACGGTGGATTCGTTCGAGCAGCTGCGTGACTGGCTGTCGCACCCGCTCGCGCAGGGCGCGGCGCGCGGTATCGCCATGTGGGCCCTCGGCCGTCACGAAGACGCCGTCACGCTGCTCGCCGACGAGAAGAGCGAGGTCGCCAGGCTCTGCCTCGCCGACTGCTACGCGTCGCTCGGCCAGCTCGACAAGGTGCAGGCCACGCTGACGAACCGCGAGACCGACGCCCAGCAGGCGATCGTCTGGCTGCGCGCGCTCGACGCGAACAACTCGACCGACCTGATCGAGCAGTTCGCCAAGATCGGCGGCGTGCTGCCGGCGATGGAGCAGACCTACTTCCGGGGTCGCGTCGCCGAGATGGAGCGCGACGTCGAGGGCGCGATCGCATGCTACGACGAGGTGCTCTCGCAGGAAGAGGACCACAAGCAGGCGCTGTTTCGCCTGGCGCTCAACGTCGACCTTCGCGGTGAGGACGAGGAGGCGCGCGAACTCTACGAGCGTTCGCTGATGTCGCCGCCGGTCAACATCGCCTGCGTGCTCAACCTCGGCATCCTCTACGAGGACATGGGCAACTACCGACGCGCGATGCAGTGCTTCGACCTCGCGCTGCAGGCCCACCCGGACAACGCGCGCGCGCGCCTCTACCGTCGTGATGCAGCCGCCGCGCTGAACATGTACTACGACGAGGACCAGGAGCGCCGCGACGACAAGCGCAACAAGCTCCTGCGCACCCCGATCAACGACTTCGAGCTGTCGGTGCGGTCGCGCAACTGCCTCGCGAAGATGAACATCCGCACGCTCGGCGACCTGGTCAAGAAGACCGAGGCCGAGCTGCTGAGCTACAAGAACTTCGGCGAGACGTCGCTGACCGAGATCAAGGAGATCCTCAAGAACAAGGGTCTGCGCCTCGGCATGACCAACGACGAGCTGATGCACCGCGACCTCGGCGAAGCCGAAGCCGCGCCGGCCGCGCCCGAAGAGGTCGCCGACCCGAACAGCCCGGACCCGGCGCGCCGCCCGATCAGCGAGCTCGACCTGTCGGTGCGTTCGCGCCGCATCGTCGACCTGCTCAAGATCCGCACGATCGGCGACCTCGCCGGCAAGACGGAAGCCGAGCTGCTGGCGTGCCCGAACTTCGGCCAGACCTCGCTCAACGAGATCAAGACGAAGCTCGACGAGTTCGGCCTGTCGCTGCGCGGCTGACGCACGGCGCACCAGGTGTACGACCACCTCCTCGGAGAGATCGTCGAGAAGCACGCCTCGCGCGCGGTCGTTCGCTGCGCGGGGGTCGGCTACGACGTTCGCGTCAGCCTGAACTCGGCCAGTGACCTGGCCGTCGGGCAGACGCAGAAGCTGTTCACGATCCTCAACGTCGTCGACGGCACGCCGTCGCTGCTCGGCTTCTCGACGCAGGCCGAACGCGAACTCGCCCGGCGCCTGCTGGCGGTGACCAACGTCGGCCCGGCGATCGCGCTGGCGCTGCTGAGCGTCTACACGCCGCGCGACCTCGCCGCGCGCATCGCGGCCGACGACGCCGCGGCGCTGAAGGCGGTCAAGGGCGTCGGCCAGAAGACCGCCGAACGCATCTGCCTCGAACTGCGCGAGGTCGTCACCAAGCTCGACCTCGGCGCGCCGGTCGCTGGCGACGCGGCCGATCCGGTGCCGACCGCCACGAGCGACGACGACGACGCGATCGCCGCGCTGGTGACGCTGGGCTTCAAGGAGAACGACGCGCGCACCAAGGTCGACAAGGCCCGCAAGAAGCAAGGCCCCGACGCCGACACCGAGGCGATCGTCAAGGCCGTGCTGCAGATGTAGGGACCGGCGCTCGACGGCGCCCCCCGTTCGGTCGGACCAGCCCCGACCACCGCCCCCCCCCGGGCCGGTCCGTAGGGTCTGCTCGCAAAACTGACGTTGCGGAACCGGACTTGCGTATGTGGTGACGGGAACGGTCGGTGGCAGCGGGGGTTGGTGGGCATACGGGAGGTCGGTCAGGTCGGGTTCCGATAGCGCGGGGGTGAATGCCTCGACGCTGCAGGCTGGTGTGTTCGGCCTGCGGGTCGTCGATCGGCGAGCCGACGTGGCGGCGCTGCAGCCGCAGGTCCGGGAACCGCGGACGGCGACGGGGCCGACGCCGAAGACGCTGGCGGACGTCGACGTGGCGACGATCAGCGAGGCGGCCCGCAACCTGCGCGGCCGGGAGCGCGCGCAGCAGCAACGCGACGAGGACTTCGCGGTGCCGGCCGACGAGCGGGACCTGGACGACGGCGAGCGGCAGATGCTGCGCGAACTCGAGGCGCGCGACCGCGAGGTGCGTGCCCACGAACAGGCCCACCAGGCCGCAGCCGGAGACCTCGCCGTCGGCGGCGTCGCCTACACCTACCAGACCGGCCCCGACGGCAAGCGCTACGCCATCGGTGGCTCGGTCGACATCCGCCTGCAGAGCGGCGACACGCCCGAGCAGACCGTGCGCAACATGGAGCGCGCGCAGCGCGCCGCCAACGCACCGTCGTCGCCGTCGGGGCCGGACCGCGCGGTCGCGGCCAAGGCCGCGCAATATGCGGCCGCCGCGCGGCGGCAGCAGCAGGCCGGCGACCCGCGCGTCGACCTGCTGGCCTGATCGGGCCGCAGCCCGTCGCCCCTGGCCGATGCGCTACTGGCCGATGCGCTACTGGCCGAGCTCGACCTTCGCCTTGGCCGCGAGGCGGTGCGGACCGAACGCGATGCGCAGGTGGCCCCGGTCCTGGCCCTCGTCGAGCACGAACTCGATCGACAGGCGCTCGGCGACGTCGGCGCCGGCCTCGTGCTGCATCGGCACCTCGATGCCGCCCTTCAGCAGGTGCGCGACGAACGCGTCGAGCTTCCGCTGCTTGACCTTGGCCGCGTCGTGCAGCGCCAGCACGAACGCGCCGCCCTCACGTCGCTCGAGCGTCAGGTAGTAGTAGCCCGGCGCGATCTCGGTGCCGCCGACGGTCATCGGCAGCGACGTGTCGAGCGAGGTCCAGAAGTCGGCGCCGAGGCGCCACTTCCTGCCCAACGTGCTCTCGTCGTCGACCATCGCCGCGAACTTCGCCTGCCACGGGACGGCGCCGTACTCGACCGACAGCTGCCCCGGCGAACGGTTGTTGGCGAACCAGACCAGGCGGTTGCGCTTGCGTTCGGTCGTCTGCGCGAACACCTGCAGCTGCTCCTTGCTGGCGTTCTCCTTGACCTTGGCGATCACCGCGGCGTAGCGCGGGTCGTCGCGCAGGCTGTCGAGGTCGCGGTCACCGGCGAACTGCTGCGGGTTGTTCATGCCGCGCTGCACCGACTTCTCGAGCCACTCGAACGCCTTGTCCTTGTCGCCCTTGAGGGCGTAGACGCACGCGGCGTTGTAAGCGCCGGTCGGGGCGAACGCCGGAAAGGCCAGCGTGCGTTCGTGCGCCTGCAGCGCCTCGTCGAGGCGCCCCTGGGCGTGCAGCGCGTAGCCGAGCCGATGCCAGGCCTGGCCGTCCTTCGGATCGTGCTCGACGACCTTGCGGTAGTTGGCCGACGCGGCCTGCCACTTCTGCGCGCTCCAGGCGGCAGCGGCGGCGCTGCGCGCCTCGGCGGCAGCATCGGTGGTCTTCTGGGCGAACGCGGCGGCCACCAGGGCCAGCGCGCAGAACGGGACGAGCAGGATCCTTCGCATGGGCTTGCTACGTCGCCACCCGTTGCGCTGCTGGCGGAACGTCGCCCGGGCACCGACGGGCACCGCGACCGCCCCCACGGCCGTAACTCAGCGACTCAAAACGACCAGCAGCAGCTGCACGTCCGCCTGGCGGACCCCGGCGACGCGCGAGGCCTCGCCGAGCGTCAACGGCCGCCGCTGCTCGAGGCGGGCGCGCGCCTCGGCGCTCAGCCCGGTGACCCGGTCGTAGTCGAAGCGCTCGGGGATCCGCCGGGACTCGAGCCGCTGCAGCCGCTCGACCTCCATCGCCTGGCGCTTGATGTAGCCCTCGTACTTGACCTCGGCCTCGACCTCGGCCAGCTCGGCCGGCGTCAGCTGCATGCCGGCGAACGTCTCGTCGCACGCCAGCACGTCGGGGACGCCGATCTCCGGTCGCCGCAGCCACTCGGTCAACGTCTTGCCGTCGTCGCGCCGCGTCTGGTCGAGCCACTTCTTCGCCGCACGGATGTTGGCCTCCTTCTGGCGCGCCCGGTCGGCGAGGTCCGACGAGACGATCCCCCACTGCTCGCCGAGCGGCGTCAGCCGACGGTCGGCGTTGTCGCTGCGCAGCAGCAGCCGGAACTCGGCGCGGCTGGTGAACATCCGATACGGCTCGTCCGGGTTGACGCGGCACAGGTCGTCGATCATCACGCCGAGGTAGCCGGTGGCGCGGTCGATCACGACCGGGTCCTCCCCGCGGCTGTAGCGCGCGGCGTTGAGGCCGGCGACCAGCCCCTGGCCGGCAGCCTCCTCGTAGCCGCTGGTGCCATTGATCTGGCCGGCCGCGAACAGCCCTCGCAGCGTCGCCACGTGCAAGTCGCCGCGCAGCTGCTCGGTCAGGATGTAGTCGTACTCGACCGCGTAGCCCGGCCGCAGCAGCTCGACGTTCTCGAGGCCGGGGATCGTGCGCAGGAACTCCATCTGCACGTTCGGCGGCAGGCTGGTGCTGATGCCGTTGGGGTAGATCTCGTCCGAATCGCGCCCCTCCGGCTCGAGGAACACCGGGTGGCTGTCCTGGTCGGCGAAGCGCACCACCTTGTCCTCGACGCTCGGGCAGTACCGCGGGCCGGTGCCGACGATCGCGCCGCGGAACATCGGCGACTCGTGCGCGTGCGCGCGGATGATCTCGTGCGTCCGGGCGTTGGTGCGCGTGGTCCAGCAGTGCAGCTGCTCGACGTCGAGCTGCTCGGTGCGGAACGAGAACGGCACCGGCGGGTCGTCGCCGGGCTGGATCTCCATGCCCTCGAAGTCGATCGTCGACTTGCGCAGCCGCGGCGGTGTGCCGGTCTTGTGCCGACCGAGGCGGATGCCGAACTGCCGCAGGGCCTCGCTGATGCGCGACGCGGCCGGCTCGCCGTGGCGGCCGCCGGCCCTTTCGATGCTGCCGGCGAACAGCTTGCCGCCGAGGAACGTGCCGGTCGTCAGCACCACCGCCGGCGCCGCCAGCACGCTGCCGTCGTGCAGTTCGACGCCGGCGACCGCGGTGCCGCCCCGCGTGGTCGCGAAGCCGACCGCCTCGGCGCCGAGCACGGTGACGTTCGGGTAGCCGAGCACCCGCTTCGCCATCACGTGGTTGTAGGCGTCGCGGTCGCACTGCGCGCGCGGCGAGCGCACCGCCGGCCCCTTGCTCGTGTTGAGCATGCGGAACTGGATGCCGGTCGCGTCGGTCACCACCCCCATCTCGCCGCCGAGCGCGTCGACCTCGCGCACCAGTTGCCCCTTGGCCAGGCCGCCGATGGCCGGGTTGCAGGACATGCGGCCGATGGCGGCCGGATCCAGCACGATCATCGCCGTGCGCGCGCCCGTGCGGGCGGCTGCGGTCGCGGCTTCGACTCCGGCGTGGCCACCGCCGACGACGATCACGTCGAAATCGCGGGTCACCGCGCCGTGCATACCCGAAGGACCGTTCCGGGTCACTGCCGGAACAGCTCGAAGCTGCCGACCGCGTCGCCGTTACCGTCCTCGTCACCGCACGGGATCCGCCACTCGCCGCGCAGGCACGAGCCGTCGGCGGCGATCTGGCCCTCGTAGCGGACCCGATGCTCCTGGATCTCGAACTGCGCCTCGACGACGTCCTCGTTCCAGGCGGTCACGGTATGCGTGCCCTCGTAGCGCTTGTCGAAGCCGAACTGGTCGCCCTCGACGTCGCCCTCGACGATCGAGAACTCGGGCAGCTCCCCCATCGTCTCGAGGTCGAGCACGCCGGCCTCGGCGCCCTGCTCGTCGACGACCGGCATGCGCGTCGTGCCGCTCATCATGGTGTCCTCGTCGCGCATGCGCCCGACGAAGCTGCCACCGCTCTGGGCGACCTCCATGCTGATGCCGTGCTTGCCGCCGTCCTGTTCGTAGTGCCCGCGCCAGCGCCCGCTGATGTCGAAAGCCCGCTCCATGCACCTGACGCTAAGCCAGACGGGCAGATCCGCAAGGCCGGCGCGCCGATCGCTCAGGCCGCCTCGAGGGCCTCGGAGCGCGCGTAGATGGCGCGCAGCAGGATGCGGTGTCGCAGCACGTAGTTCCACATGCCCTTCTCATCGGACGCTCCGCGCGGCGACTGAAGGCGCCCGCTGGCCAACGCCCCCCACCAAGGCCTACACTGCAGCGATGCGCGTGCGCCCGACCCCTCTGCTCGCCACCGTCCTGATCCTGATCCCGTTCGCCGCCGCCTCGGCCCAGGTCTCGCTCCGCGATCTGCCCGAAGTGGCGCGCGCGCGCGCCGAACGGCTGCGGCCCAAGCAGGTCGCGGCGCTGGAGCCGTTCTGGGCGGACCTGTCGCTCGACTACGGCAACAACCGCGAGTTCCTCGACGGCCGCATCGCCGAGGCCGCGCAGCTCGGCGACAGCGTGGTGCCGCTGCTGCTCGAGAAGCTGCAGCCGGCCCAGAACACCGACACCGCGCGCAACCTGGCCGGCAACTGCCGGCGGGTGCTGCAGCGGCTCGATCCCGGTTCGTTCGTCGATGCGCTCGCCGAACTGACGCGCGGTTCGCACAGCGTCGCGCGCGCCGAGGCGATCCGGCTGCTGGGACACGCGCAGGTGCCGCAGGCGGTCGCGGTGCTGGTCGACCTGATCGACAAGACCAAGAAGGAGGACCGGCTCGGCGTGATCCAGTCGCTGCGCCGGCTCGAGGCGCGCAGCGCCGCGCCCAAGGTCGTGCCGCTGCTGGGCGCCAGCGAGCGTCGGCTGCGCGAGGACGTGCTCGCCTACCTGGTCGCCGCCAAGGCCGACCAGGTCGCGCCGATCGTCGTGCAGGCGCTGAGCACCGAGAGCGACGACCGGCTGCTGTCCGGCTACATCGACTACTTCGCCGCGTGCGTGCGCCGCGACGAGGCCGCCGCGCTGGCGCTGCTGCCGCTGCTCGATCGCGACCGCATCGACTGGCAGGACACGCTGAGCCTGGTCAAGGCGCTGGCCACGGTCGCGCCCGAACGGCACGAACCGACCATGCGCAAGCTGCACGAGATGGTCGAGAGCAACGACACCAGCTCGATCGCGGTGTTCTCGGCGGTGTCGCTGCGCGAGCTGGGCGACAAGAACGGCGTGGTCCGGCTGAAGCGCACGCTCGACGACAAGCTGCGCCGGCGCAAGCGCGAGGCCTCGCTCTACGAGCAGCGCGCGACGCTGCTGTTCGCGATCGGCGAGTTCGACGATGCGGCCGACGACTACGAGAAGATCGTCGAGCACGCCGACGGCGCCGCGATGACCCGCCGCGCCTACCAGGGCCTGCTGAAGAGCGAGGCCCGGCGCCGCAAGATCCAGAACGTGGTCAAGCACATGAAGGCCTCGGGCATGACGCCGGAGGAGTTCGAGCAGCTGGCCGGCTACGACGAGCCGTTCGCGGAGGCGATGAAGCACGACCGCGTGCAGTCGTTCCTGAAGCAGCTGCGCAAGAGCCGGGCCCCGAAGTAGCGCCGGCGGCGTCCTGTCGGCTGGCAGCCGCCCGGCAGGCACCGCGCTGCCTGCCAGATGGCGGCCAGCGGCCAGGCGGCCGGAGCCGGTCGCCCAGCCCCGATTCCGGCGCGACGCGCAGGTCCGGCGCCCGCCGGCAGCCACCCGGCCCGTTGCCAGCTTGACCCTGGCCCCCCCGACCGCCAAGATGCTCGGCCTTTTCGCGCCGTGGCGACCCCGCCGCAGCGCGCCCAACGCCGCCACCGCGGCCCTCCGAGCAGTCCCGCCCGCACCGATCATCATGGAAGTCCAGGTCGCCGAAACCGGCCCCTGCAGCCGCAGCCTGCAGATCAAGATCACGCCCGAACAGGTCACGGAGCACCTGGATCAGGTCTACGCGTCGGCCGCCCAGCAGGTGCAGGTCAAGGGCTTCCGGCCGGGCAAGGTCCCGCGCAAGATGATCGAGAAGATGCACGGCGACGCCATCCTGCACGAGGCGAAGGAGCAGCTGCTCAACCGCTACGTCGGCGAGGCCTGCCGCGAGAACGAGCTGCAGCCGATCGGCCGCGTCAAGGTCGACGACTTCGAGACGCTCGAGGTCAAGAACGGTGAGGGCCTCGAGTTCACCGCGCAACTCGACGTCAAGCCGGAGTTCGAGATCCCGGACGCCAAGGGCATCGAGATCCCGGCGTTCGAGGAGGAGGCGAACGACGAGGACATCGACAACGCGCTGAAGGAGATCGCGCACCAGAAGCGCAAGATCCAGAGCGTCGACGAGGCGGTCGAGGACGGCGACTTCGTCAAGTGCGACTACACGTTCGTCGACGCCGACGGCAACGACGTGCACACCAAGACCGGCGTGCAGCTCAACACCCGCATCCCGATCAACGGCGTCGAGGGCGACGCCTACTCGGAGGCGCTGGTCGGCGGCAAGGCCGGCGACGAGCGCGAGATGACCATCAAGTTCCCGGACAACTTCGAGAAGGAGGCGGTCCGCGGCCAGGAGGGCAAGGTCAAGGTGAAGCTGCACGAGGTGATGCGGGTCGCGCCGCCGCCGATCGACGACGAGCTGGCCAAGGGCATGGAGTTCGAGAGCCTCGAGCAGATGCGCGACGACCTGCGCGGTCGGATCTCGCAGGAGAAGCTGCGCCTGGGCAAGCAGCGCCAGGAGGACGCCGCGATCGAGTTCCTCGCCGAGAAGGCCGAGATCGCGCTGCCGCCGTCCCTGATCGAGGAGCAGCAGCAGGCGTCGCTCGGCGCCTACGCGCAGCGCCTCCAGCAGGAGGGCATGGGCGAAGACGAGATCAAGAACAGGCTGGAACAATCGAAGGACGAGGCCCATCAGGACGCTGAGCGGCGTGTGCGCACGTTCTTCCTGGTCGAAGCCGTCGCCCAGCAGCAGGACCTGACTGTCGAAGAAGCCGACATGCAGGCCGAGCTGGAGGCGATCGCCCAGGCCAACAGTGGTCCCGAACAGCAGATCACGTCCGCTCAGGTGTTCGCGCACCTCAAGGAGCAGAACCGCCTCGGCGAGCTGCAACTGTCGCTGCTGGAGCGCAAGGTTCGCGAATTCCTCAGAGAGAACGGCCAGGTCGTCGATAAGACTGGCAGTTAGACGCAGGCCCGGACTCGGCCGGGGGCGTCTCCAGGAGCAAACGAGCCCATGAGCAACGCCAACATGTACACGATCCCCACCGTCATCGAGAAGACCGGCCGCGGGGAACGCGCCTACGACATCTACAGTCGTCTCCTCGAGGACCGCATCGTCTTCATCGGGACTCCGATCGACGACGGTGTCGCCAACGTGGTGATCGCGCAGCTGCTGTTCCTGCAGAAGGAGAACAAGAACCAGGACATCAACCTGTTCCTGAACTCGCCCGGCGGCAGCGTCACCGCCGGCCTCGCGATCTACGACACGCTGCAGTTCGTGCAGTGCCCGATCGCGACCTACTGCATCGGCCAGGCCGCCTCGATGGGCGCCGTGCTGCTCGCCGCCGGCAGCCCTGGCAAGCGCCACGCGCTGCCCAACAGCCGCATCATGATCCACCAGCCGTGGGGCGGCGTCGGCGGCACCGCGCTCGACATCTCGATCCAGGCGGACGAGATCCTGCGCCTGAGGGACTCGCTCAACGGCATCCTCGCCAAGCACTCGGGCAAGCCGGTCGAGGAGGTCGCCAAGGACAGCGACCGCGACTTCTTCATGGGCCCGGCCGAGGCCAAGGAATACGGCCTCATCGACGAGATCGTCGAGACGGCCAAGTGAGGCCGTGAAGGCCCGGTCCCCATGGGCTAGGATGGGGATCGGGTCGGCGCCATCGGGCGCATCCCCGCAAGGAAACGAATGGCAGGCAAGGGCAAGTCGGTCGAGCGGTGCACGTTCTGCGAGAAGTCGCGCCACCACGTGCAGTCGCTGATCTCGGGTCCCCCCGGCATCTACATCTGCAACGAGTGCATCGAGATCTGCAACACGATCCTCAAGGAAGAGGACCGCAAGCAGAAGGGTGACACCGCGCCGCCGACGTTCGTCAAGGACCTGGTCCTCAAGGACAAGGTCCCGACGCCCGAGCAGATCGTCGAGCGCCTCGGCGACTACGTCGTCGGCCAGGAGCACGCCAAGAAGGTGCTGGCCGTCGCCGTCTACGGCCACTACCGCCGCCTGCACGCGCGCTACCACAACCCGGACCTCGAGCTCGAGAAGAGCAACATCCTGCTGGTCGGCCCGACCGGCTCCGGCAAGACGCTGCTGGCCCGCACGCTCGCGCGGATCCTCGACGTGCCGTTCGCGATCGCGGACGCCACCACGCTGACCGAGGCCGGCTACGTCGGCGAGGACGTCGAGAACATCCTGCTGAAGCTGCTGCAGAGCGCCAACTTCGACGTCGAGCGCGCGCAGCAGGGCATCATCTACATCGACGAGATCGACAAGATCGGGCGCACCACCAGCAACGTCTCGATCACGCGCGACGTGTCGGGCGAAGGCGTGCAGCAGGCGCTGCTGAAGATCCTCGAGGGCACCACCGCCAACGTGCCGCCGCAGGGCGGCCGCAAGCACCCGGAGCAGAGCTACATCCAGGTGAACACGGAGCACATCCTGTTCATGGTGGGCGGCACGTTCCAGGGCATCGAGCACTTCATCTCGCGCCGCCTCGGCCAGCAGATCATCGGCTTCGGCGGCAAGCAGGACGAGGCGGAGCACGCCAAGCACCTGGTCGACAACGAGGGCAAGCCGCTGGTCACCAGCCAGGCGGAGCGCGACCGCGTGATGCCGTACCTCGACCAGAAGGACCTGATCGACTTCGGCATGATCCCGGAGTTCGTCGGCCGCCTGCCGATCACCGTGCCGATGCGTTCGCTGACGAAGGAGGAGATCCTCGGCGTCATGACGCAGCCGAAGAACGCGCTGGTGCGCCAGTACAAGGCGATGTTCGAGCTCGACAACGTGCAGCTCGAGTTCACCGACGAGGCGCTCGGCAAGCTCGCCGAGGAGGCGATGAAGCGCGAGACCGGCGTGCGTTCGCTGCGCTCGATGTTCGAGGAGGTGCTGCTGGAGCTGCGCTTCGACATCAGCAAGCGCAAGGGCGAGCAGGTCGTGATCACCGGGGACTACGTCGCGGACGCGCTGCGGCGCGGCCCCGAGGCCCTGATGCCGCGCGCGCAGCGCGACTCCGCGTAGGCGCGCGTGAGCGACTCCCCCGCTGCCGCGCGTCCGCTGACCGACCTGACCGACGACGAGCTCAACCAGCTGGTCGTCGAACTGGGCGGCAAGCCGTTCCAGGCGCGCCAGGTCTCGCACTGGCTGTGGAAGCACGGCGTCGAGGACCTCGACGGCATGCGCAACGTGCCGCAGAAGCTCAAGGACGCGCTGTCGGCCGGCCACACGGTGCGCGCGACCGAGCTGGCCAAGAGCGACCTGGCCGACGACGGCACCGAGAAGCTGCTGCTACGCCTGCCCGACGGCGACACCGTCGAGTGCGTGATCATCCCGGACGGCGAACGCACCACGCTGTGCATCTCGACCCAGGTCGGCTGCCCGGTCGGCTGCGTGTTCTGCGCGTCGGGCATGTTCGGCGTGCGCCGCAACCTGAGCGCCGGCGAGATCGCCGAGCAGGTGCTGGTCGCGCGCAGCCGGCTCGACGGCCGCAAGCTGACCAACCTGGTGGTGATGGGCATGGGCGAGCCGATGCTCAACCTCGACGGCCTGCTGCCGGCGCTGCAGCGCATCCACGACCCGGACGGCATCGGCCTCGGCGCCCGCCGGATCACCGTCAGCACGTCGGGCTACCCGCGGCAGCTGCAGCGCTTCGCCGAAGCCGACCCGAGCTACAACCTCGCCGTCTCCCTGCACGCCGCCGACGACGCGCTGCGCAAGGAGCTGGTGCCGACCGCGACCAGCCCGGTGCGCGAGATCGTGCAGGCCGCGCACGCCTACTTCGGCCAGAAGGGCCGCGAGGTGACCTACGAGGTGGTGCTGCTCGAGGGCAGGAACGACCGTCGCCAGGACGCCAACGTGATGATCGACGTGCTGCGCGGCATGCCGTGCACGGTCAACCTGATCCCGTGGAACCCGGTCGACGAGATCGTCGAACAGCACGGCCTGCAGCGGCCGCAGCCCCACCGCGTCGACGCGTTCGCCGACCACCTCCGCCACGGCGGCCTCAACGTCACCGTCCGCCGCCAGCGCGGCGCCGACCGTTCGGCCGCCTGCGGCCAGCTCCGCCTGCGCGAAGCCACCAGCACCTGACCCGGTCGTTGGGTTCGGTTCCGCGAGTTCGGCTCCATGACGATTCCCGACCGACCGACTCCCGCCGGTTGGAGAGGTCCTGTCGCGGAACCAGAACGACGGATCAGCGGATCCGTTGGCGCGGCTTCGGGGTGGCGGCGGGCTTGATCGGCTCGCGCTTCGGCGCGGCGTCGTGCTGCTTCTCGGCCTCGGCGGTCTTGCGCTGGCCGCGACGCACGTATTCGACGCGCACGGTCGTGCCCTTGCTGATCGCGCCGAGCGCCTCGGCGACGTCCGCCGGTGAGGCGATCTCCTTGCCACCGATCGCGACGACGATGTCGTCGACCTGCAGGCCGCAGGCCTTGGCCAGCGTGCCATCCTGCACCTCACCGACCATCAGGCCCTTCGGACCCAGCTCCAGGTAGTCACGCAGCGCGTCGGGGATCGGCTTGGTGGTGATGCCCAGGCGACGGCCGCGCTGCGGCATCGGCGCCGCCGGCAGTTCGTCCAGTTCGACCTCGCCGGCCTGCGGCAGGCGCAGCACGCGCGGTCGGACCAGGTCCCAGTCGAAGCCGCGCTGCAGCTCGCCGACGCGGCCGCGCAGGTTGTCGAGGTCGAGGTCGAGCCCCGGCCCGCCGAAGCCCATGCGCAGGCCGTTGCCCTTCAGCACGCCCGGGTGCTTCTTCTGGAACGCCTCCATGTCCTCGGCCTCGTAGACCTTGGTCTCGGGCTTGCCGTCCTCGCCGGCATCGGTCACCTCGACGCGCACGCCATCGGGACCGATCTGCACGTTCATGCTCTGCCCGGCACGCGCGCCGGCGGGGCCGCGATCGAGCTGCGATTCGAGGTCCTTGAAGAACGGCTCGTCGAAGAAGCGGCGGCTCGGCACGTCGAGGCCCATCTCTTCGAAGCGCTTGAAGATGCGGTCGAACTCGGCGCGCATGTCGCCGAGGTCGCGCGGCGCACCGCGCCGCTCGCCCCGCTCGACGATCTCGGGCTCGCGCCCCTCTGGCGCGCGATCGCGGCCGCGCTCGACGAGGCCACGGCCGGCGCCGTCTCCGGCGTCGCGCGCGTTCGCCTTGCCGATCTGACGAAGCAGGCGCTTGGCGCGCCACTGCACCTCGCTGTCGCCGTCATCCTTGGCTGCCGCCTCGAGCGCCTTCCTGGCGGTCTCGCCGAGCTTGCGCAGCTCGTTCTCGGCCTGCAGCCGGTCGCGGTAGCTATCGCTGCCGAGCTGCTGGATCCACTTGGCGGCGCCTTCGACGGCGCGGACTTCGACGGAAGGAGACGGCTTCTGCTCCTGGGCGAAGGCCAAGGTGGACAGAAGCGCGCTGGTCAGCAGGATCGTTCGCATAGGTTCTGTGGAGCGGGGTCAGGCTCTCGGCGCAGCACGACGCAGCAGCGCGCCCAAGACTCCCCACTGGCCTTTGCGGACTGGCCCTTGCGAGCCGTTGCCGCGCCGCTTCAGCGAACGCGGCGCAGGTCGGTCTTGGCCTTGGTGCTGCCCCTCTGGCCGTCACCCTTCTGGCTGTCACCCTTCTGGCCGTCACCCTTCTGGTCGCCCTTCTGCTGGCCTTCCGCCTGCTGGCCTTCCGCCTCTTGGGTCTCGACCCGGTCGTACTGCACCGGCGGCAGGATCTCGACGTCGTGACGCAGCGAGCCACGCCCCCCCATGCCCGGCGGCACGCCGACCTCGACCGCACCCGGCTGGTCGAGCCCGACCGGCTGGATCTCCGCCGGCTGGCCCGCATACGGCACCACGACGTGGTCCGCGACCGGGCCGGAGAACGCCGGCGCGGTGCTGCCCGGCCGCTTCCAGATCGGGTCCTCGACCTGGTCGCGCGCCGCCAGCCAGAAGCCGAACGACGCCAGCATCACGGCGGCGGCGAACACCATCAGCCGCATGCCCCAGACCGGCTCACGACGCGCCGCCATCTGGTCGGCCTCGCGATCGACCGCCTGCAGGATCTGGTGGTGCATCTCGTCGAACGGCACCTCGTCCCGTTCGGCCACGGCGAACGCGGCGCTCTGCAGCGCCTTGTTGGCCTGCAGGTAGTCGGCGGCCTCGCGACGACAGCCGGTGCAGTCCCGCAGGTGGTCCTGCACCTGCTCGAACTGCTCCTGCGGCAACTCCTCGCCGACGAAGCCGGCGAGCAGCGGCGAGATGCGCTGGCACACGTCTGGCAACGGCGACGGGATCATCGCTGCTCCTCCCCGTAGCGACGCTCCCAGTGGTCGCGGAACATCTGGCGGCCGCGGTGCAGACGCCAGCGCGCGGTCGCGTGCGTGACCTTGAGGATCGGCGCGATCTCGCGGCAGCTCAGGCCGTGGATGTCGCGCATGACCAGCACCGCCCGGAACTTGGCGTCGAGCGTGTCGAGCACCTCCCAGACCTGGTCGTTCTGCTCGGCGCGCTCGAGCGGCTGGTGCGCCTCGCCCTCGCGTTCGTCCGGCATCGCGCCCGGCATCTCGTCGAGGCTGCTGCTCGCCTTGGAGCTCTTGCGCTTGCGCAGCTGGTCGATCGCCAGGTTCATGACGATCCGGTAGAACCACGTGTAGAAGCTGCGCGCGTAGTCGTAGCGGTCCAGGGACCGGAACAGCCGCACGAAGGCTTCCTGGCTGATGTCGCGCGCGTCCTCGACGCGGCCGACGACGTGGAACGCGATCCAGAAGGCGCGCTTCTGGTAGCGGGCGACCAGCGCGGCGAACGGATCGTGCTCGCCACTGAGGCTGCGGCGGACCAGTTCGGCGTCGCTGACGGCGCCGTCGCTGGCCAGCTCGTGCACCAACGCCGGCAGGCGGCTCGGCAGGCCGCTCCAGGCGTCGGTCGAGCCGGCGCGGGCGCGCGCGGCGTTGGAGGAAAAGGAGCGTTTGGCTTCCATGCTCGGTCCGTCAGTCTACGGACGAGCCCCCCTCAGTGTGGGCGCCGACCAAAAACTCCCGGTCGCAGATATGTCGCCGCAAACCACGGCGGGCCAGCCCACTAGACCTCGACCGGCGTGCCCATGTGGCGGAACTTCTGGTAGCGCTGCTCCAGCAATTCCGCGGTCGGCAGCGCCTTCAGCTCGACCAGCCACTGCTCGAGCTGTGCGCGCACGTTGGCGATCGCACCCTTGTTGTCGCGATGCGCGCCACCGAGCGGCTCGTCGATCACCTTGTCGACCAGCCCCAGCCGCAGCAGGTCCTTGCTGGTCAGCTTGAGCGCCTCGGCGGCCTCCGGCGCCTTCTCGCCGCTCTTCCACAGGATCGCGGCGCAACCCTCCGGCGAGATCACCGAGTAGTAGCTGTTCTCCATCATGCCGACGCGGTCGCCGACGCCGATGCCGAGCGCGCCGCCCGAACCGCCCTCGCCGATCACCAGCGAGATGATCGGCACCTCGATCGCGAACATCTCGAGGATGTTGCGCGCGATCGCCGCGGCCTGGCCGCGCTCCTCGGCGCCGATGCCGGGGTAGGCGCCCGGGGTGTTGATGAACGTGATGATCGGCAGCTTCAGCTTCTGCGCGAGCTTCATCTTCTCGAGCGCCTTGCGGTAGCCCTCGGGGTGCGCGCAGCCGAAGTTGCACGCCAGCCGGTCCTTGACCGTCTTGCCCTTGCGGTGGCCGACCAGCAGGAAGCGGTGCTCCCCCATCGTCGCCAGGCCCGTCACGATCGCGCGGTCGTCGCCGTAGACGCGGTCGCCGTGCAGCTCGACGAAGTCGTCGAGCATCATCGTGATGTAGTCCTGGGTCAGCGGGCGGTCGGCGTGGCGCGCGACGTTGACGCGCTCCCACGGCGACAGCCCGGCGTAGACCTCCTCGGTCTGCCGCTTGAGCCGCTCTTCGAGCAGCTCGATCTCCCCCTGCAGTTCGAGGTGCGAGCCGCTGTTGAGGCTGCGCAACTCGTCGATCTTGGTCTGCAGGTCGGTCAGGGGCCGCTCGAAGGCGAGGCCGTCTTGCACGGCCGGCTTGGTCGAGGAGTCGCTCATGGGCCGCGCGATTCTACGGCGAGGGGCGGCCCAGATCGAGCCAGGGAACGGGCGAACCGCCGTCGATCCGCCGCCCATGCCGCTCTCGCTGGAGCGCGGACCGATCCGCCCCGCCAATCGGAGCCGCGGAGCAGGCTCCCTCAGCAGGACATCTCAGTAGGCCGGATCGAGGGTCAGCCGCAGCGTCACCCGATTGGAGGCCATGCCGTGCACGGAACTCGCGATCGAGGCGACCTGCAGGTGGACTTCCAGCCCGATCAGCGCGCCGTTCGGAGTGAACGACGGGATCGTCCACGTCGCATTCGTCACGCCTGCGGCCGGGTACTGGATCACCGGAAAGCCGTCGACGACCAGCGCGCCGGCATTGGCCTGGTCGTTGGTCACCGAGGGCAGGAAGGTGACCGAACCGAGGGTGCTGTCGAAGGCGTGCAGGTTGACGGCGCTCCACGGCGATACAGAACCGGTGGGAAGCACGTTGGCATAGAGCAGGGCCGTTGCCGGAGCCGCCGACGTGCCGGGCAACAAGCCGGTCGAGCTGAGCACGACGGGCTGCGTCGACAGGCTGCCCGAACCATCGTCCGACAAGAACCAGTTGCCGACCGCATCCACGGCACCGTTCGACGCGGCGACGTCGAGGGCGAGCCGATGGAACGGCGCCGCCCCACTGGCCTGGTTGACCTGGTCGGCGCCCTGCGCCACCGTCGGCGCGGCCCCCGAAGCAGCCTGCGTGGTCCTCATGTCGCCCTCGAAATCGACCGGCACGTCGACCCGCACGCTGCCCGACCCGAATGGGACGGTCATGGTTGCCGGGGCCTGCACGATGGTCGCGTTGCCCCCCGTCGCACGAGCGCTGGAGAACGGGATCCTCGGGAAGGCACCCGCCACGTACGGGTAGGTCGTGAGCGGGCGGTCGGAGAGGTGGTTCTTGCGCAGCACACCGGTCGACTGCGACACGATGATGTCGTCGTTGCCGGTCGCGTTCGGGTCGACGAACCAGACGATGTTGTTCGAGCACTCGAACGATGCGCAACTCTCGAAGCGGATGCCCCACGTCTCCGCCGAGCCGTCGTATCCGGCACCGTGCAAGACGAACTCGTCGACCGAGTTGTTCACGCAGAACGGTGCGCAGTGCTCGAAGTACATCACGCGCTGCGAGCGACGAACGGCGTTCGAAGCGATCCTCGGATAGCAGTTGTCGTCGTCATCCGACTGCATCTGGATGGCGGAGAAGACGTTCGTGAACTGATTGGAGCGGATCAGCAGGCTGCTGACGCCCTCCGGATCGACCGGGCCGGTGCCGAAGTTCTGGATCCCGATGTTGTAGTTGGTGCCCGTCGCTGCCGGCGTGAACTCGCAGTACTCGATCACGTGGGTCGACTCGGTCCCGTCGGGCCGCTCGACGGCGATCGCGATGTTGCGAGGGTCCGCGCCATTCGGGTTTGCCGCGGCGTAGTCGAACAGGCACCGACGAATCTCAACGCTGCCGCCGCTGGGCAGGACGACGTTCTCGAGGGTCAGGTTCTCGAGCCGCGAGGCCGTCGCGCCCGCATAGGTCGCATCGTCGACACGCAGCGTGCCCGTGATCCGCGGTCGCTGTCCGGCAACGGCCTGGTAGGCGACGATCGAGATGCCGTTCGTTTGCAGGGACGCCGGCGCCGCATAGGTGCCGTCGGCACGCAGATGGATGCTGTACGGGCCGGGACCCGTCGCAACGCTGACGGCCTGACCGAGGGTTCGGAACGCCTGCGTCGGCGAGATCCCGAAATTGGAATCACTACCGGCCGGAGACACGAAGAAGGCGTTGCCGACCTGCGCGGCAGCCATCGAACAGAGCGCCGTCGCCAGCGCGCCACAGAGGATCTTTTGCATCGGAAGAAGCGAGTTCAAGAAGCGCTGCGCCCATTCGCGCCGCGCCCCTTCCATGCCCGCCTGCTGCCGCGTGCTTCAGAAAGTTCGAGCTTCGGCTCGCACGGCTAGACCTCGCGATACGGCGCGCGCTCGCAAAAGGCGATGGCGCGCGCACGGAGCCGGAGGTCCTTCGTCGGCTACCGTCCCGGATACCGCACCGACGCCGGCTCGACACCCGCGGGTCGATGCCGGATCGCAACTCCCAGAGGCGCCGTCTCCCGGCCGAACAGGACCTCCGTGACGGGCACGCCATCGAGGCCGAGGTGCTCACGGAGATCGAGTTCGTAATCGCCGAACGGCAGGTCCCCGAACCGCAGCGCCCCATCCGTGTCGCTCGCCCGCACCAGGAACGCTCCGCTCCCGGCCGAAGAACCGGCCGCCCGCAGCACGGCCTGACGGCCCGACACCGGGTTCTCGACCGCAACCGTCAGCGGCCCGGCTGCAGGCCTCGCGACCAGGCCGAGTTCGATCGGCGCTGCCGCGACGTCGAACCCGCGCACGAACACCGGACGGCGCCGCTCACGGATCGTCATCGTCCAGGTCCCCGGCGCGAGCGGGCCGATGACGAACGAACCGTCCGCCGCCGGTCGGCGCCCGAACATCTGCAGGTGCGTGGCCGTGCCGACGTCCGCCAGCCGGAAGAACGGGTTGTGCCTGGCCAGGAACGCGGGCTCCAGGAGGACCTTCGGCCACGAGCCGTCGGCGCGCCGGAAGCCCGGGTCGAGGTGCCCGCGCAACACGCCGCGCGGCAGGTCGAACGGCACGTGGGCTTCCCCCTCGAGTTGGCGGGCGCCGAGCGGCACCGGGATCGACGTCGTCGGCAGCGTCGCCGCGAAGAACCACGTGCCGGGCTCGGCGAGCCCGAACGAGAACGTGCCGTCGCGCGCGCACTCGGCGCGCCGCCCGTACAGCTCCAGGTTGAAGTCGAGGAAGTGCGCATGCCGGCGTCGCTCCTGCCAATCGTCGGGCGACAGCGCGTAGACCACCACCGGGCCTTCGACCCACGCTGGTATCGTCAGGCTGCCGTGCACGAGCGGCGCGGGGCGGTAGTCCAGCTCGCAGGTCAGCGCCGCCCCCGCGGCCAGCTGCACGGTGCGCGTCGGCGCGGACCTCACGCGGTCCCCGAGCATCGTCATGCGGTAGCTGCGCGGCCCGAGGAAGACCTCGTACGAACCCGGCTCGAGGTCGACACCGAACGCCGCGTCGCGCAGCCTCAGCTCGACCGGTCTGCCGTCGCCCCGCCGGTGGAACACGGAGAACTCGGACTCCCGTTCCAGCGGCAGGCCGCGCACCGCGACCAGCAGGCGGCCAGCGCGCTGCAGGCGCACCTCGGTGCGCTCGAGCTGGTGCCCCAGGTGCAGCTCGACCTTCTTCGGCAGGTGCCCCTTCGCCACCACCTGCACGTTCCACCGTCCGTCGAAGACGCCGCCGAACGTCGCGTCGCCCCGTGCGTCGGTCGATCGGGTCTCCTTGTTGGAGAAGCTGTCGAAGATGCACGGAAACACGAGGTTCTCGCTGTAGCCGTCGATCGTCACGGCAGCATCCGCGATCCGCGCTCCGGCATCATCGCGAACCGCAACGATCAGGCTGCGCGTCGGCCGCACCGCGAGTTCGACCTGGTGGTCGCGTCCGTCGACGTCGAGGCGCACCAGATCCGAGTAGCCGACGCCCGGCACGCGCGCCTGGATCTCGGTGCGGCCGGCGTGCAGCCGATCGGCGACGAACGTGCCGTCGACGCCGACCTCGGGCTCGGTGTGCCAGCAGGTGCCCAGCGCGTAGTTGCGCACGACCACCTTCGCGGCCCCGTGGCCTCCGGAGACCGTTCCACGAACACACATGCTGGGCGACAACATGACGTCGAGGGGTATGGACAGGTCCGGCCACGATCGACGCCCGCTGTCGTAGCCATCGGCCGGACCGATCTGGATCTCCGCGTCCTGGAACCCCTCGCAGACGATGCGCAGTTCGCCGTGCGTCGGCATCCGGTCGAGTTCGAACCGACCCGCGGCATCGACCTCGACCGAACGCCTCGTGCCGAGCAGTGCCACCGTCGCATCGGGCAAGGCGTTCCGGTCGCCGTCCAGAACCCGGCCGCGCAGGGTCTGCCCTCTGGACATGCGCACGTCGCCGATGTCGGTGCGTAGCCCAGCCGTCAACAGCTCGCCCTGGCCATCGCGGGCGGCGTGGCGCGGGTGTCGGAACGACAGCGACTGATGACCGGGGGCGAGGCCGCCGATCGCAAACCGCCCGGACAGGTCCGACTGCGTGCGCCACCAGGGATCGCCACCGTCGGCGCGGCCCGCATCCCACTCCGGCACCTCGACGACGACGTCCGGCAGGGGCCGGCCATCGGCGTCGAGCACGCGGCCGGTGATCGTGCCCGGCGCGCACCCGCGCAGCGCCAGTTCGCGCAGTTCGCCGTCGCGCACGGCGTAACGCTGACGCAGCGCTTCGCGCACCACGCCGCCCCCGTCGAAGCTGAACCGGTACGAGCCCTCGGGCACGGCCAACAGCGCCCGCCCGTCCGAATCGAACGCGGCCACGGCCGCCTCGGTGAGCGCGCGGCGATCCTGACGCCACGCTCGCAGCCGAACCGGCGTGCCGACCCCGTCGGGCACGACCACCCGCACCCGGAACCCCGTGCGCGGCACAGCCGCAGCGCGATCCAGAGCATCGCCTGCGAGTGGGTCCGCCCCCGGACCGATCTCGTTGCGCCCTGCGTCCGGGGGCTCGGTGCTCGCGGGCGACGCGCCGGCTGCGGGCGCAACGGACCGTCCCGGGTCGCCGGGCGCCCAGGCGAGGCAGGCGAGCCAGGCGAGACCCGCGGCCAACACCGACACCACCAGCAGCACGAGCAGGCTTCGCACGACCGGACTGTAGCAACTGCCGCGGCCGCGCGGGCGGCGACGCCCTACAGCTCGTACTCCTTGATCTTCCGATACAGCGTGCGCTCGCTGAGCCCCATCGCCTTGGCCGCCTTCTGACGGTTGCCGCCGCACAGCTCCAGCGACACCCGGATGTGGTTCTGCTCGACCTCCTGCCACGTTCGCCCGGCCAGGAACTGCCACGCGTCCTGGTCGGTCGGCAGCGGTGCCCAGATCTCCGGCGGCAGATCCGAGCGGGTGAGGATGTTGCCCTTGGCCCGCACCACCATCGACTCGACCGCGTTGCGCAGCTCGCGCACGTTGCCGGGCCAGTCGTACTGCACCAGCGCGACCAGCGCGTC
The DNA here is from genome assembly GCA_046290465.1 of Planctomycetota bacterium. GTDB lineage: Bacteria > Planctomycetota > UBA1135 > UBA1135 > UBA2386. Next base: position 6,385,275 of record JBKAGP010000001.1, on the reverse strand, counting down.
GCGGTCGATCGACTCGACGTCCTTGCCGTGCAGCTTGGTGAAGTGCTCGAGGAAGTGCTGCACCAGCAGCTTGATGTCGCTGCGGCGCTCGTGCAGCGCCGGCAGGTCGATGGTGACGACCTTCAGGCGGAAGTAGAGGTCCTGCCGGAACGTGCCGTCCTGCACCTTCTGCAGCAGGTCGGCGTTGGTCGCCGCCAGCACCCGCACGTCGACCGGCCGCACCCGGTTGTCGCCGAGACGCGTCACGGCGCGTTCCTCGAGCACGCGCAGCAGCTTGATCTGCGTCTGCATCGGCATCTCGCCGACCTCGTCGAGCAGCAGCGTGCCGCCGTTGGCGTATTCGAACTTGCCCTCGCGGTCGCCGACCGCGCCGGTGAACGCGCCCTTGACGTGGCCGAACAGCTCGGACTCGATGGTGCCCTCGGACAGCCCACCGCAGTTGATCGCGACGAACGGCCGGTCCTCCCGCGGCGACATGTTGTGCACGGCGCGCGCGATCAGCTCCTTGCCGGTGCCCGACGGGCCGAGGATCAGCACCGACGCGGCGGTGCCGGCGATCTGCCGCACCAGCGACAGCGTGCGCTGCATCTTGGGGTCCTGGCCGACGATGCCCTCGATACCGTAGGCGCGCTCCATCTGGCCCTTGAGGTCGTCGTAGGCCACGTCCTTGTCGTGGTCCTCGAGCGACTTCTTGACCTTGGCGCGCAGGTCGGCGAGGTCGACCGGCTTCTCGACGTAGTAGGTCGCGCCCTGCTCCATCGCCTGCACCGCGACCTCACGGCCGCCGTGTCCGGTCAGCATCACGACGCGGCAGTTGGGGTAGGTCTGCTTCGCCGCCGTCAGCACCGCGAAGCCGTCGGTGCCCTTCATCACCAGGTCGGTGACCACCACGGCGAAGCGGCGCTCCTGCAACATCTCGACGGCCTCGGCGCCGCCGGCCGCGACGGTGATCTCGACCGGCAGCACCTCGAGCGCCTCGACCAGCGCCTCGCGCAGCGCGTCGTCGTCGTCGACGACCAGGATCGGATTGGTTCTCATTCCTTGGCTCGTGTGGGTTCGGCGCCGCGGATCGGCAGGCGCAACATGAACTGCGTGCCCTTGCCGCGGTCCGACTGCAGCGACAGCGTGCCGCCGTGCTCCTCGGCAACGCGGCGAACGGTCGGCAGGCCGAGGCCGGTGCCGCCCTTCTTGGTGCTGAAGTACGGCTCGAGCACGCGCGCGGCCTGCTCCTCGGGGATGCCTTCGCCGGTGTCGGTGACGCGGATCGTGACGAACTCGCCGTCGCGCAGCGTCGACACCAGGATCTCGCCGCCGGCCGGCGTCGCGTCCTTGGCGTTGCGGATCAGGTTGCCGACCGCGGCCTGCACGTGGTCCCAGTCGCACGCGACCGCGCCGACGTCCTTGCCGGGGTAGAAGCGCAGCGACAGCCCCGCCTCCTTGATCTCCGGTTCCTGGAAGTCCACCACCGCCTGCAGCTTCTGGTTGAGGTCGACGTCGGCGAGCCGGGGCTCGGGCGCGCGCGCGTAGCTGAGGAACTCCTCGAGGATCGTCTGCAGCCGACGCACTTCGGCCTCGACCGTCGACAGGCGCTTTCTCGTGCGCTTGTCGCGCGTCGACTCCGCCTCGCGGAAGTCCTCGAGCACCAGCTGCAGGTTGAGGCCGATCGTGCTCAACGGGTTGCGCACCTCGTGCGCGAACCCCGCCAGCAGCGTGCCGAGCTGCGCCAGCCGCTGCATCCGGATGCGGGACAGCCGTTCTTCGCGCTCCAGGTTCGACATCGAGCCGAGCAGGATAGGACGTCGCTGCGGCGATTGCTCCCCTTGGCCACGGTTTCCGTCGGTGCGCGTGCAGGCTAAGGTCGCGGCATGCCCCTGCAACGAACGTCGCTGGCAGACGCCGACCCCGACAAGCTGCGTAGCGAGGTCGTCGCCGCGCTGCAGCGCGGTGAGCTGTGCGTGCTGCCGACCGAGACGGTCTACGGCGTCGCGGCGCTGCCGAGCCACGACGGCGCCGCCGAGCGCCTGCGCCGCTTCGGTGGCCGCGACCCGGCGCAGCCGCTGACGTTCCACGTCGCCGACGCGGACGACGTGCGCAAGCTCGGCGCGCGCCTGCACCGCGGCGCCGAACGCCTGATCGAACGCTACTGGCCCGGCCCGCTGACGCTGATCGTCGCAACCGACGGCGACGGCGGCAGCGTCGGCGTGCGGCTGCCGTCGCACGTGTTCACGCGCGCGGTGGTGCGCGCCTGCGGCGAGCCGCTGTGGCTGACCAGCATCCCGCGCGACGGCACCGCGCTGGTCGATCCCGACGCGGTCGCGGCCGCCTGCGGCGACGACGCGACGCAGATGGTCGACGACGGCCCGTCGCCGATCGGCTCGGCGTCGACGATCGTGCGGGCCGACGCCGGCGAACTGCAGGTGCTGCGCGAGGGCATCCTGTCGCGCGACGAAGTGCTCAACACCGCGGCCGACCTGATCCTGTTCGTCTGCACCGGCAACACCTGCCGCTCGCCGCTCGCCGAGGCGTTCGCACGGCAGCTGACGGCCAAGGCGATGGGCGTGCCCGAGGACCGCGTGCTGGCGCGTGGCCTGCGCTTCGCGAGCGCCGGCACCGCGACGATGCCCGGCATGGCCGCCAGCGACGGCAGCCTCGAGGCCGGCGCCGAGGTCGGCCTCGATCTCGGCCCGCACCTCAGCCAGCCGATCGACCCGATGCTGTGGACCCGCGCCGAGAAGATCTACTGCCTCGGCGACAGCCACCGCCGCGCGCTGCTGGCCGAAGCGCCCGAGGTCGGCGACCGCGTCGAGTTGCTGCGTCCCGACGGCCTCGACATCGCCGATCCCTACGGCGGCGACCTGATGGTCTACCGCCGTGCCCGCGACGAGATCGCCGCTGCGGTGCAGGCGCGCATGACGGACTGGTGGCCGTAGTGACGACGGACGCGCCAGCCGCCACCGATCCCGTCCCGACGGCCGGCGCGACCGCGCCGCCGAAGCGCCGTTCGTGGCGTCGCCGCCTGCTGCGCTGGCTGCTGTTCGCGCTGCTGGCGCTGGTCGCGTTCGTGTTGCTCTACGCCGGCGCCGTCTGGCTGTTCGGCAGCATCACGGTCCACGACGACTACCGCCCCGCCGACGAAGGCGTGCCGGTGATGATCGTCTCCAACGGCATCCATACCGACTTCTACCTGCCGGCGCGCCACCCGAAGAAGGACTGGACGAAGTTCGCGCCGCTCGAGGACATGACGGTCGGCAACGCCAGCGCGCCGCACGTGCTGATCGGCTGGGGCGACCGCGGCTTCTTCCTCGGCACGCCGACCTGGGACGACCTCAGCATCGGCACCACGGCCGCCGCCGTGTTGCTGCCGACCCCGTCGGTGATGCACATCTACTACCACTGGTACCTGCCGGTCCCCGACGAACGGTGCCGGCGCCTGTACCTGCGCGACGACGAGTACGAGCGCTTCTGCGCCTACGTCGAACGCGGCTTCGCCCGCGACGCCGACGGCGACCCGATCCTGATCGCGGGCCGCAGCTACACCCCGGGCGACGTCTTCTACGAAGGCGTCGGCAGCTACCACCTGTTCCACACGTGCAACAACTGGGCGAGCGGCGCGCTGCGCGCCGCCGGCGTCCGCCAGCCGCTGTGGTCGCCGCTCGACGGCGCGATCTTCGAGCACCTGCCGGCGGCCAGGTAGGCGCGACGCCCCTTTGGCGCCCGCCCGCTGGGCCTGGTGTCGTGCGTCCGGCAGACGGCGGCGACGGCCGCGCAGCGTGCCACGTCTATCGGACCAACGACCACTAGCGGGCAAAGCCCCGTCCGAGGCGTACACGCCGCTTCCGCGATCCCGGTTGGCAGCGCGTCCACTACATGGACGCGCTCCTAGCCCTTGTCGCCGACGCTGCGCCGCTGGTCGCGCATCAGGCGCAGATACTGGCGCTTGGTCATCATCGGGTGGCCCATGTAGTCGCCCGGTTCGGGCACGTCGCGGAGGACCACGGTGTCGCCGGCGAAGCGGCAGTCGTGGGTGATCTTGAGGTGGCCGGCGACGCCGACCTGGCCGGCCAGCACGCAGCGGTCGCCGAGCGTCGTCGAGCCCGCGACCATCGCGCCGGCGGCCATCACGACGTCCTCGCCGATCGCGCAGTTGTGCGCGATGTGCACCAGGTTGTCGAGCTTGGTGCGCGCGCCGATCGTGGTGACGCCGAGCGTGCCGCGGTCGACCGCCGAGTTGGAGCCGACCTCGACGTCGTCGCCGCAGACGACGTGGCCGAGCTGCGGCACCTTGTGCCAGGTCGCGCCCTCGCGCGCGTAGCCGAAGCCGTCGCTGCCGACCACCGCGTTGGGCTGCAGGATCACGCGGTCGCCGAGCACGCAGTCGTGGCCGACGGTGGCGTTGGCGTGGATCAGGCAATCGCGGCCGAGCTGCGCGCCGTCGCCGACCGAGGCGCCGGCCTTGATCGCGGTGCCCGCACCGATCCGGCAGCGGCCGACGCTGGCGTTGGGGCCGACCTGCACCGGCGGCTGGAGTTCGGCCTCTGGGTGCACGAACGCGGTCGGGTGCACGTCGTGTTCGCGCGCCAGCGGCAGCGGATGGAAGTGCATCGCAACCTTGGCGTAGGCGACGTCGACGTCGGCCACGACGATCAGGCTGGCCGCGGTCTCGAACTCGTCGCCTGCCAGCAGCGCCCCGGCCGCGGTGTCGCGGGCCATCTCCTGGTAGCGCGGGTGGCGCACGAAGCCGATCCGATCCGGCGCGGCCTGCCGGAGGTCACAGAGGCCGACGATCCGACGCGTGCCGTCGCCCACCAGGCGACCCCCAACCAACTCCACCAACGCGGCAACTGAGACTTCGGTCATGGCCGGCGATTATGCAGATCGCGCAGCCGACTTGCCGCATCCTCTCGGCGGGAACGTGGCCACTTCGCGTCGAACGGCACGCGCTCGCCGACCGCGCCGTGCAACGCGGCCGCGGCCAGCGTGCGCACGTCGAGATCGTCGTCGAGCAAGAGGTCGGCGAGCAGCTGGTGGCAGCTCGGATCGAGGTGCGTGCGCAGCGCGATCGCGAGCCGCTTGCGGCCGTCGCGATCGACCGCGCCGGCGGCCTCGCGGAGGCCGGTCGGCAGCGGCAGGTCGGCGCGCCAGTAGGTCAGCAGCTCCGGCCAGCGGCCGGCCGGCAGCAGCAGCCGCGCCGCCTCGTCGATCACGAACGGATCGGCGAGTTCGCGCAACGCCAGCGCCTGGTCGGTCGGCAGCGGCCCGCGCGCCAGCGCCGCCACCAGCGAACGCGCGCAGCGGCTCGGGAAGCGCGCGCGCAGCGCGACGGCCAGCGGGTTCTCGCCGCTGCAGCGCTGCGCCAGCCGTTCGGAGACCTGCACGCGATGCTCGTCCTCGAGGTCGCCGAGCTCCTGCACGGGTCGCTCGAGCGTGCCGAACACGGCCGGCGGCGACCCGAAGAACGTCGGGTCGAGCGCGTGCGCGCAGCGGCTCTGCAGCCGCGGGTCGCGCAGCGCGACGCCGTCGCGCCCCTGCAGGCCGAGCGCCGCCTGCAGCCATGGCCGCGGCGCGCCGATCGGCACGAACTGCGCGGCGATCGACGCCGCTTCGCCACGTCCCCTGGGATCGTCGGCGAGCACCAGCAGGCGGCCCTTGGCCCGCAGCATCTCGGAGTGCATGCGCTGCCAAAAGGCGAGCAGGCCTTCCGGGCGCGGCGGCTCGGTCGCGACGTCGAGCGAGCGCGCCAGCAGCTGGCCCGCCGAGTCGCGGCCGGCGTCGCCGTCGGGACGTTCGCACAGCGTGCCGACGAACGCCGCCCGCAGGTCGGCCGGACCGTCGAGGTGGGCGCGGTGCAGCGCCCAGCGCGCGTCGTCGCTCCAGCGCTCGAAGCCGCCGCGCAGAGACGGGTGCCGGCTGCCGCTGACCAGCACCGCCGCGTCGCCGACCTTGTAGACGCCGTTCCAGCGGTGGGCGGCGCCCGCTGCGCGCAGCAACGCATCGAGCTGCGCCGGCGCGACCCGGTCGAGCGCGATCGGCTGCAGCACCAGGCCCTCGCCGACGACGCGGCGCAGCTGCCGCTGGAACGTCACCGTGGCGCGGTGTGCGGTCGCCGCGATCGGCAGTTCGCAGACGCACAGCAGCTGCCGGGAGGCGTCGGGAAGATCGGCGAGCGGCCGGGCGAACGCCGGCCCCGGGGAGCACGCATCGCGCGCTCCCGTCGGCGGCGCCACCGGCCCGTCGGCGGTGGCGCGCGGCAGCAGCGGCACGACGTCGGGCCACGGATCGCGGACCTCGACGACCCCGCGCTGCTCGCGGCGCAGCGCCGGCCCGAGCCGGCCGGTGCCGCGGCCGAGCATCGTGACCACGTCGCCCTCGGCGACGAACGCGTGCAGCAGCGCCAGCAGCAGCGGTTCTTCGTCGCGGTCGGGGCCGGCGGCCGCCAGCACCTCGGCGCCGAGCCGCACCTGCACCTGCTGGTCCGAACGCAGGTAGACCGCGGCGACGTCGCCACTGCGGGCCAGCACGGTCGCGTCGGCGTGCAGCGTCGGGGCCGCGACGAACATCGTGACGAACGCCGCCGCGGCCGCGCCGAGCGCCAGCGCCAGCCGCCCGCACGCCGCCGCCGCGAGCACGGCCGCGCCGAGCCCGGCGAGCGGCGCCGCCTGCGAACGGTCCGCGCACGCGCCGGCGGCGACGACCAGGCCGGCCACCAGGGCCCACAGCAACAGCCGCCCGAACCAGCCGCGCGGCAAGGCGCCCGGGGCGCCGACACGCGGGCCGTCGAGCACCAGCGCCATCAGCACCAGCCCCAGCGCCACCGCGACGCCGTCGAGCGCGCGCGGCAGCTGGGCGACGGCCAGCGCAGCCACAGCGCCGCAGATCGCGGCGGCGAGGCAGCCGGACAACCCGGCCCGGCGCGTCGACTCGACGTGCAGGCCGAGCGCGACGCCGAGCACGCAGGCGGTCGCGCCCGGGAGCACGTCGCCGGTCCCCTGCAGCGCCGCCGCGGTCGCCAGCGCGAACACCGCCACCACCGCGAGCACGCGCAGCGCCTCGCGGGTGCCGCGCTGCCAGATGCACAGCCGCGCCAGCCCGAAGCCGATCAGGGCGAGCGGCAGCCAGTCGCAGCCGCCCGCGAGCCAGCCCAGCGCCGGCACGCGACGGCCGGCGGCGACCAGCTGGGTGTCGTGCAGCGCCTGCACCTGCACGAACGCGCCGAGCGCCGCCGCCAGCAGCAGCAGCGTGACGAACGCGCGCCGCCAGCCGTAGCGGGAAGCGACCGGCGCTCCGACGCCGCCGAGCGGATCCGTCGCCGCGAGGGCGATCGGGGCGTCTGCCCCGTGCTGTTCGGATCCGATCATCTCGAACAGGATACCCGGTCGCGACAGCCTGCATTCGGCCGCCGACACGTGGCGGACGGAGCGCGACGACACGGCGTCGATGCCCGTCGGTGCGGGCCCTCGGGGCGCGGGGGTGGCCAAGGCTGCGATGCTGCCGCGTCTAGGCGAACGCCGGGGCCTTAGCGGGCGACGCCCTGGAGTTCGGCCAGCGCGCTGACCGCCTCGGCGGCGGTCGTGCACGCCAGCAGCCGCTCGCGCACGTCTGCCTTCGACAGCAGCTTGGCGATCTCGGCCAGCGTCTTGATGTGCTGCAGCTTCTTGCTGCGCGGGATCACCAGGCCGATCACGATCCGGGCCGGCTCACCGTCGAGCGTCTCGAACGGGATCCCGCCCGGATTGAGGCCGAGCACGGCGACCAGCTCGTCGATGCCGTCGATCGCCGCGTGCGGGATCGCGATGCCGTGCTCCATGCCGGTGGTCATGCTCTTCTCGCGCACGACCAGCGCCTGCTCGACGGTCTCGACCATCGATTCGGGGTAGGACCCGGCGCGCACCGGCACGCGGGCGATCGTGGCGAGAGCCTGCCACTTGTCGGCCGCCTTCAGCGGCACTTCGACCAGCTTTTCGTGGATCAGTTCGGAGAGCTTCATGGCCCGCGTTCGGCACCGCCGGGTCACCCCGTGCGGTGTCCCACGAATGCAACCCCTGCTGCGGCATCAACGCAATCGGAATCTGCGAAGGTTGTCGGACGGTGGGTCGCAGGCGGCCCTCAGCGTTGCGGTGGCATCGCGGCAATTGTCGCAAGACCGGCGCATCCTTCGGGTTCGTCCTGGTTCGTGACAGACCGCGGAAATAAAAACCTGCCACCGCCAGTCCGAGGCGGAATCCGTGTGTCCCCGCCAAGTCCGGGACCCGAAGCCAAAACGATGATGGTCGACCACGTCCAGCTCCTCCGTCTGCGCCCGCTCACCAGGGTGCTCCTTACCGCCGTCGCGCTGTTCGCGCTGGCTCCGCTCGCCGCCGCGCAGAACGAGACCGAGACGTCAAATCCGTCCACCCAGGACCCGGTCAAGCCGGTCATGGAGGTCGACGAAGCGACCGACACGATCGCGTTCTCGATGAACGAGAGCAACGGCATGCCGCTGACCGAGTTCATCAAGTGGGCGCAGGAGGTGACCAACAAGCGGTTCACCTACAACCCCACCGAGCTGACGACCGGCAGCACCCAGGGCAGCGTGGTCAGCTTCCTCGGCACGTTCCGGATCAAGCGCGACCGGTTCGAGGAGGACTTCTTCTCGTTCTTCCAGACGATGCTCTACATCAAGGGCTTCGCCGTGGTCCCGCGGGGCGACGGCGACCTCGAGATGCTCGAGATCGTCATGATGACCGGCCAGCGCGGCCGCGAGGTGACCAACGGCGCCCGCTACGTCACCCCCGACGAACTGCCGAGCTACCGCTTCCAGACCGGCGTGCCGATCCTGACGACGGTGCCGCTCAAGCACATCAACGCGCAGCTGGCCAACAACGCGCTGCGGCCGTTCTTCGCCGGCACCGGCGGCACCACCGCCGGCAGCTCGGTGCAGATCGGCAACGTCGGCAACAAGTCGGCCCTGCTGCTGCAGGGCTTCGGCCCGCAGGTCTACTCCGCGGTCGAACTGCTGAAGCTGGTCGACGAGCCGGCCGAAGAACCCAACCTGGTCGTGCAGGTGGTCGTGCTCGACAACCAGGCGCCGGAGGAGATCGAGCCGATCCTGACCGAAGTGCTCGAGAGCCGCAGCCAGATCCGCCAGCAGGTGCTGCAGGAGAAGAGCGCCGGCAACCCGGGCGCGGTCAGCGCCGGCAGCGCCAAGCCGCAGCTCAAGGTCGTCGTGCACAGCTCGCAGAACGCGCTGGTGCTCAGCGGCACCGGCGAGCAGGTAAACGAGGCGCTCGAGCTGATCGCCCGCCTCGACATCCCGGGCGCGCCGATCGACGCGTCGGCCAACGTCATCTACCTGAAGAACGTGCTCGCCGAGGACCTCGAGACGACGCTGAAGACGTTCATGCAGGAGGACAACCAGGCCGAGCAGCAGGCCCAGGCCCCCGGCGGTGCCGGCGCCGCTTCGGCGCGCCGCACCCGCCGCACGGTGATCAACTCGCACAAGGAGTCCAACTCGCTGCTGATCTCGGCCGCGGGCACCAAGTACAAGCAGGTGCTGGCGCTGATCGACAAGCTCGACCAGCGGCAGCCGCAGGTGCTGATCGAGGCCGCGCTGGTCGAACTGACCACCGGCGACCTCGACCGCTTCGGCGTCGAGCTCGGCCTGCTCGACCTGCCGACCGGCGACGAGACCGACTTCACGCGCGGCTTCGGCTTCACCAGCTTCGGCCAGTCGGCGTTCCAGGACACCGACGACGACGGCCTGCCGGACACCCGCCTGCCCGACTTCGACAACCCGCTGCAGGGCGTCACCGGCGGCATCATCTCGGGCGACGGCTTCGCGGTCCCGATCCTGATCAACGCGCTGTCGACCGACGACAAGGCCAACATCCTGTCGCTGCCGAGCGTGCTGGTGAACAACAACGAGACCGCGGTCGTGCGCACCACCGAGTCGCGTCCGACGCAGACCCAGAACCAGGGCACCGCGACCACGCAGTCCGGGGTCGGCGCCCCGCGTGAGGCCGGCATCACGCTCGAGATCTCGCCGACGATCTCGCCCAACAACTACCTGCGCCTCAACATCACGCTCGAGGTCAGCCGCTTCGTCGGCGCGTTCGACCCCAACTCGGTGACCGGTGGCGGCATCACCCTGAGCCGCTACATCCAGACGCAGGTGACGATGCCGTCCGACGCGACGATGATCATCGGCGGGGTGATCGAGGACTCCGAGTCGCAGAGCGACGGCGGCATCCCGATCCTCAAGGACATCCCGATCCTCGGCATCCTGTTCCGCCGCAGCGAGGCGACCACGAACAAGACCAACCTCTACTTCTTCGTGACGCCGACGATCCTCGACGAGGACAGCTTCCAGGACCTCTACCACGTGTCGCTGCAGAAGAAGCTCGAGGCGCAGGACTACATCGGCGAACGCCGCCTGCGCATCATCGACCATCGCTGGTCGGGCAACACCGCCGGCGGCGCGCGCACGCTCGAGGACCTCGGCGCGACCATCGAGGACCTCGACACGCAGGGCGAGTACGAGATGCCGACCTACCGGCGCTCGCGCAGCACGCCGGGCCCGAACGCGCCGGGCGAGCCGATCCGGACCCCGGGCGAGCCGATCCGGGCGCCGCGCTGACCCCCCGCCGACGCCCCGGCGCCGGCCCTTCGCACGGGCGCCGCTCCGCCGGGGCCCGTCGCGACCTACCGCACCCAACCGCAGCCAGACAGATGACGGACACCACGCCCACCACCGACGCCCCCGAGAGCGGCGGTTTCCCCCAGGATCGCATCCGCCAGAGCCTGCTGAAGAAGGCCGGCCTCAGCGATGCCCAGATCCAGGAGGCGCTGCTGGAGGAGCGCGACGGCGAGCAGCAGCTCGACCAGGTGCTGATCCAGAAGGGCTTCCTGCAGGAGAAGGCGTGCCTCGAGCTGTTCGGGGACCTGCTCGGCATCGACTACGTCGACAGCCTCGAGGGCGTCAACGTGCCCGACGCGTTCATCCAGGACGTGCCGGTGCAGTTCGCGCGCACCCACGCGCTGATCGCGATCGGTGAGGACGAGGTCGACGACACCATCCGCGTCGTCACCCACCGGCCGCTCGACGTGCAGCCGATGGACGACCTGGCGACCATGATGGGCCGCGAGGTCGAGGCGGTGCTGGCGCGGCGCAGCGAGATCAACAACCTGATCAACCGCGCCTACCGCCACAAGGCCGACGGCGTCGACGAGGCGCTGCAGGACGTCAAGGACACCGACATCGTCTCGATCGCCGAGAACATCGAGGAGTCGGAGGACCTGCTCGACGCCAACAAGGCGCCGGTCATCAAGCTGGTCAACATGCTGCTGTTCCAGGCCCTCAAGCTGCGCGCCTCGGACATCCACCTGCAGCCCTACGGCGACCGCCTGCAGGTGCGCATGCGCATCGACGGCGTGCTCTACGACATGGAGTCGATCCCGCGCCGGGCGCAGGAGGCGATCGTCTCCCGCGTCAAGGTCATGGGCAAGATGGACATCGCCGAGCGCCGCCTGCCGCAGGACGGCCGCGCGTCGATCCGTATCGGCGACGGCGACGTCGACGTGCGGATCTCGACGGTGCCGGTCGCCGGTGGCGAACGCATCGTGTTCCGGATCCTCGACAAGACCACCAAGGTCTACGCGCTCGACGACATCGGCCTCGAGGAGGACGCCGAGCGCACGATCCGCCGCTACATCAACTACAGCCACGGCGTGATCTTCGTGACCGGCCCGACCGGCTCCGGCAAGACCACGACGCTCTACGCCTGCCTCGACGCGATCAACGCGCCGGAGCTCAACATCCTGACCATCGAGGACCCGGTCGAATACAACCTCGACGGCATCAGCCAGGTCCAGGTCAACACCAAGAAGGGCCTGACGTTCGCGGCCGGCCTGCGTTCGTTCCTGCGTCAGGACCCGGACGTGATGATGGTCGGTGAGGTCCGCGACAACGAGACCGCCGACATCGCGATCCGCGCGGCGCTGACCGGCCACCTGGTGTTCTCGACGGTGCACACCAACGACTCCGCCTCGACGGTCTCGCGCCTGATCGACATCGGCGTCGAGCCCTACCTGGTGTCGTCGTCGCTGCTGTGCGTGATCGCGCAGCGCCTGCTGCGCACGATCTGCCCCAACTGCCGCGAGCCGGTCACGCCGAGCGAACAGCAGCGCTTCTACCTCGAGGACCTGCAGCTGACCCCGGACCAGCTGACCGACGGCAAGCTGTGGGTCGGCAAGGGCTGCGACGAGTGCTTCCGTTCGGGCTTCTCGGGCCGCACGGCCATCTACGAGGTGATGCCGATCGACACCGTGGTGCAGGAGCAGATCATCAACAAGGCGACCGCCAGCGAGATCAAGCGGGGCGCGCTCGAGCGCGGCCTGCGCACCCTGCGCATGGACGGCATCAACAAGCTGATGAACGGGATGACGACGCCGGAAGAGGTCCTGCGCGTCACCCAGCTCGACGTCACCTGATCCGACCGACCTCTCTGCTCGTCCCAGCTGATCCCGGCGCCCCCACCACTTCATGCCGATCTTCGAATACAAGGCGATCGACTCGGACAACCGGGTCAAGAAGGGCATCATCGACGCGGACACCCCGCGCGACGCCCGCCTCAAGCTCAAGCGGGACGCGCTGTTCGTCACCGACATCAAGGAGTCGCGCGGCAAGAAGAAGGCGGCCGTCTCGATCAAGGGTGTCACCGGCGTCGACTCGCCCAACAAGTACCGCACCGAGCAGATCGCCGCGGTGACCCGCCAGATGGCCTCGCTGCTGCAGGCCGGCATCCCGCTGGCCGAGGCGCTGCGCATGATCATCGAGCAGGCCCCCGACAAGAAGGTCGAGAGCGTGTTCCGCGACATCCGCGAGAAGGTCACGCAGGGCATGCCGCTCGGCGACGCGGTGCTGCAGCACCCCGCCTACTTCACCGAGCTGTACTCCAACATGGTGCGCGCCGGCGAGTCGTCGGGCGCGCTCGACCAGGTGCTGGTGCGCCTCGCGCAGTTCCTGCAGGCCCAGACGCGCCTGAAGAACAAGGTCGGCGCCGCGATGATCTACCCGATGATCATGATGATCGTCGGCGTCATCGTCGTCGCGATCCTGATGACCGCGGTCGTGCCGCGCGTGACCCAGCTGATCAAGGGGCGCGGCCAGGACCTGCCGCTGCCGACCCAGATCCTGGTCGCCTGCTCGGAGTTCCTGGTCAACTACTGGCTGCTGGTCATGGTCGGCGCGCTGTGCCTCGTGATCGCGTTCCAGATGTTCGTCAACAGCGACAAGGGCCGCCTGGCCTGGGACAACTTCAAGCTGAAGCTGCCCGTGTTCGGCGACCTGGCGCGCAAGCAGGCGATGGCCCGCTTCTCGATCACGCTGGCGACGCTGCTGCGCTCCGGCGTGCCGGCGCTGCAGGCGATCTCGATCACCAAGAACGTGCTCGACAACAAGGTGCTGCAGAACGCCCTGCAGAACGTGCACGACCGCGTCGTCGAGGGCACCGACATCGCGACCCCGATGAAGATGTCCGGCGCGTTCCCGCCGACGATCTCCTACATGGTCGGCGTCGGCGAGCAGGCCGGCAACCTCGAGGAGATGCTCGAGCGCATCAGCGCGACCTACGACGAGGAGGTCGACCTGGCCACGTCCAAGCTGACCAGCATCCTCGAGCCGATCATCATCGTGCTGCTCGCGGCCGTGGTCGCCGGCATCGTGATCGCGATCGTGCTGCCGCTGCTGCAGCTGCAGCGGGCAAACTGATCCGAGCCGCGCTGCACGCGCAGAGCGCGAACGGACTGCCGCCTGCGTGCGGCCAGCCCGAATTGCGGCACCGTGGGCCCTCTCGCCCCCTTGGCAACGGATGATTCGTGGCCCAGGTGCGGCCCGAGCCTATGCTCACCGGCTGACCCCGACCCCGTTCAGACCCCCGCCCGAACCATGAAGCTGCATCTGTCCCTGCTGTGCGCCGGCGCCCTGCTGGCCTTCTCCGCCTGCTCGACCGAAGAACCCAAGCCCGCAAACCAGGGCGGCGGCGACGCCGCGCCGCTGTCGTTCGTGGTCTGGCCGGAGAGCGGTTCGACGGTGTTCGCCGACACCGGCATCTACGTCGGCGACCCGGCCAAGGAAGGCAGCGTCGAGGGCACGATCGCCGTCGTCGTCGGCGGCGAAGGCCTCGCGGTCGGCGACGCGATGCCCGACGGCGCGATGGCGTTCGAGGCGGGCAAGACCGCTGGCTACGTCAAGCTGCCGACCGGCAAGCAGACCGTGCACGTGCACCACTTCGACAAGGACGGCAAGGCGACCGACAAGCACAAGCAGGTCGAGTACACCGTCGAGGCGACCCCGAAGGACCTCGGCGTGCAGTGGCTCGAGCCCAAGGACGGCGCGACCGTCAAGTCGCCGTTCCAGGTGCGCTTCGGCATGACCGGCGCCGCGATGTCGCCGGCCGGTGAGAACCAGCTCGACAAGACCATGGGCCACCACCACATCTCGATCAACAAGGGCGTGGTGACGCCGGGCCTGGTGCTGCCGATGAACACCGGCGACTACCTGCACTACGGCAAGGCCCAGACCGAAGCCAAGGTCGAGCTCGAGCCGGGCACCTACGAGCTGACGATGCAGTTCGCCGACGCGGCACACCGCAGCTACGGCAAGCAGCTCGCGTCGAAGACGATCAAGATCACGGTCGAGTAGCGCTCGCGCCGTCGCGGCGCGCAGGCGCGCGCGCAGCGCACGTCACTTCACCTGGATCACGCCACGCATCGTGGCGAAGTGTCCGGGGAACGTGCAGACGTAGGCGTACGAGCCCGGCTCGTTCAGGTCGACGACCAGCGAGTCCTGCTCGTTCGGCCCGAGCACCTTGGTCCACGCCAGGGCCTGCCCGCGCACCTTTTCGGGCAGGTAGTCGTTGTCGGCATTCGGCCCCGCCGACACGCAGTCCGCCGAGAACTCGAGCACGTCGACGCCCTTCTTCAGCAGCACGAGGTTGTGGCCCATCGTCTGCTTCAGCATCGTGCCGACGTTCTTCAGCCGGATCGTCAGCTTCGCCGGCGCGTCGACCTCGAAGCGTTCCTGGCTGAACTTCATCTGGTCGTTGCCGGTCAGCTCAAAGGTGACCTCGCGGGGCTGCGCGGGCTCGTTGCTGCAGCCGGACAGCAGGCCGAGCAGCGCGGCGGCCGCGAGCGCGCGGCCGGAAGGACGGATGGGGATCGACATGCGCAGGGTCATACCAGACCCGTGCGCAAAATGGACCCGCTCCCCCGCAGCGGATTCCCGCCGCGGCGCGAACGACGCCGCCCGCACCGCTAGTGGACATAGCCCCGTCCGCACGCCTACACGCCGCTTCCGCGATCACGGTTGGCAGCGCGTCCACTACATGGACGCGCTCCTAGTGCAGGAACAGCAGTTCGCGGTACTTCGGCAGCGGCCAGTAGTCGTCGTCGGTCATCGTCTCGAGCTGGTCCGCCTGCTCGCGCAGGCGGTTCATCGCCGGCACCACCAGGTCGCGGTAGGCCTTGGCGTGCTCGAACTCGGAGCCATCGTGGTGTTCGCACTTGTCGAACACGTCGGCGAGTTCGTCGATGCACTGCACGAACGCCTCGATGCGCATCGTCATGTCGCGCAGGCGCTCGGACTGCTTCTCGATCGCGAGCCCGTGGATCTTCGCCGACGACAAGCTGTCGGCGACGTCGCGCTGGGTCTTCTGCGCCGCCGGCAGGATCATCGTGCGGGCGATCGACAGGGCGCTCTGGCCCTCGATCGCGATCGCCTTGCTGTACGACTCGAGCGCGATGTTCTTGCGCGACTCGAGTTCAGCCGGCGTCAGCACGCCGAGGCCGTCGAACAGCTCGACGTTCTTCTGGTCGCCCAGGCACTGCAGCGCGTCGACCGCGTTCGGCGTGTTCGGCAGGCCGCGCTTCTCGGCCTCGATCCGCCACTCGTCCGAGTAGCCGTTGCCGTTGAAGACGATGCGCCGGTGGTCGCGCAGCACGTCGGCGACCGCCTCGTCGACCGGGTTGTCGGCACCCTCGGCGCGACGCCGTTCGATGTCCTTGGCCAGGAACTCGAGCGATTCGGCGACCGCGGTGTTGAGCACCGTCATCGGCTTGGACGGTGACTGGCTCGAACCGACGGCGCGGAACTCGAACTTGTTGCCGGTGAACGCGAACGGCGACGTGCGGTTGCGGTCGGTGGCGTCGCGCGGCAGCGGCGGCATCGCGGTGACGCCGAGCTTCATCAGGTCGCCCGAGCGGGATGCCTCGCGTTCGCCGCGGATCAGGCCGTCGACGACCTCGGTCAGCTGCTCGCCGAGGTAGACCGACAGGATCGCCGGCGGCGCCTCGTTGGCGCCGAGGCGGTGGTCGTTGCCCGAGTGCGCGATCGACGCGCGCAGCAGGTCGGCGTGGCGGTCGACCGCGCGCAGCACCGCGGCGAGCATCACGATGAAGCGACGGTTCTCCTCCGGCGACTTGCCCGGCTCGAGCAGGTTCTCTCCGGTGTCGGTCGACAGCGCCCAGTTGTTGTGCTTGCCGCTGCCGTTGATGCCGGCGTAGGGCTTCTCGTGCAGGTTGCAGTGGAAGCCGTGCCGCTGCGCGACCTGCTTCAGCACCTCCATCGTCAGCATGTTGTGGTCCGATGCGACGGTCGAGCGCTCGAAGATCGGCGCCAGCTCGTACTGGGTCGGCGCGACCTCGTTGTGGCGGGTCTTGACCGGCACGCCGAGCTTCCACAGCTCCTGCTCGACGTCCTGCATGAACGACAGCACGCGGCGCGGGATCGAGCCGAAGTAGTGGTCCTCGAGCTCCTGGCCCTTCGGCGGCTTGGCGCCGAACAGCGTGCGCCCGGTCGCGACCAGGTCGGGCCGGAGCACGTAGAAGTCGCGGTCGATCAGGAAGTACTCCTGCTCACAGCCGAGCGTCGGGTAGACGTGCCGGATGGTGTCGACCTCGATCGCCTGCAACACCCGCAAGGCGGCGCCGTTGAGCGCCTCGGCGCTGCGCAGCAGCGGCGTCTTCTCGTCGAGCGCTTCGCCCGTCCACGAGCAGAACGCCGTCGGGATGCACAGCGTCGCGCCGCTGCGGGTTTCGCGGATGAACGCCGGCGAGGTCGGATCCCACGCCGTGTAGCCGCGCGCCTCGAACGTCGCCCGCAGGCCGCCGCTCGGGAACGAGCTGGCGTCCGGCTCGCCCTTGATCAGCGACTTGCCGCTGAACTCCATGATCAGCTCGCCGCCGCGGAAGTCGACGAAGCTGTCGTGCTTCTCCGCGGTCGAGCCGGTCATCGGCTGGAACCAGTGCGTGAAGTGCGTCGCGCCGCGCTCGATCGCCCACTGCTTCATCTGCGCAGCGACCATGTCGGCGAGCTCGCTGTCGAGCTGCTGGCCGCGGTGCATGCACATCTTCAGGGCGCGGTAGGCTGCCTTGGGGAGTCGCTGTCGGATCTGCTCGAGGCCGAACACGTTGACCCCGAAGAGCTCCGGGACGTTGGCCGAGCCGGCCTCGAGGGGCAGCGGGGACTTGCTGGCGATCAGCTGGATTGCGGCGACACGCGCTGCAGACGACACGGATACCTCCTGACAAACAACGGAATGGCGTCGCGAACACGACCGCCGCAGGCACCGTAACCGGGCAGCCACGAAGAAACACCAGGACAGTCCGGTTGCAGCTTCGCGCAGGCGCCGTACGGTGCCGTTGTGTCCCGCCGCACCACCGCCTTCACGACTTTCCACATCGCAGGCTTCGCCATGCTGGCGGGCTGCAGCAGCCCGCCGAAGCCGCTCGACCTGCTGCCGCTGACGCCGACCGTCACCTACCAGCGCGTGCCGCACGCGCGCGCCGACGGCCAGGCGCTGGCGTACTCGGTGCGCTGGCTGGCGGTCGCCGACGAGCCGACCGGCGAGGCGATCTCGCAGGCGAGTTCTGCGATCGTGCGCGACCGCGGCGAGCCGTTCCGCGGCAGCACCCGCATGCCGATCGGCAGCCGCTGGCTCGACGCCGAGGCGGTCGCCGGCTGGCAGGCCGACGACGGCCGCGGCGACCCGCTGCGCGAACAGCAGCTGGCCACCGCCGACGTGGTGCTGGCGCCGGGCCTCGGCACGCTGCTGCCGGCGGCGGCCGCGCAGCTGCCGCAGATCGAGCTGCACCTCGACAAGGACCACACCGGCCACGTCAACGCGATGCTCGACGTGCCGGCCGACGAAGGCGCCGGCCGCGAGGTGCTGGTGATCGAGCCGGCCGCGACGGCCGACGGCCCGGGCGCGCTGTTCGTGCCGACCGACGACCTGCGGCCGGGCGGCCTGCTGGTGCTGTTCGCGCCGACCGGCGCCGCCGCCGACGACGCCGTGCGCGACGCGATCGCGATCGCCGATGCCGATCCCGCGCCGGAGCCGCCGAAGATCAGCCCGCGCCGCAAGGCCTGGCAGGTCGCGCGCGAGGCCGTCGGCGCGCGCAACCGCCGGCCGGCGCTGCTGGCGCTGGTCTCGCCGCTGCAGCTCGAGCGCGCCGTCGACGTGCTGACGGTCGCCGACGAACGCGCGCTGATCGCCGTGACCAAGGGCATGACCGCGGCCGACGCCGACGCCGACGACGTCGCCTGGCAGCTCGAGCGCGGCCTGTGGAGTTCGCTGATGCCGCGGCTCGAACGCGACGAGCTGACGCCGGCGATGCGGGCCTCGGTGACCCGCCACCTCGGCGCGCTGGTCGGCGACCCGGCGTCGCTGTCGCTGCTGCTCGAGACCTGTGACGGCCGCGAGGCGTTCACCCGCGGCATCCGCGACGAGAACGTGCTGGCGCTCGACGACCGCAGCGCGGCGGTGCGCATCACCGCGCAGACGTTCCTGGCGACGCGCGGGGTCGAGGTGCCCGGCTACCAGCCGATGGCGGCGCGCAAGCAGCGCCGCCGCGCCGTGCGCCACTACCTGCAGGCCCAGGAGGAAGGTCGATGAGCAGCGACGACGCCAAGCAGGCCGAAGCGGACGCGGTGCCGAGCCGAACGGAGACGCAGCCGACGCCCCAGCCGATGTCGCAGCCGGCAGCAACCGCGCCGACCCGGCGGCGCTCGCGCTGGTACTGGCGCTGGACCCGGCGCCTCTTGATCGCCGCGGTGGTCGCCCGCGTGCTGCTGTGGCTGTTCCTCGAACAGCTCGCCAACTTCGGCGCCGGCTTCGCCGGCCTGTCGGTCTCGTGGCGCAGCGCGTCGCTGTCGATCGCCGGCCTGTCGCTGGTGGTCGAGGACCTGGTGGTGCGCGACGCCGACGACGCCTCCGCCCCGCCGCTGCTGACCGCGCAGGAGGTGATCGCCGACCTGTCGATGCGGCAACTGCTGTCGGGCCAGCTGTCGGTCGTCGACGCCGGCGTCAGCGGCGCGCGCGTCACCGTGCATCGCAACGCCGACGGCACGCTGCGCCTGCCCGCCGCGTGGCTGCAGCCGTCGCCGGTCGAGCTGCCCGACGAGCCCGAGCCGCCGAGCGACGAACCGCTCGACTTCGCGCTGCCGTGCTGGATCGCGTCGACGCGCCTGCACGACCTGCAGTTCGACTTCGTCGACCACACCACCGAGCCCGCCACCCACCACACCGGCAAGCTCGACCTCGACGTCGCCGACGTCGGCTTCCCCGACCGCAACGGTTCGGTGCAGCTGCGCGTGCACGCGCCGCAGCTGTGCGACGAACTGTTCGTGCACAGCCAGGTGCAGGCGGCCTCGCGTGCCGCCGACGTGACCTTCCAGGCGGTCGTGCGCGGCTTCCGACCGCAGCGCTTCGAGCTGCCGCCCGAGCTGCTCGACGCGATCCAGAACGCGCACGTCGTCGACGTGCGGCTGGCCGGCGACCTGCACGCTGCGGTGCTCGAGAGCGCGCCGAGGGTGCCGGCGCTCGAGGGCAAGCTCGACTTCGGCCTGGCGCTCGACGGCATCGAGCGCAGCACGCTCGCGGCGACCTTCGGCCCGACCGATCCGACCGCCGAGGGCCTGGTCACGCCGCTCGGCCTGACCCTGCACGCCGACGGCATCGTCGAATCGCTGCGCCTCGAGGAGGCGCGGCTCAGCGCCGTCGAGGGACGCACCGGCGTCACCGCGACGCTCGCGGCCGAGGGCCTGACCTGCGTGCGCATCCGGCCGGTGCTGGCGGCCGCCGGCGTGCAGCTGCCCGACGGCGGCCTCGACCTGCGCGCGGTCGCCGACGCCGAGTTCGGCGAGTCGATGACGTTCGACCTGTCGCGGCTGACGATCGACGGCAAGGCCGGCCGCCTGCTGTCGCTGCCGAAGGTCGCGGTGCAGGACCTGCGCACGGTCGACGACACGCTCGCGATCGAACGCGTCGAGCTCGCCGGCCCGCGCCTGGAGGTCGTCAAACTCGCCGACGGTTCGCTGCAGGTCGCCGGCCTGCGCATCGCGCCGCCGCCCGCCGGCGCCGCTCCCGCACCGCCGGCCGAGCCGGAGAGCAACGAGCCGGCCGCCCCCGCCGCGACCACGCCGTCGCCGCTGCCCAAGCTGCGGCTGGGGGCGTTCTCTTGGTCGGGTGTCGACGTGTCGTTCACCGACCAGAGCAAGCCCACCCCGGCCACGCTGACGCTCGCCGGCCTCGACGTGCGCGCCGACGCGCTCGCGTTCGGCGAGGAGGCGCCGCCGGGCCGCGTGCAGATCGCGTTCTCGGTGCCCGACGTGGCGCGCTCCTGCCGCGGCGAACTGACCCTGACGCCGCGCGCCGACGGCGTCACGGCGCGGCTCGACTGGCAGACCCAGGGCGTCACGCTCGCCGGCCTGGAGCCGTGGCTCGACGCGCTCGGCATGCGCTCGGAGCTGCGCGACGGCGAACTCGCCATGAAGCTCGAGGCCGACGTGCAGCTGCAGCCGCAGCTCGCCGCCAGCGCCCAGCTCAGCGACCTGCGGCTGGCCGACGGAACGACGCGCTGGCTGTCGCTGCGAGCGATCCGCGGCGAGGGCCTGCTGGTCGCCGACGACGGCCTGCACCTCGGCACGTGGACGGTGCAGGATCCGTACGTCGAGCTGCAGCGCGATGCCGAGCAGCAGCTGCGCGCGTTGGGACTGGCGTTCGGCGCGGCGGCGCCGGCCGGATCGCCGGCGGCACCAGCTGGCTCGCCGGCGGCACCACAGCCGGCGGCGCAGCCGGCCGCCGCGAGCGCGCCACCGTTCCACCTGCAGCATGGCGCCGTCGAGGTGCGCGGCGCCACGCTGAAGTGGACCGACGCGCTGCGCCCGCAGCAGAGCCGCGCGGTCGGCCTCGACCTGACCATCGGCCCGCAGCCGCGCCGCAGCGCGCCGGTCGACATCACGCTGGCGATGCGCATCTCGGACGCCCAGGCGAAGGTCGATTTGACGGCCAACCTGCAGCGCAGCCCCGAACGCATCGCGGCTTCCGGCGAGCTGACCGCCAGCAAGCTGGTCGCCTCCGAACTCGCGTCGCTGCTGCCCGACGGCGTGCGCTGCACCTTCGACGACGGCACCGTGCACGCCGCGTTCGACGCCGACGTGGCGCTGGCCGGCGCCACCGCGATCGACGCGACCCTGCGCGAGGTGCGGATCACCGATCGCGACGTCGAGGCGGCCGCGATCGACGAGGTCGTCGTCGACGTCCCGACCCTGAACCCCGACGAAGTGCACGTGCGCAAGCTGCGCGTCGCCGGCGTTCGCGCCAGCGTCGCGACGACCGGCGACGAACTGCTGGTGCCGGGGTTCGCGCTCGCCACGGCCAGCGCGGAAACGACCCAGCCGAAGGCGCCGGAGCAGGCGGCGGAGCCGTCCGCTGGCGAGCAGTCTGCTGGGGAGAAGCCTGCTGGGGAACCGGTCGCCGACAATCCGACCGCTGGCTCCGCCGCGCCGAGCGCGCCCACAGCGCAGCTGCACCTGCCGAAGGTGCGCATCGACGAGCTGCTGGTGCAACTCGAGCGGTTCGAGTTCCGCGACCGCAGTGACGGCGAGCGGCCGCCGATCGGCGCCAGCCTGTCGCTCGAACTCAAGCAGCCGTGGCTCGGGGATCCGAAGGCCGACGAGCCGAAGCCGATGACGTTGGCGATCACCGGCGCGGTCGACCCGCTGGGCGCCAGCCTCCGCGCCGACGCGACCGCCAACCCGTTCGACCTGACGCCGACGCTCGACCTGACGCTTTCGCTCGACGACTTCGACACGACCCGGCTGGTCGAGCTGATGCCGTCGCTGCAGGACACGCTGCGCGGCGAGGCCAAGGACCTGACGCTGGCCGCGACGCTGCACGCCCGCCTCGACCTCAAGCGACGCGACCCGAGCGTGCTCGACTTCTCGCGGCCGTTCGGCGGCGAACTCGTGCTCGAGGACGTCGTGCTGCGCGACGGCAGCAGCGACCAGGTCTACGCCAAGGTCGCGGTCATCGACGCGATCGCGCGCGCCATCGATCCACGCAGCGGCAGCGTGCTGCTGCGCTCGCTCGACATCGACGAGCCGGTGCTGCGCGCCCACAAGGACGCCGAAGGCACCCACGTCGCCGGCTTCGTGCTGCTCGAACCGGCGGCGATCGCCGCGGACCAACCCGCGCCACGGCCAGCGCCGGAACCCCAGGCAGCGCCAGAAGGCGTTCCGGCGTCGGAACCGACGCCGGTTCCGACGCCGACGCCGACGCCGAGCGACCGCGAGAACGACTTCGAACTCGCCATCGACCACCTGCGCGTGCTGGGCGTCGCGGTCGACTATCGCGACCAGACCACCGAGCCGCGCACCCACCTCCACCTCGTCGACACCGACCTCGAGGTGTCGCGCTTCTCGACCCGCGCGTTCTCCGAACCGCTGCCGCTGTCGTTCTCGACGACGGTGCGCGGCGGCGACATCGAGCTCGAGCGGCGGGTCGTCAAGAGCTCGGTCATCAGCGGCTTCCTGAGTTCGAGCGCCGAAGCGCTGGTCGGCGGCAACGACGAGCACGAGCTGCAGCAGCGGCCGATGCTCGACCGGATGACGGCCGACGGCCGGCTGACGCTGTTCCCGCAGCCGAAGGGCCGCATCAACCTGAGCGTCGACCGGCTCGAGCTGTCGGCGTTCCGCGGCCTCGCCAAGCAGGCGGGCGTCGAGATCTCCGACGGCCTGTTCGACACCCACATCGCGCTCAAGCTGAAGGGCTACGACGGCCTCGAGATCCGCAGCGACAACGTGTTCACCTGGCTGGCGCTCGACGAGCCGCCCGACGGCCCGATCTCGACCTACCTGCGCCTGCCGGCACCGCTGCAGACGGTGCTGTTCTTGCTGCGCAACAACGACGACGAACAGCGCATCCCGCTCAACGTCGACGTGCCGCCGGGTCCCGAGGGCCAGAGCGAGGTCGTCGACCGCGTCGTCGAGAGCCTGGTCAAGCTGATCGGCGACTCGATCGCGAGCGCCGGCTCGCGCACGGCGACGACGATCACCGGCGCGTTCTTCGGCACCGACGCCGAGGTGCCCGACATCCAGGCGATGCTGCCGTACGCCCCGGGCTCGCCGCTGCCCGACGCCGCCGACCTCGACCGCATCCTCGCGGCGCTGCTCGACGACGACACGCTGGTGCTGGTGCTGAGCCACCAGCTCGGCGAGCAGGACGTGCCGCATGCGCGCGAACTCGCCAACCCGCCGCGGGACGTGCTCGAGGGCACGGTCGCCGGCCTGCAGCGGACCCGCGCCGAACTCGAGACCCGGCGCGCCCCGATCGCGCAAGACGTGGTCGCGCTCTACGGCGCCGGCAAGGTCCAGGAGGCGATCCGTCGCCAGCAGGAACTGCTGGCGATCGACACCCACCTCGGCGAACTGCTGCAGGCGCTGTCCGGCGCGCTCGAGCAGCTCGGCAACCCCAACCCGCGCGCCGCTGCCCGCCGCACGCGCTCTGCTTGCAAGGCGCTCGGCGAGGCCCGCCTCGACGCGGCGATCGCGCGTATCCGAAGCCTCCACAAGAACTTGGGGGCGGACCGATTCGAGCGTCGGCCGGGCCGCGGGGTGCCGGTCGCGGGGGTCGTCGAGGGCGGCTGCGTGATCGCATCCCTCAAGCGTCGCAGCACGCAAGCCCCTGTCAGCAAGTGACATCCTGGTTACGGGGGACGGCCTTCACGGCTGTCCCCCCTATGGCCGATCGGGCCAACAGAGCGTTCAACAGGACCTCCGGGCGCACCGGTCGCGCCCACCCCGGATCGCCATGAACCGAATCCCCCGTACGAGCGTCGTCTTCGCCCTCGCCCTGTTCGGCTCCGCCGTCGCCGTCGACGCCCAGACGGCCGCGCGTAACCCGCAGCGGCCCAAGCAGCGCGTCGAGGACGTTCGCTCGACCAAGGACGTGCTGCGCGACGCCGCCCGCATCGACGCCCTGCTCGAAAAGGGCCTGCGCCGCAACCGGGTCGAGCCGCAGCCCGACGTCGACGACGCGACCTTCGTGCGCCGCGCCTACCTGTCGATCGTCGGGCGCATCCCGACGCTGAAGGAGACCGAGACGTTCCTCGGCGACCAGAACCCGGACAAGCGCGCGGTGCTGCTCGACCTGCTGCTCGACAGCCCCGGCCGGACCAGCCACTTCAGCAACTACTGGTTCGACCTGTTGCGCGTGAAGTCGCGGCAGCGCCAGTTGAGCGGCGAGCCGTTCGCCCACTTCGTCCGCACGGCGGTGCGCGACGACCTGCCCTACGACGAGTTCGTCCGGCAGATGCTGGTCGCCGACGGCGCCGCCCACGGCCGCGACAACGGTGCGACCGGGCACCTGATGCGCGACAACGGCATGCCGCACGACTCGATGGCCAACACGGTGCGGCTGTTCCTCGGCACGCGGCTCGAGTGCGCGCAGTGCCACAACCACCCGTTCGACCACTGGACGCAGAAGCAGTTCTTCGGGATGGCGGCGTTCTTCGGCGGCATCCGCTACCGCGACGACGACGCGCTGGTCAACTACCGCGGCATGCGGCAGAAGCTCGCCAACGAGCCGCAGCGCACCCGCGCCGCGGCGCTGCGCCTGGTCCGTCGACTGACGCAGGGCCTGCACGGTTCGGGCAGCGGCCTCGAGAAGTTGCCGAAGGACTACCAGTACGACGACGCCCGCCCGTCGAGCACCGTCAAGGCGGACACGATCTTCGGCGCCAACGTCAAGCTGCGCTACCCGTCGTCGAGCGCGTCGCGCTCGATGAGCAAGCGCGCCCGCGCCCGCCGGCGCAACCAGAAGGCCGTCGGCGTCGAGTCGCGCGACGCGCTCGCCGACTGGATGACCGACAAGAAGAACCCGATGTTCGCGAAGACGATCGCGAACCGGATGTGGGCGCGCACGTTCGGCCGCGGCCTGGTCGAGCCGATCGACGACTGGAAGAAGAAGACCAAGGCCGTGCACCCCGAGCTGCTCAAGGAACTCGAGAAGCTGATGGTGCGCGTCGACTTCGACCTGCGTCAGTTCGAGCGCGTGCTGGTGCACACCCGGCTGTTCCAGCGACGGGTCGAGGACCAGGACCCGCAGCCCGGCGTCGCGCCGCTGTTCCAGGGCCCGATCCTGCACCGGATGAGCGCGCAGCAGGTCTGGGACTCGCTGCTGACGCTGGTCTTCGACGACGTCGACGAACGGCTGCGCGACCCCGACGAGCGCGCCGAGGCGGTCTACGCCTACCACGACGAGCTCAAGGACGCCGACGCCGAGAAGATCCTGGCGATGGTCAAGGGCGGCAACCGCGGCATGATGCAGGAGATGGCGCGCGAGCGCCGCGCCGAGGCCAAGGCCGCGCAGCGCCGCGACCAGATGGCCCGCAAGCGGGCGCGGCCGCTGCTGCGCGAGCTCGAGGAGGCTCGCCGCGACGGCGACCTGCCCAAGGTCAAGGAGCTGCGCAAGCGCCTCGAGCAGATGGGCGTCAACCTCGGTTCGCGCGCCGCCAAGGGCGCCGAGCGCGACCTGCTGCGCGCCAGCGACCTCGAGCAGCCCGCGCGCCTCGGCCACGTGCTGCGCCAGTTCGGCCAGTCCGACCGCGAGACCATCGACGCCAGCACCGACGTGGCCACCGTGCCGCAGGTGCTGACGCTGATGAACGGCTTCCTCGACCAGCGCGTGCTCAACGGCGAGTCCGCGCTGCGCCGCGACCTGCAGCTCGCGGCCGACGGCGAGCGCCGCGTGCGCGTCGCCTACCTGACGATGCTCAACCGCGAACCGACGGCCGACGAGTCGGACCGCTGGCGCCGGCTGATCGCCGTCAACGGCCGCAAGGCCATCGACGACCTCGTCTGGGTGCTCTGCAACTGCAACGAGTTCCGCTTCGTCCGCTGATCCGCCGCAACCCCGATCCAACCAAGAGGCAGAACCCAATGTCGCTTCGCAAGACCATCCGCGGCGTCGACCTCGACACCCGCCGCACGTTCCTCTCCGGCATGGCCCGCTCGATGTTCGGCGTCGGCGCGGCCGGCATGTTCGGACCGTCGCTGCTGGCCCGTTCGCTGAACCAGGATCCGCAGGATCCGAAGCGGATCGTGCTCGGCAACGCGTCCGCCAAGCACGTCATCTACCTGTTCATGGCCGGCGGCATGAGCCACATCGACACGCTCGATCCGAAGCCCGGCCAGAAGACGCACGGGCCGAAGGAGGCCGTGGCGACCAACGTCGACGGCATCCAGCTCGGCGGCTACCTGCCGAAGACCGCCCGCCACATGGACAAGTGCTGCATCGTCAGCTCGATGACCAGCACCCAGGGCGCGCACGAGCAGGCGCAGTACTTCATGCGCACCAGCTACGAGCTGCGCGGCACGATCCAGCACCCGAGCACGGGCGCGTGGTGCCACCGCATGGCCGGCCGCCACAACGACACGCTGCCGGGCCACGTGATCATCGGCGGCGGCGCCAACGCGCCGGGCGCCGGCTTCTTCCCGGCCGAGTTCCAGCCGGTGCCGATCGGCAACGCCGACGACGGTCTGCAGAACGTCAAGCTGCCGCGCGGCGTCACCGAGAACCGCTTCGACCGCCGCCTCGAGATGCTCAAGGAGCTCGACCAGGCGTTCGGCGAGAAGCACAAGCAGGCCTCGGTCAACTCGTACTCGCAGGCCTACGAGGACGCCGTCAAGGTGATGCGCAGCAGCGACCTGGTCGCGTTCGACCTGAACCAGGAGTCGCAGGCGACCAAGGAGGCCTACGGCACCGGCTCGTTCGGCAGCGGCTGCCTGATGGCGCGCCGCCTGGTCGAGCACGGCGTGCGCTACGTCGAGGTGATGAGCGGCGGCTGGGACACGCACTCGGAGAACTTCGACCGCCTCGAGGACCTGACGCCGCAGATCGACCAGGGCCTGAGCGCCCTGCTCGCCGACCTCGACGCGCGCGGCCTGCTGCAGGACACGATGGTCGTCTTCACCAGCGAGTTCGGCCGCACGCCCGACATCGACGAGGACAACGGCCGCAACCACTACCCCAAGGCGTTCAGCGCGCTGCTCGCCGGTGGCGGCGTGCGCGGCGGCCAGCGCTACGGCAAGACCGACAAGGAAGGTCGCGAGGTCGACTCCGAGCCGACCTCGGTCCAGGATCTCAACGCGACGATCGCCTACGCCTGCGGCCTGCCGACCGACCACAAGCTCTACTCGCCGTCGGGCCGCCCGTTCCAGGTGGCCGACAAGGGCATGCCGATCACCGAGATCTTCTGATCCGGCATCGGCCGTCCTATCCGGCCCGCGCGGCTTCCGGCCCGAACCCGTCCGCCCCCCCGCCCCGACCCCACCCCTGCATGATGACCCGCCTGGCCCTGCTGTTGATGGTCCTGATCGCGCCGCTGACGGCGCAGTCGAACAAGCCGAAGGTCGACTTCGCCAAAGACATCTTTCCGATCTTCGAGAAGCACTGCACCGAGTGCCACCAGGCCACCTACGTCGACGAGAACGGCCGCAAGCGCCGGCCGAAGGGCCGGGTCATGCTCGACACGCTCGCCAACATCCAGAAGAGCAAGCGCGGCAAACTGATCATCGCCAAGAAGCCGGACGACTCGATGCTGATGGAGTCGATCACGCTGCCGGCCGACGACGAGGACCGCATGCCGCCGCCGAAGAAGGGGCCGCCGCTGTCCGACAAGCAGGTCGAACTGATCAAGCGCTGGATCGAGGAGGGCGCCGACTACGGCAAGTGGACCGGGGAGGCTCCGCCGAAGAAGGGCGACGAGAAGAAGGACGACAAGGAGGGCTCGTCGAAGGCCGGTTCGTCGAAGACTGGCCCGTCGAAGACCCGGAAGTCGGGCACCCCGAAGAAGAAGGGCAAGTCGCCGGTGGTCACGCTCAGCAAGGGCCTGAACCCGGTGAAGCCAGCGCAGCTCGCGCCGTTCGGCGGTGAAGACGCGGTGTTCTCGGTAAAGAGCATCGGCGACGACAACCCGCTGCTGCGCGTCAGCTGCTGCGGCCGCACCGACGCCGTCGACGACCGCGCGATGGCGCAGCTGCTGCCGATCGCCGACCACATCTTCGAGCTCGATCTGGCGCGCAGCCAGGTCGGCGACGGCGGCTGCGCCGTGATCGCCAAGATGGAGCGGCTGACCAAGCTCGACCTGCGCCAGTCGCGGGTCTCCAACGCCGGCGTCAAGGAGCTCGCCGCGTGCAAGGAGCTGCGCACCCTCAACCTGTTCGACACCCGCGTCGGTGACTACGCGCTGCTGGCCCTGGCCGACCTGAAGCAGCTCGAGAACCTCTACGTCTGGAAGACCGACGTCAGCGCCAAGGCCGTCGTGCGCCTGCGCGAACAGAACCAGGGCCTGCGCATCGTCTTCGCCCCCGACCTCCCCGAAGCCCTCGAAGACCAACCCACCCCCCGCCGCCGCCGCTGACACCGCATACCGAACCCGGTTCATCCTGCGCCACCAGTTCCTTCCTGCGCCACCGGCAACCGGCCGCGAACCGCAGAACGCGCGCGACGCCGGACCGGCGTGCATGGCACGATGACCGCATGCGGATCACGTTCGTGCAGACCGGCGGCACCATCGACAAGGACTACCCGCGCAGCTCCGGCGGCTACGCGTTCGAGTTCGGCGAACCCGCGACCGAACGGTTGCTGCGCCGCTGGCAGCCGTCGTTCGCGTTCGACGTGCGCACCGCGTTCCAGAAGGACAGCAGCGAGATCGACGACGCCGACCGCGCTCGGCTGGCGCAGCTGATCGACGACGACCGCAACGACCACGTCGTCGTCACGCACGGCACCGACACCCTGCTCGAGACCGCGGCGTTCCTCGCCCGGCGCGTCGCCCACAAGCGCGTGGTGCTGACCGGCGCGATGCGGCCCGAGCGGTTCGCCGATTCCGACTCGCCGATGAACGTCGGCTGCGCGGTCGGCGCGCTGCAGCTGGCCGAGCCTGGCGTCTACGTCGCCATGCACGGCATCGTCGACCGCCACGACCGGATTCGCCGCCACCCGACCACCCACCAGTTCGAGCGAATCGCGGCCGCAAGGCCATGACCCCCGGCACGACCATTCCCGACATGAACGTCCCCGACGACCCGCGCATCCCCACCCCCGCCGGCCACTACTCTCCGGTCGTCGAGCACGGCGGCCTGCTGTTCGTCAGCGGCCAGCTGCCGATGGATCCACGGACGCGGGCGGTGCCCGACGGCATCGAGGCGCAGACCGTGCGCGCGCTCGACAACCTCGACAACCTGCTGCAGGCCGCCGGCAGCGACCGCGAACACGTGCTGCAGGTCCGCATCTACGTCAGCGACATCGAGCACTGGGACGCGGTCAACCGCACCTACGCCGCCTGGTTCGGCGACCACAAGCCGGCCCGCGCGATCATCCCTTGCGGTGGCCTGCACCACGGCTGCCTGCTCGAACTCGAGGCGACCGCCGCGGTGCGATAAAGCTGGTCCCGATCTGGGTCGCAGGCATCGAGAACGCTTGACGAAGCCCCCGACGGTGGCTACGTTTTCGCGCTCGATTCGCGGCCCAGAGCCGCCGGATCGAAGGTCGGGGCGTGGCTCAGCTTGGTAGAGCGTTGCGTTCGGGACGCAAAGGTCGGAGGTTCAAATCCTCTCGCCCCGACCAGTTTCCTCCACTCCGGAGACGGTAGTCGCGAAGCGGCGACCGAGGCCGCGGCGGCATCACGACGCCCACTCCCTCCCCACGCAAACGGTTTGCGGGGAAGTGCATCCAACGAACGGAGTGGCTAACGTTCCGCGGCGCGAACGGCAGATCGGCATGCGATTCCACCTGTTGACACCTGAGATCCGGGAACTGCTCGCCGAAGGGCGGCACCAGGACCTCGTCGAGGTGCTGCAGGACATGCACCCGAGCGACGCAGCCACGATCCTCGAAGGTCTCGACGTCGAGGAGATCGCGTCGGTGCTGGCGCACCTGCCCGGCGACTTCGAACGCGACGTGTTCGGCTACCTCGACCCCGAGGTGCAGGAAGCCTACGTCGACGGCGCCGGCCGCGAACGCGTGCAGCACGTGCTGCAGGGCATGCTGTCCGACGACCGCGCCGGCTTCCTCGAACGGCTCGACGACTCGATCCGCCGGCGCCTGATCCCGATGCTGTCGGCAGCGGCGCGCGAGGACCTGCTGCGCCGCGACACGTTCGACGAGGACCAGGTCGGCGCGATCCTGAGCACCGAGTACGCGGTGCTGAGCCCGACCGCGACCGCGCGCAGCGCGATCGGCGCGCTGCGGCGGCAGGCGCCGAGCAAGGAGACGATCTACTACAGCTACGTGCTCGACCGCGCCGGCCAGCTGGTCGGGTTCGTGTCGTTGCGCGACCTGATCCTCGCCGATCCCGACGAGAAGATCGAAGAGGTCATGAAGACCGACCTGGTCTCGATCACCGCCGACGCCGACCAGGAGGAGGCCGCACGCCTGATCCGCGACTACGACCTGATCGCGCTGCCGGTGGTCGACTCGGTCGGCAACCTGGTCGGCATCGTCTCGCACGACGACGCCGTCGACATCGTCGAGGAGGAGGCGCAGGAGGACTTCGAGAAGATGGCCGGCGTCACCGGCCACGGCGTCGAGCCCGGCGACTACGACTACATGGACGAGCCGGTGCTGCGCCAGGTGCGGCGCCGGGCGCCGGTGATCTGCCTGCTGGCGCTGTTCTGGGTCACGACGTCGACGGTGATCATCGCGTTCGAGGCGACGCTCGAGAAGATGGTGCTGCTGACGTCGCTGCTGCCGATGGTGATGGCGACCGGCGGCATGGTCGGCACCCAGGCGAGCGCGCTGGTGATCCGCGCGCTGACGGTCGGCGACGTCGAGAAGACCACGCTGACCCGCGTGCTGTGGAAGGAACTCCGGGTCGCCGGCCTGATGGCCGTGCTGCTCGGCGCGATCGCGTTCCTCGACACGCTGCTGGTCAGCAAGGTGCGCGACACCGGCGACACGCTCGAGCTGGTGCTGATGGCCGGCGCTGCGATCGGCGCGGCGATGGTCGGCCACGTGCTCAGCGCCGCTCTGCTCGGCGCGCTGACGCCGCTGGTGGTCAAACGGCTGCGCGGCGACCCGGCGATGATCAGCACGCCGGCGGTGACCGCGATCGCCGATCTGACCGGCGCCGCGATCTACCTGGTGATGGTCACGCTGATGCTCGCGGTGTAGGCGCCGTCACCGACGGCAGGATCGGCACGACGCAGACGATCACCCCGCCGTAGACCGTCACGACGCAGTCGGCGAACTCGAGCCGCGTGCAGTCGTCGCGCGAGACCACCCGGTCCGGCGCGCCCAACCTCGGCAGGATGCACTCGATCGGTTGGCCGACGCAGCGGTCGCCGCTGCCGGTCGGGGTCGGGTGCAGACCGACGTGCTCGGTGGCGACGACGCCGTCGGTCAGCTCGATCGCGCCGTCGATCGCGTTGCCGTCCGGGCCGAGGTAGGTCAGTCGCAGCACCCCCTCCTCGTGCGAGCAACCGAGCGGCGCGCCGTAGCGCGCGCGCACGGCGGCGAAGTCCCCTCCGATGAGGGGCTGGTCGAGGGGGGTCTCGTCGAGGGGGGTGGACATCGTGCTCTCCAACATCGGCAGCAGAACCGCAGGCCGTGAAGGATGTGCGAGCGCCGGGGAAACTCCCGGCCAGGCCATCCGCCACGATCGCGCCTGCAAGCTCGTGACTGCGACACGTGCTCAGACGCGCCGGGGTCCCTGCTATTCCTGGGCCGCACCGATCCGGGCAGCGAACCGCACCCCACCGGGCAGCTCGCGGGCGGCGAACTCGAAGTGCACGACGCGCCGATGTCCCGCTACCAGCGACCTTCGCGACGAATGCAGCAGCAGCGGGCGCATGCGCAGCGCTCCGCCCGCGACAACTTCGGGGCATCGCGGCGACCGCTCCGCGACGGCGGCGGCGATCTGCTCGGGCGTCAGCACGCCATCGCGGTGGCTCGCCGGCAGGACACGCAGGCCGCCGTTGTCCGGGCCCGAGCCGTCGAGGTCGACGCGCACCGCAAGGTGGTCCTGGTGCGCGGACCGCGGCGGTTCGCAGAACCAGACGGCGCCCTTGTGGGACCAGTTGCGATAGCCGGCGGCGTCGATGCGTCGCTGTACAGGAACCGTACGGTCCTGATGCCAGGCGACCGGCCAGTTGCGGTCGGCGCACTTGTCGAACAACGTGGCCCGGAACGCAAACGCGGCGGCCCCGAGCACCGGCTCGACCAGCCGGCGCACTTCGTGGGAGCGAGCCAACGCCTCGATCGCGGGGTGCGACAGCGCCGCACGTTCGCCGGCGCCGTCTGCGAGCAGCTGCCCGAAGGCCGCGGTGACGGGCGCCACCAGCGCCGGCGCCAGCACGTCCGCGTGCACCGAATGGCCGTCGCGTTGGAAGTCGTGTTCTTGCACTCAGCGCCAGTAGTAGTGCCAGCGGGCGGTCAGCGCGACCCGTTGGTTGGCTTCGAGCTTCACCGTCCAGCGGCACTCGCCGAAGCCGTTGTGGTGGTACCACCACCACGGCCAGCTCCACCAGCCCCACCACTGCGGCCGTGGCGAATCGGCCCATGCACCGACCAGGTCCAGCTGCACTTTCTGGCCGTCGCGGTCGACCTCGTCGACGTGGCCCAGCACGCGACGCGTGACCTCGACCTCGACCGGCTCCGACTTGGCGTTGTGCAACTCGATGGTGCCGGTCAGGTCGATCTTGGA
Source organism: Planctomycetota bacterium (assembly GCA_046290465.1). Classification (GTDB taxonomy): domain Bacteria; phylum Planctomycetota; class UBA1135; order UBA1135; family UBA2386. The sequence continues at coordinate 6,352,257 of JBKAGP010000001.1, read as the reverse complement.
GTAGCGCGCGTCGCGCATCCGGACGTTGTCCTCGCGGCCGGTCTCGTGCTCCTCGGTCTCGATGCAGACGTCGATCGCGGTGTTGATCTCGAGGTCGGCCTTGGCGCCGCGCGGCGTGTACTTCATGTGCCCCTGCGCCAGGATCCGGCCCTTGGCGAACACCAACGCGGGCGCGGTCGTCAGCGGACCCGGGCCGGTGTTGTCGAAACGCAGCAGGTGCACGACCTTCGGCGCCGCCAGCTGGCGCGCCAGCTCGATCACGCGCTGGTCGTTGAGGCCGCGCTGGTACTCCATCGGCGGCGCCATCGGCACGTCGAGGCGGTAGGCGTCCTCGTACGGCAGCTCGAAGCTGGTCACCGGCACGATCAGCCGTTCGCCCTTCTTCAGCCGCACGCCGGTCACCGGAAACACGAACAGGTCCTCGGCCGCCTCGCCGGCGCCGACGTCGGGCCCCGGCTGCGCCGCCGGCTGGCCACCCTGCGGCACCGCGTAGCCGGCGACCTGGGTCGTCAGCGAGTTGCCGAGGAAGTTGGAGAACTGCTGCTGCTGCCGCGCCGCGTGCGCCACCTGCGAGGTGCGCTGCTGCAGGGCGATCGGATCGACCATGTCCGCGAACGCGAACTTCGGCACGCCGACGACCAGGTTGACGGTCGCGCCGTCGAGGTCGACGAGGTCGTTGACCAGCGTCGCCTGCAGCTGCACCTTCGCCCGGCCGTCGTCGCCGAGGTCGACGTGGTACGACGGGATCCAGCGGAAGCCCTTCTCGACGTAGACGACCCCGACGCGGGCGCCGTCGCCACCGCCTTCGACGTCGAGCACGATGCGGGCCTGCTGCCGCTGCTGTTCGATCGTCACGGCGCACTCGCCGGCGATGCTGATGCCGCGCACGCGCGTGGTCGCGATCGCGCGGACGCCGCCACCGACTTCGACCAGCAGGATGCTGCCGCCGCCGTCGTGCTTCGGCATCGCCCGCAGCCTGCCCGACACGTCCGCGCCGTCGGCGAGCTCCAGCGTCACCACCTTGCCGACGTTGGCTGCGGCCAGTTCGAGAACGCTGACCGCGGGCCGCTCGACCGTGACCTCGTCACGGCCCGAACGAGCCGAGACCAGCCGCGCATCGCCGCCCGACACGAACGGCCAGAACGTCCCGAGCACCGGCGTCGGCAGTTCGTCGAGCACCACGGTGCCGTCCGCCGACTTCTGCAGTTCGGTGTCGCGCAGCACGTAGGCGTGCCCGTCCTTGAACGCGGTCAGCTCGCGAACGGGCATGCTCGAGGGTGTCGTGGGCTCCTGCGCCGGCAGCGCCGCGAGGAACGTGAAGGCAGAGCAGAGCAGTTGGGTCTTCATGGCGGGTCCTGATCGGCGACGTGCACCGGACTCTAACCCGTCCCCACCCCCCGCATCGCAAGCACCATGTAAGCCCACCGACTTGCCGTACGGTACCTGGTTCATCCTCCAACTTCCGCGAGCGCAGCGGCAGTCGGAGGATGACCAGTCGATCGACAGCTACTTTCCTCGACGGCTTTCGCGCGCAGGTACTCGCGGTTCATGTCGGCGATCACCCGCACCGGGATCTCCTTCGGACAGACCGCCTCGCACTCGTACTGGTTGGTGCAGTTGCCGAAGCCCTCGGCGTCCATCGCCTCGACCAGGCTGCGGGCCCGCTCGGTGCGCTCGACGCGGCCCTGTGGCAGGTGCGCGAAGTGCGACACCTTGGCGCCGACGAACAGCATCGCCGAGGCGTTCTTGCAGGACGCGACGCAGGCGCCGCAGCCGATGCAGGTCGCGGCGTCGAACGCCTTGTCGGCGTCGCTCTTCGGCACCGGGATCGCGTTGGCGTCCTGCGGCGCGCCGGTGTTGACCGATACGTAGGCGCCGGCCTGCACGACGCGGTCGAACGAGCTGCGGTCGACGACCAGGTCGCGCATCACCGGGAACGCCTTGGCGCGCCACGGCTCGATGTAGATCTCGGCGCCGTCCTGGAAGCTGCGCATGTGCAGCTGGCAGGCGGTCGTGCCCTTCTCAGGCCCGTGCGCGACGCCGTCGATCATCACGCCACACGAGCCACAGATGCCTTCGCGGCAGTCGTGGTCGAACGCGACGGGGTCCTCGCCCTTCTTGATCAGGTCCTCGTTGAGCACGTCGAGCATCTCGAGGAACGACATGTCCGCGGAGACATGGTCTAGCTCGTAGCGGACCATCTTGCCGTCCTGCGCGAAGTCGTCCTTCGTGCTCGGCTTGCTCTGACGCCAGATGTGGAGGGTGACCTTCATTACTTGTAGCTCCGCACGGCAAGCTGGACGTTGTCGAACGTCAGCTCTTCCTGGTGACGGACGGCGTCCTTGACGTCGCCCTTGTGTTCCCAAACGGCCGCGTGCGCGAAGTTCTCGTCGTCGCGCTTCGCCTCGCCGTCGTCCTGCCACTCCTCGCGGAAGTGGCCACCGCAGGATTCGCGGCGCTCGAGCGCGTCGCGGCACATCAGTTCGCCGTACTCGAGGAAGTCCGCGACGCGGCCGGCCTTCTCGAGCGACTGGTTGAGCTCTGCGCCTTGGCCGGGCACGCGCACGTCGGACCAGAACTCCTCGCGCAGGCCGCGGATCTCGCCGATCGCCTGCTCCAGGCCCTCCTGGTTGCGGGCCATGCCGCACTTGTCCCACATGATCTTGCCGAGCGCCTTGTGGAAGTCGTCGACGGTGCGCTTGCCCTGGATGCCGAGCAGCTTCGCGGTGCGCTCCTGCACGTCCTTGATCGACGCGCCGAAGGCATCGTGCCGGTCGTCGACGCTGCCCGGCTTCTGGTTGGCCAGGTAGCCGGCGATCGTGTTGGGGATCACGAAGTAGCCGTCGCACAGCCCCTGCATCAGCGCCGACGCGCCGAGGCGGTTGGCGCCGTGGTCGCTGAAGTTGGCCTCGCCGAGCACGAACATGCCCGGGATCGTCGACATCAGGTCGTAGTCGACCCACAGCCCGCCCATCGTGTAGTGCACGGCGGGGAAGATCCGCATCGGCTGCGAGTACGGGTCCTCGGCCGTGATCTTCGAGTACATGTGGAACAGGTTGCCGTAGCGCGCCTTGATCGCGTCCTTGCCGAGACGCGCGATCGAGTCGCGGAAGTCGAGGTAGACGCCGAGGCCGGTCTCGCCGATGCCGAGCCCCTTGTCGCAGGCCTCCTTGGCGGCGCGCGACGCGATGTCGCGCGGGGCGAGGTTGCCGAAGCTGGGGTACTTGCGCTCCAGGTAGTAGTCGCGCTCCTCGTCCGGGATCTCGTGCGGCTTGCGCGTGTCGCCCTGCTTCTTGGGCACCCAGACGCGGCCGTCGTTGCGCAGCGACTCGCTCATCAGCGTGAGCTTCGACTGGTGGTCGCCGCTGACCGGGATGCAGGTCGGGTGGATCTGCGTGTAGCACGGGTTGGCGAAGCCAGCGCCCTTCTTGTGCGCCCGCCATGCGGCGGTGACGTTGCAGCCCTTGGCGTTGGTGCTCAGGTAGAACACGTTGCCGTAGCCGCCGGTCGCAAGGCACACCGCGTCGCCGCTGTGTGTGCGGATCTCGCCGGTGACCATGTCGCGCACGACGATGCCCTTGGCGTGGCCGTCGACGAGCACGACGTCGAGCATCTCGGTGCGCGAGAACATCTTGACCTGACCTGCGCCGATCTGCCGCGACAGCGCCGCGTAGGCGCCGAGCAGCAGCTGCTGGCCGGTCTGGCCGCGCGCGTAGAACGTGCGGCTGACCTGCGCGCCGCCGAACGAGCGGTTGTCGAGCAGGCCCGAGTAGTCGCGCGCGAACGGCACGCCCTGCGCAACCGCCTGGTCGATGATGTTCACGCTGCACTGCGCGAGGCGGTAGACGTTCGCCTCACGGGCGCGGAAGTCGCCGCCCTTGACGGTGTCGTAGAACAGCCGCCAGACCGAGTCGCCGTCGTTGCGGTAGTTCTTGGCGGCGTTGATGCCGCCCTGCGCGGCGATCGAGTGCGCGCGGCGCGGGCTGTCCTGGTAGCAGAAGCACTCGACCTGGTAGCCGAGTTCGGCCATCGACGCGGCCGCGGCGGCGCCGGCGAGGCCGCTGCCGACCACCAGCACCTTGTACTTGCGCTTGTTGGCCGGGTTGACCAGCTTGTTCTCGAACTTGCGGGTGTCCCACTTGTCTTGGATGGGACCCTCGGGGATGCGGGAATCGAGCTTCATCGCGCCACCTCCACGAGGCCGAGTTGCACGGACATGGCGAGCAGCACGTTGCCGCCGGCGATCGCCAGCGCGAGCACGAACGACACGGTCTTGATCATCGGGGTGTATCGGGCGTGGTGGAGCCCCAGCGTCTGCGCGAGGCTCTGCACGCCGTGGCTGAGGTGCAGGAACAGCACGACCTGGAAGGCCGCGTAGGCGATCGCGATCACCGGGTTGCCGAAGCTCGCCGTCACCATCGCGTAGACGTCGTGGCCGTCGGCACCCTTGCCCTTCAGCTCGTGGTGCGACGGGTTGGTGACGCCGAACGTGAAGTGCAGCAGGTGGTAGATCACGAACACCAGCAGCGACAGGCCGCTCAGCACCATCGAGCGTGACGCCATCGACGCCTGCACGGTGTTGGGCCGCTGGTAGGCGACCGGGCGCGCGGCCTTGTTGGCCTGCGACAGCCGGATCGCGGTCACCACGTGCAGCACGAACACGACCAGGAGGCCGATCCGGGCCACCCACAGCAAGGGGCCCAGGTCGTGCAGCCACTTGGCGTAGGCGTTGATTTTGTCGGGGCCCTGCAGGAGCTGCAGGTTGCCGAGCAGGTGCATAACGACGAAGCCGAACAGCGCCAAACCGGTGACCGCCATGGTCACCTTGGCGCCGATCGACGACCGCCAGAAGGAGGACAGCCAGGTCATGGGTGCAAAGACGATCCGCAAGCGACGGTTCGATTGCAACAACGAGGCGGATGCGTCGTCAGGCGTCGTCCGACTTCAACGGGGTCTTGCCCATCGACACCAGCCCGCGTAGGGCGTCCGCCGCGCGCAGATCGAGCTTCTGGATGCGACCCGGAGGCAGCAACAACAACCGCCCGTTGGTCGGATTCGGCGAACTCGGCACGAACACGAGCGTGTGCTCGGTGCCATCGGGACCGTCCGCCGTGCCGGTGACGAGCCCGATCTCGAAGCCTTCGCCGACCTTCACCGCGACCACCGATTCGAAGAAGCGGTCGCGATCGGTGTCGTAACCGAGCACCTCCTTGAGCGACTGGTAGAGCGTGCCGACCAGCGGCAGCCGTTCGAGCAATTTGTCCAGCGCCCGCCACAGCCAGCGGCCGACGAACGTCGTGACGAACAGGCCGACGACGTAGATCGCCAGCAGCGCGACCAGCAGGCCCAGTCCCCAGAAGTACCAGCCCTGGTCACGGAACGACTCGCTCAGCGTCTTCTCGAGGTAGACGACGCCGAGCACCGTGCCGCCGATCGGCAGCAGCGCGACGATGCCGCCGACCAGGCAGCGGGTGACATGGCGCAGCGGCGAGTTCATGGCGGCCAGCATACGCGCGGCCGATACGATGCGCGCGTGCATCCGGCCACGCCAGAACGCATCCCCCACGTCGGCGAACTGCGCGGCAGCGTGATCGTGCTGCACGGCTACGGCGCCAACGGCGCGGTGCACCGCGGCGACGGGCGCGCGTTCGGCGGCGACGGCATCGAGGTGCTGCTGCCCGACGCGCCCGGCCACGGCCGCCGCGACGACGGCCGGCTCGAACGCATCGCCCGACTCGACGAAGCAGAGCGCCGCGCGGCGATCGTCGGGCTGGCGCGCGATTGGATCCCGGAGCTGCGTCGGCTGGCCTGCGAGTGCCGGGCGCGCGGCGCCCGCCGCGTGGTCCTGGTCGGCATCTCGATGGGCGGCTTCGCGGCGCTCGGCGCGCTGCGGCCGCCGTGCAGCTTCGACGCGATCGCGGCGCTGCTGGCGGCACCGCACCTGATCGACGACGAGCAGGTGGAGCGCGACCACGCGCCGCTGCTGCTCGGCCTCGCCGGCCGCGATCAGGCGGTGCCGCCGGCGCCGGGACGCGCGTTCGCGCAGCGGCACGGCGCCGAGCTGTTCGAGTATCCGGACAGCGAACACCTGATGCGCGGCGAGGACTGGCACGACCTGTGGGGCCGCACCGCCGCGTTCGTGCAGCGGCACGTCCAGGCCTGACGCGCCCAGCCCGACGCGCCCAGCCCGACGCGCCCAGCCCGGCGCGCCCGGCCCGGCGCGCGTCGGCTCAGCGCCGTTCGCCCTTGCGCTGCATGAACCACAGGCCGTCCTCGGCCCAGCGCTGGTGCTCGGGGTCCGCCAGCAGCGCGGTGTCGCGGGCGACGACCTTCGGCAGCAGGTGCTGCCACATGCGCCGGATCCACGGCGACTTCATGAACACGTAGAACGCGTTGGTCGCGTGGCTCGAGAACAGGTGGAAGAACTGCTTCTCGAGGACCTCAAAGTGCTCCTCGAAGTAGTCGTCGAGCTCGACGTGCTCGCCGAAGAACTCCTTGCCGGCCGGGCTCTCGTCGCGGATGTCCATCTCGTCGCGCGCCGTCGCGTCGGCGGCCACCACCCGGCCACCCTCGACCTTCTCGCCGGTCACCTCCTGGTAGAACGCGAAGTCGAAGTGCGCGGCCAGCGGCCCGGTCGCCTGCGCCAGCAGGAACTCGCGCATCTGCGGCGACATGCCCTCGTGGTTGGGCTCGAGGAACAGCATGTAGCCGCCCTTGCGCAGAAAGCGCGCGACGATCTGCTCCATCGCGTCGGCGAAGCCCGGGAAGTGGTGCAGGCTGCCGTGCGAGGTCAGCAGGTCGACCGGCTGCTCGCACGGCCACTTGAGCACGTCGCCCGCCCAGAACTCGCACAGGTGGTCGACCCCCTGCTCCTTGGCCATGCGCCGCGCGGTCTCGATCTTCTTCTCGCTGAGGTCGACGCCGATCGAACGGATGCCGCGCCTGGCCATCGCGTGGCAGAACCAGCCGTTGCCGCAGCCGATGTCGAGCTGCGAGGTGATCTCCGGCCGGTGCTCGTCGAGGATGCGCAGCACGGTCTGCACCCGCGGCGCGATGATCGTCTCGGCCAGGTGCGGCACGAACCGCCAGTCGTGCGGACGCGCGTAGAGGCCGTCGATGCCCTCCTCTTGCAGGTCCCAGAACCGGCCCTCCTTCTCGAGCAGCTGGTCGGGGTCCGGCAGCGCCTCGGGGTCCCGGGCGTCGTCGGAGGAATCGTGCGAAGGTCCGTGGTGGCTCACAGCGTCGGCGCCGCGAACGCGCGGCTGCGCGAGACTACCCCACCCCCTGCCCCAATCAACCAGCGGCAGGCAACCAGCGGCAGGCGACCATCGGCAGGCGACCGGCCGTCACCCCGAGCGGCGCGCGCCGTCGACCTCCGGCGCCCTCGCGGCCACCGCCAGCAGCCGCGCGTGCACCGCGTCGATCGTCGCCGGCAACGTCGACGTGCCCGCGGTCAGGCCGACGACCCGGCGCCCAGCGAGCCAGCCCTCGTCGAGTTCGGCCTCGCTCTCGATGTGCAGCGCCGGCACGCCGCGCCGTTCGGCCCGGACCACCAGCTGCCTGGTGTTGTTGGAGTCCCGGCCGCCGACGACCACCAGCGCGTCGACCTGCGGCAGCAGCGCCTCGAGCGCCGCGCCGCGCGCCTTGGTCGGGTTGCAGACCGTGTCCATCAGCCGCACGTCGGCGTGCGGGTTGCGCCGCCGGATCTCGTCGACCAGCAGGTCGACGCGCTCGCTCGGCGTGGTCGTTTGGCAGACGACGCCGAGCCGCAGGTCCGGCCAGGTCGCGACGTCCTGCTCGGCGCGCACGACGATCGGGTCGTCGAGGTCCTCGACGATGCCGCGGACCTCGACGTGCTCCGGCTTGCCGAGAACGACCACCCGGCGTCCATCGGCCTGCAGCAGCTGCGCCGCCTCGTGCGCCTTGTGCACCAGCGGGCAGGTCGTGTCGATCAGGCGCTTGCCGGCCCCCCGCAGCCGTTCGCGCTCGCGGTCGCTGACCCCGTGCGCGGTGATCAGCACCGCCTCGGTGTCCGGCACGTCGCGGCCGACCTCGTCCGACTGGCGGAACCCCCGCCGGTCGAGCATGCGCAGCACCTCGCCGTTGTGCACCAGCTCGCCGTGGATCGTCACCGACCCCGGCTCTCCGACCTGCTCGATCGCCTGCAGCGCGTCGCGCACGCCAAAGCACATACCCATCGCATCCGCACGTCTGATCTGCATCTGGCCTCCTGACGACTTTGCAATCTAAAGAACTTGACGAGACTGACAACCCCCTATCGACAATCCGGGCGGTAAGCATGGAGGCATGGCCTTCCGAACCATCCGCCGCCCGCTGCCGGCGCTGCTGCTGGCCGCCACCGTGGCGCTGCCGCACGCCCCGGCGCAGGGACCGACCGCCGCGCCGCACCGCATCGGCGTGTTCTTGTGGCACGACTCCCCCAACGACCGCGCCGCCCTCGCCGGCGTCCGGCAGGGCCTGCGCGACGCCGAGGTGGCGGCGACGTTCGAGCTGCGGCTGGCCGACTCCGACCCGGAGCTGGCCGCCCGCCAGCTGGCCGAACTGGATGCCGGCTGCGAACTGGTGCTCTCGCTCGGCACGCGGGCGACGCTGCTGGCGCGCGACCACGTGCGCCGCAGGCCGATCGTGTTCGCGGCCGTGACCAACCCGGTGACCGCGGGCATCACCGAGGACTGGCGCGGTGCCGGCGCCGGTTCGTGCGGCGCCAGCAACTGGATCGCGCCGCAGAACGTGCTCGAGGTGTTCCGGCTGGCGGTGCCCGACCTGCGCGCCCTCGGCATGCTGCGCAGCCGCAAGAGCGGCGTCGTCAGCCAGGCCGAGCTGGCGGGCATGCGGCAGTTCCTCGCCACCGAGGGCGCGCCGGACGTGCAGGTGCACGAGGTCGTCGTCGACGACGAACGCGGCCTCGCCGCCGCGGTCGCCGCGCTGCGCGACCAGGGCGTGCAGGCGATCTGGATCCCGATCGACCTGACCGTCTACCAGCACGTCCCGGCGATCGAACGCGCGCTCGGCGACCGGCCGCTGCCGCTGCTGACCACCGCGGCAGCCGGCGTGCGCAACGGCGCGCTGGTCGGTGCCGCCGTCGACTACCGCCTGCACGGCCGCCGCGCCGCCGCGATCGTGCAGCGCGTGCTCCGCCTCGGGCGCATCCCCGACGACCTGCCCGTCGACCGCATGCAGAGCAGCCTGGTCGTCGCCAACCTCGGCGCCGCCCGTCGCCTCGGCATCGACCTGCCGCTGTCGCTGCTGGCGCTCGCCGACGAACTGATCGCACCGGAGCCTGGCTCCGACGTGGAGCCCCGATGAACCCCGCAGAGCCGAGGAGCCCTGCAGAGCCGCTGGGCCCACCAGAGACACTGAGTCGACCAGAGACACTGGGTCCACCAGAGACACTGGGCGACGGCCCCCATCCCCGCCACGGCACGCTGGTGGTCCGGCTGTCGCTGGTGTTGGTCGGCATCGCCGCGCTGCTCGCGATCTGGCTGCTGGCCGTGGTCGCGCCCGCGCTCGACACCACCCTGACCCGCTACGGCGAGGAGACGCTGCAGGAGACCAAACAGACCATGCGCCGGGTCTCCGAGGAGCAGACCCGCCAGAGCAGCCAGGTGCTGATCGACCTGATCGGCCACACCACCGCCGCCCGCGCGCGCGCGCTGCAGGACCTGCCGCTCGAGTCGCTCGGCGACGTGCGCGCGATCCGTTCGGCCGTCGTGCGCGAGGACCACCAACGCTCACAACGGCAGCGCAGCAACGTCCGCATGCTCGCCGCCGAGATGCAGCGCCGCGCCAACCGCGACCTCGACGAGCGCATGCAGCGACACACCGAGGCGCGGCTGCGCCGCGAACACGAGTTCGTGCGCGGCCTCAACCGCACCCACCTGGTGCTGGTCGCCGCGACCCTGGCGACGCTGCTGCTGGTGCTCGGCTTCGGGCTGCACCGGTTCGTGGTGCGACCGGCGGCGCGGCTGCGCGCGGCCACCCGTCGCGTCGCCGCCGGCGAACTGGCCGCCGACCTGCCGCCGCCCGGGCCCGGCGAACTCGGCGACCTGACCCGCGACTTCGCCGCGATGGTCGCCCAGCTGCGCACGCAGCGGGACGAGCTGCAGCACCTCGCCGACAACCTCGAGTCCGAGGTCCAGGCCAAGACCCGCGACCTGCAGGCGACGGTGCGGCAGCTGGCGCAGGCCGAACGTCTGGCCGCGCTCGGCACGCTCGCCGGCGGCGTCGCGCACGAGTTCCGCAACGTCATCGGCGGCATCCGCGGCTGCGCCGACGAGCTGCTCGCCGGCGACGCCGACGCCGACCAGCGGGAGACGCTCGGCGTGATCACGCGCGCAACCGAGCGCGCCCAGGGCATCGTGCAGCAGCTGCAGCGGTTCGCGCAGGAACCCGACCGCGAGCCGGCGACGCTGGACGTGGTCGACGTGCTCGACGAAGCGCTGCGGCTGTGCGAGCCGGCGGCGCGCCGCCACGACGTGCAGGTCGAACGCCGCTTCGCCGACGACCTCGAGGTCATCGGCGACGCCGGTTCCTTGCACCAGGTGTTCGTCAACCTGTTCGTCAACGCGGTGCAGGCGATGGCCGACGGCGGCGTGCTGCGCTGCATCGCTGCGCGCGACGGCGACGCGGTCGTCGTGCAGGTCGCCGACACCGGCCCGGGCATCGCAGCGGACGCGCTGCCGCACGTGTTCGACCCGTTCTTCACCACGCGCGCCGACGCCGAACGTGCCGAGCAGCGCGGCAGCGGCCTGGGCCTCGCGGTCACCTACGGCATCGTGCAGGCGCACGGCGGCGAGATCACCGTGACCTCGCAGCCGGGCGAAGGCGCCACCTTCACGGTCCGGCTGCCGCGATAGGCCGTCGCGGCAGCCGCTACGAACCGATCACGCCGACGACGCCGTTGGAGGTGGTGAAGCCGACCGGCGTCGCGGTCGACGCCGCGCTCATCTGCACGAACAGTTCGACGCCGACCAGCGCGGTGTTGGCGGGCACCGCGACCGCGTAGCTCGCGCTGCCGAGGGACGCCGTCGCGACGAACGCGCCGAGGTTGGCGTTGTGGTGCGCGAAGCAGCCGTTGGCGCCGATCACCGCGAGGTCGATCGGCGGCACCCGCGGGCTGTCGCCGAACCAGAACACCGCCAGCGCCGAGACCGGCTCGATGCCGGCGCCGGTCAGGTCCCAGTTGCTGCCGATGCGCGGGCCAGCCGCCGCCAGCGACAGCGGACTGCCGACCGAGCACGGCTGGCCGTAGGCCTGCGCGGTGCCGAGGATCTCGACCGCGTCGAGACCGAGGCTCGCGGTCGCCGGCTGGCTGGCGTAGCCGAGGAAGCCGATCTGGTGCGACGTCGCCGTGGCCACGAACGTGCAGGTGCGCGCCGTCCAAGTGGTCTGCAGCGAGCTGAAGACCGGCGACTGGTCGACCGTGGCGCCGTCGACCGACACCTGCCAGTAGCCGTCGCCGACGCCGCCGTAGACGTTCGAGCCGGCGTAGTGGTAGCGGATCGTGTAGGTGTTGCCCGGCACGAAGCCCGCGACGACCTGCTGCACGCCCTCGCCGCCGGTCGGCGGCGCGTAGGCACGCACGTAGGTGACGCCGTCCTGCACGGTCGCCGGGATCGTGTGCGCGCAGACCGACGGCGTGCCCTCGTCGACACCGAGGCCGGCGTTGAGGCCGGCGGCGAGCAGCTTCTGCCAGTCGTCGGGCGTCGAGTTGACGCTGCAGGAGGTCGGCGAGTCCCAGTTCTCGAACGAACCGTTGGTGAACTGCTGGGCGGAGAGGGAGCCGACGATCGCGACGCCGGCGAGGGCGGCACGAAGCCGCGTGGAGGGGGTTGGTTGCATGGCTGGTTCCTGGTGGGAGTGCCGGGGCGTGCGCCCCGGCACCTGCATAACGGGATCGTGCCGCGAACCCGGCCAGGAACCCCGATCAATTGCCGGCGAGGATCGTCACGCCCTGCGCGTTCGAGAGCCGCAGCTGGCCCGTGCCAAGGTTGACCGAGGCCGCCTGGAACACCCGCGACAGCCCGATCAGGTTGCCGTTCGCCGGCAGGAACAGGCTGTGCGTCGCGACGCCGGCTGCGTCGGTGACGCCCGTGTGGGCGACCATCAGCGTGCCGAGATCGACCAGCACGGGCATCTCGAACAGGCTGATCGGGAACGAGTAGTTCTCGCTCATGACCAGCAGCCACAGCGAGCTCGGGAACCCCTCGAACTGGTACTGCAGCGGCTGCGCCAGCACGGGGAACCGTTCGCCACTCAGCACCGGCACCAGACCCGCAAACACCGTCTCGCCGGCGCCCGCCTCGAGCGTCGGCACCACGTTGATCGCACCGTGCGTCAGCTGCGCGGTCGCCTGCACGTAGACCGTGCTGAAGTTGGCGTTGCTGGCCGTGCACGCGCTGACCCCGCGCACCGACAGGCCATCGCCGCCGGCCGACTGCACCGACGTGTTGGGCCCCTGCACGACCACCGCGGTCGAGTTCTCGACGATCAGCGCGTCCGGCGCGCCGGCGTCGACACTGACCTCGTCGAGCAGCACCAGGCCGGCCGAAGCGGTCACCAGGACCCCCGCCTGCGGCGAGCTGGGACTGCCGATGGTCACGTCTCCCAGCTCGACGAAGCGACCGAATGGCACGTTCTGCACCGTGACCGGACCGGTGACCGCCGTCGACACGAACACCGGCCCCGAGCCGTCGCCGACGATGCGCAGGCCCTGAGCCGGCGCGCCATTGACCACGAAGCTGTCATAGGAGCCGGCACCGATGCGCACGACCGGCGCGGGCAGCCCGGACGCCAGCGCGGCGGTGATCGCCGACTGCACGTCGGGATAGGCAGCGGACGCCCCCACCTCGAAGACCTCGACCGGCGCCCCCCCGCTGAACGGCGTAACGTCGGCCGTCGCGATCGTGGTCAGCGCGCTGGTCGGCGTCTCGCGTTCTCGCAGGCGGAACCGGTACGATACGCCCGGCACCAGACCGGTGACCAGTTGCTGGTAGTTCGACGGCACACCCGAAGCGTTGAAGACCAGCGCGTTGCCGAACGACCCCGGAGTGGGCTCCAGCTGCTGTCGATCGAGCGTGAACGACGCGATCGTCGACTCGTCGATCGTCGACCACGCCACCGTCGCCTCGCCGGCACCGGCGAGCACCGCGAACGAACCGAGGATCGACAGCTGGCCAGAGGTCCAGTCGATGCGATCCCCGAGCGGGTCGTCCTCGAACGTCTCGCCGGCGAACGCACCGGTCGCGTTGACCAGCGTCACGGTCTCCCCCTGGGTGACGCGCACGTTGTGCACGTTCTGCGCACCCGCCGTGTTCTGGAAGGCCATGTTCTGCATCAGCAGCGCCACCGGCGGGTTGGTCGGCGGATCGACGTCGAGCAGCACTGCGCCGGGCACGTTGCGCGGGAAGTCGAAGGTGCCGTTGCGGAAGCCCTGCGCCGCGGACTGGTCCACGGTCGCGGTCGACTCGATCACGAAGCCGTGCTCGTCCGGTCGGAAGAACTCGAAGTCGCGCGCGGCGACGAAGCCCTCGACGACGAAGCCGTAGCCACCGCCGTCGATCGCATCGATGCGCACCCGCGATGCGGCGCCGGCGCCGAGCAGGCGCAGGCGACCGAGCTGGTCGACGCGCACGCTGGCGGGTTCGCCGAGCAGCAGCTGGCCGTTGTCGAGCAGCTGCAGTTCGCCGTTGACCGTCATCGCAGCGCGCTCGAGCGTCAACGAGGCGTTGGCCCCGATGATCAGGTCGGCATTGGTGGCAATCGTCATCGTCGTGCCGCGGACCGCGATGTCGCCGACGACCTGCCGGGCGCCGCCGCTGACGTCGAGCAGATGGAAGCTCGCCGCCTGGTTGGGCGTCAGCGACGCGATCGTGCCGTTGCCAGTCAGCTCGACGACGCCGTTGGGCGGCGTGAAGTTGGACTCGGAGCTCCAGTTGCCCGCACACCGGATCGTTCCCGGACTGGTCGCCGTCGCGCCGAGGAACGTCACGTCGCCGGCGACGTCGAGCACCGAGCCCGAGTCCAGGTCACCGCCACGGAACACCGCGTCGCCCTGCACGACCACCGGGTTGCCGTAGCGGAACCGTCCGCGCGCAACATCGACCCCGCCCGCCACGACGACACCCGCGTTGAGCGTCAGCGTGCCTGCGCCGGTCTTGACGATTGCCGGGATCGGAACTGCGGCCGTGACCGCGACCGAGGATGTCGTCGGGTTGTAGAACTCGAACGATCCGGTCGCGTCGACGACCCCGCCGAGGTTGAGGCTGCCCGCGAAGCGGTGGGCGCCGGCGCCGAGGTGCAGCTCCGACTCCGTGTTGCTGGTCACCGTCGACGCCACGTCGAGCGTCGAGGACGTCGTCAGGTCGCCGTTCACGAGCAGCGTGTGGCCGATCGTGACCGGCTCGGTCGCAACGAGTGCAGCGCCGTTGGCCACCTCGACCGCGTAGAATCTCAGCGCACCAGCGGTCGCCGACAGCGCCTGCGGCGTGCTGCCGAGGAACGTCACCAGGCCACCCTGCGGCGCGAAGTCCTGGTCGGCGGTCCAGTCGCCCGCCAGCCGGATCGTCGGCGGCGCGGTCGTGAACGCGCCCTGGCTGGTGAAGTCCCCGACGACCTGCAGCAGACCGCCACCGGCCAGCTCGCCGGCATGGAGCGTGACGTCGCCACCGACGTTGACCGTACCGCTGACGATCAGCCGACCGAGCTCCAGGTCGAGGTCGCCGGTGACCGTCAGGTTCGACAGCGTCACCTGTTGCTGGCGTTCGATGCGCAGCGCCGGCAGCGGCTGCGTGCTCTGCACCGTGGCGTTGCTCGACGGACCATCCAGGACGAACTCGCCGGTGGCGTTCGAGACCGAACCCTGCAGCGTCAGCGCCCCCGCGAACCGATGCGTGCCGCCGCCGACGTCCCAACTGTTGTTCGACGTGAAGTTGCCGTCACAGTCGAGATCGCCCGTGGTCGTCCAGAGGATGCCGTTGTGCACGACGTCGCCGGTGAAGTGCAGGTCGACGGCCGACGACACGACGGTCAGGGTCTCGATCACGAGGCTGTGGAACTGCGCATCCGCGCCGAGGATCTGCTGACCCGACGTTCCGTTCAACGTGACGGTCCCCGAGAATGGGCGGAACTCGGACGAGGTCGTGAAGTCCCCGCCGCAGACGAAGTTGGGCGGCGCATAGCCGAGCGCACCGGCGAACGTGATGTCGCCGGCCACGTCGATGGTGCCACCGCCGCTGACCGAACCGCCCTCGAACCGCGCCTCGCCGGCCACGACGGTCGTCCCGGACGCGCTGATGGTGCCGTTGGCCAGCACGAGGTCGCCCGTGATGTCGACCGACGCCAGCGTCAGCGTCGACGCTGCCGACTTGTCGACGGTCAACGTCGGCAGCGGCGCCGCCGAGCTGACGGTCTCGGAGGTCGCCCCGGTGAACCGCACGGTCCCGGTCGACGCGAAGCCGCCGTCGGCCTGCAGGCCGCCGCCGAAGCGGCCGTCGCCGAGGGACAGCGTGCCCGACTGCACCCAGATGTCCCCGCCGACCTCGAGTTCGTCCCCGATGCTCATCGAGCTGCTGGTGGTCAGGTTGCCGCCGACACGCAGCGCCGCCGCGACGCCGAGCGTCCCGGTGTTGGCCAGCGAGCCCAGCACGACCATGTCGCTGGGGTGGTTCGACTGCAGGACCGCGCTGGTGATCGCAAGGTCCGCGGCGACGTGGATCGGCACGTTGCTGACCACGTTGGCGCTGATCGCCAGCTGCAGGGCGTGGAACCGGCCCTCGCTGCCGAGCACGTTCTGTGTGGTGCCGGCGCCGGCGAACGTCACCGTGCGCGTGGTCGGCTGGAACAGCGCGTCGGCCGTCCAGTCACCGAACACCTTGATGTTGGGAGGCGTGACGACCAGCGCACCCTCGAAGGTCGTGTCCCCAATCACCTCCAGGCTGCCCGTCGGTCCGCCCGACAGGATGCCGAACCGGAACGTCGCGTCGCCGTCGACGTGCAGCTGCGAGCTGACCGACAGCTGGCCCGAGACCAGTTCGAGGTCCCCGTCGATCGTGACGGTGCCGCCGACCGACAGCCACGCCGTGCCGTCCTTGGCGATCCGTACCGGCGGCAGGGTGACCTGCTGGTTGTGGCTGACGGTCGCGTTCGACGGCCCGAAGAACTCGAGCAGCGTGCCCGGCTTGCGAACCAGGTTGCCGGCGGTCGCGTCCAGCGAGCCGCCGAAGCGATAGGTCTGGTCGCCAAAGCGCAGGCTCCCACCCGCGCCGAACGTGGTCGCGCCGACGACCTCCATCGGCTGGTCGCTGCCGAACAGGTCGAGCTCACCGCTCAGCGACAACGAGCCCGCCAGCGTCAGTGGCGACAGCACGTCGGCGCTGGAGTTGGTCGGCAACGACAGCGAGAACAGCTCGAGCGCGCCGCTCAGCGTCGCGCCATCCGAGTCCATCGTGATCGTGCCACTGATCGGTCGGAACGCGGGATGGCCGAAGAAATCGCCCTCGCACGTCAGGTTGACCCACGGCTGCGCACTCGGGTTGGCGATCGACTGGCAACCCGAGAACGTCACGTCGCCGCCGACGACCATCGTCGTGTACGAGATCTGGCCGCCCTGGAAGCGCGCGTCGCCCTGCACACCGGTGGTCGAGTTGCCGGTCCGGACGTGCCCCGACAGCATGTCGAGATCGCCGATGATGGTCAGCCCGACGAGCGAGCAGACGGCGGACGCATCCTTCTCGATGCGCACCGCGGGCAGCGGATCGGACGAACTGATCGAACCGGCGGAGCTACCGTCGAACACGAACACGCCGGTCGCGATCAGGTTGCCGGTCGCGGTCATGTTCGCGGCGATCCGGTGCGTCGCCGCGCCGGCGCCGAGCGTGCCCTGGGCACCGACCGTCAGCGCGCCGTCACAGTCGATCGCCGCCGTGGTCGTGAACGCGCCGTCGACCGCCAGGCTCTGGCACTCGATCTGTTCCTGCGTCGAGGCGCTTGCACCGAACTCGACTTCGAGTCCGGCGAAGCGCAGCGGGCCGACCGTCGAGGTCATCACCTGCGGGTTGGTGCCCTCGAACCGCACGGCGCCATCCTGAGGCGCCCACAGATCGTCCGAGGTCCAGTTGCCGCGCACGGTGATCGTCGGCGGGTGCACCGCGACGGCGCCGTTGCAGACGACGTCACCGTCGACGACCAGCCCGTAGCCGGTGCTCGGGGTGGTGCCGAGGTGACCACCCGAGAAGGTCGCGTCGCCGGTCACCGTGGTGGTCGATTGGCCGGTCAGACGGCCCGAGAGCAACTCCAGCGAGCCGTCGATGGTCAGCAGGTAGCCTACCCACAGGCTGGCACCGCCGGTCTTGACGACCCGCACGTTGGGCACGGTCACCGCGACGGTCGTCGGCGTGACCAACGACGCCGAGGTGCTGCCGTCGAACACGAACACGCCGGTGCCCGCCACCGTGATCGCGGTATCGAGATCGACGGTGCCGGCGAACGTGTGGGTGAACGCGCCGGCGTCACAGACCGCATTGGCAGTGACGTGGAACGAACCGTCGTGGTCCATCGGCGCTGCCGCCGTGAACTGGCCCGACACGGTCATCGAGTTGCGTACGCGCAGCTCGCTGAGCGCCGTCACGCTGGCGCCCGCGGCGACGTTGATGACGTAGAAGTTGGTCTGGTTGCCGAAGCTGGCGCCGCTGAGGTCGATGGTCTGGCTGGTCCCCGGCGTGCCGTCGAACGTCACCGTGCCGCTGGCCGGGTCGTAGAAGCTGTCCGCCAGCCAGTCCCCCGAGCAGGTGATGGCCGGTGGCAGCGTCACCGACGCGCCGACGAAGTTGGCGTCGTCGTCGAGATCGAGCAGGCTGTTGCCGGTCAGGCTGCCGCCCGCGAACGTGCTGACGCCGACGACGCGCGTGGTGCGGTTGATGCGCAGGATGCCGGAGTTCAACGTCAGCGTGCCGTCGATCTCGAGATCGGTGCCGCCGGCAAACGTCAGGTTGGTGACGCCGTTCTTCTGCACCACCACCGCCGGCAGCGGCTGGCTGGCCGCAATCGTACCGGCGGTGCTGCCGACGCACGTGAACGTGCCGTTGCCCGCGATCGTGCCGTTCTGCGTGATCGAACTGGCGAAGCGGTGGGTCCCGCCGGCAGTGTCGAACGTGCCCGCGGCCTCGATGCTGGCTGCGCCGGTCACCGTCACCTGCTGGTTGCCGAACAGCGTCGCACCGCCCCGGACGGTCAACCCGCCGCGCACCGTCGTCGGCACGTTGGCGAACACTTCGGTCTGGGTCGGGTTGCCGATGTCGAGCACCAGGTCGAAGAACGACGGCGCTCCCGACAGCGTCGACGAGCCGTCGAACACCACCGCGCCCGAGGTCGGCTGGAAGCTCGCGTCGCTCTGCCAGTCACCGAGCACGGTGATCTGTGGAGCCGCGCCGACGGCCGTCCCGGTGAACGCGACGCTCGACTCGAAGCGGTAGCTGCCCTGGTTCGTCAACGAACCGCCGACGAAGCTCGCCGGCAGCGCGAACGTCGCGGTGCCGGCGACCGACAGCGCGCCGTCTCGCAGCGTGAAGGCACCGGCGATCGACGGGCTGCCGTTGAGCGAGACCGCGGTCCCGGGTGCCTTGTCGACCACCAGCGTCGGCAGCGCCGCCGCCCCGGCGACGCTGGCCGCGTTGCCGCCGCGCAACTCCAGGCTGCCCCCGTCAGCGACGTCCCCGTCGACGGTGACGTTCCCGTGGACCCCGAGCACCACCAACGGCGACAGCGTCAGCCGGCCGCCGACCTGCACCGTCAGGTCGCGGCATGCCGGCGCGCCGGACGTCGCCGGCTCGAATGCGGGCGCGACTACGGGTGGTACGACCACGTCGTCGGACGATGTCGGCACGCTGCTGCTCGACCAGTTCGACGCGTCGTTCCAGTCGGCGCTGGTCGCACCGGTCCAGGTGCTCTGGGCCGCCAGGCTGCCGGTCAGCGCCGCGATGGTCAGGAGAGAGAGGGTGGCGCGGCACGTGGTCGCCGCGCACGAGGGCATGGATCTCATTGGGTTGCTGGCTCCGAATGGACGGTGAGCTGCCGGTCGAACCGGCCTGTTCCCCGACGCGAACGAGGTCCAGGCAAAGGGTCGGCCAACATTCCTCCACGTTCTGTCCAGCCCGCGCATTGGCCGCACATGACGCCATATGCCGGCAGTCCCTGGCGTGAACGTCGGACGCTCTCGGCGTGAAGGCACGCACAACGGCTCCATTGCGCCAACCCCATTGCGTCGGCCGCGCCGACCGCGACGATCGCCGGACATGAGCGAACGCCCGATCCGCGTGCTGGTCGCCGACGACGAGGAGAGCATGCGCCACTTCGTGCAGAAGGGGCTGCAGCGGCTCGGTTTCGACGCCGTCGCCGTCGCCGACGGCGACGCGGCGCTGCAGGCGTGGCGCGAGCAGCCGTTCGACCTGGCCGTGCTCGACGTGCGCATGCCGGGCCCCGACGGCACCACGGTGCTGTCGCGGATCCGCAGCGAGTCGCCGCACGCCGTGGTCGTGCTGATGTCGGCGCACGGCACCGTCGAGTCCGCGGTCGAGGCGATGCACCTCGGCGCCGCCGACTTCGTCGCCAAGCCGTTCGCGATCGACGAGCTGGAGCTGCGCGTTCGCCGCGCGCTCGACGTGCGCCGCACCGCCGACGAACACCAGCACCTGCGCACCCTGCTCGAGCGTCCCGAGGCCGCGGTCGGCCTGTGCGCGCACAGCGCCGCGATGCGCGAGGTCGTGCGGCAGCTCGAGCTGGCCGCCAACGCCGACAGCACCGTGCTGCTGACCGGCGAGTCCGGCACCGGCAAGGGGCTGCTCGCCAAGGCGCTGCACCTGCGCTCGCCGCGCCACGCGCAGCCGCTGCTGGCGATGAACTGCGCCGCCGTGCCGGAAGCGCTGGCCGAGAGCGAGCTGTTCGGCCACCTGCCGGGCGCGTTCACCGGCGCCCGCACCGCCAAGAACGGCCTGCTGCAGCGCGCCGCCGGCGGCACGCTGTTCCTCGACGAGATCGGCGACATGAGCGCGCCGCTCCAGGCCAAGATCGAGCGCTTCCTGCAGGAGCGCGAGTTCACGCCGCTCGGCGGCGAACAGCCGGTGCAGGTCGACGTGCGGGTGGTCGCCGCGACCAACCGCGACCTCGAGCAGCTGGTCGAGCGCGGCGACTTCCGGCGCGAACTGTTCTACCGCCTCGACGTCGTGCACCTGCGCGTGCCGCCGCTGCGCGAACGACGCGACGACATCCCGCACCTGATCCGCGCGTTCCTCGGCGGCGGCGACGACCGCGCACCGAGCCACCGCGTCACCCCCGAGGCGCTCGCGGCGCTGAGCGCGTGGCACTGGCCCGGCAACGTGCGCGAACTCGAGAACCTGCTCGAGCGCATGGTCGTGCTGGCCGGCGCGCGCAGCGAACTGGGCGCCACCGACCTGCCCGGCGAGCTGCGCGGCTCCGACGACGCCGGCGCCGCGCTGGCAGCGAGCGACGACGGCTACGAGGCCGCCCGCGCCCGCTTCGACCGCCTCTACTTCGCCAACCTGCTGACCCGCGCCGGCGGCAACGTCTCCGAGGCGGCACGGCTCGCCGGCATCTCGCGCGGCCACCTGCACCGCCGCCTCAAGGAACTCGGCGTCTCCGGCAGCTGAGCCGGGCCGCGACCGCCGCGCCTACGCGAAGAAATCGTTGCCCTTGTCGTCGACGACCAGGAACGCCGGGAAGTCCTTCACCTCGATCTTCCAGACGGCCTCCATGCCGGCGTCCTCGTAGTCGAGCACCTCGACCTTCTTGATCGAGTCCTGCGCGAGGATCGCGGCCGGCCCACCGATCGAGCCGAGGTAGAAGCCGCCGTGCTGCCTGCAGGCGTCGGTGACCGCGCGGCTGCGGTTGCCCTTGGCCAGCATCACCAGGCTGCCGCCGTGCTGCTGGAACAGGTCGACGTAGGCGTCCATGCGGCCGGCGGTCGTCGGGCCGAACGAGCCCGATGCCATGCCGTCGGGCCGCTTGGCCGGACCGGCGTAGTAGACCACGTGCTCCTTGAGGTAGTCGGGCATGCCCTGGCCCTCGTCGAGCCGCTGCTTGATGCGCGCGTGCGCGATGTCGCGGGCGACGACCATCGGGCCGTTGAGCACGAAGCGGGTCTTGATCGGGTGCTTGGAGAGCTCGGCGCGGATCTCGGCCATCGGACGGTTGAGGTCGATCGCGACCACCTCGCCCTCGAGGCGCTGCTGGTCGACGTCGGGCAGGAACCGCGCCGGGTTGGCTTCGAGTTGCTCGAGGAACGCGCCGTCCCTGGTGATCTTAGCCTTGGCCTGGCGGTCGGCGCTGCACGACACCCCGATGCCGACCGGGCACGACGCGCCGTGGCGCGGCAGCCGGATGACGCGCACGTCGTGGCAGAAGTACTTGCCGCCGAACTGCGCGCCGATGCCGTTCTTGCGGGTCAGCTCGAGGATCTGCTCCTCGAGCTTGCGGTCGCGGAACGCGCGGCCGTGCTCGTTGCCGGTCGTCGGCAGCGAGTCGAGGTAGCGCGCGCTGGCGAGCTTGACGGTCTTGAGGGTGAACTCCGCCGACATGCCGCCGACGACGACCGCGAGGTGGTACGGCGGGCACGCCGCGGTGCCGAGCTTGCGCGTCTCCTGGTCGAGGAACTGCAGCAGCGACTGCTCGTTGAGCACCGCCTTGGTCTTCTGGAACAAGAACGTCTTGTTGGCCGAGCCGCCGCCCTTGGTCAGGAACAAGAACTTGTAGGCGTCGCCCTGGTCCGCGTAGAGCTCGATCTGCGCCGGCAGGTTGTCGCCGGTGTTCCGCTCGGCATACATGTCGAGCGGCGCCATCTGCGAGTAGCGCAGGTTGGTCTCGGTGTAGGTCTTGTGGATGCCCTTGCTGAGCGCGCGCTCGTCGTCGCCGTCGGTCCAGACGTCCTGGCCCTTCTTGCCGATCACGATCGCGGTGCCGGTGTCCTGGCAACCGGGCAGCACCATGCCGGCGGCGACGTTGGCGTTCTGCAGCAGCTGCAGCGCGACGAAGCGGTCGTTGGCGGACGCCTCGGGGTCGTCGAGAATGTTGCGCAGCTGCTGCAGGTGGCCGGGCCGCAGCAGGTGGCTGATGTCGCGGATCGCCTGGAACGTCAGCTCCTCGATCACCTGCGGCTCGACGCGCAGCAGCGTGCGGCCGGCGGCCTCGACGGTCGAGATGCCCTCCTTGGTGATCAGGCGGTACGGGGTCTCGTCCTCGCCGAGTTCGAAGATCGGTTGGTAGTCGAACGACATGCCTGCAAGCTACCGGCGCGGCCGCGCCGGAGCTATCGCCGGAAGCGCCGAATGCAGGCCGCGGCGACCGCGTCGCAGGCCTTGCCGGCGTCGCCCTGGTTGCAGGTCACCAGCACGCCGAAGCCCGCCTCGGGCGCGAGCCACGCGACGCAGTACCACATCGTGTTGCTGCCGCTGTGCGACAGGATCGGACCCGGCGCCCAGCCGCGGCGCGTGACGTTCCAGCCGAGCGCGTACGGGCCCTCGGGCGGCGGCGTGTGCAGCGCACGCAGCGTCGCTGCGCGCAGCAGCGGCGGCTTCGGCTTCTCGCTCTGGTGCGCGTCCTGCCGCTGCTCCTGCAGCCGAGCCGGGCCGAGGTGCAGCGCGGCGAACCGGGCCCAGTCGGCGAGGCTCGCGTGCACGGTGCCGGCCGGACCGAGCGACGACGGGTTGTCGCCGAACACCGGCGTGATCCGCTCGCCGCTGCGGCGATGGCCCCACGGCTGGTCGAGCGCGTCGCGGTCACCCGGCGGCCCGAAGCCGACCCGCTGCATGCCGAGCGGCGCGAACAGCCGGCTGCGCAGCTGCTGCTGCCAGCCGCTGCCGGTGACCCGTTCGCCGATCGCGCCGGCGATCATGTAGCTGGCGTTGGAGTAGAGGTAGCGCTGGCCGAGCTCGGCCTCGACCGGTTGGCGCAGCAGCGCGCGCGCGACGTCGGTGCGTGCCTCGCGATCGCTGCCCTCGTAGCGGAACAGCTCCGCCCACAGCGCGCGCGGCGGACCGGCCGGCAGGCCGGCGCGGTGCTGCAGCAGCGCAGCGACGGTGATCCCGGTGGCCGTCGGATGCAGGTCGTCGACGAGGTCCGGCATCGCCTCGGCGACGGTCGTCGTCCACTGCAGCTTGCCGTCCTCGACCAGCATCGCGAGCCAGGTCGCCGTCATCGCCTTGGTGCACGAACCGAGGTGCCAGAGGTCGTCGACCGTGACCTTGCGATCCTCGCCGTGCTTGCGAACGCCGTCGACGCCGAGCGCGTGCAGCGTGCCGTCCACCAGCACCGCCGCGCCGAGCGCCGGCACGCCGTGCTCGGTGCGGATCGGCGCGAGCAGTTCGCCGAGGTCGACGGGCTGCTGCGCGACCGCCGGGAGGGAGAGCGTCGCGAGCAGCGCGACCGAGCGGGCCTTCGTCACCATGCCGGCAGCATGCAGCGGCCTCAGTTGCCGATCCAGTGCGCCGCGGTCGACGACGACGACAGCCCCGCCGGGTCGTAACGCAGCCACTGGGTGAACACGACGGTCCCGACCAGCGTCACCGAGCTCGGGATCGTCAGCGCGAAGGTCGAGAAGCCGCTCGCGCCGGTCGGCAGGAACTGCACCAGGTCCGGCCGGACCTGCAGCGAGCAGCCGCCCGGCAGCGCCGCCGGCAGCTGGCCGAAGTCGTAGTCGTCGAGTCCGGCGACCAGCAGGTAGGGCGCGTGGACTTCGTTCGATCCCGCCGTGGTCAAGGTGCTGCCGAGCTGCGGCACGCCGGTCCAGCTCTGGAACACCACGGGCGAACCGCACGGCGCGCCGAAGCGCAGCGAGCGGGCGCTGCGCGACAGGCCGTAGGCGAAGTCCACCGGCGTGCCCGGCAGCGCGAGCGAGACGGCGCTGATCGTCTGGCCCCACGGATCGATCGTCGACAGCACCGGCGGCGAGCCGCCGAGCACCATCGCGTCGGTCCCGTACGGCCCCTGCGGATGCATCGCGACGTTGCCGTTCTGCTGGCTGATCGACAGCGCGGTCAGTCCCGGCCCGAAGCTCGTGTAGAGCGCGAAGCTGCCGTCGTCGAACGCCAGCAGCTGCCGCGGCAGCGCCGTCGGCAGGTCGACCAGGCCGACGATGGTGCGGTTCAGCGGGTCGCTGAAGTTCGTCATCGGGAACGGGTAGTAGCCGGTGACCAGTTCGTACAGCGCGGTGCCCGAGAACGGCGTCGGCGAGCTCGGCACGCCGCTGCGCGCGAGCGCCAGCGGGCCGGTGTCCGGCGAGAACGCCATCATCGCCGTCAGGTTGGGCACGGACGCCTCGAGCACCGCGGTGCCGCCGCGGCGCGGCATGCGCCAGAAGCCGCCGTTGGCGCCCTCGACGGCGACGATCAGTTCGCCGAGCGCGACCGCCAGTTCGCAGACGCGGCCGGGCACCGTGCCCATCGGCAGCACCGCCCACGAGCCCTGCAGATCGTGCAGCCGCAGGATCAGGCTCTGGCCGGCGCCGCCGTCGAGCGCGACCACCAGGTCGCCGTCGAAGCCGTCGTGCACGATCGCGAGCGGTTCGCCGGAGATCGTCAACGACACCTCGAGCACCGCAGCGCCGGTCGCAGGGTCGACCGCGTAGACCTCGGCCGGCACCCCGGGAGCCGGCTCGGTCAGCACGTAGTGCGAGAACGTCGCCTGTGCGACCAACGGGACCGACAGCAGCAGCGAAGCGAGGTGGCGCAACATGCGCACGAGGATATCACGGCAGCTGCACGCCGACCCGGTAGGCGCTCAACACGAACGTCGCCACGGCAGCGGCCAGGGCGAACCGCCCGGCCACGCGCAGCGGCCCGCCATCGCCCACGCCGGTCGGCCCGAGCCGCCAGCAGAACGCCGCGAACGCGCCGCCGATGCCGTAGGCGACCGCGTCCCACGGATCGCGCACCGCGCCCGGCGCCAGCAGCGGCAGCGACGGCCCGACCGCCTCGAAGCAGACCGACCACAACAGCCAGTGGCCGAGCCACTCGGCGGCCGTCGGCGCGCCGTCGTGGCCGCGCAGACCGCAGCGGCGCTGCAGCCACAGCGTCACCGGCAGCAGCACCGGCAGGCACAGCACGTCGCCGAGGTAGCAGTGCACGAACGACGACGGATCGTCGGTGCACGGCTTCCACCAGAAGCGGTTGCAGGCGTAGAGCAGCGCCGACAGCAGGCACAGCGGCTCGCGCCAGTACGCGAAGCGGCGCACGGTCATCCCGAGCGAAGATACCGCGACCGCGCACAGGACCAAATGCGCGCGGGTTCGCTTGCGCGCCGCGGCCCCGCTACGTTCGCCACGATGAAGCCGCGCGTGCTGGTCACCCGTCACGTCTACCCCGCCGCGATCCCGATCCTGCAGGAGCACTGCGTGGTCGACTACCAGGACGGCTACGAGGTGATGGACGAAGCGCGCCTGCAGAAGAAGCTGGCGCTCGCCGACGGGGTCGTCTGCCAGCTGACCGACCCGATGACGCGGCAGGTGATCGAGGCGGCGCCGAACCTGAAGGTGATCTCGCAGGTCGCGGTCGGCCACGACAACATCGACGTAGAGGCGGCGACCGGGCGCGGCATCGTGGTGACCAACACACCCGGCGTGCTGACCGAGGCGACCGCCGACCTGACGTTCGCGCTGCTGCTGGCGGCCGCGCGGCGGCTGCCGGAGGCGGAGCGCTACCTGCGCGACGGCCGCTGGCAGCGCTGGGACGTCGACCTGCTGTGCGGCGCCGACGTGCACGGCCGCACGCTGGGCCTGGTCGGCCTGGGCCGCATCGGCCAGGCGGTCGCGCGGCGGGCCCGCGGCTTCTCGATGCGCGTGCTCTACGCGAGCCGCCGGCCGGCCGCAGCAGAGCTCGAACGCGAACTCGGCGCCACCCGCGTGCCGCTCGACCTGCTGCTCGCAGAGAGCGACTTCGTGTCGCTGCACGTGCCGCTGAGCGACGAGACCCGCCACCTGATCTCGGTCGAGCAGCTGTGCGCGATGAAGCGCAACGCGATCCTGATCAACACCGCGCGCGGCCCGGTCGTCGACGAACGCGCGCTGATCGCGGCGCTCGAGGAGAACCTGATCGGCGGCGCGGCGCTCGACGTGTTCGAGGCCGAGCCGCACGTTCCGCAGCAGCTGCTCGAACGGCCCAACGTCGTGCTGCTGCCCCACGTCGGCAGCGCAGTGACCAGCGTGCGCTCGCAGATGTGTGCGCTGGCCGCGCGCGACTGCGCGGCGGTGCTGTCGGGCGAGGAGGCGCCGCAGCACGTGGTCAACCCCGAGGTGCTGTCGTGAGCGAGCCGGCGGCGCTGCTGCGGGCGGTCTACGCCGACGTGCTCGACCACATCCGCGACCGCCTGCAGACCTGGGTGCCGCGCTGCGTCGGGGTCGTGCCCGACCAGCTCGCCGACGACGGCCGGGTGCTGCTGATCGCGTTCGGCAAGGCGGCGCGGCCGATGGCCGAGCGCGCGCTGGCGACGTTGGCGCCGATCCGCGAACGCGTGCACGGCCTGCTGGTGCCCGCCAACGACGACGACGCGCCGCTGCCGCCGCTCGAGGTCGTGCCCGGTGGCCACCCGCTGCCGACGGCGGGCAGCTTCGCTGCCGGCCGGCGCGCGCTGCAGCTGGCGGCCGGCGCCGGCGACCAGGACTTCGTCGTGTTCCTGGCCAGCGGCGGTGGCTCGTCGCTGCTCGAGGTGCCGCTCGACGACGCCGTCACGGTCGACGGTTGGCGTGCGTTCCAACAGGCGCTGGTCGGCAGCGGCGCGTCGATCGACCGGATCAACGCCGTGCGCATGCGGCTGTCGGCGGTCAAGGGCGGCCGCCTCGGCATCGCCGCCGGCGGCGCCCGCGACGTGCGCACGCTGTTCGTCAGCGACGTGCCGGGCGGGGTCGAGACGATCGCGTCCGGACCGACCGCGATGTTCGAACAGCCGGCCGACACGCTGCGTCGCGACCTCGACGAACTGCAGCTGTGGCAGGCGCTGCCCGAGGCGCTGCGGCGGCGGGCCGAGCGCGACGAGATCCCGCCGCTGCCGGAGATGCCCGATCGGGTCGCCAGCCGCAGCTGCTGGATGACGATCGCCGACGAGCACCACGCGAGGCAGCGCGCCGCGGCGCACCTGCGCGGCAGCGACGTCGTCGTCGACGACGAGCTCGACGTCGACGACCTGCCCTACGAGATTGCCGCCGACCGTTCGCTGGCGCGGCTCGAACAGCTCGCGCGCCGCCACCCGGGACGGCCGGTCGCGGTGGTCGTGACCGGCGAGCTGAGCGTGCCACTGCCGCCGTCGCCCGGCACCGGCGGGCGCAACCTGCAGTTCGCGCTGCGCTGTGCCGAGCGCATCGCCGGCCGACCGATCACCGTGCTCAGCTGCGGCACCGACGGCGTCGACGGCAACTCCCCCGCCGCCGGCGCGGTCGTCGACGGCGACACCGCGGCGCGCGCCGCCACCGCCGGCCTCGACGTCGACGACCACCTGCGCCGCTGCGACGCCTACCCGCTGCTGCGGCAGCTCGGCTGCGCCGTCGAACCGGGCCCGACCGGCACCAACGTGCGCGACCTGCGGGTGCTGCTGAAGCCCGCATGAGCCGGCGCGGACTGCCGACATTGTCGGCGGTTCGAAGCTCGCGCTGTGCAGCCCCGCGCCAGTCCCCCCTTGCCAGCGAGGGTCTGCGAAGACTCGTTCCGGGACTTCAAACGAGGTCCGGATCAAGTCGAAAAGGCCCCCTGCACCAGGGTTGCACAACAGGGGATACATGGGGAACACGACGAGACTTGCGGCGATCGCGCTGCTCGGATTGGCCGCCTGCGGGAGCGGCGGCGGCGGCGGCGGCAACTCGGGCTCTGGCGGCAACGCCGGCTCTGCGTTCGGTGTCGTGAATCTGGTCGCCCACAGCCCGGCCGACCAGGCCGTGCAGGTGCCCGTCGACGTCGTGCTGCAGCTCGAGTTCGACGCCAACATGGCGATGGAGACGTTCGCCTACCCAGACACCTGGCTGCGCGAGACCGAGACCCAGCTCGCGGTGCCGGTGACGTTCACGCCCGGCTCCAACGGCCGCGTCGCGGTGCAGCCGGACCAGCTGCTGAAGAACGAGACCGACTACACGTTCCAGCTGGCGGCTTTGACCACCGACCAGAGCGGACGCATCCTCGACACCACCGCGACGTTCACGTTCCGCACGTTCGACGAGACGCCGCCGACCCTGACCGGCTTCGACGTCGCCAACAACGCGAGCAACGTCAGCCGCACCGGCCAGTTCACGCTGAGCTTCGACGAGGTGATCGCGCAGGCGTCGATCACCGACCAGACGCTCTACCTGCGCGACGTGTTCGGCGGCCGTTATCCGTGCGCGTCGACGGTCGTCGACCAGACCGTGGTGATGGACCCGTACGCGGACCTGCCGGGCAACCGACAGTTCTTCGTGATCGCGACGACCGCGCTCGAGGACCGCGCCGGCAACCGTCTGCAGGCGCAGTTCCAGTCGACGTTCACGACCGCCGACGACGCCGACGCGCCGAGCGTCGCGACCGCCTGGCCGGCGCTCAACGCGACCGGCATCTCGCCGCTGGTGCAGCCGACCTTCACGTTCGACGAGTCGATGGACCCGGCGACGGTCGAAGCGGCGTCGCTGCTGTTCCAGGACGAGTTCGGCAGCATCGTGCCGTTTGCGATCGAGGCGACCCGCGACCAGCGCACGCTGCGGGTGCGGCCGACGGTCACGCTGCAGCAGAACCGCGGCTACACGCTGGCGTTCCTGCTCGGCGGCGCCGCGGCCACCGACGTCAGCGGCAACCAGCTGAGCGCGACCCAGGCGCTGACCTTCACCACCGGCACCGACCAGACCGCGCCTGTGGTCGTCGCCAGCTCTCCTGCGGCCGGCGAGACGCGGGTGCCCGGCGTGCTGGTCGCCGAGGTGCAGTTCGACGAGGACCTCGACGAGGACTGGATCGACACCGAGACCGTGCAGCTGCTGGTCGACGGCCAGGTCTGGGCGTCGGTGGTCGAACGGGTCTCGACCGACACCGTGCGGGTCACGCCGGTGCTGACGCTGCCGACCGACACCGAGTGCACGCTGCGGCTGCGCGGCGGCCAGGACGGCCTGCACGACCTCGCCGGCAACGTGCCCGGCGCCGATGTCACGATCACGTTCACGACCTCGGCCGACGGCGAACTGCCCGACGCGATCCTGCTGCCTCCCGACGGCGCCGTCTCGATCGCGGTCGGCTCCGATCTGACGGTGGTGTTCGACGCGCCGATGGACCCGGCGACGCTCAACACCTCGACGATCCTGTTCACCGACGACTTCGGCAACCCGCTGGCCGGCGACCTGACGGTCGACGGCAGCGACCGCGTGGTGACGTTCTCGCCCGCCACCAACCTGGCCAGCAACGCCTACTACCGGATGCGCGTGGTCGGCGGCAACTCCGGCCCGCGCCGCAAGACCGGCAACTGGTTCGACAGCGACCGCCTGTCGCGCTTCCGCACCAGCTCGCTGGTCGACGGCATCGCGCCGTCGGTGACGGCCTCGATCAACGGCATCCCCGAGTCGCGTCGCAGCGGCCTGGTGCTGCCGCCGTACGGCTGGACCATCGACATCAGCACCAGCGACGCACAGAGCCAGTGGGTCGACATGGGTTCGGTCCAGGTCGAGTTCGCCGGCGGCCTCGGCCCGGACGCCGAGACGCTGATGGCGGTCGCCGACGTCGGCTACAACACCGTCAGCGTCGAAGTCCCGGAGTCGGCGGCGCTGTCGGCGGGCAGCTGGACGATGACGGTGCGCGCCCGCGACCTGAGCGGCAACGTCGGCCAGTCCAACGTGATCGCGTTCGAGGTCGACAACGAATCGGGCGGCGCGCTGCCGTTCGAGCGCACGCAGGTGGTCTGGGTCCGCACCGACCTCGACCGCGACAGCAACGGCCGGCCGGACTTCGCCGACGACATGCTGCGGCTCGGCTTCGCCACCGACGGCGATCCGAACGGCAGCAACGCGTGGCTCGAGGCGGTCGTGCTCGACGGCATCCTGGCGAAGGCCAACGCGCTCTACAAGCGCGGCCAGCGCGGCGAACCGCTGGACTCGGGCTCGGTGCAGCTGCGCTTCTCGACGTTCGAACCGATCTCGCTGCCGCACATGCAGATGGCGCTCGGCGGCCTCGATCCGGAGGGCGACCGCACGCGCACCTACGGCGATGAGAGCACCGGCGTGCTGGGCCGCGCCTACTACGACTACCGCAACGGCAACGTCGCCGAGCGCAACACCAGCAACTCGCCGGGCACCGGCGTGTTCCCGTCGGAGATGTTCCTCTACCAGGCGCGCATCCACCAGCAGGTGTATCCGTCGTTCCAGACGGTGTTCGCCAGCAAGTTCCTGCCGCTGTGCCCGGAGATGGGCGGCACGCCGGCCGGCAGCCACCCGCTCGACGCGGCCGTGCTGCGGCCGGACTTCGACTACGACGCCGCCAGCGGCTCCGAGCGCGCCCGCTGGAACACGGTGATGGCCGCGATGGACGACTGGGCGGCGGTGATCGGCGTGATCCTGGCGCACGAGGTCGGCCATTCGGTCGGTCTGGTCGCTCCCGGCGCGATGCCGAACGGCCTGTTCGGGGACTCTTCGCTGCACGACACGTTCGCCGGCGCGGCCGAGGTGATGGCGCCCTCGGTCGGCTACGAGGCGATGACCTCGCTGGACTACCAGTTCCGCGACATCGACCTCGCCTACCTGCGCCAGAGGATCCTGCTGCGATGAACCATCCGCTGATCAAGGCGAGCGCGCTCGCGGTCATGCTGCTCCAGGCCCTGCCTTCGCAGGACCAGGCCACCACGCTCGCGACGCTCGCGCAGCGCGCCGACCTGGTCGTGCGCGCCACCGTGACCCAGTCCGTGCACCCGACGCCGCAGTGGCACCAGCTGACGCTGCGCGCCGACGCGGTGCTGAAGGGCGCGGTCGGGGCGACGTTCACGCTGACCGAGCCGGCCGGCCGCTGCTGCGGCCGCAGCCTGTTCGCGCTGCAGGCCGGCGACGAACGGGTGCTGTTCCTGAAGCGCGTCGGCCCGGTGCTGCACACGCTCGGCGGCGGCCGCGGCGTGCTGCCCACGACCCCGGCGCTGCTGGCCCACACCGAACAGCTGCTGCAGGCGAGCACCAGCAACGCGCTCGGCCACCTGCTGGCGCAGAACCTCGAGCACGCCGAGCCGCGCATCGCGCACGACGCGGCGCTGAGCCTGGCGGTGCTGCCCAACCTGTCGTTGACGCCCGCCGAACGCAGCGCGGTGGCCACGTCGCTGCTGCTGTCGGTGCAGCGTGGCTCGACCAAGACCGCCGCGCTCGCCGACATCGCCGCACGCCTGGGCGACGCGTCGATGGTCGACGCGGTGCTGCCGGTCTACATGAACGCCACCCGCAACGACCAGGCGGACCTGCTGCGTAAGGCCCTGGTGCGCTGCTCGCCGGCGCTGGTCGCCGAGCGCATGCCGGTGTTCGTCGGCGCGACCCGCCGCGGCAACCTGCGCGCCGCGACGCTGCTGATCGACCTGCCGCCCCACCTCGCGCACGCCGCGATGACCGACCTGCTGACGCGGCCCAACCACCCGCAGGTGCAGCTGCACCTGTGCGAGGGCCTGCTCGCCGCCGGCGTGTCGCAGGCGGCGCTGCAGCCGATGGTGCCCGAGGTCGTGCTCGAGATGGCGATCGAGCGTCGCAACCGCCGACCGGTCTTCAAGAACATCCGCCCACGTCGATGAGCACCGGACCGCACAGCCCTGCTGCCGAGGCCGGCAACGCCGCCCGCGTGCTGCCCGCAGCGCTCCTCGAGTTGCCGCTCGTCCAGCTGCGGCTGGACGACGAACTCGCCGAACGGCTGTGCGACCGTGGTCTGCTGACCGTCGCCGATGCGCTCGACGGCGCCCCGGACGCGCTCACCGACGACGACGCCGCCCGCCTGCGCGACGCGCTCGGCCGGGCGCTCGGCGACAGCCTGCGACAGTTCGCGTCGTCGGCGACCGACGACTGGCCGACGCTGCGCGCGCAGCTGCTCGGCCCGCTCGAGGACGTCGACCGCCGGCTGATGATCGCCGCGGTCGGCATCGACGAACCGGTGCAGTCCCGGCACGCGCTGCAGCAGCTGCTCGGCGACACCGCCCTCGACGACAGCCTGCAGGCGATCCGCGCGACCCTGATGCAGCACAGCGCGGCGCTGATGACGCGCATGCAGGACGAGCTCGAGCGCGAGTTCTCGGCGTTCGACGGGGTGCTGCTGCCGACGCACGCCGCCAGGGGATCGCTGGTGCAGGTGCTCGCCGACGCGTGCGAGGACCCCGAGCTCGGCCTGCGGCTGGCGGCGTTCTGCCTGCCGCACCGCTGCCACCTGCACCGCGGCGCGCTGCACGGCGTGACCCCGCGGGTGTTCCGCGAGCTGCTGCGCACGCTGCCGTCGCTGGCGCCGCAGCACCTGCTGCCGATGCCGATCGACTCGATCGAACAGCAGCTCGAACAGCGCGGGGCGAGCGTGCCGCGCGGCGTGCTGATGCACGTCCTGCGCACCGAGCTGCGCACCGCGGTCGAGCTCGACGCCGAGCTCGGCGAGGTCGCGGTGCCCGATCCGCTGAAGCCGGCGGCCCGGCTGCTCGAGATCCTGACCGAGCTGGGCCAGGCGACCTCGCTGAGCGACCTGACGTTCGCCTACCGCGAACGGTTCCGGTTCGCGTCGCGCTCGCGGCTGCTGCGCCACCTGACCGAGGACGGCGCGTTCGTGCGGCTGGGCGAGGAGCGCTGGTCGCTGCGGCGCTGGCACGAGCAGCGCCTTTCCGACCTCGCCGAACTGGTCGAGCAGACCGCGCGCCGGGTCTCGACGTCCGACCACCGGCTGCACATCGTCGACCTGCTGCGCGACGAGCACGACGACGAAACCGCCTGGCTGGTGCTCGACCAGCTGCGCGGCGATCCGCGCGTGCGCATGCTCGGCCGCGGCGAGGCCTGCGCCGCCGACATGACCCAGTCGACGGTGATGAAGCGCCTGCAGCGGGCCTTCCGGCGCGCCGCCGGGGACGTCGTCAAGGGTCTGTTCATCTCCAACCAGCCGGCGTCGCAGCGCCGCCTGGTGACGCGCCTGCTCGAGCACAACCGCGCGTTCGTCGATGCCGGCCCGGACCGCGTCGACACGCTGACCAACTACCCGTTCAACGCCGAGCGCATGCAGCGCCTGATCAAGCTGGTGCTCGAGCAGCTGCAGAAGCGCGCCGGCTACGCGCAGGCCGAGGCGCTCAAGGACCTCGTCGACCAGAGCGACCTCGGCGGCAAGTGGCTGTCGCCCGAACTGCTCGCCGACATCCTGCGCCGCAACGGCCCGTTCGAGGTGCTGGCGCCGAACATCGTCGCGCTCGAGGACCTGGCGCTGCCGCGCATCCTGGCCCGCTCCGGCCGCCAGGCGCTGCGCCAACTCGGCGAGGTCGTCACCATCGACGACGTGCTGCGCGTGCGGCCCGACCTGTCGGCGTTCCGCGAGTGCCTGGCCGACCTGCTGCGCAACGATCCGCTGGTGCAGTCGCCGGACGGCCGCTACTTCGTCATCGCGTAGCGGCTCGCGAGCGACGCGGTCGCGCTCGGATCTACGCGCTCAGTTGGCCACGCCGGGCTTGCCGCAGCACTTCTTGAACTTCTTGCCGCTGCCGCACGGGCACTTCTCGTTGGGCCCGACCTTCTTGTCGAGGCGCTTGAACGGCCGCGGCTTGACCTCGACGCCGTCGACGAAGTACCAGGTGCCGTCCTCCTTGCGGAACGAGGCAACCTCGTGGTGCGTGATGTCCTCGCCGCCGAGCGTGTAGTAGGCCTTGAAGTCGACGAAGCCCTCGTCGTCGTCCTCGCCGCCCTGCTGCACCTCGAGCACCTCCATCCGGTGCCACTCGGCGCGCTTCGACCACTCCTCGGTGGCCTTGCGATCGACGAACTTGCGGCCGTCCTCGGACTGGGTCTCGATGATCCAGTCGACGTTGCCGGTGGCATAGGCGGTGTAGCGCGAGCGCATCAGCTGCTCGGCCGTCTTGGCCTTCTCGGCCCCCGTCAGGATCGGCTCGCAGCACTCGGCGAACGGCTTACCACTGGTGCACGGACAGTTCATCGCGAGGACGGTAGCCAAACGGCCCCGGCCGCTCAATGAGCCGCCGCCCAATGAGGCGGCCGCCCGCGCGGGCTCAGGCGCCGACCAGATCGACGACGAGGTCGAGCGTGCGCGCGGTCGCGCCCTGGTTCTGGGTGATCACGCGGCGGGCCCGTTCGCCGTAGGCGCGACACAGCGCGTCGTCACGCAGCAGCCGTTCGAGGCCGTCGACGAACCGCTCGCGGTCGGGCACCTGCACCACCGCGTCGGCGGCCAGCAGCAGCTCGACGTCGCGTCGGAAGTTGGTGGTGTGCGGGCCGAAGATCACCGCGCGGCCCTGGGCCGCGGGTTCGAGCATGTTCTGGCCACCGTGCGGCACCAGGCTGCCGCCGACGAACGCGACGTCGCAGGCGGCGTAGAAGCGCTGCAGCTGGCCGATGGTGTCGACCACGACGACGTCCTCGGGCTGCAGCGGCGGCGGCGCCTGCCGGACCTCGCTCCAGCGCACCGGGCGCAGGCCGCGCTGCTGCACGACTTCGCAGATCGACGACGAACGCTCGGGGTGGCGCGGCACCAGCACGGTGCGCACCGCGAGGTCGCAGCGCGCCTGGATCTTCGCCACCGCCTGCAGCACGCAGGCCTCCTCGTCGTCGTGGGTCGAGCCGGTCACCAGCACCCGTTCGCCGGCCGGCGCGAGCCACGGCCGCAGCTCGGCGGCGGCCTGCTGGTGCTGCCCCATCACGACGCTGTCGTACTTCATGTTGCCGGTCACGAACACGCGCGAACGGTCGACGCCGAGGTCGAGCAGGCGCCGCTGGTAGGCGAGGTCCTGCACGCAGTACTTGCTGATCAGGTCCAGCTGCGGCAGCAGCCCGCGCGCCATCCGGTAGCCCTTGAAGGTGCGCTCGCTGATGCGGCCGTTGATGACCGCGACCGGGATGTCGCGCTTGCGGGCGGCCTGCAGGAAGTTCGGCCAGATCTCGAGCTCCATCAGCAACACGCAGCGCGGCCGCAGCCGCGACAGCGCCCGCGCCGGGAAGTTGGCGAGGTCCAGCGGGTAGGTGACGACCGGCAGGTCCGGGTACTCCTGGTGCGCGACCAGCCTGCCGTTGGGCGTCGTGGTCGAGATCACCAGGTCGACGTCGGGCCGCTGCGCGCGCAGCTTGGCGACGAAGTTGCTCGCCGCCTTGACCTCACCGACCGAGACGCCGTGGATCCAGACCAACGGCCGCGACGCGTCGGCGCGCGGCGGCACGAAGCCCATGCGCTCGCGCATGCTGGTGCGCTGGCCCTTGGGCGCGAACAAGAGCCGCCACAGCAGCACCGGGCTGTAGAGCAGGAACGCGAACGCGAACAGCGGCTGGTAGAGGCCCATCGTCAGCCAGCCGCGCACGCCGCTGCGAGGCAGCGGCATGCTCGGGCCGAGGTGCTCGGCGGCCGGTTCGCGATGCTGGTCCGACATGTCGGGGCGACTAGTCGAACGCCGGCGCGCAGCACTTCTTGTACTTCACGCCCGACCCGCACGGGCACGGGTCGTTGCGGCCGGGCTTCGGCATGCCGGCCGGGCGGCCCTGCGGCTGCGGGGCCGGCTGCTGCGGCTGCGGCGGACGCGGCATCGGCTGCGCCGGTGCCAGCCGCTGCGCGGGTGCCAGACGCTGCGCCGGGGACGGCTTGCGCGGCGGCTGCGGCTGCTGTGGCGGGGCCGCCTGGGCGCCACCGTCGGCCGGCGCCGACGGCTCGCCGGGGTTGGCCTGGCCGACGTTCTCCGGCGCCTCGGCCGGCGCCAGCGCCAGGCCCTGCGGCGTCGCGCGCAGCGTGAACCGCTCGCCGGCCTCCATCCGGTCGAGCACCTCCTGCGGCACCTTGCCGGCCGCGATCAGCGACTCGAACAGCGCCTGCAGTTCCTCGGGCGTCTGCGGCATCTGCGGCATCGCCGGCTGCTGCTGCTGGCGCGGCTGCAGCTTGCCGGTGACCAGGTCGCAGATCGTGTCGGTCGCCTCCTTCTTGAAGACGAAGCCGCAGATGTGGTCGGCGATCTCGGTCTTCAGCGCCTGGAACTTCTCGAAGCCTTCCTTCTTGTACTCGTTCTTCGGGTCGACCTGCGCGTAGCTGCGCAGGCTGACGCCCTGCTTGAGGATCTCCATCGCGTAGAGGTGATCCTTCCACTTGTTGTCGATCGTCTCGAGGATCAGGAAGCGCTGCACGCCCTCCCAGTGCTCGCCGTAGAGCTCGGCGCGCGCCTCGTAGAGCTTCTCGACGCGCTCCATGATCCACGAGAACAGGTTCTCGCGCGGCGCCTGCTCGAGGCCGTCGAGGTCGAGTTCCTCGTCGCAGCGGTGCAGCAGCCAGGCGCGGATCTCGTCGTAGTCGACCGGCTTGTCCTTGTCGGCCGAGTAGCGTTCGACGACCGGCTCGAGCACCTCCTCGAACATGCCGAGGGTCTTGTCGCGCACGCCCTTGTACTCGAGCGCCTCCTGGCGCTGCGTGTAGACGAACTTGCGCTGCTTGTCCATCACCTCGTCGTATTCGATGAGGTGCTTGCGCACGTCGAAGTTGCGCGCCTCGACCTTCTTCTGCGCCTTGGCGATACCGCGCGTGACCATCGGGCTGTCGATGACCTCGCCCTCCTTCAGGCCCATGCGCTCCATCATCGTGCGGACCCAGTCGCGCGCGAAGATGCGCATCAGGTCGTCGTCGAACGACAGGAAGAACTTGGTCTGTCCCGGGTCTCCCTGGCGGGCACAGCGACCGCGCAGCTGGTTGTCGATGCGGCGCGCCTCGTGGCGCTCGGTGCCGATCACGTAGAGGCCGCCGAGCGCCAGGATCTCCTGCTGCTCGGCCTTGCACTGCGTCTCGATCTGCTCGCGCAGCTGCCTGGCTTCGTCGGACTCGAGGTCGAGGCCCTGCTGCTGGCACTCGCCCTCCCACAGCGCTTCGGCCTTGCCGCCGAGCACGATGTCGGTGCCGCGGCCGGCCATGTTGGTCGCGACGGTGACCCGCCCCTTGCGACCCGCCTGGGTGACGATCTCGGCCTCGCGTTCGTGGTTCTTGGCGTTGAGCACGTTGTGCGGGATGTCGGCCTTGGTCAGCGCCTCCGACAGCTTCTCCGACTTGGCGATCGACGTGGTGCCGAGCAGCACCGGGCGACCCTTCTCGTGCTCGCCCTTGATCTCCTCGGCGATCGCGATCAGCTTCGAGTTTTCGTCCAGGTAGACCTGGTCGTTGATGTCGTTGCGCTGGTTGGGCTTGTTGGTCGGGATCTGCACGACGTCGAGGTCGTAGATGCGCGAGAACTCGGCCGCCTCGGTCATCGCCGTGCCGGTCATACCGGCCAGCTTGTTGAACAGGCGGAAGTAGTTCTGCAGCGTGATCGTCGCCAGCGTGCGGTTCTCCTCACGCGGCGGCAGGCCCTCCTTGGCCTCGACGCACTGGTGCAGGCCGTCGCTCCAGCGGCGGCCCGGCATCAGGCGGCCGGTGAACTCGTCGACGATGACGACCTCGGGGGGCTGCGGCGTGCCGTCCTCGCTCTTGGTCTCGACGACGACGTAGTTCTTGTCCTTCTCGTAGATGTGGTGCGCCCGCAGCGCGGTCTCGAGCAGGTGCGGCCACTCCATGTGCGCGGGGTCGCTGTAGAAGCTGTCGACCCCGACGAGCTTCTCGGCGCGTTCGATGCCGACCTCGTTGAGCACGCACTGCTGCTCCTTGAGCTTGATCTCGAAGTGCTCGTCCGCCTTCAGCTGCCGCGCGATGCGGTCGGCCATCACGAAGCGGTCGGTGGTGCCCTCGCCCTCACCCGAGATGATCAGCGGCGTGCGCGCCTCGTCGATCAGGATCGAGTCGACCTCGTCGACGATCGCGAAGTTGAGGCGCTTCTGCACCTGCTCCTCGACCTTCCACTTCATGTTGTCGCGGAGGTAGTCGAAGCCGAACTCGTTGTTGGTGCCGTAGGTGATGTCGCACTCGTACTGCGGCTGACGCAGGTGCGGCGGCATCGAGCCCTGCACGGCGCCGACCGTCAGGCCGAGGTATTCGAACACCGGCGCCATCCAATCGCGGTCACGCTTGGCGAGGTAGTCGTTGACCGTCACGACGTAGACGCCCTTGCCGCTGAGCGCGTTGAGTGCGGCCGGCAGCGTCGCGACCAGGGTCTTGCCCTCACCGGTCGACATCTCGGCGATCTTGCCGTGGTGCAGCACGGCGCCGCCGATCAGCTGCACGTCGAAGTGGCGCATCGACATCGTTCGCGACGCCGCCTCGCGGGTCAGCGCGAACATCTTGGGCATGCAGTCGTCGAGGTTGGTCTTGCCCTCCTGCACGGCCTGCTTCATCTCCGCGACCTCGGCCTGGATCTGCTCCTGGCTGAGGCCGCCGGCCCATTCGCCGAGGTCGTTGACCTGCTTGACGATGGCGTCGTACTGCTGAAGGGCCCGTTTGTTGGCGGAGCCGAAGACTCCCTGCAGCGCCTTGCCGATGCGCGTGGGGATCGAACCGAAATCGAGTTTCATGACGGACGGATGGTGTTCTGGATCTGGCGGCGCGCCGGTCTGGGACCGGTAGCCGGAAAGCGCCGTCGGGGCGCGCACCGGCACCACGCGCCGCGATTGGACAACGTGGAATAGACAACGTGGAATGGACGAACGGATGGACGCGATCAGCGTCGGTTCGTCGGTGCGCGCGGCGGCGGCAGCCCCCAGCTGTCGACCCGCGCGGTGCGCGGCGCGACCCTGGGCGGGGCGACCTCGATGGTCGCGGTGTCCGCGCCGGCGAGGTCCTCGGGTTCGCACGCCCGGAAGGCGCTGTGGGTGCGCTGCACCACGCAGCAGGCGACCTGTTGTTCGTCACCCAGATGCTGCGCGTCGACCGGCAGGCCGGTCGTCGCCAACAGCACCACCAGCAGCACCGCCGACACGAAGCCGGTGGCGCGCACGCTGCGCGGCGGCGCCGCCGCGTTGCTCTCGTCGGTGCTCACGCGCGCCTCCCGCGGCCCGCCGCGTGCTTGTCGAGCACGCGGTCGATCATCGCGTTGAGCAGGCTCTCCGGGAACGGCTTGCTGAGGAAGCCGTCGGCGCGCTGGATGTCGGCCATCGTCATGCGCGCGGCGCTGTTGAGCAGCACCGGCACGTCGCGCGTCGCGGCGTCGCGACGCAGCTCGTCGATCACCTGCAGGCCGTCGAGCTCGGGCAGTTCGTAGTCGAGCAGCACGAGGTCCGGCGCCAGTTCGCGGGTGGCGACCAGCGCCGAACGGCCGTCGTGCACCTTGCAGGTCCGGAAGCCGGCCCGCTGGATCAGCGCCTCGACCGCGGCGGCGAGGTCCTCCTCGTCGTCGACGATCAGCACCAGACCGCGGCACGGCTTGCCGTCGTCGCGGCACTCGTCGACGATCAGGCCGCGCACGACCGCCGCCGTGTCCAGGCCGGCCTGCTCGAAGCTGTCCTCGATGCGTCGCTTCAGTTCGCAGTTGAACTTGCGCACCGCCATCCACTGCTCGTAGTCGGGAAACTCCGGCCCGATCTCCATCTGGTCGTGGGTGTCGACCGCGAAGAAGAACTCGCCGGCGATCAGGTGCTCCTGCAGGAGCAGCTTCATGAACGGGTAGTTGCGGTTGCCGAGCCGCATGCTGAAGCGCTGGCACGCGTGGCCCGGCACGCACTCGACCTGCTCCTTGTGGAACATGCCGAGCGGCCCCTTGCCGCCGTCGGCGCCGGTTGCGATGCGGCGCCTCGGCGCGACCGATCCGTAGGCGAGGTCCTGATAGATCGAGACCGCGCGCTCGACCATCTCCCGGGTCAGCGAGGTGAGCTTCATCGCGTCACCTCCGCGACCTCGCGGTGCGCCGCACCGCGCAGGTCTGCGACCGTGGTGCCGGCGGCGGCCAGCAGCTCCTCGAGCTCGTCGGCGACGCGCACCATCAGCGTCGGGTCCGAGAACATCGCGGTGCCGAACTGCACCGCCGAGGCACCCGCACACAGGAACTCGAGCACGCACTGCGCCGAGTGGGCGCCACCGACCGCGAGGATCGGCAGGTCCGGCAGCGCCTTGCCGACCTGGTAGACGATGCGCATCGCGACCGGCTTGACCGCCGGCCCCGACAGGCCGCCGGTGACGTTGCCGAGCACCGGCCGGCGCTTCCGCCAGTCCATCGCCATGCCGACCAGCGTGTTGATCAGCGTGACGCCGTCGGCGCCGCCGGCCTTGGCCGCGGTCGCGATCGGCACGACGTCGGCGATGTTCGGCGTCAGCTTGGCGAACACCGGCACGGTCGCGACCCGCTTGACCGCGGCGACCGTGCGCTCGGTCAGCTCCGGGTCGGTCGAGGCGCGCGTGCCGTGCGCGACGTTGGGACACGACAGGTTGACCTCGAGCGCGTCGACGCCGGCCTCGCAGAAGCGCTGCGCCAGCTGCTGCAGTTCGTCGTCGGAGCCGCCGATGTTGACGATCACGCGCGGGCCGTGGCGGCCGTCGCGGCGGCCGCCGGCCGCCAGTTCGTGCATGCGCGGCAGCGTCTCGGCGAGGAAGTGGTCGGCCCCTTTGTTCTCGAGGCCGATCGCGTTCAGCATGCCCGACGGCGTCTCCTGGATGCGCGGCGGCGGGTTGCCGGGCCGCGGCGCCAGCGTCACCGTCTTGCTGACCAGCCCGCCGACCATGCCGAGGTCGGAGAACTGCCGCCCCTCCCAGCCGGACCCGAAGGTGCCCGACGCGCTGAGCACCGGGTTGTCGAGTTCGAGGCTGTGGAGTCGGGTCTGGAGCACGATGGGACCGGGATCAGGATACCTGCTTCTTGTTTGGGGCGCGATCGTCCCGCCACAACAGCAAGAACAGGCCGATCGCCCCCACCGTGATGCACGAGTCGGCGACGTTGAACGCCGGAAAGTCCCACTGCCACGGCCACGAACCCGAGAAGTGCAGGAAGTCCCGGACCGAGCGGTCGGCGCGCACGAAGTTGTCGTACAGGTTGCCGACGGCCCCGGCGAACACGAGGCTCAGGACCAGCAGCTGTAGCCGCGCGGTGCGCGACGTCGTGCGCACGAACCACAGCAGGCCGACCAGCGCGAAGCAACGCAGGATCATCAGCACCAGCGTGCCGTCCTGGAACAGCCCCCAGATGGTGCCGGTGTTGCCCCAGGTCACCAGGTCGAACTGCAGGACGTCGGTCTGGAAGACCAGGTGCGGCGGCCGGCGCTCCTCGACCAGGTCCGGATGCTTCTCCGCCATGAAGGCGAACACCGCCGCCTTGCTCCAGAGGTCGGCGACGACCAGCAGCGGCCACGGCAGCCAGAACCACCACTTGCCGGCGAGCGTCTTCGGCTCCGTCGCTGCCTGGGGCCGTTCGCCCCCGGCGGCGGCAGCCGCGGCCTCGGGCGTGTCGCTCACGCGCTCTCGCGGTTGCGTTCCTCGGTCTCCTGGTGCGCGACGCAGTAGCGCGCCCACGGCAGGTACTCGAGGCGGGCCTTCGGGATCCAGGCGTCGGCGGCCTTCTTGCCGGTCTTCTTCTTCGCCGCCTTGGCCTCCTCGGCCTCCTCGAGGCACATCGGGCAGGCGCCGAACGGCCAGTCGCCCTCGCCATCGATGCGATCGAGCGCCTCCTCGATCAGCTTGATGGTCTCCTCCTCGTTCTCGATCAGGCTCAGCATGAAGCCCTGGTCGTAGTTGTCGGTGCCCTGGTCGGCGAGGTGGTCCACCGAGGCGTCCTGGTCCGAGGCACGCAGCGCCTCGTCGCGCATCGAGCCTACATCTCCCTTCAGCGTGGCGAGTTGCAGCTTCAGGATGTCCTGGTACTTCTTCAGCTCGGTCTTGGTCGGCTTCGGCATGTTGCTGGGCTGCCTGGGTTCGACAGCCGTTCGGACACGGTTGGATGGCGTCGACCGCGGAACAACCCCCGGTCGAGGGGCGAGGACGATACGGAGGCCCAGACAGACGGTCAAGACAGGCCCGACGCGATCGCCGTTCTTCTCTTTCCTGGACGTGCCGAGCGGTCGAGAATGCCCGGATGCGGCGGAATGCGGCGGACCGAGACCAGCCCGGGGCGCGGCCCCAGCAGGCGATGGCGGACTTCCTGGTGCACCTCGGCGCCGAACTGCAGGTATCCCGCCACACCGTCGCCGCCTACCGCAATGACCTCGAGCGGCTGCTGCGGGACGAGGACCGGCTGCCGGACCGCGAACGGATCGACCGCCACCTCGGCGAACTGCTCGAGACCCACGCGCCGGCGTCGGTCGCGCGCGCCGCGGCGGCGATCCGCGGCTTCTACCGGTTCTTGCACGCCGAGGGCTTGGCCGACGACGACGTCACCGACGGCCTGCTCGGCGCCAGGCTCGAGCAGAAGCTGCCCAAGGCGCTGAGCCGCCGCCACGTCGAACGCATGCTGCAGCGCGACGCCGACGGCGACCTCGCGGTGCGCGACCTCGCGATCCTGCACGTGCTCTACGCGACCGGCTGCCGCGTCAGCGAGGTCACCAACCTGCGCACCACCAGCATCGTCGAGCAGCACCGCATGCTGCGCGCGTTCGGCAAGGGCAACAAGGAGCGGCTGGTGCCGATCGCCGACGTCGCGCTGCAGTGGCTGCAGCGCTACCGCGAGCAGGTGCGGCCGAAGCTGCGTCAGCGGGCCGGGCGCGATCCCGGCGACGTGCTGTTCCTGTCGCGCACCGGCCGGCCGCTCGACCGCGTGCGCATCTACCAGGTCGTGCGCAAGGCCGCCGCCGACGCCGGCCTCGACGTCGCCTGCTCGCCGCACGCGCTGCGCCATTCGTTCGCCACCCACCTGGTCGCCGGCGGCGCCGACCTGCGCAGCGTGCAGGAGATGCTCGGCCACGCGTCGCTGCAGACGACGCAGATCTACACGCACGTCGACCACGAGCGGCTGCGCGCCGTGCACCAGCGGCTGCACCCGCGCGGCTGAGGGTGGCGACCGGGGCGCGGGTGATCCCCTAGGCGTATCACACCTGAACGCGGCCCCCGCATCCGGACGATGCCGGGGGTGCTCATGCTACCAACGCGTATTGCTACGCTCTTCGGCTATGTCCTGCTGGCGTCCGCCTGCCAGGGAACCAACGAAGAGATCACCCGAACGCAGCAACCATCGGTCGGGGACCCTGCGCCACAGCCGGCGCCGGCGCCGGCCGGGGAAACGAGCGTGGCGGACCAGGCGGAAGCCGCGCTGGTGGTGCTGCGCACGCCGACCGACGACGAGCCGCTGGAGGTGTTGCCCGATCTCGAAGAACTCGAGGAGATCACCGGACTCGAGAACGACCCGGCGCGGATCGAGCTCGGTCGCATGCTGTTCCACGACACGCGCCTGTCGAAGGACTTCACGGTCTCGTGCGCCACCTGCCACGACCTGCGCTTCGGCGGGATCGATCGCTTCGCCCGTGCCGTCGGCATCTACGGCCAGGTCGGCCCCGTCAACACCCCGACCGTGTTCAACGCAGCGCTGTCGGTCGCGCAGTTCTGGGACGGGCGTGCGCAGGACCTGCAGGAGCAAGCAGGCGGTCCGCCCGAGGCGGCCGGGGAGATGGGCAGCGACTTCGACGAGATCGTCGCACGCATCCAGCAGGACCGGGCCTACGTGGCCGCATTCGCCAAGGCCTTCGACGACGTCGAGGGCGAGGACGACATCGACCGCGACCACATCCTCGAGGCGATCGCGACGTTCGAGCTGACGCTGGTCACTCCGGATGCGCCGTTCGATCGCTGGCTCGAAGGCGACGAGGGCGCGCTGAACGAATCCCAGCTGCGCGGCTACGCGTTGTTCAAGCACGTCGGCTGCACCGAGTGCCACTACGGCGAAGCGGCCGGCGGCAAGGCGTTCCAGAAGCTCGGCCGCGCCAAGGACTACTTCACCGACCGCGCCGTCATGCACGCCGACCTCGGCCGGTTCAACGTGACCAAGGACGAACGTGATCGCCACATGTTCAAGGTGCCGTCGCTGCGCAACGTCGCGGTGACCTCGCCCTACTTCCACGATGGCTCGGTCGCGACACTGGCCCAGGCCGTGCGCGAGATGGCCGATCACCAGCTCGGGATCGAACTCGACGAGC
Organism: Planctomycetota bacterium; assembly: GCA_046290465.1. Lineage (GTDB taxonomy): Bacteria > Planctomycetota > UBA1135 > UBA1135 > UBA2386. The sequence goes on along the minus strand of JBKAGP010000001.1, from coordinate 6,308,096 downwards.
GCGATACCGGCGACCTCGTCGCGTTCCTGCGGTCGCTGACCGGCACCTACCAGGGCCGCCCACTGCTGCCGCCGCTGCCGTCGGCAGGCCAACCAGAGGAGCAAGGCAAGTGATGCGCATCCTGCCAATCGCGGCCGCCACGCTGCTGGCCGCGTCGCTGCCGGCACAGGCTCCGGCCAGCGGCTCGGTCAAGGGCCACCTGACGACCACCGCGAGGCTGCGGACGCGCGGCGCGCAGTCGCAGGCGGAGATGGTGCTCTACCTGGTCCCGACCAAGAAGGTCGCGACGACCGGCAAGGGTAAGACCGCCACCGTCAACCAGAAGAAGCTGCAATTCTCGCCGCGCGTGCTGCCGGTGCAGACCGGCACCAGGGTGACGTTCCTCAACGGGGACAAGGTCACCCACAACGTGTTCATCGACACCGACTGCTGCAAGCTCGACGTCGACATGGAGACCGGCAAGAAGAAGGAGCACACGTTCGACAAGGCGGGCTGCTTTCCGATCGTCTGCCGGCTGCACCCGGAGATGACCATGACGGTGGTCGCGATCGACTCGCCGTTCTTCACCGCGACGAAGTGGAAGAAGAGCCGCAAGAAGAACGCCGACGGCAAGAAGTTCTATCGCGCCGAGTTCGAGATCGCCGACGTGCCGGCCGGCAAGTACGTGCTGCGCTCGTGGAACAAGAAGTTCGACTCGCTGCAGCACGAGGTCGTCGTCGTCAACGGCAAGGCCGCCCAGGTCGAGCTCGATCTAGGCAAGTAGCAAGGCCCACATCCTGCCCACACTCCAATGGCCCGACTACGAACGAAGCTGATCGGCGCCGTCCTGCTGCAGGGTTCTCTGCTCGGATGGATGTCCTGGCAGGACTCGATCCAGGTGCAGCGCACCGAGCGCCAGAGCGCGTTCGTCAACGACCTGGTCAAGGCGCGCAGCCTGGTGCTGGAGGCACGCATCCAGGTGCGCGCCCTGACGCAGGGAGAAGCGACCGAAACCAGGCTGCGCGAAGGCCTCGCGGCCCTCGAGGCGTGCACGGCCAACGGCCCCGAGGAGCTGCGTGCCGGCACCGGCACCTTCGCAGCGACGGTGCTGCCGCTGCTGCCGATGCGGGCGGCGATCGAGGCGAGCCGCACCAGCGTCGAGGCCAGCCAGGCGCCGCTGCTGGTCAAGCTGTCGGCGCTCGAGGAGGCCGTGCTGGACCTTGACGAGGACGACGCGACGTTCGTGATCTCGGAGGTCCGACAGCTGATCGCACGGGTCCAGGGGGCGTTCTACCGCTACGCGGCGACCGCCGGCACCGAACCCGGCGAGCAGGCCAGGCTGCAGCTCACGCTGTCCATCCAGTCGATCACCGGCTCGCTGCGCGCGCTCTACGAAGAGTCGGACGAGTTCGACTTCGAGCCCGTCGACGACGACACCGTGGCCGAACGCGGCGCCGCCGCGACCGCCGCTGCGACCCGGCTCGGCGCGGCGATCGACGACTTCGTAGCGCACGTCGAGCGTCGCGTCACCGCGCACGGCGCCTTCCGGGCCGCCGCGACCTCGTTCGCCGAGTCCCTGCAGTCACGCCGCGAACGGGCCGATGCCGCCGTCGCCTCGGACGGCGCCGACGCGGCCTTCGATCGAGGGCTGATGCTGGCGATCACGGCGTTGCTGCTGGTAGTCCTCGTCGTGCTGCTGATGCGCGCGGTCGTGCATCCGATCGCCCGCATGGCCAAGGTACTGCGCGGGGTCGGGGAAGGTGACTGTGACCTGTCGCAGCGCCTCGAGGTGCGATCGAACGACGAACTCGGCGAGTTCGCCATCGGGTTCAACGCGTTCGTGGAGAAGATCCATGCGACCGTCACGTCGGTCGGCACCAACATCGAACAGCTCAACCGCTCGGTCGAGCAACTCGACCAGACGGCGTGCTCGCTCAGCGAGGAGGCCAGTGAAGCCGAGGGCCACGCGCACGTGCTGGCCCAGAAGGGCGGCAGCATCTGCGATGCGGTCGGCGACGCCGAACGGACCACGGTGGCGCTCGCCGCCGGCAGCAGCCAGGTCATGGCCGGATCCGAGCAGGCCCACCAGTTGTCGACCCGCGTTGCCAACACCGTCCAGCGCGTCGACGGCGCCGTGCAGAAGCTCGCCGAGAGCAGCCGGGACATCGGCCAGGTCACCGAGATCATCCGCAGCCTGGCCAGCCAGACCAACCTGCTGGCGCTCAACGCGGCCATCGAGGCCGCCCGCGCCGGCGAGGCGGGTGCCGGCTTCGCGGTGGTCGCCGACGAGGTGCGCAGCCTGGCCCAGCGCACCGCCGAGCAGGCCGCGACGATCGACCTGTCGGTCGTCGAGTTGCAGCGCGAGAGCGAGAGTTCGGCCGCGGAGATGGCCGACGTGCGCACGCTGGTCGAGTCCGTGCGCAACCACCAGAACGAGATCCGTCAGGTCGTCACCGACCAGGACCGCACCTGCGGTTCGGTGCAGGCCCTGGTGGCGACTGCGGTGGCCGACGCGAACACCATCGGCGAAGTCTGCCCACGCGTCGACGCCGGCACCAAGCGAACCCGCCAACTCGCCGGGGATACCGCGTCGTTGACCACCAACCTGCGCCAAGCCGCCGCCCAACTGGAAGCGCTGGTGCAGCAGTTCCGCTGGTGATCAGTCCGGCTGGCGTCGCCGCATCACGTACAGCGACCCATCCCCGTCCGCTCGCGGACCCGACCACAGCGCCACCACCACGAACGCGTCGGCGGCGTCGCCGAGCAGCGCACGTTCGTCGTGCTGCAGCACGAACAGCGCGCCCGGCAGTTCGGTCTGCCTGGCCCGCGCCGCGGCGTCGTCGGCGAGCGGCAGCACGAGCACGCCCGGGTGTGCGTCGCGGCCGGGATCGCGCCAGTGGTTGGGCCGCAGGTACGAACGCATCACGTCGGCGCCGCGGCCGGTGACGATCACCAGGTCGCGGCCGGCGACCCGCGCCGAAGCCACCGCCGCGCGCGCGTCGCGCCACGCCGCACGGCCGCCGTCGTAGACCGCGAAGTACAGGAACGTCGCGGTCAGCAGTTCGCCGACCATCATCACCGTCGGCGCCGCGCCGACCAGCCGCCTCGCCAGCGACGACACGTCGAGCCGTTCGGCGGCGGTGCGTGCGAACTGCACGCACGACCAGGCCGCCAGGACCGCGACGACCGGGGCCGCGAGCACCCGCGCGGACGCGCCGACCGACGCATCGAACCACCACCACAGACCGCCCGCGCCGAGCGGCAGCAGCGCCCCGAGCGCGAACGCACGCCCGTCGGGCAACCGCAGCGCGAACGACGCCCCAGCGAGCAGCAGGGCCGCGACCGCCGGGCCGTGCACCAGATCGGGCAGCAGCGGCAGCGCCGCCAGCGCCAGCAGCGGCCACGACCAGCGCGGCGCGCGCGACGCCCACGCCAGCGGCCGCGTCGCCAGCACCAGCCCCGCCGCCCAGAACCAGCCGAGCGGATGGCAGCCGCCGCAGACGACCACGGCGACGTAGCTGGACCAGCGCCAGCCGCGCATCGACAGCACGCCGGCGGCGAGCGCGGCGGCGGCGGCGAACACGGCCGGGTCGGCGGTCTGGCTGGCGGCGACCTGGGCGGGATGCACGGCGATCGCGAGCGCCGCGAGGTGGCCAGAGGCGCGGCCGAGCAGTGGCCGCGCGAACAGCGCCACCAGCGGCGTGACCAGGCAGCCGGCGAACGCGAACGGCAGCCGGAGCCAGCCTTCGGTCGTGCCCGGCAACAGACCGGATTCGACCAGCGCCCGCAGCAAGAGGAAGCCCAGCGGGTAGCTGCTCTGCTCGCTCGCCGGGAAGCCGTCGGCGCCGCCGGACATCGGCTGCGTGATCGCGCGCCAGGTCGCGCCTTCGCCGGGACCGAACGACCACTGCTCGATCAGCAGCAGCCGCAGCGCCGCCGCCAGCAGCGAGATCGCGGCCAGCACGAGCAGGTCGCGGCCGGTCCAGCGACGGATCGGAGCCGCGCCGAGTGCGTCCGTCGTCGTGGTATCGACCGTGTCGTCGCGCATTGCCGGACGGCCACCATACGGCCGCCTGCTCCGCCGGCAACGACCTGCCGCGATCCCGGTTGCGCGGATCCGTCGCCTGCTGCATCGTCAACCGGGCATGTCGGACGCCAACCATGGCCGCGATCGTGCGGCGGCGCCGAGCCGCCGCGAACACTGGCAGGCGCTGTTGCTCGCGTTCGCGTGTGCGGTGCTGTTCCTGCGCGACGGCCTGCTGCCCGGCCGCGCGCTGGTCCCCCACCCGCCCGAGCTGTTCGACGTGGTCATGGAACAGGAACGCGCCGCCGGCACGTTCGACCCGCGCGAGGTGTTCCGCGGCAACGTCGGCATGAGCGACAAGTACCTGCAGTCGCTGTGCTGGGACCGCGTCATGCAGGATCGCTTCGCCGACGGCGAGTTCCCGCGCTGGACGCGCGACATCGGCGGCGGCGCGCCGTTCGTGCCGCAGATGGCGCAGCCGTTCCAGCCGATCAACCTGCTGCTGTTCGTGCTGCCGAGCGTCGAGTGGTACGGCTGGTGGTACCTGGTGCACCTGGTGCTGTTCGGCTGGTTCGCGTACCGGTTCGTGCGGCGACTCGGCTGCGTGCACGGCGCAGCGCTGCTGGCGCTGGTCGCCGCGACGCTCGGCATGTGGACGCAGTGCAAGCTGCACCACAACGTGATCCTGACCGCCGCGCTGTCGCTGTGGCCGATGCTGTCGGCGGTGCACGAACTGGTCGCGCACGGCGCGCGCGGCCGCGAACGCCGCTGGGCCGTCGGCTGGCTGTCGCTGTGGGCCGGCCTGTCGTGGTCGACCGGCTTCGTCGTGATCGCGCTGCAGTCGACCTACCTCGCCGGTGCATTCGCGCTGCTGTGCCTGCTGCGCGCCGAGCGCGGCGACCGCTGGCGGCGTCTGCTGCCGGTCGGCATCGGCCTCGCCGTCGGCGGTGCGCTGTCGTTCGCCAACATGCTGCCGATCCTGATGGCGTCGGCGGAGTCGGCGCGCGAGGGGCAGTTCTCGCTGCAGCGCCTGGCCGACGAGGCGCTCGAGGGCAACCAGCTGCTGTCGATGCTGTGGCCCGACCTGCTGAGCTGGCCGGCCGACCGCTTCTACCCCGACCCCGACGGCGCGCTCGGCTTTCGCACGCGCATGCCGCTGAGCCAGCTGGTGCTGCTCGAACAGCCGTTGCGCCAGGACGGCAGCGCGTTCCAGAACTGGGTCGAGACGTCGTTCGCGATCGGCGTGCTGCCGCTGGCCGCCGCCGTGACCTCGCTGTTCCCCAGGCGGCACCGGCTGCTGGCGTGGTTCTTCGCGCTGTTCGCGGTCGGCGCGTTCGGCATGGCGACGGCGACGCAGCCGTTCTTGACGATCGCGAGGGTGCTGCCGGGCATCACCGCGGGCGACCTGCGGCGGCTGCTGTTCCTGGTGGCGATGCCGGCGGTCGTGCTGAGCGGCCTCGGCGCCGACGCGTGGCTGCGCGGCGAACGGCGCTGGCCGGGGCACGCGTTCTTGTTGCTGCTGGCGGCGGCGTCGCTGACCGCGCTGGTGTGGCTGTGGCAGCGCAGCGCCGAGCCGGAGTTCCTGCGCGGGCTCGCCGACCTGTTCGTGCTCGACGGCGACCACGAACTGGTCCGTGCCGCCAACGGCAACCCCGAACTGGTCGTCGCCCGGGTCCGCCAGCAGGCGGCGCCCGGCGAGGTGCTGCACAACTACCGCGCGCTGCACTTCGCGTTCTGGACCACGCTGCTGGTCGCGATCGCCGGCATCGTCGCGCTGTGGCGGATCCGCGTCTGGACGCTGGCGGTGTTGCTGGGCGCGACCATGACCGAACTGCTGGTGCTCGGCCTCGGACCGGTGCAGACGGTCGCCAGCGAACGGATCACCGAGCTGCCCAAGGTGCTGGCACCGGTCGTCGCCGAGCACGTCGACGGCCGGCCGCGGCCGCGCCTGCAGCGGCTGGTGCCGAAGGACTCGCAGCCGAACACGGCGCTGCCCGGCAACGTGCCGGGGTTCCTCGGCCTCGCCGACGCCAACGCCTACAATCCGCTGCCGCCGGCGCGCTTCGAGCAGTTCTTCGAGTGCATCGAGCAGGGCATCGGCTACGGCGGCGCCGGCGTCGGCTCGTTCACCGAGCCGGAGTCGCTGTCGCACCCGCTGGCTGACCTCTACGGCCTGCGCTTCATCCTGACGCCGCGCCCGGCCGAACAGGTGCCGGCGACCGACACGCTGCTCGACCGCACTCCTGAAGGCACCGGCCGCTACCGGCTGCTGGAGCGCACCACCGCGATGCCGCGCGCGACGTTCGTGCGCGAGGTCGACATGATCGCCGCCAGCGACGCGCGCCTGCAGGCGCTGGCGCAACCCGACCGCGACGTGCGCCGCCGGGTCGTGCTCGAGGACGCCACCGCGCCGATCCCGCGCCCGGCCGACGGCGCGACCGCCGACGTGCAGGTGACGCGGCACGACGACGAACGCGTCGAGCTGACGGTCACCTGCAGCCACGACGGCTACGTGCGGCTCGCCGACCCGTTCGACGAGGGCTGGCGCGCGACCGTCGACGGCGAGGACCGCGCGATCCGCATCGCCGACCACTACCTGCGCGCGGTCTACGTGCCCGCCGGCGAGCACCGCGTCGTGTTCACGTACGACCAGGCGCGCGCGGTCTGGCCGCTGCGGCTGTCGCTGCTGGCGCTGCTGCTGGTCACCGCGGCGCTCGCCACCGGCCGGAGGCCGCGATGAACCGCCGCGACGCGCTGGCGATCGTCGCCCTGGTGCTGCTGCCGCTGCTGTGGCTGTGGCCGTGCACGTTCGGCGACCGCTACTTCGTGTCGTACGACGTCGACCAGTTCCCGCCGGTCCGCACCACCGCGACCGACGCCGAGCTGGCGACGGCGCGCGACGGCGCCAACTTCGACGTCACCGAGGTGCCGGTCTGGTTCCTGCCCGAATTCGAGTTCGCGCGCGACGAGCTGCGCGCCGGCCGCCTGCCGGTCTGGAACCCGCGCGCCCGCACCGGCGCGCCGCTGCACGCCCACGGCCTGATCGGGCTGTGCTATCCGCCGAACTGGATCGCGTTGTTCGCCGACCAACCGGCGGCGCGGCTCGGGGTGGTGGCGTGGATCAACCTGATGCTCGGCGGCCTGCTGGCGTTCGGCCTGCTGCGCCAGGTCGGCCTCGGTGCCGCGGCCGCGTTCGTCGGCGCGGCGCTGTTCGAGCTGTCGGGACCGATGGCCGCCAACAGCTTCTTCTGGATGCGGCTGGCCAGCTACGTGTGGCTGCCCGGCGTGCTGTGGGCGATGCTGCGGATCGCGCACGCCGAGCGCGTGCGGCCGCTGCAGGTGGCCGGCCTCGCGGTCGCGTTCGCGATGACCTGGCTCGGCGGCTTCCCGCCGTTCGCGGCGACCGCGACCGTGTTCGCCGGGCTGTGGTTCGTCTGGCTCTGCGGCGCGCGGTTCGTCGCGCGAGACCGTCGGCACGCGCTGCGCCTGTGCGGCTGGCTGGCCCTGGGCCTCGGCCTCGGCGCGTGCTGGTCGCTGCCGCAGGTGCTGCCGTCGCTGCTGTTCTTCCCCGACAGCGCGCGTCCGCCGACGCCGGCGTGGGACGACATCTCCGGCCAGGCGTTCGAACCGTACGGGCTGCTGACGTGGCTGATGCCGGACGCGTTCGGCCACCCGAGCCGCCTCGACGGCGTCGCCTACCACAGCGGCCCGATGCAGCTGCTGCTCAACACCCGCGCGCTCGACAGCGGCAAGGCGGCGCTGCCCAACTACAACTACACCGAGTACTCGCTGACGATCTCGAGCCTCGGCCTGCTGCTCGCCGCGCTCGGGCTGCTGTCGGCGCGCGGCCGCTACGTGTGGTTCGCGCGCGCCGCGTGCGGGTTCGCGCTCGGGCTCGGGCTGTTCCTGCCGGTCCTGCAGTGGCTGTTCCACCTGCCGGTCGTGCAGAACGTCTGGCCGATGCGGTGGCCGGCCGCCGGCACGCTGTTCGTCGCGTGGCTGGCGGCGCTCGGCGTCGATCGGCTGCGCACCGCGAAGCCGCGCGTGCCGATCGCCAGCGGCGCCGTCGCGCTGCTGGCCGCGCTGATCCTGTGGTGGAGCACCGGCCTGCCGGCGACGTTCCACCGCGACGATCCGGACTGGGCGGTCGAAGCGCTGATGGCGCACTACGACAGCGAGCGCAAGGGCGTCGTCGACTACGTGCAGGGCGACCCTCCGGGCCGGCACGACCGCTTCGCGCAGGGCTTCGACAGCTTTGCGCGGGCCGGCTCGCGCGGCGCGCTGTGGCTCGGCGGTGCCGGCGCGGTGCTGCTGCTGTTCGGGCTGCTGCGCGGCCGCGGCCGCGAGGTCGTGCTCGGCGTCGGCGTCGCCGCGGCGATCGCGCAGCTGGCGCTGCACGGCCAGCGCATCACCCGCGGCACGGCGGCGCCGGGAACGCGCGGCTCCGAGGTGCACACGTTCTTGCGCGAACGAACCACGGCGCTCGCCGGCCAGGGCGGCGCGACGATCGTGCGCGCGACCGCGAAGCCGGTCGCGCCGTGGCCGGGCCAGTTCGCGATCGACGGCCTGCGCGACCTCAACTACTACAGCCACGCCGACGCGCGCACGCTGCAGCCGCTGCGGCGCCTGCTCGACCAGAACTGGCAGCGCCTGCAGCTCGACGCGGACGTCGGCACCCGCGTCGCCGGCAAGGGCTACCTGACCACGACGCTGCCGGCGGCGCTGCTGCGGCATCCGTGGTTCGACCTGGTCGGCCTGCGGTTCGTGCTGAGCAACGAGGCCGGCCTCGACCGGCCGCCGTTCCGGCTCGGGGAGGTGGTCGGCCCGCAGCTGCGCGGCCGCGGCGAGGCGTTCTTCGTGCACGAACGGCCGCGCGCGCTGCCGCGCGCGTTCGTGGTGCCGAAGCTCGAGGTTCTCGCCGACGACGAGACCGTGCTCGCTGCCCTGACGGCGCCGACGCTGGCGCCGGCGGCGCAGGCCTACGTGGTCATGGGCGACCTGCCCGCGGCGATCGATCCGGACGAGATCGACGCAGCACCGAACGGCGCGCCGATGCGCGCGGTGACGTTCTTGCAGGACCACGCGAGCCACATCGAGCTCGACGTCGCGGCCGGCGCCGGCCGCGCGCTGGTGCTGGCCGACACGTTCTTGCCGGGGTGGAGCGCGAGCATCGACGGCGAGCCGGCGACGATCGTGCGCTGCAACCACAGCCAGCGGCTCGTCGCGCTACCGGACCGCGCCTGCCGCGTGGTGCTGCACTACACGGCACCCGGTCTCACCGCGGGGCTGTCGCTGGCGGCATTCGCGACGCTGTGCGCGATCGCGACATGGTGGCTCATGCGCGCGCGCCGGCGACGCGAACTCGCGCCACCCGCAGCTCAAGCGTAGCCCCGGCGAACGACGAAGAAGCGGCGTGCAAGCCACCGCACGCGCAACTGCTCTGACGCCACGGGAGATCCGTCGATGAGCCTGTTCGGCACCGGACGCAGGGAGGGCATCGTCGCCGTCTGCGCAATCGGGCTGCTCACCGCGCTGGTGCACGTCGCCGCCGCGTGGCGGCTCGACGAGCTGTGCGAGCAGGCCTGGGTGACGGCGTTCGCGGGCGCCGTCGGCGGCATGTGGACCTACCGCTTCCTGCGCGTGCAGGGGCGCAGCCGCTACGCCGCGTTCCTCGGCGGCATCGCCTACGGCATGTCGCCGCTGTTCTCTGGCCTGGTCGGCACGCCGCGCGAGCAGCTGGCGGCCGCGTTCGTGCCGCTAGGGCTCGAGGCGATCGGACACTGCGACCGGCCGACCTCGCGAACGACCTGGCTGCCGTGGATCGGCCTCAGCCTGGCGCTGCCGTTCGTCGTCGGGGTCACCGTCGTCGCGACGCTCGCGACCGCGCTCGGCCTCGGCATGCTGGCGGTGACGATCCTGCGCAGCGGCCGCGGCGACGGCCGGGTGCCGCTGCTGCCGGTGCTGCTCGGCCTCGCCATCGGCGCCGTCGCCGTCGTCAACCTGATCTGGCTCGACCCGCTGGTCGGCTGGCTCGGCGCACCGCGCTCGCCGGCGATCGCCCGCGTGCTGGCGGGCGAGACCACGCCGATGGTCGTCGTGCGCGTGGTCGGACCGTTCTTGGTCTGGTTCGCCCTGTTCGGCATCCTGCGGCGCCAGCGCCACGTCACCACGACGCTGTGGCTGCTGCTGGCGATCGTCGGCGCGACGCCGACCGTGCTGCTGACCATTCCCAATGTCGCCGCATCGATGCCCAACGTGATGACGACCTGGGCGGTGCCGGCGATGTCGTGGTGGCTGAGCGTGCTCGCGATCACCGTGATGGGCGCCGCCGGCCTCGACGACTGGCTCGACCAGCCGCTGCGTCGCCGCGGCGCGCACCTGTGGCTGCTGCTGGTGACGCTGTTCTGCGCGCCGGCGCTGCCGCTGGCCGGCGCCAAGGTCGATCCGGCGCACCTGGTGACCGTGCTCGGCACCTTCGGCGTGCTGGCCGCGGTCACCCTGACCTGGCGCCGCCTCGGCGTGCTGCGCTTCAAGAACGTGCTGACCACCGTCGCGCTCGGCGCGTTCGCGGTGCCGGTGCTGTGGCGCGAACCCGACCTCGCCCCCGACGCCACCCCGCTCGCCGAACTCGCCCAGCCCTCGTGGACCCGCGTCGTCGACCAGCTCACGGCGACCCCGCTCCACCACTTCGCCGGCCTGCTCGCCGCCGTCGCCACCAGCCTGCTGTTCTTCCTGACCCTCCACCTCCGCCGCCGCTGACCCCACCGAAAGTAGCGGTACGGTACGCGGTTCATCCTCCAACTTCCGCGCGCGAGCGCGGAAGTTGAACCGCGACGCACCGCTACTTTCGCAGGCCAGCGGCGAGCAGGACGCCGAGGGTCGCGAACGCCGCCATCAGGTAGAACGCGCCGCCCGCGTACGACTCGTAGGCGAAGCCGCCGCACAGGCCACAGAACACCATGCCGCCGCCGGAGGTCGCGGCGCCGAGCATGCCCTGCGCGGTCGCACGCTGCGCCGCGGGCACGCGCCGTTCGACCGCGCGGATCGCGCCCAGGTAGGTCGCGGCGAAGCTCAGCGCGTGCAGCCAGTTGATCGCCAGCAGCAGGCCGAACGACGTGGTCGCACCGACGAACAGCCAGCGCACCGCCGCGCCGAGGCCGCCCACCATCAGCAGCGTCGTCGGACGCAGCCGTTCGAACGTGCTCTTGGCGAAGAACAGCAGCACGATCTCGGCCAGCACGCCCTCGGCCCACAGCACGGCGGCCATCGATTTGTCGATGCCGTGTTCACTCCAGTGCACGGTCGACAGCTGGTAATAGGTCGCATGGCTGCCCTGGATCAGCGCCGAGCAGAGCAGCACGCCGACGAACGGTCCCGAGCGCAACAGCCGCCACCACGGCGCCCGCCGTTCGCCCGGCTCCGTCACCGGCGCCTCGCCGCGCGGCACGAACCGCGCCGCGATCGCCGTCGACAGCAGGCAGCCGACCAGGATCGCGAACACCTGCCGGGTGCCGGCGCGTTCGAGCCACCAGCCCACCACCAGGATCACGACCAGGAACGACGCCGAGCCGACCACGCGCAGCCGGCCGAACGAGTAGCCGTGCCGCGCGCCCTCGCGCACGGACGTCGCGTCGAGGATCGGATGCATCGGCGGATAGAGGCAGCCGAACCCGAACGCCACGCACCACGCCAGCACCAGCGACGGCGCCAGCGCGAACAGCGCAAACGCACCGAGCGCCCCGGCCGACAGCAGGCTCAGCACCCGCCGCGCGTCGCCGCAGCGATCGAGCCACTGCGCCCACAGCGGCCCGGCCAGCGTGCGCGAGATCGTCTGCGCCGACAGGATCACCGCGATGTCCCGCTTGCCGAATCCCTGCACGTCGTGCAGCCAGGCCGGCAGGAACTGCATGTAGACCCCGAGCACGCTGAAGCTCGCCGTGTAGAACCCGGCCAGCCCCACCCAGCTACGGCGCGCGTCGGCGGCGCTGAGGGCGCTGGGGCTCGGCGGTTCGGACACGGCCGCATCGTGCCGGCTCGGCCCGGCCCGCGCCAGCTCGCTCCTAGCGCTGCACGAACACGCCGCCGTTCTCCTGGGCCAGGCGCTCGAGCAGCGCGCTGCCCGAACCGGCGCCGGTGAACACCGTGTTGATCCGGACCTTCGCGTACTTGTTGGCCTCGCGCACCATCTCGCAGATCGTGTCCGCGTCGCGGGCCTCGCCGGTGGTCGGCTGGCCGTCGCTGAGCACGAACAGTTCGTCGATCTTCGGCAGCTCCGCGTCGCCGAACTTGCGCCCCTCGATCTCGAGCGCGGTGATCAGGCCGTCGTAGAGGTTGGTGCCGCCGCGCGCATTGAGCCGGCTCAGCAGCCCGGTCAACCCGCGCGTGACCTTCTTGCCGGGACGCAGCGGCCGCCGCGTCCACGTGCGCGCCTTGTCCGAGAACGTCATCAAGAAGAACTGCGACGACTCGTCCATCGCCTGGGTCGCCAGCGTCAGCTGCTCCTTGGCGGCCTCGAGGCGGGTGCGCGCCCGGCGCAGCCGGCGCGGCCCGGTGACCGGACCGTGGTTGCCCGGCGGGTCGTCCATGCTGCCGCTGGTGTCGATCAGGAACGCGATCGACGTGCCGGTCACCGGCACGCCGAAGAACGCCACGCGGGTGCCGTCGGGGTCGGCGATCGGCAACTGGTCGGGCACCCGGATGTGGTCCTGCTCGCGCGCCCAGAACTCACGCCACGCCTGCGCATCCTCGATCGGCACCAGCGCGCCGGTCATCGCCCGCAGCAACCCGCCGGCGCGCTGCCGCAGCAGCGGCGACGCGCGCTTGTTGACGGCCGCGACCAGCTGGTCGGGCTGCCGTTCGAGATCGAGCGCCTCGATCAGATACGGGATCGCCGCCTTGCTCGGGTAGGCCTCGACCATGTCGACCAGGTCCATGTCGGTCCGCCAGCCGGCCTTGCCGAACAGCGTGAACGCGCCGGCCACGATCTCGTCGCGGGCCTCGCGGCTCATGTCGCTCGGCGGCCGCTTGACCATCGTGAACAGCAGCCGCACCAACGCCTGGCTGACGACGGGGTGCCGTTCGTCGCGCAGCGCGGTCGCTACGCGCCGGATCGTCTTGGTCTTCCACGGCGGCCGGATCGACTCGGCCGCGGCCAGCCGCACGCGCGGATCCGGATCGACCAGCGACGCCTCGAGCGTGCTGCGGAACACCGGCAGACCGCGCTGGCCGAGCAGCCGCAGCGCCGCGACCCGCCGCGCCGGGCCGACCGACACCGCCTCGTCGGCGCGCACCTTGTTCTGGATGTTCCGCCGCCGCCGCGCATCCTGCCGCACCTCGTCGAGCACGGGCACGCGTTCGCCGGCGGCCGCGCGCAGGATCTGGAACCAGACGCCCTGGTCCTCCATCCGCATCAGCGTCCAGTGGCCGATCTCGCGCAGTTCGAACGACAGTCGGTCCAGGAACGAGCCCTCGATGCCGGTCGCGGCGAGCCCGAGCACGACGTCGGCAATTTCGGCGTTGGGGTGCTTCTCGCCGTAGAACAGCATCTTCTGCAGCACGTCCAGGTGCGTCAGCCGGCCGCGGTCGGCCCTGCCGACGAAGCCGGCGCGGGTCGCGTCACGCAGGTACTTGGGCTGCAGCCGCGCCTCGTCGCGCAGACCGCCGCGCGGCCCCAGCTGGCCGCTCTCGTACGCATCGAGCCACTGCCGCACGGAGGAGGCGACCAGCCGCTGGATCTCGGCTTCTTCGAGGTCGGTGGATTGGCAGACGGCGAACGTCTGGACGCAGACGATCGCCGCGAGGGGCAGGGCGATTCTCGAGGGCATCGGACTCCGTTCGGACGGGACGGAGGGGGCGGGTCGGAGTGTAGCGCCGCGGCGGGTCCTTGTGCGGACTCGATCTGCGGCCCTTGTGCTGGACCCGCGCTTGCCCGATAACGTCAGCTGCCTTGTGGGGGCGATCGGCTTCGACCGAATGTTGATCCGTCCTGATGTGGCGCGCCGAGGGCCAGGCACCTCGTAAATCCGACTGGACAACCTCAAGTGCCAACACGCACTACTCCCTCGCTGCCTAAGATATAGGCGCGACGCCGCGGTCCCTTCGCCTACGGGGGGCCAAGGCGATACACAGTAGGCTGGTCACCAGGCGGCTGCTCGGCCCGTCGGTGGCGAGACTTCGTCGAGCTGGTCCGCGACGATCCTGTTCGTCGGAGCTTCGCGGGCGACACCTAGTAGACGGACTACGCGCGTAGAAGCTCAGGTCGAGGCATTCTGGGACGCGGGTTCGATTCCCGCCGCCTCCACCATTCCCGCTGGTTGCGCATGGCTGCGCACCAGCGGGCAGGCCATCCCCTGCGTGCTGGATTTCGCATGCGGTTGCGTCGCCCGCCCGTCGTTGGTCGGTGCGCAGGGCGCCACTCCGCTCCGCGCCGTGATCCTGGTCGTTGGTCGTCACCGCCTCGCGCAAGAACGCGTCGGCCATCCGTTCGCTGCCATCCGCAATCGGGCCCTCGTTTGTAACCCAGCTGCCAGCGGCCGCGCTCTACGCAGCAGAACCCACAACACCCAACCACCACAGGAGACCCCATGGGACAAAGCGAACGAGACAGGCAGCACAACGAAGAGATCATGGCGCGTGAGCGCCAGCGAGCGGCAGACAGCCGCGCCCGCGACCGCCAGTTTCACGACCAGATGTCGGCGGAGATCAGCAGGCAAGAACGCCAAGCCAACGCCGAGCGCACCAAGAAGGGTGGCGGCTGCCTGCCGCTGCTCGTCGCAGGACTGGTCGGCTTCGGGACGGCCGGCTACGCGCTGGTGGAACTCGTCGTGTAGGCAGCGCCCCTTGCTCGATTCCGGGCCCCGGCCTGCCGAAGCCCGGGCATACGCCGGGCGCTTCCGGCCGGGCCTCAAACCCAATGGCTCGCCAGGGCCGACGCGGGAGCGACGAAGTCCTGGGCGCCTCCTCGAACCAGGAGTGGCAGTGCGCCTCAGGGTCACGGCCACACCGCACCCTACCTGCCACGGGTCAGCCTGCCAGATCTGTCGGGTCGCGGACTTCCGAAACGTTGCACGAGGCGCGACCGAGTGCTTCGTTGCTGCATCAAGAAGAGGAGAACGCAGATCCCTGCAGCAACGACCGGCAGCAGCAGAGGCGCAGACGAGCCCGTTCGTTGCGCCGGCCATGCAGGGTCCGCAACCACCAACCATGACCACCGCGCCCGGCAACGCCTGTCGAAACGAACTTCAGACGGAGGTCGTCAAGCGGCGGCGCACGTGGAGGCCAGAGCAACGCAAGGGGCACGACTAGAACCGTGAACGACGACCACCCGGAGATCCCCTGCCCCACGTTCGAGATCCTCAGTCAGGAGGACGGCTCGTTCCTGGTGATGCGCTGCATCATCGAGGCTGACCACGACGGCGAATGCGCGTTCTGCGTGTCGGTCGAGGAGAGCCTGCTGCGGTAGCGGCGGCTGTCCGGCGCGGACCGCGGCGCACCGTGCGCGTTGGCGCGCAAGCCAAGGACCAGGCTGCATGCTACCCGGCACCGCGAGGCATCCGCTGCGCCGTCGACACCCACGCCAGCCATCTCCAACGGAAGCTGGCGGATGGCCCCATGTCGCAGTCGCGGGTAGGGTTGGAGCAACCGAGGAAGGAGAGTCAGGCATGACACCACGCACTGCCCTCATCGCAGCGTCTTCGTTCGTAGTTCTGGGCGTCGCGATCTATGCGACAGCTCACGCCGTCCAGAGAGCGGACGTGCCGAGCCACCCGGACGAACCCGCGCTCGATGGCCCCCCACCCGAGGCCGCCCCGCTGTCGACAGCGACCGGCGCCATCGCCAACCGAGACGACAAGGCCGACACCGATACCAACACCAACCGGCCGGTCAGCCTGCGTGAGACCGCGGAACCGGCCAGCGTTCCAATCGCCGAGTTCGGTGGACAGGACCGCGAACGGTTGCGCTTCCTCAACGGGATCATGGATCTCGAAGGGAAGAAGAAGGTCCCCGCCGACGCCCGGATCCGGAGTGCGGATCTCGACATGTTTCGCGAGATGGTCGATGCCGCCAACCACGACGTCGACCACGCGCTCGACGGCTGGCGCTCCATCGCCAACAAGCGCACCGCGCAGTTGGAGCAGCAACTGCACGCGAGGCTGGCACGCGGCGAGACCGAGGGACTGCCCTACCAGAGCGCCGACAACCGCATGAAGCGCCGGCATCCGTACGAGGCCATCACCCAGGTCGTCTGCGAGGCCGGGACGTTCGTACTCCGTGCTCCGGTCGACGAGAACCCGCGCCTCAAGCAGGCTGGCGAAGAACTCGATCACGCCATGCGCAGGCGCGCGCTGGACTTCGAAACCCGCGTTCGTCCCTTGTTCCGGACGGGAGAGTCGCGGTAGGGCCGGTCCATCGATTCCGCGCACTTGCTCGTGGGCATTCCCTCTCTGACCGCGCCGCGCGGCCCGGTGCGACCGGTGCGAGCGCCGCGCGGCGCCGCTTCCGCGACGGGAAATTAGACGGGCCCACTCCGGTTGCGCCGGAGCAGGCCCATACAGTTCGTTTCCCATGCAACCGAGGACCATGCGCGGCAACGGCTGCGCTGGCCCGTAGGCGAAGGTCGCCCGCCGGTTTCGCGCCAAGTTCGAGAACTGGCCGAGATGCCGCGTCGACTTGCGGACCAGCAGCACGTCGCAGGCACACGCTCCCTGACGCCGGGTCGATCTCCCCGAGACCCTGCACCGCACACCGGGCACGCCGGGCACGCCGGACCGGGCACACGAGACCGGGCGCACGAGAACGGACACACCGGATTGGCATCACCGGGCCGGCACGCTGCATCAGGCACGACCGTTGCAACGCGCGGCCGCATGCGTCATCCCGTGTCCCTCCTGGTGGCCATCGCGGCCGCCGTCGCCGTCCTGGTCGCCGCGACCCGTTCTCCGCAGAGTCCCGAGGTCCGGACGATCCACAAGAACGGTCCCTACAAGGTCGTGGTCAGCAAGCCGATCCCGGCCGAGAGCTGGCGCGCGACGTCGCTCTACACCGAGAGCGAGCACCTGACCGCGATGTTCAACCAGCTCGCGATCGACGGGCTGACCCCGATGTTCGTCGAGACGTTCACCGAGGCCGTCCAGGACCTGCCGCCGCAGGACCGCGTGATGGTCGTCTGCCGGCAGAAGTGAGCCAGTCTAGGCGGGGACCGCCGCCGGCTTGACGCACGGCGAAGTGTTGTTGGGGCTGACCCCGCTGAGGTCCTCGACCAGGATCGACTTGGCGTCCGACGGAACCGTGATCGTCACGCAGTGGTTCTGGTCGCTGACGTCGTGGTCGGACGACTGCCCGCCCGGGTCGAACGTCACGCGCAGGGTCGTCGAGGTGATGCCGGCGCCATCGAAGTCGTAGCAGATGGTGACGGATTGGCCCCGGACCGGGGGCGTCGGATCAAACGAGATGCGTTGCTCTTCCATTCCACCCGCGCTTTCGGCACGGGCAGGGCAGCCCCTTAGTCATCGTCCTTGGTTGTCTCAGATCGGATCCCCTCGAGGCTCCTACGTTGCACCTCGGGCAGCACCCCCTGGTCGCGCAGGTCGATCAGGTACTCGACGGCCAGCTCCCCGATGCCGGCCATGTAGAGGCTGGCGTTGGAGGCGTCCCGCGGGCTGGTCTCGGCCACGCCCTTGAGCAGCGCCAGAACCTCGTACGCGCGCCGCGCCGCCACGAACATGCTGACGTCCGCCTCGTACTTCTTCTCGGGGTTCTGCTGCAGGACGTCCGCGGCCTGCTCGAGCGTCATGTCCGACGGGTCGCCGTAGAACGGGTTGAAGTAGTCCCCCGCCGCGGTGCACAGCAGGCATGACAACAGCCCCACCGCCACCAACGCGACCCGCCGCGTTCTGGAGCGCGCACCCGAGCGTCGCCCGCCGGAATCCGCGTCCCTGCCGCCGGTGATCCTCAGGTAGTCCTCGACCGGGATCTCCCCGAGCTGCCGAATCTCTCCAAGCTTGCTGTCGTTCATCGGGCCCTTCCTTTCAGCTTCTTCCAGATGTCGCGCATGCGCGCCTCGACGCGGTCGGCGGCCTCGCGCGAGATCACCTCGGCGTTGTCCGGCACGACCGCAGCGCAGTTGACGCCGGGCGCGCGGATCAGCCGCCGCGGCACGTCGTAGATGCTGGCGCCGGCCTCCGCCAACGCCTCGAGCTCGTCGAGGCACTCCGGGTCGAACAGCACCGCACCGGGCTGCAGGCAGTGCCGCAGCGACGTCCGGCCGGCGATCCAATCGAGCGAGACGCCGTAGAGATCGGCCAGCGTCGCGAGCTTGCCGGCGCCGAGTTCGACCTCGCCCTTCTCCCAACGGGACAGGGAACGGGCCGGAAAGCCGAGTTGCTCTGCGACGATCTCCTGGGACATACCTGCTGCCTCTCTCGCTTCGCGAAGCCGCCGTCCTATCGACTCGGGGTCGAACGCATCGGGAACAGCCGGCATCACGTGAGGGTCCGTCATAGGCGAGAGGTGGCGAACGCCCTTGAGGAATAACCGACCGACCCGACAGATGTGTCCGGTGATGCACGCTTCTTGGGCAGGGGCCGCGACCGGACAGATCTGTCCGGTCGCCGCGGATCCCGATTGGTTTTCGTGACACGGCACGAGCACAGTGGGGTCTACGTCGATCGGACGGAAAAGGCGGACGAAGGAGAGTCCCCTTGTCGCGACCCCTCATCCTGAAAACTCGCCAACCCGCTCACGCAGCGACATGAACCCAAGGTCCGCCAACACGGCCATCCACTGCCTGGACGCCATCGACGATCTCGCTCGCCGGATGTTCGACGTGCTGACCGGCGGCCCGGCCGTCGAACACGACCTGCGCAACGCCCTGCAGGGCTGCGCCTACATCCAGCTCGAAGCCGAGTGCCATCCGCGGCGCGGCGAACTCGAACGCCATCTCGAGAGCCTCAAGACGAGCCTCGAGGGCCTCGCCGCGCCGCGGCTGCGACCGGGGGACAGCAAGACGCGGCGGCTGCAGCGCGTGCTGTCCGCGACGACCGAGCTGCGCCGCTTCCTGGCCAGCGAAACGGCGTCGTAGCGCCTTCGGGCGCGGCGCGAGCCGGCGCGGCTCGCCGCCGCGCCCACCGCGTCAGAACGTCACCGTCAGGCCGCGCAGGTCCTTGGCCGTCGGCACCGTCGGGCTCGGGCCGCTCGGCGTGCGCGGCAGGTCCCAGTCGAAGATGCTGACCAGCTCGAAGGTGTTGACCAGCGGCGACGGCGACGGCTCGAGCACGGCCACGATCGACAGCCGCACCTCGTCGCCCGGCTGCAGGTTGTGGTGCGCGAACGAGAAGCTGGCGTTGCCGTTGGCGTCCGTCAGAGTCGACAGCAGGAAGTCCCCCGGCAGCGCCGTGTAGGGGTTGATCGTCACCACCCCCTGACCGTCCTGGAAGCGCGTGTCGAAGCCCGGCACCAGCTGCGAACCGGTGACGTCGGGCAGCGAGCTGACGGTCCAGGTGTCGGTGCCCTGCGGTCGCTTCAGCACGTGCGCGACGACCACCCGATCAGGCGTGTCGATGGTGCCGTTGAGTTCGACCTTGAACTTGACGTTGACGTCGACGTTGAGCGCGATCGAGGTCTGGGTGCGCGCGATCGGACTCTGCAGCGAAAGGTCGCCGATCTGCACGACGAACCGCGGGGGCACCACGAACTGCTCGACCGCGGCGAAGGTGCCGCCGACGATCGTGGTCGGGTTGCCGGCCTGGTCGGTGATCGTCAGCCGCGGTGCATAGTTGCGCGTATCGCCGGGCGCCGGCGTCGACGAGATCAGCTCGTGCATGTGCACCGTCGCGATCCGCTGCAGCGCGGTGCTGCGCGTGATCGAGACGACCGTCGGCGGTTGCTGGTTCATGTCCAGCGCCTCCAGCGTCCAGGTCACCGGCTCGGTGAACTCGGCGAAGTACTTCGCGAACGTCGCCATGCTGTGGTCCTGCACGAAGTTCGTGCCGGCGCGCAGCTGCGGCGGCGTGTTGTCGACCGGCACGTTGGCGATCGTCGGCGGGCTCGAGACCGAGACCTCGTAGCCGTCGTCGAAGCCGTCGTCGTCGCTGTCGCGATCGCGCGGATCGGTCGCCGGCACCTGCGCCAGTTCCTGCGCGTCGGTCAGGTCGTCGTCGTCCGGATCGAGCGCGAACCGGCGTGCGTTCTGCGGCGGCAGGCCGACGAACAGGTAGTTGGCGTTGCCGGTGATCGCGGCGACGAACTGCGTCCAGGTCCGCGACCCGACGCCGGGGTTGCTGCAGACGAACAGCTGCGTGACCGGGTCGTAGGCCCAGGCGAGGTCGACCGGCTGGCCGGCGCGGTCCTCGCTGCCGATCACGGCGACCGAGATCCAGCCCTTCTGCGCCTGGTCGAGCAGGATCGTGCGCACGGTGCCCGCGACGCTGCCGACGTTGCCGGCGTCGATGCGGTACGAACGGTGCGCCGCCGGCGCGATGCCCTGGTCCATCTCACGCATGAACGCGGTCAGCTGCTGCTGCTGGGCCACCGTGATGTTGAACGGGCCGCCGTTGATGCCCGGCGTCAGGAAGTCCTCGATGTCGAAGTTGGTGCCGTTGTGCGAGATGCCGAAGCCGCCGCGGGCGCGCGGCACGGTGACGAAGCCGGAGCCGTCGCCGAGCGGCACGGTCACGTTGACCATCGTCTGGTCCTTGTGCTGCATCTGCCGCAGGTGCGCGACGTCGAGGATGCCGGTGCTGGCGATGTTGACGAACACCTCGGCGATGTTCTCGCCGTTGGTGCCCGACGGCAGCCGGTGGCACTCGTTGCAGGTGAAGCCGAACAGCACGTCGTCCTGGTTGAGGAACACGTCCTGGCCCTGCCGCGCTTCGAGCGTGCTCAGCTCACGCTTGGGGCTCTGGATCGGATTGGCCGGCGCCTGCAGCGAGAACACGAACGCCTCGAACTGGTCGAGCTCCCCGCCGGGGGTCTCGTCGAGCGGCGTCTGGAAGCCGAGCAGGCCCTCGAACGCGCCGTTGAAGTGGTCGAGGTTGCGTTCGCCGCGCCAGTGGTACGGAAACGTGTCCGAGATGCTCAGCAACGACTGCGTGACCATCAGGTCCTTGATGTCCTTCATCGAATCGCTGAGCGCCCACGCGAGCAGGTCCATGCCGCCCGCCGGGTGGCAGGTGCTGCAGGTCACCGCGCCGGGGAACGGCTGGCCCTGCGCGTCGACGTCGACCGGACGCTTGGCGTCGTAGAAGATCGAACGGCCCTGCTGCACCGCGATCGGCTGCGGATCCGGCCCGAGGTCGAGCCAGAACGGCGCCACCGCCAGCTGGTCGAGGTTGTAGACCAGCGCCTTGTTCCAGCCCCAGCAGTAGACCGTCAGCGTGCTCGACGGCTCGTGCCAGACGAGGTCACGCGGGATCGCGCGGCCGATCTGCGGCGGCATCGCCGGCTGTGTCGGGTGCGTCTGCTGCGTGATCGGCAGGTCGAACAGGCGAACGCCGGCCGCGTCGACGAACGTGATCAGGTCGCTGGTCGAGCTGGCGATCGCCGCCAGACCCGAGCTGTGGAAGGCCATCGCGAACGGCGACGACATGGTCGTGTTGACGCCCTTCTGGCCGCCGCCGACCGGCACGTCGAGGTCGACCAGCGACGACGGCGTCGGCCGGCCCGGGCCGCCGAGCGTCGACGCGATCGCCAGCTGCGCGCTGGCGAACACGCCGCGGTGCAGGTCCTCGCTGTTGTGCGCGGCGTTGTGCGACTCGGTCGACACGATCCAGTAGTCGCCGGTGGCCGGGTTGCGGCCGTGCTCGACCAGCAGCGTGCCGGCGCCGTGCAGCACCGGGGTCACCGCGCTCGCGACCGGCAGGCTCGGGTCGATGCGGAACAGGTCCTCGTCGGGCAGGTCGCTGTTGGGCACCGTGTCGAGATCGACGACCTTGCTGCGCTGGGCGTTCATGTCGGCCATCGGGAACACCGGCGGCCCGACGCGCACGTCGAGCGTGGTGTTGTTGCCCGACAGGAACGGCGCCACGTAGACCATCGGCGGCACCGCCTGCTCGTCGAAGAACAGGAACCGCGGCCGCTGCGACGGGATCGGGTAGCGGGCGTTCTCGGTGAACTGCACCAGGTCGATGCGCGCGACCACGTTGGCACCCTGGCACGCGACGTAGGCCTCGTCGTTGGCCGCGTCGACGACGATGTCGGCGGGCTCGGCCGGCAGTTCGACGTAGCGCAGCAGGCGACCGGTCTGGAAGTCGTGCTCGGCGAGGCCCCAGGTCGAGCCGCCGACGACCAGCAGGCGGCCGTTCCACTCGGCCATCGCGACCGGGTTGTGCACGGTCGGGAACTCACGCTCCCAGCCGGGAGTCGTCAGGTCGGCGTGGAAGACGACGCGGCTGGCGTGCGTGTTGAGCGCGTAGAGGCCGTCGTTGCGCAGCAGCAGTCCGCGCACCGTCTCGACGTTGAAGTTGGTGGCGGACGAGCTGGGGTTGGTCAGCGTGTCGTACGCGGCCGGCGGGTCCGCCTGGCAGAGCGCGACGGGCGCAGCGAGCATCAGGCCGAGACAGATCGGTCCCAGAGAACGGGGGGTGTTTGCGAGCGACATGGATTCTCCGGCGACGAGCGCGCGTCTCGCAGACCGGACCTCCCGGGGTGCGCGGCGTTCGCCTCCCACGAGCAGGACCGGCGCTGCCGGCGGCGTCACGCCGGGTCGCGAAAAATCCCTCAGCCGTCGGAGTCGCCGCTCAGCCGTTCGAGCTCCAGCGCCAGCGCGGTCCGGGCGCGCAGCAGCAACATCCGGCAGGCGCCCTCGGTGCGGCCCAGGCGCTCGGCGATCTCGCGGTGCGGCAGCTCCTCGAACACCGACAGCTCGATGATCTGCGCGTGGTCGGGCTCGAGTCGCGCCAGCGCCTCGCGCACCTTGATGCGCTCCTCGTTGCGGCTGACCTCGGCGCTCGGCGTCGGCGGCGTCTCGAGCAGGATGCCGGCGAGCAGGTTCTGCTGCGACGTGCGGGTCGGCGCCTTGCGCTTGTTGGCCTGGAACCAGCGGTGCTGGCGACGGATGTCGTTCTCGATCATGCGCGCGACCCAGGCGACGAAGTCGTCGGGCGAGTCGCCCTCGAAGCGCGGCAGCGCGTCGAGCATCGCCAGGTAGGAGTTCTGCAGCACGTCGGAGCGACGCAGCGACGCGCGCAGCTTTTCGCCGAGGCGACGGTCGACGACCCGGCGCAGCCGCGCCTCGGTCATCGACAGGACCCGCGCCAGCGCGTCCTCGTCGCCGTCCTTGGCCGCCTGCAGCAGGCGTGCGAAGTCCGTAGGTTCATCGTTCCCGGCCATTTGCGATGCGGACAAGCCTACCGTACCGCCCGCCACAGCGGCGCCCGCGGGCCGTCGCCACCCCCTCGGACGGGCCGGCCCTGCTATCCTGCCGCCAAGTCGATCCCCGAATCCTGACGATTCCGGCGTGACGGTGCTCGCCCCGGCCGTCCTTTCGACGCCGAACGCACCGGCGCGGACCTCGCCTCGTCCCGAGCCGGCATCCATCCAGACCCGAGAACCATGATGCGACCTGCCCTTACAGGCCTGCTGCTCCTCACCGGCACCTCCGTCCTGCTCGCCCAGGACGAACTCCGGATCGCCGACTTCGACAACAGCCCGATGACCTGGGGGCAGACGACGGAGGCCGGCTACGCCGCGATCCGCTACGACGAGCTGCCCGGCGAGTTCACGCTGCTGATGGTGCACACCACCGTCGACGAGACCGTCTGCGGCACGGTCGTCGCCGAAGGCCTGACCACGGCGCTGCCGTTCATGGTGCAGCCGACCAAGGCCAACTGGACGCTCGACGACACGTTCCTGGCGGCCGCCAGCAACATCACCTACACCGGCTTCGCGCCGATGGTGCCGCCGCGCCGGATCGCCAACTACGTCAACCACTTCACCGGTCTCGGCTACCCGACCGGCTACGGCACCGACAACGAGGTCGGCACGACCTGGCAGACCCACGAGATGGACGGCACCACGGTCACAAGCCCGCTCGGCCCGGCGGACGAACGCAACCCGTGGTGGCACTCCTCGTGGAGCACCAACCCGACCTACGGCGTCGAACAGTTCTACTCGTCCGGCCTCGGCCGCGAGTCGGTGCTGCAGGCGGCGCACGAGTTCGTGCCGCTGGTGCCGGGCGCGCCGCCGCTCGACGAGAACTCGATCGCGATCCTCAACACCATGATGGACTCGTCGATCGGCTTCGAGATCTACGTGCAGGCGATCCACATCAAGAAGCCCGACCCGCAGGGCGACATCGACGTCCGCCTCAGCCGCCACGTGCGCATCCGTCGCCGCAGCCTCGGCCAGCAGACCACCGGCTGGGCGCTCGCCAAGGGCCCGGAGCGCCACGTGCCGAGCCCGGTCGACGACCAGCAGCGCTGGTACTTCGGCCCGCTCGGCGGCGAGATGCACGTGCAGTTCCCGACCGACATCGCCAGCCTCGAGCAGCCGAGCCGCGTCACGGCCTACTTCACGCTGATCGGCGGCGGCATCCAGACCGTGCAGCAGACACCCAACCCGCTCGGCCCCACCGGCGAACTGCTCGCGCCGAACATGGGCATCTTCATCGTGCCGCTCAACTGCGCGCCCGGCACCCAGGTCTACTTCGAGCACGAACGCGCACCGGGAGCCGTGCTGGCGCCGGTCGGCGCCAGCGGCAACGGCGGCGCCTGGATCGTCCCGTACACCGTGCCGGCCAACCCGGCGCCGCCCAGTCTTCCGTGATGGCAGCCGCACGCCACCACCAACCAGGCCTGTTCGCTTGACCGACGCGCCCGACGCCCCCCGTCTCCCCGACGACCCCCGTCTCGAGGGCATCCTCGAGGCCTGCTACGCCGCCGTCTGCGACGGCGAGGAGCCGGACCTCGCCGCCCTCTGCGCCGAGGCGCCGGAGCTGCGCCCGCGGGTCGAACGCATGCTGGCGCGCGAGCGCAGCCTGCTGCAGGCGTGCATCGCCGACGTCGAGAAGACGCGTCGCACGCTGCCGGCGATCCCCGAGCGCGTCGGCGACTTCGTGGTGCTCGAGCCGATCGGCATCGGCGGCATGAGCCACGTGTTCCGGGCCCGGCAGGAACCGCTCGGCCGCGAGGTCGCCCTCAAGGTGCTGCGCGACGACCTGGTCCAGAACACGACCAGCCGGCTGCGGTTCACCCGCGAGGCGTCGATCACGGCCTCGCTCGACCACCCCCACATCGTGCCGGTCTACGCCGCCGGCGAGGTCGAGGGGCACGTCTACCTGGCGATGAAGCTGCTGCGCGGACGCTCGCTGGACCGCCAGGAGGGCCCGTTCTCGGCGGAGCAGGTGGCCCGCATCGGCATCGAGATCGCCTCGGCGCTGCACGCAGCGCACGAGGTCGGCGTCGTGCACCGCGACGTCAAGCCGGCGAACATCGTGCTCGAACACGGCCACGCGTTCGTCGTCGACTTCGGCCTGGCGGCGTTCGCCGACCGGCAGAGCGTGCTGACCCAACCCAACGCGACGCCGGGCACGCTGATCTACCTGCCGCCCGAGGTCGCCGGACGCCGCGCGTCCAACCTCGATCCGCGCGCCGATGTCTACGGCGTCGGCGCGACCATCTACGAACTGCTCGCCGGCCACCCGCCGTTCGATCCGGGCAACCCGGTGCGCGCGCTGCACCAGATCCTGCACGACGAACCGAAGCCGCTCGGCCGCCGCGGCCGCGAACGCGACCTCGAGACGATCATCGGCAAGGCGATGGACAAGGCGCCCAACCGGCGCTTCCAGAGCTGCCGCGAGCTGGTCGACGAACTGCAGCGGTTCCGCGCCGGCGAGCCGATCCTGACGCGGCCGCCGCACCTGCTGCTGCGCGGCTGGCGCCGGGCGCAGCAGCACCCGGTGACCACCGCGCTGCTGACGCTGATCGCGATCCTGGCGGTGACGCTGGTCGCGCAGACGGTGTCGTCCATCGGGGCGTCGCAGCGCGCCTTGGCGCAGGCCACCGGGCGCGTCGAGCGAGCGCTCGCGCGAGACGACCTGGTCGCCGCCGCGCGCCACCTCGACACCCTCGCCGAGCATCCCGACAGCGACGCCGCCCATGGCTCGCTGCGCCGCGACTGGCAGCGCGAACGCGACCTGCAGCTGCTGCTGGCGAGCCTCGCCGCGCCGCAGCAGTTCTGCGGCCAGGAGCTGCTGGCGGCGCTGCGCGATCGGGTCGGCGCGGCCCGGGATCCCGACTCCCGCAGTCCGCGCTGCGAAGCCGCCCTGCTGCTGTTCCGCTGGCGCACCGCCGCCGTCGCGGTGCCGGCCGAACTGCGGGCGGCGCTGCCGCGCACCGCCGCCTTGCTCGCCTCGCGACGCACCCCCGATGCCGCGCGCACGGCGCTGCTGGCGACCGACGCGACCGGCGGGCGCGACGACCATCTGCTGGCGTCGATCGCGCTGCGGCTGGCCGGGGCGTCCACTGCAGCCATCGAGGCGGAGCTGCGCCGCGTCGACACCGACCGCACGCCGCTGCACGAGTTCTCACGTTCGGTCGCGCTCGAGGCGCAGGGCCGTCGGCGCGAGGCCTACGAGTCGACGCTGCAGCTGGTCGACGACCCGGTCTGCGGCCCGGTCGCGACCTGGTCGGCGGCGCGCCTGGCGGCGATGCTCGGCGAACCGGACGCCGCCAGACAACACATCGCACAGGCGAGCGAGCGGCGCACCGACGATGCCCTGCTCGCCGAGTTCGCCTATCCGGCACAGCTCGAGGTGCTGTCCGAGCTCGACCCACAGGCGTTCTGGCAGCGGTGGCGGGCGGCGCCCGAACGCACCCGCCGGCTGCCCCAGTACTGGCGGCTGGCCGCCTACGTGAAGGTCTACGACGCCGTCAGCGTCGACGAACTCGACGAAGCCATCGCGCTGTTCGAGAAGGGCCTCGAACACGGCCCCGACGCGGTGCGTCGCGCCGGCCTCGAGGCCGGCATCCTGCAGACCCGCCGGGCCCGCGTCAGCTGGCTGATGGACGAGCTGGTCGAGGGCGAGCGGGACGCCGCGCTCGACGCCCAGCTGCGCACGCTCTGCACCGAAGCCGAAGAGCTGATGGCGCGGAGCGTGCGCGACGCCTTGCCGCAGGACCTCGTCGCCGACGCGCTGCTGGTCGCCGCGCAGTGCCGGTTCGACCTCGGCCAGTGGCGCGCCGCGCGCCGCCTCTACGACCGCGCGATCGAACTCGACGCCCCCGAGCCGCTGGCCGACTACGCGCGTCAGGTCAGCACGCTGGCGATCATCGAACTGCTCGACGCCCGCCGCGACGGCATGCCGCCGCGCGACGCACTCGGGCCGCTGCCGCAGGCGGCGATGCTGACCCTGGAGCGCGCCTACCGGATCCGCACCACTGCGCGGCGCGGCTTCAACGACGACCCCGCCGCGGTGCACGCCGCCGACCTCGCGGTGCTCACGTGCGCCGCCTACCTCGGCCGCGCCGACACCGCGCTGTCGGCGGCGTGGTCGTGGCAGCCGCAGGGCGAGGCGCTGGATCCGAACGTGCAGCTGCTCGCCGAGCGCCTGGTCGAGCACGGCGGCATGCTGCTGGACGCCTGCGCGGTTCCAACCGACGAACTGCCGCAGCGCATGGTCGAGGCGGTCGCGGCGGTCGCGCGCGGGTTGGCGGCGGGGCGCTATCGGAAGGGCGACGTCGAACGGATCCTCGACGGGTGGCACGGCCACGAGCGGCTGCACGAGGTCGCGGCCGGAGAGCCGTTCGCGGCGTTCCGCGAGGCGACCGCGTTGCTGCGCCAGCAACTGCGATGAACGGCCTCGGGCGGCGCGACGCCCCGGCTCAGACGTAGCCCGGACTCAGACGTAGCCCAGACTCAGACGGCGCGCTGACTCAGACGTCGCGCATCTCGCGCTTCGCTTCCTTCTCCTTCAGGTTCTGTCGCTTGTCCTTTGACTTGCGGCCGCGGCCGACGCCGATCGTGACCTTGGCGTAGCCCTTCTCGCCGAAGTAGATACGCAGCGGAATCAACGTCAGGCCCTTGGTCTGGGCCTGGTCCTTGAGCTTCTTCAGCTCCTGCTTCTTGAGCAGCAGCTTGCGGCGGCGCTTCGGTTCGTGGTTCTGCAGGTTGCCGTGGCTGTACTCGGGGATGTTGCAGCCGATCAGCCACAGCTCCTCAGCCGTGAACTTCGCGTAGGCCTCGCCGAGGGTCACATGGCCGTGGCGCAGCGTCTTGACCTCGGTGCCGCGCAGCACCATGCCGGCCTCGAAGGTGTCGAGGATCTCGTACTCGAACCGGGCCTTGCGGTTCTCGCCCACCAGGGTCTCGTTCGAGCCGGTCTTGGTCTGCTTGCTTGCCTTCTTGGCCATCGTTTCGAACGCCCCTCGCTACGGCATCGGCCGCGACGGCGCAAGCACGCGGTGAAGGCACCGGCAAGGAAAGCGGCGAATGGGCCTTGCATGGCGATCGCCCCCCGCTACTGTCCTCCGTCCCCACTTGTTGCCCAGGTGGCGGAATTGGCAGACGCGCTAGGTTCAGGTCCTAGTGGGAGTAAAATCCCGTGGAGGTTCAAGTCCTCTCCTGGGCACCAACTCAATGGTCCGAACCATCATCCGGCTGGCCTGACGGCCGGCTTGATCGAGGCATCGGGCCATCGAGTTGGCAGCAGCGGACCCACCCGATGAAGCGGCGCCTCGCGAGGCGCTCCGCAGCGAAGAGAACGCCGGGGTCGCGGTCG
Source organism: Planctomycetota bacterium (assembly GCA_046290465.1). Taxonomy (GTDB): domain Bacteria; phylum Planctomycetota; class UBA1135; order UBA1135; family UBA2386. Next base: position 6,279,381 of record JBKAGP010000001.1, on the reverse strand, counting down.
CGCAGCCGGGCGAAGTCGCGCCGCTGCAGATCGGCGACCTCGTCGTCGATCCCCCCGTCGTGCTCGCGCCGATGGCGGGCATCACCAACGCGCCATTCCGTTCGCTGTGCCGTCGGTTCTCACAGGACCGCTGCCTCTACGTCAGCGAGATGATCACCGCGCGTGCGTTCGTCGAGGGGCACGCGCGCACCCTGCAGCTGGCGAGCTTCGGCGAGGACGAGAAGAGCCGCCGCAGCATCCAGCTCTACGGCACCAACCCGGAGACGCTGGCGCAGGCGACCAAGGTGCTGGCCGAGGAATGGGGTGTGCACCACATCGACATGAACTTCGGCTGCCCGGTGCGTAAGGTGACCGCGGCGGGCGGCGGCTCGGCGATCCCGGTCAAGCCGCGGCTGCTGCAGAAGATCGTGCACAGCGTGGTCAAGAGCGCCGGCGACGTGCCGGTGACGATCAAGTTCCGCAAGGGCATCGACGACGAGCTGTTGACGTTCCTCGATGCGGGCCGCATCGGCGAACAGGAGGGCGCGCGCGCGGTCGCCCTGCACGCGCGCACTGCCGCGCAGCTGTATTCGGGCAAGGCCGACTGGGATGCGATCACCGAGCTGAAGCAGCACGTGACGACGATCCCGGTACTCGGCAACGGCGACATCTTCGAGCCGTGGGATGCGATCCGGATGATCCGGCAGACCGGCTGCGATGGCGTCGTCGTCGGCCGCGGCTGCCTCGGCCGACCGTGGTTGTTTGGCGAGCTGTGCGCGGTGCTGACCGGCAACGAGCCGCCGCCGCCACCCGACCTCGGCGGCGTGCTCGACACGATGTCGGCGCATGCCCGGCTGCTGGCGCAGTTCTTCGGCGAGAAGCACGGCCTGCAGCAGATCCGCAAGTTCACCGGGTGGTACCTGAAGGGGTTTCCGGGCACCAAGAAGAAGCTGCCGGCTCTGCACCTGGTCAAGACGCTCGACGAGCTTGACGACCTGCTGCAGGACCTGCCGCGCGACCTGCCGTATCCGATGGCCGGGCTGCGCGCGCGCCGCTGCAAGGACGGCAAGACCCAGCAGGTTTCGCTGCCCGAGGGGTTCCTCGAGGCGCGCGACGAGGACCTGGTGCTCGACGACCCGGAGCACGTCGACGGCGGCTGAACGGCGACCGGCGCCGCGGCTCGGTCCGTGAGGTTCGTCCCGGAACCAGACGCTCGGACCGGTCCGGTGGTCAGGCCGGTCCGGTGGTCAGGTCCGTCAGGTGGTCAGGTCCGTCAGGTGGTCAGGTCCGTCAGGTGGTCAGGTCGGTCAGGCGGCGGGCGTATTCGGCGAGCACCTCGGCGACCACTTCGACGGCGGCCAGCGCGTGCGCGTCGTCGCCGTCGCGCGACAGCATCTCGACGACCTCGGCGGTGCCTTCGCGCAGCGCCAGGTCGAGGCGGCTGCGCAGTTCGGGCTGCGACAGCTGGACGGTGCGCAGCGCGGCGAGCTGGTTCTGGGCCCCGAGCAGGCGGCCGAGGAACGCCGCAATCGGCTCGGCGTCGACCGCCTCGGCGAACGACGGCACGAACTCGCCGTCGCGCAGCTCGAGGCGCTGCCGGGTGCGGTAGAGCACCCGTTCGCGCAGCAGCCGCCGCGCGATCGTCTCGGGCGGGTGCAGCGTGACCTCGTCGGTGCCCCCGGGTTCGGCCTGCGGCTGCGCCCCTGTTCCGGTGCGCCGCTTCGGCACGTCGTGACGGCTATGGCCCGGGAACCCGCCGACGGGACCGACCGATGCTGCGTTGCTCAATGGATCCGACATCGCCAGCTCCTCCGTTCTCATTCTCGGACGAGCTGCCGAGCGCTTGAGCACGAACACGACAGGGTTTTCCGCAGTACCATGTCCCGGTCCCCCCACGGACCGATCCACAGCCGCATGAAGCTCCGCCACCTCCTGTCTCTCGCCCTCTGCACCGCGCCGGTCTCTGCGCAGTTCGACTTCGACCTCGAGAAGCGCAGCGCCGCGCGCCTGGGCGACCCGATCGACCTCGAGATCGTCGGCGCACCGCCACAGTCGATCCTGCTGCTGGTGCCGTCCAACACGTTCGGCCCGACGCCGCTGACGCTGGTCGATCCGAGCGATCTGCGCGCGATGTCGGTCGGCACCGACCTGCTGTCGCTGGCCGCACCGCTGGTGACCGACGCCACCGGAACGGCCGCCTACTCGGTCACGATCCCGAACAACCCGTCGTTCAGCGGCGTCGAGCTGCACTGGCAGGCGATCGAGGTCGCCCTCGGCGCGAGCTTCTTCGGCGAACTCGGCAACGACGTGGTCACGCTGACCGGAACGCCGGACACCGGCGTGCTGTCGCCCAGCACGCTGGCGTTCTCGCGCGCGTTCTCGGCCGCGCTGGTCGACGACGACAACAACGCGAGCGGCTACGACGTGCTGGTCAGCGGCGGCGGCGCCGGCACGCTGACCGGTGCCACCGGGCTCAGCTCGACCGAACGGTGGGACTTCCGCCGCATGCTGCGCCAACCGGGCCCGGCGATGACGACCGCGCGCGCGCTGCACTCGGCCGTTCGCCTCGACGACGGCCGCACGCTGCTGATCGGCGGCGCCGACCAGAACGGCACCGTGCTCGGCTCGTGCGAGATCTACGATCCGGCCACCGGCAGCTTCTCGGCAACCGGCAGCATGAGCACGCCGCGCATCCTGTTCGGCGCCGCCAGGCTCGCCGACGGTCGCGTGATGGTCGCCGGCGGCACCTCGACGCTGACGCCGGACGTCACCGCGGCGATCACCGCGACGCTCGGATCGGCCGAGATCTACGATCCGTCGACCGGCACGTGGTCGGGCACCGCCGGCATCGGCGGCCGCCGCCTGGCGCCGGCGCTGTCGCTGCTGCCCAACAACCAGGTGATGGTCTCCGGCGGCGTCGAGGTGACGTTCTTCTTCGGCATCCCGATCGCGGCGGTCAGCACCAACGCGGTGCAGCGCTGGAGCGCGGGCAGCGGCAGCTGGAGCAACGGCCCGAACATGGCGCAGGGTCGGGCCGGCCACCAGTACAACCAGGTCCGACTCAACGACGGCCGCGTGCTGCTGACCGGCGGCGTCAACGTTCCGAGCCTGCTCGGCGCGCCCAACGCCGCGCCGATCAGCGGCGCCGAGGTCTACAGCGCCGCGACCAACTCGTGGCAGACGGTCAACATGCCCAACGCGCGCGCGCTGCACAGCGCGACGGTGCTGCTCGATGGTCGCGTCGTCGCCGCCGGCGGCGCCCAGGGCACGCTGACGACGCCGGTCTCGATCGCCGACGTCGACGTCTTCGACCCCGTCTCCAACAGCTGGTCGAGCGCCCCCGCCCTGACCGGCCCGCGTGCGAGCCACGTCGCCGACGTGCTACCCGACGGCACCCTGCTGCTGTTCGGCGGCCAGGGCGCCACCACCACCCTGGACACGGTCGAGACCCTCCGCTTCTGACCGGTCCGTTCGTTCCGTTCGTTCCGTTCGTTCCGTTCCGGGAGCAGGACGAACCTGCCGACGGCCTGTGCGTCGCGACCCCGGGGCGGGGCAAGGGCCGTGGCCCGGGGCGTTCTTCGAAAGTTGGAGGATGAACCGCGTACCGTACGGCAACTCAGGGTTGGCGGGTGACGGGGTTCTGGAGGGTGCCGAGGGACTCGATGGTGACCTGCATGTCGTCGCCGGGGTGCACGGCGGAGACGCCCTCGGGGGTGCCCATCGCGATCAGGTCGCCAGGACGCAGGGTGGTTACGCGCGACATCGCGTGCAGCGCCTGCTCGATCGAGAACACCATCTCGCGGGTGCGCGCGTCCTGGCGGACCTCGCCGTTGACCCGCATCACGACGCGCAGGTCGGCGCCGTCGACGGCATCGGCCGGGACCACGAACGGGCCGGCCGGGCAGAACGTGTCGATCGCCTTGGCGCGCAGCCACGGATACTTCTGGTCGCGGTCCTGGCCCTGCAGCTTGCGGGCGGTGACGTCGTTGACGACCGTGTAGCCGGCGACCAGCGAACGGGCCTCCGCCTCGGCGACGTCCTTGCGGCCGCGCGCGCCCGGATCGGAGAAGCCCAGGATCAGGCCGAGTTCGGCCTCGTGGTCGACGCGGGTCTCGAGCCACGACGGAATCACGACGTCGTCGCCGTGCGCGACCAGCGTGTCCGGCAGCTTGGCGAAGAAGATCGGCTCCGCGGGCGCCTCGGCGCCGAACTCGCGCGCGTGCTTCAGGTAGTTCTTCGCGAGGCACAGGATCTTGCCGCCGCGCGGCACCGGCGGCAGCCAGCGCCACGCGTTGCGCGCCTCTGGCGCGGCCATCGTCGGCGCCGCGTCGATGCGCGCCTTCAGGTCGTCGCGCTGCAGCGCACCTTCGTGCAGCAGCGCCACCACGTCGAGCACGCCGAGGTCGAACCAGTGCGGCGCGTCACCGGTCGCATCGATCGCGCCGACGCGCGCGGCCCCGTCCTGCTCGAAGCGGAACCACGCCTGGCGCGTCGGCAGCGCCGCAGCTTCGCTCACTTGCAGTGCTCCAGCGCCGCCATCGCGTAGCACGTGCAGAGCAGCGGCAGGTTCTCCATCCAGCGGCCGTTCTTGCCGTTGACCCAGGTGCCGTCCGGCTGCTGGATCCTGGCCAGGTGCGCGCGCAGCGCCTTGCGCCAGTCGATCGGCTTCATCGTCATGCTGCCGCTGTTGCCGATCGTGCGCTTGTCGATCTGGTTGACGGTGTCGATGCCCGCCGCATCCAGCGCCTGGGCGAGCACCATGTAGTAGTAGAACAGGCCCGCGTACTTGGTCTTCTCGCCGAGCGCCGGGTCGGAGCCCGGGTTGATCGCGAGCGTCCAGTTCTCCTGGATCCACTTGACCGCCGCCTGCACGCGCGGGTCGTCGCCCTTCAGGCCGGCCAGCGTGTAGGACTTCAGCAGCGCGTAGGTCATCGACCCGTAGCTGCGCGCGACCGCGGTGCCGTCCGGGTTGATCTGGTAGCCGGCGTTGCTGTTGCCCGGGTAGTAGGTCGCGCCGCCGTCGTCGCCCGACTTGACCTCGAGGGTCTCGCCTTCCTTCGAAGGGTGCGGCACGCGGCCGGCGAAGTCGTTGCTCGACTTCAGGTTCTGCGTGCGCTGCAAGAACACGATCGCCTTCTTGAGCGCCTCGTGGTCCTCCGGCAGGCCGGTCTCGCGCAGCGCGCCGAGCGAGAAGTGCAGGTTGCTGAGGTCGCCGCGCTGGCTGTTGCCGTAGCCGATCGAGCCGTAGTCCCGGTCGCTCGGCGAATAGCCACCCGACTCGGTGTTCTGGAACATCAGGATCGCCTTCTGCGCCTTCTTCAGCACCGGCGCCTTCTTCGGGCTCTCCCAGCGCGACAGCGCGCCGACCACCACACAGGTCGTGTAGTTGGTGACCTGCTGGCCGAACGTGCCGTCCTCGTTCTGCTGCGTCAGCAGCCACGCGAGGCCGTCGTCGATCACCTGCTGCTCGGCGGCGGTGCGCTTCGCCTTGGGCTTGCTCTGCAGGGCCATCAGGCCGAAGCCGGTGAACGCCGGATCGGGGAACGAACGCATCACGGTCTCGCCCTTGTCGTTCTTGACGGGCATCGTGACCGAGAACACCCCGCCCTTCTGCTGCGTGAACAGCCAGGCGAACGCCTTCTGCTGCGAGTCGGACCAGGTCGCCACGACGTCCTGCGCGACCGTCTCGTCCATCAGCCGGTTGGCCCGCTGGCAGGCAGCCAGCTTGCACAGCGCATCGGCGGCCTGCTTGCGATCGAGGCCCGCCGGCGCGGCGATCCAGCCGTCGGCGAGCTTCTTGGCGGCGCTGCCCATGTGCTCGGGATAGCGGTCGGCGCGCACGTCCTCGAGCAGGCCGTGCACCATGCCCTCGAACGACGCGACCTTGGCGTCCTGGCCGGCGAGCCAGCGCTCGCAGGCGCGGATGTCCTCGGCGTAGCCATCGGGGTTCAGGATCCGCATCGCGTCGACGACCCAGCGGGTCGTCTGCGCGTCGCCGAAGCCGCCGTTCGAGCGACGGTTCTGCAGCAGGTAGTCGAGCGACGGGCGCACGACCGGGCCGTCACTGATGTGGTAGCGGCGATGGCAATGCCCCATCGCGACCAGGATCTTCGCCGTCGACAGCACGTCACAGCCGAGCACCCCCTCGGCAGCCGCGCTGGCCTCGCCGCGGCGCGCGGTCGAGCGCAGCGCGCCGATCAGGCCGTCGACCTGGTGCTTGTAGATCGTGCCCTTCTTGCGCTGTGGAGCGCCGTGGTCTTGCTGGGCGAACGCACACGGCGCCAACAGCATCGAGGCGAGGAGGAGGGAGGAGGTCTTGGACATTGCGGCTTCGAGGATAGGGGGCTGCGCCGGCAACGACAAAAGCGCGCTGCCGGTTCAGGCCGATCGGGCCCGTGAAGGCCATCGTAACGGCCGGTCAATCCACGGTTTTGGGCCGGTCGCAGGCCGGGACCAAGTTGGAAACGACGCCCCCATCGCATGCGGCCGCGGGTATCCTGGTTCGCCCCATGTTCCGCGATCGGACCGTCTCGCTCGTCATTCCTGCCTACAACGAGGAAGAGACGATTGCCGAGGTCGTGGAGGAGTTCCGCCAGGAGCCCCACCTCGACGAGATCGTCGTCGTCGACAACAACTGCAAGGACCGCACTGCGGCGCTCGCCGCGGCGGCCGGCGCGACCGTCGTCCAGGAGTCGCAGCCGGGCTACGGCGCGGCGCTGACCGCCGGCATGAACGCCGCCAAGGGCGACCTGCTGGTGCTGGTCGAGGCCGACGGCAGCTTCCGCGCCAAGGACGTCGTCAAGCTGCTGTGCTACCTCGAGGACGCCGGCATGGTGATGGGCACCCGCACCACGCGGCAGATGGTCGAACAGGGCGCGAACATGCGGTTCCTGCTGCGCTGGGGCAACGTGTTCATGGCCAAGTTCCTGCAGCTGTGCTGGATGCGGCCTTCGGAGCCTCGCTTCACCGACGTCGGCTGCACGTTCCGCGCGCTCGACCGCGAGACCTGGCACAAGGTGCGCGAACGCACCCGCGAGCCGGGCCCGGCCTTCTCCCCGGAGATGATGTGCGCCGCGCTGCAGGCCCGCTGCCGGGTCATCGAGGTGCCGGTCAGCTACGGCAGCCGCATGGGCGGCGAGAGCAAGCACAGCGACACGTTCTCCCGCCAGGCGAAGCTCGCGTTCAAGATGTTCCGCACGATCTGTCGCAAGCGGTTCCTCGAACGGGGCGCGCCGATCCCGAAGGCCGAGGTCCAGAAGGCGTGAGCGCAGTGAGCGACGTCGAGCACATCACCCGCTGCCAGGTCTGTGGCAGCGAGCAGCGCACCGTGAAGTTCGAGGACAAGGGCTTCACGCTCTACACCTGCAGCGACTGCGGCCTCGTCTACGTGTCGCCGCGGCTGTCGGGCCAGGCGCTGCTCGACGTCTACAACGAGAGCTACTGGAAGAGCGACAACCCGAAGGACCGCGGCTACGCCGACTACGCGTCCGAGTCGAAGCTCTACCTGAAGACCTACAAGAAGCGCATGAAGCTGGTGTCGAAGTGGCTGCCCGAGAACGGCCGCATCCTCGACGTCGGCTGCGCCGCCGGCTACTTCCTGCGCGTCGCACAGCAGCACGGCCACGACGTGCACGGCGTCGAACTGTCGGAGGCGATCGCCAGGGAGGCGATCGCGGCGCTCGGCGACGACCGCGTGTTCCACGGCTTCCTCGACGACTGCATCGAGGCGCGCGGCTGGGACGACCACACGTTCGACCTGGTGACCATCTGGGACGTGATCGAGCACGTGCCCGAGCCCCAGGGTCTGCTCGCCAGCATCAAGCGCATGATCAAGCCGGGCGGCAAGCTGCTGCTCGAGACCCAGAACGTCGCATCCCGCTTTGCCGGCAAGATGGGCAAGGCCTGGCACCACTACAAGCACGACGAGCACCTCTACCACTTCGATCCGCAGACGATCCGGCGGCTGCTCGACGACTGCGGGTTCGACGTGCTCGCTTGCGGCTCGAAGTTCGCCGGCAAGTACGTGTCGTTCGGCTTTCTGGCCGAACGCGCCGGGCGCCTGGGCACGATCCCGGGCCTGCTCGCCAAGCCGCTGGGGCTGCTGAAGCCCTGCAACGTCTACATCAACCCGCACGACGAGATCATCGTCGTCGCGGAGCCGCGCGCGTAGCGCGCCCGCGGGCGCCGCCGGGTCGGGCGCTGCTGCGGGCCGCGAGCCCTGCCGTCGGCAGGCGCGGCTCCCGGCGGCGAGCCTGCCGCCGGCCGGCCTTCCGGCCGGCCTTTACTGCGGGTCGGTGACCTCGCCGACCGGCTTCTCGAGGTGGTAGCGCTCGGCCAGCGCCTCCTGCGTGAACGACGAGGCCATCACGCCGCCCATCTGCCGCACGGCGAAGTTCTTGCGCAGCGTCTCGAACTCGCGACGGGTGATGTCGCTCGGCTCCAGCGGCGCGACCGAAGTGCACACGATCACGTGCGACGAACGGTCCTGGTAGACCGGGCCGATCGCGTCGCCTTCCTCCATGTCGTTGTGGAACGAGAACACGTAGCGCGTCGACTTGTCGTAGTCCTGCGCGAAGCGCGGCCGCGACGACAGCTTCTGCGGCAGCGGGCCGATCTCCAGGACCTCGTAGCCGAGCTCGCTGGCGGCGGCGTCGAGCACCTTGCCGTAGTGCTTCAGCGCCTCGGCGCCGATCTCGGCCTTGATCGCGACGTCGACCTCCTTCTCGATCGCCGTGACCTTGCTGGCGCGGTTCTCGAGTTCGGCCTTCTTCTCGGCGAGGCGGCTGTCCCAGATCTGCTTGGCCCGGCCACCGAGGCCCGGCGTCTGCAGCGTCTTCTCGGCCTTGGCGATCTCGGCCTGGACCTCGGCCTGCCACTCGGCGACCTGCTCGTCGATGCGAGCCTGGCGACCGTCCTCCTTCTCCTTGACGAAGTCGGGCATCTGCTCCTTCGCCAGGCGACGGAGCGTCTCCTTCATCTCCTTGTCCTTGGCGATGACCTCGTCGGTCGCCTTCTTCGAGTAGTAGGCCTCCTCGATCAGCGGCTTCAGGTCCTCCCACGGCTTGAGCGGGGTCAGCTCGGCCTCGGTCACCTGGTAGAGGATCGCGCCCTTGCTGGTGCGGCTGATGCCGAAGCCGAGGTTGCCGATCTCACGCACGGTCGTCGCGACCGTGGCCTGCGGCCACGAACCGAAGTCGAGGCCGAGCTCGTCGAGGTCCGACAGCTCCTCCGACGTCAGCAGCTTCTCGGTCTGCTTCAGGTGGAAGCCGGTCTTGCCCTCGGTCAGCTCGTTGAACTTCTCGTCGAAGCCCCAGTCGACCTTGGCGCGGGTCACGTCGGCCTTGGCGCTGTCGAAGCTCGCCTGCATCTGCTGCACGCGCTGCTCCTCCTGAAAGTCCGTGTCGGCGGCCTGCGTCGCCTCCGCCTTGGCGGTCTCGACGGCCGCCTTCAGGTCGGCATCGTCCGGCTTCTCGGCGAGCTGCGCCTCCTTCTCGGCCAGCACGTTCTCCTTGGTGATCTTCTCCTGCAGCGTCGTGCCGCGCGACTGCTCGGCGTTGGTCAGGTCCGTCTGGGCCTCGGTCTGCTTGTCGAGGAACGGCTTGACCTTCTCGTTCAGCGCTTCGCGCATCTTGGTCAGGATGTCGTTGAGCACGAACTCGGCCTTGGCGATCTTCTCGAGCTCCGCCTGCACGTCGGCGTCCTCGAAGGCGCGCGTCTCGTCGGAGTCCGGGCTCTTCCAGCGCTCGAGGTCGGCGTTGTAGATCGACCGCAGCTGGGCCTCCTTGGCCTCGTAGTCCTTCAGCACCGTGTCCGCCCACTGCGCGGCGTCGAACTCGCCCTCGGCGAGCAGCACGCCGCCGATGCGCAGCTTGACCTGCGGCAGGTCGAACACCTGCATGCGGCGCTTCTCGGCCTCGGTCTTCTCGTCGAGCCACTCGTTGAGTTCTTCGTCGGTGAGCTTCGACTCCTCGATCATCTTCTCCTGGCGCTTCTCGGCGTCCCAGACGGCGACCTTGTAGGCGGCCTTCTTCTGGTTGCGCAGCACCTTGCGCATCACCTCGGCGTCGGACGTGTCGGCGGCCAGCACCTGCAGGCGCTGGTAGGTGCCGATGCGCATCGCCTCGGCGACGACCAGCCGGTATTCCTGCGTCGACGAGAAGCCGGCGCGCTGCGCCAGCTTGGCGGCCGACTCGAGCTTGTAGAGCTCGCGGGTGACCTCGATCGCCCGGTCGACCTCGGTCAGCGACGCCTCGAAGCCCTCTTCGATCGCGGCGCGACGCAGGATCGCGAACACTTCGCCGAGTTCGCTGTCGCCGCCCTCACCTGCCGTGATCGGCAGCAGCACCCCGCCCGGCAGGTTGCGCATGCTGCGCGCGACCTGGTTGCCGACTTCGTAGTCCTCGGCGGTCAGGTCGGCGCGCTCGCCGTTGACCTCGATCGAGCCACGCTCGACGTCCGTGTTGAAGAGGTTGCCCCAGAGGGCCTGCAGCGAACCGGTGATCGAGAACGTCAGCAGCGTGAACAGACCCGCCGTGTACAGCAGCAGCTTCTGGTGCCGACGGAACCAACCGTAGACGCCGGTCAGTTCGTCGAAGGACTCTTCGGGAGCAGGCTCGTTGGCCTGGGGTTGTTCGGGGTTGGTCGACATTGGGGGGAACAGGATAGCGGTTCCGGCGAGGGCCGCCCATCCGGCAGGCGGCAATTTGCCGTCCGGCGAAGCGGCCGAAGGACTGGTATCGGCAGGTGGTGGCTAGCGGGTTGCGGGATCCGGAGGGGTCGCGCCGCCGTCGGCTTCGCCGCCGGGATCGCCAGCGGAATCGACAGCCGGATCACCGGCGGGATCTCCTTTGGGATCTCCGGAGCCGCCATCCTTCGGGATGGCCTCCGGCGCCAGCAGGATCGGGATGCCCTGCTGGACCGGATACAGCCAGGCGCCGTCGACGGTCGCGAGTGCCTCGGACAACGCCTCGGACACCGGATTGCCTCCGCGATTGCGCAGGCCGCGCGCGATCGCCTCGTTGGCAGCGGCGACCTCGGCCGCCGAGGCCTCCCGCAGCGGCTGCCGGGTGGCCGGACAGACGAGCATGGCGAGGAACTCGGGATCGATCATGGCTGCGGGTCGGCCGCGGACCGCGGCCCGGAAATGGTAGGGGCGGCAGGGCTCGAACCTGCGACCACCGGCTTAAAAGGCCGCTGCTCTACCAACTGAGCTACGCCCCCGTGGAACGGGACCGCCCTCCGCCGGGCGGCGGAACGCGGGCAAGGATGAAAGCGGGTCGGGCGCACCAGCGCAAGGCGCCACAGGCCCCCACCGCGCGATCAGTCCTCGAGGATCTCCTTCGACTTGGCCTTGAGCGCCTCGTCGAGCTTGCCCTCGCAGGCCTTCAGCTCCTTGTCGATCAGGTCGTGGGCCTTCTTGAGCTGGTCCTCGGTCAGGTCGCCGTCCTTCTTCATCTGTTCGGCGGCCTTGTTGGCGTCGCGGCGCTCGTTGCGCAGCGCGATCCGGTTCTGCTCGACCAGGTCCTTGACCTTGGCGACCAGCTTCTGGCGCTGCTCGCCCGACAGCGGCGGCATCACCAGCCGGATCGCCTTGCCGTCGCCCTGCGGGTTGAGGCCGAGGTCGGACTTCTGGATCGACTTCTCGATCTCCTTGATGACCTCGGGCGAGCCGTCGAACGGCTTGATCAGCAGCTGCCGGGCCTCGGGCACCGAGATGTGGGCGACCTGGTTGAGCGGCGTCGGCGAGCCGTAGTAGTCGACGCGGATGGTGTCGACGAGCGCCGGCGAGGCGCGACCGGTGCGGATCGTGCTGAGCTGATCGCGCAGGTGCTGCCGCGTCTTCTCGGTCTTCTCCTTCAGGTCGTCGAGGATGATTTCGTAGGGTTCCATGAGATCTCGGCGGGGGTTGCGTTGGGGTCTAGACGACCCAGGTGCCGATGGCCTCGCCGCGAACGGCGCGCTCCATGTTCCCCGCGGTGAACATGTCGAAGACCATGATCGGCATGTGGTTCTCCATGCACAGCGTGAACGCCGTGCGGTCCATGACCTTGAGGTCACGGTCGAGCGCCTCGCGGAAGCTCAGCCGGTCGAACTTCTCGGCGCTCGGGTCCTTCTGCGGGTCGGCGGTGTAGACGCCGTCGACCTTGGTTGCCTTGAAGATCGCATCGACGCCCAGCTCGGTGGCGCGCAGCGCGGCGGCGGTGTCGGTCGTGAAGTACGGGTTGCCGGTGCCGCCGGCGAGCACGACCGCGCGGCCCTTCTCGAGGTGGCGGATCACGCGGCGGCGGATGTAGGGTTCGGCGACGGTCTTCATCTCGACCGCGCAGCAGGCTCTGGTCTCGACCCCGGCGCGCTCGAGGCCGTCCTGCAGCGCCAGCGCGTTGATCGCGGTGCCGAGCATGCCCATGTGGTCGGCGGTGGTGCGGTTGGTGCCCATCTTGGCGAACTCCGCGCCGCGCATCAGGTTGCCCCCACCGCAGACGACCGCGACCTCGACGCCGAGGAGGTGGACCCGGGCGATCTGCTCGGCGACCTGCGCCACCACCTGCGGCGACACGCCGGTGCCGTTCTCCCCGAGGCTCTCACCGCTGATCTTCAGCAGGATGCGCTTGATCTGTCGGGGTGGCTCGGCGGTGGAGCCGGCCGTGGCCGAAGCTGGGTCGCTGGTGCTCATGGATGCAGGCTACCAACGCCAGATCGGAAACAAAGCGTCTGCGTCGACAGAGCGCTTCGTGGGCGCGCGAACGGGCGCGCGCCGGCGCAGCGGGAGGTCTCGCGCGGCTGGATCAGCCGCCGAGCTCCATCCGGAAGTAGCGGCGGACCTGGATGTTCTCGCCGATCTTCGCAACCAGTTCGGTGCGCACCTGCTCGACGGTCTTGCTGTCGTCCGGGACGTACGGCTTGGCCATCAGCGTGTGCTCGCCGAACCACTTCTCCATGCGGCCGGTGACGGCCTTCTCGATGACGTTGTCGGGCTTGCCGGCCATCGACTCCTTGGTCATCTCGGTGACGATGTTCTGCTCCTTCTCGATGTCCTCGGCCGGGATCGCGGCCTTGTCGAGGTACGGAGGGTTGAACGCGGCGACCGTCATCGCGACGCCGTGGCAGAAGGCCTTGAAGTCCTCGTTCATCGCCACGAAGTCGGTCTCGCAGACGATCTCGACGAGCACGCCGAGCTTGCCGTTGTGGTGCGCGTAGCCGTAGACCAGGCCTTCCGAGACCTCGCGGTCCGACGCCTTGTCAGCGACCTGCTGGCCGCGCTTGCGCAGCACGTCCTTGGCCTTGTCGATGTCGCCGCCGGTCTCGGCCAGCGCCGACTTGCAGTCCATCATCGGAGCGCCGGTGAGATCACGCAGCTGCTTAACGGTCTTCGCGTCGATCTTAGTCATGATTCGTTTCGGGCAGGCTCGCGAAGGCGAGCACAGTCGTTCAGTGGAGTGGTTCGGGGTGCGGGGCGGTTGGCGCGCCGCAAGGGTCGGCATCGACGTCGGGCACGGAGCCCGCGGACCGAGGTGCTCGATCCGAACTGCCGATCCGCGAGCTGGCCGCAGCCGTCGGCCGCAGCCATCGGACGATCGCGCCGCCGTGCGAACGGACGGCGCGTCGACTAGCTGTCGCTCTTGGGAGCCTCGGGCGCTTCCGGAGCCGGCGCCGGAGCGGCCTCAGGCGCAGGAGCCGGAGCGGGAGCAGGAGCAGGAGCCGCCTCGGCAGCCTTCGCCGGCGCGTCGGCCGATTCGACCGGCTTGATCTCCGGAGCGACCGCCGGGCCGCTCTCGGCCTTGTCGCCGCCGACCGAGACCGACGTCGCGTGGCCACCGGCCTGGAAGCGACCGCCGCCGCCCGGGCCACCGCGACCGCCGCGACCGCCGCCGCCACCGCCGCGACGCATGCCGCCGCCGCGACCGTCGCGCTCGTTGCGACGACCGGGCGCCGCCTTGCAGCGCACGTCTTCCTTCGCGGCCTTCTGCGCGTCGCGCAGGGTCGCCTCGTCACACTGCGAACGACCTTCCATGATCGCTTCGGCGAGCTTGCCGAGGATCAGCTGGACCGAGCTCATCGCGTCGTCGTTCGCCGGGATGACGATGTCGGCGAGCGACGGATCACAGTCGGTGTCGAGCACGCAGACCACCGGCACGTTCATGCGCTTGGCCTCGCGCATCGCGTTCTCCTCGCGGCGCGGGTCGATCACGACCAGAGCACCCGGCAGGCCGTGCAGGTCGCGAACGCCGTCGAGGTTGCGCCGGATGCGCTTGATCTCGCGGCGGATCATCGACTGGTCCTTCTTCTTGTACTTCTCGATCGCGCCGGTCGCCTCGAGGTTCTCGTACTCGACCAGCCTCGTCAGGCGCTCGCGCACCGTCGAGAAGTTGGTCAGCGTGCCGCCGATCCAGCGCTCGGTCACCGACGGCATGCTGCACTTGCCAGCCTCCGCCTCGACCACCGGTCGGATCTGCTTCTTCGTGCCGAGGAACATGATCTGGGCGCCGGTCGCAGCCAGCGAACGCACGAAGTGCGTCGCCTGGTACAGCCCGCGGATCGTCTCCTCGAGATTGATGACGTGGATCTTGTGGCGCTTCCCGTGGATGAAGGGCTTCATCTTCGGGTTCCAGCGGCTGGCCTGGTGGCCGTAGTGGACTCCGGCGTCGATCAGTTCTTGCGCAGTAACGAGCGGCACGTGCGGCGGGCTCCTTGCCTCGGGTTCAAATGGGCGTCGTAGGACGAATGAAGGGCGGAGGATTGTAGGGACCGCCGCGATGCCGTCAAGCGTGGATCCGGCCCGTCGACGGCACCTCTGGCCGGTCCCCTGCACCGAAATGCCGGCCGAGGGCCCGCCAGATCTGGCCGATCGGGGCCGATGCGCCCCTTTCGCGCCGCGCCGGTCCTGGTAGACTCGGCCGCGGTCAGGGACTCCTGCTGGTGCATACCGGCCCAACGACGCAGATTGCTGCGCCGGGCCACCGTGGACCCGTCGGGACGACATGTTGGGGTTGCCACTCCCCCAAGCACAACCCCGACCCGTCTTCCCCCCGACTCGCCACACACCGTTCCAGCAAGAGATCTCTCGCCAGCCCGTGACCTACGATCCTGCCGTCGCACATGTCCCGGGAAGCCAGCTCACACCTGTGTCCAGCACCGATACCCAGCGCATGTCCGGCGGCCAGCAGCCCGAGCGATCGTCCGAGGCGACCAGCCAGGTCGTCCTCGTGATGAACCACAACCGGGACCCGCTCGACGAGGTCACCACGGCCCTCGCGCGCAACGGCTACGAGGTGCGGCTCGGCAACAGCCTGGCCCAGAGCCACCGGCTGGCCGGCGAGGACCGCCCGGACGTGGTGCTGCTCAACCCACTGGTGATGTGCGAGGACGGCGTCGAGTTGGAGTTGCTCGAACGGATCCAGCTCGAGGACGACCCGATCCCGGTGATCCTGCTGGTCGAGGACCTCGCGGCGCTGAGCGACGCCCGCAACATGCAGGTGCCGTTCCGCGACTTCGTGCTGAAGCCGTGCTCGGCCGCCGAGGTCGTGCACCGCGTCGAGATGGCGCTGCAGACGCGCGTCCGGATCCGTGGCCTGCAGTCGCGCGCCCGCCAGCTCGAGAGCCAGGTCAGCGTCGACTTCAAGACCGGCCTGACCAGCGAGCTCTACATGAAGCGGATCATGGGGCTCGAGTGGAAGCGCGCCCAGCGCCACCAGAACCCGCTGTCGCTGCTGCTGATCGACGTCGACAACTTCAAGGACGTCAACGACACCACCGAGTATGCGTTCGGCGACGAGGTGCTGCGCCGCGTCGCCGACGCGTTGAAGGGCAACGTGCGCGAGACCGACTTCGCCGCCCGCTTCGGCGGCGACGAGTTCTGCGTGCTGCTGCCCCAGACCAGCCCGGCCGAGGCGGTGCAGACCGCGCTGCGCATCCGCCAGCGCATCAGCGGCATGAACGTCACCAGCAGTTCGTACGAGCGGCAGGTCACGGTCTCGATCGGCGTCGACAGCTACGACGGCCGCAAGGCCAGCAGCGTCGACCAGCTGCGCCGCAACGCCAACCGCGCGCTGCAGGAGGCCAAGCGCCGCGGCAAGAACCAGGTCTGGCTCTACAGCGGCTCCGAGGCGCCCGCCAGCAGCGAAGCCGGCGGCGGCCCGGCCGCCGAGGCCACCGAGTAGGCCGCGGTAGCGCCTCGCGCCGTCGACGCAGCAGGCGGCCCCTGACGCGGTCAGCCGGCCTGCGACGCGGTCAGCCGGCCTGCGACACCGGTAGCTCGATCCGGGTGCAAAAGCCTTCGCCCGGCCGCGACTCGATGCGCATCGTGCCGCCGTGGTTCTGGATGATCGAGTAGCTGATGAACATGCCCAGCCCGCTGGCGTCGGGGCGGGTCTTCCTGGTGAAGAACGGGTCGAAGATGCGCGACTGCAGCTCTTCGGGCATGCCGGGACCGTCGTCGGCGACTTCGACGCGGACCAGGCCGTCGCCGCCCGTCGCGGTCGCGGTGATCGCGCCGCCGCGGCCGTCGATCGCGTCGAGCGAGTTGAGCAGCAGGTTGAGCACCACCTGCTGGATCTCGTGCGCGTCGCCGTGCACCGACGGCAGGCCGTCGTCGGCGCGCAGCTCGAAGCGCACGTTCTCCTGCTTGCAGCGGTGCTCGACCAGCGCGAACGCGCCCTCGATCGCGGCGACCACGTCGAACGCCTTCGGCTCGGCGTCCTTCGGGGCAAACTCGAGCATGCGGCGCGTGGTGCCGGCGACCCGCTGCAGGCCGTCGCGCAGCAGTTCGAGGTAGACCTTCTGCTTGTCGGTCAGGTCGTCGGCCTGCAGCAGCCGGTGCACGGCGTTCTGCATGCCACCGATCGGGTTGTTGATCTCGTGCGCGACGCCGGCCGCGAGCGTGCCGATCGTCGCCAGCCGCGAGCTCTGCACCAGCGCGCGTTCCTTCTGCTCGGTCGCCGCGACCGCCTCGCGCACGGCGTGCTCGAGCGTCGCGGTGTGGCTCTCGACCTGGTGCGCCATCCGGTTGAACGTCGCGACCAGCGGCCCCAGCTCGGGCACGCTGCGCGTCTCGGGCAGGCGCACGTCGTAGTGGCCGCTGGCGACCGCCTGCGCCGCCTCCCCGATGTCCTGCAGCGGCCGCGCGACCGCGCGCCGCGTCAGCCAGAACAGCACCGCGCTGAACAGCAGCGTCGAGATCGCGACGCCGACGAACGCCGACCACAGCGGCAGGCTGGTCGGCAGCTGCGGCTTGAACTTGGGCACGAACCACAGGTAGCCGACGATCCGGCCGTCCCGGCGCAGCGCGCGGCAGTAGCCGTCCGCGACCGACACCAGCCCGCCGTCCGATTTGCGCGCACGCGAGATGCCGCTGACGATCTCGTCGAGGTTGAACGTGTCCGGGTCGCGGTGCAGCGCCCCGAGCGAGTTGAGGTAGACGTCGGTGTAGGGCGGCCGGCCGCTGGTGACGATGACGTCGTCGTAGAGCTCACGCAGCGACTCGTTGCGCAGCAGGCTGCGCACGATGCCGGCGTTGGCGGACGCGTCGTCGATCGCGGACGGCGTGTAGACGCGTTCGAGCTCGGCGAACGAGTCCTGCACCTGCACCTCGAACACGCTGCGCTGGCTCTCGAACCACTGCTGGTGCGATTCGTGCACGATGATCTGCAGGCTGCCGACCGTGATCACGTTCAGCAGCAGCGCGAACAGCAGGATGCGCCACGCCAGCGACACGCCGTTATCTCTTGCTCATCTGCTGCATCATCGTCAACAGCGGCATGAACAGGGCAAACACGATGAAGCCGACGATCACGGCCATCACCACCAGCAGGATCGGCTCGATCAGCTTGAACGTCGTCTCGACCGTCTGGTCGACCTCGGTCTCGTAGCGGTCGGCGATCTTGGTCAGCATGCCGTCGAGTTCGCCGGTCTGCTCGCCGACGTCGACCATGTTGATGACGATGTCGTCGAACATGCCGCTCTCCCCCATCGGCACCGCGAAGCCGGCGCCCTCGCGGATCGAAGACTGCACGTCGCCGACGGCGGACTTCATGTGCACGTTGTTGGTCGACGCGTTGAGGATGTCGAGCGCGTCTAGGTGCGGCACCCCCGACTGGATCAGCGTGCCGAACGTGCGCGCGAACCGCGCCACCAGGCTCTTGTGCACCAGCCCGCCGAACAGCGGCATGTGTAGCGCCGCCTTGTGCATGACGCTGCGGTAGCCCATCGCCTTGCTCATCAACAGCCGGTGCAGCGCGTAGAGCAGCACCGCGCCGAGCAGGTAGCTCCACCACCAGACCTTGAGGTGGTCGCCGATGCCCATCACCCACTCGGTGGTCCAGTGCAGGTTGCCTTCGCCGAGCGTCGAGAACACCTGCCGGAACTTCGGGATCACGAACGCGAACACCAGCAGCAGCACCAGGATCGCGACGATCAGGATCGCCACCGGGTAGGCGAGCGCGCCCTTGACGCGCGATTTGATCGCCTCGCTCTGCACCAGGAAGCCGCTCAGGCGGTTGAGGATCTCCTCCTGCACACCGCCGGCCTCGCCGGCGCGCACCATGTTGGTGTAGAGCGGATCGAACACGCCCTCGTGCTTGGCCATCGCCTCGGACAGCGCCGTGCCGCCCTCGACGTCCTCGACCAGCTGGCCGGCGATGCGCTTCATGGCGCCCTGCTGCATCTGGCCCTCGAGGATGCGCAGGCTCTTGGTGATCGGGATGCCGGCGTTGAGCAGCACCGCCAGCTGGCTGGTGAACTCGGCCAGCACCTTGGCGGTGACGCGGTTCTTGCCGAACGGCAGGGACAGGCCCCCGCCGCCGGAATCACCTCCGGAGGGGCGTTTCTGGACGGCCGCAGGCGAAGCCTTCGGGGCAGAGATGCGGCGCTGCAGTTTCTTCGGCATCGACGACGGGACTCGGAGGGGAGAGGGGCGTCGCCATCGTTGCGCATCGGACGCGCCGGGGCAACGGGCTGGGAGCGGCGCACACGGATCCGCGCGCGCCCCCGCAGGCCGATGCGCGACCCGGCCTCTCCCTCAGTTCCCCCGGCCTCCGGTCCCCCGACTCCGCCGCCACGCGAGGTCCAACCCGATCGTGACGGCGTAGCGCGGGTCCAGGCTCTGCAGCCACGGCCCCACCGCGCCCCCGGGATCGATGCCACCGCGGTCGGCGTCGCCGCCAGCCGCATCGGCACCGGCGAGCGCGAACCACGTCTGGGTGCGCAGACGCCGGCCGGGCAGCGCGCACCGCCACGACGACAGCGGCCGCGAGACGACGCTCGCGCCGAGGCCGACGGTGCCGCGCCAGCGGTCCTGCCAGACCCGCGGCAGGTCGCCCGATGCGACCCCGAGGTGCTGGGCGCGCAGCGTCAGCCGCGGCTCGCCGAGCACGGCGAGCACGTCGTCGAGGCTCGGTCCTCCGGCCGAGGCCTCGACCACCTGCAGCGACGACAGGTCGAGTTCGAGGGTCAGCGCGCCATCCTGGTCGGCTGGCCCGAGCAGCAGTTCGCCGCCGCCGGCGGAGCACGCCACGAGCACGCTGCCGCCGTCGTGCCCCACCAGGAACCGCATGCTCGAGCGTTCGACGTCGAGCTCGAAGCGCCGCTCGCGCGCCCGCTCCGGCGCTCGCTGCAGCTGCGGCAGCGCGACCGAGCGCGCGCGCGACGGCGACGCGACAGCCGGCGTCGGCAGCGCGCGCGGCACGAAGCACAGCAGTCCGAGCAGGACCGGGGCGAGGATCCAGCCATCGAGCCGCCTCATGCGCGCGCCTCCCGGAAGGCCCGCCAGAAGCCCGGCCGCCACAGCTGCCGCGGGTGCACGGTGTCGCCGCTCATGGTCACGACCAGGTCGGCCAGCGCCGGCCACCGGCGCAGGCCCGCGACCACGCGGCGCACCACCCACGGCGAGCGCAGGCCGCGCTGCAGCAGCCGCGCGACCCGCAACCGCGGCCCCAGCTCGCGCTGCCGTTCGCGGCAGTAAGCGCGCAGCGCGGACCGTTCGTCGCCCGGTCGGTCGAGCGCCCGCCGCACCGCGCGGCCGAGCGCGCGCGCCCCGAACAGCGCGAAGTAGATGCCCTCGCCGGTCAGCGGATCGACGTAGCCGGCCGCATCGCCGACCAGCGCCGCCCCCGGCACGGCCTGGGTGCGCGTGCGGTACGCAAACGGCCCGATGCCGCGCCACGGTGCCAGGCGGCGGGCCGCCGACAGGCGCGCGGCGATGGCCGGCGCGGCGTCGAACCGTTCGGCCACGAACGCGTCCCAGCTGCGCTCGCCGCGCGCGCGCAGCGCCGGCTGCGGCAGCACCAGGTTGACGCCGAACAGGCCTTGTTCGACCGTCGTCGCCGCGAAGAAGCCGCCCTCGAGCAGGTGGACCTCGGCGCTCGGCAGCGGCGCCACCCCTTCGAAGTGCGCGACCAGCGCGAACTGCTGCAGCCACCGTTCCTGTTGCTGCACGCCGAGATCGCGCGCGACCCGCGAGTGCACCCCGTCGGCGCCAACGACGAACCGCGCCTCGACCTCGACCGGCCGGCCGTCGGCATCCCGCAGGCGAGCGCCGCAGATGCGGCCGTCGCCGTCGCGACGCAGGGCCTCGAACGCGTGCCGTTCTAGCACGGCGACGCCCTGGTCGGTGGCGGCCTCGCGCAGTGCGGCGTCGAAGGCCGAACGTCGCACCCCGAAGCCGCAGACCGGCGCATCGTCGGCGACGGCCCGGAAGGCCCCCGGCGCGACGTTCGTGCCGTCGTGCAGGCGCATGCCGTCGACGCGGTGCGCGCCCAGGTCGGCGAGCAGCCGAGGCAGCCCGAGCTGATCGAGCAGCGGCTGGCACTGCGGACTGAGGAAGTCGCCGCACGGCTTGTCGCGCGGGAACCGCTTGCGCTCGGCGAGCAGCACCTGCACGCCGCCCGCGGCCAGCTGCCGCGCGAGCGCGCTGCCGGCAGGACCGGCGCCGACGACCAGCACGTCAGTGCGCATCCGCACCTCCCGCAGCCGCGCGCGGCTCGGCGCGCGACAGCAGCAGCGTCGGCAGCAGGACCGCGGTCCCGAACCAGGCCATCGCGATGGTCGCCGCGGCCAGCAGGCCGAACTCCTTGGTCGTCGACAGGCTGCTGATCGTGGTGGTCGAGAAGCCGAGCATCAGCACCACCGTCGACAGCGAGATCGCGCGGCCGCAGCGATCGAGCGCGCCGGTCATCGCCGCGCGCGAACCGACCTCGCGACGCGCCGCGCGGTAGTGGTGCAGCAGGTGCAGCGTGTTGTCGACGATCAGCCCGAGCATCGTGCAGCCGATCATCGCGGTCGCGACCGACAGCGGTCGATCGGCGAGGCCGAGGCCGCCGTAGAGCCACAGCGACGGCAGCAGGTTGGGCACCATCGCCGCCAGCGCCAGCCGCAGCGAACGCAGCCCGATCGCCATCACCGCGGTCAGCACCAGCAGCGACAGCAACAGGCTGCCCATCAGGCCATGCATCAACAGCACCGAGTCGCGCGCGATGCGCACCGAACGTCCGGCGGCGACGACCTCGTCGAGGCCGAGCAGCCGGGCGACGCGCTCGATCGCGGCGAACGAGCCGGCGCGCGAGGTGCTGCCCGACGGCCGCAGCAGCAGCGGCGCGGCCAGATCGCCCTCGACGCCGCGCTGGACCGGCCCGGCCAGCCCGACGACGTCTCCCTGGTTGCGCACCTCGGCCAGCAACGGCAGCAGCCGGCTCGGATCGGTCGCCGGGCTCGCCTCGCGCACCAGCACGTGGAACGTCTCGACGCCCCCGAGCCGCGCGGCCAGCGCGTCGTGGTCGGCGCGCGCGGCGTTGCTCTCGGGCAGCAGGTCGAGCGGGTCGTTCTCGGTGCGCAGGCTGCCGAGCCCCGAGGCGCCGAGGGCGATCGCCGCCGCCGCCACCGCGACCGTCACCACGCGGAACCGTTCGAGCTGCCGCACCCAGGCGGCACCGACGGCGCGCGCACGCACCGCGGCGACCGGCGACGCGTCGTGCAGCAGACCTCCGAGCCAGGCCGGCAGCAGCGTGAACGTGAACAGGTGCGTCAGCGCCACGCCGAGCGCGGCGCGCACGCCGAAGTCGACGACCGCCGGCGTGTCGTTGACGGTCAGCGACAGCAGCCCGAGCATCGTCGTGCCGGTCGCCCAGAAGGCCGGCCGCCGCAGCTGCGCGTGCGCCGTCGCCAGCGCGTCCGCGACGCCCTCGCCGGCGCTCCGCGCGCGCCGGAAGCCCTCGACGAAGTGCACGCTCGCCGCCACCCCGATGGTCAGCAGCACCGGATCGAGCAGCGCGGCCACGGGGTCGAGGCGGTGGCCGAGCCAGGCGATCGCGCCACCGGTCCAGGCGATCGCAGAGACCGCCGGGATCAGCACCGCCGCGGCGAACACGAACCGTCGGTAGGCGAGCCACGCCGCGAGCAGCAGCACCGACAGCAGCACCGGCACGATGGTGGTGCGTTCGCCCGCGACCAGCCGCGCGATCGTGCCCTCGACCAACGGCAACCCGGTCGCCAGCACCTCGAGCGTCGACGGCGCCGCCGCCCGCGCCCGCTCGACGCAGGCCCGCGCGGTCACGAACGGGTCGAGTTCGTCGCCGCCGTCGACCAGCGCGATCGGCAGCAGCGCGATGCCCGGGTCGGCGACCTCGACGACCTCGGCCTCGTGCACCCCGGCGAGGTCCTGCAGCTCGGTCGCGAGCTCCTGCAGGCGAAGGCGGTCGTCGTCGACCAGCTGCCCGTCCCCGGCCGTGACAAACGCGACCAGCAGCATCGGGTCGTCGGCCACGACCGCACGAAGCTCCGCGAGATGCCGCGCCGCGAGGCCGTCCGGCACCTTGAGCGCCCGGTTCTCGGGGTCGACCCGCTGCAGCAGCAGCCCGGCGCCGAGCACCAACGTGGCGGCGACGAACAGCAGCCAGCTGGGTCGGGTCAGCGGAGATCGGAAGGTCACGATCGGAGCAACGGGTCGGCGCCGACGCGCCATCGCGTGCCGGACCGCCAGGGCGACC
Organism: Planctomycetota bacterium; assembly: GCA_046290465.1. Lineage (GTDB taxonomy): Bacteria > Planctomycetota > UBA1135 > UBA1135 > UBA2386. The sequence continues at coordinate 6,256,429 of JBKAGP010000001.1, read as the reverse complement.
GCCCCGGGAACCGACCGACACCTCGCGCGCGCGCCGCGCCGAGCGTCTACTGTCGACGAACTCCATGCAAGCCCCACCCAGCCTGACGCGCGGCAGCGCCCCGTGCGCCCCGTGTGCCCCGTGCGCCCCGCACACGACGCCCGCGAAGGAGCCGACCTAGCGACCGTGGCGCAAACGCACCAGGACCTGACCCTGTTCGACCAGCGAGGCTGGTGGGACCAACGCTGCCGCGCGTTCGCCTCGCTGCGCCGCGTCAGCGCGTTCCGCATCGGGCTGCTGCGGCGCTGGCTCGGCGACGACTGGCGCGGCCAGAAGGTCGTCGACCTCGGTTGCGGCGGTGGCCTGCTGTCGCTGCCGCTCGCCCGCCTCGGTGCGCGCGTCGTCGGCGTCGACCTCGCCCGGCAGGCGCTGCACGAAGCCCAGCAGGAGGCGCGCGCCCACGGCGATGCATTCCGTCCGGCCTGCGGCACGTTGCTGCAGGCCCCGCTCGCCGACGGCTGTGCCGACGTCGCGCTGCTCGCGGACGTCGTCGAACACGTGCCCGAGCCCGAACGCGCGGTGGCCGAGGCCGCGCGCGTGCTGCGCGTCGGCGGACACCTGTTCGTCAACACCATCGACCGCACGCTGCGCTCGCGCCTGCTGGCCATCTGGCTCGGCGAAGGCCTCGGGCTGATCCCCCGGCGCACGCACGACTGGCGCCTGTTCGTGCGCCCCGGCGAGCTCGAGGCGATGGCGCAGCGCGCCGGCCTGGTCCAGCGCGAGATCGTCGGCGAGGCGCCGCGCCTGCTCACGACGGTGCGGCGGTGGACCATCGAGCTGCGCGAGAGCCGCAGCACGGCGGTCGGCTACGCGGCCCTGTTCCAAAAGCGGCCCTGTTCCAGAAGCGACCCTGTTCCAGAAACCGGCGCGGTGACCGGTCGCCACCCGAACGGCCCATGCGATAGCCTGTTGTGCGCCCCGCGACCACGCCCTAAGGCGTAGCGGGCGCTCCCGCAGACCAGCGCCGATCCGGGTCCGGCGAACGCTTCGTCACCCAGCGTGCCGCACCAACCGACTCGTCGCCCAAGGCCAACCAGTGAAGATCGCCGCAGCCGCCACCGCGTTCCCTTCGGAATGGTATCCCCAGGAACAGATCTCCGAACGGCTGGTGTCGCTGCTCGGCATGCCCGAAGGTCGCGCCGAGCGCCTGCGCGAACTGCACCGCAACTGCGGCATCGACGGCCGCCACCTGACCCTGCCGCTCGACGCCTACGCCGACCTCGACGGCTTCACCGACGCCAACCAGGCGTGGCTGCGTGGCGCCGTGCAGCTGGGTGAGGAGGCCTGCCTCAAGGCGCTGCAGGACGCCGGCGTGCGACCCGACGAGGTCGATGCGATCTTCTTCTCGACGGTGACCGGACTTGCCAGCCCGTCGGTCGACGCGCGGCTGGTCGGCCGCCTCGGGCTGCGCAGCGACGTGCGGCGCGTGCCGATGTTCGGCCTCGGCTGCGTGGCCGGGGCGGCCGCCGTCGCGCGCGCCGCCGACTTCGTGCGCTCGGACCCCGACGCGGTCGCGCTGGTGCTGACGGTCGAACTGTGCTCGCTGACGCTGCAGACCGACGACCATTCGGTCGCCAACCTGATCAGCGTCGGCCTGTTCGGCGACGGCGCGGCCGCCGCGGTCGTGGTCGGCAGCGGCCGCGACGCCGCCGGCCCCACCATCGAGGCCACCCGCTCGGTGTTCTACCCCGACACCGAGGACATGATGGGATGGCACATCGGCGCCCACGGCTTCCGGATCGTGCTGTCCGCCGAGGTGCCGACGGTCGCACGCGAGCGGGTGCCGAAGGACGTCGACGCCTTCCTCGCGGAGCGCGACCTGAGCCGCGCCGATGTGCAGCGCTGGATCGCGCACCCGGGCGGCCCGAAGGTGCTGCGCGGGCTGCAGGAAGGCCTCGGCCTGGACGACGACGCGCTGGCGATCAGCTGGCAGAGCCTGGCACGCGCCGGCAACCTGTCGAGTTCGTCGGTGCTGATGATCCTCGCCGAGACGCTGCGGCAGCGGCCGGGCGACCCCGGCGACGTCGGCGTGATGCTCGCGATGGGGCCTGGGTTCTGCAGCGAACTGCTGCTGCTGCGCTGGAGTTGATGGCGCGGCGCCGATCGCGCGGGCGTCGCCCCACCGGCAGGCCCTAGCGCAGGGCGGCCTCGACCCGCAGCTCGGCGAGCCGACGGTGCCACGGCGCCACGGCCGCGGTGGTCTCGTCGGGCTCGGCTGTGACCGCCTGCCGCCACTGCGCGAGCGCACCGTCGCGGTCGCCGCGGTCGAACAGCAGGTCGCCGAGGAACAGGTGATGGATCGGCATCGCGCGCGTCGCCACGGCCCGCTGCAGCAGCTCGAGGCTCTGCTCGCGATCGCGCAGCGGCCACGGCGCTTCGGCCAGGAACCGGCCGCGCAGGCGCAGCGGCGCGCCGTGGTCCCAGCTGGCGTCGACGGCCAGGGCGCGCTTCATCGCCGCCTCGATGCGGCCGCCGTAGCCGGCCATCAACGAGCGCATCGGCCCGTTGGCCCAGGCGACGAACGACAGATGCTGCGCGAGCAACACGTTCGCCTCGACGTCGTCGGGACGCGCGTCGACGATCACCTGGGCGGCCTCGGCGCCGGCACCGGACAGCGACAACACGCGCTCGCGCGCCGCCTCGGGCAGCTGCTCCTCGACCGCCAACACCTGCTCGAGGCCCGGCTGCGGCTGCGCTTCGATCGCGGCGACCAACGCGCGCTGCACCGACAGATCGGCGGCGGCGAACAGCACCCGCGCGGCCCGCAGCGCAGCGTCGAGGTCGTCGGGAGCGGCGCGGAACGCCTCGAGCGCCTCGGCGCTGGCGCGGTCGTCGGCGCCGCCGTCGGCGAGGACCTGCTCGGCCTGCGGCGCCTGCAGCGCGCAGGCGACCAGCAGCCATGGCAGCAGCGCCACCGTGCTCGACGGCAGGCCGCCACTCCGTCCGCTCCGCGATCGTGCCACGGCGGGATTGTCGAAGCGCGCGCCGCGCCCGTCAACGGCCGGAGGCTCGCGGCAGCTCGCTCGCTACCAGGCGCGGAACTCGACCCCGAGCCACCGCAACACCGACCACGCCAACACGACGAGGGCGACCGCCAGCAGCAGCCACGGCCACACCGGCGAGCCCAGCGAGCCGGCGTGCGGCCACAGCGAGCGCGCGTCGGGGCGTTCGTGGCGCGGCAGGTCGACCTCGCGGTTCTCGCTGAGGCGAGGGTCGATGACGTCGACGACCACGGCGGTGGCGTTGTCCGGACCTCCCTCGTCGAGCGCGCGGCGCACCAGCCGTTCGGCCGACTGCTGCGGGTCGCGCTCCTGGGCGAGCGCGGCGAAGTCGTCGGGGTCGACGACGTTCCAGACGCCGTCGGTGCACAGCACGAAGCGGTCGCCGGCAACCACGTCGAACGTGTCCTCGTCCGGCTCGCACTCGATCTGGCCGCCGCCGATGCAGCGCGTCAGCAGGCTCTCGCCCTGCTTGACGGCGTGGTCGACCGTCAGCACCTCGCAGCCGTCGCCACGGATCCGGTAGAGCCGGGAGTCGCCGATGTGGCCGCAGACGCCGACGCCCTCGCCGATCCACAGCGCCGTCAGCGTCGTGCCCATGTCGCGCAGCGCCGGCACCGCCGTCGCCGACTCGAACACGCGCGCGTTGGCCTGCAGGAAGCCATCGCGCATGCGCGCGTCGGCCTCGCCGTCGACCTCGCCCTCGAGCAGCACGGCTCCGAGCGCACGCAGCGCCGTGCGGCTGGCCTCGGCGCCACCAGCCGCCCCGCCCATGCCGTCGGCGACGGCGGCGACGAACGCGGCGCCGACCACGCGCGGCGGCGTCGCCAGCAGGTAATCGTCCTCGTTGGCGCCGCGCAGCAGGCCGGTGTGGCTGCAGACCCCGACGCGCAGACCGGCCGGGACCTTCACCGCAGCGCCCCCACGCGGAACGTCGACGACGCGATGCCGCCGCGCAGCGTGCCGACGCGCACCTGGAAGCGGCCCCGGTCGAGGCCGTCGGGCAGCGTCGCCTGGTAGCGGAAGCGGCCCGCCTGCAGGGTGCGCGACGCCAGCAGGCGCTCGGCGAACGCATGCGCCGCGAGCTCGTCGTCGAACCGTTCGCCGACCAGCCGCACCACGCTGAGGGTCTCGCGCGAGTCGACCACGATGCGCGGCCCGCTCGGCCCGCGCTCGAATGTGAACGTCGCCGCTTCGCGCTCGCCGAGGCGGCGACGGCGCACCTCGCTCTTCAGTTCGCGCACCAGCGACACCAGCAGGCGGCGCTGGGTGGTGTCGCGGATCGACTCGTTGACGGTCTCGACGTCGTCGCCGATCCAGAACGGCGGCACGACGACCGACAGCAGCAGGCCGAGCACGTCGGTGCGTTCGGTCAGCGCCAGATCGATCGGTCCGGGCACCAGCAGCAGGCTGTCGATCTCGCGGCCGGTCTGCAGCTCGCGGAACGACAGCCGCAGCGCCGCGGTCGACTCGAAGGTGCGATCCGGGATGAACATGCCGACGCCGAGCAGGATCCAGGTGGCGAACGTCACCGGCCAGCGCCCGTTGGTGCCCTGGCTCTCGATCGGACCGTCCTGCAGTTCTTCGATGACCAGCAGCAGGTCGAAGCCGTCCTCGCGCGCCTGCCGCAGGAACTCGTTGATGCCGGGGTCCGGCGCGCGGTTGTCGAGCTGCGCGCGCAGCAGGCGCCGCCGGTACGGGTCGGGGTCGGCGACGACCCGCTGGAACACGGCGCCGCGTTCGAGCACGTCGACGATCGACGCGAACGGGATCGCCTCGTCGGCCGGCGGCGCCGCCGCGTCGCCCGGATCGACCGGCCGACGGAAGGTGCCCTGCTCGGCGCTGTCCTCGGCGAAGAACGCGCCGCCGCTGACCAGCACGGCGCGGTCGAGCGGCGGCCGCTCGGCGAGCCCGCGCAGTTCGTCGGTCGTCGACATGCAGCCGCCCAACAGGGCGAACCAGGCGACCCACAGCAACCAGCAACCCCAAAGCCGCAGCGCCGCGCCGGCGCGTTCGTGGTCCGTCATCGATACCCCCATCGTCGCGCCAGTGCCTCGGCGTTGCCCGCGACGCGCATGCCGACCTTGCGCAGCCGCCGGTCGCGGCCGGCGCCGAGCAACGCCTCGCCGTCGCGACGCAGCTGCTCGGTCCGCAGCACGCCCGGCACGTAGGCCGGCAGCTGCGCGAAGCTGCCGAAGCGCAGCCGTTCGCCCTCGAGGCCGATCACGCCCTCGCCCTCGCCGAACCCGAGGCCGCGCACGACGCCGATGCGCTGCTGCAGGCCGAGCGGGTCGGGCTGCGGATCCGCGGTGCCGGCACCGATCGCGAGCATGCGCGAGAGGTGCGCGGTGTGGTCGCCGGTCCACTCGCGCAGCAGCAGCTCGGCGCCCGCCATGTGCGGCACGTCGAGCACCCACTCGCGCAGCGAGAAGTCGAGGCCGACGAACGCGCGGCCGTAGTCGGTCGGCACGACGTCGCCGAGTTGCTTGCCGGCCTCGGCACCCCAGGTCCCGCCAGCCGGCGCGAAGCTGTCGAACGCGCGCATGCTGACCGCACCGCCGTGCGCGGCCGCGCCGTGGCACGCCTCGACGCTCGCGTCGGCGAACGCGGCGAGCTCCAGTTCGCAGCCGAGCGGCAGCCGGAACAGGTCCGGATCGTCGCCGACGGCGACGCCGAGCAGACGCGACAGCGTCCACGCCTGGAAGAAGTCGATGCCGAACAGCGCGTGCTCGCCCGGAACCTCGTCGAGGCCGTCGGGCAGCAGGTTCGAGACGTCGAGCCGCTGCAGGCCGAGCGGGTCGCTGTCGTGCACCAGCGAGGCGCGCGCGGCGGCGTCCGTCAAAGAGGCCGCGAACGCGCGCAGCGCCCGCGCTTCGCGCACGTTGAGTTCGCGGTCCTGCAGCAGGATGTCCGGCATGTTGCGCACCGGCGTCGCGCGCTGCGGCCGGAACGTGAAGCGCGGCGGCGTGCGGCGCGGCATCGGCTCCTCGAACGACCCCTCGGGCGCGAGCACCGGCAGCAGCTGCAGGTCCTCGAGCCCCTGCGGCACCTCGGTCACGTCGCCGAGCCGCAGCGGCGCCAGCGTGCTACGCGTCGTGCGCAGCGACAGCGACAGGTCGTGACGGCCGTCGGGGCCGAGCACGTAGGCGACCACCTCCGCCTCGAGCCCCTGCGCGAACTCCTGGCGGGTGCGGCCGCCGAACTGCGCGGCGACGCTCCAGACCGCGAACGGCACGTCGAACGCGAGCAGCGACGACGCGGCCTCGGTCTCGACCGCGACCGCCGGCCACTCGCCGTTGCCGAGCCCCAGCCGCAGGCGGTCGCGGTCCTCGCTCCCGAACGGCACCGGCATGCGCACCCGCACCCGCACCGGTCGATCGTGCTCGACCAACAGCCGTTCGCCGACCAGGCTCGGCCGTTCGTCGTTCCACCAGAACGACGCGAACACCGCGCGACCGCCGTCCTTATGCAGCGGCTCGCCGTTCTCGTCGACCAACGCCACCGGCCGGTCGAGCGCGTCGACCAGCGCCAGCGACAGCGTGTTGTGGCCGCGCTGCAGCGGCAGTTCGGGCAGGACCGCGCCGAGCGTCGCGCGCACCGTCGCGCCGGGTCGGTCGTCTCGATAGCAGGCGCCGCGTAAGTACGGCCGCAGATCGGGATCGTAGCGCCAGCCGCTGCCCTCGCCGACGCGCTCGTCGCGTTCGCCGCGCAGCGCCAGCACGCCGGCGTCGACCAGCTGCGGCAGGAAGCGCGCCCGCGACGACGGCACCTGCACCTCGAGCTGCCGCGGCAGCACCCGCACCGGTAGCGGCCGGCGCACCGGTTCGAGCCGGTCGTCGTCGCGTTCGTTGAGCTCGACCCACAGCGTGTAGGCGCCCGGCTGCAGCGCCAGCAGCGTGACGTCGGCAGCACCGTCCCGAGCGGGCGCGATGCGCACCCCCGCACTGGCCAGCGGCCGGCCGTCGCGTTCGACCTGCGCGCCCGCGACGTCGTAGCTGCGGGCGACCGACACGTGGAAGTGGCCGCCGTCGGGTCCGACCACCAGCTCCTGGCCGACCATCGCGACCGGCCGCGACGCGTCGCCGGCGCCCGGCTGCACCAGGACCGCCGGGCTGCGGTCGACGACGCGCACCGGGAACGCGCGCTCGTTCTCGTTGCCGGCCGGATCGATCGCGGCGAGGCGCAGTTCGAGCTCGCTGGCATCGCCGAACAGTTCGTCGGCGGCGACGTCGAACGAGGTCGCCACCGGGCGGTCGCCGGTCGCGACGTCCATCGGCAACCGCAGTTCCCTGCCGTCGTGGCGACAGCGCAGCTGCAGGCCCGGTTCGCCGGCCGACAGCTGCACCCGGAAACGCACGCGGTTGCCGCTGCGCGTCAGGCCGCGCTGGCCGGCCGGACCGGTCACCTGCAGCACCGAGGGCGCGGCGACGTCGGCCGACGCGAACGTCAGCGGCGGCAGTTCGCGACGGTTGTCGGCGAAGTCGCGGGCGCGCACGACGACGCTGCCGGCACCGAGCGGCTCGATCCGGCCGACGTGTTCGGCGATCGCCTCGCCGAGCGACACCGCGCCCGAGCGCGCCGGCAGCGGCAGCACGAACGACTCGTCCGGCAGGCGCACGACGGCCTCGAGCCGGGCGACGCCGATGTCGTCGCGCACGTCGACCAGCAGGCGGCTGTGGCCGTGCACGCCGGCCGCGGCGTCCTCGAAGCGCGCGTCGAGCTCCGGCGGCACGTCGTCGACGCGCAGCCGACCGGCGCCGAGCACCGCCGATCCCGGCACCACGAACGTCAGGTCGACCGGCCCGTCGCGGCTGGTGCGCGACAGCGCCGACAGCACCTCCTGCCACGCGCTCTGGCCTGCCGACAGCACCAGCGTGCCGGCGGCGCGGTCGACGGTCGGCTCAAGCCGCTTGCGCACCAAGGCCTTGCCGCCGCGCGCCAGCTCGGCGACCAGCCGGTCCGGCGCGATGCCGCCGTAGTGGAACTCGATCGTGCCGAGCTGGTCGGCGCGCAGGTCCTGCACCGCGGCGTCGCGCGCCAACGGCCCCTCGGACACCAGCAGGGCCGAGCCCGGCTGCGGCCGCAAGAACGGCGGCTGCGGGTCCTCGCTGACCGCGAGCGCGACCACCAGCGCCAGCGCCGACGCGAACATCGCGATCCGCGCCATCGTCGGCCCGCGGCCGTGGCGCAGCAGCGCCAGTTCCCGCTGCACCTCGCCGATCGACGCCGGCCGATCGGCCGGTTCGAACGCGAGGCAGCGCTGGATCATGCGCACCAGCCGCTTTGGCACGCCGGCGCCGCCGGGCCACGGCAGCAGCCGGCCTTCGCGCACCGCTTCGACGGCGCGATCGCGGTCGCTGTCGTCGACCGGCATCGAGCCGGTCAGCATCAGCCACGCCAGCGTGCCGAACGAATACAGGTCGGCGCGCGGGTCGACGTCATCGCCGGCGAGCAGCTCGGGCGCCGAGAAGGCCGGGTTGGCAAACCCCCACAGCTCGCCCTGGCGGCTGCGGCGGCCGGCGATGTTGACCGAGCGAGCGATGCCGAAGTCGAGCACCTTGGCCTCGAGCCGGCCGGTGCGCGCGGTGACCATGACGTTGCGCGGCGACAGGTCGCAGTGCACCAGGCCGACGTCGTGCACGGCGGACAGCGCCGCGGCGACCTGCAGCAGCAGGTCGAGCGCGTGCGCCGGCGGCAGCGGGCCGTCCTGCAGCACCTCCTCGAGCGTCTGGCCCTCGACCAGCTCCATCGCCAGGTAGGTGATGCCCTCGTCGCCCTCGCCGACGTCGAGCAGGCGCGCGCAGCGCTCGTGCACGACGGTGGCGGCGCGGCGCGCCTCGGGCAGCAGCGCGCGGCGGTACTCGGGACGTTCGGCGAAGCGCGGGTGCAGCAGCTTGAGCGCGACGGTGACCAGCGAGCCGGTGTGCTGGGCGCGAAAGACCGTGCCGAGGCCGCCGCGGCCGAGCACCGACTGCAGGCGGTAGGTGCCGTCGATGACGGTGCCGAGCAGCGGGTTGGAGGCATCGAGTTCGCCGCGCCGCGCCGGGTAGTGCACGGCGTCGGTCGGCAGCAGCAGCGCGTTGCAGTTGCCGCAGCGCTGCGCCTGGGTGTCGGTCACCCCCTCACACGACAGGCAGATCTTCACTCGTCTCGGAGCGGAGCCGCTCCGGCTCCGGTGCCTGCATCATACGTGCAAGCCGCGCGCGACACTCACCGGAGCAGCGTGCGCCAGACCTCGAACACGGCGCGGTCGCGCACGAACACGCGGCCGAGGTCGGGGATGCGCACGGTCCACGCCCTGGCTCCGGTGGCATCGGCGTAGCCGAAGCACACCGTGCCGACCGGCTTGTCGGCGCTGCCGCCGGACGGCCCGGCGATGCCGGTCGTCGCCAGCGCGCAGGTGGCGCCGAAGCGGCCGCGCGCGCCCTCGGCCATCGCCCGAGCGACTGGCTCGCTGACCGCGCCGTGCTGCGTCAGCAGCTCCGCCGGCACGCCGAGCAGCGCCTGCTTGGCCTCGTTGCTGTAGGCGACCACGCCGCCCATCATCACCGCCGACGAGCCGGCAACGTCGGTCAGGCGCGCGGCGCACAGCCCGCCGGTGCACGACTCGGCGAACGCGATCGTCTGGCCGGCCGCACGCAGCCGTTCGAGCACCAGCTCGGGCAACTCCTGCTCGCCTTCGGCGAACAGCCAGTCGCCGAGCTTGGGGCGCAGCTCGGCGGCGAGCCGTTCGCAGCGCGCGGCGGCCTCGTCGTGGCACGGCGCGGTCGCGACGATGCGCACGGTCAGCAGGCCGCCGGACGCGGTGATGCCGACCTGCGGGTTGTGGCCGGGCAGCATGTGCTCGCCGATGCGTTCGCCGAGCATCGCCTCGGAAGGGCCGAGCACGCGCAGCAGGCGGTGCGCGGTCGGGGTCAGCTCGCCGAGCCGGGCCACGCGCGGCAGCACCTCGTCGCGCAGCATCACCTTCATCTCGCGCGGCACGCCGGGCATCGCGAACAACGTCGCGCCGTGGATCTTCGCGAAGAAGCCGGGCGCGGTGCCGGTCGTGTTCGTCAGCGCCTCCGCCGATGCCGGCAGCTCGGCCTGGCGCCGGTTGCTGTCGGGGCAGGGGCGGCGGAACCGTTCGAACCAGGCCTGCACCTGTGCCCAGCTCGGCTCGTGAAAGCGCAGCGGTTCGCCGAGCAGCTGCGCGACGACGTCGCGGGTGCGGTCGTCGAGCGTCGGCCCGAGGCCGCCGGTCGCCAGCACGACGTCGGCGCGCCGGCACGACTCGTCGATCCCCGCACGCAGCTGCTCCGGGTCGTCGCCGACGACGGTGATGCGGCGCACGACGGCGCCGAGCCGTTCGAGCTCCTGCGCGAGGTACTTGCTGTTGGTGTCGAGCAGGCCACCGTGCAGCAGTTCATCGCCGATCGCGACGACCTCGGCGATCACGCGCCGACCTCCGGCGCCGGCGGTTCGTGCTTCTGGCCGGAGCGCGTCAGGATCAGGCCGACGCCGTAGAGCAGGATCATCGGCAGCGACATCAACACCATCGAGACCGGCTCAGGAGGGCTGAACAATGCCGACAGGATGAAGATCGCCAGCAGCGTCATGCGCCAGTGCTTGATGAACGCCTCGTGGCGCACGATGCCGACCTTCTGCAGCGCGAGCATGACGAGCGGCACCTGGAAGACGATGCCCATCGCCGCGGTGGTCATGAACAGCAGGTTGAAGAACTGGCCGATGCTGAGGATCGCGCCGACGATCGCCGGATCCATCATGCTCATCAAGAAGCCCAGGCTGTACGGCAGCGCGACCTTGTAGCCGAACAGCACGCCGGCGACGCCGAGCAGCACCATGAACGGGAAGTAGCGGTAGAAGACCAGCCGTTCGTGGCGATAGAGCCCTGCCGCGATGAACGCCCAGATCTGCCAGACGACCACCGGGCTCGCGAGCACCAGGGCGAAGATGAACGACGCCCACATGAACGACAGGATGTCTTCGAGCCCGCCCGTCGCGTAGAGGTTGTAGGGCACCGGGTAGCCGCTCTTCTCGACGACCGTCCACGGATAGCGGTAGGTGTTGTCGAGGATCGAGTCGCGGTGTTCGCGGCAGAACTTCAGGTAGGCCTGGCCGTCCTCGTCGCCGGCCAGGTCGCCCGACGCTTCGCGGGCCTCGAGGTTCTCGATCCAGTCGTCGAAGCCGATCTCCCACTGCTGGCGGTACGGCCCGACGATGATCTGCTGCACCGTCGTCTTGAACGGCAGCACGCCGAGCACCGCGATGATCACCGCGAGCAGCGACCAGATCACCCGCTTGCGCAGTTCGTCCAGGTGGTCACCGAACGTCATCCGCGGCAACGCGTCGGGCTGGTCGATGGCGTCGCGGATCTCCGGTTGGTCGAGCGGCATGAGCGATGCAACAGCTTAGGCCCGCCGCGATTTGCCCCAAACCCAAAACAACCACCCCGCACGGGCCGAAAGGTCGGCTCCGGGAGCCGACGTTCCGACCGCACGAACGGAGCGGCGAACGACCGACGCGCTGGTCGGCAAGGCTTCGTCGCGGAACCAGACGATTGGCCGCCCCCCAAAACCAGAACAGGCGGCCATCGAGGCCGCCTGTGCTGGGGGTCGCGCGGGGTGGAAAAGCCTAGAGCTTGACCAGGTCGGCGATCTTGGCGAGGTAGGTGAACTCCACGCGCAGCTCGTTGGCGAGCTTGAACTCCTCGCTCTCCTGGATGGCGCTGAAGCCGTCGCCGGCTTCGTTGACCGGGTTGTTGCCCAGGATCACGGTGTCGACGCCGGGGCCCATCTTGGTCACGACGCGGTTGCCGAGGCGGCGCAGCAGGTTGGTCAGCTGCTCCTTGCCGTACGGCGCGCTGAAGCGACCCATCAGGTACATCGTGCGCGTGACGCGCGGCGTGTAGAGGTCGTTGAACAGCAGGTCGCCTTCGCTGGCGTAGTTGCCGACCGGGTCGACGAAGTCGAACAGGCGCACTTCGGCGCGCTCGTCCTCGACGCGCGTGACCTGGCAGTAGCCCTTGACGGCCTGGTTGTTCGGGCTCTTGACCCGGAACACCGTGCCCGGCTGCAGCAGGTCCTTGCGGCCCAGGTTGATGAAGGCCTTCGGGATGCCGTTCTTGGCGACCAGCACCTTGCCGTCCGCGACGTTCGGCGGCTGGCGCAGGGCCTCACGCTCGACCAGGGCCGAGTTCTGGGTCTGCAGGCGGGCGATGCGACCGAGCAGGTCCTTCTCCTTGGCGGCGAAGTCCTCCTTCAGCGAGGTCATCTCCTCGTCCTTGTTGCGCAGGTTCTCCGTCAGCGTCGCGATGCGACGGTCACGGTCGTCCTTGGCCGACTGGAAGTCCGAACGCGCCTGCTCGAGGTTGGTCGAGTTCTCGCTGGCGCGCGTGCTCGCTTCGCCCTCGAGGGTCGTGTAGCGCTGGTCACCGGTGCTCTTGTCGGCGATCGCCTTGTCGCGCTCGAGCTCGATGTCCTTGACGCGCTGCGTCATCGTGTTGATGCGCGTGATCATCGCGCCGAGCAGGTTCTCGAGCGAGCTGGCCTGCGACACGCCGGCGTTGGTCGCGGCGTCGTCCATCACCTGCTTGACCTGCTTGGGGTCCATCAGGCCGGGGTACTCGATGGTGGCACCTTCGTAGATGCCGCCCGGGCGACCGAGGTACGGCCCCGGCTTGTTGACGACCTTGCCGATGTCGTCAATGTAGTCCTGGATCAGCGTCTCCTTGCCCTGGATCGTCTTGAGCTCGGCGCGGGCCTCGTCGGCCTTCTTCTGCAGCTCGGCGTTGTTGGTCTGCTGGACCCAGCCGAAGCCCAGTGCTCCGAAGAACATCAGGAGCAGCAGCAGGAAGAACATGATCGGGACGTGGGCGGCACCGCTCTGGCGACTGCTCATCTGGCGACTGTGCATAGGAACCAACTCCAAGGGGTCTGTGCGTTGAGGGCGTTGCGTTGCCGCGGGGGCAGACAACGGCAAGGGACGGACGTCGGGAGAACGTCGGAGGGGAAGAGAGGGGCTTTGGATCGGACGGGAGATCGAATCCGCGTTCGGACCGAGGGCACGGCCTCACGCAGGGATCCGGGATCTTAGAAAGACGGAGGCCATGGTCAAGGTGGCGTCCAGGCACGACTTGCCTGAGCCGGGCCGGTCCCCGACGATGCCGGGATGCCGCCCCCCGAAAAGCCGGATCCGGCCCCGGAGCGCCCGTTCGGGCCGCCTGAGCCCCTCGTCATCGGACTCGTGGGCGGCGTCGCATCGGGCAAGAGCACCGTTTCGGGCCTGTTCTCGGCCCACGGAATCCGCCACATCGACGCCGATTTGCACGCCCGGGCGGCCACCGAGGACCCGCAGGTCCTGGCAGAAGTCCAGACCAGGCTTGGAGAACGGTTCGTCGTCGACGGCCGGCTCGACCGCCAGGCGGTCGCCGAGCACGTCTTCTCGCACCCGGACGCCAAGCAGCAGCTAGAGGCGATCGTGCACCCGAGGGTGCGCGCCCGGATCCTGGCCGAGCTCGACCGCAGCCGCGCCGCCGGCCAGTCGAGCCTGCTCGACGTGCCGCTGCTGTTCGAGGCCGGCCTGTGGCAGCACTGCGACACGATCGTGTTCGTCGACGCGCCCGACGAAATCCGCCGCGAGCGCGCCCGCGGCCGCGGCTGGGACGATCAAGAACTGCCACGCCGCGAACGCAACCAGCTGCCGCTCGCCGACAAGCGCGCCCGTTCGCAGCACGTGGTCGACAACGGCGGCACGCTCGAGCAGACCCGCCGCGCGGTCGCGGCGCTGCTCGCCGAGCTGGAGGGCGGCGCATGATCTGCGTGCCCGAGCTGTTCGCGAAGCCGCGCCCCGAACTGCTGGCGCTCGCCGCCGAGCACGGCCTCGACCTGCGCCCCCATCTGACCCACGACGAGCTGGTCGCCGAACTGGTCACCCAGCGACTCGCCGCCGGCGACGACGTCGTCACCGAGGGCGAGCTGTCGATGCTGCACGAGGGCTTCGGCTTCGTGCGCCTCGCCGCGACCGACTACGGCGAGACGGGCGTCGACGCCTACGTCAGCCCGAGCCAGATCCGCAGCCTGCACCTGCAGCAGGGCCACCGGGTGAAGGGCCGGCTGCGCGCACCGCGCGGCAACGAACGGTTCCTGGCGCTGACGCGCGTCGAATCGGTGCAGGGCGTCGACGCCGACGCGCTCGGCGACGTGGTGCCGTTCGGCGCGCGCACCGCGATCGTGCCGGACCGCGCGCTGCCGCTCGGCGACGACGGACCGTGGGCCGGCCTCGCGCAGCAGGCGCCGTGGCGGTTCGGCCATCGCGTGCTGGTGCACAAGCAGCAGGACGAACCGACCGCCGCGTGGCTGACGGCGCTCGCCGGCGCGATCGCCGCGGCCCACCCGAGCGTCGACGTGACCCTGTGCCTGCTCGACCAGCGCCCGGAGGACCTGGCCGTCGCGCGCGCGCTGGCCGCCGACGCGCACGCCAACCTGACGACCGTCGGCACCACGTTCGCGTCGCCGCCGCGACGCCACGCCGACGTCGCCGACCTCGCGCTGCACGCCGCGCTGCGCCGCGTCGAGCACGGCCACGACGTCGTGCTGCTGCTCGACTCGGTGACCGCGCTGACCCACGCCCACGCGCGCAGCCAGGCCCCGTCCGGCGCGTGGATCCAGCCCGGCCTCGACGCCCGGGCGGTCCTGGCGGCCAAGCAGCTGTTCGCCGCGGCCCGGCAGACCGCCGAGGCCGGCTCGCTGACGGTGCTCGCCACGGTGCTCGAGCACGGCTCGGCGATCGATGGCGCGATCGCCGACGAGTTCGCACCGACCTCCAACAGCGACGTCTGGCCCGGCACCCCCGAACGTTCGCGCACGCGGCCGGAAGGGCGGGCCTGATCGCGGCGGCCGGACGCCGCTGGCGCGCGCCCAATCGCGGCGAGCGGGCCGCAGCGGTCGGGGTCGTAGTGGTCGGGGTCGTAGTGGTCGGGGTCGTAGTGGTCGGGGCGAGGCGGGCTAACCGAGGTAGCGCGCGACGTCCGCCGCCGACGGCGCGTGGCCGACGAGGCCCTTGCAGGTGCCGCGCAGCTTGGCGACGGCGGCGGCCGGCCCGGTGAGCAGCCCGAGCGGCCACAGCAGCACGTCGAACAGAAGCCAGCCCAACCAGGCCGTCACGGTGCCGTGCGCCTTCAGGAACCGCACCGCGTTGCACGCCATCAAGAACTTGCGCAGCGGTGAGCGGCCGCCGCCCGACGACTGGCCGCCGAGGTGCTCGACGCGCACCCACGGGATCCACACGACGCCGTGGCCGGCGCGCCGCAGCGCGTGGCTGAGCGCGACGTCCTCCCAGTACATGAAGTAGTCGTCCGGGAACGCGCCGACCGCGAGCGCCGCGTCGACGCGAAGCAGCACGAACGCGCCGGTCAGGAAGTCGACCTCCTCCGGCCCCGCGGTGGTCGCCGTCGGCGGCTTGCCCTGCCGGCGCAGCCGCAGCGCGTTGCTGGTGAAGCCGACCTCGCCGCCCTCGGCCCAGACGGTGCCGTCGGGATTGACGATCGTCGGGCCGACCGCGGCGATGCGCCGGTCGTTCTGCAGCACGTCGAGCAGCGGCCGCACGCAGTCGCGGGGCAGCCGCAGGTCGTTGTTGCAGACCAGGCAGTAGGCGAAGCCCTGCGCGGACGCGTCGCGCATGCCGCGGCTCATCGCCGCGGCGAAGCCGAGGTTGTCGTCGAACGCCTGCAGCGTGACCTCGTGCGCGCCCGGCACGAGCGCGGCGATCGCGGCGCGGAGCTGGGCGACCTCGTCCTTGCCCGACGCGTTGTCGAGCACCGCCACCGAGATCCGCGCGTCGTCGATCGCCAGCAGGTCGCGCACCACCTGCATCGTCATCTCGGCGCCGCGGTAGTTGAGCACCAGCGCGCGCAGGTCGTGCGCGGGATCAGCCACAGAGGCCCCGCACCAACCGCCAGTAGGCCGCGAAGAACTGGTCCATCGTGCGCCGCAGCAGCGCCCCGGCCCCCTTGTCGGCGAGGCCCGGGTTGAGCGTCATCGGCGTCGCGACCAGCAGTTCGCGATCGGGCACGGTGCGGCCGCGCTGCGCCGGACCCCGCGCGGCGATCGCCTTGGGCAGCAGCCTGAGCAGCTCCCACTTGCCCTTCAGCCACGAACCGAGGTGGCCGCGGCCGACGCCGAACGCGGCGTAGACGATGCCGTAGGCCAGCTGCGCCGGCACCGTCAGCAGCAGCGTGCGCCAGCGCATGCAGGTGAACAGCACGTACCAGCGGTTCTTGCTGTGCAGGTAGGTGCGCTTGCCGGGGTACTTCGCTTCGCCACGCACGCTGAGCCCGACGGTGCCGGCCTTGTGGGTGCAGACCGCGTCCGGACACAGCCGGATCAGGTGGCCGCGCATGCGCAGCTTGTAGGAGAACTCGTTGTCCTCGTAGAGGATGAACAGGTTCTCGTCGAAGCCGCCGACCTGCTCGTAGGCGGACTTCTTGGCCAGAAAGCACAGCGCGATGCCGGCCCCGACCGGGCCTTCGGGGTCCTGAGCCTCGGCGATCGGGCGGTACCAGTTGCGCAGCACCAGCGTGCCGAGGAAGTGCAGGTCGCCGCCGTCGTAGTGCACCACGCCCGGATCGTCGCCGCAGACCGAGCGGGCCTGGACCATCGCGATCCGCTCGTCCTGGTCCATGCACCCGAGCAGCGCCGCGATCGCGCCGTCGTGCAGCACGACGTCGTTGTCGACGAACAGCACCCGCTCGTGGCTGGCGTGCTGCGCGCCGACGTTGCGGGCGTGGCACGGCCCTCCGTTGAAGCCGGTGTCGACCAGCGTGACCTGGGGGTAGTGTTCGGCGACGACCTCGCGCGAACGGTCGTCCGAGTGGTTGTCGACGACGATTACCTCCGACGGCGCAGGGTCTTGCGCCAGAAGGGCATCGAGACACTCAGGCAGGTAATCCTGCCCGTTCCAGTTGACGACGATCGCGGAGAGCACGGGTTGGAGGCCCGAGCATGCTAGCCGCGCCCCCGGTAGGCCGTACAAAAAAGCAGGTGGCCGCACCCCTGCGGCGCGGCCACCTGACCCTTGCTCATCACTTCTGACTCACCCGTTCCGGAGGGGCCTGGTCGGTCGATCGGAACGGGGTGAACCACCACCGGGCTGACTCGCAAACAGCCCGATAGCGCCAAGGCGCCGAAATCCGGAGGACGGCCGGATCGATCTCGAAAAACCTTGAGCGATTTCGCGCAGCGGGCTGTGACCTCGGGCGAGCAGCACACCTATCTCCGTGCATGAAAAAGGCATGGAGAACTCTGCTCGCGGGCTGCGGCCTGCTCACGACCGTCACGGCCCAGGCACCGAAGCTGTGGATGCAGGCCCGGACCAGCGTCGCGCCGGCGATCGTCCCGTCGTTGCTGACCAGCCCCCAGGTCGGCGCACCCTACGCCATCTTCTTCGACGTCGCGAGCGGTCCGGTCCACGTGCTCGGCGTCGAGGTGCAGCTCGGGTTCACGCCGGTGATGAACGCACCGCACGTCGGGGTCATCGGCCCGGCCGCGGCGATCCACGCCACCCAGCTGCCGAGCAACCTCCCCCACGGGCTGACCGTCTACGGGCAGGCGTTCGTGCTCGACCCCACCGCGCCGAACGGCCTGCTGCGCGCCAGCAACGGCGGCAGCACCGTGCTGAGCGATACGTTCGCTGGTTGCGACTTCACGATGCGGGTGCAGGACGACTACACCGGCACGTTCGTGCAGGGCTACCAGCAGCTGATCGCCGCCGCGCCCGTGGCCGGCAACCCGTTCAGCGACGCGACCTCGCCGTGGCTGCAGGGCAGCAGCATCTTCCTGCCGACCCCCGACTACGGCGCGCCGCTGGTCGCCAAGGTGCAGCCGTTCGACACCGACATCCAGATCGAGTGGCGCGGCGCCGTCGACGCAACCGGCCTGGAGGCGACCCTGTGGGCTCCGAGCCCCGACATCGCCGACGGCCTGCCGTTCCTGCAGTTCCGCGCGACGTTCCGCGCCAGCTTGATCACCGGCGCGCGGCCGATCCTGACGAACGTCGTCGTGCCGGCGTACTGAACGGCCCGCCGCCGCTACTTCAGCGGCGGCTCGAAGTCCGGGTGCTTGCAGACCTGCCGGTGCTTGAGGCAGTACGGCAGGTTGCAGATCGCGTTCAGGGTCGCCTTCAGGCAGATCCAGTAGCCCCACTTCACGCCCTTGATGTTGTCGAACAGGCCGATCGTGCCGACCGCGTCGCCGACCTCGCCGCCGTCCGACTTCTTCTTCCCGCCGAGGCCCTTGCCGAGGAACTTGAACGGGAAGCTCAGCACCTGGCCCCACGGCAGGTACTTGAACGCGTAGAGCCAGAAGTTGCGGACGTGGTAGTAGAGGCTGCGCTTGCCGTGGCGCATGCCGAACGGCGCTTTGTGGAACACCTCGACCTTTGGGAACATCTTGACCCGGTAGCCGAGGTTGAGCAGCCGCGTGGTCAGGTCGCGCTCGTTGCCGAAGATGAAGAAGCGGATGTCGTACCAGTTCGCCTTGCGGATCGCCTCGGCGCGCGCCATCGAGCCGCAGCCGCGGAAGGTCGCCAGGTAGCGCTCCTGGTGCAGCGTCTCGCTCTGCAGGTACCAGTCCGGCATCTCCGGCTCGATCACCTTTGGCGACAGGATCGCGGTGGTCTCCGGCTCCTCGGCGAACTTCTGCACCATGCGTTCGACGAACGTCTCGGGCAGGATCACGTCGTCGTCGAGGATGCCGACGAAGTCCCCCTTCGCCGACGAGAAGCCGACGTTGAACGTCTCGCACGCGCCGTAGTCGGAGTGCGGCATGCGGATCAGATGCACCTCGGGGAACTCGGCGATCACCATCTCCGGCGTGCCGTCGCTCGAGTCGTTGTCGACCACGATCACCTGGTCGGCCGGCACTGTCTGCTTGCGGATCGCGGCGAGGTTCTCGCGCAGGTCGTCCTTGCGGTTCCAGACCGAGATCACCAGGCTGACCGTCTGCTTGTCGGCCGTCTGCTTGTCCGCCGCCTGCTTGTCGGAGGGCGTGCTCATGCCTGCCGCTGGATGAACCGGTGGAAGCGATCGTGCAGCTCGTAGAGCTCGGCCAGTTCGCCCGCCTGGACGTCGAGCAGCTGTTCGCCGTAGAGCACCCCGCCGATGTCGAGGTTGACGGTCGCGGCGCGGCGTCGGTGTTCGCTCATGCCCGGCAGGTCGATGTAGGCGTTCTGGCTGACGTAGGCCTTCAGCGACTCGTACATCTTCGGGTAGACGTCGGTGATGTCGAACAGCGAGCCGCCCGCCGGCACGAAGTTGACCCCGTAGAGCAGGCAGCGGCAGTCGAAAGGCAGCGCGTGCGCCGCGTCGGCGGTCGCCTTGGCGACGGCGCGGTGGTCGCGGTGCGCCTCGCCCGCATGGAACGAGTAGAGCGTCTTCGGCTGCACCTCTTGCATCACCTCCGCGACGCGCCGCGTCAGCTCGTCGAGGTGCTCGGGCAGCTGGCCGTCGGGCAGGTCCCAGTGGCGCGCCGGCGCGATGCCGAGCCGCCGCAGCGCCTCGATGCCCTCGGCGCGGCGCACGTCGCGGATGTCGCCCGCCTCGCGCTTGCCGGGGTCGCCCTGCGCCCCGTCGGTCGCGTGCACCACGACGATCTCGTGGCCCATCTGGGCGTGGTGCGTCATCAGGCCGCCGGCGCCGATCACCTCGTCGTCGGGGTGCGCGGCGAGCACCAGCACGGGGCCCTGCAACGGGTCCCTCGGAAGCAGCGGCGAGAACAGATGGTTCATGCGAGCGAGCGGTAGAGTTCGAGGTGGCGGGCCGCGGACCGCGCGATCGTCGGCAGCTCGGCCGGGATCGCGCGCCGCAGCGCCGCGAGGCGTTCGGGAGACCCTATCAGGTCGTCCAGCACCGTCGCCAATCGTTCGATCGGCGTGACCACGACGCCCGGCGTCGCGGCCCGTTCGGCGAGCGCGCCGTGGTCCGAGCAAACCACCGGCACGCCGTGGGCCAGCGCCTCGTCGACCACCAGGCCGTAGGTCTCCTGGCAGCGCGACGGGAACACGGCGAGGTCGAGATCGCGCGCCGGGTGGCGGTCGTCGGGACCGAACCGTCCGCGTTCGTGCAGGAACGTGCACTGGCCGCGCGCCAGCTGGCGGACCTGCGCGGCGAAGTCGTCGTCGTGGAACGGGCCGGCGAGGTGCAGGTCGCACGGCAGCGTGTAGACCGCCTCGACCAGCTCGCGCACGCCCTTCTCCGGCACCAGCCCGCCGAACGTGCCGACCCGCAGCGGCAGCGTCGGATCGGGGTCGGTGGCGCGGTGCTCGGGCGGCACGGCGCGCAACAGGCCGTGCGGGATCACCTCGACGTCGCCCGCATACGGCACGCATCGCTGCACGAACCCGGCCGCGGTGCGCGACGGCGCCGTGCACACGGCCGCCGCCAGCAGCTCCTCACGCACCAGTCGGTCGCGTTCGGCCAGCGCCTGCGCGACGAACGCCGCGTCGCGGTTTGCTGCGCGCTGCACGCAGGTCACGCAGGCCGCGCGGTCGGTGCCGTCGGGGCAGGTGATGCCGGGCATCGGCAGGCGGAAGTAGCGCGCGCAGGTCGTCCACAGATCGTGGAACGTGCAGACCATCGGCAGCGACAGCTCGCGGCACAGCGCGCCGATGCCGAGGCCGAGTGATGCGAACGAATGCACGTGCACGACGTCCGGGCGACTCGCGGCGAGCCGTTGGCGCAGCAGCGCCAGCAGCCGCGGCCGCACGAAGCCGTTCTGGTCGTGCTCGTCGTCGCGCCGCGGCAGCCGGGTGACGGCGATGCCGTCGTGGCGTTCGTCGATCGCATCGACACCGGCGTGCGCGCGATCGCTGCCGCTGAGCACCGACGCCTCGACCCCGGCCGCGGCCAGCTCGCGCAGCAGTGCTGCCACCACCTGTTCGGTGCCGCCGCACGCTTCCGGCGGGAAGTTCGCGGTGACGAAGCAGACCTTCACGACGACCACAGCTCCTGCTGCGAACGCCGCAGATGGTCGCGCTCCGCCTTCTTGCGGCCCGGGTCGCGGCGGTTGCGGCGACCGATGCGCCACCACTCCTCCCAGATCCGCAGCCGCACGCAGACGCGCACCCACAAGGTGCCGAACCAGCCGTAGTGCTTGCGGTAGTAGGCGAGCCGGTTGCGGTGCCAGATGACCAGCATCTTGGCGAAGTTGCGGGTGCTGGCGCCGCGGTGGTGCATGACCTCGGCGGTCGCCAGGTAGCGGATCTTCTGGCCGCGCTGGTGCACGCGCAGGCACAGGTCGACGTCGTTGTAGAACAGCGCCAGGTCCTGGTCGAAGCCGCCGAGCTCGCGCCACTCGGCGGTGCGCAGCATGCAGACCGCGCCGGGCGGCTGGTCGACGTCGCGCGACGTCAGGTGGTCGAAGTCCTTCATCAGGTAGCGCGCCACGATGCGCTTGCCCGGCCAGAACGTGCCGAACCACGAGTCGAAGCACAGCGCCGTCAGCAGCGTCGGGAAGCGCTGGCAGGCGTGCTGCACCGAGCCGTCCGGATCGCTGAGCCGCGGCGCGCAGGCGCCGTAGCCAGGATGCTCGCGCAGGAAGTCGACCAGCTGGTCGAGCGCGCCCTCGCGCACCTCGGTGTCCGAGTTGAGCGTGACGACGAACTCGCCCTCGGCCATCGCCGCGCCCTGGTTGTTGCCCTCGGCGTAGAGCCGGTTGTCCTGGTTGCGCAGCAGCCGCACCTGCGGGTAGCGCTGCGCGATCGCGTCGGCCGAGCCGTCCTCGCTGCCGTTGTCGACCACGATGACCTCGCGTGCGTGCCTGGGCCGCTCGGCGAACAGCGCCTGCAGGCACGCGAGCGTCAGCTGCTGGGTGTTCCAGCTGAGCACCACCACCGACAGCACCGGCGCCGCGCTCACGTCGGCGCTCCTTCGTTGGTCGTCCCTTCGTTGGTCGTCCCTTCGTTGGCCGGCCCTTCGTTGGCCGCCGCGCCGGGCACCGGCTGGCCGAGGTGCGACAGGCAGTAGTAGCGCCAGGTGCCGAGGTGCTCGGGCTCGCCGCCGCCGCTGAGGTCGTAGACCTGGAAGAAGAAGTTGGCGTTGACGAAGCTCTGGTACGCGACGTCGGTCGGCGTCCACCGGTCGCCGCTGCCGAAGATGCCGGCGGCGAGGAAGAAGCGCATGTCGAGCGACATCAGCACGACGAACCGTTCGCAGCTGCGCGGCAGCTCGAGCACCGGCTTGTCGGCGGACTCGCCGAGATCGGTGAACGGCGGCTCCGGCGGCACGCGACGGAACCGTTCGAACAGCCGGTTGCCGACCAGCCAGCGGCATCCCGCCATCGTGATCCGGCCGAGCAGGCCGTACCACTTCTCGTAGTAGCGGCCCTTGCTGACGCGGTTGCGTTCCCACATCGTCTCGAGGTCGCTCATGCCCGACCGGTTGACGAAGTGCACCAGCCGCGCGTCCGGCACCTGCGTGATCGTTCGGCCGCTGCGGCGGATCGTCACCGACAGGTCGGCGTCCTCGTAGTAGAGCGGGTAGCGCTCGTCCCACTTGCCGATCGACTCGAAGTAGTCGCGATCGACCAGGAACAGGCAGCCCGACATCATCGGCAACGCGACCGGCTGCTCGGCCTGCCACACCGCCAGCCACTGGTTCAGCAGCCGCTTGGCGCGCCGCCGCGTCCACCACGCCGAGTACGACGAGATCGCCTCGCCCCACGCATCGCCGAGCGTCGGCAGCGTATTGGGCGGCAGCCGGCCCTGGTGCTCGCGGTCCCAGTAGCCCTTGGGCACCGCGATGCCGATGTTCGGATCGCCCTCCAGCGCGCGCTGCAGCCGCGGGATCAGCCCCTCCAGGAAGATCACGTCGGGGTTGCTGATCAGGATCTGGCGGCCGCGGCTGTGTGAGAACGCCAGGTTCATGCCCTTGCTGTAGCCGCCGTTCTCGTCGTGCCGGATCAGCACCCCGGCGCGCTCGTCACCGAGTTGCTCGCGCAGCAGCCGCAGCTGGTGCTCGACCATCTCGATCAGCTCGGGCGCCTGCCGCGGCGAGGCGTTGTCGACCACGATGCACTCGTACGGCATCGGCGACCCGTCGGGCCGCGTCGGCCCGTTCTGCCGCAGCGACTCGATCGCCTGCGCACACTCCCGCCAGGAGTTGTAGTTGACGATCAGTACGGACAGCTCGGCCATGGCAACGATCCAAGCTCAGATCGACGCTTGGCGCCCGCCAAGGAAAGCACAAGCTCCACCGCGTTGCCAACGCACTCGAACCTGCCGTAGCAACGAACGGATCCGAAGCCTGCTGGTCCGCGCCGGTCGGCGACCGCGAGCACCCGGACGGCCGGATCGCTGCCGCATGCCGCCGCTGGGGTGAGCCAGCCCTCAGTCCTGACCGGGCTCCGTCCTGACCGGGCTCCGTCCTGACCGGGCTCCGTCCTGACCGGGCTCAGTCCTGACCGGGCTTCTTGATCTCGACGGATTCGGGGGCGAGGCGACGCACCAGCCGTTCGCCGAGCACCGCTTCCGCCTCCGAGTTCTGGCCGTTGGACGACCAGTCTTCCTCGCGCGGAGCCTGGTGGCGGCGCAGGTCCTTGCACAGCTCCTGCTCGACCACGTAGCGGACCAGCCAGCCCTCGTCGCGGGAGCCCTCGTCGATCAGGATCTCCATGCGCAGACGGTTGCGGATCGGAAAGTTGCGCTCGGTCTCGCGTTGCTTCCAGCGCGACTGCCAGACGCCGTTGCCGCGGTCGGTCTGGCTGTGGTCGACGACCCAGCCGTCCCGCGACGTGACGATGTCGACCCATCCCTGCCAGGCCTCGCCGAGGCTCATCGGCTCGGTCTTCAGTTCGCGCCAGTTGCGGACGGAGCCGCACGAGGCCAGGAGCGGGAACAACAGCAACGTCCAGGCGAGCTTCATGAGCGGCGCGCGAGTATATCGAGAGGCGTGAATCCGGCGCCCGCATTCCTGTTCGATCTCGACGGCACGCTCGCCGACACGCTGCCGGACCTCGCCGCGAGCACCAACCACGTGCGCGAACGGCACGACCTGCCGCCCGTCGACGACGAGACCGTGCGCAGCTACATCGGCGACGGCGCGCGCACGCTGCTGCGACGCGCGCTGGCCGAACGCGATCCGGACGAGGCCGCGATCGAGCAGGCGTTCGCGCTGTACGTCGAACACCACGAGCAGCAGTGCACCCAGGACAGCCGCCTGTTCGTCGGCGCCTACGACCATCTGGTCGAGCTGCGCGAGCGGGGCCACCCGATCGCGGTGGTCACCAACAAGCCCGAGCGGTTCGCGATCCCGGTGGTGCGCTTCCTCGGCCTCGACGCGTTCACCGACGTCGTCGTCGGCGGCGACACGCTGCCGACCAAGAAGCCGGACCCGGCGATGCTGCAGCTGGCGCTCGACCGCCTCGGCGCGCCGCTCGAGGGCTGCACGATGGTCGGCGACGGCCTGCAGGATCTGCGCGCCGGCAAGGCGCTAGGCGCGCGAACCATCGCTTGCCTGTTCGGTTACGGCGACCCGGCCGCCCTGCGGGGCGAAGGTGCCGACGAGTTCTGGCGGGCGTTCGCGAAACCCGCCTGAGACGGCGGACTAGCAGCCTGCATGCCCTCCGCCCGCCCCTCGTGGTCGGCCTCCGTCGCGCTCGCGATCGGGGCGACCGTTCTGCCCGCACAGGACCAGGACCCGAGGCAGCAGCGGCCCGCCAGGAAGAACGGCCGGATCGAACGGCTGGTGGCGCGGTCGATCGAGGAGCTGCGCGACGACGACAAGCGGCTCGACGCGATCCGCCGCCTGCAGAACCTCGGCAAGCTCGCGGTGCCACACCTCGCCGTTCGCATCGACGAGCAGCGGCGCGAGGGCTTCTCGCGCCAGCAGCAGATCGACATGCTCTACGTGATCGGCAAGCTCGGCCGCGACGGCCTGCCGGCGCTCGGCGCGATCCGCTCGTGGGTCCGCGACGGCGACCACGAGGTCGCCCAACAGCTGGTCGACACGCTCGGCGAGCTGGCCCCGTTCTTCGAGGACGACCAGGCCGCCGCGGTGCGCGACGACTGGCGGCGCTCGCTGCGCAACGCGCCGCTGCGCGACGTCGACGTGCTGATGCAGCAGCTCAACATCCCCGGTTCGCCGAGCTGGCCGCAGATCCGCAGCTACCTCGAGAGCACCTTCAGCGGCAGCGCGACCTGCATCGCGATGTGCCGCTGGCTGACCGCGCACGCAAGCGAGCTGGCCGCCGACGAGGAACGCACCGTCGCCGCGCTGCAGGCCCGCCTCGAGCAGGACCTCGTGCGCAAGCGCGTGACCTTCAGCCGGACGCCCGACCGGACCGAGCCCTACGTCGCCGCGGCCTGGCGCGCGATCACCGCAGCACCGCTCAACGCCGAGTGCGCGCGCGCGCTGCTGACCCATCCCAAGGTCGATCAGCGCCACCGCGCCACGCTGTGGCTCGCCGACCACGGTGCACCGCTGCCGCTCGAGGAGCGCGCCGACCTGGTCGGCCGGCTGTGGGACGGCAACGCCGACGTCGCGCGCAGCGCCGCCGAGGCGCTCGGCCGCTGGGGCCGCAACGGGCTGGTCGGCGTGCCGGCCCTGACGTTCATGGCCGAACGCCACGAAGCCGAGCCGGTGCGCAAGGCGTGCCGCGAGGCGGTCGCCAAGGTGCGCGACGCCCTGCAGGGCCTGCAGGACGTCGACCGCGCCTGGCTCGAAGCGGCCGTCGACACGCTGCTCGACCAGAACGGCTGGCCCCCGCAGGTGCCGCCGAGCCCGCGCGGCAAGCAGGCCCTGACCGAGCTGCTGCTGCTCGGCCAATGGAGCCACGCCCCGCGGGTCGCGCGGCTGCTCGACCTCGTCGACCGCACCCGCCCCACGGCAGACCAGATCGGAGCCGTCTACGGCTGGTTGACGCGCGACGACCAGGTCATCGCCGACGCCGCGCTCAGCTTCCTGGCCCGGCACGCGTCGTTCGCCGACGAAGCGGCGGAGGCGCGCGGCGCCACCGACCTGCAGGTCGAGTGGACCCGGCTCGCCGCCCACTGGGTCACCTACCCGTCGCGGGGAACGGCGTTCGAAGCCGGCGCCTGGATCACCACCCACGGCGTTCCGTCGAGCGACCTGCTGGACCTGCTGGACGAGCAGAACAGCCGCCTGATCGCCCGCGCCCTGGCCGCCTTGCTGGTCGAGCACCCCGACCGGCTGCAGGGCGTGCAGCCGACGCTGCAGCGGCTTGCCGACCACGGCGGCCCGCTACAGTGGCGCACGTCGCCGCGCCACGAGTGGCGCCGGACCTCGTACGACCTGTCCGTCGCCGTCCGGGTGCTGGCGACGCTGGCGCTCGCCCGCCACGGCGTCGTGCCCGAGGATCGCAAGCAGTTGAGCGAACGGATCCAAGAGCACTGCGGCGTCGCGCTGTCCGAACTGCCGAACTTCGTCGCAGCGGCCCCGGCCGACGAACTCTGCAAGATCGTCGACCGGATGGAGCAGCTGTGTCGGCAGGCGCTGCAGGTCCCAGCCCACCTGGACTGGCCGCGCACGCAGCCCAACTGACCACCGGTTCGGCAAGGCCGCATGCACGACCCGCCGACGGCCTGGCTCACCGGAACAGCTTGACCAGGCCTTGCGCCATGCGCTCGTCGAAGCAGCCCCGGTAGGCCTGCGCCAGGATCCGCAGCGCGTCGAACACCCCGACGCGCGGCTCCTGCGCGCTGTAGATCTTGTCGAACAGGTTGACCAGGCCGACGATCCGCGCGCCCTCGGGGATCTCCTCGTGGCGCAGCCCCCGCGGGAAGCCGGAGCCGTCGTGGCACTCGTGGTGGAACAGCGCCGCGTCGACGGCCATCGCGGGCAGGTTCAGCGAACGCAGGTAGTCCGCGCCGCGGGTGGTGTGCTCGGGGTCGTGTTCGAGGTCTTCGTGGCCGACCTTGCCGACGTCGTGCAGCAGGCCGGCGAGCCCGATCGTCGCCAGCGTCGCGGGGTCGCGGGTCAGCACGACCCTGGCCAGGCCCATGCTCATGAACGCCACCGTCAGGCTGTGGCGGGCGAGGCCGGGGCCGGCCTGCAGCACGCGGCGCAGCGCGTGGAAGCCCTGGCTTTCGCGCAGCATCAGGCCGCTGGTGGCCATCATCACCTTGTGCGCGCGCCGCACGGTGCGCTCGTCCGGCTGCGCCCGCAGCAGTTCGTCGGCGACCATCATCGCGACGCCCTGCAGCACGTCGGCGCGGTTGTCGAGCGGCAGCTCCTTGTCGAGCAGCACCGCGTCGATCTCGCGCTCGACCCGCTGGAAGTAGTGCGCGCGGTGCTCGTCCTGGATGAACAGGTGCGGCACGCCCTCGGCGTGCAGGCGACCGATGTGCGACTCGTCCAGCACGGTGTCCGCCGGCCGGTAGAGCACCCAGGTCTTGGACGCGGTGCGCAGGTAGAGCGGGAACGGCACGGCGTCGGCGCCGACCAACCCGGCCATCGGGATGGCCGTGTAGGTCGTCTGCTGCTCGCGGGTCGCGGTTCCCCCCATCACCGGATGGCCATCGGCCCCACTGCCAGCGCGCTTGACAGCGGGCCGGAACCGCCGATGGCAAGGCCGCTCAGAGACGCATCAGCCATATCTGGAAGGCCTTGTCCATTGCAGGAAGGTCCTTACGGAACTCTGCCAGGAAGCTCTCCTGCGCTCGCTGCGGCGACCCGAAGCTGCGCGTCGAACTGCTGCCGTCGAGGGTGCCGCGGGTCTTGGCCTCCCAGTCGTCGAACCGCTGCCGCCACGAATGGTCGCCGCTGGTCAGCCAGCGCTGCAGCGCCCACGACATCGCATAGAAGCGCATCGCCCGGCCGTGATCCTGACGCATCAGGTTGATCGCGTTGCCGGCGAGCACCTGTTCGAGGGTCATCGCGTCGTTCTGGATGCCGTCGAGGCGGTCGCTGCGCAGCAGGCCGCCGACGGTCAGCTGCCGACCGTTCCACGCGAACGTGCCCTGGCCGCCGAACGTCTCGGCGAGGCCTTCCATGTACCAGTCGGGCATCGCGACCGGGGTCGCGCCGAAGAAGTACAGGTGCGTCAGCTCGTGCAGGACCAGCGCGTTGACGCTGCCGCTGTCGAGCCCCTCGGCACAGACCAGCGCCTGGAAGGTGCCGTAGTCGCAGTAGCCCTTGCTGGCCACGTCGGTGCGGCCGCACGCCTTCAGATAGGCGTCGTAGTCGGCGCGCTTGGCGAACACGACCAGCTGCAGCGGCCGCGTCGGCGCGCCGTCGAGCCGCTCGAGCAGCGCTTCGAACAGCTGCAGCCCCATCGCGTGCAGGCCTTCGCAGACCTTGGCGTCCAGGTCGGCGCGCACCACCAGCCGCTGGTCGGCGACCTCGTGGAGCCCTTCGAGCCGCGGCGCACTGCGGCCGGCGGGCTCGAAGCGGCGCTCGCCGCCGTTGACCGCCACGGTCTGCTCCAGCAGCCACTTCGCCAGCTCGTCGTCGATCGCGAAGCCCTCGATCTTGGCCCCCGACCGGCTCGGGTCCTTGGGCATCGTCACCTCGGCACCGAACCGCATCGCCTGCACCAGGTGCTCGCGCACGCGCTCGTCGAGCTTGGCCTTGTGCGCGTAGCGAGCCAGCTTGATCTGGCCCGACATGTCGGCCTCGACGAGCTTCTGGGCCTTCTTCTCGTAGGCCTTGAGCGCGCCCTTGCGCGGCTTCTTGCGCTTCTTCTTCCAGAACGCGTCGCCGTAGTTGCGCACGATGTTGAGCACCATCGACGCGCCGCGGTGCTGGCCCTCGGACAGTTCGACGGCCAGCACCAGCTGGTAGGTCGTCTGCTGGATCAGCCCCTTGTTGCGCAGACCCCAGCCGAGGTCGACGTGGCGCTGACCGGTCGCGATCAGCTCCTCCTTGCGCTTCTTCTCGTAGTTGCGAACGTTGATGTCGTTCGCGGACTGCGCGGCGGCCGTGGCGAGCCCGACGGACACGCACACGACAGCAGCGGCGATCGTGTGCCGTCTTGGCATCGCGCTACTTCTTGGTCTTCAAGCGGTGGATCTTCTGGATCAGCTTGGTCGTCGAGTGGCCCTTCTTGTCGCCGACGAAGACCGCCTTGATCTCCAGTTCCTTCAGCGTCGCCTTCTCGGGCAACGACTTGAGATTGTAGTCGGTTCCCTTGGCGTAGAGCGAGGGGTGCAGCTGACGCAGCAGTTCGTCGGCCGTCTCGTCCTCGAACGAGGTCACGTAGTCGACGAACGACAGGCCCGACAGCATCTCCATGCGCTCGTCGCACGGAACGATCGGATGCCCCTTGCCCTTCAGACGTTCGGTCGACTTGTCGGTGTTGACGGCGACCACCAGCAGGTCGCCGCGCGAACGGGCGTCCTCCAGGCAGCGCAGGTGGCCGACGTGCAGCAGATCGAACACGCCGTTGGTGAGGACGACGGTCTTGCCGCTGGCGCGGAGACCGGACAGGATCGCGGCGAGGGACTTCCTGTCGTTGACTACTTTGTCCTTCGATCGCTGCTTGCGCGGGACGACTACCAAGCCTGACCTCCCTGGTTTGCTTGTGTGCGAGGTGAGGACGGAAGGATGCCACGGCGGCATGGCCGCGGCAACGAGTTCTAGTCGTCCGGTCGCGCCGGGCTACCCCACCGGGAGCAGATCCCGGTCGGCCGGCGGGCCTAGCGGGCCCCCACCGGGACCGGCAGCGCCAGCAGGCGGCGGCTCTCCTGCAGCAGCCACTCGACCTCCATGAACGGCTCGTAGCTGATGTCCTGCCAGCGCACGCGGCCCGTTCCGTCCACCAGGAACGTGCCGTGCAGGGTCATCGCTTCGAAGTCGTCATAGCAGCGCCAGCGCTTGAAGGCCTCGAGCTGCTCGTCGCACAGCATCGGGAACGGCATGCGCTCCTGGGCCGGCAGGTCGAGGAACGCCTGCTTGGTGCTCGCGACCGTGTCCGAGCCGACCGCGACGATGTCGATGCCCGCGTCGGCGAAGCGCTTTTGCATCGGCCGCAGCGCGTGCAGCTGCTCGACGCAGTGCAGGCAGCCGAAGCCCAGGTAGAAGACGACCAGCTTGGCGCGGCCGTCGCCCGCCTCCGCCAGCTCGACGTCGGCGCCGTCGATGGCCGGCAGGGCGAAGCCCGGGTTCGGCACCGGGCTCCAGACCCGCGGGCCGATCGACGCGAGCTCGGGGCGCGCGCCGAAGTCCTTGCCGAAGCCCTCGGTCGACGCCGAGGCCGACGCCGGGATCCCGTGGCGGTTGACGTCGACGCCGATGCCGAGGTGCTGCTCGGCGTAGGCGAGCGGCGCGAGCTCCATGACGCGCACCATGTAGCCTCGCAGCTGGTCCTCGGCGGCGGCCTTGGCCTCGTCGTCCGTGGCGGCGTCGAGCCGGGCCGCGTGGGCGCGGAACAGCGCCGCGATGGTCGCCATCCGGTTCGGGTTGCGCTGGTCGTCCTTCTCCAGCGCCTTGACGGCGTCGTCGACCTTGCCGGCCGCGATCTGGATGCCGGTGCGCAGCGCCTGGCTGATGCGCACGCCCTCGAGCTCCTTCAGGGCCGCGACCGCGTCGCCGTCGGCGAGCAGCCGCTCGGCCTCGAGCTCACGCTGCAGGTCGAGCACCGACTGCACGACGCTGGTCGGCTCCTTGCCGGCGTCGGCGACGGCGGCCAGCATCTTGTCGCGCTTGAGGCGCCGCTCGTGCGCGTCCTCCTCGGCCTTGTCGATCGCCGAAGCGCGCTGGGTGCGGGCCTTCGACAGCAGGTTGCCGACGTCGGCGACCACGCGCGCGCCGTCGTCCTTGCGGCCGAGGCGGTAGCAGGCGCGGCCGAGCAGCCGCAGCCGCGCGACCTCGCTCTCGAGGTCGTCGCTCTGCTCGAGGTAGCCCTGCTGCACCAGCTCGAGCGCCTGCGCCCACAGGTTGTGGTCCTCGCACAGCTGGATCAGGCGCTTGCGGCCGTAGCCGGCCGCCGAACCGCCGCTCGCGATCTGGTTGTGCTCGGGGTGGCGCGGCAGCTCGACCAGGTTCTTGGCGATCTGCAGCGCGTCCTCGACGCGGCCGCAGTGGCCGAGGCTGCGCGCCAGCCACTCCTGGTTGTGCGCGCAGTTGTGGATCAAGAACGGCATCACGCCGTCGCGCATCATGTGCGCGTGGTCGGCGCGGCCCGACGCCTCCTGCTGCCAGGCGGCCTCGGCGTGCCGGTTGAGCTTGGCGTAGATGTGGCCGGGCATGTGCCACTGGTGCGCGATCGCCGGCGCGCTGGAGCCGTTCTTGGCGGCCGAGTCGAGCGCGCGGCGGGCGTCCTCGCGGTCCCAGAGGTGGATGCGGTAGTGGTGTGCCGGGTGCAGCGGCTTCGCGGCGAAGACCTGGTCGAGCAGCGCGTCGACCGCGGTGTGCGAGACGATCGGCACGCCGCCGCCCCAGCGGTACGCCAGCCAGTTCTGGATCGCCAGGAACGCCTTGGCCTCGACGTCGTCCGGGTACTCGAACACGATCGTGCCGAGGTCCTTCAGCAGCTTCTTGTCGAGCTTGTCGAGGTCCTTCTTCTCCCGCTTCTTGTTCTTCTCGACGACCTTCTCGACCGCTGCGTCGCGGCGCGCGGCGTCGCCCGACTGCAGCTCCTTGCGGTCCTCGGCGTCGACGCGGTAGTAGCGCGCCCACGCGTCGATCCACAGCTGCTCGCGCTCGCTGCAGTCCTTGCTGCGCGCGACCGCGTTGGCGATGAAGCCGGCGGCGCGCTCGGCGTTCTCGTCGTTGGCGCGGCACATGCCCCAGTAGGCCATCGCGCAGTCCGGGTGCAGCCTGGCGACCTGGCGGAAGCTGCGCTCGGCCTCGAAGTGCCAGAAGCCGTGCTGCTGGGTGATGCCCTGGTCGAAGTACTGCTGCGCCAGCTCGCTGATCCCGTCGACCGGGAAGTGCACCGCGTCGCCCATGCCGGGCATCAGGTAGGCGGCCGAGCGCGGACCTTCGTCGAACGTGCTGCCGTGGCGCGAGTGGCCGTAGGTCTCCTGCGCCTCTTCGGCGGGCGCTTGCTGCGCAGAGAGGACCAGACCGAGAAACGGGACGACGAGGGCGTGTCGCATCGCCGACATGGTAACGCGACCGCCCACGGCCCACGTACCGATGTTGCCCCACCGGCACGTCGCCCCGCAGAACGTCCCCGCGGCAGCGGGGCGACGTCCGTATGCTGCCGGCATGATCCGTCTGCTCGCGTTGCCGCTGTTGCTGCCGACCCTGCTGATCGCGCAGGCCGCGGTCTCCCCCATCCAACCGGACGAACACCGGCAGCGGCGGGTCGCGCTCGCCGCCGCCATCGGGGACAAGCACCGAGGCGAGCAGGTGATCGTGGTGCTGCGCGGCGGCGCCAGGCAGCCGGACATGGGCACGTTCGCGCAGGACCAGGACTTCCTCTACCTGACCGGCGTGGCCGAGCCGACCGTCGCGATGCTGCTGATCGTCGACGACGGCAAGCTGGTGCACGACGAACTGCTGGTGCCGCCGTACTCGCCGTTCTCGGCCAAGTGGGACGGCCGCTTCCTGGCGCCGGGCGAGGCCAGCGCCAAGGCGACCGGCTTCGGCGAGGTCGGCAACGTGCGCTCGCTGCACCGCCGCCTGACGGAGCTCCACGACCACCAGCCGCGCACGGTCATCACCGCGACCCGGCCGGCCGCGCGGCTCGGCAGCACCCCGAGCAAGTCGCGCGAGTCGGCGTCGGCGCTCAGCAAGGACCCGCTCGACGGGCGCGTCAGCCGCGAGAAGGCGTTTTCGCAGGCGCTCGCCAAGCTGATGCCCGGCGTCGTGATCGAGTCGCTCGAGCGCTACGTGCATCGCATGCGCCCGCACAAGTCCGCGACCGAACTGGCGCTGCTGCGCCGTTCGACCGAGATCGCCGCCGAGGGCATCGGCGAGGCGATGCGCAGCGTGCGCCCGGGCGCCTACGAGTACCAGCTGGCGGCGGTCGCGCGCTGCGTGTTCGCGCTGCACGGCTGCGGACCCGACGCCTACGCGGCGATCGTCGGCGGCGGCCCCAACGGCTGCATCCTGCACTACAACGCCTGCACCCGGAAGCTGCTCGACGACGACCTGATCGTGATGGACTACGCGTCGACGCTGCACGGCTACTGCAGCGACGTGACCCGCACGTTCCCGGCGTCGGGCACGTTCACCCCCGAGCAGCGCAAGCTGGTCACCGACGTCTACGAGGTGCAGCAGGCGCTGCTCGAGCAGGTCAAGCCGGGCGCGCGGCTCAGCCAGCTCGGCGGCCTGTGCGCGCGCATGCTCGTCGAACGCGGCTACAAGAACGACCACGGTCCGTGCCACCACGTCGGCCTCGCCGTGCACGATCCGTCGGTCGACGTGCTCGAGGCCGGCATGGTCATCACCGTCGAGCCGGGCGCGTACCTGCCCAAGAAGGGCTACGGCTGCCGGATCGAGGACTGCGTGCTGGTCACCGAGAACGGCTGCGAGGTGATGAGCCGCAACGTGCCGTCGCACCCCGACGAGGTCGAGGCCTGGATGAAGCAGGC
The DNA here is from genome assembly GCA_046290465.1 of Planctomycetota bacterium. GTDB lineage: Bacteria > Planctomycetota > UBA1135 > UBA1135 > UBA2386. The sequence continues at coordinate 6,222,899 of JBKAGP010000001.1, read as the reverse complement.
GCCGCGCATCGCGCTGCCCAAGTAGCGCCGCGTCGGACAGCGCCGACGTCGAGACCCAGGGCCTGCTGCTCGGGGCGACGTGGACGTTCTGAGCGGGCGTTCTCGGAAAACCAGCGAACCGGATCCCGACGACGGCGTTCGACCCGCGCATGGTGCGTCGAATCCCGCTGTTGCTCCCGGTCGCGCTGCTGCTCGCCAGCTGCGACGACCATCCCGCCCCGACCAAGGCCCTACCGACGCCAGCGCAGGACGTACCGGTGGCGAACGAGATCGAGGAGCCGCCGCCGCCGCCGCCGCCGACGGAGCAGCCCGAGGACGTGGTCGAGGAGGTGCTGATCGTCGAGAGCGAAGCGGCGCCCGAGGCCAAGAAGGAGAGCGCGTTCGATTCGAACCAGTGGAACTCGGCGGTCGGGGTGGGCGGCGGCGCCGGCGGTTCGTTCGGCGGCCGCAGCGGCCGCCGGCGGGCGATGCGGCTCGACGGCGGCGATGCCGAGAGCTACGCCGAGGTCGACGCCAGCGGCTACCTGACACCGGAGGCCTCGCCGCTGTCGACGTTCGCCGCCGACGTCGACACCGCGTCGTTCACCAACGCGCACCGCATCCTGCGCGACGGCGAACGGCCGCCGACCACCGCCATCCGCGTCGAGGAGTTCGTCAACGCCTGCCGCTACGACCTGCCGACGCCGACCGGGCGCACCACGTTTGCGATCGAGTCCGAGGTCGCCGCCTGCCCGTGGAACGCCGAGCGAGAGCTGGTGCGGTTCTCGCTGAGCACGCGCGCGATCGACAAGGACAAGCTGCCGCCCTGCAACTTCGTGTTCTTGATCGACGTGTCGGGATCGATGCGCAACGCGGACAAGCTGCCGCTGCTGCAGAAGGCGAGCGACCTGCTGATCGACCAGCTACGCCCGCAGGACACGGTGTCGATCGTCACCTACGCCAACAGCGTGCGGGTGCCGCTCGACTCGATCTCCGGCAGCGAGCCGGGCAAGATCCGCGAGGCGATCCAGGCGCTGCGCACCAGCGGCGGCACCAACGGCCAGGGCGGCATCCAGGCGGCCTACGAGCTGGCCACCAAGAACAAGGTGCAGGGCGTCAACCGCGTGCTGCTGGCGACCGACGGCGACTTCAACGTCGGCATCCGCGACGCCGACGAGCTCGAGGAGTTCATCAAGGCGCGCAAGGAGCAGGGCGTCTTCCTGACCGTGCTCGGGTTCGGCACCGGCAACCTCAAGGACGACCGCCTCGAGCGTCTCGCCAACCGCGGCAACGGCAACTACCACTACGTCGACAACCTGCACACGGCGCGCCGGGTGCTCGTCGAGGAGTTCGGCGCCGAGATGATGACGGTGGCCAAGGACGTCAAGCTGCAGGCCGAGTTCCATCAGGGCCTCGTCAAGCGCTACCGCCTGCTCGGCTACGAGAACCGCGCGCTGGCCGCGCGCGACTTCCGCGACGACAAGAAGGACGGCGGCGAGATGGGCGCCGGCCACGACGTCACCGCGCTCTACGAGATCGAGCGCGTCGCCGGCGCCGAAGCCGGCGACGCCCCGCTCGCGACCCTGCGCGTTCGCTACAAGCCGGCCGAGGGCGACACCAGCAAGGAGATCGCCCACGAACTGCCGGCGCCCGCCGGCAAGCCGCCGGCGCTGTCGAAGAACGGCCACGTCGCCGCCACCGCCGCCGCCGTCGCGATGCAGCTCCGCGACGACGAACACCGCGGCTCGATCACGCCCGACCTGCTCGCCGAACTGGCCCAGGGCCTCGACGCCGACCGCAACCAGGAACTGATCGCGCTGGTCCAACAAGCCTGCAAGGTGCTGGCCGAACCGGCCGAAGGCGCCGGCGGCCAGCGCTGATCCGACGCAACACCGCATACCGAACCTGGTTCATCCTGCGCCGCTTCGCGGCGCAGGATGAACCAGGTTCGGTATGCGGTGTTTGCGCGTTCCTTCCACCAGCCAGCACCAGCCTTCCCACCGCCAGCCGACGGGCCAGCCCACCGGTCAACCCACAGGCCAACCCACCCACATCACCCCCACCCGATCACGACTTCGGCAGATCGATGGCGACCACCGCACCCTGGCCCTTGTCGCCGTCGCGGCGCGTGCTCAGGAACAGCCGCTGGCCGTCGGTGAACAGGTCGCTGTTGGGCTCCGAGTCCTCGACCGGCGTCATCTTCCAGCGCTCCGCGCCGGTCTTGCGATCGACGGCGTAGAGCTTGCCTCGCATCGCGGCCAGATAGACGACGTCGTCGAGCAGCAGCGGCCGGCTGTAGATCGGCGCGCCGTAGCCCTCGTCGTGCTCGGTCTCGTAACGCCACGGCACGTGGCCGACGACCTGGTCGACGCAGTAGAGCCGCGCATCGCACGAACCGACGAACGCAAAGCGCTCGGTCGCACGCGCACTGCCGCTGATGCGGCCGCCGGTCCGGTGCTCCCAGGAGAGCTTGCCGGTGGTCTTGTCGACCGCGTAGATGTGCTTGTCCTGGCTGCCGAGCATGACGTTGCGCGGCCCGAACGTCGGCCGCGCCCCCATCCAGCCCTTGGTCTGGAACGCCCACCGCCGCTCGCCGGTCCTGGCGTCGACCGCCACCGCGCGCCCCTGGTCGAACACCGGCAGCACCACCAGGCTGCCGTCCGTCGACGCGTGGCCGGGCCGCGCCGCCTTGCCGGCGAAACGCGCGCCGTGGCCGTCCGAGCCCGGCAGTTCCTCGGCGTCCTCGACGTAGTCGTGCTCCCACAGCCTCTTGCCATCCCGCAGCGAGAACGCGTAGATCTTGCCGTCGCTGCTGCCGGCGATCACCGCCTGCTCGGTGCACGCCGGCCCGTCGAGGCCGTCGACGTCGGTGTGCCACAGCTCCTTGCCGGTCTTCAGGTCGAGCAGGCACAGCCCGTCGTCGCTGCTGAAGCACAGCCCCGGCGGCTGCTCGCCCAGCGGCAGTTCGATGCCGAACTGCTGGTCGCAGCGCCGCTGCGTCCGGCTCTTCCACAGCTGCTCACCGGTCTTCGCGTCGAGCGCGTAGACGAAGCCCGTGCGCTCGAGGGCGTAGACGACGCCGTCGCCGTATTCGAGCCCCCCGAACCAGGCGCGGTCGGGCGCGAACTTCCAGGCGACGGTGCCCCGGGGCACCTCAACTGGATCCTGTGCCATCAACCTCGATGAAAGGAACGCAGCTGCTGTCGCCGCGATGCCCATCGCGATCGCCAAAGTCATGAGCAGGGTGTACACGCTGCCTAGTCAAGCCTGCCCCATGACGGGGTGTGACTTTGGATCGAGGCATGTCACGCGGCCTTCTTGAGCGTGCTCCACATCGGCGCCCATCGCTCTGAGTTCAGCAGGCTTCGAAGGTTGAGGACATGCTGCCCGCCATCGCGAGACCACCGCATGCCGCTGCGCTTTGAGTCGTGCCTGGACGATGGTCTTGGCTGCGGACTCGACGGGATCGCTGCGGATCGGAAGGCCGCGAGCGATGAACTCTGCGTAGCGCATCCGATCCTGGTGGCGGCGGAAGTAGGCGATGGTGTTCGTGATCACCTTCCACTCGGTGCTGTCCTTGGCCAGGGTGTTCCGGTAGCGGCGCATCGACCGGATGGTTCGCGCAGCCGCACGGGTCGCGCCGCAGCTTCTCGCGGTGCTTGTCATGCCACCGCGTGGCCTCGTCGCCGCCACCGAAGATGGCCTTGGCGGCCTTCATCAGGTTCTCGGAGGCGTGGTAGAAGTCGAGGATCCACACTGCGCCGTGCGGCACGGGCTGCGTCGTCGCGCTGGTTCAGATCGTGTCCTTGCCGTCGCAGATGACCGCAAACTCGCGAAACTCGCACCCGGCCTTGGCGCGCGTCACCTAATCGGCGATTTGTTCGAGAATCGTGGTCATGCCGCTCTCTGACATTCTGGCCAAGTATCGCGTGTCCAGCAGCTTCTCTGGCCCGACCTCATCTTGCCCGTAGGTCGAGATGCTGGCGACGCCCGCCTCGCGCCACGCCACGTCGGCCGTTTCGCGCATTGGAGCCATCACGCCGTCCCAGCTCGCGACCAGCACATCGCCCTTGTCCGAGAGCGGCGTCTCGGCCGCCACGGCGTCCTCGATCGCCTCGCGCAGCTCCTCGATCTCGATGCCGAGACGACGCACTGCATTCTGAATAGCTGTCGCCGATGGCCCCTCGGGAAGAGCCTTCGCCAAGAGCTGCTCGGCCCCCCTCGCCGTCAGCATCGCCGACGCAAACGCCACCATCTCCTCGACGTCCGGGGCCATGTAGCGACCTCGCATTCCACACGCGTCGTCGAGCGGCGCTGGCCGCCCCGGCGCCATCGCCGCGGTACGTGCGGCGAAGAACTCGCACCTTGCCGAACGGGGTCAGCCCCTCGGCACTCGCGCGTGCCTCGGCAGCGAGGCGTTAGTCGTTAACCATGACCGCGCCACCGGCGCGCCCTGGACCTCAAGGACACTGGTCACCGTCTCGCGACCAACCGCGCCGACCAACGCCGACTGCGTCAAGCTGCCTCGGACGGTTTACAGAACGCATGCTGCACTACCCACTGTTGGTGGTCGAGGAGCACGGCGCGTCGCCGCGTGCAACGATTTCGGGGTTAGTCACTTACGACGTACCAGCGACTTCTTGGCCAACTCGCACTTCCTGCCCCGATTCTGCTTGCCAGTCAATCCTGACCAGTGCTACCCAGTTCTTGGCTTCAGCTTCACAATACCGCCGGGGTCCGCGATCGACCATGCATTTAAGTGGGGCGGCGGCAACCAGGTTGCCGTGCAAAATGGCAAAATCGAAATTGGTGTTGCCTCTCCCGAGACGATCGGGTGCGGACTCGACTACACTGAAAGGTATAGCTTCCGAGACCAGAACAACGTGATCGTGTGTGTACTGGACTTGAAAATCGCCTGCACACTATGCAGTGACGAGTAGAACCCACCCCAACACACAGCAGTCGCCCCCCCCCCCAACAAGGCCTGTGACAACAACTCGCCGCCGCATCGCACTCTTTCTCGCCGTGGCGACACTCGCCGCTCTCGCGACACGCTCAGCTTGGAATCGGCAACCAAGAACATCAAGGAAGACAACGGCAGACGCGACAATCAGTAGTCGCGCAGCATCGAGCAACCAGAGCCTCGATGCTGCAACGGACGCATACGGCACACTATCTGATGCGATCGACTCCATGAACCTCGGGGCTTTAAGCCCGAGCGCCGCGGTCGAGGCCGATGACCCGACGGCGAACGATGTCTCCTGGCAGAAACTCCCCCGCCGCTCCAAGCGCGCCGAATCGGAAGTCGCATTTGGCTTCGAACGTGGGTTCCGCCCAGATCTGCTGGTACGCAGCCAGTCGTTCAATCCACGTGACACCTACATCGGCCCGGAAGATCGTCGGCGTCTCGGAATAATCCTCGAAACAATGACTAGGTTGGCGATTCCATGTCGGCAGCTACGGAACGAAACGAGTGACAGGGAATTCGAGCAGCTGATCGCCGATGGCCGCGCCAAGGTGCTCGACATCTCGGCACGAAACGGGATGATCAACTTTGCCGAAGCTAGGCGCAAGGGTGCGGACATGGTCTCGATCCGCGATGGAGTCGTCTTGGGAGCCTGGCGACGGGAGCTTCCGGAGACTCGTCAGATCCTTGCGATCGAGAACGCCATGAAGCTGGACATCGTTGCCGGCATATCTCTTTGGTTCAAAGCAATGGGGGCCTTGTCCGAGGCCGAACGCAGCACGCTATTGTCGAACGCAGCAGCGTTTTTCCAACCCTGATCGAGGCTTCGTGGGGCCAGCCCCACCCAGACCTCCCCTACTCGCCGCTCTCGAGGATCCGCTTCACCACGTTCGTCGTCGAACGCCCCGCCACCAGCGGCACCAGCACCACCTGCCCGCCGTGGTCCTCGACCCACTCGCGCCCGACCACGCCCTTGTCGCGCCAGTCCTCGCCCTTGGCCAGCACGTGCGGCGTGATCGCCTCGATCACCGCCTTGGGCGTGTCGTCGCCGAACGGCACCACGTAGTCGACCGCCTCGAGCGCCGACAGCACCGCCATGCGGTCCTCGAGCGCGTTGAACGGGCGGCCCTTGCCCTTCTGCTGGCGCTGCACCGACTCGTCGGTGTTGACCGCGACCATCAGTGCGTCGCCGTAGCTGCGGCTCTTCTGCAGGTATTCGCAGTGGCCGGCGTGCAGGATGTCGAAGCAGCCGTTGGTGAACACCAGCCGGCGGCCCTCGGCGCGCATGCGCGAGCCGACCTCGATCGCCTGCTCGTGGCTCAGCACCTTGCCGGTGCTGGTCGGTGACGAGTCCCCGAGCCGCGTCAGCACCTCGCGGCGCGACGGCGCCCAGGTGCCGAGCTTGGCGACGGTGATGCCGGCGGCGTGGTTGGCCAGCCGCAGCGAATCCTCGAGCGATACGCCCGCCGCGCGGCAGTAGGTCAGCACCGACACGACCGTGTCGCCGGCACCGGTGACGTCGAACACCTGGCGCGCCTCGGTCGGGATGATCTTGTGCGAGCCGTCCTCGGTCTCGAAGAAGATGCCGTCCTTGCCGAGCGTGATCACCGCGGTGCGGATGCCGGTCAATTCGCGCAGCCGCTGCGCCGCGCGGTGCATGTCGGCCGTGCTCTCGATCTGTATGCCGGTCGCGGCCTCGGCCTCGGCGCGGTTGGGCGTCAGCAGGTCGACGCCGCGGTAGATCGAGTAGTCCTTGCCCTTCGGATCGACGACGGTGACGCCGCCGACGCTCCTGGCCGCCTCGACCGCCGCCTCGATCACCGTGCGCGTCAACACGCCCTTGCCGTAGTCGCTGAGCAGCACGCTCTTCCACGGGAACGGCCGCTGCCGCAGCAGGTCGAGCATGCGCCGTTCGGCGTCGCCGCCGACCGGCGCGCGCGATTCGTGGTCGACGCGCAGCACCTGCAGCGTCTTGGCGACGTAGCGGGTCTTGCGCGTGGTCGGCCGGGTGGTGTCGACGACCAGCGCCTGGGTGTCGATGTCGGCGTCCTGCAGGAGCGCGCGCAGCCGTTCGCCGGGCTCGTCGTCGCCGATCACGCCGAGCACCGACGCCGACGCGCCGAGCACGCTCAGGTTGGCGGCGACGTTGCAGGCACCGCCGAGCAGGTAGCGGTCACGTTCGAAGTCGAACACCAGCACCGGCGCCTCGGGCGACACGCGCTTGGCGTCGCCGTCGGCGTAGCGGTCGAGGATCAGGTCGCCGACCACCAGCACGCGGGTGTCGGGCAGACCGCTGAGCACATCGGCGAGGCGGCGGTTCTCGCTGTCGAGGGACGGCGTCATCAGCGCGGCTCCTTCAGGCAGCCGCGCCTGGCCGCGGTGCAGATCAGCGCCTGGTGCAGCAGCGGCAGCACGATCTCGTGCATCGCCAGGATCGAACGGCCCTGCCTGGGCGGCCGCTGCACGACGTTGGTGACGGCGCGGTACTGCTGCAGCATGTCGAAGTTGCAGGTCAGGAAGTCGTCGGTCAGCTGGCCTCGGTTGCGCGCGATCGACACCGCCTTCAAGAACACCTCGGGCATGATCACGGCCGAGCCGACGTTGAGCCAGACGCCCTGCTCCAGGCGACCGACCGTGTCGGCGAACGTCCAGAAGTCCTTCTGCGTCGCCGCGCCGAGCGCCGCGCCGTCGAGGTCCGGATCCATGTGCGTGATGTCGCAGCCGAACGCGACGTGCACGGTGGCCGGGATGCCGAGCCGTTCGGCCTCGGAGAACACCGACAGATGGCGGTATGGCAGGTCCTGTTCGAGGATCGTCCTGCCGACCGCGGCGCCGAAGCCGATGCCCTCGTCGTGCGCGCGCTTCGCGGCACCGTTGAGCGCGTCGAGCGTCTCGCGCCAGAACCCGAACGAACCGTTGGGCAGGTTCTCGCCGACGTCCTCGCTGGTCGCACCCTGGTAGGCGGTCTCCCAGTCGTGGATCGCCGACGCGCCGTTGGTCGCGACGTGGGTGATCAGGCCGCGACGCATCAGGTCGATGACCAGCGGCGACAGCCCGACCTTGAGCACGTGCGCGCCGAGCTGCACGCCGACCTCCTTGCCGTTCTCGCGCGCCGTGACCACCTCGGACACGACGTGCTTGAGCGACTTGCTGCCGTAGATGTCCGGCAGCGCATCGAACCACTGCAGGAAGCCGTCGACCGGCGGGAGGACCTTGGCGAAGTCCTCCTTCTGCACGAGGTTCCTGCGCTCTTGCAGCGGGCGGATGTTCAGCGGGGCTGGGTCGTCGGTCGGATCGGGCATGGTTCGGCGCGACCATCGTGCCGGTCGCGCCGGGCCCGGTCCAGGTACCGTGTGCCCGAACGGGCACACGGGATCCCGCCCCGGACGATCAGCGCCAGACGATGCGCAGGTCGAGCACCCGCTCGGCGCCGAGCGACTTGTCGAGCACCACGTCGAAGCGCACGGCCTGGGCGAAGTCGGTGTTGAGCGAGCCAGGGCCGCCGACGCGCCCCCGCCACGGGCCGATCGTGCCGGCGAGCGGCTGGCCGAGCGCGTCGAGGCGCGCGCCCTGCACCAGCAGCGTCGCCGCCGAGTTGGCGCCGGTCGCCGCGACCGGCGACACCTCCGGATCGTCGCTGAACAGCACCGGCAGGCCGTTGATCTGCACCAGCAGTTCGTAGCGCAGCCACACCGGCAGACCGGTGCTCGACGGCGTCATCCAGCGCGACCGCGACCCGGTGCGGGCGTCGACGTCCTGCAGCGTGCCGGAGTTCTCGCCGTTGACGAACGGCGAGCTGTAGCTGCCACTGAACGTCAGGCCGCCCTGCGTCTCGATGCGCAGGAAGCCCGGCGCGCCGTCGCCGCCGCCACCGGTCATCCGCTGCAGGGAGTTGGCCATGTAGTCGTTGACGCCACCGGCGCCGCCGCGCACGTCGACCGAACCCGACACCGACGCGACCCGCGCCTGCAGCAGCACGGAGCCACCCGAGCCGCCGCCACCCGGTGACGAGATGCCGTAGATGTCGGTCGTGCTGGTGGTGTTCGGATCGTCGCCGGCGATGACCGGACCGCTGCCGCCGCGCGAACTCAGCGCACCCGCAACGGTGGCGACGCTGCCGGCGCGGAGGACCAGCACGCCGCCGCCACCGGCACCGCCGTGGCCCGACATCCAGCGTTCGAGCGCAGAGCCGATCGCCAGCAGGCCGTAGCCGTGGCTGCCGCCACCGCCGCCGCCGGAGCCGCCGACCGCGAAGTGCTCGAGCGACGACGTGCCGCCCGGCAGCGGGAACAGCGGGAACGAAGGACTCGCCGCCGGCGCCGGATCGAACAGGATCGTGTTGTTCGGGTTGGCATGCTGCGGCTGCTGCGAGACGCCACCCGGCTGGCGGAAGCCGCCGCCGTTGCCGCCGCGGCTGTGGTACGGGCTGTAGACGAAGCTCAGCGTCGGGAACGGCGGGCCGGCCCACGAGCCGGTCGCCGGCATCAGCGGACTGCCGGCGCCGCCGGTCCCACCGACGCTGCCTTCGTAGGCGTGCCCGGCGCCGACCTGCACGTCGATGCCGTCCTGGCCGCTGGTCACGTCGACGCCGTTGCTGAGGATCGGGCCGAGGTTGCCGCACTCGACGCCGCCGTTGCCGCCGCGGCCGCCGCCGGGGCCACCGGCTCCGCCCGGCTGGCCGGGCGAGCCGACGCCGCCGATCCGCGCGTTGAACGTGCTGACCGGCAGGCCGAGCGCCGGCCCGGCGGTCTGGATCGTCGACGGCATGTCGGGAGCGTCGACCGAGACCGTGCCCTGCACGTCGACCACGCCGCGCACGAACAGGCGCGCCGGCGACGTGCCGACGAAGCGCAGCGTGACGCCGGCCGGCACGACGAAGTCGGTGAAGTAGAAGCGGCCGTCGGTGACCTGCGCGGGCAGACCGCTCAGCGTGCGATCGGCCGGGATCACGGTCATGTCGGTGTCCAGTTCGTAGACGTTGGCCGCCACCTGCGTGGCCAGCGACAGGTCGAACGAGCCGAAGGCGCCGTCGCCGCCGATCTGCGCCGGCACGGCGGAGCCGTTGCCCCACACGTCCCCCGACGCGATCGGGTCGCGGTTGCTGTCGTCGACGAAGGTCTCGCGGAGCTCGAACTCGAACTGCGGCGAGCCGATCTGCACCTCGAGGCCGTTCGACGAGGCGATGCCGCCGCCCGACACCAGGAACACGAACTGCGAGACGTAGCGTTCGCCGAGCAGCTGCGCGCTCGACGGCAGCGAGACGAACAGCTTGGGATCGGCGCTGCTGCCGAGGAACGTCGCGATCGCCGGCTCGACCTCGAGCAGGCAACCGCCGGGCAGCGGCTGCGGCAGCGGCTGGCCGCTGCTGGTCGTGCGCGAGAAGCCGATCACGCCGAAGCTCAGATCGCCCACCGGCGTCGCGCTCTGCAGCGCGTGGGTGGCACCCGGCAACGGGATCGAGCCCGGCGACAGCTCGAGGCTGCGGCCGCAGGGCGTGCCGAACGCCAGCGCCGCCGGCTCGGAGTCGACCGCGTGCCGCAGCGTCTCCATGCCGTTGCCGCGGTTGGCGACCAGCACGACCTCGTCGCGGCGCTGGTGGTAGCTCATCGCGGTCGCGTTGGCCGACAGGATGCCGCCGGTCGGAGTGCCGGACGACTGCAGCGCCAGCCCGTCCCATTCGACCACCTGCAGGTCGTCGAACGGCTGCAGCAGCACCGCGTGGCCGCGACGCCGGTCGAACGCCACGTCACCGAGCGCGACCGACGACGGCGCCTGCGCGTAGCTCGACCAGCTGGTGCCGTCGAGCACCGACACGCCGGTCGACGCGAAGTCGTCGGTGATCAGCAGCACCCGCCGACGCAGGTCGTCGGCGACGACGCGCGCCCCGAAGGTCTGCACCGTCGGCCCCTGCGTCCAGGTCAGTTCGTAGAACCAGGTCTGGTAGTCACCGGCGAAGTCCTTGCCGACCAGCACGTAGCGCTGCCCGGCGACGTCGCCGGCGATCGAGACGTCGGTCAGCGCGCCGACCTGGGAGCTCACCTGGGTCCACACGCCGTTCGGGCTGCGCAGCCAGGTATCGGACAGCACGGTGCCGTTGGCGACGCCGCCGAACACCATCAGCGAGGTCGGCAGGCTGGCCATCGCCGGCTGGTCGCGGCGCGGCACCGGGGTGGTCTCCGCGCTCCAGTCAAAGCCGTTCCACCGCCATTCGGTGGCCTGCGGGTTGGCGGCGTCGCCGCCGAACAGCAGCAGGTCGCCGCCGGGCAGTTCGGCGAGCGCGAAGCCGGTGCGCGCTGGCGGCACCGTGCGGGATGGCACCGACCGCCAATCGCCGAGCGATTGCGCGGCGATCGAGGTGGCGAGGACGAGGGACGCGCACAGAGGGCGCACGGCAGGCAACGAGGCCAGAGGAACACAGCCCACGCAGACTCTCCTTGGGGTGAGAGGGGTCGCCGCGGGCGATGTGGTGGTTCTTCCGGCCCCTTGGGAGAGCGCTCCGGGAGCGAGGCCGAATCCCGCGACTCACGGGAGCCTAGGAACGGACCGCGACCCGGTTACCGATGCGGGCGGGTTTTTGGCTCATCGGCGATCGCCGCACGGCGGGTGGATACGACGACGACACAAGCGCGCCGCGACGAACGCCCCCGCGACGCATGACCCCGCGGCCGGGCGCCAGCGGGCAAAGCCCCGTCCGTATGCGTACACGCCGCTTCCGCGATCACGGTCGGCAGCGCGTCCACTACATGGACGCGCTCCTAGCGGCGCCGTTCCTGCAGCTCGCGCAGCAGCCGCTGGCGCTCTTCTTCGGACAGGTCCCACCACCTGGCGATTTCGTCGCGCGTGCGCCGGCAGCCGAGGCAGTAGTCGCCCCCGGCGGTGAACTTGCACACCTTGACGCACGGCGTCGACGGCGGCTTCTCGTAGCGGCGCGGGCGATCGCGGAACATGGCGTGGCCGGACGGTCTACAGCACGCTCTCGCGGGCCGCGTCGGTCAACGGGTGCACGCCCTTGTCCTTGAGCAGCTGCACCAGGTTGTCCTGGCTGTTCTTGCGCGCGAACTCGACCTCGGCGTCGCTCGCCCCGACCAGGTGGAAGAAGTCGACGCGGCCGGCCGACAGCTCGAACGACGACGGGTAGTGCTTGGGCTGCTCGACCAGCAACCAGCGGATCGCCGACTCGAACGTCGGCGTGATCGAGTCGTTGAGCGGGATGCGGTTGCCGTATTCGAACAGCTCGGCGCCCTCGTAGGTGCCGACCGCGACCAGCAGTTCGTAGGCCATCAGGTTGTGCAGCAGCGGCACCGCCCAGTCGGCCTCCGCCGCGGACTCCACGACCAGCTCGAAACCGAGCCCGGCGAAGCCGCTCGGATCCTTGCCCGGCGTCTCGAGGTTCCACGGGTTGCTCAGGCCCGAACTGACGTAGATCCAGCTGTCGCGCTCCTCGTGCGGCGGGCACGCGAACACGCCGTGGTTCAGCCAGCCCGGGTGCGGCTGCTTGCCGAACCGCTGGAACACCGCCTCGCCGGCGGTGCAGACCCCCTTGCCGAGGTCTCCGAACAACGACCGGTAGACGCGATCCTCTCGGTCGGTCCACAGCTTCTCGAACCACTCACGGAACGGCGCATCACTCATCGGGCGTGCAGCACGCTACCACAGTTGGATCCCGGACCCGTACGCGCTATCCGTGAGGAGTCATGAAACGGTCGGACAAGGCGGTCGCCATCATGGAGCTGCTCGACGAGCGGTTCCCGTCCCCGCCGATCCCGCTCGACCACGACGACCCGTACACGCTGCTGGTCGCGGTGCTGCTGTCGGCCCAGTGCACCGACGTCCGGGTCAACGAGGTGACGCCGCGCCTGTTCGCCCGGGCCCGCACCCCGCACGCGATGGTCGACGTCCCGGTCGACGAGATCCGCGCGATCATCCGGCCGTGCGGCCTGTCGCCGCAGAAGAGCAAGGCGATCTCGGGCCTGTCGCGCATCCTGCTCGACCAGCACGGCGGCGAGGTGCCGCAGACGCTCGCCGAACTCGAGCAGCTGCCGGGTGTCGGCCACAAGACGGCCAGCGTGGTGATGGCGCAGGCGTTCGGCCAGCCGATGTTCCCGGTCGACACCCACATCCACCGCTGCGCCTGGCGCTGGGGCCTCAGCAACGGCAGCTCGGTCGAACGCACCGAGCGCGACTGCAAGAAGGCGTTTCCCGAAGCGCGCTGGAACGACCTGCACCTGCAGATCATCTGGTTCGGCCGCACCGACTGCACCGCGCTGCGGCACGACCCCGAGCGGTGCCCGATCTGTTCGTGGGCGATGAGCAAGGCGCGGCGGGCCGAAGAGCAGCGCAAGCGCAAGCGCTGAGCTATGCTGCGGGCGGAATGAGGAACCTGCTGCCCGTGATGTTCGCCCTGCTCGCGACGACCTGTGCCCTGGCGCAGCAGACCCGCGAGACGCCGATCGCGACCGGCCGCCTCGTCGTCCAGGGCCGCCTGGTCGACGAGCGCGGCCAGCCGCTGGCCCGCTGCGAGGTCCGGCTGAGCGCGCACCAGTCGACCGGCTACGCGATGGCGTGGAGCCGGACCGACTGGGCCGACCCCGAGCCGGTCCAGACCGGCGAAGACGGCCGCTTCCGTTTCGACCTGAGGCTGCCGGCCGCCGACGAACAGCTCGACCGCGGCCGCTACCACCTCAATGTCACGCACCCGCGCCGCGTCGCGTGGTTCAGCAACTGCGCGTTCGTGGTCGCGCAGCGGCGGGGCGGCATCGACTACGGCGACATCGAGCTGCCGACCGGACACTATCCGCGGCTGCGCGTCGAGGACCAGCGCGGCCAGCTGCAGCCCGGGGTGCTGGTCCGGCTACTGGCGACCGACCACAGCACGCGGCAGACCCGCACGCCGATCGACGGCCCGCACTCTTGGCTGAGCAACTACGGCTACCAGCGCACCGACATCGACGGCTACCTGCACCTGCGTTCGCCGCTCGCTGCGGGCACCTACAAGGTCGAGCTGCCCGAACGCGACGTGCCGACGGACCTCGGTCGCCTCGAGCTGCCGGACCCGGACGCCTACACGGCCGTCGTGCGCGCGATCCCGAAGCAACGCGTGATCACCGGCCGCGTCGTCGATGAACAGGGCGCGCCGGTCGGCGGCGTGCGGCTGCGCGCCGGCCGCGGCGAGAGCTGCTACAGCCGGCGCGACGGTCAGTTCACGCTGATGGCCGACGACGACCACGGCAACGGCCAGCCGACCGAGCTGTGGGTCGCGCACAACCGGCGCTTCGACGGTTGGCACCAGGCCGGCAACGCGACCTGGGGCAGCAGCGACCACGAGCTCAAGGTCCCGACCACCGGGCTGCGCACGTTCGTCGTGCGTGGGCCGGGCGGCGTGGCGATCGAACGCTTCAACCTCTACTGCCACCCTCGCGACAGTGAGGCCGGTCGGCCACCGGTGCGCCTGTCCGGCCGCTTTCCCGACGGCCGCGCCAGCGCGCGGCTCGCGGCCGGCGAATGGCACGTGCTGGTCGCGCCGCACGACCGGCGAGCGGGATCCAGCGGCTGGCAGCTGCTCGAGGTCGGCAACGACGAGACCATCCGGCTCGACCTGCCAGCTCCGGTGCTGCGCACGGTCACGGTCACCGACGCGGGCGGCGCGCCGGTCGCCGGCGTGCTCGTCGAGGTGCTGGTGGGCGTAGCGGCGGAGCCGTTCGGGTTCTTCCGGCCCGCCACCGCGACCCACCCACCCCAAGGCACGGTGCGCAGCGTGACGCCGCTGGTCGCGGCGTCGCGCACCGATGCCGACGGCAACGCGACGCTGCGGCTGAGCACGGTCGGCCCGTGCAGCCTGCGCCTTTCGGGCGGCGGCGTGCTGCGCGCCATGCACGCAGCCGACCTGACCGCCGACCAGCCGATCACGCTCGAGGCCCGACGCGGCGCGACCCTGTCCGCCACGATCCAGCCCCTCGACGCGCTGCTCCGCCTCGATCCGAAGCACGATTCCGAGCGCAGCCCATCGATCTACGCCTACCACAGCCGCTCGGCCCCGCGGGTACGGCTGGTCTGCGGCGAAGCGGCGCAGCAGCGGATCGTCGAGGACGTGATCCTCGACCAGGCGGGACGGTTCACGTGCGCCGGCCTGCCGCCGGGCCGCGTCGAGGTGCATCTGCACACCCATCCCAAGGCGACGCGCAGCTGGTTGCTCGGCACGTTCGAGACGAAGCGGGACCAACCACGAGAGCTGGTGCTGGAGCTGCCGGCGGACGCGATCGGCAAGCGCTGAGCGCGCTTCCGCGGTTGGCTTGGAAGCAGCGTTGGCGCTGCCGCCTGGGCTCCTCGCATGGGCGGCTGCTCGACGAACCGCGATGCTGCTGCCACCACGCTGTCAGCAGGGGCTCGTCATCATGCGCCGCATGACGATCACGCAATCGCTGCTCTCCGACCTGACCCGCGAAGCCGCCCTGACGGTGAAGGTGCTGCAGGCCGTTCCCGAGGACCGCTTCGACTACCGCCCGCACGACAAGTCGTGGACGATGGCAGCACTCGCCGGGCACCTCGCCGAGGCGCCGATGTGGGCGCACGGCTTCCTCGAGGACGAGATGGACTTCGCGCAGCTGGCCGACTACCAGCCGTTCGTGCCGAAGGACAAGGCCGAGCTGTTCGCGACGCTCGAGACCAACCTGGCGACGTGCCGCAGCTCGCTCGAACGACTCGACGACGACGCGATGCGGCGGACGTGGACGGCGCGCATGGGCGACAAGGTGCTGCAGCAGGCGCCGCGCGAGCAGGTCGTTCGCGACGTGCTGATCCACCACTGGATCCAGCACCGCGGCCAGCTGCAGGTCTACCTCCGCCTGTGCGACGCAGCGGTGCCGCCGACCTACGGACCGACGGCCGACGTGCCGGAGTGGAGCTGAGCCCTGCGGCTGCCTCGGTGGTAACGTCTGCCCGCCATGCGTCGCGCGGACCGGCTGTTCCAGATCGTGTTGCTGCTGCGCTCGCAGCGCGTCGTGACCGCGCGCGAGCTGGCGGACGCGCTCGAGGTCTCGCTGCGCACCGTCTATCGGGACGTCGCCGACCTGCTGGCGAGCGGCGTGCCGATCGACGGTGAGGCCGGCGTCGGCTACTGCCTGCAGCAGGGCTTCGACCTGCCGCCGCTGATGTTCGACCGCGAGGAGATCGATGCCCTGGTGCTCGGCGCGCGCATGGTGCAGGCGTTCGGCGACGAACGGCTCGCCGCGCAGGCGCGGCGCGTGCTCGCCAAGGTCGAGCAGGTGGTCCCGGATCACCTGCTGCAGGGGTTCGCCCGACCGGAGCTGGCCGTGCCGGCCGAGATGTGCCCCGAGGTGCGCGGCACGATCCGCACCGTGCGCGAGGCGATCGACGCCAAGCGCCGGCTGTGCGTTCGCTACGAGGACAAGGCAGGAGCCGGCACCGAACGCGTGCTGCGGCCGCTGTGCCTGGCGTTCTGGGGCGCGGTCTGGACCCTCGGCGCCTGGTGCGAGCTGCGCGAGGACTTCCGCACCTTCCGGGTCGACCGGCTGCGCGACCTCGAACTGCGCGAGCCGTTCGACGACGAACCCGGCAAGCAGCTCGAGGCCTTCCTCGTCGCCGTGCGCGCCCAGTTCCGCGAGCAGTACGGCGACCGCTGACCCGAGACCACGGCCTCGACGCCGCATCCGAACCGGGTTCATCCTGCGCCGCTTCGCGGCGCGATGCGGTCGGTCCGGCCTGCCGGCGCGGTGGTGCCGGGCGCTACGACCGGCGACGCCTGGTCGCCGGCCGCTTGTTGCCGGCCTTCTTCGGCGTGGCCTTCTTGGCCGGTCCCCTCTTGGCTGGCCCCTTCTTGGCTGGCCCCTTCTTCTTCGGCCCCGTCGTCTTCAGGACCTTCTTCTTCGCCGCCTTCTTGGCTGCCTTCTTCTTCGCCGGCGCCTTGCGCGCCGCGGCCTTCTTCCGCGTCGATTTGCCGCTGCCGCCGCCGAACACGATGTCGTAGACCTCGTCGAACTGCTCGACGAAGAAGAACCGGATGCCGCGCACGAGCTCGCGCTTCAGCTCCTTGACCTCCGGCTCGTTGGCCTTCGGCAGGATCACGCGCTCCAGGCCGAAGTTCTTCGCGGCGAGCACCTTCTCGCGCACGCCGCCGATCGGCAGCACCTCGCCGACCACCGTCAGTTCGCCGGTCATCGCGATGTCCTTGGGTGCCGGCTGGTCGGTCAGCGCCGACAAGAACGCGCAGGCGATCGCGATGCCCGCCGACGGGCCGTCCTTCTTGATCGCACCCGACGGGAAGTGCAGGTGCAGGTTGCTGCGGTCGAGCCGCTGCACGTCGATGCCGAAGCGGTCCGCCTGGCTTCGCAGGTAGCTCAGCGACAGCCGCGCCGACTCGCTCATCATCTCACCGAGGCTGCCGGTCAGCTGCAGCGAGCCCTTGCCGTCGCTGCGCACCGCCTCGACGTAGAGCACGTCGCCGCCGACCGGCGTCCACGCCAGGCCCTGGATCACGCCCGGCAGCGTCTTCTTGCGCCGTTCGTCGGCCTTGAAGCGCGCGCGGCCGAGCAGGTCTTCCATCTCCGCGAGGCTCAGCCGGCCCGGCGGCTTCTTGTTGGACGCGACCAGCCGCGCGACCTTGCGGCACAGCCGCCTCACGACCTTGTCGAGGCCGCGCACGCCGGCCTCGCGCGTGTAGTGCGGCACGATGCGCTGCCACACCGGCAGCGTCACCGACAGGTGCCGGGGCTGCAGGCCGTGGCGTTCGAGCTGCTTGGGCAGCAGGTGGCGGCGCGCGATCTCGACCTTCTCCTCGAGCAGGTAGCCGGGGATCTCGAGGATCTCCATGCGGTCGCGCAGCGGCTCCGGGATCATCGACAGCACGTTCGCGGTCGCCAGGAACATCACGCGCGACAGGTCGAACGGCACGTCGAGGTAATGGTCGAGGAACGCGTGGTTCTGCTCGGGGTCGAGCACCTCGAGCAGCGCCGAACTCGGGTCGCCGCGGAAGTCGCTGCCGAGCTTGTCGATCTCGTCGAGCAGGATCACCGGGTTGTTGGTGCCGGTCGCCTTCAGGCCCTGCAGGATGCGCCCGGGCAGCGCGCCGATGTAGGTGCGCCGGTGGCCCTTGATCTCGGCCTCGTCGCGCATGCCGCCGAGCGAGAATCGGAAGAACTCGCGCCCCATCGCGTGCGCGATGCTGCGGCCGAGGCTGGTCTTGCCGACGCCCGGCGGGCCGCTGAAGCAAAGGATCGAGCCGGCGTTGCCGGGGCGCAGCTTGCGCACCGCCAGGAACTCGAGGATGCGTTCCTTGACCTCGTCGAGGCCGTAGTGGTCGTCGCGCAGCACGCGGGCGGCGCGCGCGAGGTCGGTGTGGTCCTTGCTCGCCTTCGACCACGGCAGCGAGGTCAGCCAGTCGAGGTAGTTGCGGATCACGCTGTACTCGCCGCTCTCGACCGGCGTCGTCTGCATGCGCGTCAGCTCCTCGTCGGCGCGACGACGCGCTTCGTCGGGCATCTTCGCGTCCTCGATCGCCTGCTCGAGCCGCTGCAGTTCGAGCGCGCGCGGATCCTGCTCCTCACCGAGCTCGCGCCGGATGATCTTGAGCTGCTCCTTGAGGAAGTAGTCCTTCTGCGCCTTCTCGGCCTTCTGCCGGATCTCGTCCTGGATCTTCTGGTCGAGCGCGGCGAGTTCGCTCTCGGCCATCGCGAACTGCAGCGCCAGCTCCAGCCGCTTGCCGATGTCGACCTCCTCGAGCAGCTTCTGGCGGTCCTCGACCTTGCGCACCACGCCGGCGGTGAAGTCGGCGAGCTGGCCCGGGTCCTCGACGTTGAGCAGCGCGGTCGCGAAGCCGCTGTCGGCCTGCTCCTGCATCTGCGCCAGCTCCTGCAGCTGGCCCTGCAGCAGGCGGAACAGCGACTCCGAACGTTCGCCCTGGGCCGGGATCTCGACCAGCTGCTTGACCCGCACGAACAGGTGCGGCCGTTCGCGCACGGTCTTGATGCGGCGGGCGCGTCGCACGCCCTGGGTCATCGCCGACTGGCTGCCGTCGGGCAGCTTGAGCGTCTTGACGATGCGCGTGATCACGCCGACTTCGTAGAGGTCGTCGGCCGAGGCGGCGTCGTCCTGGTCGGGGTCGCGCTGCAGCACCAGGAACACGTAGCCGTTGTGCGCCTCGGCCTTGGCGATGATGTCGCGCGCCGCCGACGAGTCGAGCAGCAGCGGCATCATCAGGCTCGGGAACGGCACCGACTTCTGCAGCGGGAACACGAACATCGTGTCCGGCACCGTGTCCTGCACGACCACCGAGTTGGTGCCGGTGCCGGACTCCACCACCAGCGAAGGGCCGCCGCGACGTCCGCCGCGATCGTCGTCCTGGCCGCCGCCGTCCTGATCTGCGCCGTCCTGATCTGCGCCGCCCTGATCTGCGCCGTTCTGGTCTGCGCCGTCCTGGTCTTCGTCGACGTCGTCTTCGTCGATGTCCAGGTCGTCCGCCAACTCGTCGAAGACGTCGTCGCCCGGCGTGTCGGGCGGGTCGTCACGATCCGTCGGGCTCGGGTCGTGGTGGCTCGCGTCGTGCATGCCCCGGTTGTAGACCCAAGCATGCCCATAAACAAAATGAGGGCGCATGGATCGCCGCGTGACACCACGCATTCCGCCCCGTCATTCCTGCCTGCCCCAAGTATTCGGAATGACGGCGCGGGACAAACGACCCATGCGCCCGAAGAAGATGCGGATGCATGTCCCGCGCAACACACGCGGAAGTCTCCGTCCGACCCTGCCTGCCCCAAGTATTTCGGGCCGGCTGGAGGCTGTTTCGACACCCATGCATCCGCGGCAAGGCGACGGCGCGCGAGCGCGCCGGTCCTCACCGAAGGCTGTTGTTTGGAGTTGGGAAAGAGCAGGTGTTGCTACGAGTGGATCGCGCTGCGTTACACAGCAGGTGCAATCATCTCGAGGACAACACCCGGACGCGCACGACCGCACCGTCTTCGGAGCGATCGGTCGCGAGGTAACCGACATGACGCCGGGGGAGCGTCGACAGGTCTACGTCGGAGGTTCCGAGCGCAGCCATGATTCGTTCGAACAACGGCGAGAGGTCGACGTCGAACAGGCCGGCGATGTCCTCGCCGCCGATGGACTTGATCGCGTTGCTGGCCAGCTGGTCGCGACGGTTGCGGCTGCGCGGACGCTTCAGCTCTTCGAACAGCTGCGCCAGCGTCTCCTGCTCGCGGGTGAGCAGCAGCGTGTCGTCGTGCACCATCAAGAACGCCGAGAACGCGTTGGCGCGTCCGGTCAGCCGCAGCAGTTCGACCTTGCGCTTGCCGGCCTCGTCGGTGAACTCGACCAGCTTGCCGATCTCGGTCTCCTCGACGACGCGCCGCATGTCGCTGAACAGGTCCTGCGCGGCGCGCCGGTTCTTGGCCCGCACGGCGTAGACCGGGGACACCGCGGCGAACGCATCGCCGGACGCGCCGAAGTGCCGCTTGCCGAAGTGCAGCTGCACGGTCCCGCGTGAGACCAAGCGACCGAGCACGTTGCGCTGGAAGTCGAGGCCGAAGTTGCTGAACGCCTCGCGCAGGTCCCAGTAGAGGTGCGACGTGCGCCGCGAGTGCGACGCGACCGCACGCAGGTCGACCGACAGCACCAGGCCGCCGAGACCGGTGCGCGGCAGCTCCTTCATCAGCTGACGGGCTGGCACCGGCTGGGTCGCGGCGAACCAGCCGTCGATGCCGCCGCCGCGCTCGGACGCGTCGAACTCGAAGTCGAGCAGCAGCGTCGCGGCGAACGCCTCGTCCGCCTTCTTGGACTGTTCCTTGGATGCCGGGGCGATCGTCATCATCACCGAGCGCGCCGAGCCGAGCCCGCTGGACGCGAGCAGTTCGGCGTGCGCGCCGGTCATCGACGACTGCAGCCGCCGGCCGAGCCGCTTCCAGTCGCCGAAGGCGAGCAGCGAGCCCGGCGGCACCTCGAGGCGCTGGCGCAGCTGCTGGAACTGCTTGTTGGCCGACAGCACCTGGCGCTGCGCACCCGCCGACGTCGTCGCGGGCTGCGGCTCGAGCACCTCGCGCATCGCCGAGGTGTCGTTGCCGACCACGAAGTCGTCGCCGACCATGGCCATCTCGACGACGTCACCGGCACCCTGGCCGCGGCCGCCGCGCAACGTGAACGTCTGGTGGCCACCGAGCTTGCGGTTCGGGGTCGCCAGCGCGGCGGTCTGCTCGAGCACCAGCCGCAGACGATCCGCCTGGTCGTGCTCGAGCCGGGCCCGCAGCACCAGCAGCGGCTTGCCGGCGCGGCCGACGATGCCGGTCAGCGCCAGTTCGATCTGGCTGGCACCCTTGCTCAGCATGCCGCGCACCATCGACAGCGCGCGGCTCGAGCCGGCTTCGCTGCCGGTGTTGCTGCCGGCCGCCTCGCCCGTGCCGGTCGCCTGCAGATCGCCGGTGAACAGCAGGTCGAGCGAAGGGTTCGACAGCAGCTTGCGCACCGCGGCGTGGTCGCGCCGGTTGGCGTTGCGGCTTCGAGGGGGCGAGGCGTCGAGGCGGATGTAGGCGTAGGGCCGTTCGACGCAGTCCTTCAGCTCGGGCGCACCGTCGACATCGGTCTGACCGAGCAGGCCAGCGGATGCCATCAGGATTGCGAGCGAGAGACGCGTCATGCTGGCGGAGGGGAGAGCAACCGCAGTGCCAACCTGAGACATTTCTTCAAGAGCCCTTCATACCATGGGTTACAAGATCCGGGCGACCGACCGCGGCGTGCGGCGATCGCCCAGGTGTGCAGGATCCGCACACCCGATCAGGGCTGCGCGCGCCCCTTGAGCTTGTCGTAGAGGGTGCGGCGGCCGATGCCGAGCAGCCGCGCCGCCTCGGCCTTGTTGCCGCCGGCCTGCTCGAGCGCACGGTCGATCGCCCACTGCTCGAGCCCGGCGAGGTCGGTCGGCACGCCGTCGGCCGGACCGGGCCCGGCCTCCTCCGGGGTCAGCCATTCGGGCCGCAGCGGCCCGCCGTCGCCGAGCGCCCAGACCCGCTGCAGTTCGTTGCGGAGCTGGCGCACGTTGCCCGGCCACGACCGTGCGCGCAGCGCCGCGAGGAAGTCGTCGTGCAGGTCGGGCGCGGGCACGCCCTGCTCGCGCGCGAAGCCGTCGACGAAGCTGCGGGTCAGCGCCACCAGGTCCTCGCCGCGCTCGCGCAGCGGCGGCAGGTGCACGGTGACGACCGCCAGGCGGAAGTAGAGGTCCTCGCGCAGCCGGCCGTCGGCGATCGCGGCGCGCGGATCGCGGTTGCTGGCGGCGATCACGCGCACGTCGATGGCCTGCTCGCGGTCGCTGCCGACCGGACGCACGCGCCGCTCCTCGAGCGCGCGCAGCAGCTTGGCCTGCAGTTCGAGGTCCATCTCGGTCACCTCGTCGAGGAACAGCGTGCCGCCGGCCGCGCGCCGCATCAGCCCCGGCCGTTCGCGGTCGGCGCCGGTGAACGCCCCCTTGGTGTGGCCGAACAGCTCGCTCGCCAGCAGCTCTCCGGTGATCGCCGCCGCGTTGACGCCGACGAACTGCCCCTGCCGCCGCGCGCTGGCCTGGTGCAGCGCGCGCGCCGCGACCTCCTTGCCGGTGCCGCTCTCGCCGGTCAGCAGCACGCCGAGGTCGGTATCGGCGACGCGGTCGAGCACGTGCAGCGCGCGCAGCAGCGCCGGCGAGTCGCCAACCATGCCGGGCATCGGGTGGCGCAGTTCGTCACGACCGGGCACCGGGGCCTCGTCGGCGAGCGCGCGCGCCTGCGCGGCGACGGTCGCACGCAGGCCGGCGTTCTGTTCGGCCAGCTGCGCCGCCTGGGCGCGGTTCTCGGCCAGCAGGCCGTGCAGGTGCAGCACGATCGCGCCCTGGTCGGCGAACGCCATCAGCCACGGCAGGTCCTTCTCACCGAACGCGCCCGACTGGAAGCGGTGGTCGAGGTAGAGCACGCCGAGCACGCGGTCGCCGACGCGCAACGGCATGCACAGCACCGACCGCAGCCGCAGGTCGGCGACGCTCTGAGATGCGGTCAAGGCGTCGTCCTGGGCATCCTCGCTGAACAGGCCCTCGCCGTTGCCGAGCACCCGCTCGACGATCGTCGACGAGACCTTGCGCTCGGGGTTGGCGACCGGCTCGCGGTCGAGGCTGCGCGCGACCTCGACGGTGAAGCCGTCGTCGCCGCGGCGCGCGATCAGGAAGCCGCGCTCGGCGCCGAACAGGCGCACCGCCTCGTCGACGAGCACGGTCAACACCGCCGAGCGGCCGTCGGCGAGCGCGAGCTGGCGGTTCAACCCGAGGATCGCCAGCCAGCGCTGCCGTTCGCCGTCGTGCGCGTCGCCGCGCAACCGCTGCAGGAAGTCGGTCCAGCGCGCCATCTCAGCTGCCCGGGGCCTCGCCCAGCGCCTGCTCGAGGGCACGCAGCGCCATCTTCTCGGCGTGCTGCTCGTGCCGCTTCAGCCCGCCGCGCGCCGCGATGCCGGCGCGCAGCACGCGGGCGACCTCGGCGACCGGCACGTCGACCAGCACCTCGCTGCACAGCGCCGCCAGCGCCATCGACGCAGGGCAGCCGCTGGCGCGCCAGCGCACGCCGCGCACGGTCTCGCCGTCCCGCTGCACGCTCAGCTCCATGCGATCGCCGCAGACCGGATGCTCGGCGTACCCGCTGCGGCCGTCGTCGTACTCCCCCATGCCGTCGCCGCGCTCGAGCAGGTGTCGCAGCCCGTCTGTGACCATCAGGGGCGGTCTTGCAGCGCACTCGGCGGGGCCGGCGGCTGTGCGACCGGCCCCGGCGTGTCGAGCTTGACGAACTCGTCGGCGATGAAGCTGCACGACGTCGCGGCGGCGAACACCAGCAGCAGCGCCGACAGGCGCGCGAGCGAACGTCTGGGTCGGATCATGGGTTGGCCTCGAGTTCGTCCTCGAACATGCGCCGATACGACTCGCGCCGCCGGATCAACCGGGCGGAGGCCCCGTCGACCAGCACTTCGGCCGGCCGCGGACGCGTGTTGTAGTTGGACGCCATGCTGGCACCGTACGCGCCCGCCGCCAACACCGCCAGCAGGTCGCCCCGTTCGCAGCGCGGCAGCTGCCGCTGCTTGCCGAGGAAGTCGCCGGTCTCGCAGACCGGACCGACCACGTCGACCATCCGGGTCGGCTCGCCGGCGCCGCGACGCACCGGCACGATCGGGTGTTCGGCCTGGTAGAGCGCCGGCCGCATCAGGTCGTTCATCGCCGCGTCGACCAGCAGGAAGTTGGCGCGGCCCTGGGCCTTTTCGCCGAGCACCGACGTGACCAGCGCGCCGGCGTCGCCGACCAGGTAGCGGCCCGGCTCGACCACCGGCGTCCAGCCGCGCTCGCGCAGCTTCGGCAGCAGCGCGTCGGCGACCGCGCGCACGTCGAGTTCGGCGCCTTCGCCGTACGCGATGCCGAAGCCGCCGCCGAGGTCGTAGTAGCGCACGCCGTCGCCGCGACGCGGGTCGTCGTCGACGAACTGCAGCACGCGATCGAGCGCCTCGAGATACGGGTTGGTGCCGCGCAGCTGGCTGCCGAGGTGCACGTGGTAGCCGACCAGCTCGAGCCACGGATCGGCGTGGATGGCGGCGACCAGGTCGCCGGCGCGGTCGAGCGCGACGCCGAACTTGTTCTCGTCCTTGCCGGTGCTGATGTAGGCGTGCGTGTTGGCGTCGACGTCCGGGTTGAGACGCAGCGCGACGCGCACCGGCGCGCCCGCCGCTGCGCCGGCGGCGGCCAGCAGCGGCAGCTCGTGCGGCGACTCGACGTTGAAGAACAGCAGCCCCGCGGCGACCGCCGCGTCGATCTCCCAGCCCTGCTTGCCGACCCCGGCGAACACCGCCTCGTCCGAGGGCAGGCCGGCGGCGCGCAGCCGTTCGAGTTCGCCGCCGCTGACCAGGTCGAAGCCGCAGCCCAGTCGGTGCAGCAGCTGCAGCAGGTTGAGGTTGGAGTTGGCCTTGACCGCGTAGCAGATCCTGGCGTCGTCGCCGAACGCCTGGCGCACGCGGTCGACCCGCGCGCGCACCGCGGCGGCGCTCATCACGTAGAGCGGCGTGCCGAACCGCTCGGCCAGCTCGGCGACGGCGACGTCCTCACACCACAGCGCGCCGTCGCGGAGATGGAACTCCGGGGCGCCGGCACCCGGGCACGGCGTCTTGTCCACCATGCGTCGATCAGACGGCGCGCGCCGTCAGCTCCTGCTTGAGTCGGTCGAGCACCTGCACGTGGATCTGGCAGATCCGCGACGCCGACAGGCGCATGCGCTGCGCGACCTGGCGGCCGGTCAGGCCGTCGAGGTAGTGCAACTTGAGCACCTTCCACTCGACCGGGTCGAGGTGCTTGCGCACCAGCTCGAGCAGTTCCTGGCGGGTGATCGCCTCGATCGGCGACTCGATCGCGTCGTCCTCGAGGTGGTCGAACTGGTCCTCGTCGCTGTCGCCCTCGCGGAAGTGCACCGAACGCAGCACCTTGCTCGCCGGACAGCGCAGCAGCGCCTGCTCGGTGATGCCGAGCGCGTCGGCCAGTTCGCTGTCGGTCGGCTCGCGCTCGAGCTGCATGCGCAGACGCGCGCGCGCCTGGTCGCGCTCGCGCACGCGGCGGCGGAACAGGCGCGGCAGGAAGTCCATGTGGCGCAGCTCGTCGAGCATCGCGCCGCGCACGCGGATCCGCATGAACGCGAGGAACGAGTCGCAGCGATCGGGTTCGTACGACGCGATCGCCTGCATCATGCCCCACATCCCGGCGTGCACGAGGTCCTGCGCGTCGACGCTGCGAGGCAGCCGGGAAGCGAGGTTGCGCGCCATCGTCTCGACGAGGTCGCGGTGGCGTTCGACGACCTGGTCGAGCACCTTTCGGGAGCGACGCAGTCGGTAGCGTTCGAGCAGGTGCTCGGTGGTGAGGCCGTTGCTGGCTCGCTCGCGCGAGGCTGCGGCATCACGGGCAGCGGGTTTACCTACCATGCATTACCTGGCAAGAGACGAATCCGTCGGAAGGTCGAACGGACCCGGCTCGCGGCCGACGTCGTCGAAGTGGCGGCGGGTCGAAACGAGGACGACCCGAGCGGCGTCGTTCGCTCGGCGCCAGCGACTCGGACACGTGCACCGCGAGGTCGTCGGGATGCCGTTCGTCGTTGTCGTGTGCGCGTCGTCGTGAAACGAACCGCGACCATCACGTCGATTGCGAAGGAGCGAACGCGCGAACGGTAGCACGAACCTCACGTGCGGCGCAACGTCGTGCACACACTTCGTGGAGTGTTGTCGACGTCGATGACGAACGACGACGCGTCGACTGCGCGGCGGTGATGCGTTGGTGATGCGTTCAAGACGCGACCACTACGCGTCGACTTCGCGCACGCGCAGTCGCAGTCCGGTCAGGATCGCGCGCTCCGCTTCGCGCATACAGAGACGTTCGCGCGCGTCCTTGTCGTCGAAGCCGACCGTGTGCAGGATGCCGTGCACGATGTAGAGCGCGACTTCCGCGTTGATCGGCGTGCCGTTGTCCGCGGCGACGCGACGCGCGGTCTCGACGCTGACGACGACCTCGGCACCGTCGTCGATCGCGAACGACATCACGTCGGTCGGCGTCGGGTCACCGAGGTACTGGTCGTGCAGGTCCGCGATCTCGGAATCGTCGGTCAGCAGCAGCGAGACCTCGAGATCGGGACGCCCGACGTGCTCGCGCACCGCCGCCACAACCCGTTCGACGAACGCGCGTTCGGTGCGCGGACGGAAGCGGTCGACGAGTTCGAGCATGTCTTAGTCCCGGGACTCGGCGCGCTCGTCCCGGCCGCCGCGCGGCGCGTGGTCGCGGTTGCGATCGAACTCGTCGTAGGCAGTCACGATGCGGCTGACGACCTTGTGGCGCACGACGTCCTCGGCGCCGAGGCGCGAGATGCCGATGCCCTCGACGTTCTCCAGGCGGCGCAGCGCGTCGCCGAGCCCCGAACGCACGTTGCCCGGCAGATCGACCTGCGACGGGTCGCCGGTGACGACCATGCGCGAGCCCTCGCCGAGGCGGGTCAGGAACATCAACATCTGCTGCACGGTGGTGTTCTGCGCCTCGTCGAGGATCACGAACGCCTGGTTGAGCGTGCGGCCGCGCATGTAGGCGAGCGGGCAGACCTCGACGACCTCGGTCTCGAGCCAGCGAATCCGCGTGCGCGGATCGAGCAGGTCGGACAGCGCGTCGTGCATCGGCCGCAGGTACGGGTCGATCTTGGCCTGGAAGTCGCCCGGCAGGAAGCCGAGCTTCTCGCCCGCTTCGACCGCCGGCCGCACCAGGATCAGCTTGCGCACGCCGCCCTGCTTCATCGCCTCGATCGCCTTGGCGACGGCGAGGTAGGTCTTGCCGGTGCCGGCCGGGCCGACGCCGAACACGACGTCGTGCTTGTCGATGCATTCGAGGTAGCGCTGCTGGCCCTCGGTGCGGGCGCGCACCACCGCGCCGCCCTTCGGCCGCGCCTTCGCGACCGGCTCCGATGGCGCATCGGTGCCCGCCGCCACGCCGAGGGTCTGCCGCAGCTGCGACGACACTTCCTGGGTGCCGATCCGGTGCCCGCTGCGCATCCGCCGCAGGCACTCCTCGAGCACCCCCCGCACCACCGCGACGTGCTCCTCGTCCCCGAGCAGCCGCACGCTGCCGTCGCGGGCCAGCACGCTGACGCCGTGCAGCTCGCGGATCAACCGCGCGTTGCTGTCCAACGGCCCGAGCAGGGTCCGAGCCTCGTCGACCGACTCCACCGGGATGCTGATGTCCGCGTCACTCATCTGGCGCGGAGTCTAAGTGCGGCCGCCGCTGGTGGAACCCCAACTCCCCCCAGAACCGAGAACCGACCACCGCATACCGAACCCGGTTCAGCCTGCGCCACCCGGCCCGCCGCGCGCGACCGTCGCCCCCGCGCCGATCCCGGCGGCGGGGAAACCTGCCTCACGTCAGCCGGACCAGCACCAGGAACCAGGCGCAGAACGAGAACAGCAGGCTGTCGACGAGGTCGAGGATGCCGCCGTGGGCCGGCAGCAGGGTCGAGCTGTCCTTGGCGTTGCAGCGGCGCTTCAGCAGCGACTCGATCAGGTCGCCGGTCTGGGTGGTGAAGTTCAGCACGACGCCGGTCAGCAGCGCCCCCCAGACGGGCAGGTCGAGCCGTTCGCCGAGCATCGGCTCGTTGAGCAGCCAGGCCAGCAGCACCGACGTGCCGAGGCTGCCGAGCGCGCCCTCGATGGTCTTGCCGGGGCTGATGTGCGGGATCAGCTTATGGCGGCCGAGCAGGCGGCCGACGCAGTAGCCGCCGATGTCGCCGCCCTTGCAGATCAACACCACGTAGAGCAGCGACGGCAGGCAGCGGAAGCAGGTGCCCATCGCCAGGTACATCGGCCACGCGACCATGATGAACCCGAGCAGCGTGGCGCCCTGCCGTTCGAGGCCGTGGTGCATGTCGTCGCGGCCGAGCGAGCGCAGCGCCAGCGGGAACAGCAGCAGCAACGTTCCGGCGACCAGCGGGTACAGCTCGTGGTCGAGCTCCGCCCAGCCGAACGCGAACGCGCTGACCAGCAGCAGCGTGGTCGCGACCAGCAGCGTGCGCTTGCCGACCGCGAAGCCGGCGCTGCGCAGCAGGGTCGCGAACTCCCAGGCGCCGCCGATGCCGAGCAGGCCGAGCAGGCCGGCGGACAGCGCGCCCTCCTTGACGCCGAGCGTGCCGGCGAGGTCGAGCCAGTAGATGCCGCCGATGATCAACAGCATCGTCGGCGCGAGCACCGCGCGGGTGCCGAGGTCGCTGGCCATCAGAGCACCTTCCCGAACTTGCGGATGCGGCGGCCGTAGTCGCGGAACGCCTGCTGCAGCTGCTCCGCGCCGAACTCCGGCCAGCAGACGTCGCTGACGTGGATCTCGGCGTAGCTGATCTGCCACAGCAGGAAGTTGCTGACGCGCATCTCCCCCGCCGTGCGGATCAGGATGTCGGGGTCGGGCAGCGACGG
This sequence comes from Planctomycetota bacterium, assembly GCA_046290465.1. Taxonomy (GTDB): domain Bacteria; phylum Planctomycetota; class UBA1135; order UBA1135; family UBA2386. Next base: position 6,193,984 of record JBKAGP010000001.1, on the reverse strand, counting down.
CTGGTAGAGCGCGTCGTGCACCGTCTGCTCGTCGATCGCTTCCGGCGCCAGCTCACCGCGCTGCACGCGGGCGGCGATCTTGCGGATGCCGTCGACCAGCTCCTGGCGCGCGCCGTAGCTGATCGCCAGCGACAGCTTCATGCCGGTGTTGGCGCGGGTCAGCTCGATGGTCTCGTCGAGCAGGTCGCGCACGTCGTCGGCCAACCGTTCGCGACGGCCGCTGTGCAGGAGCTGCACGTCGTTGTCCATCAGCGTGTCGCGCTCGTCGACCAGGAAGCGCTTCAACAGCTTGAACAGCATGTCGATCTCGCGCTTCGGCCGCGCCCAGTTCTCCTCCGAGAACGCGTAGAGCACCAGCGCCTCGACGCCGAGCCGGGCGCACTCGGTGACCGTCGTGCGCACCGCGTCGATGCCCTTCTCGTGGCCGCGGATGCGCTCGAAGCCGGCGCGCTTCGCCCAGCGCCCGTTGCCGTCCATGATGACGGCGACGCTCTTCGGCACGACCAGTTCGTCCGCCTCGTGCTTCTTCATCGCCACCTCTTCATGGCCGCTGCTCCATGGCCGCTGTCGATGGACCTCGTCTAGTCCCGGCGGATGACCTGGTCGCGACCAGGGCCGACCGAGATGGTGCCGACCCGCAGGCCGGTGTGCTGCTCGATCGCGGCGACGTAGTCGCGCGCCGTCTGCGGCAGCGCGGCGTAGTCGCGCACGTCGCAGATGTCCTCGTCGAACCCGGGCAGCTCGGTGAACTGCGGCTCGACCCCCTCGAGGTCGAACGCCGGCAGGTCGGTCGTGGTGCTGCCGTCGGGCAGCCGGTACGACGTCGCCATGCGCAGCGGGAAGCCGCGCATCACGTCGAAGCAGGTCAGCACCAGCTCGTCGACGCCCGACACCGCACCCGAGTAGCGCACCGCCACCGCGTCGAACCAGCCGCAGCGACGCGGCCGGCCGGTCGTCGACCCGTACTCGTTGCCGGCCTTGCGCAGCGCATCGCCGGTCGCGTCGTGCAGCTCGGTCGGGAACGGCCCCTCGCCGACGCGGGTCGCGTACGCCTTGACGATGCCGATCGTGCGCATCGCGTGCGGCGGCATGCCGGTGCCGCTGAACGCGCCGCCGGTGCTCGCGTGCGAGCTGGTCACGAACGGGTAGGTGCCGTGTTCGACGTCGAGCAGGCAGCCCTGCGCGCCCTCGAGCAGGATGCGCTTGCCGGCCAGCCGCGCGTCGCGCAGCGTCTTGCCGGCGTCGACGATGCCCGGCTTCAGCTTCTCGCCCGCCGCGCACAGCTCGTCGAACATCTGCGCGCAGTCGAGCGGCTCGATGCCGGCCGGCTCGAACAGCGCGTTCTTCTGCTCGGCGAGGCCGGTCAGCGCCTTCTTCAGCGCTTCGGGGCGACACAGGTCGCCGACCCGCAGGCCGACGCGCGCGCAGCGGTCGCTGTAGGCCGGACCGATGCCGCGACCGGTCGTGCCGATGCGGCCGCTGCCGCGGACCTTCTCGGCCCACTGGTCCTGACGGCGGTGCGCCGCGAGGATCACGTGTGCCCGTTCGCTGATCAGCAGGTTGCGCCCGAGTTCGACGTCGAGGCCGCGCTGGTGCAGCATCGCGACCTCCTCGCACAGGTGGATCGGGTCGACGACGACGCCGTTGCCGATCACGTTGACGGTGTGCGGGTGCACGATGCCGGACGGCACCAGGTGCAGGACGAGCTTGCCGTCACCAGCGACGGACGGCGGCAGGACGAGCGTGTGGCCAGCGTTGTGGCCACCTCCGAAACGGACGACGTAGTCGGTCTCGGCGGCCAGGTAGTCGATGACTTTGCCCTTGCCTTCGTCACCCCAGAGGATGCCTACGACACAGGTTGTGGGCATGGTTCGCGCAGCGGAAAAGGGCGGCGAGCATAACGAGTTGCCCCCGGAACACCACCCAAGGTTGGAATGAGCGAGCCCCGCCCCACCGATTCCGACCGCAACCGGGCCCTGTCGCTGCTCGCCGGCTTCGAGAGCCGGCTGCTGCCCGGGGTGCTGCGCCGCATCGGCGCCTGGAAGGCGATCCCTGCCGCGCAGCTGGCGCAGCTGCGCGACGACGTCGTCCAGGAGCTGTCCGTCGACTGCCTGACGCACGCGAGCGAGATCGTCGCGATGCCCGAACGCGACCGCCACGCCCGCTGGATGCAGGTCACCGAACGCACCCTGTACGGCCTGCGCCGGCACCAGCGACGCTGCCAGCCGCTGCTCGACGAACCGTCGGGGACCGCCGAGGCGACCTGGATCGCAGAGCCGTCGGGGATCGCCGAGCCACCCGGGATCACCGAGCCATCCGAAGTCGCCGAGCCATCCGCAGCTACCGAGCCGACCTGCCTGCCGGGCGTCGAGCTGCCGCCGCTGGTGCCGCTGCACAACGGCCGAGCCAACGTCGCCGAGTCCGCCCGCCGGGCCGGGCTCGGCCGCCGCCGGCTGCGCCGGCAACTCGACGAACTCGCCGCCCGGCTCGGCTGGGACGAGGACCGCCGACGGTTCTGGCAGGCGCGCACCGCCGAAGCGATGGTCGGCCTCGCCGCCGATCTGCTGCGGGTGCGGCACGCCGTGCACGAACTCGACGCGCCACCGACACTGGACCTGCCGGCGCGGCTCGACCGGCTGCGGCGGCTGGCGCAGCGCTTCCCGGTGCAGCCGTCGACGCTGGCCGTGCGGCGCGCGCTGCAGCCGTGGCTGCGGCGCCGGCCGCGGCGCCCGCCGACGCCGCGGGAACTGCTGCGCACCGCCGTCGAGCTGCAGCCCGATCGCGCCGCCGGCTGGCTGTGGTTGTTCGAGTGCTGCTGCGTCGAGCGCGACGCGCCCGCCGCGACCGAGGCGCTGCGGCGCGCGCGTCGCTGCGCCGACGTCCCCCGCGCGGCGCTGGTGCTGGCGCGCGCCCGCCTGCTGGAGCTGCGCGGCCGCGAGCCGGCCGCCGTGCGCCTGGTCGAACGCGCGCGTCGCCGCCGCGACCCGGACGGCCAGCTGGCCCGCGCGCTGGCGCTGGCCGGGCCACCCGCCTGAGGCGTCGCACCGACCGCGCGTGCCTACTTCGAGAACCCGATCGGCTCCGGGTCGGCCAGCGCCTCGCGCAGCACCTCGGCCAGTTCGCGTTCGGCGGCGGGATCGCCGCGCGGCTCGGTCCACCCGGGCAACCCGAACATCGGCAGCTTGACGCGGCGCAGCTCGACGACCACCGACAGGCTGCCGTCGACCACGGGGTCGCGGAACACCGACGCGCGCCGTTCGCCCGGCGGATCCTGGCTGGCCGCCCAGTCGGTCTGCAGCAGGAAGCCGTCGGCGTCCGAACGGGTCAGCGTCTCGTAGCGACGCAGCAGCACCTCGCGGCAGCGCGCGAACGCGTCCTCGGGCAGCTCGTCACCGAGGTCGAGCGGGAACGGACTGTAGCCCGGTGAGCTGCACGCCGCAGCGAGCAGCACCGACAGCGAGAACATCCTCCTAGTCCTTGCCATGGCCTCCTCCTCCCGGAGTCTCGACGATGACGACGTCCCCCGCCGCCAGATCGAAGCTGGTCTTCGCCGGCAGCCGCGTGCGCCGGCCGCCGCGCTCGACGTGCAGCCGTCCGGGCTTGCCGGGCCGCCCGCCGGCCGCGCCCGGCGGACCGCTTAGCTGGCGTTCGCCGAGGAACGCGCCGTGCAGCGGCTCGAGCACCTCGACCTCCTTGACCAGGCCGTCGCCGCCGCGGCGCGCGCCGCGGCCGCCGCTGCCGCGGCGCACCGACAGCGCCCGCACCCGCAGCGGCGCGCGCTGTTCGAGTTCTTCGATCGGGGTGTTGCGGGTGTTGGTCATGTGGGTCTGGATCGCCGACTGGCCGCCGGCCATGCCGCTGGCGCCGGCGCCGCCGGGCAGCGTCTCGTAGCTGGCGAACTCGCGGCCGTCGCGGGTCAAGCCGCCGAACGTCAGGTTGCTCATGGTGCCGGCCGACGCCGCCGGCACGCGCTCGGGCGCTGCCGCCGCCAGCGCCTGGAAGGCGGTGTCGACCAGCCGCTGGCTGGTCTCGACGTTGCCGCCGGCGACCGGCGCCGGCGAGCGCGGGTCGACCATGCTGCCCGGTCGCGTGACCAGCCGCAGCAGCCGGAACAGCCCTTCGTTCGTCGGCAGGCGGCCGGGGCACAGGCAGCGGATCGCGTAGACGCAGGCGGCCATCGCGATGCCGCGGTTGGCGTTGACCCCGCCCTCTGCCTGGTCGCAGGTGCCGGTCCAGTCGAACGTCGCGCGATCGCGCGCGATCGTCAGCCGCAGGTCGATCGCGAGCGGGCCGTTGCCGAGGCCGTCGTCGTCGAGCGCGTCCTGCGCGCGGAACGTGCCGCGCGGCAGCTGCCGCAGCATCGCACGGCCGGACCGTTCGCTGTAGTCCATCAACGCGGCGGTCGTGCGACGCACGGTGCCGAGGCCGTGCTGGTCGACGAGCGCGAGCAATCGCTGGCCGAGCTGCGTCAGGCTCGCCTCCTGCGCACGCAGGTCGACCAGCCGTTCTTCGGCGCCGCGCACGTTGCGCGACAACAGTCGCAGCAGGTCCCGCTGCAGGTCGCCGCGACGGCGGAAGTGGACCGGCGGCAGCACCAGGCCTTCGGCGAACAGGTCGCGCGCGATGCCCATCGAGCCGGGCGTCGCGCCGCCGATGTCGGCGTGGTGGGCGCGGTTGACGACGAACCACTCGGCGCGGCGCGCGCCGCCAACGAACACCGGGCGCACCATCGTCACGTCGGGCAGGTGGGTGCCGCCGCAGTAGGGATCGTTGAGGATCGCGACGTCGCCGTCGACCAGGTCGAGCTGTTCGCGCACCGCGCGCACGGCGTCGCCCGCGCTGCCGAGGTGCACCGGAATGTGGGCGGCCTGTGCGACCAGTCGACCATCGCGGTCGAACACCGCGACCGAGTAGTCGGCGCGTTCGCGGATGTTGGGGCTGATCGCGCTCAGCCGCAGCCTCGCGCCGGCCTCCTCGCAGTAGGCGCCGAGCAGGTGATGGAACACCTCGAGCTGGACCGGATCGATCGTCTTTGGCGCCACGTCGTCATGCTCGCCGATCCACCGCGCCGGCGCCAGCCGCACCCGCGGTACGCAGAACGGCCGCGCGCAGGGGCGATGCCCACCGCGCGCGGCCGTTCGAGCGGAACGGTCGTCGGAGCTCAGTTGCCGCCGCCGCCGCCACCGTTGTTGCTGCCGCCACCGGCGCCGCCACCGCGACCCTGGCGACCGCGGCCTTCGCCGCCGCGACCCTGACGGCCACGGCCACCGGCGCCGCCTTCTTCACCGCCGCGGCCTCGGCCACGGCCACCCTGGTCGCCACGGCGACCACGGCCACCGCGCGTCGGGAACGCTTCCTTCAGCGCGTTGAGGGCCTTGTCGGCGTCCTCCATCTTGCCGGCTTCGAGCGCCTTCTTGAGGTCGGCCGTCGCCTTCTCCATCTTGGCCGCGGCCTCTTCGCCGACGAACTGACGCATCCGGTCGATCATGCCTTCGGCGCCCGCGACGCCTTCCTTGAGCTGCTCAAGCTGCTCCTTCGACATCTCCGACACCTTGGCGTCGCCGCGCATCAGCTGCATCACGCCGCGCATGCCGCCACCGCGGCCGCCACGGCCACCGAAGCCGCCGCGCTCACGGCCGCCGCGCTCCGCGCGGTCGCCGCCTTCGCCGCGATCGGGACGCGCCGGACGCGACGAGCCGGCCGTCATGTTGCCGATCAGTTCCTTGTACTTGGCCTGGAACGCGTCGCGCTCCTTGGACTTGCCGGTGCGGTCCAGCAGGCGGAACTGCTGCTTGGCGGCTTCCTTGGCCAGCTTGTGGCTCGGGGCCTTCTCCAGGAACTGCTGGTAGAGCGCCATGGCGCCGGCGAAGTCACGCTGGCCCTTTTCGAGGTAGTAGGCCTTGTAGAAGACCGCCTCGACCTGCGACGAGGCGGGCTCTTGGGCGACCAGGGGAAGCGCCAGCGCGAGCAGGGTGGAAGCGATACGGATCTTCATCATGACTCCTGAGGATTGTCGTTACGGACGATCGGGGGACAGCCACGAACGTCGTGAGGCCCACGATAGGTGCCGGTTACGCAGAGCGCGCCGATTGCCCACGTAACGGAATGGTCTCGGTTGCCCCCGTCGGCGCCACGGGAAGGGGAACGCCTCGCTTCCGGGGCCCGACCATCATGAGCCGACCTGCAGAAGTCCCGCTGGATTCCCGTTCTGCCTCCCGCCCAGAGTTGCTGCCGCGCCGTGACGAAGCAGCCGAGGTCGCCCCGCCGCGCTGGCGGATCCGGACCGCCCCGCCGCGGGTCTGAACCGTCGGTCGCACACCCGGGGCGCAGATGGTCACGATCGGGGAATCACGATCGGAGGCCCCGGCTCCGAAGCCGCGACGCAAAGGCCCCCAGCACAGAGAACCCCAGCTCAGAGAACCCCAGCTCAGAGAACCAACGTGCGATACACCAGCGACGCGCTGCGCACCGTGCCGGTACCGGTCACCCCGTCGATCAGCTGCGAGTAGAACGGAAAGCCGCTCAACAGCGCCGGCACCTGCGGCACCGTGACCGTGGCCATGCCGCGCGCGTCGAGCGGGCCCGACCAAAGCGTCAAGAACTGGCTCAGCACCGGAAAGCCCTGCAGCGGCACGTTGGAATCGACCAGGCTGACCCCGAGGTAGCCGGTGCCGTTGGGCCAGCCGCCCAGACGCCACGTGAACGGGGCGTTCGCCTGCGTGATGTCGGGCACCACCAGCTGGCACGGATCCGACGCCTGGTAGACCAGGAACGTCGCGTTGCTGGTGCCGGCAGGATTGCTGACGGTCGCCATCTGCACGCCGAGCGGCAGCCCCGCCGGCGGCGTGAAGCAGAGCTGGGTGTCGCTCAGCACCGTGAACCCGCCGACCAGCGGCTGGCCGCCGATGGTCACCGTCGTCGTGCCGAGGAAGCCGCTGCCGCCCAGCGTCACCATCGGCGGCGCCACCGTCGCGACCAGCGCCGGACTGGCGCTGCTGATCTGCGGCACCGTCGGCACCACCGTCAGGCAGCCGACCGACTGCAGGTAGGCCTGCATCTCCCCCACCGCGGTCGCGCCGAACGACGCGGTCACGCCGGAGCACTGGCCGATGGCCGAACACATCAGGCTGCAGGCCGGCGTCAGGTCGCAGTGGCTGGCGCCGAAGTTGTGGCCGAGTTCGTGCGCGACGAGGCCGGCGCGCAGCGCGAAGTTGGCACTCCAGCGGGTCTCGGACAGGCCGTAGGCGTTGGCTGGATCGCAGACCGTCGCGTCGTACGCGAAGCCGACCGTGCCACCGCTCGCGGCGCCGATCGCGCGGCCGCTGAACAGGTGCACGACGTCGCGCGGGACCGCCGCGTAGGTCGTGTTCCACGCGGTCTGCAGCTCTCCGAGCAGCTGGCTCGCGACGCTGGTCGTGTACGGATCCGGCGTCACGTCGACGACCAGCTGCGGCACCTGGAACGTGACGGTCAGGTCGTTCTGGAAGATCACGTCGACGGCGTTGAGCACGCCGAGCACCTCGTTCTGGGTCGCCAGCGTGTTGCTGGTGTTGAGAAGGAACAGCGCGTGGTCGGCCTCGAGCGCCAGCTCGCACTCGTAGACCGAGTCGGGCTGCACGGTCGTGCCGGCGCCGGCGGCAAGCGCCGCGACGCCGCAGTGGCCGAAGCCCTGCTGCACGTCGGCACCGCGGTAGACGACGTGCAGCGACGGATCGGCGGCATCGTCGACGTCGCGCAGCGGCTGCACCGCCCAGCTGCGGTCGCCGTCGACGACCAGCGCACGGATCGAGCCGGCGTCGACGTGCAGGGCGACCCGGCTGCCGGGACGGCCGTCGATCGCGCCGCGGAAGGTCGTCGTCGGCCCGGCCTCGACCGGCACCAGCGCGCCGCCGCGGCGCTCGAGCAGTTGGTAGTCGGGACCGCGCAGGTCGTGCGGTGCGACCACCAGCCGGCGCCGGACCCCGCCGAGGTCGAGCTCCAGCGAGCGGTCGACCGCCGGGTCGAACGTGAGCTTCGCGACTGCCCCACTGCGCACCGAAAGCGCATCGAGCAGGCGCGGCGGCGCCTGCGCGCGACGCGGCGAGGGGTGCGGAGCCTGGGCCAGCGCCGAGGCGGCGAACCCCAGACATACGGCGAGGCGGACGAGAAGGCGGGCGGTCATGGGCGAGGCGAGTGGCGGCAGGCCAGTCGACCCGCCGGACGACGCTTCGCCCTACGCAGCTGCGTGACCGATCGGCACGCCTTCTTCGAGGTTCTGGATCAGCTGCGCACGCCGGCGCGCGCCAGCACGGCGTCACGGACCATGTCACCGAGTTCGCTGCACTTGTGTTCGCCGTCGCGCAAGCTGCGGATCCGGCCGTCCTGCAGCAGTTGCGCGACGGTCGCCTCGAGCTCGGCCTTGGCATCGTGCTGGCCGACGTGGTCGAGCATCAGCGCGGTCGCCAGGATCGTGGCGATCGGGCTGGCGACGTCCTTGCCGGCGATGTCCGGCGCCGAGCCGTGGATGCCCTCGAACATCGAGACCTGGCCGGGGTGGATGTTGCCCGACGCCGCGATGCCGATGCCGCCGACCAGCTCCGCGCCGAGGTCGGTGATGATGTCGCCGAACAGGTTGGTGGTGACGCCGACGTCGAAGCGCTCGGGGTCCTTGACCATGAACATGCACGCCGCGTCGATGTAGGCGTGGTCGGTGTCGATGTCCGGGTATTCGGCCGCGACCTCCCGGAAGGTGCGCGTCCACAGCTCCTGCGCGCGCACCGCGTTGGCCTTGTCGACCAGCGAGACCTTCGGCTTGCTGCGGCCGCCGGTCGGGCCGCGCTGCTTCGCCAGCTCGAACGCGTAGCGGATGATGCGCTCGGTGCCCTTGCGGGTGTAGAGCATCTGCTGCATCGAGATCTCGTCCGGCGTGCCCTTCTTGGTCGCGCCGTGGATGCCGGCGTAGGCGTCCTCGGTGTTCTCGCGGCAGAACATCATGTCGATGTGCTCCGGCTTCTTGCCCTTCAGCGGGCACAGCGACTCGTGGTAGAGCTTGATCGGGCGCAGGTTGACGAACAGGTCGAGCTTGTGGCGCAGGCCGGCGATGATCGCGAACTCGAGCTTGCCGACCTCGATGCGCGGGTCGCCCACCGCGCCGAACAGCACCGCGTGCATGTCGCGCAGGCGGTCGAACGCGGCGTCGGGCATCGTCTCGCCGGTCTTCAAGAAGTGCTCGGCGCCGTACGGCAGGTCCTCGCGCTTCGTCCGGAAGCCGTAGACCTGCTCGATCGCGTCGAGGACCTTGAGGGCTTCGTTGACGACTTCGGCGCCGATGCCGTCGCCGCGCAGGACCGCGAGGTCGTAGACGGTGCTCATGTTGTGGTCCTCATGTTGGGGGCTCTGCTGCGGATCCCCGGGCGGGATCCTGTGCTGCGAACCGGCCGCATCCGGCGGCCCGGCTCGCGATTTCGAGGGCGAGCAGTATGGCGAGTCGCCCGGCGCGCGCAAAGCCGAATCGCGACGGGCGCGCCACGCCGTTAGACTGGACGGGTCCGAAGCATCGACCCCACCGAGCCACCTGCACTCCATGATCCAACGAGCACTCCTGCTATCCCTGTTCGCGCTGGCGACGACCGCGATGGTCGCCGCGCAAAGCGAAGAAGCCCAGTTCAACCAGCGCCAGGCCAAGGCGCTGAACGCCTACGCCAAGAAGGCGTTCGACAAGGGCTTCCCGCGCATCGCCAAGGTTGTCTGGCTGAAGACCATCAAGCTGTACGACCCGGACAACGAGGATGCCTGGACGGCGCTCGGCTACGTCAAGAACGGCAGCTCCTGGGTGCTCGACACGCGGCGGCCGTACCCGACCAAGGACACCGGCAAGGGCAGCGACGGCAAGCCGCTGCAGTCGCAGTACCGTTCGCTCGAGAAGAAGCTCGCCGGCCAGCACAAGTCGATGGCCAAGAAGTACGAGAAGGCCGGCCGCCGCGACCGCGCGATGCACCACTGGAAGATGGTGCTGCGGTTCCTCAAGGAAGACGGGGACGCGTCGAAGGCGCTGTCGCACCAGGAGGTCGGCGGGCTCAGCGGCACCGACCTGGAGAAGACGCTCTACGAGCGCAGCAAGATGATCGAGAAGGCGGTCGAGGAGCAGGCCGGCGTCGAATACGAGACCGAGCGCGTCGAAGGTGTCGACTGCAAGCCGGTGCAGCAGGCGCAGGTGCCCTACATCACCGTGCGCAGCGAACACTTCACGCTGCACGGTGACGAGGAGGAAGAAGCCAACCTGCACGACGCGCTGCAGTGGGCCGAGCGGGCGCTGCGGGTCTGCAAGGTCGCGTTCCCGTGGCAGTATGCGGACGGCAAGTGGCCGCTCGACTGGGCGTTCTTCACCGCCAAGGAGAGCTACCAGCAGATCCTCAGGGCCAACCAGGTTCCGGACCTCGAGTGGAAGCTCGAGAACTCGTCGGCCAGCACGATCGCCGGCGTCCGCGTAGGCTCGACGTCCGGCCGGCAGGTGCTGCTCGACGCGTGCGTGCGCAACGTCGCCGGCATCTACTCGGGCTTCGGGGCGACCGCCTACAACGAGGGCATCGGCCACACGTTCGTCGGCATGATGTTCAACAACAACCGCCTGTTCGCGGTCGACCTGAAGAAGCAGCAGGGCACCACCGCGAGCGAAGAGGACCGCGAGTTCCAGTCGCCGGACTTCGACGTCTGGAAGAACCTCAGCCTCGAGATGGCGTGGAAGAGCACCGGCGGCGTGCCGGCCAACACCCTGCCGTTCTGCGAGGCGTCGAACTTCACCAACGAGCAGCGCATCAAGTCGTGGTCGTTCACCGACTACATGATGCGTCGCGACCCCGAACTGCTGCGCAAGATGGACCAGATCGCGCAGGAGATGAAGAAGCGCGGCGCCAAGCAGCCGGGCGAGTTCGAGGCGAAGTTCGCCGAGGTCGCCGACGGGGTCACGATCCCGCAGCTCGACAAGGAGTGGGAGGACTTCTGGACCGAGGCCTCACCGGTGCTGAAGTCGATCCGCGACAACACGCCGCCGGTCAGCGCGATCAGCAAGGACGTCGACAAGTGGCTCGCCGCCTTCAACGAACGCCGCAAGGAGCACAGGCGCGCGCCGGTGACGTGGTCGGCGACGTTCTCGGCCCGCTGCAAGGACCACGCGGACTACCTGGCGGCCAACAAGGGGGAGCGCGGCCCCGGCGCCGAACACGTGCAGAAGGTCGAACTGGGCGGCAGCTACTCCGGTCGCCTGTTCGCGCAGATGGCGGTCGTCGAGACCGGCGTCAAGGCGAGCAAGGCCGACAAGGTGTTCGACGAGTGGATCTACAAGCCGGGCTACCGCGACCTGTTCATCAACCACACGCTGCTGTCGATCGGCATGTATGCCGAGGGCAACATCCTGGTCATCAACGCGACCAGCGGCATCGGCGACCCGAAGGATCCGCAGGCCGGCTTCGACTGCTACCCGCCCCGCAACGACACCAACCTGATCTTCGAACGCGAGGTCGACGTGTCGATCCTCGGCCCGGAGGCCGAAGAACTGCTGAAGAAGCACGGCCGCGAGGGCAACAAGCAGATCGGCTTCCCGTTGACGATGCACTTCGGCAGCAGCGGCGGCATCGACCTGCGCAGCACCCTGCAGTGCACCGTGACCGACAAGGAGGGCAACGCCGTCGAGGGCGTCACCGTCTTCGACGACGGCGAGGTCCGCACCACCTCGGCGCCCGGCATGGCGACGTTCTGGCCGCTCGACCCGCTGCCGAAGGGCAAGATCCACTTCACGTGGAGCTGGTCGCGGAAGGGCCAGTCCGGCAACGCCCGCGGCGCCTTCACGGCCAAGTAGCGCCGACCGCGCCGCTCACCAGAGCAGCCGTCGGGCGACCAGCTCGACGGCGCGCACGTCGTCGCCGCGCGCCACCCAGCAACGCCACCGGGCGCCGTCGTAGCTGCCGATCTCGCGATTGTTGAACCAGTCGCGCAGCGCGCGCACGCCGTCGATCGGCTGCAGCACCGCCCGGTTGTCGGCGCGGGTGCGCAGCTCGATGCCGAGCACGAGGTCCCCGGCCTTCAGGTCGGCCTCCGGCTGCTGCGCAGCGAACACACGCTCGACCCGCACCACCTGCGACGGGATCACCTGCGGCACCGCCGTCGCGTCGCCGCTGAACTTGCGGTGCATCGCGACGACCACCCGCTGCACCCGCTCAGGCGCCTCGCCGAAGCCGAAGTCGCGGACCTCGAGGCCGGCCTGGCGGATCACCGACCAGACCTCCGGGCGCAGCGGCGTCACCTCGAACGACTTCGCTTCGCCCTGCCGTTCGACCTCGACGGCAACCGGCACGCCCGCCTGCTGCAGCAGCAGGGTGCGCGCGAAGCCCGGCGTCCAGGTGATCTTGGTACCGCCGAGCGCCCGCACCCGGTCGCCCGAACGCACGCCGGCGCGCGCCGCGGGGCCGCGTTCGTCGACGTCCATCACCACGACCTCGCCCTCGTCGTCCAGCACGCGCATGCCGAGTTCGGGGCTGCGCAGCTTGTAGGGCTGCATCAACAGGCCGGTCAGCTGCCGCCGCACGTGGTCGACGGCGATCGCGTAGCCAACGTTGTTCAGCGAGCCGCCACCGGCGCTGTTGATGCCGACCAGCCGACCGTTCATGTCGAGCAGCGCGCCGCCGCTGTTGCCGCCGTTGATCGCGGCGTCGGTCTCGATCAGGTGGTTGAGCTTGGCCCAGCGCCCCTTGACGCGGATGCCCTGCCCCTTCGCCGAGACGACTCCGTAGGTGATCGTGTTGGAGCGCCCGTGCGGGTTGCCGATCGCGGCGACGGCCTCGCCGATGCCGAGCTGCTCGGAGTTGCCGAGCTCGACCGCCTGCACCGACTCGCCGTCGTCGAGCACCAGCTGCAGCAGCGACAGGTCGTCCTCGCGCGAGATGCTCAGCACCCGCACCTCGTATTCCTTGCCGCCGAAGCCCCGCGCGGTGATCCGGAACTCGTCGTTGGTCGCGCCGTCGGGGAACGTGCCGTCGTCGACGACGTGCCAGTTGCTGACCGCCAGGCCCGAACGGTCGATGATCACGCCCGAGCCGAGGCTCATCGGCTGCCAGACCGGATCGGGCGGGAACGGGTCCTCCGGATCGATCTCGGCGATGTTGCGGGCCACGTAGATGTTCAGCATCGCGCCGCTGGCCTGCTCGACCATCGTCGCCAGCGCCGCACGCCGCAGCTGCCGCTGCTGCTCGCTCGCCGGCATCGGCGCCACCAGCGAGCCTTCGGCCGAAGCCTCGTCGAGCGCGTCCCCGAACACCTTGCGCACCTGGCGCACGCCGACGAACGTCGACAGGTTGGTCTCCTTGGTCGCGCGGTCGCGGCGCATCATGTAGGCCATCTCGACCGGGTCGACGCGGCCGGCGTCCCCGATGCCGACGACCCGGCCGGACGCGTCGATCATCGCACCGCCACCGTTCTGGTTGCCGAGGTTGGCATCGGCCTGGATCCGGCCGCCCTCACGGGCGCGCATCGCCGAGATCACGCCGCCGGTCACGACCGCACCGTCACCGGTCGGGTTGCCGACCGCCAGCACCGCCTCGCCGAGGCGCACGTCGTCGTCGACGCCGAAGGTCGCCGGCGTCAGCCGCACGCCGGTCGGCAACGCGACCCGCAGCAGCGCCAGGTTCGAGCCGCTGCGCCTCTTGACCACCTCGGCCGGATAGACGGCTGCACCGACCTTTACGCGCACGTCGCCGCGGCAGACGTGCGCGTTGCACAGCACCAACCCGTCGGCGGTCGCGACCACGCCCGAGCCGAGTTGCTCGTTGCGCTGCTCGCAGCCGGGGTCGTTCGGGCCCGGCATCGGCCATTCACCATCACCGCTGTACACCCCCACCACCGACGGCGCGACGGCCGCGACCGCGCGCGCCCATGCATGCGGCGCCCGCGCGCGCGCCTCGGAAGCGCCGAGTTCGGCCGCAAAGGCGCCGCGGATCCGCTCGGCGGGGATCACCGCGCCGAAGCTCGGCCGCTTCAGGTCCTCGAGCTTGGGTTCGCGCACCTCGCGCGCGACGTGCTCGCTCGAGTAGATGCCGAGCAGCGCGCCGTCGGCGCCGAACACGCCAGCGCCATCGCAGCGCAGGTCGACGCGAGCATCGGTCAGGAACGACGCGCCGCGGGCGAAGCGATGCCCGTCGAACTCGACGGCCGACAGCGCGCGGCTGGCCACGCCGGCGAACGCCAGCATCTCCTCGCCGGCCGGGCGCGCGACCACCAGCACCGGCTCGCCGTAGTGCGGCATGCCGGCCACACCGGGCGCGACCGTCAGCCCGTCCTGCGGCGGCTCGATGCGGAGCAGCGCCAGCCCGGTCGCCGCGTCGCTGCGCACCAGCTTCGCCGCCAGCTCGGTGTTCGACGCGTCGTTGAGGCGCACCTTGATCCGCTTGTCGTCGGCACCGATCGCCTCCTGGACCAGCCGGTGGAACGTCACCACGTAGCCCCTGCCGTCGACGACGATGCCGGAGCTGGCGCGTTCGACGACGAACGCGCCGCGGTCGCCGTCGACCTCGACGGCGACGTAGACGACCGAGCCCTGGACCTGCTCGAACACGCGGGACGACCAGGTCTCGGCAGCACCGCCGCTCGGGGCGCGCAGCAGCGACTCGTTGACGACGCCCTGCGCGACGGCGGGAGCCGCAGCGAGCAGGGCGGAAAGCAGACGGGAAAGCGGACGCATAGGTCCGCGGAGACTACCGCGCAGACGCTCCGACGGGCAGGGTCACTTGCCCGCGTTGGCGTTCAGCTCGGCCCGCTTGATCGCCAGCTCGAGCATGCGCTTCTGGTGCTTCAGGTAGTACTCGGCGTTGGACTTGAGCTGGTTCATCGTGGCCGCCTCGTTCTGCTCGTGCCCCTGGAACTGCGCGCCGGCGAAGATCTTGCCCATGTAGCTCTTGGTGGCCTTGGCCATGCCCTTCCACGACGGGTGCAGCTTCTTCAGCTCGTCGTAGGCCTTGCCGAGTTCCTTGACCTCCTTGCGGGCCTTGGTGCCGCCGGCCGGGAGGAACGACGCGAAGCGCTGCAACGCCGCGTCGACCGCTTCCTGCGCCTTCTGCAGCTTGTCGAGCGGGGCCTCGCGCAGGGACGGCTTGACCACCAGCGAACTCATCACGCGCTTGCCCTTGCAGCCGCCGCAGTCGAAGCGACCCTTGCCGCGACAGGCGGGGCACGCGCTCCAACGCTTCGCGGATCCGACCTTGAGCTGGCCGCCGCCACCGCAGACCGTGCAGAGGAACATGCCCGAGCCCATGCAACCGGCGCACGGTAGTTCGTCGAGCGGGTCGGCGAGCTTGCCCTTGCCGGCGCAGACGCGGCACGTCGTCAGGAACTTGGCCTTGTCCTTCCGCTCACACTCGGGGCACTTGTCGGCGTCCTTCGGGAAGCGCGCACAGGTGGCGCAGACCGACTTGCCGGTGCCCTTGCAGCTGGTGCAGTCCGGCGCCTCCCACTTGGCCCACACCTGCTGGCCGTCGTCGCCGGCCTCGGTCTTGCGCTCGATGCGCTCGGGGATCAGGTAGCGCGCGCCCTGGGCGGTCACGGCCGCGCTGGCGGCGAACAACAGTGCAAACAGTACTAGGCAGGTCTTGATCGGGTGCATCGACATCTCCAGGTGCCTGCGACGATACGCGCCTGCCGCGCCGCCGGCAACGCGCTCAGCGCCGCGCCGCCCGTCGCCGGGAGAATCGCAACCCCGACCAGGTCGCGTCGATCGCGCAGACCTTGGTGTCGACCAGACCCTGGTCGAGGCCGAACGCGCGCACCACCGCGTCGGTCAGGTCGGTGGTCACCCCCGACGTCTTCTTCGGCCAGGCGACCCACAGCCCGCCGCCCTCGGCGAGGCAGCCGGCGGCGGCCTTCCAGTCCGCGCGCAGCTCGCTCGAGGCCCGGCAGAACAGCACGACCACGTCGCGCTCGCCGCGCAGGCCGCGCTTCTGCGTCGCGCCCTCGGGCAGTTCGCCGAGCGTCTCGGCCCAGCCGGCGGGCGGCCGCTGCACCGCAAGCACGGAGCCGGCCTTCATGCCGAGCTTCTTCGGCAGCGGCGTGCCCGAGTAGTCAACCGCCTTGGGCACGACCGGATCTGCGGGCGGGTTCGTGATCGCCTTCGCGAGCGCGCCCTTCAGCCGCGTCCACGGCGCGTAGACCGCGTCGGGGAAGGCGTCCTGCATGCGCTTCGTCTTCTCGGGATCGCCCGGCACGCAGACGATCGGCACGCGCCGCAGCGCCTTCTTCTCCCGCAGCCAGGTCGCGACCGAACGGCCGTGCGAGGGCAGCCGCGAGAGGTCGATGACGACCGCGTCCGGTCGCTCGGCGGCGACGCCGCGGGTCAGCTCGCTGCCGCGATCCTGCCGCCAGTGCGCGAACACCCGATGGCCGTAGTTCTCGAGCTTCTGCTGGCGCTCGAGGCACTCGACCTCGTTCCAGTGCACCAGCACGATGTAGCTCACTGCTCGCTCTCGCCCCCGCCGCCGTCGTCGGACGGCGCGCCGTCGCGTTCGTGGCGCAACCGCAGCCGGCGGTTCTGGCGGCGCAGGCGGTCGTTGGCCTGCTGCAGGCGCGAGGCCTCGTCGAGCAGCCAGCGGAGGTCTTCGGTGGCGACGGTGAGCTCGTCGGCCCCCTCCTTGCACATCCGCCGGAGCCGCTTGCGGCGGGCGTCGTCCTGCTTGTTCATGCCCGAAGCTTGCCCGGTCGAGGGACCGGTGCAAGCTCGGAGCAGCCGGTCCCTAGAAGACCTTGCCGGTGGCGCGGCTCAGCACCTCGTCGCCGAGCATGCCGAACGCAGCCAGCAACGCGCCCATCGCCATCGGGCCCTCGGTCTTGACCGTGACGCCGTAGTCGTCGACGCGGTAGACGAACGTGGTCGTGCCGAGCGCCGCGGCGAGCTGCTCGCTGTCCGGCAGCGAGTCGCTGTCGAAGCCGATCTCGTCGGCGTTGGCGTCGAGCATCGGGTAGAGCATCGTCTCGACCGAGCGCCAGCCGATCTCGACGCCGCGGAACGAACGGATGTGCACCACGCCGCTGGCGCCGGTGGCCTCGCGCGCCATGCGCGCGAAGTCCTCGGTCGCGGCGAGGCTCTTCTCCGGCTTGTCGGCGCGGCGCAGCGCGCGCACCAGGCCGGCGACGTCCGAGCCGATCCACAGGTTGTCGTCGGTCAGCACGTAGCACGGCGACAGCTGCAGCTGGTCCTCGACCTGCACGTTGCAGAAGCGCACCTCGTGCGCACCGGCCTTGCGGCTGCGCCACTCGACGTGGGCCTCACGCGTGCTCAGCGCTTCGACGCGCTGCATCAGCGACGAGATCGGCGCGTGGTCGTCGACCGACAGGCGCAGCAGCATCTCCGGCTTCGGGACCGCGCCCTTCTCGAGGCTGACGGCGAAGCCGACCTGGTTGCCGAACGCACGCAGCATGCCGTGCACCTCGGCCGGCGAGGTGCCCATGTGGCGCATCTCGCGCGCCATCTCACGCCCCATCTCGCGGCGGATCTCCTGCTGTGCCTCGGCCGGCAGCAGCTTGACGAACCGCTGGAACGCCTCGATCACCGCCGGCATGTCGAAGCTGCCGGCGCCGAACACGATCGTGTTGGCCGAGCAGACCTTGGCGAACGACAGGTCGGCCGGCGTGGCGACCAGCGCCTTGGCGAGGCCGCGCTCGCTGCCGCCGATGCCGACGTGCAGCAGGTCGGTGCCGCCGCGTTCGCTGGCGGTCATCGCAGAGTAGATGACGTCGAGGCGGCCAAGGCCGAGCGCGTCCGACAGGTCGGCCGCCTCGTACGGCAGGTGCGGCGCGAGCGCGTCCATGACCGACGATGCGTTGATCATCATCGACATCAGCGGCGGTGCCGGCAGCTGCTGGCGCAGCTGGCCGACGCGCGTCGACGCAGCCAGGCTGACCTGCGTGCCGGCCTGCACCTTGGCGACCTCCGTGAGGTAGCCGCGGCTGTTGCTGACGACGTAGTACTGGCCGAGCCAGCCCGCGAACACCGGCGGGCCGTCCTCGATCTGCAGGCGGTAGAGCTTGTGGCCGGCGATCTCGTCGCGACCGAGCTCGACGTTGGCGCCGAGGCGCGGCAGCAGCCGGCCGACCGCGCGCATGGTGTTGTTGATCGCCTGACGGCGGTTGCCTTCTTCGACCAGCAGGCACAGCGACGGTCCCATGCCCTCGATCGACAGGCGGCCGACCGCGACGGCCATCGGCTGGCTCAGCACCGCGCGCAGCTCGGCCGGCTTGATGCCCGCTTCCTGCAGGTGCTGGCGCAGCTCGTCGGCGGCGTCGGCGAGGCCGTCCTCGAGGACCTGGTCGCGCAGCTCGGCCGGCAGCTCCCCGAAGAACGACTCGACCAGCGCGGTCATCGGCAGCTGGCCGACCGCCTCGCGACAGGCGTCGAGGCCACCGAACCGCACCGCGGCGTAGGTGGAGGCCGGCAGCGCGTCGGCGACCGAGCGGGGTTGCAGCGGGACGGACTGGGCGGCGACCAGCGTGGTCAGCGCGGAGACGGTGAGCGTGCGAAGGAGCATGGCAGGTGGGCGGTCTTGGAAAGGGCGGCCCAACGACCGGCGTTGGGCCATATTCGTCATTCCGTGCGGAAATCCGTGCCCTGGATGGCAGCCCCGGGCACGGGGCGTCCAGTGGCCGAACGGCCGCGCCGATCGGTCGCGAAAAGACGAAGTTCCCGTTCGGGGGCCAACCGCGCCGGTCAGTCGCCGCCGCAGCCACCGCCGCCACAACCACCACCGCCACAACCACTGCCGCCGCAGCCGCTGTTGCCGCAGCCGGAATCGCCGTCGCGACCGCCGCCACACCCGTAGCCGCCGGCATCGCCGCAGCCGCCGTGGTCGCCGCCTCGGCCGCCGCCGCCGCCGCTGCGGATCGCCGCCCAGATGATGCACCCGAGCCCGAACAAGCCGACCAACGTGACGATGCCAACGGCGACGTGCACGCCCCGGCACGCCGGCAGCAGCAGCAACGAGGCCAGC
Organism: Planctomycetota bacterium; assembly: GCA_046290465.1. Classification (GTDB taxonomy): domain Bacteria; phylum Planctomycetota; class UBA1135; order UBA1135; family UBA2386. The sequence continues at coordinate 6,174,986 of JBKAGP010000001.1, read as the reverse complement.
GCGACGGCCGCCACCAGCCACGCGCGCGCGACGACCAGCTGTGAGCCGACGTCGACGCGCCGCCAGCGCCGCGGGGCGAACCGAAGCTGCGGCGACGGCCACCACGCGGGCGGCGGCTCCTCGCCGAAGACCCGCCGGTAGCTGGCCAGCGTGCGGCGGTACCACACGTCGTACTTGTGCCGTTCGTCGCCGCCGCCGCGCGTCGGCCCGTGGTGCAGCGGCCGCGGCAGGATCGTACAGCACAGCTCGTCCCAGTACGAACGCGTGTAGCAGAGGTGCAGGTGCCAGACCTGGTCGACCTCGTCGGACGGCGTGACCGGGTGGCCGGCGACCATCGCCAGGAACACGAACCGCCGGTACTCGTCGATCGCGCGCTGCGCGAACGCGCGGCTCCAGCCGTTCTCACGCGCCAGCCGCTGCGAGAACGGCAGCGCCGCGTCGACCGCGTCCAGCTCGAACGCCTGCAGCCGGCGCCACAGCTCCGCCTCGCGAGGGTCGGCATCGCGCCGTCCGACGACCCGGGTTGTCGGGGCGCTGCTACCGGGTTCGAGATCGGATCCGTTCATCCCCGAGCATCGTAGACGAGATCGGATCAGCCGTCGTCGCGGCCCGGTTCTTCGCCGGCCGGCACGCTCAGATCCCGCCCGTACAGCACGCGCAGCAGGTAGAGGCCGCGCGCCGGCGCGGTCGCCCCGGCCAGCCGCCGGTCGCGACCGCGCAGCACCTCGTCCACCCAACCGACCGGCCGGTTGCCGTAGCCGACTTCGAGCAGCGTGCCGACCAGGTTGCGCACCATGTTATAGAGGAAGCCAGAGCCCTGCACGGCGAAGTCGAAGCCGTCGCGCCGGCGCACCAGGTGCACGTGCTGCAGCGTGCGCACCGTGCCGCGCGAGCGCGCGTAGCCGGGGTTGGTCGCGAACGACGCGAAGTCGTGCTTGCCGCGCAGGCACTGCATCGCGCCCCGCATCGCGTCGACGTCGACCGGCCGGCGGCTCCAGTGGAAGTACGGCCGGCCCACCGCCGGCTTCACCGGGCTGCAGACGACACGGTAGAGGTAGCGCTTGCCGCCGGCGAAGAACCGCGCGTGGAAGCCCTCGGGCGCTTCGACCACGCGCTGCACGGCGACGTCCTCGGGCAGGTTGGAGTTCAGCGCCAGCTGCAGCTTGGCGGGCGGGAACTCCCGACCGATGCGGATGTGCGCGCACTGCCCGAACGCGTGCACGCCGGTGTCGGTGCGCCCGGCACCTTCGACGTGGGTGTCGGGCAGGTCGATCGCCGCGCACGCCTTCTCGAGCTCTTCCTGCACCGTGCGCACGCCCACCTGGCGCTGCCAGCCGTGGAAGTGCGTGCCGTCATAGGCGACTGTCAGCAGGTAGGTCGGCAAGCCGCCGACCAGATAGCGTCAGCCGCGCAGAAGCAGCCAGGCGAACAGCGCGCTGACCAGCGTGGTCGCGCCGAGGATGCCGGCCATCACCGGGTTGTTCTGCATCACCCAGAACCACGACGCCGCGGTGCCGCCACCGGCACACAGCGCGATCGGCAGGAACGCCGCGAGGATCGGCAGACCGCGTCGGGGCGGCACCGCCGCGAACTGCTTCTGCTGCGGCGCCTCGGGCTCGCTGCCGGGCTGCGCGGCGGCGCGCGGCGCCAGTGGCTGGCGCCTAACCGCGCGGCCGCGCGGCGTGCTCGGCTCGGCGTCGCCGGTGGGCGCGGCTGGCGGCTCGGCCATCGCCGGCTCGCTCGGCTGGTCCATCTGCTGGGCCATCTGCTGGCCCGTCTGCTGGCCCGTCTGCTGGCCCATCCCCGCCGACGGCGGCGACGCGTCCTGCAGGTCCTCGAGGCTCATCGCCTCGCCGCCGGTCAGCGGATCGTGCATCGCCGCGCCGGCGCCGGCATCCTCACCGAGCACTTCGGTGCCGAACGCGATCGTCTCCGCCGTGCTGGCGGTCTCGCCCGGCATCAGGCCATCGACGTTGTCCTCCAACAGCGACCAGCTGTCGTCGGCCGGCGGCGCCTGGCTGTTCTGCTCGCCTGCCGCGAACAGCAGGTCCTCGGCGTCCGGAGCGGCGTCGCCTGGCTGCTTGGAATCGAGGGGAACCTCGCCGTAGGAGAACGGGTCGTAGCGCGTCATGACGGGTCGGTGAACTTCCTGCGCTGGTAGCTGGACGGGATGCTGAGCTCCCGTCGGTACTTGGCAACGGTCCGGCGCGCCACCTGCACGCCGCGACCGGAAAGCGCCGCGACGATGTCGTCGTCCGACATCGGGTGCAGCTTGTCCTCCTGGTCGACCAGGTCCTGGATCTGTTGCGAGACCGCCATGCGACCCTGCCCCTCGGCCTTGGCCGCGTCGATGCGGCTGCCGTCGAAGAACTCGCGCAACGAGAACACGCCGCGATCGGTCTGCACGAACTTGCCGGCGATCGTGCGGCTGACGGTCGACGTGTGCAGTTCGAGCTGGTCGGCGATGTCGCTCATGCGCAGCGGTTTGATCGCCGCGCGGCCCTTCTCGAGGAAGGCGCGCTGCTGCTCCATGGTCGCCTGCACGACGCGCGCGAGCGTCGCCTTGCGCTGCTGGATCGCGTCGATCAGGTCCCGCGCCGAGCGCAGCTTCGGCCGCAGGTAGTCGCGCACCTCACGCTCGGTCCGGCGGTCGCCGAACAGCGCCGCGTACTGCTCGTTGACCTGCAGGTCGGGCAGCGCCTCGTCGTCGAGCGCGACGCGCACCTCGCCGTTCTGCAGCCAGGCGAACGCATCGGGCTGCACCGGCAGGTCGTCGTCGGCGACGAACTCGGCGCCCGGCCGCGGGTTGAGCGACCGCACCCGCCCCATCAGGTCCTGCAGTTCGTCGATCGACAGCGACAGCGCGCGCGCGACGTCGGGCAGCTTGTTGCGCGACAGCTCCTCGAGGTGTTCGCGCAGCATCATCTCGATCAGCGGCAGGTCCGGGTCGGCCTGCGCCTGGATCAGCATCGCCTCGATGGCATCGTGCGCGCCGACCCCGGCCGGCTCGAGCTGCTGCAGCGCCGTGCGCGCCTCGCCGACCAGGTCGCTGCCGAGGTCGAGTTCGACGGCCAGTTCGGTGTCGGGCTGCGGCAGCAGGCCGCGCTCGTCGACGCGTTCGGCCAGCAGCACCACGACCTCGGCGATCAGCGGCGGCACGTCGCGGAAGGCCAGCTGTTCGCGAACGTGGTCGACCAGGTTGCCCCCGCGCGCCGGCACCGAGTTGAGGAAGCCGAGCTTCTTGTCGTCGCCGTCCGGGCGCGCTCGCCGGAACTCCTCGAAGTCCGGCTCGTCGCGTTCGTTGCTCTTGGGCTCGGGGGCATCGGGCGCTTCGACCTCGCGGCGCTGCACCTCGAGCGTCTCGTTCTGCTGCAGCTCGGCGTCGACGAACGCCACCAGATCGGCGGTTGCCAGCTGCAGCACCTCGATGGACTGCAGCATCTGGGGCAGCAGCGCCATGCGCTGCTCCTGCCGTTGTCCGAGTTTCAGGTCGAGGCTCATGGGTCCGGTTCCATGAGTGGTTTCGACCACAACCGCCCAGATCTTGAGCAGTTGGCACGCGGCGTCCAGGAATGCGGCAGTCGCGAGGACTGCCGTTGGCAACGGCCGGACCGGACGCGGGCGCGGCGCCCGTTGCGACCACGACGCGGTCGGCAAGCTCGTCAACGTGCCGAACGACCAATGCATCGGCTCTCGACCGGTCGCGGATCGGGTCAGCGCAACACGACGTCGACCTCGGCTTCCGCCTGTCGCGGACGGACCGCGAACGCGATGCTGCTGCGGCGCCGCTGCTCCAGCTTCGATGCCTGCCGGCCGACCGGCTCGACGTTGCCGCAGATCTTGTAGTCGCCAGGCGGCAGCCGGAACCGCGCAACGAACCGTCCCTGCGCGTCTGCCCGCATGCTCAACTTCTGGCGGGCATCGCGCTCGTCGGTGAAGACCGCGATGCGGGCGCCGGGCACCGGTGCCCCGTCGAGCGACACCTTGCCCCGCACCAGCGCGCCATCGCGCAACCGAACGTCGAACCTCGCTGCCGCCGCTTCCTTGCCGCCCTCGACCTGGATGTCGCGGTGGCGTTCGACACAGAAGTCCGGGTGCACGACGCTGAGGTGGTAGCTCGAGGGCCGCAGCCGCTGCAGCGAGTAGGAGCCATCGGCCGCGGTCGTAACCTGACGCGGCGTGATCACACCAGGCAGCCTGTCCAGGACGTGCGCCCCGAACGCACTCGCATCGACCATGCCTTCGGGCAACGTGAGCCCGGTGGATACGACCGCACCCGCCACCGGCGCACCGCGCGAATCGCGAACGACGCCCGAGATCGTGCCACCGATCTTCAGCTGGGCGAGGACCTCGACCGCCGAGCCCTGAGCTACCGCGAACGCGGCGCTCATCGACGGCGCGTGCACCCCGTCGTCGACCAGCACGCGGTAGACCCCTGGGCGCAGCCCTTCCACCGCGGTGCGGCCCTCGTCTTTCGAGAAGTCGCGCGGCTCGCGACGCAGGTCGCGCAGTGCGGGAATGCCGACGAACAGCGGTCGATCGCCGAGCGAAGAGCCGAGCACGCGGAAGCGGAACGACTGCACCGGACCGCCCTGATGGTCGACCACGCGCAAGAAGAACCGCTCGTCCCCCCCGGCCTCCGACGGCGGCATCTCGAACGGCAGCTTCGCTGGCCGTCGCTCCTGGCCCGCCCCTCCCTGCTGCTCCTGCTCGGCACGACCTGCTTCCTTCTTCCCCTTCGGATCCTGCCGTTCCCGCGGCTCTGGATCCTGCCACAGCTCCGGCATCGGGTCCTTCGGCCCGTTCGCTGCCATGCGCCGACCAGCGTCGTCGGCGTCCGCCATCCAGATCGTGCCGAGCACCGCGCCGACCCCGAGCAGCAGCAGAGCAGCCGCGAGCCACGTCCCGTTCGATCGGCGGGTCGCCGCGTGGGCCGCAGCGTCGACGACGGATGCGGCCAGGGCCCCGTCGCCCCGGTGATGCCGTTCCAGCACCGCGTCGGTCATCCGCGGAGGCGCTTCGCGCGTCAGATACTCGCAGAGCAGCGCGTCGATCGCCTGCTCGTCCCATTCGGGCGCCAGCTCCGGATCCGTTCGGTGGCTCATCAGGTCGTCTCCTGGTCATCGGGGCAGTGGCTCTGGCCGTGCAACGCACGGGTCACGCAATCCTTCAGGCGCAGACGCACTCGTCGCAGTGCCTGCTTGATCGCCGCCTCTCCGAGACGGAACGCGGCCGCAATCTGGCGCCGTGACTGTCCGTGCTCGTAGCGCCGCGCAATCAGGTCGCGCTGCCGGCCCGGCAAGGCCCGCAGGCACGAGCGCAGCGCCTGCAGCGCCCGCCCGCCGTCCGGATCCTGACCGTGCAACTCCCCGAACCCGGCCTCCAGCAGGTCCAGCGAGACGGTCTTCGGCCGTCGCCCATCCTTGCGAAGCTGCATCCGAAACAGGTTGCGGGCGGCCGTTCGCAGCCATCGGTGCGCTTCGCGCTCCGGCAGCCGGTCGATGCCGCGGTGCAACGCGGCGAGCAGCGCGTCCTGGCAATGCTCCTCGGCATGCAGCGCATCACAGCCGAGCGCGCGCAGGAACCGCCACAGCCCGACCTGGTGCCGGTCGACGAACAGCTCGGTCCGACTGTGGGTCAGGGGCGCGGCGATGGAGTGGCTCATGGACGGCGGCCCAAATGCCGGAGTGCACCAAGAGGGTACAGGGAGCGGCCCGAATCTACGGGTTTTCGGCGCGGCCTGGCCATGGCCCGCCATCTGGCGCCAGCGCGGCTTACCGCCGTCGCCGCGGCTTCGGCCGCGACTCCGGGTTGGCCGCCAGCGGATCCTCGGGCCAGCTGTGGCGCGGATAGCGGCGGCTCAGCTCCTTGCGAACCTGCGGGTAGACGTTCTGCCAGAAGCTCGCGAGGTCGGTCGTGACCTGCACCGGGCGGTGGTTTGGAGCGAGCAGCTGCAGCACGACCGGCACGCGGCCGCCGGCGAGGCGCGCGACCTCGGGCAGGCCGAAGAACTCCTGCAGGCGCGCGGCGACGGTCGGGCCGGCCTCGGCGGTGTAGTCGACCACGGCGGCGCGGCCGGTCGGCAGCTCGATGCGGTCCGGCGCTGCCTGCTTGAGCGTGCGCTGCTGCTGCGGGGTCAGCCGGTGGATCAGCACCTCCTTGACCTTGACGTCGCGCAGCTGCTTGAGGTCGGTGCCGGCCAGCAGGTCGAGCGCGGCGCGGGCCACCGCCTCGTCGTCGAAAGCAGGCAGGTCGAGGTCCGGCGCGCGTTCGGCCAGCCAGGCCATGCGACCGAGCAGGCGACGCAGCTCCTTCTGCTCGCCGAGCCAGCGCCACGGATCGCGCGCCAGGATCGGCAGCAGCAGCTCGCGCGCCTCATCGAGCGGCGGCTCGCCACCGCGCGCCGAGCGCAGCGGCAGGTCGCGGTAGCGCTGCTGCCGAACGGCGAACACGCGGCCCTGCGCCTCGTCGAGTTCGGCGACGACGACGCTCTCGAGGGCGCGGCCCTCGGCCTGCTCCAGGTCCTCCATCGTCAGCGACGCGGTCAGGTTGGCCTGCGAGCGCTGCTGGCGGCCGGCCTCGTGCAGGCGCAGCGCCAGCACCAGCTCCTCGCCGTCGCAGACCTTCGGCAAGCTCACGCCGCGGCCGGAGACCATCGTGCCGGTTCGCACGTCGAGCGCCGCACCGGGCGTGCGCCGCACGACCCGGTCGGGGAAGCCCCGCAGCAGGCAGCGGTTGAGCAGGGTCGTATCGCGTCGCCGCGGGTCGTCGCGATCCCCGCGGCGCAACATGCGGTCGCGGGTCTTCTGCAGCGCGCGCGCCGGGCCCGGAAACGAACCGAACTCGCGGCACAGGTGCTCGGGGAAGCCACGCTCCTCGGCCAGCAGGAACGCCTCGACCGCCGCGTGCAGGTCGGCGCCGTCGCGGTCGCGACCGAGCGACTCGACGTCGCTGAGCAGCACCGCCGCGGTCGCCGCGGCGACCGAACAGCCGAGTTCGCGGCCGGCGAGCACGACCGCGCCGAGCCGCGGATGCAGCGGCATCGCCAGCAGTTCGCGCCCGAGCGCGGTCAGCCGGCCGTCGGCGCCGTCGATCGCGTCGAGCATCGCCAGCAGCTCGTCGGCGCGCTGCAGCGCGTCCTCGGGCGGCGCTTCGAACCAGCCGAACGCGACCGGGTCGCGGCCGGCGAACGCGCGCACCGACAGCGCCGGGCCGCACAGGTCGACGCGCTGCACGTCGGGCAGCGAGTGCGGCCGCATGCCGCGCTCCTCGGCCTGCGACCATAGCCGATAGCAGCGGCCGGGGCCGGTGCGGCCGGCGCGACCGGCGCGCTGGGTCGCCGACGCGAGGCTGATGCGGCCGAGTTCGAGCACATCGACGCCGCGGCCGCGGTCGAAGCGCAGTTCGCGGGCGAGGCCCGAGTCGACCACCGCCGTGACGCCGGCGATCGTCAGCGAGCTCTCGGCGACGTTGGTCGACAGCACCACCTTGCGCTGGTCGAGCGGCCGGATCGCGCGGCTCTGCTCCTTGAGGTCGAGGCGGCCGTGCAGCGGCAGCGCCGCGACGTTGCGGCGGCGCGCGAGGTTGTGCAGCGCCTGCTGGCAGCGCGAGATCTCGCCGACGCCCGGCAGGAACACCAGCACGTCGCCGTCGGTCTCGTCGAGCGCGCGCTCGACGGCGTCGCGCACCAGCACCTCGAGGTCGGCGGTGGTGACGCGCGGCAGGTGCACGACCTCGACCGGGTGCAGGCGGCCGTCCGCTTCGACGACCTCGGCGCCGGCGAGGAACGCCTGCAGCGGGCCGGGGTCGAGCGTCGCCGACATCACGCACAGCAGCAGGTCCTCGCGCACCGTCGTGCGGGTCTCCTGCAGCATCGCCAGCGCCAGGTCGCCCTCGAGGTGCCGTTCGTGAAACTCGTCGAGGCAGACCGCGGCGACGCCGTCGAGGAACGGGTCCTGCACCATCTGCCGCACCAGCACACCTTCGGTCACGAACCGCACCCGCGTCTGCCTGGAGACCTTGGAGTCGCCGCGCACCTGGTAGCCGACCAGGCCACCGAGCTCGCAGCCGAGTTCCTGCGCGACCCGCTGCGCGGCGGCGCGCGCAGCGAGGCGACGCGGCTCGAGCACGACGACCTGGCCGCCGTCGGCCAGCGCATCGAGCAGGGCCGGCGGCACGCGCGTGGTCTTGCCGGAGCCCGGCGGCGCCATCAGCAGCGCCGTCGTGCTGCGCTCGAGCGCGCGCAGCACGTCGGGCAGCGACGCGTCGATCGGCAGCGGTTCGCGGCGGCTCACGACAGCGCCATCACGACAGCGGCCGGCGCCCCTCGATCGCGTCCGACAGGATCGACGTGCTGACCTGCGCGATCGACGAGCCGGCCGGCAGGCCGCGGGCCAGCCGCGTCAGCCGCGCACCGCTCTTCTGCAGCTTCTCGGCCAGCACCTGCGCGGTGCCCTCGCCCTCGAGGTCCGGATTGGTCGCGAGGCAGACCTCCTGGAAGTCGCCCTCCTCGACGCGCTGCATCAGCGCCGTGATCGTCAGGTCCTCGAGCTTGATGCCCTCGAGCTGCGACAGCCGGCCCTGCAGCACGTGGTAGACGCCGCGGTAGCCGATGTCCTCGAAGCGCGCCACCTCGCGTGGGTCCTCGACGACCAGCAGCATGTCGCGTTCGCGGGTGTCGTCGCTGCAGACGCTGCACGGGTCGCTGGCGTCGAGCTGGAAGCAGACGCTGCAGCTCTTGACCGCCTTGCGCACCGCTTCGATCGCCTGCGCCAGCTCCATCGCCTCCTGCTGCTCGACGCGCAGCAGGTGGAACGCCAGCCGTTCGGCGGTCTTCGGCCCGACGCCCGGCAGGCGGTTGAGCCGTTCGATCAGGTTCTCGATGGTGCGATCGCGTCCGGCCATGGGCTATTGCTCGCGCGCCGCGCGCAGTTCCTCACGCAGCAGCCGCAGCTGCTCCTCGATGACGGTCAGGCGCTCGCTCAGGCCTCGCTCGTCGACCACCGCCGCCGGGGTCGAGTGCGGCTGGACCCGGTGCAGGTCCTCGTTGACGACGTAGCCGGGCGGCGCCTGCAGCCACGGTTCGTTGCGCTCCATCAGCCCCTGGCCGAGCAGGAACAGCCGGTTGGTGTCCGCCGACGTAAAGCTGTCGATCGGCAGTTCCTGGCCGCCGGGCAGCGTGTGGAAGCGGAACTCGGCGCCCCACGCGCGCGCCAGCAGGTAGAGGTGCAGGATGTGCTCCGACACCATCGTGTAGCTCATCATCGTGACGGTGCGCGTCGCGATCGCGAGCGTGTCGCGCTGCACGTCGGTCGGGCAGGCGCGTAGCGAACCGTTGTGCACGACGTAGAGGGTCGCGTCGATGTCGTCCCAGCTGACGCCGGCGCGCTCGGCCGACAGGTAGCCGTCGAACACGTTCTGCGGCATGAACAGCGGCCGCGTCACCGCGCCGTCGCTGTGCAGTTCGTCGCGGCCGCCGACCTCGAAGCGCATCGGCGGATAGACCACCGGGATCGACGCCGACGCGACCAGCACGTCGCACAGCAGGTCGCGCGCCTCGTCGGTGCCGCGGGTCGCGATCGCGCCGAGGTCCCAGATGCAGAACTGGCCGATGTCCATGTTGGTCGAGCCGACGTAGAGGCGACGACCCTCGGCGTGCCCCTTGGCGATCGCGCGCATCAGCTCGTCGTCGACGCCGCGCGCGACCAGCCGGCGCAGCGGCCGGTTGTCGGCGAGCGACTCGTCCCACAGCACCGACGTCAGCACGCCCTTCTCGCGGTGCAGGTCCCCCGGGTTGATGTGGCGGAACAGCTGCTCGAGGCGGTGGTCGAACGCGGGGCCGGCGAACGCGAACGGCGCCATCAGCGCGCCGACGCTGACCCCGGTGACGGTCTCGAACGTCGGCCGGTCGCCGCGCTGCGACCACGCGGTCAGGATGCCGGCGCCGAAGGAGCCGTTCACGCCGCCGCTGCTGAGCACCAGCATGTCGAAGTCGCGGCGGCCGTCGGCGGGCACCGGCGAGGCCGCCAGCTGCGCGATCGCCGCGTCGAACGACGCCTGGAACGCGGCGTCCGGGTAGCCGTCGACCGCCCGCACGTCCTCGAAGCCCTCCATCGGCACCAGTTCGGTCGGGAGTTCGGCCAGCGAGGCGTGGCGCGACGGCCAGCCGCACGAGGCGGCCAGCACGGCCGCGGCCAGCAGGGCGGTCCAGCTAGGGGCGTGCATGTTGAGCCGTTGTAGAACGGGGCGGGGGGAATCCCAGCCCGCAGCCGCGAGAGATACAGCCCGCAGCCGCGAGAGATCCAGCTCGCAGCCGCGCGGGAATCCAGCCGCCCGAGAGACCCGGTCGCCCTAGAAGCCCAGCCCGGGCAGGTTCATGCCGCCGGTGATCTTGGCCGTCTCCTGCTCCTTCAGCTCGCGGGCCGCGGCCAGCGCCTGGCGGACCGCGCCGCTGACCAGGTCCTCCAGGGTCTCGACGTCGTCCGGGTCGACCGCAGCCTTGTCGATCTTGATCGACTGCAGCTCCTGGTTGCCGTTGACGTAGGCCTTGACGACCCCACCACCGGCGCTGCCCTCGAGCACCCGCTCGGCGAGCGCCCGCTGGGTCTCCTGCATGCGACGCTGCATGTCCTGCGCCTGCTTGAGCAGGCTCTGCATGTCTCCGAATCCAGATGCCATCGTGTCGGTTCTCCTGACCGCATCATGCCGCAGGACAAGGAGAAACGCGAACGCTGCCCGACCGGCATCCGGACCCGCCCGGCCACCGAAGAGGGTGCGGGGTGGGCACGAAGGCGAACGTTCGCTATGATGCTCGCCCCCGATCGGGCTCGAAAACGCACGTGGGCGCCTTCGCGGCGCCGCGCGAGCCCGGGGAGAAGGCGGTCAGCATCCTGACGCCCGCAATTCGCTTCGACGAAACGAAGCCGGAGTCCTCGACAGGAACCCTATGCCCAAGAACATCCAAGTCGCCCCTCGCCCCTTCACGGTCTACACCGAGAAGAACCTCGAGAAGATCCCCCAGCTGTCGCGCTTCCGCCCGGACCAGGTGCTGGCCATGCGCGCCGTCGCGCAGGTGTTGCCGTTCCGCGTCAACGACTACGTCATCGACGAGCTGATCGACTGGGATCGCGTGCCGGACGACCCGATGTTCCAGCTGACGTTCCCGCAACCGGGCATGCTGAAGGACGGCGAGCTCGACACGATGATCGACCTGCTCAAGAAGCAGGCCGGTCGCGACGAGATCAAGGCGGAGGCGCGTCGCATCCAGCTCGGCCTCAACCCGCACCCGGCCGGCCAGAAGTCGATGAACGTGCCGAAGCTCGAGGGCATCGAGGTCGCCGGCATGCAGCACAAGTACCGCGAGACGGTGCTGTTCTTCCCGTCGGCCGGTCAGGTCTGCCACAGCTACTGCACCTACTGCTTCCGCTGGCCGCAGTTCGTCGGCCTCGACGACATGAAGTTCGCCGCCAAGGAGGCGGACCGCATGATCGAGTACCTCAAGAAGCACCCCGAGGTGAACAGCGTGCTGTTCACCGGCGGCGACCCGATGGTCATGAAGACCAAGGTCCTGCGCCGCTACCTCGAGCCGCTGCTGTCGGAGGAGCTCAACCACATCGTCAGCATCCGCATCGGCACCAAGGCGATGGCCTACTGGCCGGGCCGCTTCGTCACCGACGACGATGCCGACGACCTGATGAAGCTGTTCGACGAGGTGCACAGCGCCGGCCGCAACCTGGCGATCATGGCGCACTACAGCCACCCGGTCGAACTCGACACGCCGATGGGCCAGGCCGCGATGGAGCGGATCCGCCAGACCGGCGCGGTGGTCCGCTGCCAGGCGCCGCTGATCCGCCACGTCAACGACGACGCCACCGTCTGGGCCAACATGTGGAAGCGCCAGGTCACGCTCGGCGCGATCCCGTACTACATGTTCGTCGAGCGCGACACCGGCCCGCGCCAGTACTTCGAGGTGCCGCTGGGCAAGGCGTTCGAGATCTTCAGCGAGGCCTACCGCAAGGTCTCGGGCCTGGCCCGCACGGTGCGCGGCCCGTCGATGTCGTGCACGCCGGGCAAGGTGCTCGTCGACGGCGTCGCCGAGGTCAACGGCGAGAAGGTCTACGTGCTGAAGTTCATCCAGGGCCGCAACCCGGCCTGGGTCAACCAGGTGTTCTTCGCCAAGTTCGACGAGCACGCGCGCTGGCTCGACGACCTGAAGCCGGCCTTCGGCGACAGCTGGTGGTGGCAGGACGAGCTCGCCGAGATGCAGAAGACCGGCTGGACCGGCAACTGGAGCCCCGAGTCGCAGATCCACAAGCGCATCTCGCAGCTCGGCCACGTCGAGTTCGCCCCCACCGCGAACTGACCCATACCGAACCCGGTCCACCAAGTGCCGCATACCGAACCGGGTTCATCCTGTGCCACCGATCGCGGCCGAGCGCATCCGCGCCCGTCCCCGCCGCGCGTCTAGTCCTCCGGCGGCAGGCCCGGATCCAGCATCTCCTGGTCGTAGTCGGGCTCGCTCGGCGGGGCCGCGGGCGGCTGCTGGACTCGATCCTGCGGGTTCACCTGGACGACGCGGCCGCCGAACTTCTTCAGCACGCGCTTGGCCTTGGGCCCCGGCTGCGCGTCCTTTTGCGGTGGCTTGCGGCCGCCGCCGGCGCCGCCGCCCCCGGCCGCTGCCTCGCCGCCACCGCCACCCTTGGTGCGGATCTCGACCGACAGGTCGCGCGCGGCGGCCTCCTGGATGACCTGCTTGAGTTCCTGTTCGATCACCGGCGACTTCAGCCGATCGATGAACATCTTGCGCTCGCTCTCCAGAGTGACGACGACCCGGCCGTTCTGGTCGGGACCGGTGAATCGGCACAGCTCGAGCGTCGTCTGCAGCAGCTTGCGGTCGCTGAGCCGGGCCAGCGAACGGGCCTTCAACTCGTTGGAGTCGCTGACCGGCGTGCTCGGACGCTGCGGCGCGCTAGGACGTTGCGGCGCGGCCTGCGCCGACGCAGCGGCGCGCGGAGCGGCAGTCGGTGGCGGCGCCGAACGCGAAGGAGCAGCGGCCGCCGGCGCCGGCGCGGCCGCCGCGAGCGCCGCTCCGCCCCCCGCCCGCACCTCGGCGAGCAGGTCGGCGAGGGTCGGCAACGCGCCGGCCTGGGCCATGCGCACCAGCGCGATCTCGAACACGACCCCGCGGTCCTCGAGCTTGCGCAGCCGCTCGCGACCGAGGATGCCGGCGCCGATCATCGCGTCGAGACGCGCCGTGTCGACGTCCTTGGCGACCTCCTGCACGCGCTCGCGCAGCGCCCCCGACAGCGGCACCAGGCCGGTGTCCTCGCCGTCGATCTTCATCAGCAGCAGGCTGCGCAGCATCGACGTGATCTCCCCGAGCGCCTCGCGCTCGTCGAAGCCCTGCTCCTGCATCGCGCGGGCGAACTGCAGGCCCTGCCTGGCGTCGCCCTGCAGCAGCGCCTTGACGACGTCGATGACGGCATCGAGGCCGACCCGCGCGGTCAGCGTGCGGTAGGCGTCGAGGTCGAACGCATCGCCCATCTCGCGCGCCAACGGCAGGATCCGTTCGAGCGCGGTCTCGGCGTCGCGCACGCCGCCGCGCACCGCCATCGCGATCTCCTCGAGCACCGCGTCGACCAGCGTGACGCCTTCCTTGTCGGCGATCATGCGCAGGCGCTTGACCAGGTCGGTCTCGCCCACCCGCCGGAACGGCAGCACCTGGCAGCGCGAGATGATCGTGTCCGGCACCTTGTGGCGCTCGGTCGTCGCCAGCACGAACACCACCTGCGGCGGCGGCTCCTCGAGCGTCTTGAGGAAGGCGTTGAACGCCTCCTTGGTGAACATGTGCACCTCGTCGAGGATCACGACGCGGTAGCGCGACTGCATGGTCGCGAACGACACGCTCTCGCGCAGCCGGCGGACCTCGTCGACGCCGCGGTTGGACGCGGCGTCCATCTCGATCACGTCCGGGTTGCTGCCGTCGAGGATCGACCGGCACGGCTCGCAGACGCCGCACGGGCTGGGCGTCGGCCCCTGCTCGCAGTTGAGGCAGCGCGCCAGGATCCGCGCCGACGTGGTCTTGCCGACCCCGCGGCTGCCGGTGAACAGGAACGCGTGCGGCACCCGGCCCTGCTCGAGGGCCCGACGCAGCGACTGCAGCACCTCTTCCTGGCCGACCAGCTCGTCGAACGTCTGCGGGCGGAACCGGCGCGCGACGACCTGGTAGTTGCCGCTGCTGCCCTCGGATCCGTTGTCGTTGCCGGCTGCCGCCATGCCGCCAGCATGCCGGATCGCGAAGCGCCGCGAAAGAGCATGGCGACCTTGCCTGGCGCGCCGTCGGCAGCTAGGGTTCTCCGTCCCCAATTCCCGTCCAGGCGCCACAGTGCGAGCAAACGGGACCGTGCGGAGGGGTGACCGAGTGGCTTAAGGAGCTCGCCTGGAAAGCGGGTACGGCCCAAAAGGCCGTCGGGGGTTCGAATCCCCCCCTCTCCGCCAGTTTCTTCGCGCGGCTCGCGAAGGTGGGGTCTGCCGGGTCCCGAGCAAGGGGGCAGTCGGCGCACCTGGTCAGGACCGGAAGGTAGCAGCCAACGGTGGCTGTTCCTTGTGCCCGGGGTGCCTGGCGGATCCCACCTTCGCGGGCCGCGCGTCGACGCGGCCTGCACGTCGACGCAGCTTGCACGTCGACGCAGCTTGCACGTCGGCGGCCTACAAGTCGGCGGCTCGCACGCGGCCCGCGATGATCTCGCCTGCGACGTGCCTGCCAGCTACGTCGCTTGCGACTTCGGCGTCGCTGGCGAATGCGGCCCGGCCGTGCGATCGCCAGCCGCCCGATCTGCAGCCGCCCGATCTGCAGCCGCCCGTTCCTGGTTGGCTTCGCTCGACGCATCCAGCGGGCTGCCGACGAACAGGCGCGGCAACCGCGGGCTCAACACCGACGTGACCTCGTAGGCCGAGCCGCCGGCCGGCACGCGCTCGTCCGCCGTCACCTCGTCGTCGCCCATCGCGCCGAGCAGCACGACCTCTTCGCCGAACACGATCTCGGGCAGGTCGGTCACGTCGACCAGCGTCTGGTTCATGCTGATCGCGCCGACGATCGGCGCGCGCCGGCCGCGCACCAGCACCTCGGCCCCGCGCCACAGCTCGCGCACCAGTCCGTCGCCGTAGCCGATCGGCAGCAGCGCCAGCCGGGTCGGGCGCCGACAGACGAACTCGCCGCCGTAGCCGACCCGTTCGCCGGCCCGAGCCGTACGCAGGCCGACGACGTGGGCCTTCAGCGACAGCGCGCGCCGCAGCGCGATCCGGCCGGCTCCGGCCAGCGGATCGAACCCGTAGAGGCCCCCGCCGATGCGCACGCTGTCGAGCGCCGCATCCGGCAGCAGCAGCGCGCCGAGCGTGTTGCACGCGTGCCGCCGCACGCCGCGCAGCGACTGCACCGAGTCGACCACCGACGAGAACAGCTGCAGCTGCTGCCGCATCGCCGGCAGGTCCTGCGCCGACAGCCCGGCGAAGTGCGTGTAGACGCCCGCGATCGACAGCCGGCCGCGCTCCTCGAGCGTCTTGACGAAGTTGGCCAGCTCGCCGGCCGCGACGCCGTGCCGGGTCATGCCGGTGTCGACCTCGATCTGCACCGGCAAGAACCTGCGGGTCGCCCGGGTCAGCGCCGCCGCGACCTCGAAGCACGCCACGCTCGGCACCAGCCCGTGCTGCACGACCAGCGGCGCCTCCTCCGGCGCGACCGGACCGGCGATCAGGATCGGTGCGTGCAGGCCGGCGGCCCGCAGCGCGGCGCCCTCGTGCACGGTCGCGACCGCGAGTTCTTCGGCGCCGGCGTGCAGCGCGGTGCGCGCCACCCGCAGCATGCCGTGGCCGTAACCGTCGGCCTTGACCACCGCCGTCAGGCGGGTCGCCGCGGGCAGCCGCTGGCGGAACGCGCCCACGTTGTGCGCGATGTTGCCGAGATCGACCTCGACCCAAGCCGAGACCGTACGGCTTGCTCTGGATTCGACCGGTATCCGCAGCATGCCTGACCGCCGTGCGCACCTTAGCACGGCGGCGCCCGTCATTCGACCGCGATCGCGCGAACCGTGCAGACCCCCTGGCCCGAACGCGCGTGCACGAACAGCGTCAGCCGCGAGGTCCGGTCCAGCCGCAGCGCCTGCAGCACGTCGCCGCGCACGCCGCCGCCCTCCCAGCAGCCGAGCGTGTGGCCGCGGTCGTCGACGACGGTCAGCGCGGGATCGACGCCGGCCCCCTTGACCGACAACCAGACCTCCTGGCCCGCCGGCAGCCGCAGCTGCGCGTG
Source organism: Planctomycetota bacterium (assembly GCA_046290465.1). Taxonomy (GTDB): domain Bacteria; phylum Planctomycetota; class UBA1135; order UBA1135; family UBA2386. The sequence goes on along the minus strand of JBKAGP010000001.1, from coordinate 6,158,683 downwards.
CGCGTTCGCGGTCGGATCGCAGGCGAGCTGCAGCGACCGGCCGAACGCGATTTCGGGCACTTCGTGGCGGGTCACGTCGAGGTCGTAGCCACCTGAGCCCGCGTGGGCCGGCGCGTAGACGAGCACGCGGTAGGAGCCGTCGTGGCGCGCGTCGAACGTCGCGCTCGCGGCCCGGTCGAGTGCGCCGCGATCGTGCACGTGGCACACCTCGTGGCCATGCGGATCGATCACCACCATGCTCGGATCGAACCGCTCCGAGCGCGCCACCAGCGACACGATGTCGCCGGTCCGCGCCGGGATCGTGTGGCACTGCAGGTCGCCGAGCGCGAGCTGCGCCTGCTGGTCGTCCGGCGCCGGCCGATCGGCGTCGCGCAGACAGAACGTGTAGCCAGCCTCGCCGCCGCCGGCATGGTGCAGCCACAGCTCCAGGTCGGCGCCCTGCTGCGCCCAGAACAGCCGCCGCACCCGGCCGCCCTTGATCGCGGTGCCGAGCTGGCAGTACGGCCGCCGCAGGTCGACCAGCTGCAGGTGCTGCTGCAGCTGCACGCCGGGCATCGCCAGATCGAGCATGCAGGCGCGGTCGGGCGGCAGCCGGATCCGCAGCACGTCCATCCCCCCCGGCGCGAGGGTGACGTCGAGCCGTTCGCCGACCTCGGGTTCGCGCGTCGTCGGGCGCAGGGTCCGCAGGCAGAACGCGTCGCCGGCGCGGCCCTCGACGCGCAGATGGTGTTCGCCGGCGGCGAGCGCTGTGTAGGTGTTCAAGCGCGCGTGCAGCTGGCGGTCCGGACCGAACTCCATCACGTAGGTCAGCCGCGCGCCGTCGACGAGCGGCAAGAACCGCGCGCCCTGCTCGAGCTGCAGCCGGACGTGCGCCCAGCCGTGCTCTCCGATGCGCCCTTCGACCTCGTCACCGACGGCCGCGGCGACGGTCCGGTAGCGCTCCATCCAGACGTCGTAGCGGCCGCCGCCGCCGCCGCGGTAGCCGCGCACGACGAACGCGACCTTGCCCGCCTGCGGCACGCGGTGCTGCACGTAGCTCTGCGAGCCAACGCCGTCGTCGCTCGCCAGCACCGTGCCCGCCGCGTCGACCAGTTCGAGCACCGGATCGAACTGCTGCGCCGTCACCCGGAACCGCAGCACCTCGTCCGCTGCGACGTCGACCTCCCAGCGATCGCGCTGGCCGGGCGTCAGCACCTTCTGTTCGGTGAACGCGCGGCCGGAGCCGACGGCGCGCGAGCCCTCCTGGGCGGGCAGGACGGCGAGGAGCAAGAGGGGCACGGCCACGACGAAGCTGGACGATCGCATGTGCCACGGATGCTGGAGCGGGAGGCTGCTTACAGGGATTCCTTCGACCGGTTCGCGCCAAGGCGCGGGCTTGCCGTTTCGCCGCCGAAACACGGGCCTGCGATCCCGCACCGGCAGGCGTCGCGGGCGCCCGCTCGGCGCCGGGTACACTCCTTGCTCCACCGCGCGGCCCCCCGCATGTCGTCCATGAACCCCACCCATCCGATCCTCGCGGCCATCGGCCTGTCGCTGTCCACCGCACTCGTGTCCGCCCAGTGCGGGCTGGTCGCGACGCCCGCGTTCGCCCACCGCGGCCCGTCCGCACGTCCGGACGTCGTGCGCTACTGGGACTCCGATGGCGCCGGGCCGGCTCCGATGCTCGTCTTCGTCGGCGGCGCGTTCGCATACGTCGAGGCGACCCCGTGCGCCGGCGCGGCGCTGTACGACCCAGCCACCCGGAGCTGGACGACCCTGCCCGCAGGCCCGTTCGACCATGTGCGCGCGGCCGCCGTCGATGGCAACAACACGCTGCTGGTCGCGGGCTCGCTCGGGCAAGGTGCAGCGGCCGTGCATCGGGTCGCGCGCTGGAACGGCAGCGTGTGGACGGTGCTCGGCGGCGACTTCGACGCCGAACCGCTCGTCGTCGGCACCCTCGCCAACGGCGACCCGGTCGCCGGCGGACGCTTCACGGCCTGTGCCGGACAGCCGACCGCGCGCCTCGCCCGCTGGAACGGCTCGCAGTGGGTCGGACTGGGCGGCGGCGTGGCCGGTGGCCCGGACCCGTTGGTGCAGTCCATCTGCATCGACGCCAACGGCGACCTGCTGGCCGGCGGCGCGTTCGCGACCGCCGGCTCGACCCCGGCACAGAACCTCGCGCGCTGGAGCAGCTCCGGCTGGTCGGCGCTCGGTGCCGGCGTCGCGCAGCCGGTCGCGTCGATCGCGGTGATGTCGGGCGGCGACGTGTTCGCCGCCGCCCCCACGCTGCCGGCCGTGCGCCGATGGGACGGCAGCACCTGGAGCGACCTGCCAGGACTGGGGCCGAGCAACTCGTTCCCCGCGGGGCCGTGGATCGGCGCGCTCGGCATCACCACGGGCTTCCAGGGCGAGGCCCTGATGGCCGTGGGCGACTTCGACGCGTTCGGCCAGCAGGCCGGCGTGGCGCTGTGGGAGCCGCTGGCCGGCTGGACGGCGCTCTATGCCCCGCTGGCGACCGCGGCGACGTTCACGCCGTCACGCCTGTCGCTGTCGATCGACCCGCGCCCGGGCCAGAACACGCCGACGGCGTTCGCGCTCGCCGGCCCGTTCGAGGCCGTCAGCGGGGAGCCGTGCAACGGCGTCGCGGTGGTCGGCAGCTGGCAGGCGGACCCGATGGGCGGCGGCATCGACGCGCCGGTGCAGGCTTCGACCGCGCTGCCCAACGGCGACCTGCTGCTCGGCGGCTCGTTCTACCGGGTCGAACGCAACTACTCGCCGGGGTTGGTGCGCGGCGTCGGCGGCACCTGGCTGCCGCAGTCGACGGCCAACGGGCCGGTGCTGCAGGGCGCGCCGTTCTTGCCCGAGGTGCGCGCGATCGAGCCCGCCGCCGACGGCTCGGTGCTGATCGCCGGCTCGTTCGTCGTCGGCCCGAACGGTGACGTCATGCGCTTCGACGGCGCGACCTGGTCGGGCTTCGGCAACACCCCGTTCCTCGGCGGCGCGAGCTGCGTGGTGGAGCTCGAGGACGGCACCGTGTATGCCGGCGGCAACGGCCTGTTCCGCCACGGCCCCACCGGCTGGACGTTGCTCAGCACGCAGCAGAGCGGCCTGTCCGGACAGTTCGCAACGCTCGCCGAATTGCCCGGCGGCGACCTCGTCGCCGGCGGCGCGCTGCAGTCGATCCCGGGCGGCGGCCAGCCGGGCGTGATGCGCTGGAACGGCCAGGCGTGGCTGCCGCTCGGCGCCGGGCTGACCAGCGCGGTCGCGGGCACGGGCCACGTCGTCAGCGACTGCGTGGTGCGGCGCGACGGCGTGCTGTTCGTCTGCGGCACGACCACCGCCCAGCCGTTCGTCGCCAGCTTCGACGGCAGCAGCTGGCAATCGCTGCCGGCGCCGACGGCCGGCGTGCTACACACGATCGCGGTGCTGCCGGACGGCGACCTGGTCGTCGGCGGCGAGTTCGACGCGATCGGCGGCGTCGCGGCGCGCAGCCTGGCGCGCTTCGACGGCACCGGCTGGAGCCAGCTCGCCGGCGGGGTCGGCGCGGCCGACGGCACCCCGGGCACCGTGCTCGACCTGCAGTTCACGCGCCGCGGCGAACTCCACGTCGCCGGCCGCTTCGTCGAGCACGACGGCCTCGTCGCCGTCCACTTCACGCGCGTGCGGACGGACTGCCCGGCGACCGGCCAGAGCTTCGGCCCCAACTGCGTCGGCAGCGGCGGCCCGAACGTGCTGCGCGCCGAGCAGGGCGCGTTCCTCGGCGGCGAGCTGCGCAGCGTCGCCGAGGGGCTGCCGACCGGCGGCCTCGCGCTCGACGTGCTCGGCCTGTCGCCGACCGTGCAGCCGCTGCCGCTGTCGGCGTGCACGCTGTGGGTGACGCCCGACTTCGTGCAGGTCGCGGGGCACAGCCAGGGCCGCGCGCAGCTGTCGCTGCCGATCCCGGCGAGCGCCGCGCTGCTCGGCTCGGCGCTCTACCAGCAGGTCGTCGGCGTCGAGCTGACCGCGGGCGCGCTGACCGGACTCAGCGCCGGCAACCGCCTGCAGCACACGATCGGGATGTTCTGATCGGAGCGGTGCAGCCGTGCTGTGATCGGGTTGCGCGCGGCGCGGCATCCGCCCGGGCTTTTGCGCCTTCTGGCGCGAACGCGCCGCGCAGCCGGTAAACCTGGACTCCGCCCGCAGGTCGCAGAGACCTGTGCAGGCGCATCCTGCACCCGAGGCTCACGCCCACCGATGAACCACCGACTACCGACGCTGGCCGCCATTGTCTGCACGACGCTGGCCACGACTGCACAGGACCCGATGCCGAACGAAGCTGCGAACGATCCGTTTCTCTGGCTGGAAGACGTCGGCGGCGACGAGCCGCTCGACTGGGTGCGCGCGCGCAACAAGGAGAGCCAGCAGGCCCTGACCGGCGGCAAGCGCTTCGGCGAACTGCAGCAGCGCATTCTGTCGATCCTCGACTCCGACGATCGCATCGCCTACGTCGCCAAGCGCGGGGAGCACTACTACAACCTCTGGCAGGACGCGAACAACCCGCGCGGCCTGTGGCGGCGGACCAGCTGGGAGTCGTACCAGCAGGACGAACCCGAATGGGAGGTCGTGCTCGACCTCGACGCGCTCGGCAAGGAGGAGGGTGAGAACTGGGTCTGGAAGGGCTCGAGCTGGCTGCTGCCGGATCGCTCGCGGTGCCTGTTGAGCCTGTCGCGCGGCGGCGCCGACGCGACCGTCGTGCGCGAGTTCGACCCGGTGAAGAAGCAGTTCGTCGCCGGCGGCTTCGAACTGCCGGAGGCCAAGACGCAGGTCGCCTGGAAGGACCGCGACACGCTCTACGTCGGCACCGACTTCGGCGAGGGCTCGATGACCGAGTCCGGCTACCCGCGCGTCGCCAAGGTCTGGAAGCGCGGCACGCCGATCGCGGACGCCGTCACGCTCGAGCAGGGCGAGGCCAGCGACGTGTTCTTCTACGCCTACCGCGACCCGACCGTCGGCTTCGAACGCGACTTCCTCTACCGCGGCGTCACGTTCTACACCAACGAGATGTTCTTCGTCAGCGGCGACCAGATCGTCAAGCTCGACAAGCAGGACAGCGCCAACGCGTCCGTGCACCGCGAGTGGCTGTTGCTGGAGCTGCGCGAGGACTGGCAGGTCGGCGGCGAACGCTACGCGGCCGGCTCGCTGCTGGTGACCCGGTTCGACGACTTCCTGGCCGGCAAGCGCCGGTTCGACGTGCTGTTCGCACCGACCGAACGCAGCTCTTTGAGCGGCTGGTCGGGCACCAGGAACCACCTGCTGGTCAACGTGCTCGACAACGTGCGCAACGTCGTCTACGCGGCCACCCACGGCGACGACGGCTGGCGGCTCGAGAAGCTGCCGGGTCTGCCGGAGTTCGGCACGATCTCGGCGTCGCCGGTCGACGACGAGCAGGGCGACGACTACTGGCTGACGGTGACCGACTACCTGACGCCGACCAGCCTGTGGCGCGGCACGATCGGCAAGGGCGCTCCGCAGAAGCTGAAGAGCCTGCCGGCGTTCTTCGACACCGCGGGCCTGGTCGTCGAGCAGCGCGAGGCGACGTCGAAGGACGGCACGCGCGTGCCCTACTTCCTGGTGATGAAGGACGACGCCGCGCGCGACGGCAGCAACCCGACGCTGCTGTACGGCTACGGCGGCTTCGAGGTCTCGCTGACGCCGGGCTACAGCGCGACGGTCGGCGCCAGCTGGCTCGAACGCGGCGGCGTCTACGCGGTCGCCAACATCCGCGGCGGCGGCGAGTTCGGCCCGCGCTGGCACCAGGCGGCTTTGAAGGCCAACCGCGACAAGTGCTACCAGGACTTCGCCGCGGTCGCAGAGGACCTGATCGACGCGCAGATCACGTCGCCGCGCCACCTCGGCATCCAGGGCGGCAGCAACGGCGGGCTGTTGATGGGCAACATGACCGTGATGTACCCCGACCTGTTCCGGTCGGTCGTCTGCCAGGTGCCGTTGCTCGACATGCTGCGCTACCACAAGCTGCTCGCCGGGGCCTCGTGGATGGGCGAGTACGGCGATCCCGACGTGCCCGAAGAGGCCGAGTGGCTGCGGCGCTACTCGCCGTACCACAACGTCGACAAGGACACGAAGTACCCGAAGGTGCTGTTCACGACGTCGACGCGCGACGACCGCGTGCACCCCGGCCACGCGCGCAAGATGATGGCGCGCATGATGGCGCAGGGCCACGACGTGCTCTACTACGAGAACATCGAGGGCGGCCACGGCGGCGCCGCCGACAACAAGCAGGCCGCGTTCATGGCGGCGCTCTCGTGGACGTTCTTGTGGGAGACGCTGCCGTGATGCGCTGCCGTAATGTGATGCTGGCCGTGATGCTGGCTGCGACGCTGCTGACGGGCTGCCAGACCACCGACTCCGAGGCCGGCCAGGTCGACCACGTCGTGTTGATGTGGCTGAAGGACCCGGACGACCGCGACGTGCTCGAACGGATCGAGCGCACCGGCCGCGGCTTCGTCGGCCGGATCCCCGGGCTGACCCGGGTCTCGTTCGGCCAGCCGCTGCTCGACCACCCCGCGATCGACAACGACTACCACGCCGCGTTCGTGATGAACTTCGAAGACCTGCCGGCGCTGGAGGCCTACGCCGACCATCCGCTGCACCGGCAGGCCGTCGACGAACTGCTGGGCCCGCACGTGGCGCGGCTGCAGGTCTACGACGTGCTGCTGCGCTGACCGCGACATCTCGTTGACAACTCCGCGACCGGGCCCGTTAGCGTGCTGCCATCGCCCGCCGCCGCCACACCGCCCGTCCGCTGCTGCTGCTGCTCGCGCTCGCGTCCGGCACCGCGCTGGTCGCGTTCGCCGGCTGGGGCCTGGTGCAGGCCACCAGCGAGGCGCACGAACGCGCCGTCTGGGCCGCCGAACGGGACGCCCGCGACACCGCGCTGGCGATGCGTGCGGTGCTGGCGCAGCCGGCGGTGCTCGAACTGTGCCCGGTCGAGCAGCGGTTCGAGGTGCGCGACGGCGAGGTCGTGGTCGCCGATCGGATCGGCTGGCTGCTCGAGACCGACGGCGTGCCGCTCGACTCGCTGACGCGCGAACGGCTGGTCGAGGTGCAGCGGCTCGAGTTCAACGACGGCGAGCAGATCGCCGCCGCGCAGCGCATGGACGCGGTGCTGCGGCGCCTCGACGGCGGCGCCCGCCGCAGCTGGCCGGTGCTCGGCGCCGCCGCCTGGCAGGCGCACCGCCGCGGGGACGACGCGCGCTGCGAGGCGCTGCTGGCGGACCTGCAGCGATACCTCGCGAAGCTGCCGCCGGCGGCGTTCGGCGAACGCGACGTCGCCGACGCGTTCGCGGCGCTGTGCCTGCTGCAGGCCGAGCGCGGCCGGTTCGCGCTCGCCGAACGGGCCGGGCAGCTGGCTGCGCTGCCGCGCCGGGTCGCGACGACGACGCTGCGTCGCCTGCACGAGCACGGCCACGACGTCGCCGCGATCGAGACGGACCACGCCGCGCGCACCGAGCGACGCGCGCTGCTGCGGCGCGCCAACCGCCTGCTGCGCGAACCGGACGGCCTGCGGCACGCGCAGGCGTTCGACGGCCAGGTCGCGCTGTGGTTTCCGGGCGGCGACGGCGCGGGCCGCGGGGCGCTGCTGCCGCGCGCGTTCCTGCAGCAGCTGCACGGCCTCGGCACGCGCACGCCCAACCCGCTCGAACTGCCGCCGGTGCCGGCGCGCGGCGCGCTGCGCTTCGAGCCGAGCGCCGCCGCCGCCACCGTGCTGTCGCCGCTGGCCTGGATCGCACCGCCCCCGGTGCCGGCGCTGCCGTGGTATGCGCGGCCGGCCGCGGTCTGGTCGCTCGGCGCGCTGCTGCTGCTGCTGTTCGGCGGCAGCGTCTGGGCGACGATGCGCGCGCTGCGGCGCGAGAACGCGGCGATGCGCGCGCGCACCGAGTTCTTGTCCGGCGTGACCCACGAGCTGAAGACGCCGGTCGCGTCGTTGCGCCTGATCGCCGACGTGCTGCACGACGACGAGGTGCGGCCCGAACGCCAGCGCGACTACTTCGCGATGATGGCCGGCGAGACCGCGCGGCTGTCGGCGCTGATCGACAACGTGCTCGACCTCGGCCAGCTCGAGCGCGGCGAGCGCGCCTACGACCTGCGCGACGACGACGCCGCCGACGTCGTGCGCGAGGCCGTGCGCACCTACGCGCCGCTCGGCGAACGGCACGGCCTGACGGTCACGCTGCACGAGGGCGCGGCGGCGGCGCCGGCGCGGCTCGACCGCGGCGCGATCACCCAGACACTGCTCAACCTGCTCGAGAACGCGCGCAAGTACGCGAGCGGCGGTCGCCGCGTCGACGTGCACACGTTCGGCGGCGACGGCCGCTTCACGGTGCGCGTGCGCGACCACGGCCCGGGCGTGCCCGGCCCCGAGCGCGAACGGATCTTCGAGCGATTCCGCCGCGGCACGGCGCACCAGAGCGGCGCGATCGCCGGCGTCGGCCTCGGCCTGTTCCTGTCGCGCGCGATCGTCAGCCACCACGGCGGCACGCTGACCTGCAACGCGCCCGACGACGGCGACGGCTGCGCGTTCGACCTGGTACTGCCCATCACCAGCACCTCCCAGACCATGACCGAGGAGCCGCAACGATGACCTTCGAGGTCCTGTTCGTAGAAGACGACGCGTCGATCCGCACCGTGCTGCACGATGCGCTGCAGCACGACGGCCACAGCGCGACCGTCGCGCAGGACGGCGACGAGGCGCTGGCGATCCTGAGGGAGCGCCGGTTCGACCTGCTGATCCTCGACGTGATGCTGCCCGGCCCGAGCGGCCTCGAGATCCTGCGCTCGGTGCGCGAGCACGACCGCCGCACGCCGATCCTGCTGCTGACCGCGCGCAGCAGCGAGGCCGACAAGGTGCTCGGCCTCGAGCTCGGCGCCGACGACTACGTAACCAAGCCGTTCGGGCTGCGCGAACTGCGCGCCCGCATCAAGGCGCTGCTGCGGCGCCGCGAGGCCGATGCGCCGAGCGAGCAGATGAGCGGCCGGTTTGCGTTCGGCGACGTCGCCGTCGATCTGGCCGCCTACGAGCTGACCCGCGCCGGCCACAGCCACCGGCTGTCGCCGACCGAGGCCGCGATGCTCGAACTGCTGTGGCGCGAGCGCGGCCGCGTGGTCGACCGCACGATGTTCCTCGACGAGGTCTGGAACGGCGCGACGATCGGCGACCGCACCATCGACACCCACCTGCTGCACCTTCGCAAGAAGCTCGAGAACGACCCGAAGAAGCCCAGGCACCTGGTCACCGTGCACGGCGTCGGCTACCGGCTGGTGCCCGACGCCGACGGCGGCCCCGCCGCCACGTCACCGGGTCGATCGTGACCGGGTCGATCGTGACCGGGTCGATCGTGACCTGGTCGATCGTGACCTGGGCGACCGCGACATCCGGCCGACCTTGACATCTGGGCGACATCGAATCCGCGCACCCGCGACAAGTCCGAACGACCGATCCCGTCTGTTACCGGCATGAAGGAACTCCTACGAACGTCGCTGACGCTGGCCGCCCTGGCCGCGTCGATCCCCTGCCAGATCCGGGAAGCCACGCCCAAGGAACGGCTCGACTACGCCGCCGTCGTCGAGACCTCCGAGGGCCGCCTCGACCACGCCGAGCAGCTCTACCGCGGCCTGCTCGCCGACGCGCGCGCCAAGGACGTGCACGAGGACACCGCGCTGCGGCTCGGCCGTCTGCTGTGGACGCTCGACCGCCGCGACGAGGCCCGGCCGCTGCTCGAGCGCGCCACCAGGTCCGGCGGCGAGCGCGCCGAGCAGGCCAAGGCGCTGCTCGAGAGCGGCAACCAGGACCGCCAGCAGGACCGCGAGCGCGAACAGAAGGCCGAGGCGCTGGTGATCCGGATGGCCGAGATCCTGTCGCGCTACGCCAACGACCAGAAGCTGTCGCGCGAGGACGAACGCCGCCTGCAGGCGCTGCGCACCGAGGTGCTGTGGCTCGGCGACCCGGCCGCGCGCGTCGTCGCCCGGCAGCTCGCCGTCGACGACTCGATCGCGCGCGAGGACTGGCGGCTGCGCAACCTGTCGCCGAAGCTGTCGTACTTCTACGAGTTGCTGTGGTCGATCGGCGGCGAGCCGGCGCGCGCGTTCCTGCTGAAGACCGCCGCGTCCGGGCCGCTGCCGCTGGTGCGGTTCGCGTCGGCCAACGCGTCGGCGCGCGGCAAGGGCATGGCCGACGTGTTCGCGGCGTTCGCCCGCAGCAACGATCCGACCGGCGAGACCTGGCGCAACCTTCGTCGGGTCGCGCACGACCTCGGCCCGCAGGACGTGCTGGCGCTGGCCGGCAACGAGAACGCCGACGCCCGGGCGCTCGCCATGAACGCCGCCACCAACAACTGGCAGCGCTACTCCGAGGTCGAACGCGAGGTGTTCTTCTCGATGCACCACCAGCGCATCCGGGCCGCGCTGGCGTCGCCGGTCGCGTCGCAGCGGACGGCGGCACAGACCCTGCTGATGACCCTGCTCGCATTCGGGCCGCAAGGCGGCACCGAGCTGTTCTTCGAGGTCGCGACCACGCTGCCGGCCAACTTCAACTTCTACTTCCCGGGCGGTCCTGGCAACGAGTTCCGGGTCGAGGCCGACGATGCCTGGATCCACCGGGCCGCGCAGACGGCGAGCCAACTCGGACGTCTGCCGCGACGGGAGCCACAGTCGCCACCGGTCGGTCCGGCGGCCGGGCTGTCCGGCATGCTCGACCGCATGCAGGTGGCGTGGACCGACGCCGCGCGCGACGACGTCGTCACGCTGGTCGAGCTCGGCTACTTCCAGAAGCAGACGAGCTGGCTCGAGGACATCTACCGGCAGGCGAGCCCGGCGCAGGCGGCACGCGTGATCCGTTCGTTGCCCGAACAGCGGGATCCCCGTCAGGCGCTCAACGTGCTGCGCCAGCGCGAACCGCATCCGTCGTGGTTCGAGGCCTGCCGGGCGGCCGTGCAGCAGTGCTTCGAGGACCCGTCGGTGTCGTGGCGCGGCACGCTGCACGACGGCCGCATCCACTGGCGCCCGGAAGTGCTCGAGCTGCTGCGTCTCGGCGGTGTGGCCGCGCCCGACCGCGCCGCGCCGTGGATCGGTGCGATCGCGGCGGCGCGCCCTCAGCTGCTGCCGCACTGCATCGGCGTGCTGGTCGAGCTGTCGCAGCAGGATCACGCCGCAGCGCGTGACCAACTGCGCGACCTGCTCGAACGCTTCCACGCGAAGCTCGACGGCAACACCGCCGACAGGCTGTTCCAGGAGCTGGTGCGCGCCGGCGACGAGGCAGCGATCCCGCTGCTGGCCGCGCACTACGACATCGACTGGAGCGATTCGGCGTCGACCGTGCAGGGCACGGCGACCACCCGGGCCAACCGCGGCGGCGCCCGCACCAATCGCGGCACGCGCCGCATCGACTACCTCTGCACCGGCGAGGTCGGCTACCCGTTCGACGCGCAGGTCCGCCTGTGGCAGGCGCTGGTCGCCGGCCCGCACGCCGACAAGGTGTGGTTCGACCTGCTGCACGGCAACGGCGGCGACGGCGCGAGGGTGCCCACCGCCGGCCTGCCGGCGCTGACCACGCTGCTGTTGGCCAACAGCACCGAGCGGCCGAAGGACCAGCCCGAGAACCGCTACACGCTGGTGACGTCATTCCGCGCGCTCGATGCCGAAGAACTGCAGCGCCACCCGCGACTCGAGAGCTGCGTCTCGCGGCTGGCTTCGACCTCCGACGCCCGGCTCTGGCTGGGCGTCCTCTCGCAGCTGCCCGCCGAGGTCGCGCGCCGCTACGCCGAGGCGGGCAAACGGGCGCTTCGCGCCAACCCGCGGATCGGCAACATCGAGCGCCTGATGCAGCGCCTCGAATTCGATCGCGACCTGTGGCTGCTGCTGCTCCAGGAGAACACCTACTCGACGCTGAAGGCGATGCCCGACGCGCGCGTCGTCGAGCTCGAGACGCAGGTCGCAGCGCTGCTGGCCGACGATCGATCGGGCACGCGCAGCGGCGCCGCACAGGCCCTGGTGCGCGCGCTCGGTTCGCGCGCCGCTGCCTACCTGCTGCCGCTGCTGCGCGACGACGACACGTACGTGCGCAAGTACGCGAAGAACACGCTGGACGACCTGCGCGCCATCCGCCAACAGGAGGACTTCTGGGGCGACGCCAGCCGGCGCATCGACACGACCCCGGCGAGTGCCGCGGCCAAGCTGATCGCGCAGGCGATGCCCGATCAGGACAAGGCGCAGCGGCTGCTGGCGATCCGTTCGCTGGCGCTGCTCGGCGAGCCGGCGGCGCTTCCCTACCTGATCGACTGGACCACCGACGACGACCGGGAGGTGCAGAAGGCCGCGCGCGCCGCGATCACGCAGCTGCACGGCGCCGGCAAGCTCGGCGGCGAAGCCGGCGGCGGCGACAAGAAGTAGCGCGGGCCGGAGCCCACGCTACCCTCGCGGCATGCCGTTCCTGATCGTCGCGGGGATCCTGCTGGTCGCGGTCTTCGCGTACTTCGGCTGGCTGCAGGAGAAGAAGCGCCGTGAGGCGCTGCAGGGGTTGGCGCAGGAGCTAGGCCTGCGCTTCGACCCCGGCGTCGACCACGGCCACGACGACGAGTATGCGCAGTTCGAGATCTTCCGACGCGGCCACGGCCGCGTCGCGCGCAACACGATGACCGGCACCGTGCTGCTGTTCGATCGGCCGTGCCGGCTGGTAGCCGGCGACTTCCGCTACAAGGTGACGTCGGGCAGCGGCAAGAACCGCAGCACGACGACCTACAACTTCAGCTACCTGATCGTGCACCCGCCGTGGGACACGCCGCCGCTGCTGGTCCGGCCGGAGGGCATGTGGGACAAGCTGAAGGGCGCGTTCGGCTTCGACGACATCGACTTCGAGTCGGACGAGTTCAGCCGCAAGTACTTCGTCAAGTCGAGCGACCGCCGGTTCGCCTACGACGTGCTGCACCCGCGCATGATGGAGTTCCTGCTGGCGGAGCGGCCGCCGATGATCGACATCGAGCACGGTGCCCTGTGCCTGAGCGACGGCCGCGGCCGCTGGGAGCCTGCGCGCTTCAAGGCCGAGATCGCCTTCCTCGGCAGGTTTTGCGAATGGTGGCCGCGCCACCTCGTGAAGGAGCTCGACAGCTGATGGAACCGATCCTGATCGTCGTCGCGGTGGCCGTGCTGATCCCGCTGATCTGGGGCATCGCCGTGTTCAACCGCATCACCCGCCTGCGCAACACCACCAAGGAGAGCTGGGCCGACATCGATGTCGAGCTGAAGCGCCGCTACGACCTGATCCCGAACCTGGTCGAGACCGTCAAGGGCTACGCCCGGCACGAGCAGGAGACGCTCGAGCGGGTCGTGCAGCTGCGCAACACCGCGATGCAGAACCACGGCTCGGCCGAGAGCCAGGGCCGCGACGAGAGCCAGCTCGGCCTGGCGATGAAGACGCTGTTCGCGGTCGCCGAGGGCTACCCCGAGCTCAAGAGCGACGCCCACTTCCGCACCCTGCAGGAGGAGCTGGCGATCACCGAGGACCGGATCGCGGCGGCGCGCCGCTTCTTCAACGGCAACGTGCGCGACCTGCGCAACGTGCTCGAGGCGTTCCCGACCAGCATCGTCGGCGGCGCGATGGGCGTCGAGATGCCGACCTTCTTCGAGCTGGACGACGCCAGCGAACGCGTCGTGCCGCGCGTCGACGTCTAGCCGCGCGGATCGGGCCGCGGCAGCAGCTGGTCGTCGTCGCCGGCGCACAGCTCGGCATGCGCCAGGCGGAACCCGGAAGGTGAGGTTTGCTCCCCGAACCAACCTCAGGGACGGAACCAATCTCAGGGACGGAACCAATCTCAGGGACGGAACCAACCTCAGGGACGGAACCAACCTCAGGGACGGAACCAATCTCAGGGACGGGGGTCAGGTGCAGGCCCAGAGGTTGGGGGTGCGGGCGATCAGGTCGAGCAGGAAGGTGCGCAGAGGGTCGCGGCCGCTGGGCAGCGGGGTGGTGGTCAGCTCGGTCGCGAGCGACAGGGTCTGCAGGGTGCACGGCGGGTCGAAGCCGGCGTCGGTGTTGCCGTAGCTCGCGACGATCCAGTCGGCGTCGCGGGTGACCCACAGGCCGAACTCGCCGGGGCGGGCGGTCGCCGACGTCGGCGGGGGCTCGATCACCCAGCCGCGCTGCCGGTCGAGCAGCCGATGGCGGAAGCCGTCGGGCAGGTGCTCGCGCAGGCAGGCCTCGATGCGGGCGGCGATCGCCCGGTAGCTGCGGTCGGCGTCGTCCCGTTCGGCCATGACACGACCCTCGCCAGGCGAGGGGAAAAAGTGGCGGAGAGGGGGGGATTCGAACCCCCGTAGCACTTGCGCACTAACCGGTTTTCGAAACCGGGCCATTCAGCCACTCTGGCACCTCTCCGCGAGGGTCTCCGCGTGGGGACGCGAAGACGAATGGGGCGACGGATCGTGCAGATCCGCCGATGCATTTCAACCTTGGTCGTCGGGAAACGTCGTGAAGCTACAGCCCGTCCGCCAACCTCCGGCGGCACCGTCCGTTCACCTGCGCGCCCGGAAGAAGGCGCGCAGCAGTTCGGCGCTGGTCGCCGCACCGGCCCCCTCCACCACCTCGCAGCGGTGGTTGAGCCGGTCGTCCTCGAGGATCGCTCCGAGCGAACGCACCGCACCGAACTTGGGGTCGCGGGCGCCGAACACGACCCGCCGGATGCGCGCATGCAGGATCGCCCCGGCACACAAGAAGCACGGCTCGAGCGTGCAGAACAGCTGCGCGTCCGGCAGCCGCTTGTCGCCGGTGTGCGCGAACGCCTGCTGCAGCGCCTCGATCTCGGCATGGGCCAGCGGCGAGCGTAGCTCCTCGACGCGGTTGCGGCCGACCCCGATGACCTCGTCGCCGAGCACGACGATCGCGCCGACCGGGACCTCGTCGCGGGCGGCGGCCTCGCGGGCCAGTTCGAGACACTGCGCCATACGGCGTTCGTCTGCGCTTGTCGGAGGCGTCGTGGACATCTAAGGTCGCCCCCAGTCCACCGGAGCGACCAACCTTGAGCAAGCGCGACTTCCTGTCCACCGCCGGAATGACCCGGCACGAACTCGACGACCTCCTCGACCTCGCCACGCGCGTCAAGGGCAAGCGGCCTGGGCAGGTGCTCGGCGGCAAGACGCTCGGCATGCTGTTCTTCCAGCCGAGCCTGCGCACGCGCGTGTCGTTCGAGGTCGGCATGCAGCAGCTCGGCGGCCACTGCATCAACCTGTCGGCCGACGACCTCTACGAGCTCGAGCCCAACGAGCAGGCGATCATGGACGGCCGCGCCGAGGAGCACGTCAAGGACGCGGCGCGCACGCTGTCCCGCTACGTCGACGCGCTCGGCATCCGCGCCGCGGCGCGCACCGGCACCTGGGAACGCGACCGCCAGGAGCTGCTGCTGCGCAGCTACGCGCAGCACAGCTCGGTGCCGGTCATCAACCTCGAAACGGTGTTCGAGCACCCGTGCCAGGCGCTCGCCGACATGCTGACGATGCGCGAGAACCTGGTCAACATGCAGGGTCGCAAGGTGACGCTGATGTGGTGCAACCACCCCGAACCGAAGTCGCTCGGACCGACCCACTCGGTGCTGCAGCTGGCCTCGCTGATGGGCATGGAGATCACGCTCGCCCACCCGCTCGGCTTCGAGGTCGACGACGAGGTGCTGCAGCGCAGCAAGGCGGCGGCCGAGCACGCCGGCGGCTCGGTGCGGGTCGTCAACGACCGCCTCGAGGGCACCAAGGGCGCCGAGGTCCTCTACGCGCGCTCGTGGGGCTGCACCAAGTACTGGGACGACGACGAACGCGAGGCGATGGTCAAGCGTTCGCTGCAGGACTGGCGCGTCGACGCCGGGCTGATGGCCGGGACCGACAACGCGATGCTGATGCATCCGCTGCCGGTGCGTCGCAACGTCGCCGCGACCGACGAGGTGCTCGACGGCGAACGCTCCAAGATCTACGACCAGGCGGCCAACCGCGCGCACGTGCAGAAGGCGCTGTTGATGCAGCTACTGAAGTAGCCGGCGGGGCTTGACCGCGATCCGGTGCGGGCTTCGACTGCCGCGATGAAGGGAGTCCTCTGCGTCGTCGCCGCCTGCGCCTGCCTCGCCGGCCAGCAGGAGCCGACCTCCCCCACGCAACCGCAGCTGCCCGACGTCGAGGACGAACGGCTCGCGGAGGAACCCGGCGCGAAGGTCGCCGAGCGCGTGCGCAGCGGCGGCCGGTTCGAGACGTCGCGCTACCGGCGCACCGACGAAGGCGTGCTGGAGTTCGACTACATCGCGGACATCGGCGGCTCGCACACCGGCTCGCCGCGCTGGGTGCCGCTGTGCGGGGACGAGTTCGACTTCGGGCTGGGCAACACCGACCTGCTCGGCTTCGTGACGCTGCTCTACCACGGCCCGCACGAGTTGCTGGCCATGACCGACGGCGCCTTTCACCTCGAACGCTGTGGCTACGACCCTTCCGACTTCGGCCTGCGGCAGATGCTGCCGACGCCGTTGCCATCGGATCCGGTCGCCCGCCGCGTCGCGATCCTCGACCGCATGGTCGCGATCGACGTGCTGCTCCGACGCGGCTGCAGGAACGCCAGGCCCGAGCTGACCGCGCTCGCCAAAGGCGATCAGCCGGAGGCGCTGCGCGAGCGCGCGAGGCGCGCGCTGGTGGCGCTCGACGACCGAGCCGCGCCGGTGCCGATCCCACGACGACGACTCGCCGCTGTGGACCTGCGCGTGCCGAAGGCCTACGACCTGAGCCTGGTCGTCGACCACGCCCGGCTGCCGGACCTCAGCTGGCTCGCTGCCGGACGACGGCAGCTGAGCTGCGAGCAGATCAGCGGCATGCTGGAGACGTTCGGGCGCCCGACGACCGCGGCGATGCGGAACGGCTGCCAGCGGGTGATCGACAGCGCGGCCGAGCTGCCGTTCGCGCTCACGGAGCGCTTTGGCGACGTGCGAATCGACCACTCGGCGCTGTTCTTCCTCGCCGGATCGAACGAGCAACGCCCCTTCGACATCGCGTGGCAGGCGGTCGGCTCGTTCGAACCCGAGCGGTACCGCGACGCCCAGCTGCCCGCGACCGTGCGCGGTGACGCCTGGCAGGACGGCAAGCTCGACGTCACGGCAGAAGCCGCGACCGGCACGCTCGGCAAGGTCGCGTTCGCCGACGCGGCCGCCGCCACCGCCATCGCCGCGCGCTCGGCCGTCGGCCGGCCGCCATCCACGTGACCATGCCCGAGACCAGCTCCTTGTGGTCGGCGTTCGCGGGCGCGCCGAAACCGACGAGGGCGACCCTGACGGTGGACTTCGCGCCGACGGCCGTGGCCGAACTCCGGTTCCTCGCAAGCGACGAGGTCGAGGCGTGGCGGACCTTCGCCGGTCGTCTGGATCACACGTTCGTCGCGATGATCGACGGAGTGATCCCGGACGGCGCACGCGACACGGCCCACGACAAGCTGGTCCGCTCGCTGCAGGCCATCGAGGTCGCGACCGACGGCGACGACGTCGTCGCGAGGTGCTCGTTGGCCACGCTGACGTCGGCCGATCTGCTGGAGCTGCTGCGCTTCGCGCGGACCCGGCGCTGACCTACCGAGCCGCGAAGCCCTCGGCGACCGCAACCGCGCGCAGGCCGTCGGCCAGTCGGGTGCCCGCCGAGAAGCCGAGCAGCCGCCGCGCCGGGCCGCCGTCGGCGACCCAGCCCGGCGCCGCGATCTCGCGCACCTTGTCGCGGTTGAAGTAGCCAGGTGTTCGACGCAGCCGCGCCCACAGGTCGCTGGCACGAGCAGCCAGGCCGGCGACCGCCATCGGCACCGGCAGCAGCCGCGGCGGGCGGTCGCAGGCAGCGCCGATCGCGCGCAGGAACGCGTGGGTATCGGTCCGTTCGGGGCCGTCGAGCGGCAGGAACGCGCCGGCCGGCCGCCTGCACACCGCCAGCCACAAGGCCTCGGCGACGTCGTCGGCGTGGATCACCGACAGCGGCCGCGGCCGCCTCGGCACCGCGGTCAGCGGCGCCAGCACCTGGCGGAACAACAGCTGCGTCGCGCCGTCGTCGGGGCCGTAGACGACCGGCGGGCGCAGCACCGTGAAGGCCATGCCGCTGCCGACCACCGCCAGTTCGCCGCGCCGCTTGCTCTCGCCGTAGCGCGAGACGGTGCGACATTCCGCCGCCGGCCGATCGCTGCCCGCACCGTCGACGCTCGGCCCGGCCGCAGCCAGCGACGAGACGTGCACGAAGTGCGCTCGCGGCGCCGCCTCGCGCACGGCCGCGACCAGCCGTTCGGTGCCGTGCACGTTGACCTCGTCGAAGCCCGCGCGGTCGTAGGCCTTCAGCGAGCCGGCCAGGTGCACGACCAGGTCGGCCCCGCGCGCCGCCTCGGCGATCGCGGCACCGCAGTCGTGCGCACCGAGGTCGGCGTGGACCAGCGATTCGGTCGGCAGGCCACCGCGGGCCGCCCGCGCGGGGTCGCGAACCAGGCACCGCAGGCGCTCCGGTGCGATACCATCCGCCAATAACCGACGCACCAGCACGCCACCGAGGAACCCCGTCGCCCCGGTCACCAGCAGGCTGCCGGATCCCGGCAACCGATTCGGCGCTGACGCAGTTTCCACCATCCTCTCGAATCCTCTGGAACCCGGCGCGGACAAAGGTTTTGTCAGTCCAGGCGCCGGAATCTACCATCCTGACGGACCTTGGACATCTTCGAAAAGTGCGACGGCTTTGACCGGCCCGACGAGCTGAAGGCGCTCGGTGTGTATCCCTACTTCATTCCACTGGAAGGGAGTGAGGGCACCGAGGTCGAGATCGGCGGCAAGCAGCTGATCATGATCGGCAGCAACAACTACCTCGGGTTGACCCACCACCCGAAGGTGCGCGCTGCTGCACGCGAAGCCATCGACCGCTACGGCACGTCGTGCTCGGGCTCGCGGTTCCTCAACGGCACGCTCGAGCTCCACGAGGAGTTGGAACGACGGCTGGCAAAGTTCATGGGGCAGGAAGCTGCGCTGTGCTACTCGACCGGCTTCCAGGTCAACCTCGGCGCGATCTCGTCGATCTGCGGCAAGGGCGACGTGATCTTCTGTGACCGCGAGAACCACGCGTCGATCATCGACGGCTGCCGGCTGGCGTTCGCCGACGTGCGCAAGTTCCGCCACAGCGACGTCGAGGACCTCGAGCGCCACCTGCAGCTCGCCAGCGAACAGCAGCGCGGCATGATGATCGTCGTCGACGGTCTCTACTCGATGATGGGCGACCTCGCGCCGCTCGCCGAGATCCGCGCGCTTGCCGACCAGTACGGCGCGCGCCTGATGGTCGACGAGGCGCACGCGATCGGCGTGCTCGGCGAGACCGGCCGGGGCGCGGCCGAGCACTGCGGCATCCACCCCGACCTGGTGATGGGCACGTTCTCGAAGAGCTTCGCCAGCCTCGGCGGGTTCGTCGCCGGTCCGGCCAAGGTGATCCACTACATGCGCCACCAGGCGCGTTCGCTGATCTTCTCGGCGTCGATCACGCCGTCGTCGGCGGCCGCCGCGCTGGCGTCGCTCGACCTGATCGAGCAGCAGCCCGACATGCGCAAGCGCGTGCTGCAGATCGCGCACCGCGTGCGCACGGGACTGGCCGAGATGGGCTTCAAGACGGAAGGCACGCTGGCCAGCCCGATCGTGCCGGTCATCGTCGGCGACCAGGACCGCATGCTGCGGCTGTGGAGAACGCTGTTCGACTGTGGATTGTTCACCAACGCCGTGACCCAACCGGCAGTGCCGGTCGGCGCCGACCTGATCCGCACGTCGTACATCGCCAGCCACACCGACGAGCAGATCGACCAGGTGCTAGACCGCTTCGCCGAGGCGGGACGCAAGATCGGCCTGATCGCCGACCTGCCGCCGAACAGCGCTTCGATCGCGCGCGGCTGAAGCCGCGCGCTTTCTCGAGCGCGTTGCTTCGCATCGCGTGGATCGCGCGCGGCTAAGGCCGCGCGCTTCTTCGAGCGCGTTGCTTCGCATCGCGTGGATCGCGCGCGGCTGAAGCCGCGCGCTTTCTCGAGCGCGTTGCTTCGCAACGCAACCAACGCGCGCCCGCGGGCTCGCACGCAGTGGCTCGAAGCCGGACGACGGAAGCGGTAACCTTGCGGCGCGATGACCGAAGCGCCGCCGTTCGTCCACCTGCACGTGCGTTCGCACTACAGCCTGCTGACCGCTCCGGCCCAGGTCGGGCCGCTGGTCGCGGCCGCCAAGGAGGATGGCCAGCCGGCCATCGCGCTGACCGACAACGGCAACATGTTCGGGTCGGTGGACCTGTTCAAGGCGTGCAAGAAGGCGGAGATCAAGCCGATCCTCGGCCAGACGACCTACTACGCCGGCCGCACCGCCAAGGAGACCGCCGGCGCCGACAACCCGACGTTCGACCTGACGCTGCTGGCCGAGAACAACGTCGGCTTCGAGAACCTCAAGAAGCTCAGCGGCAAGGCGTGGCTCGAGGGCTTCAGCTACCGGCCGCGCGTCGACCGCGAGATGATCGAGGCGCACAAGGAGGGCATCATCTGCCTGTCCGGCACGGTCTCGTCGCAGGTCGCGATGGCGATCCAGCAGAACGACTACGAGGCCGCCAAGCAGGCGGCGCTGTCGCTGCGCGACCTCTTCGGCGAGGAGAACTTCTTCCTCGAGGTCGCGATCACCGGCTACGAGGCGCAGCGCAAGGTCACCGTCGGGCTGAAGAAGCTCGGCGCAGAACTCGGCATCCCGTGCGTCGCGACCAACGACGTGCACTACCTCAAGCAGGAAGACTGGCTGGCGCAGGACATCATGCTGTGCATCCGGTCGGGAAAGTCGGTCGCCGACCAGGAGCGCTTCCGCATGGGTTCGCGCGAGCTCTACCTGAAGTCGCGCGCCGAGATGCACAAGGCGTTCGCGAGCTGGCCGGAGGCGCTCGAGAACACCGTCAAGATCGCCGACCGCTGCGACGTCGACATCGAGTTCGGCGTCTACCACGTGCCGGTCTACGAACCCGAGGACAAGAGCACCCCGGACGACTACTTCGCCAAGCTCTGCCGCGAAGGTGCGATCGAGCGCTACGGCGAGATCACCGAGCAGGTGCAGGAACGGCTCGACTACGAGGTCGGGATCATCAAGAAGCTCGGCTTCGTCAGCTACTTCCTGATCACCTGGGACTTCATCAAGGTCGCCAAGGACATGGGCATCCCGGTCGGCCCGGGGCGCGGTTCGGCGGCCGGCTCGATCGTCGCGTACTGCCTCGGCATCACCGACGTCTGCCCGCTCGAGTACAACCTGCTGTTCGAGCGCTTCCTCAACCCGGGCCGCGTGTCGATGCCGGATATCGACATCGACTTCTGCGGCAACCGGCGCGAGG
The DNA here is from genome assembly GCA_046290465.1 of Planctomycetota bacterium. Taxonomy (GTDB): domain Bacteria; phylum Planctomycetota; class UBA1135; order UBA1135; family UBA2386. The sequence continues at coordinate 6,137,299 of JBKAGP010000001.1, read as the reverse complement.
AGGTCATCCAGTACGTGCGTGAGAAGTACGGCTACGACTGCGTCTGCCAGATCATCACGTTCGGTACGATGGCGTCGCGCGGCGTGCTGAAGGACGTCGGCCGCGTGCTCGACTTCCCGGTCTCGGACATCAACGCGCTGTGCAAGAAGGTGCCGCAGGGCCCCGGCGCGTCGCTGAAGGCCGCGCTCGAGACCGACACCGAACTGCAGGAGATCCGCGACAGCTCGCCGCAACACAAGCGCCTGTTCGAGCTGGCGCTCAAGCTCGAGGGCTCGGCCCGCCACAACTCGATCCACGCCGCCGGCGTCGTCATCGCCGACAAGCCGGTGCTCGAATACGTGCCGCTGGCCAAGAACGGCGACGACGTCATCACCCAGTGGCAGATGACGGAGCTCGAGGAGGTCGGCCTCCTCAAGATGGACTTCCTCGGCCTCAAGACGCTGACGATCCTGGCCGAGGGTGCGCGGCTGGTGAAGGAGGTGCACGGCGTCGACCTCGACCTCAACCACCTGCCGCTCGACGACAAGCCGACCTACGAGCTGATGGCGCGCGGCGACACGCAGGGCGTGTTCCAGCTGGAATCGTCCGGCATGCGCGAACTGCTGACGCGGCTCAAGCCGGACAACTTCGAGGACGTGATCGCGGTGCTGGCGCTCTACCGCCCGGGCCCGCTCGGCTCGGGCATGGTCGACATGTTCGTGCGCAGAAAGCACGGCGAGGAGAAGACCGTCGACCCGCACGAGGACACCTCGACGATCCTCGAGCCGACCTACGGCGTCATCGTCTACCAGGAACAGGTCATGCAGATCTCGGGCAGCATCGGGGGCTTCTCGATGTCCGAGGCGGACAACCTGCGCAAGGCCATGGGCAAGAAGAAGCCCGAGGTCATGCTCAAGTTCAAGGACCAGTTCATCGAGGGGGCCGAGGCGAAGGGCTACGACGGCAAGTTCGCCAAGGAGCTCTTCGAGACGATGGAGTACTTCGCGGGCTACGGCTTCAACAAGTCGCACTCGACGGCGTACGCGCTGGTCACCTACCAGACCGCCTGGCTCAAGGCCCACTACCCGACCGAGTTCACCGCGGCGAACCTGACGACGGAGTCGAACAACAGCGAGAAGATCAAGGAGTTCGTCGACGACATCCGCCGCTCGGGCATGACGATCCTGCCGCCGTCGGTCAACCACTCGATGCGCTACTTCAACGTCGAGGACGGCTGCATCCGCTACGGCCTCGGCGCGATCAAGGGCGTCGGTTCGCGCTGCGCCGACGCGATCGCCGAGGAACGCGCCCAGAACGGGCCGTACGTGAACATGGACGACCTGTGTGAGCGGCTCGACGGCACGCTGATCAACAAGACCGCGCTCGAGTCCCTGGTGACGTCCGGCGCGTTCGACGACATGGGGCGCACCCGCGCCGGCAACAGCAAGCAGATCGAGTCGGCGCTGCGCGCCGCGGCCAACGCGCGCGAGGACAAGCGCAAGGGCCAGAAGATGCTGTTCGCGGCCGAGCCGGTGGCGGTCGCCGAGGCGGTCGACGACGGCGTGCCGGAGTGGCCCGAGCACGACCGCCTGGCGCGCGAGAAGGAGTCGCTCGGCTTCTACCTGTCGGGGCACCCGTTCGAGAAGCGGGGTCGGTTCCTGGCGCGCATCGCCGGCAGCACCATCGGCGCGGTCGAGACGATGCAGCAGGGTGACCAGATCCGCATCGCCGGCATGATCAGCGGCGCGCGCATCCTGCAGATCAAGCAGGGCAAGAACGCCGGCAAGAAGATGGCCAAGTTCCTGCTCGAGGACCTCGACGGCCAGGTGCCGGTGACGTGCTTCGCGCGCACGTTCGAGACCGTCAAGGACCACATCGTCGAGGACGCGATCGTGTTCGTGAAGGCGCGCCGCGACAAGGGCAGCGACGAGCCGGCGCTGCTGCTGGACGAGCTGAACGCCGCCGAGGAGGTGGTGCGGCGCGAGGTCGCCGGCATCGTGCTCAACCTCGACGGTGCGCTGGCGACCGAGCAGTCGATCGAACGGATCTACGAGGTCGTCGAGCGCCACAAGGGCGACGCGCACTTCCACATGGACATCGAGGACGACGGCGACTGGTTCCGCGTGCGCTCGGACAACGGCGTGCGCATCACCGACCAGCTGCTCGACGAGCTGGCGCTGCTGGTCGGACCGGAGAACCTGTCGTTCACGCGGATGTAGCGGATCCTCATCGATTGCTCGCGGAGCATTGGCTCCGGCTACGCGATCGGCCGCCAGGCTGTCGGCTCTGATCCTGCCCGCGACCCATCGTCACGGGCCCAACCGACCGCTACGCGACCGACGCCATGAAGACGACCACCCTCGCCTGCGCCCTGCTGTTGACCACCGCCGCTTCGGCCCAGATCACGCCCCTTGGCGGCGGCACCTCGCCGCTGTTCATCTCCGGAACGCCGACGATCGGCAGCACCCTGCAGATCAGCCCGCTGATCGCGCCGCTGCCCGCGGTCGTGCTCGGGCTCACGCGCGCCGACGTGCCGATGACCTCGATCGGCGCCAACTGCTCGAGCGTGCTGGTGCCCGACCTCGACCTGATCACGCTGGTCACCTACCAGGTCTCGATCCCGAACGATCCGATGCTGGTCGACTTCACGTTCTACGCCCAGGGCGTGCTGTTCGGCGCCGGGCTGTGCCAGCTCGACTTCTACTTCGGCCTCAGCAACGCCGTCGAGATCAAGATCCAGTAGCGGCGCGCACGAACGTGCATTGCGAGGCATTGCCGTATTGGCAGCGAGGCAATGCACCGCGACAAGCGCATGTGAAGGAACGCGCATGCCACCACTCTTAACGTGATGGACCGGTGACTTTGTCACCGCTGCCTAGGGTCGGGTGCTCTCGAACGGGCCGCGTTGGTCGCGGCCCACCCGATACCCAATGCGCAACATCATCCTCACTACCTCCGTGCTCGTCGCCGCCGGTTCGCTGGCCGCCCAAGGCACCTTCTACCCGATCCCCGACTCGGCGCCGATCACGTCGTCGAACGAGAACACGGCTCCGTTCCTGGTGCCGACCGGCGTCACCCAGACCAAGATCACCGACCGCAACACCCTGATGGCGCAAGGCCTGCCGGCCACCGCCAACAACTGGGACATGGTCGCGTTCAGCCCCGACAGCCGCTTCATCTTCGTGCCGTGCGAGAACTTCGGCGCGGGCGGCGGCATCTTCCGCTACGACACGCTGACCGGTGACTGGATCGAGATCTTCATCGGCAACGCCGCCGGTGCCGCCAACCGTCAGTCGGACCCGAACACGTTCGACCACACCACCGACGAGACCGTCGCCAACGACCCGTGCACCTGGACCCCGTGGGGCTCGATCATCTTCGGTGAGGAGACCACCGGTGGTCGCTTCTTCGAGTGCACCAACCCGCTCGACCCGACCGGGCCGTTCAACGTCATCTGGCACGACTCGATCCCGTCGGTCCGCCACGAAGGCATGCGCATCGACTCGGAAGGCACGCTCTACTACATCGACGAGAGCAACACGGGCAGCATCTACAAGTTCGTGCCGACGACCTACGGCGACCTCAGCTCGGGCCAGTCGTTCGTGCTCAGCGTCGACGGCTACGCCAACGACCCGAACGCCAACCCGGCCGAGAACTTCAACTCGGCGGCCAACCAGCTGACCACCCGCGAAGGCATGGCCACGTGGGTCCCGCTGACCGACGTCAACAACCAGCCGCTGACCCCGACCAACCCGTTCACCTACGTGACGGTCACGGCCGGCCAGCTCGCCGCCGACGAAGTCTTCGGCACGCCGTTCGGCCGCCCGGAGGACCTCGACATCGGCTTCCTCGCCAACGGCAACGAGTGCGTCTACGTCGCCCTGACCAGCGAGAACCGCGTGCTGTCGATCGAGCTGATCAGCAGCACGACCTGCATGGTCCGCGACTTCTGCAACTACGACACGATCAACCTGGCGACGGGCACCGACGTCAACCCGACGCAGCAGGACCCCTTCACCAGCCCCGGCCCGGACACGGAGACCAACTTCGACGATCCGGACAACCTGACGATCGGCCCCGACGGCGCGATCTACATCCTCGAGGACGAGACCCCCGGTGACATCTGGAAGGCCGTCGACGCCGACGGCGACGGCGTCGCCGAGCACCTCGCGATCTTCGCGTCGCTGGCCACCACCGGCTCGGAGCCGACCGGCCTGATCTTCGACCCGAACAACCCGTACCGCGCGATCTGCAACATCCAGCACCCGGCCTCGGGCAACGATGCGCTGTGGGCGTTCGAGACGCGTCCGTACCCGGGCGCCGACCTGGACCTGACCCTCAAGACCGGCGTCGACGCCGTGCCGAGCAAGGGCCCGGGTGAGTTCGTGCGCAACCCGCAGGCGTTCCAGAGCGTCTCGGTCCGCGTCGACTCGCCGAACGGCTCGCTCTACGGCCAGCCGTTCGCCGCGATGTTCCAGCTGTTCGACACGGCCGCCGGCCAGTCGACCTTCCTGCCGCCGCTGTGGCTGAACCCGTTCGCCCCGAGCTTCCCGCTCATCGGCGGCTTCACGGGTGGCTTCCCGTACGCGCTGCCGTTCGGCGGCGGTGCCGTGGCCGTGATCGTGCCGCCGGGCCTGTCGGGCCTGAGCGTCATGGTCCAGGGCATCGGCGTCGACGCGACCGGCGCGCTGATCCTGACGGACGGCGTCGAACTGCAGTTCTGATCCCGACCGCTCCGGGGTTCGCCCCGGAGCCCCGGCCGGCGGGGCCCGCCCCCGCCCGCCGACCACCCGCACACACCCGGATGGGCTTTGGCCATGCGCCGTCCCGCTGGACGCGCCCCGCCCGATCCGACATACCGATCCCATCATGTTCGCCAGCCATCCCGGCCGGGCCCTCGCGCTCGGCTTGTTCGGTTTTCCGGCCCTGCTCAGCGCCCAGGACCTCGCCCAGCAAAAGCGCGAGGTCGTGCGCCACCACGCGGCGTGGAGCCACCAGCTGTACGGCCAGGTGCGGCAACGCGCCGCCGCGATGCACGAACGCATCGTCGAGCTGACCGAGCAGCCGAGTGCGGCGAACCTCGCGGCCGCCAGGAAGGCGTGGCTGCACGCGCGTGAGCTCTACGGCATGACCGAGGCGCTGCGCTTCCACGACGGTCCGATCGAGACGCGTGAGCCGCTGCTCAACGCGTGGCCGATCGACGAGGCCTACGTCGACTACGTCGAGGGCCGGCGCGACTGCGGCATCGTCAACGACAAGGAGCGCTTCCCGACGCTGGCCGCCCCGCTGCTGGTGCTCGCCAACGAACGCGGCGGCGAGGCCAACATCTGCGTCGGCTGGCACGCGATCGAGTTCCTGTTGTGGGGCCAGGACCTGTCGGCCGACGGCCCCGGCGCGCGCCCGTTCACCGACTACGTGGTCGGCAAGGCCGCGAATGCCGCGCGCCGCGGCCAGTACCTGCGCGCCGTCAGCGCGCTGCTGGTGCAGCATCTCTCGGAGCTGCAGCGCGAGTGGGCGCCGGGCGCAAAGTACCGCGTGCGCTTCGAGAAGGAGGTCGAGGCGTCGGTGCGTCGCATCCTCGTCGGCGTCACCGTGCTGACGGCGTTCGAGCTCGGTGGCGAACGCATGGTCGTCGCCTACGAGACCCAGGACCAGGAGCAGGAACACAGCTGCTTCAGCGACAACACCTGGCAGGACTTCGTCTCCAACCAGCTCGGGCTGATGGCGGTCGTGCTCGGCAGCGAGGTCGGCGGCAGCAAGGGCCCGGGGTTGATCGAGCTGGTCCGCGACCAGCCAGACGTCGCCGACGCGCTCGAGGCGGCGCTGCGACGCACCGAGAAGGCGCTGCGGGCGATCCCCAAGCCGTTCGACCAGGCGTTCCTCGGCCCCGACGGCGGCCCGGGGCGCAAGGCGATGCTGCGCGCCATCGAGAGCCTCGAGCAGCAGACCGAGGTGCTGCTGATCGTCGGCAAGCAGCTCGGCCACGACCTGCCGGTGGAGCCCGGCGAGTAGCGATGCGCCCCGCCCCGCACCTGCTGGCCGCAGCCCTGCTGCTGGCGACCGCCACCTCCGCCCAGCACCCCGCTTCTGCATCGGTCGAACGGCTCGGCGGCGTCGCCACGGTCGACGACACAGGCGGCAATGCGTTCGGCTTTCCGGCGCGCGTGCTCGACCGCAAGCAGCGCCGGCGCTTTCTGGTCGGCAACTCGTTCTTCAAGCAGAACTGGGTCGAGGCGCCGGCCAGCGCCAGCCAGCGCGACGGCCTCGGGCCGCTGTTCAACGCGCGCTCGTGCAGCTCGTGCCACCTCAAGGACGGCCGCAGCGCGCCGCCGCGGGCGGACGAGCACGACCGCCACGGCCTGCTGATCCGGATCGGTGTGCGCCGGGCGCACGGGCCCGACGCGCCCCACCCCCACTACGGCGGCCAGGTGCAGGACGCCTCGGTGCAGGGCGTCGCCGCCGAGGCCCGGGTCGCGATCCGCTACCGCGAGGTGCACGGCCACTACCAGGACGGCCAGCCGTTCACGCTGCTGCAGCCCGAGTACGAGCTGCAGGACCTGCGCTACGGCGAGCTCGGCGACGACGCGACGATCGGTCCGCGGGTCGCGCCGCAGCTGGTCGGCCTCGGCCTGCTCGAGGCGGTGCCGGTGGCGGTGCTCGCGCGGCGTGCCGACCCGAACGACACCAACCGCGACGGCATCTCGGGGCGGGTGCCCTACCTCGACGCGGCGCGCACGATCGTCGGCCGGTTCGGCTGGAAGGCGAGCGAGCCGACCGTTCGCAGCCAGACCGCCGCCGCGTTCGTCAACGACATCGGCATCACGTCCGCGGTGCAGCCGCGCGAAGCGGTGACGACGACGCAGCGCGCGACGGTGACGGTCGACGAGGCCGAACCGGAGATCCGCACAGCGACGTTCGACAAGGTCGTGTTCTACACGCAGGCGCTGGCCGTGCCGGCGCAGCGCGACGCCGACGATCCGCAGGTGCAGCGCGGCCACGCGCTGTTCGAGGCCTACGGCTGCGCGTCGTGCCATGCACCGACGCTCGAGACCGGCGACGACGCGTTCGTCGAGGCCTACCGCAACCAGCGCTTCCACCCGTTCACGGACCTGCTGCTGCACGACATGGGCGCGGGCCTCGCCGACCAGAAGCGCGACGGCGACGCGCAGCCGTCCGAGTGGCGCACGCCGCCGCTGTGGGGCATTGGCCTGGTCGAGACCGTCAACGGCCACACCCGCCTGCTGCACGACGGCCGTGCCCGCGACCTCGCGGAGGCGATCCTCTGGCACGGCGGCGAGGCCAGCGGTGCCCGCGAGTTCTTCCGCCGCGCCCCCGCAGGCGACCGCGCCGCACTGCTCGCGTTCGTGCGGTCGCTGTAGCCGGACGCCAGGAGCGCGTCCATGCAGTGGACGCGCTGCCAAACGGGATCACGGAAGCGGCGTGTACGCGTGCGGATGGGCTTTGCCCGCCAGGAGCGCGTCCATGCAGTGGACGCGCTGCCAAACGGGATCACGGAAGCGGCGTGTACGCGTGCGGATGGGCTTTGCCCGCTAGGAGCGCGTCCATGCAGTGGACGCGCTGCCAAACGGGATCACGGAAGCGGCGTGTACGCGTGCGGATGGGCTTTGCCCGCTAGGAGCGCGTCCATGCAGTGGACGCGCTGCCAACCGGGATCACGGAAGCGGCGTGTACGCGTGCGGACGGGCTTTGCCCGCTAGGAGCGCGTCCATGCAGTGGACGCGCTGCCAACCGGGATCACGGAAGCGACGTGTACGCGTGCGGATGGGCTTTGCCCGCTAGCGAGGCGTCGCGGCCTGCGGACGCTCCTGGATCTCGAGTTCGTACCACCTGGTGGCGCCGTCGCGGAAGATCTCGACCTTGACCTTGGTGCCGATGCCGGCGAGGTAGAGCTGCTTCTGGAAGTCGACGGGCGTGAAGATGCGCGTCTTGTCGAACGTGACCAGCCAGTCGTTGGGCTGGATTCCGGCGGCGAACGCCGGGCCCGGGTCGAAGACGTTCTCGATCAGGATGCCGTTGCGCGGCTTGTCCATCTCCTGGTAGGCCTTGATGCCGCGCACCTTGGCGATCTCCGGGCGGCTCATCACCGCGTAGCCGAGCCACGGCGAACGGAAGCTGCGCGCGGTGCGGATCGCGTCGTGCAGGCCCTGCACGATCTTGCTCGGCAGGCCGAGCTCGACGCCCTGGCGCTTGGACTCCTGCCACTTCTTCGGCTCGGGCTGCCCCGGCGCGAGGATGCCGACGACCCGGCCCTTGAGGTCGATCATCGGACCGCCGTAGGCCTGCGGGTGCGCGACCAGGCCCGCCTGCATGAAGAACGAGCTGAGCAGGTCCTGGTAGCAATCGCGCGATGGCCGCGAGATGAACGTGCCGAGCGACAGGAAGCGCTCGGGGCCCGACGGGTCGCCGAAGCACAGCAGCCAGGCGCCGGTGCGCAGGCGGTCGCTGTTGCCCCACTGCAGCGCCGGCAGCTTCTTGGGGTGGCTGTTGGGCCACACCATCGCCTGCAGGATCGCGAGGTTGACGGTCGGCTCGGTGCCGACGCGCTCGACGATGATGCGCTGGAAGTCGTGCGTCTCGATGTCGATCAGGTCCGGCGCCTTGCCGTCGGCGGCGACCAGGCCGTGGTTGCAGGTCAGGATCTCGCCCTTCTCGTCGACCACCCAACCGGTCAGCGCCGAGAACTCGACGAAGCCCGGGTAGGTGTCCTCGGTCGAGGCGACCCAGCCGCCTTCCTGCTGCGCCTCACCCTGCTTGCCGATGCGGCGGTACGCGCGCACGGTCACGATCGAGGGCCAGACGTGCTCGGCGATGTCGGAGAAGCCGTCCTGCACCTGGCGGGCGAGCTGCAGCGCCGGCGAGTCGACCACCGGCGGCAGGATCGGCGACGGCTTGAGGTCGATCTCGTCGGGGTCCTGCTGGGTGTCGACCTGCGCGGTCAGCGCGGATGCGGCGAAGAGGGCGGAGAGGGCGGCGGTAGCGAAGCGCATGTTGGTTGCGGGGATGGGGACCCAGTCTTCTAGCCAGCGCAGCTGGCCCATCGGACAACGAACTGTCAGGGTTGCGTGAAGACGGCCACGGCCTGCAGGCTCGCAGCTGCACCGGTATGCTCGGACGCCGAAGGAGAACCCCATGAAGACCGTGCCCGCCATCCCGTTCGTACTGCTCGCGATCGCCGCCACCGCAACCGCCCAGGACTGGACCCGGGTGTTCACGCCGACGCCGACGCCCGGCTACGCGACCCGGATGGCCTACCACGAGGACCGCGACGCGCTGGTGCTGTTCGGCGGACTCGAGGCCGACGACGGGATCTGGCCGCCGCCGCAACCCCTCGCCGAGACCTGGGAGTACCGCAACGGCGCCTGGACCCAGCGCACGACCGCCAACGTGCCACCGGCGCGCAGCCAGCACAGCATGTGCTACCTGCCCTACCAGGGCCTGGTCGTGGTGTTCGGCGGCATCGACAGCCAGGGCAGCCCGCTCAACGACGTCTGGTGGTTCGACGGCATCGACTGGCAGACGCAGTACTACTCCACGGCGCCGATCGCCCGCGCCGGCGCGGCGGCCTACGGGGACGGCGGCATGATCGTCATCGGCGGCTGGTCGCCGGTGCAGGGCATGCTCGGCGACTACTGGTCGTGGAGTCCGAACTTCGGCTGGTCCCAGTTCCCGTCGGCGGTCCCGCCGCGGCGTGACGCGGCCATCGGGCTCACCTGGACGACCCAGACCTACAACGGCAACCCGGCCGAACGGCTGTTCCTCTACGGCGGGGTCGACGCGCAAGGAACGGTGCTGTCCGACGGCTTCATCGTGACCGTCGGCAGCGCGGTGCCGGCCAACGGCCTGGCGACGGCGCCGCCGCGCAGCGAGCACCGGCTCGTCTACGACGCCGCGTCCAGGTCGACGCTGCTCGTCGGCGGCCGCGGCCCGGGCGGCGTGCTGCCGGCGCAGGGCGAGCTGTGGCGCTTCGACGGCGACCGCTGGACCGAACTGGCGACGCCGACGAAGCCGCCGGCGACGATCGGCGCGGCCGCCGCGTTCGACCCGGATCGACGACGCGTCGTCCTGTTCGGCGGCGCGCTCGACGGACCGGCCTCGCTGCTCAACCCGCAGCACTGGGAGTTCGAGCCGGGGGTCGTGTCCGAGTGGTTCGGCAGTTCGTGCTCGGCGTTCCCGGTGTCGGCGACGCTGTACGGCGGCCTCTGCGAGCGCGGCGCGGACTGGCAGGGCAGCGTCAGCGTGCCCAACAACATCTCGTGGGCGCTGTTCGCGTTCGGGCTCAGCAACAGCAGCTGGAACGGGGTTCCGCTGCCGTTCAACCTCGGCCCCGTCGGCAACGCGGTGTGCGACCTGCTGGTCGAGCCGGCGGTCACCCAGTGGCAGCCGACCCAGCCGAACGGCTGGACGAGGACCGCGGCGTTCTCGTTGCCGATCCCCAACGTGCCGTCGGTCTACGGCGTCGACGTCTACGCGCAGGCGCTGTGCGGCAACGGCGCCGACATCCTGGTCACGTCGCAGGGCGTGCGCAGCATGGTCTGGTAGCCGGCATGCCTCTGGTAGCCGGCATGCTCGGTTGGCCAGCAAGGCCGGGTAGCCAGATGGTTGTCGGAGCCAACTGTCGGGGCCGGCTGGTTGTCGGGGCCGGATGGGCACGCCTGGCCGAGGCTGCCCAAAACCGCAAAACGGCGCCACCTGGGCGCCGCCTGCTTCGACCGCGAGGCGTCGATCACGTGCCGGTGCCATCGCGGGCACCGCTCGCTTGGATCAGACGGCCTGCTCTTCGGCGTCGACCTCGTCGTCGACGACCGTGGCCTCTTCTTCGGCCTTCTTGATCTGCTGCTCGAGCACGTTGTTGTCGACGAGCTCGAAGATCGCGCGATCGCTGCCGTCCCCGATGCGGTGGTCGGCCAGGCGCAGGACCCGCGTGTAGCCGCCCTGACGGTTGGCGAAGCGCGGCGCGATCTCCTCGAACAGCTTCTTCACCGCGGACTTGTCCTGCAGGTAGGAGACCGCCGTGCGGATCAGGTGCAGACGGTCCTTGCCTTCGGCGTTGGCCGCCTTCTTGGCCAGCGTGATCATCTTCTCGACGAACGGACGCAGCGCCTTGGCCTTGGCCAGGGTCGTCGTGACGCGCTCGTGCTTGATCACGGAGACGCAGAAGTTCATGCGCAGCGCCTTACGGTGCGCGCTGTTCCGGTTGAGATGCTTGCCGGCAACCTTGTGCTTCATGACTACATTCCTTGCGAGAGGAACCGGCCCGGAGAGAGTGCCTCCGGGTCAGGGGCTCGCGGCTACTTGTACTCTTCGACGTTCATTCCCAGGGACAGACCCAGTGCCGCGAGCTTGCTCTTGACCTCCTTCAGGGAGGTCTTGCCGAAGTTGCGGACCTTCAGCAGCTCGGGCTCGGACATCTGCACCAGATCGCGCATCAGCGCGACGTTCTCGCTGTCCAGGCAGTTCTTCGAACGGACCGACAGCTCCAGCATGTCGATGCTCTTGTTGAGCAGGTCGACCATCTCGCGACGACGCGCGCTCTCGTCACCTTCCGGCGCGAGCACGCCACCTTCGACCGCCAGCTCTTCCTTCATCTCGAAGTACTGGACGAACGGGTTCAGGTGCTTGCGGTAGATCTTCGACGCCTCGACCAGGCCCATCTCCGGCGACACGGTGCCGTCGGTCCAGACCTCGAGCACCAGGCGGTCGTAGTCGGTCGACTTGCCGACGCGGGTGTTCTCGATCGCGTAGCGCACGCGGTGCACCGGGCTGAAGATCGAGTCGACCGGGATCGTGCCGATCTCGAGGTCGTCCTGGACGTTCTCCTCGGCGGTGACGTAGCCGCGGCCCTTGCGGACCTGCATCTCGCAGAAGAAGCGCACGTCTTCGGTCAGCGTGCAGATCTTGAGCTCGGGGTTGGCGATCTCGACGTTGTGGTCGCCTTCGATCTTCTCGGCGAGCACCTCGCCTTTCTCGCTGACGTCCAGACGCAGCGTCGTCGGCGCGTCGGTGTGCATCTTGACGCGCAGCTTCTTGATGTTCAGAACGATCTGCGTGACGTCCTCGAGCACCCCCTGGATGGTCGAGAACTCGTGCACGACGCCGTCGATGCGGACCCACGTGACCGCGGTGCCCTCGATCGAGGACAGCAGCACGCGGCGCAGGCCGTTGCCGATCGTCGTGCCGAAGCCCTTCTCGAACGGCTCGACCGTGAAGCGACCGTACTGAGGCGTGGCGGTTTCGCGCTCCAGACGGACCTGCGAAGGCAACTCGAAGTTACGCCAACGAATACGCATATCGTTTCTCCCTGAAACAGGTTGGCCCTGGACCGATGGGTCCGGGGCCGGATTGTGCAATCACGAGCAGCGGAACCCGGCGGGCCGGGTCCTCGATCAGCTGGCTCCTACTTGGAACACAGCTCGACGATGAGCTGCTCGTTGAGTTCGACGCTGACATCCTCGCGCTTCGGCAGCTGGATGACGCGCCCCTTGTTGTCGGCCGGCGTCGCTTCGAGCCAGGTCGGCAGCGGCCGGCCCTTGTTCATCTCGATGGCGTCGCCCGCCTTCTTGGAGATCTTCTCCTTGCCGACGACGGAGATCTCGTCGCCCGCGCGGACCAGGTAGCTCGGGATGTCCAGGCGGCGGCCGTTCACCTGCACGTGGCCGTGCGCGACCATCTGGCGGGCATCGAAGCGCGAGAACGCGAGGCCGAGGCTGAGCAGGACGTTGTCGAGACGACGTTCCATCAGGATCAGCAGGTTCTCACCGGTGTTGCCCTTCTGGCGGCGAGCGATGTTGAAGTAGTGCTGGAACTGGCGCTCGAGCACGCCATAGATCCGCTTGCACTTCTGCTTCTCGCGCAGCTGGGTGCCGTAGTCCGTGCCCTTCTTCGGGCGGACGTGCTGACCCGGCGGGTAGTTGCGACGGTTGACCGCGCACTTCTCCGAGAAGCATCGCTGCCCCTTCAGGAACAGCTTGACGCCTTCGCGGCGGCAGAGCTTGCAGACGTTGGTGTCGTTACGTGCCATTACTGGGATCGAATACTGGTGCTTGGATCAGACGCGGCGGCGCTTGCGCGGCCGGCAACCGTTGTGGGGCAGCGGCGTGCAGTCCTCGATGGACTTGACGTCGATGCCCGAGTTGGCGAGCGCGCGGATGGCCGACTCGCGACCCGAACCCGGACCGCGGACCAGCACCTCCATCTCGTGCACGCCCATCTTCTTGCACTTGTCGGCCACCTTCTCGGCCGCGCGCTGCGCCGCGAACGGCGTGCTCTTGCGCGAGCCCTTGTAGCCGATCGTGCCCGCCGAGTCCCAGGCGATGACCTGACCGGCGGTGTCGACGACCGTGATGATCGTGTTGTTGAACGAGGCCTTCACGTGAGCGACGGCCTTGCCGACGTTCTTGCGGACCTTGGTCTTCTTCTTGTCGCCAGCGCTCATGCTTACTTCCTCAGGATCTTCTTGTTGGCCACCGTCTTGCGCGGGCCCTTGCGGGTGCGTGCCTTGCAGCGCGTGCGCTGACCGTGCACCGGCAGGCCGCGACGGTGACGCAGACCCCGGTAGCAGTAGATTTCCTTCAGGCGCTGGATGTTCTGCATGTTCAGGCGACGCAGAGCACCTTCGACCGGGAAGTTGGACTCGAGGTAGCCGGCGATGTTGGCGACCTCGTCGTCCTTCAGGTCCTTCGCGCGGACCGAGGGGTTGATCGCCAGTTCGTCCAGGCACTTCTTGGCCACGGCCGGACCAACGCCATAGAGGTACTGGAGCGCAACGTCGATGCGCTTCTCGTTCGGGATGTCGACGCCGAGGAGTCTGGGCATAGTGCTTCCTTGAAGGCCTCGGGCTACTTGCCCTGGCGCTGCTTGTGGCGCGGGTTCTCGCAGATGACGCGAACGATGCCGCGGCGCTTGACGACCTTGCACTTGTCGCACATGCGACGGACGCTGGCTCTGACCTTCACAACAGTTCTCGCTGGGTTGGAGGAATACGGACTGGGTTGGGGCTACTGATCGAGCAACTTGCAGATGCGTGCCTTGCCGGGGTCGAAGGGAGACACGTCGACGAGGACCGGGTCACCGGGCAGGAGGCGAGAGAACGCCATCCGGAGGTCCTTCGCGACGTGCGCCACGACGGTGCGGCCATCGGCCATCTGCAGGCGGAACAACCCGTTGTTCAGGGGCTCGAGCACGGTGGCCCGCTCGCCCTGTTCAGGCTGTCCTGCGCCTGTGGTCATTGCATTTGCGTCAGCAGCTCCTGGAAAACGACATCGGGGGATCGATGCGCATCGATCTCCCGCAGAACACCACGGTCCCGGTAGTACGCCAGCAGCGGCGCAGTCTGGGTCCGATACACTTCGAGGCGCTTGCCGATCGCTTCCTCGCGATCGTCGGCGCGTTGGGTCAACTCACCGCCGCAGTTGTCACAGACACCTTCCTTGCTCGTCGGCTTGTGCTCGATGTGCCAGATGGCACCGCATTGCGAGCAGGTGCGACGGCCCGTCAGGCGCCCCATCAGGACGTCCTCCGGAACGGCGAAGTAGACCACGTGCGTCAGGGCGTTGGCGCCGGACAGGTTCTGGTCCAGCGCTTCGGCCTGCGGGAGTGTACGGGGAAAACCGTCCAGGATCCAGGCGGCTTGCGCGTCCGGCTGCTGGATGCGCGCCTTGACCATGTCGATGATCAGCTGGTCGGGGACCAGCTTGCCGTCGTCCATGAAGGTCTTGGCCTGGGCTCCCAGCTCGCTGCCCGACTTGACCTCCGCCCGCAGCATGTCGCCCGTCGAGATGTGCGCGATCTCGGCGTTCTCGGCGACGCGCTTGGCCTGCGTGCCCTTGCCAGCGCCGGGGGCGCCGAGGAACACGCAGCGAGCTTGCAGCTGGTTGGCCATCGTCAGGTCGGGGAGGTCGGTGGAATCTGGATCGGGATCGGGAAGGGATCGGGCGCGGCTCAGCTCTGCGAGCGACGGCCCCAGCCGGCGGTCGCACCCGCGGTCTGGCCATCGCCGCCGCCGCCGCCGGCCGCCGGGCCGCCGGGCTCGGCCATCGCACCCTCGTAGTTGCGCATGACCAGCAGGGCGTTGATCTTCTCGACCATGTCGAGCGCGACCCCGACGACGATCAGGATCGACGTGCCCGACATGAAGTAGATCAGCACCTGGTCGGTGGTGTTGCCGGTGGTGCCGATCAGCGACGGCATCACGGCGATCACCGCCAGGAACGTCGAGCCGGCCAGCGTGATGCGGACCATCGTCTGCTCGAGGAACTTGGCGGTCGGCTTGCCGGGGCGAATGCCCGGGATGAACGAGCCGCCTTCCTGCAGGTTCTTCGCGATCTCGTTCGGCTGGAACATCATCGACGTCCAGAAGAAGGCGAAGAAGAAGATCAGCGCCGAGAACGTGACCACGTACCAGAAGCCCTGGTTCTGGCCGAACGTCTGTTCGAGGAACGTGATGCTCAGGGCCGTGCCCAGCATCGCCGGGATCATCGTCAGCGCCGAGGCGAAGATGATCGGCATGACGCCGGCCTGGTTGACCTTGAACGGCAGGTAGGTCTTCTGGCCGCCGTAGACCTGGCGACCGCGGGCCTGCTTTGCCTGCTGGATCGGGATGCGTCGCTGCGCCTTGGTCATGAACACGACCGCGACGACCGTGACCCCCCACGCTCCGAGGAACATCAGCAGGCTCTGCCACTCGGCCGTGCCGAAGCCCTGGGTGATGAACCCGCTGAGGGCCGGCGCCAGGTTCGAGATGATGCCGGCCATGATGATCAGCGAGATGCCGTTGCCGATGCCGTGCTCGGTGATCTGCTCACCCAGCCACATGATGAACATCGTGCCGGCGGTCAGCGACACCATCACGACGATGCTGTAGAGGCCGAACCACTGCTCGACGCCGGCGTGCAGGATCTTCGACTCCGCCCCGCTGAGCGTGCCGCCGATCACGAACCACGACTGGATCAGGCAGATCACGACCGTCGCCAGACGGGTGTACTGGTTGATCTTGCGCTGGCCGCTCGCGCCTTCCTTGCTGATCTTCTCCAGCGCCGGCACCGCCTTGGCGAGCAGGCTGAAGATGATGCTGGCCGAGATGTACGGCATCACGCCCAGCGAGAACAGCGTCGCGCTGTTCAGCGAGCCGCCGGTCAGCACGTTCATCATGCCGAACAGGCGGCCGACGCCCTCCATGCTGCCCAGGTTGGCCAGCATGACCTCGGCGTTGACCCCCGGCAGCGGGATGAAGAACCCGATGCGGTAGATCAACAGCAGGCCCAGGGTGATCAGGACCTTGTTCCTGATCTCCGGGACCTTGAACAGGTTGGCGATCGACACGTTCATGCTGGGATTCGTTCTCGAGCTCGGCGTTCGGGCGACGGGACCAGGGTCCTACGAGTTGGCTTCCGCCTCTTCGTTGAGCTTGGCCTTGCCGTTACCGCGGCGGATGCGCGGCTTGCCCGGCGTCTTCTTGCTGCCGTCCTTGGCGACGAACTTCGGCCGCATGGCCTTCTTCTCGATCAGGTCGACGGTGCCGCCGGCCTTCTCGATCTTCTCGCGCGCGGTCGCGGTGATGGCGTCGACCTTGACCGTGACGGCCTTGGTGACCTCCCCGTCGCCGAGGATCTTGAACATCTCCGAGTGCTTCGCCTTGGAGGCGAGGCCCTTCTCGAGGATCGCCTTCAGGTCGACGGTCGCGCCGGCGTCGAAGGCCTCGAGATCCGAGACGTTGACGACGGTGTAGACCTTCTTGAAGATCTTGTTGTTGAAGCCGCGCTTGGGCAGTCGGCGGTAGAGCGGCATCTGGCCACCTTCCCAACCGATACGGCGCGACCAACCCGAGCGCGCCTTCGCGCCCTTGTGGCCCTTGCCGGCGGTCTTGCCGTTGCCGGAGCCGGTGCCGCGGCCGCGGCGCTTGCGCTCAGGGAAGGCGATGCCGAGGGTCTTTGCTTCGGCGAGGTTCATTCGAGTTCCACTCCTCGCAGCTTCGCGGTCTCTTCGCGGCTGCGCAGCATGTCGAGAGCGACCATCGTGGCCTTGACCACATTCAGGGCGTTCGTCGAGCCGTAGTTCTTGGTGAGGATGTCGGTGATGCCGGCGCGCTCGAGGACCTTGCGCACCGCCTTGCCGGCGATGATGCCCGTGCCCGGCGCGGCCGGGATCAGGCGAACGGTCGTCGAGCAGTACTTGCCGTCGACCGCGTGCGGGATGGTCGTGCCTTCGCGGGTCACGCGCATCAGGTTCTTGCGCGCGTCCTTGACCGACTTCTCGATCGCCAGCGGGACCTCGCGGCCCTTGCCGTAACCGACGCCGACGAGGCCGTTGCGGTTGCCGACGACGGTCAGCGAGCTGAACGAGAAGCGCCGGCCGCCCTTGACCACCGCAGCGCTGCGGTTGATCGCGACGACGTCGTCTTCGACGTCCGAGGCCAGCGCCTCGTCGATCGGGATGAGAGTGTAGTTCGACTTGGTCATCGGATCAGAACTCCAGTCCGGCTTCGCGCGCGCCGTCGGCGAGCGCCTTGACGCGACCGTGATACTTGTAGGTGCCGCGATCGAACGAGACCTTCGAGACGCCGGCCTTCTTGGCGCGCTCGCCGACGAGCGAGCCGACCTTCTTGGCGACGTCGGTCTTGTTCATGCCCTCGATGGCGCCGCGCACGTCCTTCTCGAGCGACGAGGCCGAGGCCAGCGTCTTGCCGTCCAGGTCGTCGATGACCTGGACCGAGATGTTGGTGAGGCTGCGGAACACCGACAGGCGCGGCCGCTCGCTGCGCGCCCGCAAGCGCTTGCGCAGGGAGGTGGCCTTGCCGCGGCGGGCCTTGTGCTTCTTCTTCGTCGAAGTCATTGCTATTGGCTCTGTTGAGGTCCTCGCGGTTAGCCACCCGAGCCGAAGGCCTTGCCGGCCTTGCGCTTGATGACTTCGTCGGCGTACTTGATGCCCTTGCCCTTGTAGGGCTCCGGCTTGCGCAGCTTGCGGATCTCGGCGGCGACCTGGCCAACCTGCTGGTTGTCCGGGCCGCTGATCACGATGTCGGTGAGCGTCGGGCACTCGACCTGGACCGTGTCCGGGATCGCGAACTTCTTCGGCATGTTGAAGCCGATCTTCAGGATCAGCTCCTTGCCCTTGATGTCGACCTCGAAGCCGACGCCCTGCACCTCGAGCTTCTTGGTGTAGCCCTCGGTCACGCCGTGGATGGCGTTGCTGAGCAGCGACCGCATCGTGCCGCGCATCGCGTGGGCGAAGCGGGTCGACTGGGTCGTGTCGACCGTCAGCGTGCCGTCGTCGAGCGAGACCTTGATCTCGGAGCGGACGGGCAGCTTGCGCTCGCCCTTCGGGCCCTTGACCGTGACCAGGTCGTCCGTGACGTCGATCGTCACGGCCTTCGGCACGTCGATGGGAGTCTTGCCAATTCTGGACATTGCTTATCTCCGGCTAGTCAACCGTGCAGAGCACTTCGCCACCAACCTTGCGCTGGCGACACTCACGGTCGGACAGCACACCCTGGTTGGTGGACACCACGGCGATGCCGAGGCCACCGCGGACCTTCGGCAGTTCCTTCACCGAGCGGTAGCGACGGCAGCCAGGCTTGCTGAAGCGGGCGAGCGACGTGATCACGCGCTCTCCGTCAGGGCCATAGCGGAACTCGACGCTCACCACCGAGCGAGGGCCGTTCGCGGCAACCTCGTAGCGGTCGATGAAACCTTCGCGCTTGAGGGTGTCCAGAATGGCCACCTTGAGACGGCTGCCGGGCACGACGCAGTTGGTCGCTCCGCTCATCAGAGCGTTGCGCATACGCGTCAGCATGTCGGCGATCGGATCGGTCATCATGGCGATTCAGTCTCCTACCACGAGGCCTTGCGCACGCCGGGGATCTCACCCTGCAGTGCCAGTTGACGGAAACAGCAGCGACAGATACCGAACTTGCGGTAGTAGGCGCGCGGACGGCCGCAGAGCTGGCAGCGGTTGTACTGCCGAGTCGAGAACTTCGGCTTGCGCTGCTGCTTAACCTTCAAGCACTTCTTGGCCATATCAGTATGCGATCGGTTGGTTCTGGTTGGACGTCACTCGTTACTTCTTGAACGGCATCCCGAGGGCCTTGAGCAGGGCGAAGCCCTCCTGGTCGGTCTCGGCGGTCGTGACGAACGTGATGTCCATGCCTTGCACGAACTCGACCTTGTCGAGCTGGATCTCCGGGAAGACGCTCTGCTCGCCAAGGCCCATGGTGTAGTTGCCGCGGCCGTCGAACTTCTTCGGCACGCCACGGAAGTCTCGGATGCGCGGCATCGCGAGGGTGATCAGACGATCGAGGAACTCCCACATGCGCGCGCCCCGCAGGGTGACGGCGACGCCGACGGCGTAGCCGATGCGCAGACGGAAGCCGGACACGGCGACGCGGGCCTTGCGGATCAACGGCTTCTGGCCGGTGATCGCGGTGAGGTCCTTGACCGCGGCGTCCATGCGGTTCTTGTTCTCGACGGCCTGGCCGACGCCCATGTTGACGACGATCTTGCTCAGGCGCGGGATCATCATCGGGTTCGGGTAGTTGAACTCCTGGCGCAGCGCATCGACGACCTTGTCGCGATACATCTGCTGGCGACGCGGCAGGGCGCGCGGCTCGGCCGGGGTTCCTTCAGCGGTCTCGGTGGTGGTCATTGCTCAGGCCCTAGTCGAACTTGGTTCCACAGCGAACACCGACGCGGACCTTCTTGCCCTCGACGAGTTCGATCTTGGTGCGGGTGCCCTTGCCCAGCTTCTCGCTGAACAGCAGCACGTTGCTGACGTCGATCGGCTGCTCCATCTGCACCCGACCGCCCTTGGGGTTCTGCTGCGAAGGCTTCTGGTGCTTCCAGCGCAGGTTGACGCCCTCCACGATCACGCGGCGGTTGATGGCGTCGACCTTGAGCACCTCGCGCGGCTCCTCGGACTTGTACTGCCCGGCGGTGACCACGACCTTGTCGCCCTTCTTGACGTGAAGCGCGATGCGCTTCTGCTTCGCCTTGTTGAACAGCATCAGACGACCTCCTCCGCGAGCGAGACGATCTTCATGAAGTTGCTGTCGCGCAGCTCACGCGCAACGGCGCCGAAGATTCGGGTGCCGCGCGGGTTGTTGTCCTTGTCGATGACGACCAGGGCGTTGCGATCGAACTTGATGTAGGAACCGTCGGGGCGACGCACGGCCTTGGCCGTGCGGCCGACGACGCCCTTGACCACATCGTGCTCCTTGACCTCACCGGCCGGCAGGGCCTTCTTGATGACGGCGACGATGACGTCGCCGACCGACGCATAGCGCCGCTTGCTGCCCCCGAGGACCTTGACACACATCGCGCGCTTGGCGCCCGTGTTGTCGGTCACATCGAGCATCGACATTTCTTGGATCATGGGAGAGTCCTGTTCAGACTGTCTGGTTCAGTCAGCTGTCTGGTTGCGTCAGACGGTGCGGTTCGGAAGGTGGTTTGGGGAACGTCCGGCCGCGTTCAGACGGTGGCCTTCTGGACGATCCGCAGCAGGCGCCAGCGCTTCAGCTTGCTGAGCGGGCGGGTCTGCACAATCTCGACGATGTCGCCGATGTTGGCCTCGCCCTGATCGTCGTGTGCGTAGAGCTTGGTCTTCTTCGAGACGAACTTCTCGTAGACCGGGTGACGGACCTTGCGGTTGACCTGGACGACGAGCGTCTTGTCCATCTTGTTGGACATCACGACGCCGCGGGCGACCTTGCGCTCGGTGCGCGCCTTGCCGTCTGCGTTCGCGGTCGGCTGCTGGTCCTCTTGGGTCTGTTCGGCGCTCATCAGTTCTGCTCTCCGGCCTTCTGGGCCTCTTGGCGTTCACGGTCCCCGAGGACCGTCAGGATGCGGGCGATCGTGCGGCGGATGGCGCGGGCGCGGCCGGTGGCCTGGCCTTCGTTGCCCGAACCGCTGAAGCGCAGCTCGAACTGCTCCTTGCGGAGCTCGCTGAGCTTCGTCTTGAGCTCGGCGGAGTCCTGACCGCGAATCTCGTCAATGGCCTTGTTCATCTTGCTGTTCCTTGCGACTCGGCCGCTTAGTTGTGACGACGGCGGACCAGGCGGACCTTGACCGGCAGCTTGTGGGCCACGCGGTTGAAGGCGCGCTTCGCCACCGCCTCGCTGACGCCGTCGATCTCGTAGAGGATCGTGCCCGGCTTGACGACGGCGGCCCAGAAGTCGACGTCACCCTTGCCGGAGCCCTGACGGGTCTCGGCCGGCTTCTTGGTGATCGACTTGTGCGGGAAGATCCGGATCCACACCTTGCCTTCGGGCGCGTTGCGGCCGCACGCGATACGGCCGGCCTCGATGACGCGGGCGGAAACCCAGCCCGGCTCGATGGCTTGCAGGCCGTATTCGCCGAACGCGACCGTGTTGCCGCGCGTGGCTTCACCGCGGATGCGGCCACGCTGCTGTCGGCGCCACTTGGTCCTCTTGGGCATCAACATGGGTCAGACTCCGTTTGACAGTTCTCGGGTTAGCTTCAGGATCAGGCGCTGCGCTCGCTCTGCGAGGCGGCGGTCCGGACGGGCAGCAGGCCGTTGGTGGTCTCGCCAGGGCCATACTCGCCCTTGAAGATCCACACCTTGCAGCCGAGCACGCCCGACTTGGTGTGGGACAGCGCGAAGCCGTAGTCGATCTGCGCGCGGAGCGTGCTGCACGGCACGCGCCCCTTGCGGAAGTTGCCGACGCGCGACATCTCGGCGCCCTGCAGACGACCGGCCACCCGGATCTTGATGCCCTTGGCGCCGGCCGCCATCGAGGCGTCGGCGACCTTCTTGAGGGCGCGGCGGTAGTTGATGCGCTTGCCGAGTTGCTCGGCGACCGCTTCGGCGACGAGGTTGGCCTCGACCTCCGGGCGGTGGATCTCGATGATCTTCATGCGCACCGGCTTGCTGGTCAGCTTCTCGAGCGCCTGGCGGAACTCGTCCACCTTGGTGCCCTTCTTGCCGATCAGCACGCCCGGGCGGGCGGTGTGCACGAACACCGTGATCAGTTCGCCAGCGCGCTCGATCTCGACCTTCGGGATGGCCGCGAACTGCCACTCCTTCTTGATGAAGCGGCGGATCTTCTGGTCTTCGATCAGGTTCTGCGCGAAGTCACGCTTGTTGGCGTACCAACGCGAGCGCCAGGGCTCGGTGACGGCGACGCGGAAGCCGGTGGGGTGGATCTTCTGGCCCATGGTTCTACTCCTCGCCCCCTTCGGTGGTCTCGGCGGCGGGTTGTGCGGCGGCAGCGGCCGCAGCTTCGGCCTCGAGCTCGCGCGGATCGCGCGCCTCGGGGTCCTCGACGTGAACGTGGATGTGGCAGGTGCGACGCTTGAACGGCATCGCGCGCCCCTGCGGGCCCGGACGCATGCGACGACCACCCGGGAGCGGCGGACCGTCCTGGGCAAAGGTCTTCGAGATCACCAGGCGGTTCGGACGAACCGACGGGTTCTGCATCGCGTTCGCCACGGCCGACGCCAGCACCTTGTAGATCGCCTTGGCGGCGCGGTGCTTGTCGTGTCGCAGCTCGTCGAGCGCCTGGTTGGCGGTCCGACCACGGATCAGCGCCAGAACGCGACGGGCCTTGTTGACGCCCATGCGCGCGCGGCGGTGTACTGCTCGCGTTTCGAAGCTCATTTGTCCTTCTTCGCGTGGCCGCGGAAGGTTCGCGTCGCCGCGAACTCGCCGAGACGGTGACCGACCATGTCTTCCGTCACGTAGACCTTGATGAACGCGCGGCCGTTGTGCACCTCGAAGGTGTGGCCGACGAACTCCGGCAGGATCACGCTGGCGCGCGACCACGTCTTGATGGGGTTCTTGGTGCCCGCGTCGTTCTGGGCGTCCACCTTCTTCAGGAGCTTCGGGTGGACGAACGGGCCCTTGTGG
This sequence comes from Planctomycetota bacterium, assembly GCA_046290465.1. GTDB lineage: Bacteria > Planctomycetota > UBA1135 > UBA1135 > UBA2386. The sequence goes on along the minus strand of JBKAGP010000001.1, from coordinate 6,114,445 downwards.
ATACTGCGACTCATCGTGAGCTCCTATTAGCTGCCACTGCCGACGGCGACGTGCTTGCCGGGCGAGCGGCGACGCAGGATGTATTGGTTGCTGCGGGCCTTGCCGCGGCGGGTGCGACCACCCTTCGCGAGCTTGCCCGTCGGCGACACGGGGTGACGGCCACCGCCGGTGCGACCCTCACCACCACCCATCGGGTGCGCGACGGGGTTCATCGACGTGCCGCGGTTGTGCGGGCGACGGCCCATGTGACGCTTGCGACCGGCCTTGCCGATGCGAACGTTCTGCCAGTCGCTGTTGCCGATCTCGCCGATCGTCGCGCGGCAGCTCCACGGGACCTTGCGGGTCTCGCCGCTCGGCAGCACGATCGTCGCGAAGCCGGCGTCGCGCGCCATCAGCGTGCAGGAGTTGCCGGCCGAGCGCGCCAGCTGGCCGCCCTTGCCGGGCTGCAGCTCGACGTTGTGCACGTCGAGGCCCAGCGGGATCGACTCGAGCGGCATGCAGTTGCCGACGTCCGGCTCGACCTTCTGGCCCGACATGATCTGGTCGCCCACCTTCAGGCCCTTCGGCGCGAGGATGTAGCGCTTCTCGCCGTCGGCGTAGAAGATCAGCGCGATGTCGGCGGTGCGGTTCGGATCGTACTCGAGCGCCTTGACGGTGCCCGGGACACCGTCCTTGTCGCGGCGGAAGTCGACCTTGCGGTAGAGCTTGCGGGCACCACCACCGCGGAAGCGGCTGGTGATGTGGCCGTGCGCGTTGCGACCGCCCGTCTTCTTCAGACGCTCGGTCAGCGACTTCTCGGGGCGCTTGCCCTTCGTCAGGTGGCTGAAGTCCAGGACCGACGCGTTGCGTCGGCCGGCGGACGTGGGCTTGTAGACTTTGACTGGCATCGGTCTGGGTCTTTCGTGGCTGCCTGTGTTGGCGTTGCTGCCGGTTGGCGTTGCTGCCTGCTCTGGCGTTCAGCTACCTAGTTGATGTCGATCGTGTCGCCATCCTTGAGGGTGACGACCGCCTTCTTCCACGCCGGCGTGTGGCCGGGACGGCCGAAGACGCGACGGCGCTTGGCCGGCATGGTGATCATGTTGACCGCCTCGACCTTGACCGAGAACAGCGTCTCGACCGCCTTGCGGACCTCGACCTTGTTGGCCGTCTTGGCGACCTCGAAGGTGTATTGGTTCTTCGACTCCTGCACGCCGGCGGACTTCTCGGTCACGACCGGGCGACGCACGACGTCGTAGTACTGTTCGGCGTTGGCCATGGCTTAGCTCTCCTTCTTGGCGAAGCGCTTCTCGAGCGATTCGTAGGCGGCCGGGGTCAGCACCAGGTAGCGGCGCAGCAGCACCTGGCGGGCGTTGAGGTCGTCGAGCTTCGCGACGTCGACCAGCGGGACGTTGCGCAGCGACTTGTAGAGCGTGTCGTCCTTGACGTCGGTCACGACGGTGGCGCTCTTGTTCATGCCGAGCTGCGACAGGATCGCGAACGCCGACTTGGTGTTCGGCGCGTCGGTCGGGAAGCCCTCGGCGATGGCGACCTCGCCGTCGCGGAACTTGGTGAAGATGGCGTTGCGCAGGGCGACCCGGCGCGCCTTCTTCGGCATGTGGTAGGCGTGGTCGCGCGGCGCCGGCGGGTGGATACGGCCACCGCCGCGCCAGATCGGCGACTTGGTCGTGCCCATGCGCGCACGGCCGGTGTGCTTCTGCGGCCACAGCTTCTTGTTGCCGCCGCGCACCATCGAACGCGTCTTCGCCTGGACGGTGCCCTGACGTGCGTTCGCCTCATACATGACGACGGCGTCCTTGAGCGTGCGCCCAAGCACCTTCGCCCCGAAGGCGCCGGCGTCGACGTCCTTCGTCGCGACCGAACCGCCCTGGAATACCTTGACCTCGACCATGGGAATCGTGCTCCTAGGTGTGCTGCTGCGTGCCGGCCTCAGCAGGCCTTGATGCGGATGTCCACGCCCGCGGGCATGTTGAGCTTGCTCAGCGCGTCGACCGTCTTGGTGGTCGGCTCCGAGATGTAGATGAGGCGCTTGTGCGTGCGCACCTCGAACTGCTCACGGCTCTTCTTGTCGACGTGCGGCGAACGAAGCACCGTGTAGCGCTCGATGCGCGTCGGCAGCGGGACCGGGCCAGCCACACGGGCACCCGTGCGCTTGCTCGTCTCGACGATGTCGAGTGACGCCTGGTCGAGGGCCTCGTGATCGTAGGCCTCCATCCGGATCTGGATTCGCTCTTGCATGACAGTCGGAACGGACGGGCTCGCTGGGTTGGCCCAAACGAGGGTCCGGTAAAGGGTTGTGGCAGTACTGCGGGAACTGTGAGCGAGTCGCAGGCCTGCGATCCCGTCACATCCCCCGGTTGCCCGAGATGGCCTGGATGGTCACAAGGGGCTGAGCGGCAAGGGGTTACACCCGGAGGTGTGCTCCCTGGGGCTCAAGGGGGCGGACAGAGTAGCGACCTGCCCCGGGGCGGTCAACACAGCCGACACATTTTCTTGCCCTGCGCCGCCCGGGCAAGGCCCTCACGAGCAACTGATCACCTGGCTGTTGGTCCCGGAGATTCGCTGCCACCGCCAGCGAACGCGGGCCCCAGTGTCGTGGCGCATCGCCACGACACCGCATGACCTTCGAGCCACCCCGTTGTCCGCACCAGGACTGCTCCGCCTTCACCACGCCGCCCCGGCGATTCGTCCGCTGGGGCTCGTTCCGCGCCGCCTGCCGCACCGCGCCGGAGCAGCGCTATCGCTGCCCCGCCTGCCGTAGAACGTTCTCACGCCAGACGTTCCGTCACGACTACCGCGACCGCAGGCCTGAGACCAACGCCCGCCTGTTCGACCTGCTGACGAGCGGCATCGGCCTGCGCCAGGCGGGGCGCCTGCTCGAGCTGTCGTGCTCCGGGGTGCAGCGCAAGATGCGCAAGATCGCCCGCACCTGCGCGGGCCTGCACCGCAACCTCTCGCAGCGCCTGCCGTCGGGCGGCGACTACGTGCTCGACGAGGAGGAGACGTACGAAGGCTCGTCGATCCGCACCCTGACGGTGCCGATCCTGATCGAGCGGAAGTCGTGGTTCCTGGTCGCAGCCGACACGGCGCCGATCCGCCGGCTCGCCCGACGCGGCACGACCCGGCGGGCATGGCAGGACGCCCACGAACAGCAGCACGGCCGCCGGCCCGACCGCAGCCGCGAGTGCGTCGAAGGCGTGCTGCGCGAGCTCGACCGGCGGTGCACCGGACGGCTCGGGCTACACACCGACAAGAAGGCGAGTTACGCGAGGTCGTGCAAGAAGGTGTTCGGCGACCGCGCCACCCACACGACCACGGCCGGCACCGAGGCGCGCACGATCCGCAACCCGCTGTTCCCGATCAACGCGACGATCGCGATGTCGCGCGACAACTGCGGCCGCCTGCGGCGCAAGTCGTGGCTGGTGTCCAAGGCCGCGCGCTGGCTCAAGGCGCAGCTCGACCTGTTCGCCGTCTACCGCAACTACGTGCGCAAGCGATTCAACCGCGACCATCCGATGCTGGCGTCCGCGGTCGTGCTCGGGTTGCTGCCGCGCCGGCTGCGGTCGGTCGAGGTGCTGCGCTGGCAGCAAGACTGGGGTCCGCGCAGCATCCACCCGATGAGCCTGAGCGGGGCGCGATCGGTTTGAATGCGGACCAATCTGCGCCTCTTGGTGCCACTCGCGCGAGGGCACCAACAGGCAAGTGATCAGTTCACGCCGGCGGCGAAGCCTGCGGGGCGCATCGTTACCAGCCCCAGCCCCTTGGTGATCGAGCGCAGCCGGGTGACGTAGCCGAGCATGCGCGCCAGCGGCGCGCGACCGGTCAGCCGCGCCCCCATCCGACCAGCCGAAACGCTGTTCATCTCGGCGCCACGGGAGCCGAGGTCGGCGAGCACCGCGTTGGAGCTGGCCGCGGGCGCCAGCACCTCGAGCGCGACCCACGGCTCGAGCTCGACGACGCCGGCCTCGGCCAGCGCATCGTCCAGCGCCAGGCTGGCGGCCTGCTCGACCAGCGCCTCGGTGTCGGCATCGCACGCGACCAGCGCCACCCGGACCTGCAGGCCGTGCATCGGGCCGACCCGGACGCCCGACTGCAGCCGCCGCCGCAGCTCTTCGACCGCGACGGACGCGAGCGGTCCTTCCTGGTCGACGACCACGGTCGCGGGAGCGCTGTCGGCGATCGGCTCGACTGCGAGCGAGCAGCGCGCGATCGCCGGCCGCCCGCCGATCGCCGCGCGGAACTCGGCCGAACCGGCAGCCGCACGCGCGACGGTCTCGCGGCGGTCGACGCGCGGCTTGGAGACCCGGAAGCCGACGCCAGAACGGGCCCGCGCCATGTCGGCGACAATCTCGAGGTGCAGCTCCCCCATGCCGCGCACGACGATCCGGTCGTGCTCGCGCGCGACCCGGAGCGTCGGGTCGTCGATCGCCAGTTCGCGCACCGCGGCGTGCACCCGGCCAGCATCCTCGGCGCGGTCCGGCTCGAACATCACCGCGAGCACCGGCGCCGGAAACCGCGGCGACGGCAGCACGACCGGGTCCTCCGGCGCGCAGACGGTGTCCCCGGTGCGCCAGCCGAACTCGCCCGGAACCACGACGATCTCGCCCGGACCGGCACTCGGCACGACCTCGTGGCGGTCCGCCCGCACGGTCCACAGCTCGCCGATCAGGCGCGAACCGGCCTGCGGCTTGTGCGCGCGCACCAGCTCGACACCGCTCTGCAGCCGACCGCGCACCACGCGCACGTAGTTCCACACCCGATCCAGGTGCTGCACCTTGAACACGAACCCGCAGAACGGCACCTGCTCGCTGCCCGCGCCGCGCACGCCCCAGATGCCGCGCAGCGGCAGGTCGGCGACCCCGGGCAGGTAGGCGACGACCGCGTCGAGCAACCAGTCGACGCCGCGATTGTAGAGCGCCGAGCCGCCCAGCACCGGCACCAGCTCGCAGCGCAGGAACGCGCCGCGCAGCGCGGCGCGCAGCCGTTCGGGTGCGATGCGGCGGCCAGCCACGACCTCCCCCATCACGAAGTCGTCGTGGTCGGCGACGACCTCGACCAGCCGTTCGTGGGCTTCGAGCAGGTCCTGCTGCAGCTTCGGCACCAGGTCCGCGTCGGGGCGCCCCTCGAACCACTGCACCGCACCGGTCACCGCGTCGCCGAGCCCACAGAATGCCCCGCTGGCGTCGCGCAGCGGGATGATCGTCGCCGCGGCGGTGCACTCCAGCTGCTCGGCGACCTCCGCGACCACGGCGCGGAACGCCGAGCCGGCGCGGTCGAGCTTGTTGACGAAGACGATGCGCGGCAGGCCGGCGGCTACCGCCTGCTGCCAGACGGCGCGCGTCTGCGACTCGACGCCGCGCACGCCATCGACCAGCACCACCACGCCGTCGATCACGCGCAGGCAGCGTTCGACTTCGGCGACGAAGTCGACGTGGCCGGGAGTGTCGACGACCTGCATGGTGTGGTCACCCCAGCCGACCCGCGTCGCCGCGGACGTGATCGAGATGCCGCGCGAGCGCTCGGCCGGCATGAAGTCCATCGCCGCCGTGCCCTCGTCGACGCTGCCGACCCAGCTCTGCGCGCCGGTGTCGAACAGGATGCGCTCGGTCAGGGTGGTCTTGCCGGCGTCGATGTGGGCGACGATGCCGAACGTGCGCAGGCGGGTCATGCGTCGCGCGACGTTACCAGCGCGACGCGGCCGCGGCTACGTATCGCTGCGACGGGGCGATGCGTTCGCATCACCGCGCCGCAGCGACGAGCTGCACCTAGAACGGCGTGAAGCTCGCCGACTCCGAGTAGCCGATGTTGCCCATCGGGTCGACCACCGTCCACTGCAGGAAGCCGGTGGTGCCGATCATCGACGGCGTCAGCACGATCGGGACGTTCGCGGTCGCGAAGCCCTGCGCCGTCGTGCCGAGGCTGGCCAGCATCGACGCGCCGGTCAGCCAGAACGGTCCGGCCGCCGTGTCGGTCGCGCCGAGCCACAGCACCGCCGAGCTACCCGGCGGGATGATCGGCCCGCCGAGGCCGGCGCCGGCGCTGCCGACGCCGATCTTCCACCAGTTCGGCCCACCGACCTTCTCCACCAGCGGCGGCACGTCGGCGATCATCTTCGGACGCCAGGCGGCACCCGGCGTCGACGGGTTGGTCAGGTTCGAGTCGAACGGGATCGACTCGGAGAACAGCTTCGGACGATCGAACGGCGGCGTCGCAGCGGCGACCCGCGGATCGGTCAGCGCGTTGCCGAGGAACGCGATCACCGCGGCGCGCTCGGCGGCCGTCAGCGTCGCCGACGGCGTCGTCACGCTGCGCAGCTCGAACGGACCACCGGGGCCGCCAGCCGCGGGATCCTGGTCGAGGTCGTAGAAGTCGACGATGTCGGCCAGCGTGTTGTTGGCGACGCCGGCGATCACGCGACCGCGACCGTCGTGGAAGAACCGGCTGCGCAGGCCGACGTTGCGCAGCGTCGGCGTCTTGACCGGACCGATGTCTCGCGACGGATCGGTGAAGAAGATGTTGTGCGGCAGGCCGTCCGAGAACGGGTTGTCCCACGGGTCGGCGAGGATGCCGCCGGGCGCCACCAGGTTGGGAGCGCCGCTGACCGAGTGGCAGACGGCACAACCGCTGCCGATGAACACCTTGAAGCCGAGCACTTCCTGGTTGGTCATCGTGCCCTTGTCGATCGGCGCCCGGTCCGGGACCAGCGTGCGCATGTAGCTCGCCAGCGCCATCGCGAAGCGCTCGCGCGTCACGCCCTGCGGGGCCGCGATCGACGGGATCGCCGACGCCGCGAACACGATGTCGAAGACCTTCTCGTACGGCATCGACAACCACGCCGGCGGGATGCTCGGCGGGATGCTGCCGGCCACGGCGACGCCGAGCACCTGCTCGTGGTTGAGCTTGCGCTCGATCACGCCGGTGGCCCACGCCACGTTCTGGTGGCCCATCTCGATGTCCGAGAGCGGCGGGTTCACCGCCTGGTTCTCGAGCGAGGACCAGTCGGGGAACAGCACCGCACCACCGCTGTCCAGGAACGTCGGGCCCGCCGTCGATCCCCAGAACTGGTTGCGGAACATGTAGGCACCGATCATCGTCGGCACGTGGATCGGCGTGACCCCGCGCGTCTCCTGCGTCGACGGCGGCGCGGTGAAGCCGTAGGTGATCGGCGCGCCGAGGCCGCCGGGCTGCGACTGCGGCACGACGCCGAACGAACCGAGGATCGGCTGGCCGAGGCCGTTGAACGTCCTACCGGCGCGGCGCGGATCGACCCCGCCGGCTTCGGGGATGTGGCAGGTGCCGCACGCCATCGTGTTGCTGGTCGAGACCTGCTCGTCCCAGAACAGCGCCTTGCCCAGCTCGACGCGTTCGCGCTGGTAGGTGGTCGGCACGGTCGGGAACGGGTCGCCCGGGTCGGCCGCGGGCCACAGCCAACCACCCGCGGTGGTGGCGCTGATGTCCGCCTGCAGACCCGCGTTGACGGTGTTCTGGGCGGCCAGCGGCGCGATCAGCGCAGCGGGCAGGATCCATCGGAGAAGGCATACCGGTAGCCGGCAGCCATGGGGGGGCTTGCATGGGGTTCTTCCTCCAGGTGAGTGCGCGCAACGGCTCGCTGCGCGCTCGAGACGGGTCGGGCGGCTCCTCGGCCGCCTCCTCCGCGACCCTAGCCCAACCACCTGGTTCGTCAATCGAACGTCACCCGAGCCGGCGCGCCGACGACGGCGCTTCGAACACCGCACCGATCGACTGGTGCGCCGTCCAGAAACCGTGCCGGCGCTTGCCCTGGTACAGCAGGCACGTCGTGCTGCCGGTCGGGAAGCAGCACAGCCAGTCGTCCTGCGCCAGGTCGCGAAACCAGGTCGCGCCCGTATCTGCAGCAACCACAACGATGCACTGCAACATGACCGCGCGCCGCCAGAGCTGCGCGATGCGCACCAGCGAGCTCGCCGGATCGACGCAGGCGCTGACCAGCACGTTGCCGCCGAACGCCTCGAACGACGCCGGTCCCGCCGGAACGCGGCGCGCGGCGTCGATCCCCGGCACCGGATCGCCTACCAAAAGATCGACCGGCATGAAACGGTCGATGGCGTCGACCATATCGCGGCGAAGCTCCGCGACCGGGCGGCTGCGGCGCTGCGGTTCGAGCGGTTCCGCCTCCGATCGCGCCGCCGCGGCGGCCCGCGCGAACCGCAGCGCCCCCTGCAGCGACGCCGGCTTCTCGTCGACCTCGCAGCGCTCCAGGTAGCGCACGAAGGTCTCGCGATCGATGTCGGCCAGGCGCTGCAGCTTCGACGAACGGTCCTTGCTGATGCCCGGCGGCAACCGGCCGGCGGTCGCCTCCTCGCCCTCGCGGGGCCGACCCGGCCGAACGGTCTCGCGCAGGATCTGGCCGAGGCGGCGCGACAGGTGCAGTTCGACCTCGGCGAGCGTCTGGCGGCGGCCGACTTCCGACCGGCTGCGCGACGCGACCGTTCGCTCGGCCAGGAACCGATCGATCAGCGGCAACAGCTTGCCGACCTCTCCGGAGGCGGCCGCCGGGGCCGGACGGCCATCCTGGGCCGAAGCCTGCCGGTCGCCCGAGCCGCCCGCCGCGCGCGTGGGCGCCCCCCCGCCGACATCCGTTCCGGTCTGGCGCGCCGGGGGCGCGCCGTCCTGCTTCCTCTGCTCCTGGGTCACACCGACCAGTAGACGCACGCAGCGAGGTCCACGGCCGGGTTTTTTCCCGATCGGCCGGACAGATCTGGCGGGCGCTACTGCATGCTGACCGGTCGCGGCCCGGCGCCCTGGGTGATGCCGCGCATCTGCATCTTCAGGTCGTCCGGGTTGTCGGACGCGGCGAGCGCGTCCTCGAGGCTGATGTTGCCGGCCTGGAACAGGCGGATCAGCGACTGGTTGAACGTCATCGTGCCGTAGTAGCTGCCCTCGGCCAGCGCCTTCGGCAGCATGCGCGTCGAGCCCGCCTCGAGGTGCTCGCGCACGGTCGGCGTGTTGATCAGCAGCTCGACGGCCGGAACCATCGACGTGCCGTCCTTGTTCTTGACCAGGCGCAGCGAGCAGACGCCGGCGAGGTTGAGCGCCAGCTGCAGGCGGACCAGTTCGTGCTGGTGCGGCGGGAAGAACGTGATGATGCGCTCGACGGTCTGCACGGCGTTGACCGTGTGCAGCGTCGAGAACACCAGGTGGCCGGTCTCGGCCGCCGAGATCGCGGCCGAGACGGTGTCGGCGTCGCGCATCTCCCCGATCAGGATGACGTCCGGCGACTGACGCACCGCCTGGCGCAGCGCCTGCGGGAACGTCGAGACGTCGGTGCCGATCTCACGTTGGTTGACGATCGAGCGCTTGTCCTCGAAGCGGAACTCGACCGGGTCCTCCACCGTGATGATGTGCTTGTTCATCGTGCGGTTGACGTACTCGAGCATCGACGCGAGCGTCGTCGACTTGCCGGAGCCGGCGATGCCGGTCGCGAGCACGAGGCCGCGCTTCAGCGACGCCAGTCGCTTGAGCGGCTCGACCGGCAGGTTGAGCTCCTTGAACGACGGGATCTCGTTCTTGATCGCGCGGAACACCAACCCCTGCTCGCCACACTGGTGGAAGGCGTTGCAGCGGAAGCGGCCGACGCCGGGCAGCGCCACCGCGGTGTCGGTCGCACCGTGCTCCTCGAACTCGCGCTGCAGGCGTTCGTTGAGCACCTCGGCGACGTAGCTGCGCACCAGCTCGGCGGGCAGCGGCTGGTCGCCGAGGAAGCGGATCACACCGGCGACCCGCACCGCGGGGCAACCGTTGGCCTTCAGCACCAGGTCCGAGGCGTTCTCCTTGACCATGATGCGCAGGAAGTCGCGCAGCTTGGGCATGCGGCTGGCAGGAGAAGCCGTGGTCGGCTGAGGGTTGTTGGGCGTCGGCAAGTGGATGGTCCTCCACCTCCGTTATCGGCACGGGCCGGGGCCACCCGAAGGGCCAGCGCCCAACGCGGGATCAGCTGCTCGGAAGCTCCGACAGCATCGACCAGATGGCCGCACGCAGTTCGCGCAGTCCCTGGCCGGTCGCGCTCGAGATCGGCAGCACGGGCTTGTGGATGGCCGTCGCGAGCGCCTGCGCGCGCTGCCGGCAGTCCTCGTCCTCGACCTTGGTGGCGACGACGATCGTCGGCCGCCGGCCCATCTCGGCCGAGTAGCTGGCGACCTCTTCACGCAGCATGCGCCAGGCGTGCTCCGGCTCGTCGAGCGGCACCGCGCTGCAGTCGACCAGGTGCAGCAGCAGCCGCGTTCGCTCGATGTGCTTGAGGAACTTGTCGCCGAGCCCCTTGCCCTCGCTGGCGCCCTCGATCAGGCCCGGGATGTCGGCGACCACAAACGTGCCCTCGCCCTCGCCCTCGGCGATGCCGAGCATCGGCTCGAGCGTCGTGAACGGGTAGTCGGCGATCTTCGGCCGCGCCTTGGTGATCGTCGACAGCAGCGTCGACTTGCCGGCGTTGGGCAGGCCGAGCAGGCCGACGTCGGCGATCAGCTTGAGGCTGAGCCGGATCGTGCGTTCTTCGCCCTGCCGGCCGCGCTCGAACTGGCGCGGCGTGCGGTTGGTCGAACTGGCGAAGTGCACGTTGCCGCGGCCGCCGAAACCGCCGCGCACGATCACCCACGGCTTGTTGGGCATGTCGAGGTCCTGCAGCACGTTGCCGCGCTCGGCGTCGAGCACCTGCGTGCCGACCGGCACCTCGATCGTCAGGTCACCCGCGCTCTTGCCGAAGCACTGCTTGGGCCCGCCCTGCATGCCGTTGTCGGCGGCGAACACGCCGCGCCCCGTTAGGTGGTAGAGCGTGTTGACGTGGGTCGACGGCAGCAGCACGACGTCGCCGCCGTTGCCACCGTCGCCGCCGTCGGGACCACCCTTGATGGTGTTCTTGTCGCGCAGGAACGACAGGCAGCCGTCGCCCCCCTTGCCGGCGCGAACGGTGATCTTCAGCTCGTCGACGAACATCGCGGTCTACCCGACGGGACGCGCGGGAATCGTCCACGGCGGCCGGCACCTGCGCAGCAGGCGCGGACGGCCGCGGAACGGATCAGTTGCTGCTCTCGGCGACGTCGACGTGCACGCGACGGTTCGCCTGGAAGCGGACGACGCCGTCGGCGACCGCGAACAGCGAGTCGTCGTTGGCGCGGCGGACGTTGCGGCCGGGGTGGAACTTGGTGCCACACTGACGAACGATGATCGAGCCGGCGGTGACCGTCTGGCCGCCGTAGGCCTTGATGCCGCGGTGCTGCGGGTTCGAGTCGCGGCCGTTCTGGGTCGAGCCCTGTCCCTTCTTGTGTGCCATGGGTTGGTTCCTCTTGCGTTAGCGGTGCGGGATCAGCCGTTGATCGACTCGATCTGGATCATCGTGTACTGCGCGCGGAAGCCCGTGCGCTTGCGGAAGTTCTTCCGACGGCGGAACTTGCCGATGATCACCTTGGGGCCCTTGACGGTCTTGAGCACCTTGGCGGTGACGCTGGCACCATCGACGAACGGGGTGCCGACCTTGCCGGCCGCGTCGCCTTCGCCACCGACCGCGCAGACCTTGTCGAAGGTGAGCGTGTCGCCTTCGTTGGCGTCGCCGCGCAGGTGGATCTTGATCTTGTCACCCTTGGCGACTCGGTACTGCTGATTGCGATCGTCGAGGACGGCGTACATTGGGCTGGGTCGGGGTTGGAAGGGCCGAGCAGCGTAGCGGCCGCCGCGCCCGAGTCAAGACCAACCTGCGGCGCTGCCGGATCGGACTCCCGGTGGCTGCCGCCGCCCGACCAGCTAGGATGCGGCCGTGCCCGACCGAACACCGTGCGCGAGAACATTCTCCGTTCGCATGGGCCTGCTGCTGGTCGCGCTGATCCTGGCGGGCTTCGTCGGCCGGGCCCTGGTCGCGGCCGAGGCCGACGCCCCCGCCGCCGCGGTCCTGGTGCCGCACATCGCCACCATCGGCCTCTGGTATCTGCTATTCGTGCAGCAGGCGCGGTGGATCGGGCAGCGCCGGACCCGCACCCATCGGCGGTTCGGCTACGCCAGCCTGCCGCTCGCGCTCGCGCTGCTGTGGACCGGCGTCGCGGTCGCGGCGGCCAACTACCGGATCCAGCAGAACGCGCCGCTGGTGTTCTTCAACCTGCTGAACCTGGCCCAGTTCGCCGGGCTCTACGCCGCGGCACTGACGCGCGTGCGGCATCCCGGCAGCCACGGCCGGCTGATGCTCTACGCCAGCATCGCGATGATGCCGCCGGCGTTGGTGCGCATCGTGCAGGCGGTCTCCCTGCCCGAGCCGGTCACCGTGGTGCTGATCGTCGCGCTGTGGGTGCCCGGCATCCGCCACGACCGGGCCACGCTCGGTCGCGTGCACCGGGCCACTTGGATCGGCGTCGGCGTGATCGCCGCCGGGGTCGCGGCCGGCGGCCCGATCGGCTTCAGCGACGGCTGGGCCGAGCTGGTCGAGGCGTGGTTCGGGCCCGCGCGCTGATCCGGGCCGCTACACACCTCGGGCGGCGTCCCCGCGCAGCCGACGACCACGCTGGACGGCCTCGCGCCCGGCACCTACCAGCTGCCGCTGGTGGTGCCGCAACCACCGCGGCTGGGCGGCTATCGCAAGATCGCGCTGCAGGAGGTGGCGGTCACCCCCGGCGACGCCGACGCCGGCCGCGCGATCGAGCTGCAGCTCGACCTCGACCGCGACGGCCCCCGGCAGGTGTCGGGCGAGCTGACGTTCCCGCTCGCCGTGCCGCGACACGAGCGCATCGCGGTCGTGTTCGAACCGGTGCGCCCCGACACGAAGGGCTACACCTACCTCGGCCTCTACCTGACCGGGGCGATCGCGACGATCGGCACCGACGGACGGTTCGTCGCGCCGGTCGAACCCGGCGACCACATGATGATCGTCGTCGATCTGGCGACCCGCGTGGTGCTCGCGACGCAGCCGGTCACGGTTGCCGCTGGCGCGCGCAACCAGGACCTCGACGAGCTGCCGGTCGCGGCGCGGGCGCTCGAGCTGGAGCTCGCCGGCGGCGGCGCGCAGCGGGTCGACCGGGTCGAGGTGCGGATCGGCAGCGGCTGGCCCGCCGGCATCGGCCACATGCAGGGCGAGCCGCCGCGGGACCGTCCCGCAGACGTCGCGATCCCGATCGTCGCCGGCAGGCAACGCCTGCCCGCGTGGATCCCGACCGGCGACGTCGACCTGATCGCGTTCTCCGGCCGACGGCAGGGCACGATGCTCGGCTCGGCGCGCGCAGCGGCGCAGCGGAGCGCCACCATCAGGGTCCGGATCCCGGTCGGCGGCGGCCGCTGATCGGCCGCCGCGACCGGGCTCAGGCCTTGACGCCGAGCCCAGCCGGGATCGCGATGCGCGCTTCCTGGCCGTCGCCGGTCATGAAGCGGTAGTGCACGACGTCGATCGGGTAGCTCTGCTCCGGACGGAACATCACGCTCTTGCCGACCGCGTCTTCCAGTTCGAGCACCGCGCGGCGCTTGTAGTTGACCAGGTAGTCGGCGACCGCCGGCGCGACGAACACCTGCAGCATCGAGTAGCCCTTCAGGTGCACCAGCGCGCGCACCTCGCGCAACACCGACAGCGCCTTGGACTGCACCGTGCGAGACCAGCCGGCGCCCTTGCAGTGCGGGCACTGCATGAACACCGTGCGCTTGAGGCCCGGGCCGACGCGCTGGCGGGTGATCTCCATCATGCCGAACGGCGAGATCCGGCCGACCTTGATGCGCGCGCGGTCGCCGCGCAGCGCGTCGATCATCTTGCGCTCGACGCCGCGACGGTGCTTCTCGTGCGACATGTCGATGAAGTCGATGATGATCAGGCCGCCGAGGTCGCGCAGCCGCAGCTGGCGCACGATCTCGGGGATCGCCTCCAGGTTGGTGCGGTAGGCGGTCTCGTCGCTGCCCTGGCCACCGGCCTTGTACTTGCCGGAGTTGACGTCGATCGCGACCAGCGCCTCGGCCTGGTCGATGACGATCGACGCGCCGTTCGACAGGTCGACCTTGGGCTCGTAGAGCTCCTCGACGTCCTTCTCGATGCCGAACGAGTGGAACAGCGGCGTCGTCACGGCGTGCTGCTTGATGCGATCGGCCATCACCGGCATCAGCTTCTCGGCGAAGTCCTTGATGCGCACGTAGACGTCTTCGCTGTCGGTCACGACGTCGGCGATGTCCGGCGTGAACTGGTCGCGCATCGCCTTCAGCACCAGGTCGGACTCCTGGTAGAGCAGCGCCGGCGCCTTGGTGACCTTGAGACGCTGGGCGACCATCTCCCAGATCTTCTTGAGGTAGTCGCGGTCGCGCTGGATGTCCTCGAGGCTCTTGTTGATGCCCGCGGTGCGCACGATGAAGCCGATGCCGCCGCTGCCGGTCTCGTCGAGCTCGCGCACGATGCGCTTCAGGCGACGGCGCTCCTTGCCGTCCTCGATCTTCCGCGAGACGCCGCACTTCGGCAGGCTCGGCATCAGCACCAGCGAACGGCCCGGCAGCGACACGTAGGTCGTCAGCGTCGGGCCCTTGTTGCCGATGCCTTCCTTGGTGATCTGCACCACGACCTCCTGCCCCTTCTTGAGCAGCTGGTCGATGGTCGGTCGGTTGCCGCGCGGCGCGCGCCGGTCGTTGCCGCCGCGCTCCTTGCCGCCGCGGCGCGAACGCTTCTTGCGCGGCGCCTTGCGGGCCTCGGTCTGCTGGTCGTCGCCGTGGCTCGCCGCGTCACCGTCGGCGTCGGCTTCGGCCTCGCCGGCCTTCGCACCCGCCGGCACCGCAGCTGCTGCGCTCTCGGTCGCCACGTCGGCGCCGGTGTCGTCATCGCCGGAGGCCTTGCGGCGCGAACGCGAGCGCGAGCGGCGCGAACGCTTCTTGCGCGGCGCCCCTTCGCCGTCCGGGTCGCCGTCGCCGCCATCGGCGGACTGCGCCTCGTCGGCCGCCGCCCCGCCGCCCTCGGCCGCGCCGGGCGCATCCGCGTCGGCATCGCCGGGATCGGCCGCAGCCATCGCCAGCGGCTTCTCGTCGTCGTCGAGACCGAGGCCGAAGCCACCGTGGTGTTCGTCGTCGTCTGCGTGCTCTCCGTCCGCGTCCTCTTCGTCGTCCGCGACCTCGACCGCGTCGACCGGCTCGATCACCGCCGGCTCGTCGGCATCGGCGTCGTCGTGCTCGTCGGCGTCGCCGTCGTCGGCCTCGCCGCGCTCGTCGTCGGCATCCTGCTGGTCGTCGGCCGCGTCGTCGCCGTCACCGTCGTGCTGCGACCGCTCCGCCGGCGCGCCTGCGTCCTCGTCGGCATCGCCCTGCTGGGCGTCCTGGGGTTCAGCGTCCTGGGACTCAGCGTCCTGGGGATCGGCGTCCTGGCCCTCGGCGCCTTCGCCGTCGTCACCATCGCCCTTGGCCTTCACCTTGGCCTTGCCGCGACGCGGGCGCTTCGCCGGCTTGCCGCCGTCGTCGTTCGCCTCGTCGTCGTCTTCGTCATCGTCGTCGGACAGCGCCTGCTGCATCGACTCGGGGCCGTCGTCGACGTCGACGCGCGCGCGCCCCTCGATGACGTCCTCGAGGCGGAAGTCGTCGCGGCCGTAGGCCGGCAGCACGTCCGAGACGTGCAGGAAGCCGTTGACGCGACCGCCGAACGCCACGAACGCGGCGCCGATGGAGGGCTCGATGTTGACCACCTTGCCCTTGTAGATGTTACCGAGATAGGCCTCTCGGCTCGCCAGCTCGACGTGCAGCTCCTGCAGCACACCGTCCTCCACCACCGCGATCCGGCTTTCTTCCGGATCGATGGCGTTGATCAGCATCCTCTTCACGGGGGACCTTTGTCTGTCGATCGCCGAGGTCGGCGACCCCCTGGTGGTTCCGGGACCAGGCGCGCGGCCGGGACTCGAAGGACTCTGCGGGACGGGTCCGCAGCGACGCGGCACGGGGCCGGCGGCTCTGGGACCTCACGTCACGGAGGCCGGCGCGTGGATCGCGCGAAACGGCATCCAGGGTAGGAAACGGAAATCCATGCCGAGCCGTACGACGCCGTTGCTCCCGCGGGAGGTCCGGACCGGCGACGACGCCGGGCAGCGGTTGCTGCCGGCCGTGCCGGAGGTGCGTCGGTGCGACGTGCATGGGGTAGTCGGGGGATCCTCGGCCGTGCGCCCGACGTGGGCGCGGCTCGGCCGAGCCGGTTCACCCGAACCGGCGGCCGGGATGCTATCCCGCCGGGGGTGGGCGCTCAACGCTGGAGCGCACCGGGATCGCGACGTTCCGACACCCCCGCCGAACGGGGGCGCCGAGCGGGGCGCCGGGAAGGCTGGCGCCCCCTCCGGCTACTTGCCGAAGATCGCCTCGCGGGTCTGCGCGAGGTTCGAGCGCTGGTCCTTCATGCGCTCCTCGAGCGCACGGCGCATCGACTCCTCCATGTCGTCCGCGCTGCGGATGATCTGGGGGGTGATGAACACCAGCAGCGTCGACATCGTCTCCTGCTTGGTGCGGTTCTTGAACAGGTAGCCGAGCAGCGGGATGTCGCCGAGCAGCGGCAGCTTGGTGACGGTCTCCGACTCGGTCTTGCTCTTCAGGCCGCCGAGCACCGCCGTCTGGCCGCTCTTCAGCAGCACGGTCGTCGACAGGGTGCTCGAGGCGACGCGCGGCAGCGCGATCTGACCGGCGCCGGCGCTGGAGCCGCCACCGACCTCGAAGACGTCGAAGCCGGCCGGCGCGATCGCCGACGAACCGGTGCCGCTGAGCGCGGTGCGCTGCGGGATCACCTCCATGATGACCTTGTCCGTGCCCGGCACGATGTGCGGGGTGGCCAGCAGCTGGAAGCCGATGTTGACCGGCGACTCGTCGCCTTCCTCGAGCGCCAGCAAGAGGCCGCCGGCCTGGCCCTGCTCGACGCGGGCCTGGGCGTAGCGCACCGCTTCGCCGACGAAGATCGTCGCGGTGTTGTTGTCGAGGGTCGTGATCTGCGGCGCCTGCAGGATCTCCGAGCGCGAATCACGCGCCAACAGACGCAGCGTCGCGGTCACTTCCTGGAAGTTGAGCGCGCCGAACACGACGTTCGGGATGGTGGTGCCGGCCGGCAGGTTCTGCACGTCGTCGGTGAACGGGCCGGTGCCGGTGTCGTTGGCGATCAGCGAGTCCTCCCAGCCGCCGGCGCCGAGGTCGAACGGCAGCCGCGTCGGGATCTGGCCGAGGCCGAGGCTGGCGGTCCAGCCGTTGCCGCCGGGGCTGATGCCGATGTCGAGCAGGTCGTCGTTGCTGGTCGTGACGAAGCGCACGTCCAGTTGCACCTGCGACGGCTCGACGTCCATCATCTCGATGGTGCGACGGATCTGCTCGACCACCGGCCGCGTGTCCTTGACCATGATGGTGTTGGTCTCCTGGATGTACTCCAGCGAGCCGACCTCCGGCGTGGTCATGTTCTGCAGCGTGTCGAGCAGCGAGAAGTTGAGCTGGCCCTGCTGCAGCGGCTGTTGGTTGCGCAGGTCTCGGATGTACTCCGACGTGATGAACGGCATGAACACCGAGTTCGGCCGCACGTAGCGCAGCTGGATCGCGTCGAACTCGAGGTCGGTCTCGATGTTGGCCGCCGGCACGACGCGCAGGATGCCACGGTCCTCTTCGACCACGACGAAGCCGAGCGTCTTGACGGTCGCGTCGAGCGCGTCCCGCCACGGGATGTTCTTCAGGCGCACCGTGATGGTGCCCTTGACCTCGGGAGCGACGACGATGTTCGCGCCGGAGATCTTGGCGATCGTGTCGATCACCTTCTGGATGTCGGTGTTCTCGAACGCGAAGTAGACGCGCGGCGGCTTCTCGATCTTGAGCACGCCCCCCTCGCCTTCGCTGACGATGCACTGCGCCTGCTCGACGACCAGCGACAGCGCCTGACGCCAGTGCACGTCCTGCAGATCGATGGTCACCGATTCCTCGATGCCAGGATCCATGATGATGTTCGAGTTCGTCTTGCGACGGATGCTCTGAACGACTTCGCGCAGGTCGCGGTCACGAAGGCGCAGCGTCAGTCGGCTGGCGCGATCGCCTTCCGCCTGCGAGCTGATGCCCTCCTGCTGCTGGGCCGCCTCGGTCGCGGCCTTCTCCTGCGCAGGCAGCGTCGCGAGTGCGCACGCCGCCATGGTGATTCCGAACACTTTCGTAAGTGCCTGCATCTCGATCCTTCCCACCCCGGAATGGGGTTGCCTTTGATTCGCCCGTTCGACCGCGCCCGGGGGGACGCGGCCAGAAGTCTCTCCTACATCGATCCGCCCGTGCGGTCGGCTTGAGCGAACTCGCGCCGACCCGCCGGGAAGATCACATCGTGCGCACGAGCGTCAGCCCGCGGAACACGAACCAGACCTGCTCTTCCTCGACCAGCTTGACCAGCAGGTCGTCCTGCACGTAGTCGCCCTCTTCGAAGACCTCGCCGTTGAGCAGCACGCCCGAGCGGCCTTCGCCGCCGTTGACGACCACGCCCTGCACGTTGAGGTCGAGGCCCTTGAAGTCGATCGCCGTGGAGGCCTTGATGTGCCAGCGCTTGGCCTGCACCGCCAGGTCGTGACGTTCGTCCTGTTCGGGGATCGCGAGCCGCTCCTTGACCGCCTCGTAGCGCTCGCGCGCCTGCTCGAGCTGGCCGTTGTTGCAGTCCTCGCTCATCAACGCGATCAGCGTCTGGATGTCCTCCTTGGCGAGCCAGGGATCCTCCTTCTCCGGCTCGATGCGCTCGACGGCGGCCATCGCCTGCATGCGCTCGATCGGGCCGCTGACCTCGCTGCTCCAGCGGGTGCGGTACGGCAGGTACTTGATGATCGCGGCGTCGACCTCGATCTTCGCGAGCGCCGTCTGCAGGTCCGACTTGAAGCGCTTCTCGAGGCCGTAGCGCTCGAACAGCGTGATCTCCTCGGACTTCTGCCGCTCCAGGTTCTTGTTGAGCTCGGCGATCGCGGCGATGCCGCGCTCGAGGGCTTCCTTCTGCTCCTGCAGCGACGGGTCGTTGCCGCCGTTGATGCCGCTCTCGCGCGGGTCGACGAAGATGTCACGACGACCGTCCTGGCCCTTGAGCTCGTAGTGCTCGACGCCGATCAGCTGGATGCGCTTCCAGATCTCGTCGCGCAGCGCCTCCTTCTTGTCGTCGTACTTGGGGATGACGACTTCCTTGCCGGCGCCGGGCTTGTTGTACTGGTAGGTCTGCATCGTGACCTTGATCGCGTGCACGACCTCACCACCGATCCGCTCGGGGCTGCCGTTGTCGCCCTTGCCCGGCTGGATGCTGAACTCGGTGATGCTCACGAACCGCTCGAAGTTCTCGATCAGGTTCATGAACTTGAGACCCTGCCAAAGCGTGGCGGTCATCTCGTAGGTGTACTCGATCGGCGAGAAGCGGCCCTTGCCCTTGCCGCCGCGCGCGTTCTTCTTCTTGAGGCCCGTGCCGCGCACGCCCGACTGGTTGTCGAAGCGGTTGATCATGCGCACGAACTCGTTGAGCTGGTCGTCGTCCGGCAGGATCTTGACGTACTCGTCGAGGTTCTCGCGCAGGATGACGACCTCCTTCTCGACGGCCGGGATCTTCGCGATCTTGGCGTCGGCGGCGGCGACCTCACCCTTCTTGGCAGTGACCTGCACGTTGACTTCCTCGATGAGGCCCTGCGCATAGTAGACGCCGCCCGCGGCCGCGCCGCAGACCACCAACGTGGCGCCACCGATGGTCATCAGCAGCTTCTTCTGGGTCCAGTTCGACATGGTATGCAGCTCCTACTTCTTCTTGCCGACGGTCGGTTGGAACTGCAGCTCCATCGGGAACCGCAGGAAGGCGGCCGGGATCCGGCTCTCGTCCGTCTCGAGCTGCCAGACCGGGTCCGACTTGCTCTTGAGTTCGCTGGCGAACGACGCCGCCGCGAGGTCTTCGTGGAAGTTCGCGACGCGGTCCGACTCGTCGCCCTGCACGTTGCCGGGCATCTTCAGGCTCGAGCCCTTCTTGGGGTCGCCCTTGACCTGGATGCCGTCGAACCACGCCAGGTGACGTTCGATGCGGCCGCTGTTGTTGACCACGTCCAGCAGGTCGTCCATGAAGCGGGTCCAGACGCGGCGCGAGTTGCCGATCTCCTGGATCGTCTGCACGCGCAGCGTGTACTCCTTCTGGTTGGCGACCAGCTGGTCGTGGTAGGCGACCTTGCCGGTGCGGCTGTTGAGCTGGCCGGTGACGCTGGCGAGCTCCTGCTCGGCAGCGGCCAGGTCCCCGAAGTAGACGAGCCCGAACCAGCCGATCGCGGCGCTGATCAGCAGGGCTGCGCCGAACGCGGCCGCGAGCACGCGCGGCGGCAGACGGTTGCCGCGACGAAGGTCGGCGGGCAGAAGATTGATGCGGATCATGTCTCGTTACTCCTAGGAAGCGGCGGCGAGCCCGACGGCGACGGCGAGCTGCGGCGAGAGTTGGTTGAGGGCCTCGACGTCGACGTTGTCGGACTTGACCTTCAGGCCCTCGATGGGGTTCCAGGTCTTGGTCCGCTTCTCGAAGATCTTCTCGAAGCTCTCCTCGAGCATCGGCAGCAGCGACGTGCCGCCCGTCAGCCAGACCTCCTGCACCTCGCCGTCGAACTGGTTCTCGAAGAAGTCGAACGACAGGTTGATCTCGTTGCCGAGGTCCTCGAGCGTCTGCCCGATCGCCTCCTGCATGATCGCGAGCTGGTCGCCCGGGTCGCGCTTGAGCTCCTCGGCCTGGGCCGGCTCGACGCCGACGCGGCGCGCGATCGCGTTGGTCAGGTCCTGGCCGCCGATCGGCACCTCCCGCGCGAAGCAGGTGACGTTATCGCGCAGGATGTTGATGCTGGACTTGGTCGCGCCGATGTCGACCAGCGCCACGGTGCGACCCGGCTCCTGGATGCCGGGGTTGACCAGGTCACCGAGCTCCCAGGCGTTGCCGAGCGCGAAGCCGTCGACCCCGACCGAGACCGGCTGCAGGCCGAGTTCGGTGAGCATGCGACCGTGGTCGCTGACGACGGCCTTCTTGGCGGCGACCAGCAGCACCTTCATCTCCTTCTCGGCCGCGTCCTCGCTCGCCATGTCGAGCTTCTGGGCGCCGAGCTCGACGTCCTCGACGTCGAACGGGATGTACTTGTCCGCCTCGAGCCGCACCGCCTGGAGCAGCTTGTCGTCGTTCATCTCCGGCATCGTGATGTACCGGAACACCACGTTCTTGCCGCTGACGGCCGTCGCGATCCGCTTGGTGCGGAACTTGGCGGCGGCCATCAGCTCGGCGATCGCGTCCTGCCGCGAGGCCTCGTGATGGACGTCGATCTGGGCGTAGCCCGTGATGACATGGTCGTACTTCTCACGAGTCAGCTCGATGGCCTTGATACAACTCGTGCCGATGTCGAGACCGACGATGCTCTTCCGCTGCTTCAGCATGACGCTCCTTGGTGGTGGAACCTGTCCACTCGCGTCCTGCTATCGGCCGGCGCCATGGCCGGAATTGAGCCGCCCGACCCGGCATTCCGCCGACGCGCCGGATGATCGGGCCACAACGGCCCTGCGACCGCCGGTTCGCCGGCATCGGCAGGCCCCCGGGAACCCCCTCCCCGGATCGCCCCGACCGGGTCCGGGCCGCGCGCGCGGCCCGAAGCGGCGCTACTCCTCGCCGAAGTTGGCGTCGACCAGCTCGGCCAGCGCCCGCAGCATCGCGTCGGCGTCCGGGCCGGTGGCCTCGAGCTCGAGCTCCACGCCCTTCTCGGCGGCGAGCATCATCATGCCCATGATCGACTTGCCGTCGACGCGCTCGTCGTCGTCGACGCGGCCGACCTTGAGCTGGCTGGCGTAGGCGTTGGCGGTCTGCACGAACAGGTGCGCCGGCCGCGCGTGCAGGCCGTGCTTGTTGCCCAGGGTCACGCGCAGCTTGCGCGCGTCGTCGGCGGCCTCGCTCATCACGACTCCTTCCCGCTCATCTCGAGCAGCAGGTCGCGGATCGCGTCGCCGCTCTCGGCGTCGAGCAGGAAGCGGCGGAAGTCGGCGCTGCGGGCCAGACCGGCGATCCAGCGCAGGCACTGCAGGTGCGACTCCGGCTCGCCGCTCGGCGAGACCAGCAGGAACAGCACGTGCACGGCGCGACCGTCGATCGCCTGCCACTCGAGGCCCGGGTGGCAGCGCGCCAGCACCAGCGTGATGTCCCCGACCTCGTCGCCCTTGACGTGCGGCACCGCGACGCTGTTGCCGAGCCCGGTCGAACCGATCGCCTCGCGATCGGAGAGGCGCTTCTGCAGGCCCTTGCGGGCGGCCTCCGGAAAGGCGCCGACCTGTTCGGCGGCCGCCAGCATCTCCTTGAGCGCCGCCTCCTTGGTAGTGGCTTCGATCTCCTCGATCAGGGCTGCGCGTTCGACCAACTTGCGAATCATGGGGCGAGGAGTGTGCGGAAACCGCCTCGCATACGCAACGGTCGTTGTGCCCGGAGGGGTCCGGAAGCCCCCAGACGGCCTTGCCACCGGGGGCGGCGGCCGGACGCGCCGCCGGAGTTCAGGGCCGCGGCCGCCAGGCCGGCGGAACGGCAGCCCCACCTCGCGGCAGAGCTGCCCGCAGGCGGGAGGCCTAGTCGTCGAGCGACTTGCGCACGATGTCCTCGTAGGTCTCCTCGTCGGTCGCCGGCCGCGGCTCGTGCGACTCGGCGGCGCGCGCGCGCTGCTCCTTCGCGTCGGGGAACTTGTGGTTGGTCAGCTTCTCCTTCCACTTGCGAAGCTGGGCCTCCATCTTGTCGACGAGCAGGTCGATCGTGCCCGAGAACGACTCGCCGCGGTCCTTGGCGACCATCGGCGCGCCCTTGCGAAGGTGCGCGATCAGCTCGATCTCCGGGTTCTCGTGCGCGTGATCCGCTACGACCTCGACACGCGTCAACGCGTCCTCGAATCGGCCGAGGCGCTGGAGCTTCTTGGTGGCGTGCTCCTGCATGCGCTCGGTGATGTGGTCGTGACGGCCCTTGAACTCGATGGTGACTTCTGCGTCTTGGGTCATTGGCTACCTCGTGGGGCCAACTCTATCGACTGAGGCGCGCACGTTCCGCGCTCACCTCGACAACTTCGTCCGAGGACGAGGCACTCGTGCCCGCGCCCCGGACGAACGGTCCGCTCAACGCCCGTCGAAACCCCAGAACTTGACCTCCGCGTGCAGCTCGACGCCGAAGCGGTCGAGCACGCGGGAACGCACCTCGTCCATCAGCGCGACGAAGTCCGCGGCGGTCCCGGTGTCGTCGTTGACGAAGTAGTTGGCGTGCTTGTCGGAGACCTGCACGCCGTTGCGCGCGAGTTCCTTGCAGCCGGCCTCCTGGATCAGCCGACCGGCGGCATCGCCCTCGGGGTTCTGGAACACGCAGCCGACGCTGCGCTGCGTCACCGGCTGGCTCTGGTTGCGCTTCTGCAGCGACGCCGAGAAGCGCTCGAAGATCGCCTCGGGGCTGTCGGGCTGCAGTTCGAAGGTCGCCTGCACGACGATCGCGTCGCCGAGTCCGCCGTTGCGGTAGCGCGGCTGCATGTCGTCGCGGCCGCGGATGCCGAGCCGGCCGTCGGCCTCGACGACGGTCAGCGACACCAGATGCTCGAACGTCTCGCCGTCGCGGGTGCCGGCGTTCATCGCGACCGCCCCGCCGACCTCGGCCGGGATCCCGGTCAGCTTCTCGAGGCCGGCGAGGCCGGCCTCCTTGGTCGCGCGCAGCAGGCTCGGCAGCGTCACGCCGGCGCCGACGGTGACGCGTTCGTCTTCGCGCTGCATGCGGTTGAGGTTGGCCAGGTGCAGCACCACGCCGCGCACGCCCGCGTCGGCGACGACGATGTTGCTGCCACCGCCGAGCACGCGCAGCGGCAGGTCCAGCTCGCGGCACGCCTGCACCGTCGCGGCCACGCCCTGCTCGTCGAACGGTTCGACGAACCAGTCGGCCGGACCGCCGATGCGCAGGTGCATCATCGGCGCCAGCGCGACGTCGCGACGCACCGCGGCGTGGTCGACGAGCCGAGCCGCCAGGTCAGATCCGGCCAACGATGCCCTCCACGGCCGTGTCGATGTCGCCGGCGCCGAGCACGAACACGACGTCGCCGTCGCGACGGTGGGCGGCGATCGCGTCGGGCAGCTGCGCGACCGGGCCGCCGTAGTGCGCCTCGCCGCCGTGCTCGCGCACCGCGTTGACAAGGTCCCCGGCGCTGACCGAGGCCATGATCTCGTCCGACTCGCGGGCGCCGTAGATCTCGGTGATCAGCGTCACGTCGGCGGCGGCCAGCGACGCGGCGAACGGGTCGAGCAGCAGCAGCGTGCGTTGGTACTGGTGCGGCTGGAACGCCACCACGATGCGGCGATCGGGGAACCGACGCCGGGCGGTCTGCAGCACCGCCTCGATCTCGGCCGGGTGGTGCGCGTAGTCGTTGACCAGCACGCCGCCGTCGGGCCCCTGGTGGGTCTCGAAGCGTCGGCGCACGCCGACGAACTCCGAGATGCCGCTGCAGGCGCCGGCGAGGTCGGCGCCGGCGACGTGCGCCAGGCCCAGCGCGAACATCGCGTTGAACATGTTGTGCCGGCCGGCGAGCGACAGCTCGACGCGCGGCAGCCGTTCGCCGTGCAGGACCGGGTCGAACGACCAGCGACCGAGCCGTTCGCGCACGTTCACGGCGCGCAGGTCGGCCCACAGGCCGCTGCCGACGGTCAAGATCTCGACGTCGTTGCGCAGGCTCGACAGCACCGCCTTCGGCACGGTCTCCTCGACCAGCGCGGTGCCGCCGGGGCGCACCCGCGCCAGGTAGCCGGCGAACGCCTCGATCAACTCGTCGGTCGACGGGTAGCAGTCGAAGTGGTCGTGGTCGAGGTTGAGGATCGCCGCGCCGAACGGCCGCAGGTTGTGGAAGCTGCGGTTGAACTCGCACGCCTCGACGACGAACCCCTGGCCCTTGCCGCCGTGGCCGTTGCCGCCGAGCTCGGGGACCTCGCCGCCGATCAGGTGCGACGGGTCACGGCCGGCGCCGCGCAGCGCCGCGACCGTCAGCCCGGTGGTCGTGGTCTTGCCGTGCGTGCCCCCGATCGCGAGCGTGCGGCGGCCCTCGCTGAGGCGACCGACGGCTTCGGCGTAGAGCAGCGAGGTGAAGCCGCGACGCACGCACTCCTGCACTTCGGGGTCGTTGGCGGGCACCGCCGCGCTGCGGATCACGTAGCCGTCGGCGCCGTCGATGCGATCGGGCTGGCAGCCGGTCCAGACCGCGCGCCCCTCGTCGGACAGGCAGTCGACCACCGCACCGCCGGTCGCGTCGCTGCCGCTGATGTTGCCGCCGATGCCGGCCAGCAGCCGCGCCAGGCCGCTCATGCCAGCGCCGCCGACCCCGACGAAGTGGAAGCGACGCGAGACGAAGCTCGTGCCGGCGATGCCCTCCTGCACCGGTTCTTCGGCCTGCATGCCAGCCTGGGTCGCGGTCACGCCACCCCTCCGCGCCGCTGCGGCGACGCCTGCGCGTTCCTCGAGCCCGCGTCGCTCGCTGGCTGCGGGCCGTCGACGAGGCCGCGCCGGCCCCGCTGCGCCTCGCCGATCACCTCGCGCACGTCGGCGAGGATCGCGTCGGCGGCGTCGAGCCGACGCAGCTTGCGGCCCTGGTCCGCCATCGCGCGCAGCCGCGACGGCTCGTCGAGCAGGCCCGCGATGCGCGCGGCCAGCGTCGCGACGTCGCAGTCGTGCTCTTCGCAGATCGTCGCCGCGCCGACCCGTTCGAGCACTCGCGCGTTGTGGAACTGCTGGCGGTCCTTGTGGTGCGGATACGGCACGATCAGCGCCGGCCGCCCGACCGCCATCAGCTCGGCGACGGTGGTGCCGCCGCCGCGGCAGATGACCAGGTCGGCGGCCGCGAACAGGCGATCCATGTCGGCGGCGACGGCGCGCACGTGGGCGACCGTCTCGCGGCCGGCGCCGGCGTAGCGATCGCGAACCGCGGCGTCGTTGCCGAGACCCGACAGGTGCAGCACCTGCACCTTGTGCCGGACCTGCTGCAGCGCCTGGGGCACCAGTTCGTTGAGCACGCGCGCGCCCTGGCTGCCGCCGGTCACCAGCACCACCGGGGCGTCGCTGCCGAGGCCGAGCGAACGGCGCGCCTCGCCGCGGTCGACGCGACCGAAGCCCTGGCGCAGCGGCGTGCCGGTGTAGAGGCCGCCCGGGTGGCGCTCGCCGGCGCCGGGCAGCCCGAGGTACATGCGGCGGGCGATCGGCATCAGCCAGCGGTTGGCCCGCCCGGTGACCGCGTTCTGCTCGAGCAGGAAGACCGGCAGGGAGAGGCTCTTCGCCGCCATCGCGACCGGCACCGACGCGCGGCCACCGGTGCTGATCACGCCGGCGATCTGGTGGCGCCGCAGCAGGCCGCGCGCGCTCGACGTCGCCCGCAGGAGCCACCACGGTAGCGCCAGCGGCGAACGTCCGGAGCGCGGCACTTCGACCGCAGCCACGTCGGGCAGCTCGCGCCGCACCAGTTCGCGTTCGACGTCGCGGCCTTCGGTGATCAGCAGCGGCGCCTGGCCGGACTGCTGCAGCGAACGGGCCAGGACGAGCGCGGGCATCAGGTGCCCGCCGGTCCCACCGCTCACCAGACAGACCCGACGAAGGTCGCGCTCGGCTTGTGCGGAGGCCCCCACTACTTCAGCGGCAGCTTGATCACCTGACCGATCTGGAGCTTGCGCGGGTCGACGCTCGAGTTCATCGCGCGCAGTTCCTTGACCCGCTTGATCGAGCCGAGCTCGACCCGCGCGATCTTGTCGAACGTGTCGCCCTTGCTGACCGTGTAGGTGCGGTAGGCGCCGGTCGCGACGCTCTTGTTGACGGTCTTGAAGCCGTCCTTTCCGAGCTCGCTCGCCGACGGCAGCACCAGCGTCTGGCCGATCTGCAGCTTCGCCGGGTTGACCTTCTTGTTGAGGCTGGCCAGTAGCGCAGTGTGCCGCTCGCTGCCGAGCTCGCGCCGCGCGATGCGCGCGAACGAGTCGCCCTTGCGCACCTTGTAGGTGCCGCGCGAGGCAACCGGTTGCGATACCGGTTCCGGCTGGGTCTTCGGCTGCTCCACGTCCGGCTGCGCGTTCGAGCGCGACGACTCGCTGCTCGGGCCGCCGATCATGCTGCCGATCACGCCGCCGCCGTTGGACGATCGCGAGTTCGGCAGGTCGCCGTCGTCGACCGGCTGGTACGGCGGCGGGTTGTCCTCCGGACCGAGCAGCGAGGCGACGCCCTGGCTGCCGCGGCTGGCCGGGCCGCTGCCGTTCTGGTCGCGATCGAACGATGCGTTCTGCAGCGAGTTGGTGCTGTCACCGAGACTCGCGTGCATCGCCGCTTCCTTCTTGGCCCGCGTCTTGTTGGCGTTGGCCGGCTCACCCCAGAGGGTCACTCCGAGGATCAGGAAGATCACGAGACACATCACATAGAGGCCGTACTTTTCGAGTTGACCCATCACACCCCTCCGAACCGTTCGGAAAACCGAATCAGGAAACCACCGCGGCTTCGTCGCTGGTCGAGAACGCGCCGGTGCGATCCGATCGCACCGCGTTCCCGATCAGGCCTACTGCCGCCAGACAAAACACGAGACTCGTGCCGCCCGTCGAGACGAACGGCAGGTCGATACCCTTTGCAGGCGCCCACCCGCTGACCACGAGTAGGTTGACTGCAGCCTGCATGCAGATCATCAGAGCATAACCACAGACGACGTATCGCAGGAACGGATCCCGCACCTGCACGACCAATCGGTAGCACAGGTAGCCGAACGCGGTGTAGGCGCCGAGCACGAACAACGAGCCGAGGTAGCCGAACTCCTCGGCGATGATCGCGAACACGAAGTCGTTGTGCGCCTCCGGCACGTAGTTCATCTTCATCCAGCCCTGCCCGAGGCCGCGGCCGAACACGCCGCCGGAACCGACCGCGATCAGGCCGAGGCCGACCTGCGAATCGGGCGACGTGTCGAACAGCTGGTCGATGCGGCGGCGCACGTACTCGTGCTGGGTCGCGACGAACATCGTCAGCGCCAGGCCCGCGCCGGCGAACGGCGCGAAGTGCAGCACGCGCACGCCGGCGACCAGCGCCAGGCAGCTGGCGAGCATCACCGCCAGCAGCGCGTTGCCGTTGTCGGGCTGGGTCGCGAGTGCCCCGGCCAGCAGCATCGCGCAGCCCATCGCCGGCAGGAAGCCGCGCCGGAAGCTCGACAGGCCGCTGCCGGCGCGCGCCAGCAGCCAGCTGACCGCCAGCACCAGGAAGAACCGCGCCGGCTCGACCGGCTGGAACTGCTGCCCGCCGAACCGGATCCAGCGCGACGCGCCCTTGGTGTCGCCGCCCATGACGTGCGGCAGCAGGCACGCCACCACGGTCGCGAAGAACACCGGCATCGCCGCCCGGCGCAGCAGCCGCATCGGAGTGATCGCGCAGACCACGAAGGCGACCAGGCCGAACAGCAGCTTGACGCCCTGCTTCTTCATCACGACCAGCGGGCCGTCGTCCGACTGCGAACCGAGCACCGAAACCGCCATCACCAAGCCGAGGCAGCTGAGCGCCATCACGACCAGCATCAGCCAGTCGAGTTCGCGCACGCTCTCGGTCGGCTCTCGCCGGTTGCGGGGAACGGCCGTCATCGGATCAGCGCACCTTGAACAGCACCAGGCTGCACATCGCGAGCAACGCGGAGACGATCCAGGTCCGCGCGACGACGCGCGTCTCCGGCATGCCGCCGAACTGGAAGTGGTGGTGCAGCGGCGCGCAGCGGAACACACGCTTGCCGCGCAGCTTGAACGAGCCGACCTGCAGGATCACCGACAGCGCTTCGGCGACGAACACGCCGCCGACCACCAGCAGCACCAGTTCGGTGCGGCTGATCAGCGCCGCGTACGCAAGCGCGCCGCCGAGGCCGAGGCTGCCGACGTCGCCCATGAAGACCATCGCCGGCGCCGCGTTGAACCACAGGAAGCCGAGCGCGCCGCCGAGCAGCGCCGCCATCAGCACGGCCATCTCGCCGGCGCCGCCGACGTGCGGCACCAGCAGGTACTCGGCCCAGTCGACCCGGCCGACCGCGTAGGTGATCGCCGCGTAAGCGATCGCCGACGTCGCGATGCAGCCGGCCGCGAGCCCGTCGAGGCCGTCGGTCAGGTTGACCGCGTTGGCCGAGCCGGTCAGCACCAGCACCGCGACGAACAGGAACGGCACGCCCCACCACAGGCTGAGGTCGACGGCGAAGTCCTTGACGAACGGGATGTACAGGTGCGGGCCACCCAGCTCGCCCTGCAGGGCCGCCGGACCGAGCAGCCAGAAGCCGACCAGCGTCGCCAGAATGGTCAGCGCCCCCTGCTTCTCGCGCTTGCTGATGCCGCGCTTCTTCTCGCCGTTGAGCCCCTGCCGCAGCTTGGTCCAGTCGTCCCAGAAGCCGACCAGCGCGAAGCCGAGCACCAGCACGAGGCCGGGCAGCGAGAACCGGTTGACGCCGTCGAAGCGCATCCACAGCAGGCCCGACAGCAGGATCGAGCCGACCACGAACAGGCCGCCCATGGTCGGCGTGCCGACCTTGTCCTTGTGCAGTTCTTCGAGCTTCTGCGAACCGGTGCTGTCGATGCGCTCGCGCATGCCCTGCCGCTGCAGCCAGCGGATCACCATCGGGCCGAGCACGATCGCCAGCAGGAACGCAGTCACGGCGGCGCCACCTGCGCGCACGGAGATGTAGCCGAGCAGACGGCACACGTCCTCCGAGAACAGGTAGGGCGCCAGCCAGTGGATCATCCGCCGTGCACCTCCGCGGCGTCGGCCGACGGACCGAGATCCCCGACCAGGCGGTCGACGAGCCGTTCGAGCTGCACCCTGCGCGACGCCTTGCACAGCACCCGGTCGCCGCTGCGCAGCATGCCGCGCAGCAGGCCGTGGGCGCCGCTGACGTCGTCGACGCAGTGCACCGCGTCGCCGGGCATGCCGGCGGCGACCGCACCGTCGGCGATCGCGCGCGCGTCGGCGCCGACGCAGACCAGCCGATCCTGGCCGCTCTGCACGACCTGCTCGCCGAGCTTCTGGTGCAGCGCGACGCTGTCGGCGCCGAGCTCCGCCATGCCGCCGAACACCGCGATGCCGCGGCCGCCGTCGGCCTGCAGTCCGGCCATGGCCTGCAGCGCCGAACGCGCCGACTCGGGGTTCATGTTGTAGGTGTCGTCGAAGATCGTCACGCCGCCGGCGTGCTTCGGCTCGAGGCGGCGCGCCGCCGACGGCACGCCGGCGAGCTGCCGCAGCACCTCGTCCTCCGGCACGCCGAGGTGGTGCGCCGCGGCGATCACGGCGAGCGCGTTGTAGACGTTGTGGGTGCCGAGTCGCGGCAGCGTCACCGGCCGCTCCCCCTGCAGCAGGAACGTCGTGCCGAGCGCGTGGAAGCGCACGTCGGTCGCATACCAGTCGGCCTTGCGGTGCACGCTGATCAGCTCGACGCGCGCCTTGGTCAGTTCGGCCATCGCGCGGCAGGCCGCGTCGTCGCCGTTGAGGATGCACAGGCCGTCCTCGGGCAGGCCCTGCGGCAGGCACGACTTCTCGCGCGCCACGCCTTCGAGCGACCCGAGGCCTTCGAGGTGCGCCGGCGCGACGCAGGTGACGATGCCGATGTCCGGCCGCACCACGTCGGTCAGATCGGCGATCTCCCCGGGCGCGTTGGTGCCGATCTCGACGACCGCCGCGCGGGTCTCGTCCTGCAGCTGGAACAACGTCAGCGGCACGCCGACCTGGTTGTTGTAGGACCCGGGCGAACGCACCGCCGGCATCGCCGACGCGAGCACGGCGCCGAGCCACTCCTTGGTCGAGGTCTTGCCGCACGAGCCGGTGATGCCGACGACCTTGGCGCGGCTACGGCGACGGTGCTCCCTGGCGAGGTCGAGCAGCGCGCGGCCGGTGTCCGCGACCTTGACGACGAACGGCTCGCGCGCGCGGGTCAGCTTGGCCTCCCGCAGGATGCGCGACAGGTCGACGTCGCGGTCGACGACCAGGCCGACGCAGCCCTGCGCGATCGCCTGGTCGAGGTAGTCGTGGCTGTCGTGGCGTTCGCCGCGCAGTGCGACGAACACCAGCCCGGTGCCGTCGACACGCGTGTCGGTCGTCACCCCCTGGCCGGTCGGGCCACCCTGCACGACCTCGCCACCGGTCGCCTTGGCGACCGAGCGCGCCGTGAACCAGCCGCGCTTGCCGCGCGAACGGGCGGGCCCCGTCGAGGTCATCGCCGTCGAGTCAGATGCCGTCGAGCTCGCTGCCGTAGAGCGCACTGCGCTCGCGTCGTTCATCGGTGCAACCATCCTGCCCCCCTCGCCGCCAGCGCCCGGCCCGCCTCGAGCCGGTCGTCGAACGGCACCACGCTGTCCTTGAACACCTGGTAGGTCTCGTGCCCCTTGCCGGCGACCAGCACCGTGTCGCCCGGCCGGGCGCGCTGCACCGCGAGGCGGATCGCCTCGCCGCGGTCGACCACCTCGAACGAGTCGCAGTCGGCGCCGTCGAGCCCCGCGACCATGTCGCGGATGATCTGCTCGGGATCCTCGCTGCGCGGGTTGTCGCTGGTCAGGTACGCAAACTGCGCGTGCCGCGCGACGGCGGCCGCCATCGGCGCACGCTTGCTGCGATCGCGGTCGCCACCGCAGCCGAACACGACGTGCAGGTCGCCCTCGCAGACCCCGGCCAGCGTCGCGCAGACCTTGTCGAGCGCGTCCGGCGTGTGCGCGTAGTCGACGAACGTGCGCACGCGCTCGCTGCGCGCGGCACCACCGGGAGCCTCGACCAGTTCGAGGCGGCCGGGCACCGGACGCACGTCCTCGAGCGCGGACGCGACCGTCAGCTCGCTCGCGCCGAGCGCCAGCGCCGACGCCGCCGCGGCCAGCGCGTTCTCGATGTTGTGCGCGCCGACGATCGGCAGGAACAGCTCGACGGCGCCGTTCGGCATCACGATGCGCAGCCGCGTGCCGTCCGGGCCGGGCTCGATGTTCTCGGCGCGGATGTCGGCCTCCGGCGACGTGCCGTACCACAGCACGTGCACGCCGTTCTCGAGCTCGTCGGCCATCGCGTGCGCCGCCGGATCGTCGCGGTTGAGCACCGCGGTGGCCCCCGGCTTGAGCGCCTGGAACAGCCGCGCCTTGGCGGCGCGGTAGGCGTTCATGTCGCCGTGGTAGTCGAGGTGGTCCTGCGACAGGTTGGTGAACACCCCGACCGCGAACTGCACGCCGCGCACGCGGTCCTGGTCGAGGCTGTGGCTCGACACCTCCATCACGCACGCGCTGGCGAAGCGGTCCGCCATCTCGCGCAGGTAGCCGTGGATGCGCACCGGGTCGGGCGTGGTGTTGGCCGCCGGGATCCGCCGGCCGCCGAACTCGTAGGCGATCGTGCCGATCAGGCCGACCTGCCGGCGGTCCGCCTGCAGGCACGCGCGGATCAGGTGCGCGACCGTGGTCTTGCCGTTGGTGCCGGTGACGCCGACGACCGAGATCGCCTTCGACGGCTCGCGGTAGTAGAAGCGCGCCGCGTCGGCCAGCGCCTCGCGGCAGTTGTCGACGACCAGCACCGGCACCGGCAGCGACAGCGGTTCTTCGGCGACGACCGCGACCGCGCCGCGCGCGATCGCCTGCTGCGCGAACGCGGTGCCGTCGCTCTTGGCGCCGCGGATCGCGAAGAACAGGTTGCCGGGACGCACCTCGGCCGAGTGGAACGCCAACCCGTCCACCGCCAGGTCACGCCAGTGCACCACCTCGCGCGGCTGCAAGCAGTCGCGGAGTTCTCGCAAGCGCACGAAGCCCTGTCCGGACGGCAGTCCGGACGGGAAAGCCAAGTCAGTCATGAACCGCCCTACCGAGTCTCTCTGGAGTCGTCGGCCCCCGCCGACGTGTTCCAGCCTGATTGATCAGGAGTTTGAAGTCCCATCCGGGTCTGACCACCCGAACCACCTCGCGGCTCCTGGCGCAGCGCGTCGCGCTCGCGGAGCTCGTGGCACCGGAGCAACAACCGCACTGCTGGTGGCGCAGCATAGCTGCCGCCGTAGAACCGCGCACGTCCGTCTTTCTGCAGAACACACACCGCGAGCCACTTCGGATCCTCCGCCGGCAGCACGCCGACGAAGCTCGCGTTGCGCACGCTCGCCTTCTGCCCGTTCGCCAGGCCGACGGAACTGACCGCCGTGCCCGTCTTGCCGCCGACCAGGCGGTGCAGCTCGATGCCTTCCTTCTGGAAGTTGCCGTGCAGCACGCGACCGGTCGCACCTTGGTTGTTGCTCACAACGTCCCGCATCGCGGCGAGGATGTTGCTGCGCACCTCGGGCCGGAACTGGCGCCCCGGACCGCGCGGCCGCGGCGCTGCGTGCCACTCGCCGTCGATCTCGACGCCGCGCACGACGCGCAGTTCGGCGTCGATGCCGCCCAGCATGCGCAGGTAGGCGCGCGCGACCTGCATCGCGGTCGCTTCCATCTCGTAGCCGAAGCTGAACGAGATCGCGCTGTTGGCGCGGAAGCCGCGCAGCGGGATGTCCGCCGCGAACGAGCGCGGGTGGTGGCCGCCGAGCGACTCCTGCGGCAGCCGCAGCCCGAGCGACGTGCCCCAGCCGTAGACGCGCATGTAGTCCTGCCACTGCTCGCGCGACAGCCGCAGCCCGACCATCGCCGCGCCGATGTTGGAACTGTTCAACAGGATGCCGTGCGGCGTCAACCGTTCGCAGTCGTGGTCGTCGCGCACCGGCTTGCGCCGGCCGAGCCCGCGGATGACGTCGCGGTACATGGCGTGGTGCGGGTTGCAGTCGAACACATCGTCCCAGCGCACCGCGTTGGCCTCGAGCGCGTACGCGAGCACCAGCGGCTTGACGATCGAACCGGGCTCGAAGCGGTTCTGGTAGGGCGTGAACGAGGTTGCCTTCGGGTGCAGGTCGCCGCGGTGCCACGACGACGCGGCCAGCACGTCGCCGGTCGCGATCTCGACCAGCACCATCGCGCCCCAGTTGGCCTTCTTGTCGGCGTCGTGGCGCAGGCCGTCCTCGCACTGCTGCGCCAGCAGGTTGACGCAGGCACGCTGCAGCTCGAGGTCGAGCGTGCTGTGCAGCTGGGCCGCCTCGGGCGGGTTCTCGATCGGCGCGACGAAGTACGGTCGGTAGCGACCGTCGGCGCGGAAGCGACGCACCTCGGGCGAGTCCGGGCTCAGCGCCGCGAACGACTCGAGACCGCAGACGCCGAACGTGTGCAGCTGCTTGTGGCCGGCGACGTTGGCGAAGTACGAATCGGTGTGGCCGACGATGCCGTAGGTCAGCTCGCGCTCGGGGTAGACCCGGCGGAACGAGTGCAGCAGGTGCAGGAACAGCGTCGGGTAGGCCTTGCTCTTGTGGTAGGCGCGCAGCGCGTCGATGACCTGCAGCCGGTCGATGCCGCCGCCGACCAGCACGTCGATCGCGCGCGGGTGGCCGTCGGGCCAGGTGCCGGCGCCCGGCAGGCGATCGACCTGCCACTCGCGCCACAGCACGCCGCGCAGGCGCTGGCGGTGGCGCGCGTAGGTCGCGCTGCGGTCGGCAATCTCCGGATCGGCGACCAGCGCCATCGCGAGCCGGTCGGCGAGCTGCTCGAGCCACGGCCGGAACAGCGTCAGGTCGTCGCGCTTGGTGCGCGGCACCGAGATGCGCATGCGCACCTCGTAGGTCTCGCAGTCGGCGGCCAGCGTCGCGCCGCTGCGGTCGAGGATCGTGCCGCGCGGCGCCGGCACGGTCTCCCTGCGCCAGGCCTGCTGGTCGGCGGTCGCGGCGACCAGCGGCAGCGGCTGGCCGCTGCGGTCCTCGAGTTCGCCGGCCTGGGCGACCTGCACATAGCCGAGCCAGCCTGCCAGGAACACCGGCACCGCGCCGAGCGCGCCGAACGCGACGCGCACCCGCAGCAGCTCGCCGGCCTTCACTGCAGCCGCTCCTGGCGCCGGGCGCCCTCGCGATGCAGCCACTGCCAGTGCAGTTCGGCCAGCTTCTCGGGCGACACCGACTCGAGCTGCTCGACCCGGATCCGCTTGAACTCGACGATGCGGTCCCAGACCGCCCGGTAGCCCTGCTCGAGCTCACGGCGCTTGCCGACGTTCTCGGCGCGCAGCGCCGCCGTGCCGATCGCCAGCGTCACCGCCAGCGCGAACAACAATCCCGCGATCAACCACCTCATGCCTGCGCCTCCGACTTGATCCCGCAACGAAGCTTGGCACTGCGCGCGCGAGGGTTCTGCCTGGCCTCGGCGGGCGTCGCGGTGATCGGCTTCTTGGTGACGACGTCGAGGTGCTCGCGCACGAAGTGCTTGACGACGCGATCCTCGATCGAGTGGAAGGAGATGACGGCCAGGCGACCCCCCGGGCGCAGGCAGTCGACCGCCGCCTGCATGCCGCGCTCGAGCGCGCCGAGCTCGTCGTTGACCGCCATGCGGATCGCCTGGAACGTGCGCGTCGCCGCGTGGATGCGCCCCTTGCGCGCCGGCGCCGGCATCGCCGAGACCACCAGCTCGGCGAGCTGGCCGGTCCGCGTGATCCGCCGGCGGCGGCGCTCCTCGACGATGCGACGAGCGATCCGGCGGCTGTGCCGTTCTTCGCCCAGCTGGTAGAGCGTGTCCGCCAGCTGCTGCTCCGGCACCTTGTGGAGCCACTGCTCGGCAGTGAGCTTCGCCGTGGCGTCCATGCGCATGTCTAGTGGCCCGTCGGCCATGAACGAGAACCCTCTTTCGGGTCGGTCCAACTGGAGAGAACTGACGCCGATGTCGAGGAGCACGCGGTCGCAGCAGGACTGACCGATTCCTGCCAGGACCTCGCGCAGGTTGGCGTGAGGTGAGTGGTGCAGGGAGAAACTGGCCGCGGCGCCGGTGTCCTTGGCAGCTGCCAAAGCCTCCTGCGCCACGGCCAGGATCTCCCCGTCACGATCGAGCCCTACCACACAACCGTCCGGACCGATGGCCTTCGCGATGCCTGTCGCGTGACCACCGGCCCCGACCGTTCCATCGACGACCACGAGTCCGGAGCGGAGATCGAGGATCGTCAACGTCTGTTCGAACAACACCGGCAAGTGCACGGAATGCCTGTTCCCGTGCCCATCACCGCCGTTACTCTGCGTGTCCGCATTCAATGCGCTACATCCCTTGACCACCCGACAGCAGTCGCCGAACGCGCACCCTGACCGAGGGTGCAAGGACACGCCTCACCACGTTGCCTGTCGTGGAGTCGTGCGACGAAGCTCGTCACTACGAATCCGCGGGCGCCGATGGTGTGGCAGGACCGACCAGACTGGAAAAGAGCTGCTCTTCCTCGGGGCTCGCTTCGGCGAGCGCGACGTCCAGCTGCGACGGCGACCAGAGTTCACAGACCCGGCCGGTGCCTACCAGGACGACGGGCTTGCTTGCAGCGAGTCCCGCATACTTGAGCAACGGCTCGGGCACACGGATGCGCCGGTTGCCGTCAGGCACGACCGCCTCGGAGTGACCCAGGAACCGCCGACACAGCGCCCGGTGAGCCCGGCTGCCAGGTACGGCCCGACCGATCTGGTCGACGAGTTCTTGAAACCCTTCGGCATCGTGCAGGAGCAGGCAGCGATCCAGACCAGCGGTCAGATGGAACTTCCATTGGCTCTTCGGGAGCTCGTCAAGGATGCGCGCGGGCAGGGTGAGCCTGCCCTTGTCATCGATGCCGTGTTCCGAACTGCCAAAGTAGGTGGCCATCGTCGCCGTGACCTGGACACAACCCGCGCCCTTGTCACGATGGAATCTACCAACGCTTCACCCACTGTCAACCACGCGCCACCACCTCCAGACCACCCCCACCCACCACTCACCCCCACCGACCACCCACCTCCACATCCCATGGTGTGGGCGGATGCCGTCCGACCCCAACGGAGCGGCTGACAAGAGATCCGGCTCGCAGAAAAAATCTGCGCGGCCCCGCAATTCCCCAAGCCAAACGAGCGAGTGACCCCGATGCGCCCCCCTGCTTCCCTGTCCTTCCTGCTGCTGACCGCCCTGCTGGCCCTGTGCTCGTGCGGCGGCGGCGAGCTCGTCGGCATGCACGTCGACCTCGCCGCGGACGGCTCCGGAACCGTCACGCTGCGCTCGCTGGCCCCGGTCCGCGAGGCCCCCGATGCCGCCAGGCGCCTGCAGGGCGGCAAGTGGAACGTGCACGCCGGGCTGGTCTCGAGCCAGGGCACGTTCGCCGACATCGGCGCCCTGGACCTGGCCGACGGCGAGATCACGTTTGCGCCCCAGCTCGACAGCGACCGCCCCGGCCTGCGCGTCGTGATCCAGCGCGGCGAGGGCACCCGCTGGGTCCGGCTGCTGACCCCCGACCGGGCGACCCGGGCGAAGCTCGCCAAGGCCTACGATCCGACCGGGCGAACGCATGAGATCGGCGACGTGCTGCGCCTCGAGGTCGAGACGCCCGGCAAGGTGATCTCGTCCGGCGTGCTGCCGACCGGCCGCGGCGTGACCGCGGACCGCGACGGCGACAAGGCGATCCTGCTGCTGCCGGCGCGCACCGTGATGGACAAGGGCGACGACTTCGTCTGGGACATCTCGTGGCTCAAGTGAGCCGCGAGCCGCCCCGCCGCGCGATCAGTCGCCGGCTTCGGCCGGCTCGCCCTCGTCGCTGGTCTCGCCGATCGCGGCCAGCAGCTCGTCCTTGACCGTCGACATGTCGGTCGACTCGATCGACGGCGCGTAGAGCGCGACCGGCTCCATCTCCTTCAGCTTGGGGTCGCGCACGACCAGGTCGGCCTGCTCCTGCTCACGGGTCTTGGGCTTGACCATCTTGAGCACGCGCTTGCGCAGCAGCAGCAGCGCGCAGAAGTAGCGCAGCGCCCGGGCGCGGTCGTCGTCGACCGTGCCGAGCCGGTCGAACAGCGCCCGCAGCGAGACCAGGTCGAGCACCGGCTCCTTGCTGCCCGACGACTTGCGCATCGCCCGCCAGAAGATCGGCGGCTGATCCTCGGCGCACTTGCGTTCGTGGTCCTGGAAGCACGCGTCGCACATCTCGCGCCGGATGCAGATCGGGATCTCGACGCCGGTGGACTTGCCGTCCTTCGACTTCGCCTCGGTGACGCCCCACTCCAGTACCGCGAAGTAGGACTTGCTGGTCGGCAACGGACAGCCGGGCTTCTGGCAGCCCTCGCGGTCCCGCTGGATCTTCCACTCATCGGCCATGTTGTGCCTGATCGCCCCCCTCACGGAGCTGCTCGACGAAGTGCCGCCACGCCTGAGCGGTGCGCGGCCCCTTGCTGCCGGCGATCTGCTGCAGCGCGTTCTGCGCCGCGAGCTCGCCGTTCCATTCGTTCCGTTCCTTGCAGGACTCGAGGAAGTCAACCAGCGCCCCGGCCGCGATCGCGTCCGGGTAGCTCGCCAGCGTCTCCGCCGCCTTGCGCTGCACGAACGGATCCCCGTCCTGCAGCATCGCGATCAGCAGCGTGCGCGCCTCGACGCCGCCGGTGCCGAGCGCCTGCGCCGCGTCGCTGCGCACCCGCCACTCGGGCGAACCGGCCAGCTCGCGCAGCGCCGCCAGCGCCGGGCCGCGCGCGCCGATCGCTCCCAGCGCGCGCGCCGCCTGACCCTGCTGGCGGGCGTCGCCACCCTTGGCCAGCGCGAGCAGGTTCGGCACCGCCGCGTCACCGACGCCGGCCAGGATCTCGACCCCGATCGTGCGCAGGAACTCCTGCCGGTCCTTGAGCAGGTCCTCGATGACGACCTCGACCGCCGGCTCGCCCATCGCGACGATCTGGTGGATCGCGCGCAGGTCGTCGCGCTGGCCGGGCAGGTCGAAGCGCGGCGGCGCCTTGCGCTGCCGGCGGATCTTGTCGAGCCGCACCTTCTCCTCGGAGAGCAGCACCGACTGGCCTTCGCGCATCGTGACGATGCCGTGGATCAGGTAGCGCACGAACCACTTGCTCGCGAGTTCGTCCTCGCGCAGCTCGTCGCGCATCGCCTGGTATTCGGGCTTGCGATCGAAGTAGGCCTGGGCGACCTCGCGGCAGCGCGCGATCTGCTCCTTGGTCATCACGCCCGGGGTGTAGGTCTCGGGCGTGCCGGCGCACGCCGCCACGGCGATCGCGGCGAGCAGGCTCGCGGCGACGCGGGCAGAACGGGCGCGCGGGTTCGTGGCGACGGACAACGTCATTCCCTAACGTCTACCCGGATGACCGCCCCGCGGAAAGACCTGCAAGTGGACCTCGAGATCCGCCCCGTGCGCTCGGCCCGCCAGTTCCTCGACCTGCAGCGGGCGTTCTACCGGGGCGACCCCGACTACGTGCCGCCGATCACGATGGCGGAGTCGTGGCAGCTCGAGCCGCACAAGAACCCGTTCTTTCAGCACGCGCAGTTCGACAAGTTCGCGGCATATCGCGGCAGCGAATGCGTCGGCCGGATCAGCACCGCGCGCGACCAGCTGCACGACGACTTCCACGGCGACCGGATCGGCTTCTTCGGCCACTTCGAGGCCCGGGACGAGGCCACCGCCCACCACCTGCTGCAGCACGCCGCCGACTGGTGCCGGCAGCGCTCGGCGACGGCGCTGCGCGGGCCGGTCGACCTGTCGACCAACTACCGCTGCGGGCTGCTGGTCGAGGGCCAGCCGGGCCCGCCGGTGATGATGATGCCGCACAACCCAAAGGCCTACGCCGACTGGATCGAGTCGTTCGGCATGCACAAGGCCAAGGACCTGCTGGCGCTCTACGGCACCGAGCACACGCTCGACCGCGGCCGCATGGACAAGCTGACCGCGCGCATCGAGAAGCGCACCGGCATCGTGGTCCGCCGCGTCGACCTGAAGCGCTTCGACGCCGAGTGCCGGGTGCTCTGGGACCTCTACGAGCGGATCTGGGAGCGGAACTGGGGCTTTGTGCCGATGACCGAGGGCGAGTTCCTGGCGCAGGCAAAGGACCTGAAGAAGGTCGCGCACCCGTCGCTGCTGCACATCGCCGAGAAGGACGGCGAGCCGGTCGGCTTCGTGCTCGCGCTGCCCGACACCAACGTCGGCGCCAAGGCGTGCAACGGCCGGCTGTTGCCGTTCGGCTGGTGGAAGTTCCTGCGCGCGATGAAGCACAAGCACCTGATCCGCGTGCTGACGCTCGGCGCGCTCGCCGAATATCGCAAGACCGGCCTCGACATGCTGCTGATGAACAAGGTCACCAGCGACGGCATCGACGCCGGCTTCGGGGCGGTCGAAGCGAGCTGGATCCTCGAGGACAACACCGACATGCTCGGCCCCCTGCAGTCGCTGGGCTGCGAACCCTACCGGCGCTACCGCGTCTACGAACGCCCGCTCACCGACCGCGCCTGAGACTCACCACATGGACATCCGTTTGAAGGGCGGCATGCCGGGCATGCCGACGATTCCCCCGCAACTCCCGCTGCTGCTGATGTTCCTCGGCGGCGGCGTGTTCGCCTTCGGGCTGCTGCTGCTGTTCAACCCGTGGCTGCTGCAGTATCTGGTCGCCGGCCTGTTCCTGATCCTCGGCGGCCTGCTGCTGATCGTCGCCTGGCGCGCCAAGCGCATGCTCGGCTGACGCGTCGGTCGGCTGGCTCGTCGGACTGCCTCGACCCCCGCCTAGTCGACGACGCCGACGGCCGCGCGCGGCACGTAGCCGGTCCGGCCCTGCACCCGCACCCGCACGAACGCGCCCTGCGTGCTGCCGCCGAGTTCGACCATCACGCCCTGGCGCACGGTCGCGACCGCCTCGAGGTCGGCGCGCGGCTCCGAGGTGACCTGCAGTTCCTGCAGCGCGACCGCCTCGACCGGCCGACTCGGAGCCAGCCAGACGACGTCGACGGCGAGCACGACGCCGGGCACCAGGCACACCAGCCCGAGCCAGCGCAGGCCGATGCGGCGCCAGCCGAACAAGAGGCAACCGGCGGCGAGCAGCATCGCGACGGACGCGACTGCGGCGCGTTCCCAGACGGTCCAACGATCCAGCTGGCGGCGCAGTTCGGCGGTGAAGCCCGGCGGCTCGGGCGGCAGCTCCAGCTGCCGGCGCAGCACGCGCAGGTTGGCGAGCAGCTCCTCGTCGCGCGGCAGGCCGAGGCGGGCACGTTCGTACGACCAGCGCGCGCCGGCGAGGTCACCCATCCGGTACTGGCAGTTGCCGCGCGCGCGCAGCAGCCGGCGGTCGCCGGTGCGCTCGTACGCGGCGGCGAACGCCGCGTCGGCGGCCTGGTAGTCGCCCGCGCGGTAGGCGCGCACCGCCTCGTCGTGCTGCGCACGCAGCGCGCCGCCGCACGCGAACACCAGCGGCAGCAACAGCAGCGGTAGCAGCCGCGCGCCGAAGCGCACGCCTTCGAGTCGCTGCACGACACCGCGGGCCTCGTCGGCCGACAGCGACTCGCCGCCGCCGTAGCGCGCCGCGGTGCCGCGATCGACCAGCGCCGCGACCTCGCGGGCCACCGCGTCGTCGAGGCCGCTGTCGGCGAGCCGCTGCGCCAGCTCGGGCGTGATCACGGCCGCCGCCGGCACGTCGAGCCGGTCGCCGAGGTAGGCCGCCAGCGCGTCGAGCACGTCGTGCCCGGCCTGCAGCGACCGTTCGAACGCGCGTCGCGCGCCGCGCACGCGCTGGCCGGTCACGTCGGCGGCGGCGCGGCGGCGCGCGCGCAGCGCGAACGCCGCCGCCAGCACCAGCAGCCACGGCAGCACCACGACGACCGCCCCGAGCCACGCCGACGGCGACGCCCGCCGCACCGCGGTGCCGTCGAGCGACGGCAGGTCGAAGATGTCGTCGACGCCGGGCGTCACCGCGGCCTCGACCTCGTCGGGCAGCGGCAAGAGCCCTTCGCCGTTGGCCAGCGGCTGCACGTCGAGCGGCAGCGGCGAGGTCGCCACCTCGACGAACGCCTCGACGCCCGGCGTGGTGTCGAAGTAGTTCCAGCCGATCGCCGGGATCTCGCGCACGTCCTCGCTGAGCGGCGTCAGGTCGTAGGTGATCACGACCTTGTCCGCGTCGCGCTGCGCCTCGTTGGAGCCCAGCTTGTGGAAGCCCGCGAGTTCGTCGAGTTCGGGCAGGCGCAGGAACTCCAGATTGCCGCTGCCGCGCACGGTCAGCGTGAGCTTGACCGATTCGCCGACCCGGACCTGGCTGCGGTCGAGTCCGGCGGCGACGGTGAAGCGACCGACCGCGCCGTAGAACGGCGTCGGCCGCCCTTCCTCCGGGATCGGCAGCACCTCGATCTCGACCGGCTTGCCGTAGACAGAGTAGTTCTCGGTCGCCGCGCCGATCGGCCGGCCGAAGCGGTTGGTCTGCGGACGGCCGCGGACCACCCGGAAGCGCAGCATCGGCGCCGGCAGCGTGATCCGCCCGAGCCGCGTCGGCAGGAACGCGCGGTCGAACGAGTAGTGCTGCCAGACCTTCTGCTCGCGCTGGTGGCCGCCGTCGAAGCCGGCGCGGACCAGCTTGCGGTTGCAGACCGCGACCCGCGTGTCGCCGGTCGGCTGCGCGATCTCGAGCCGCTCGCCGCCGGGGAAGTCGTCCAGCCAGGCCGCCTGGACCTCGATGTCCTGGTAGCGGTAGCGGTCGACGACCGCGTCGGCGAGCCGCACGCCCTGCTGCACGCCGTAGTCGAGGTGCACGCGCACCGGTTCGTGCACGTAGACCCGCTTGGGCTCGACGTCGACCTCGAGGAACCCCAACTCGGCGCCGACCAGGTCCTGCCGCGCCTCGAGCCGCAGCACCGGGGTGCGCTGCTCCTTGGTGCCGGTCCAGATCGGGAACGACGGCACCTCGAACACGCCG
This sequence comes from Planctomycetota bacterium, assembly GCA_046290465.1. GTDB lineage: Bacteria > Planctomycetota > UBA1135 > UBA1135 > UBA2386. The sequence continues at coordinate 6,071,777 of JBKAGP010000001.1, read as the reverse complement.
GGCCGCGACGGCTGCAGTTCGAGCACGTACTGCACGCCGACCTGTTCGATCAGGCGGCGGCCGTCGTAGTAAGTGTTGCTGTGGCGCGACGGACCGAGCAACCGCATGCGCAGGCCGTCGACTTCGGGAACCTCCGGCCGCCTGGGATTGGCGGTCTTGCCCTCGATGCGGATCGCGACGCGCGACGCGTCGCCGAGCCGGATCGTGCCGGGCTCGGGCTGGTCGACCTCGAGCTTCTCCTGCGCCAGCACCGCGACCGTCGTCACCAGCACTGCCGCCAACCACCGCCAGGCGCCGATCACCAGTCGCGCTCCACCGGCTTGCGCCCGGCGCGCGCTCGTGCCCGCGCCCTCTTCATCTCCTGATCGAGCTGCTTGAGCCGGTCCAGCAGGCGCTTCTGCTGTTCGGGAGTCAGCTCGCGACCTTCGAGGCCCTCACCGGGCGCGTCGGTGCGCGGCTCGGGCTCCGGCGCGCCCATCGGCTTGTCGGAGCCATCGGGCTGGCCCTGCTGCTCGTCGGTCGGCTGCGGCTGCGGTTCGCCGGGCTCGTCGCCGGGCTTGCCGTCTGGCTTGCCTTCCGGGGGCTGCGGCTCACCAGGCTCGTTGCCGGACGATGCGTCCGGCTTCGGTTCGGGTGCCTCCGGCGCGCCCTCGCCCTGGCCCGGCTGCGGCTGCTCGCCCTCCCCGGGCTGCGATTCCGGCGGCTGCTGCCCATTCTCGGGCTGCTGCTGCTCGGGCGACTGCGGTTCGGGCGACGGCTCTTCAGGCGACTGCGGATCCTTCTGCTCGCCCGGCTGCTTGGGGTCGGGCTGCTTGGGGTCGCCCTGCTTGGGGTCGCCGTCCTGCTTCGGGTCGTCCTCGTTCGGCGGATCCTGCTGGTCGCCGTCCCCGGGCTGTTGCTGCGGCTGGCGCTGCTCCATCAACTCCTCGAGGCGCTTCTTCAGCTGCTCGAGCTTCTGGATGGCGCGCTCGGCGTTGCGCACCAGTTCGGGCGTCGGGTTGGCGCGCACCGCGCGCACGAAGTGGTTCTTCGCCTGGAACGCCTTCTGCACCGCGCGCTCCAGCAGCGGCATCGGATCGCTCGGCGGCTCGTCGTCGGGACCGGGTTCGGGCGGCGGCGGCGGCGCTGCCAGCGCCGCGTCCGCGTCGCGCTCGAACTGCTCGGCCTCCGCGTAGCGGATCGCACCGAGCATGCCGCGGTGCCGGTCCTCCTTGGCGCGCTCGGAGCTCGCCGCGTAGGTCTCGGCCGCGGTCTCGGCGGTGGCGAGATCGCCGGCCCGCCACGCCGCCAGCGCCAGGTTCCACTGCAGTTCGGCGGAGTCGGGGTCCTGCTCGAGCGCGCGCGTGAACGCCGCCTGGGCCTCGGCGTACTTGCCCTGCCGGTAGAGCTTCAGCCCTTCCTCGCGGTCCCCGCCGCCAAGGGCGACGGCCAGCGCGGCGATCGTCGACAACAGCATCTTCATCGGTGGCGTCCGTGCGCGAATGCGATCTCCAACAGTAGCAGAACGACGAGCGGCAGCAGCACCAGCTGGTAGCGGGCCTGCTTGCCGGTCTCCTCCCCGGCGTCGTAGGCGCGCTTCTGCATCGGCACGAAGCGCTTCTGGTGCAGTTCGACCAGCGGCAGCGCCATCGCCTCGGCCCGCACGAACTCGCCGCCGGTCACCGCGGCGACCTTGCGCAGGCTCTCCGGGTCCATGCTCGTGACGACCTCGTTGCCGTCGCGATCGCGCAGGAACTGCTCCTTGCCGTCGCGTTCGATCGTGATCTTGCTGCCGAGCGCGCTGCCGTAGCCGACCGTGAACACGATCAGCCCCTGGTCCTTGAGCTCGGACGCCGCCTGCTGGCCGGCGCCGGCGAGGTCCTCGCCGTCGGTCATCAGCACCACCACGGTCGTCTGCACGTCGTCGGGATCGGCCAGCTCCAGGCCGCGCCGCAGCGCCTTGCCGAGGTCGGTGCCGCCGGTGCGCGCGATGTTGGTGTCGACCTCGTCGAGCAGGCCTTCGAACGACGCGACGTCGTGCGTCAGCGGCACCCACAGCCGGGCCTCGCCGGCGAACACCACCAGGCCGACCCGGTCGCCGCCCTCGATGTGGCGCAGCACCGAGCGGATGTCGCGACGGGCCCGGTCGAGGCGCGTCGGCTGCATGTCGCGCGCGAGCATCGACTGCGACGTGTCGAGGCAGAAGATCAGGTCGAGGCCGCGGCGTTCGACGTCGACGACCTCGTCGCCCCAGCGCGGGTCGAGCCAGCAGACGAAGCCGAGGCCCAGCAGCGCGCTCAGGCGCAGCGATCGCCACAGCGGCGACGGCACCCGCGTCAGCGGCTCGGCGCCGTAGCGGGCTCTGGCGACGCGGTTGCGATCGAGCACCAGCCACAGCACGGCCCAGACCACCGGCAGCGTCAAAAGCCACGGCCACAGCTCCCCGCGCGCGAACTCGAGGTCGCTCACGGCACCCTCCGCACGACCAACGCCTCGAACAGCACGCCGACCAGCAGCAGCAGCAGGCCGACGGCGAGCGGCAGTTCGAACCGGTCGACGGTGCGGTAGCGCGGATCCTCGCGCTCGCTGGTCTCCAGCTCGTCGATGCGCTCGTAGACGCCGGCCAGGTCGTCGTCGCTGCGCGCCTCGAAGAACTCGCCGTCGGTCGCGTTGGCGATCTGCTTGAGCGAGTCGAACGCCAGCGGCATGAACCCGAACGCCGACGGCCGGCCGTGGCCGAGGCCGATCGTGTGCACGCGCACGCCGGCGTCCTTGGCCAGCCGCGCCGCGTCCTCGGGCAGGATCGAGTCGACGTTGTTCTCGCCGTCGCTGAGCAGGATCACGACCTTGGACCTGGCGTCCGAACGGGACAGCACCTCGACCGCCTTGGCCAGCGCGACGCCAATGGCGGTCGCGTCGAACTCGCTGCCGCGCGGCACCGTGTCGAGCACCCGCAGGAAGGCGCCGAGCGCCTCTTCGTCGAGCGTCGGCGGGCAGCGCAGTTCGGCGTAGCGGGCAAACGCCACCACGCCGACGCGATCGCGGTTGCGCGCCGCCGCGAACTGCTCGGCGCGCTCGCGCGCGGCGTCCATGCGCCGGTAGGCCTCGTTGGCGCGCATGTCCTCCTGCAGCATCGACGAGCTGACGTCGACGGCCAGCACGATGTCGATGCCGTCCTCGCGCAGCGGCACGACCTCGCGCTCGACCGGCCGCGCCAGCGCCAGCGCCAGCGCGACGCCGCTGATCGCCAGCAGCAGCAGCGGCAGCCACGCCAGCCGCTGCCGCAGCGTGCGCGGCAGGCCCGCGAACAGGTGCGCAGCGGCGGTCGGCAGCGCCGCGCGGCGCGTCGCGAGCCGGCGCCAGACGGCCAGCAGCACCAGCGGGATCGCCAGCAGGAACCACGGATCGAGCAGCGTGTAGCCGAGCAGCGTCACGACGCGACCTCCCGTTCGCCGAGGCGCCCCTCGCCGAGGCCGCTGCCGGTATCGCCGCCGAGGCCGCCAACGCCGTCGCGCTCGGGCGCGCGATCGACGCGCGTCGACTCGACGAACGCCTCGGCCAGCGAGAACGCCAGGTCGTGCTCCTCGCCGGTCGGCACGTGGCGGGCAAACTTGACCATGTCGCACTGCGACAGGAAGTGCTCCAGTTCGTCGCGGTGCTCGCGCACCAGCTCGTCGCCGGCCTCGAGGTCGCGCAGGAACTCCTCGGTGGTGCGCTCCGGCGCGTGCAGCCCGAAGCGCTCCTCGAGGTAGACGCGCAGCACCTGCGACACGCCGACGTAGAACGCCTCGATCTCCTGCGGCGTCGTGCGCGGCGCGGTGCGCCAGCGCTGCAGTTCGCGCAGCGCGCGGATGTGCGCCGGCGCGTCGATCGTCAGGTGCTCGGGCCGCGGTGCCCGCCGCCGCCGCGACAGCAGCACCCACCCGGCGACCAGCAGCAGCGCCGCCGCGGCCCCGGCCCACCACCACCAGGACAGCGGCGTCGCGAACGGCTCGCCCGGCGCCTCGATCTCGGCGCCGTGTGCGTCGGACAGCGTCGACGTCACCAGCACGACGACCTCCTCGGTCGTCGCCACCTCCGGCGCGTCGCCGTCCGCGACTACGGTCTCGACGCGGAACGCCGGCACGCGCCGTTCGCCCGGACCGTCGATCGGCAGCAGCGTGAACGTCGAGCGTTGCCAGTGGCCGTCGCCGAGCGCGCGCTCGTCTGTGTCCTGCCGCGCCTGTTCGACCCAGACCTTGTCGTCGAAGGCCGGCGCGAAGGTGGCCTCGACGCCGTCGCGGCGGTAGCGGTCGACGGTCACCGTGACCGGATGCAGCAGCGCGACCTCGGTCGGCTCGACCGTGACCCGCACGTCGACCGCGAGCGTCGGCGGCGTCGACCACGGCGACGCCCCGCCCCCGCCGCTGCAGCCGGACAGCGTCATCAGCAGGGCCGCGATCGAGGCGGCGCGCCTCATCGCTTTGCCCCCCGCAGCTCGCGCATGCGGAAGAACCGCACCAGCGGGTCGGCGACCGACCCCTCGGTCGGCACGTCGAGCAGGTCGACGCCGCTGCGACGGCAGACTTCGCGCAGCCGCTGGCGTTCGTCGCGCCAGCGACGCTGCAGTTCGTCGCGCACCTGGCGGCTGCCGGTGTCGACGACGACGCTGCGGCCGTCCTCGGGATCGACCAGGTGCAGCAGGCCTGCGTCGGGCAGCCGGGCCACGTCGCCCTGCGCGCGGTCGAGGCCGGCGGCGAACGGGTCCCGCACGCGCACCGCGATGACCTCGTGGCGGCGCGACAGCAGCTTGAGTTCGCGCTCGTAGGCGCCGACGCCGCCGGGCGCGAGGAAGTCGCTGATGACGAACACGATCGCGCGCTTGCGCTGCACGCGGCCGGCGTAGTCGAGCGCCTTCTGCAGGTCGGTGCCGTGTTGCGGCAGCGGCGGCACCAGCGCCTCGCGGATCAACCGCAGCACGTGGTTGCGCCCCTTCTTGGCGGGCACGTAGCGGCCGACGTCGTCGGAGAACGTGATCAGCCCGGCCTTGTCGTTGTTGCGCGCCGCGGCGAACGCGACGCAGCCGACGAACAGCGCCGCGGTCGCCGCGGCGGTGCGCGACTCGCGGCGGCGCGCCGCCGGCCGGGTGCCGAAGTCCATCGACGACGAGACGTCGAGCAGGAACAGCACCGTCAGCTCGCGCTCCTCGACGAACTTCTTGACGAACGGCCGGCCGACGCGCGCGGTGACGTTCCAGTCGACGCTGCGCAGCTCGTCGCCCTCGGCGAACTCGCGCACCTCGTCGAACTCGATACCCGAGCCGCGGAACACCGAGCTGTAGCCGCCCGACATCACGTCGGTGACCATGCGGTCGGCGCGCAGCTGGATGCGGCGGGCCTCGGCCAGCAGTTCGGGATCGAGCGCGCCGGTCATGCCTCGAGCGTCCGCGGTGCTACGGGACCGGCACGGTGTCGAAGACCGTGCGCAGCACGGCTTCGCTGTCGATGCCCTCGGCCTCGGCCTCGTAGGTGGTCAGCACGCGGTGCCGCAGCACCATCGCCCCGACCGCCTTGACGTCCTGCGGCGTCACGAAGCCACGGCCCTCGAGGAACGCGCGGGCGCGCGCGGTGCGGGCCAGCGCCAGCGACGCGCGCGGCGAGGCGCCGTAGAGGATCAGCGGCGCGAGCTTCTGCAGGCCGACCTGCTCGGGCTCGCGGGTCGCGAACACCAGGTCGACGATGTAGCCCTTGACCTTGTCGTCGAGGTAGATCGTGTCGAGCAGCTGCCGCATCTTCAGCAGCTCCTCCGGCGTGGTCGCCTGCTGCACGTCGGTGGACGACGACAGGCCGGCCATCCGGTCGATGATCTTCAGCTCCTCGTCCTTGCTCGGGTAGCCGACCACCAGCTTGACCAGGAAGCGGTCGACCTGCGCCTCGGGCAGCGCATAGGTGCCCTCCTGCTCGACCGGGTTCTGCGTCGCCAGCACCAGGAACGGATCGGGCAGCTTGCGGGTGTCGCCGGCCAGCGTGACCTGCCGTTCCTGCATCGCCTCGAGCAGCGCCGACTGCACCTTGGCCGGCGCCCGGTTGATCTCGTCGGCGAGCACGAAGTTCGCGAACACCGGCCCCTCCTTGACCTGCCAGTCGCCCGTCTTGGGGTTGTAGACGTGGGTGCCGACCAGGTCGGCCGGCAGCAGGTCCGGGGTGAACTGGATGCGGCGGAACTCGCCGCCGACCGTGCGCGCCAGCGCATTGACGGCCAGCGACTTGGCGAGGCCCGGCAGGCCCTCGAGCAGCACGTGGCCGTCGGCGAGCAGGGCGATCAGGAGGCCGTCGAGCAGCGCGTCCTGGCCGACGATGACGCTCTGCAGCGACGTGCGCACGGCCTGGAGCGTCCGGCTCTCGGCTTGGATTCGTTGGGCGATGGCGGCGACGTCGGTCATGGGCGGTCCGTTCGAAAATCGGCGGACAACGTTAGCGGCGCACCAACACTCCTCAATAGCCAGGATGACGCGCGGCGAAGCGTTCTCGTAACAGCTCGAACCGCCGCACCGTCACCTCGTCGCTGGTCAGGGCCAGCAGGCCGTGCGCCAACGCACCGCCCTGACGGGCCTGCTGCAGCCGCCGCGCGGCCTCGCGCCAGCGCACCGGTGGCGCGTCGACGCCGACCAGGTCGCGCAACGCGAACACGTCGGCGAGCGGCAGGTCGCGCTCGTTCGCGATGGCAAGGGCCAGCTCGCGCTGCCGCTCGATCCGCAGGAACGTCGAGCGGCTGCGCTGCAGCCAGAACGCCAGCACGAACAGCGCCGCGAACGCCACCAGCGGCGGCCACGAGCCGCGGCCGCTCACTTGCCCTTCGCGGCGCGCGCCGTGTCGGCCAGCACGCGGTAGCGGCCGGCGATGCCCTCGCGGATGTCGGGCGGCGTCTGCATGGTGACCACGCCGTTGTCCTCCTTGGCCACGGTGCGCAGCACCGCCGAGGCCAGCACCCACAGGCGCGGCGACTCGAGCTCGACCATCAGGCGGCACAGCTCCGGCACCGCGGCCAGTTCGGCCCCGAGCGCGAAGTCGGCCGGCTTCAGCTTGTGCACGACGCCCGCCTCGCGCAGCCCGTCGAGGAACCAGCGCCACTGCGGGTCGTCCTTGTGCTCGCGCCACCAGGTCTCGATCTCGGTGATGCGGTCGGGAGCGTTGGCCAGGTCGACGCCGGTCGCGCCCTCGATCAGCGGCGCAGCCTCACCGGCGTAGCGCGGCTGCCGCAGCAGGTCCATCAGCTCCGGCACGTTCTCCGGGTCCTGGTAGAGGCCGAGCAGCAGCACCAGGTCGGCGCGGATGCGTTCGTCCTGCACCAGCGGGATCTGCCGCCGCACCGCCGGCGTGACCAGCACGCCGCCGAGCCGCTGCAGGTTGAACTTGGCCAGCTCGCCGAACTCCTTGCCGTGGCCGACGACGACGAACTCGCACAGCAGGTGCGCGGCGCGCGGGTCGCGCAGCTCACCGAGGCCACGCAGCGCCGCTTCCTTGTCGGCCTTGCCGGGCGCCTGCATCGCCTTCTCGAGCACCTCGAACGCCAGCGGGCCGCCGACGCGGCCGAGCGCACGCAGCGTCTCGCGACGCAGCTGCGGGTCGGTCTTCTCGTCGACGATCAGGTCGACCAGCGGCCTGCTGGCCGTGGTGATGCGCAGGTGGCCGCACGCGAACACCGCCGCGCGCTGCACCTGGAAGTCGCTGTCGGAGAGCATCGCGACCAGCGTCGGCGCGGCGCGCAGGTCGCGGCCGGCGACGACCTCGTCGACGGCGGCGCGGCGCACCAGCGGACGTTCGTCCTTGAGCGCGCTGAGCACGGCATCGGGACCGAGCACCTGGAACACCGACTTGACCGCCTGGCGGCCGCCGCCGTCGGCGGTGATCGCCAGTTCGACGCAGTCGCGCCAGACCCGGTCGCCCGGCACGCTGGCCGCGACCTCGAGCAGCTGCAGGTCGAACTTCTCGAGCTTCGGCAGCTCGCGCAGCGCCTTCAGCATCGCGTCGCCGTCCTGCTCGCGCAGCAGCGCCTTGCGCTGCGGGTGCGACGCCAGGTAGCCGATCGCGCGCGCCTGCAGGGTCTCGTTCCAGCCGGCCCAGCCGCGCACGACGCGCTCGACGAAGCGGCGAGCCCGCACCAGTTCGTCCGGGTTCTCGTCGAGCCAGCGCCGCTCCGAGCGCCAGAACGCACCGCGATTCGGTTCGTCGGCGGCGACCCGGTAGAGCTGCCACAGCTGCGCGTCGACGACCGCCTCGACCGCCGCGACCATGCTGTCGAACGCCAGGTGCTCCCGTTCGGTGACGGCGACGCTGCTGCGGCCCCCGGAGACGCGCACGTCGATCGAACGCACGCGCGGCAGCGCGCTGTCGACGTGCATCGCGGCCGGGTTGCCGAAGCCGTCGTTCTCGAGCTTCTGGATCAGCTGCTGCATGCGATCGGCCGGCAGCAGCACCTCGATCGCGTCCTGGTGCACCTCGAGGCCGGCCATGTGCTCGCCGAGCACGCGCACGACGCGCCCCTGCTGGCGCAGCGTCACGACCGCGGTGCCGGCGTTCTTCTCAGTGACCGACAGCTGCGCGCGCACGCCGAGGAAGGTGTCGCGGTTGGTGTCCCACCACTCGCGCCACGACAGCGGCTCGGCCGCGGCCACGACGCGGCCGGTGTGGCGCAGCAGCCGCTGCTCGGCCGGGTTGCGCAGCATGTCGAGGTTGGGCACGAACTGCTTGGGCTCGACCACCAGCAGCAGCGTCTCGACCAGGTCGCGGTCGAGCTGCGAGATCCGGTCGTCGACCTGGTCGCCTTCGCCGGGCGAGGCCCGGTAGACCAGGTCCGACAACGGCACCGCTGCCAGCACGCGGGTCAGCGCCTCGGGCGACTTCAGCCGCTTCGCCAGCGGGTCGAGCAGCGACTCGGGCAGCACCTCGGTGCTGCCGTCGGCGCCGATCTGCGCCAGCGCGAACGCCGCGTAGGCGAACGAGCGATCGACCGCGGGCGCGGTGACGCGTTCGGTCAGCACCGGGACCGCCGGCGTGCCGACGGCGACCAGCGCGCGGCACGCGGCCGCGGCCAGCGCCGGGTCCTTGGCCAGCAGTTCGACCAGCCGGCGGGTCGCCGCATCGCCGCCGATCGCCTTCAGCAGGTCGACGCCGCGCAGGCGCAGGTCGAGCGACTGCTCGCGCGACAGCTGCAGCGCGAACGGCACGTCGTCCTGACCGCACATCGGACCGAGCACCTGCACCGCGTGGCGCCGCACCAGCGGGATCGTCGCGCGCACGCACTGCTTGAGCGCGCCCTTGGCCTCGCTGCCCTTGAGCGTCGCCATCGTCTCGATCACCGGACGGGTCGCGTCGCGCAGGGATCGGGCGAGCAGCTGGAACAGCAGTTCGTCGGCGACCCGCGACGTGCCCGAGGTGCGGCCGAAGCGGCGCGCGACCGGCATCAGGTTCTTCAACTCGTTGGCGCGCGCGGTGCGGGCGACCTCGAGGATCAGCAGTTCGATGCGCGGGTAGGCGCGGCCCATCTCGTCGAGCTTGGCCTCGACCTTGACGCGCGGGCCGTTCATGTCGAGCAGGTCGCGCTTGAAGCGATCGATCTCGTTCTGCGGCCGGACCTCCTGCTGCTCTGTGACGGTCGGCTTCTTCGGCGGGAGCTTGATGTCGCCGCCCGGGAAGACCTGCGGGACGACGGAAAGGAGGATGGTGGCTGCGAGGGTCATGGGGCAGGACCGAGGGAGATCGGCTGCAGAGGGGGTCGTTCTGCGGCCTCGGACGTGCGCGGGATCATAGCGTCAGACGGCCCGCGACTCTGCAACTGCCGCCGTTTGCCCGGCAAACGGCCACAACCGGCGGTGGCATCGGGCGCCCCGGCTCCGCACCGGGCGCCCCTTGCATCGGCGCGGCGCGCCCGCACAGTGCTCGCCCCCATCGTGCCGTCCCCGATCCGAGTCCACCTGGCGCTGATCACGGTCTCCGTGCTGTTCGGCTGCCATTTCGTGTTCACCAAGCGCGTGCTCGACGCGGTGCCGGCCGATTCGTGGGTGATCTTCCGGATCACCGCGGCGACCTGCATCCTGGTACCAATGGCGCTGTGGCTGCGGCGCCAGCGCGGCCTGCCCGGCCTGCGCACGATGCTGGCGCTGCTGGTGGCCTCGTTCCTCGGCGTGACGCTCAACCAGGTGCTGTTCACCGAAGGGCTCTCGCGCACCACGCCCGAGCACTCCGCGGTGGTCACGTCGGCGATCCCGACCTGGACGCTGCTGGTCGCGGTCGCGATCGGCCAGGAACGGCTGCAGGGCCGGCGCGTGCTGGCGGTGGTGTTCGCGCTGTGCGGGGTGCTCTACCTGCTCGGCTTCGACCGGATGCTGCGCGGCGACGGCGAGGGTTTCGGCAGCGAGACCCTGGTCGGCGACCTGCTGACCGCGGCCAACGGCTTCGCGTTCGCCGTGCACCTGGTGATGATGCGCCGCATCGGCCGCAACCTCGACCCGTGGACGACGGTCGCGATCCTGTTCGTGCAGGGCCTGCTGATGATCTCGTTGTGGAGCGGTCCGTCGGTCGAATCGGCGCACGTGGCGACGACGTTCACGCCGCCGGTGCTGTGGTTCGCGATGTACACGATCCTCGGCGCGACCGTGCTGACCTACGTGCTCAACACCTGGGCGCTGCGGCATACCAACAGCTCGAACGTCGCGCTCTACATCAACCTCCAGCCGATCGTCGCGGCGAGCGTCAACTACCTGATGGGCGCGCCGGCGCCGGGGCATCGGTTCTTCGTGGCGCTGGGGTTGGTGGCGTGCGGGCTGTGGCTGCAGACCAGCGCGAAGCGGAGCAACGAAGCGTGACCGGACCCGTTGCCAGCGCTAGCAGGACCGGCATGGACAACGCAATCGCAGCATGCACGGCGCTGCTCGGCAGCCTGGTCACCGCGCAGGCCCCGGTCGAGGTCGGTCGCGCCCTGGCGCTCGGCGGCGACGTCCAGAGCATCGTGATCTCGAAGGACCAGCGGCACGCGCTGACCACGGGCGAACACGGCGACCTCGTCTGGTGGGACCTCGCGACACGCGAGGCCGTCAGCTACGTGGCCGCGCGCCGCCCGTTCGCCCAGGCCGTGCTGCACCCGAGCGAACCGCTGGCCGTGGTCGGCTGGACCGAGGGTGGCAGCGGGGATCCGACCGCGGTGCACGTCGTCGACCTCCGCACCGGCGCGGCGACGCCGTGGTTCGAGCGCGAACTGCGTACGATGTGCCTCGACGATGGCGGCGGCCGCTTCGCCGTGCGCCTCGGCCACCGGGCCTGGATCTACGATCTCGATCCGGACGACCTGGATCCCGACGATTTGCGCCGCGAACCGACCGCGACGGTCGAGCGGGTGCCGGGCGACCGGATCGGCGTGCGGTTCGACGAGCGTGGGGCGCTGACCAGCGATGATCCCGGTTGGACATCGCGCGACCGGGAGGCCCGTTCTGCGGACGGCCGCCAACGGTTCGAGTTCCACCAGCTGTCCCAGCCCGAGATCCGGTCGAAACAGCGCAGCTACACGTTCACGTGTGCCGAGACGTGGATCGCGCGCGCGGCGGTGAGCAACGACGGCACCGTGCTGGTCGCGGACCACCAGGGCCAGCTGCACTTCGTCGCCGACGGCGACCGGCAGCCGACCGTGCGCTCCGCCCACGCCGGCACCGTGCGGCGGCTGGTGTTCTCCCCCGACGGCCGGTTCCTCGCGATCGGCACCACCGGCGGCGTGCGCATCGTCGACCGCACCGGCGCGGTCGTGCACGACCAGCCGGGCTCGTCGATCGTCTGCGCCGGCAGCATCTCGAGCGAGTTCTGGCTGCTGCAGCGCGGCCGCGCGTGGCGCTACCACGCCGGCTCGCGCCGGGTCGTCGGCGACGTCGTCGCGACCGACCCCGCGACGTCGGTCGTCGTCGACGCGCCGCAGACCGACTACTCGGCCTGGAACCTCGCCGTGCATGGTTGGGGGCTGTGGAGGCCGGCCCCGGTCGTGAGCTTCGACGGCCGGCCGTGGCGCGTGCTCGGGGACGGCATCGGCCTGTCCAGATGGAACGGCAGCACGTTCGAAGCCGTTGCCGACGGCCGCCACGCCGACGTCATCGGCCTGCTGCCCCTGCCGCGCCGCGGCGAACTGCTGCTGGTGACCGGCTCGCGCGACCTCGCCAGCGGCGGCTACGACGCGTGGCTGACCGCGCTCGGCAAGGACGGCCGCAAGCGTGTTCGCGAACCCTGCGACCTGATCCCGGCGTGGTTCGCCGCCGACGAGCGCGAGCAGGCGATCTGGCTCGGCGGCCACGGCCTGGTCAAGGGCTACCGGACCACCGACCTGACCGAACTCGGCAGCTTCCGGGCCGACTGGCTCGACGCCGTGCCCTGGCGCGACGGCCTGCTGCTGGTCGCCGTCGCCGGCGAGGCCGACCAGGCGGGCCGACGCGCCGCCGGCACCCTGCAGCTTTGCGACCCCCACCGCCGCCAGACCGAGGCGACCTGGCCCGTTCCCCGCGACCTGCACACCGCCCACTGCCTCGCCGCCAGCCCCGACCGCACCCACATCGCCATCGCCAACGGCCCCCAAGTCCGCATCCTCACCCCAAAGTAGCGGTGCGACCTGGTTCATCCTCCAACTTCCGCGAGCGCGAGCGCTCGCGGAAGTTGGAGGATGAACCAGGTACCGTACCGCTACTTTGGCAGCTGCCACCACTGGTCGAGCGCCCGCTGCAGTTCGGCGACGCGCTCGGGGTGCTGCTGCGCCAGGTCGGCCCGCTCGTGCGGATCGTTCGCCAGGTGGTAGAGCTCGGCGGATGCGCCGTCCCGGTGCGGCGCGATCAGCTTCCAGCCGTCGCGGATCATCCAGCGGTACTGCAGGCCCTTGGTCGGTCGGTCGAGGTCGGCGACATCGTGCGAGAACGTCTCGCCGTAGACCGCGCCGCGCGCGGTCTTCGGGTCGCGCAGGTCGCGACCGCTCATCGCCGCGGGCACGTCGGCGCCGCACGCGCGCAGGATGGTCGGCGCGAGGTCGACCGAGCTGGCCAGGTCGTCGCGCGCTCCCGGCGCGAGCCTGCCGGGCCACGACAGCAGGATCGGCGTGCGCACGCCGCCCTCGTACGGCGAGCGCTTGGACCGCTTGGCGTAGCCGCGTGCGTTCGGCCGCTGGATCCAGCCGTTGTCGGTGACGAACACCACCAGGGTGTCGTCCTCGAGCCCCTTCTCGCGCAGGTGGTCGAGCAGCTGGCCGCAGGTCTCGTCGAACCACTCGCACATCGCCTGGTACTTCGCGACGTGCACGCTCTTGCCGTCCCGACGGTACTTCTTCAGCAGCCGTTCGGGCGGGTTGTGCGGCGTGTGCGGCAAGAACGGCGCATACCACAGGAAGAACGGCTCGTCGCCGCACGCGTCGACGAAGTCGTAGATCGGCTGCATCGTCTGGCGCCCGATCTTCAGCCCTTCGTCTCCGTGGCGGCCGCCACGCCCGCGCTCGCCGTGGGTCATGCCGTCGGTGAAGCCGCCGCAGCGACAGTTGCCCTCCCACCACTTGCCGGTCTGCAGGCTGCGGTAGCCGAGCGGCGCAAGCAGCTTCGGCAGCGTCTTTGCCGCCTCGATGTGGCGCAGCATGCGGTCGCGCTCGGTGCCCTTGGGCGGGTCGTTGCCGGTGATGCCGTGCTCGTGCGGATACAGCCCGGTGATCATCGTCGCGAGGCTCGGCCGGCACAGGCTCGACGGCACGTAGCCGTTGGCGAACACGATGCTGCGCTGCGCCAGCGCGTCGAGGTGTGGCGTCTCGATCTCCGCATGGCCCATGAAGCCGAAGTCGGTCCACGCCTGATCGTCGGAGATGATCATCACGACGTTCGGCGGCCGCTGCGCCGAACCAGCGGGCGCGGCGAGGCAGGCGAACAGGACCGACACGAGCAGGACGAGGGTCGCGGGCATCGACATGATGTACCCGATCGGGGCCCGATCCGCCCCGCGCGACCGCGAACTCGCTTCCACGCCCACCGGCGCTACCCTGGTCGCCCCCACGATGAGCGACCCGACGACCGACACCGCGCCGGAGCCCGGCACCATCCTCGAACTGCGCACCGAGCGTCTGGCGTTCGGCGGCGCGACCATCGCGCGCCACCAGGGCATGGCGGTGTTCGTGCCGTTCGCGGCCCCGGACGAGCTGGTGCGCGTCGAGGTCACCGAGGTGCAGAAGTCGTTCCTGCGCGCGAAGCTGGTCGAGATCGTCGAGCCCGGGCCCGACCGCGTCGAGCCGAAGTGCCGCCACTTCGGCGAATGCGGCGGCTGCAACTACCAGCACGTCTCCTACGAGGCGCAGGTGCGCGCCAAGCAGGAGTTCGTGCGCGACGCGCTGACGCGCATCGGCCGCTTCGACTGGCCGGAGGAGGTCACGGTGCACCACGCCGAGCCGTGGTCGTACCGTTCGCGCACGCAGCTCAAGCTCAAGGCGACCTCGGGCCGCCGCCCCGACGGCAGCGAGGGCCGGCTGCGTCGCCACGAACGGCAACCGCAGCCGGACGACGGGGCGCCGACGCCGAAGGTGCCGGTGATCGGCTTCCACCGCGCGCATTCGCACTCGGTGCTCGACCTCGAGGAGTGTCCGGTGCTGGCGCCCGACCTGTGGCACGGCGTCGGCAAGGTGCGCCAGGCGCTGACCGGCCTGCCGCGCAAGGAGTGGCCGTACCAGGTCGAAGGCTCGTGCGGCGTCGACGGCGCGTCGTGGTCGCCCGACATGCCCGGCATGCGCAAGGACCTGGTCGAGCACGAGGTGCTCGGCTTCCGCTACCTGATCGAGCCGGACAGCTTCTTCCAGGGCAATCGCCACCTGGTGCACAAGCTGGTCGAGTGCGGCATCGGCGACGAACGGGGCGGCCTGGCGTTCGACCTCTACGCCGGCGTCGGGCTGTTCTCGATGCCGCTGAGCCAGCGGTTCGAGCGCGTGGTGTCGGTCGAGGACGAGCGGCGCGCCGCGACGCTCGGCCGCGTCAACGCCAAGATGAACCGCTGCAACAACGTGCACTACCTGCGCAAGACGACCGAGCAGTTCCTCGCGGCCAACAAGGAGAAGCCGGAGCTGGTGCTGATGGACCCGCCGCGGCTCGGCGCCAAGCCGGCGATCCCGATGCTGCTCGAGCTCGGCGCCGAACGCATCCACTACGTCTCGTGCGACCCGCAGACGCTGGCGCGCGACCTGCGGTCGTTCGTCGACGGCGGCTACGAACTGCTGTCGGTCGAGGCCGTCGACATGTTCCCGCAGACCTACCACGTCGAGTGCGTGGCCCGGCTGCGCCGCAAGCACGCATGATCGAGACCCGCATCGTCGACATCGCCACCGCACCCGAGGGCCAGCGCCCGGCACGCATCGCCGTGCACCTGCGCGGCCACGGCCCGCTGGCGGTGCTGATCCACGGCTTCCCGCTCGACCACCGGATGTGGCTCGAGGTGATGCACGGCGAGCTCAGCCGCCGCCGCACGCTGTGCGCGGTCGACCTGCGCGGCCACGGCCAGTCGCCGTGGCGCGGCGATCCGGTGCACACGATGCAACGCCTGGCCGACGACGTCGCGCACGTGATCCGTTCGCTCGGCGACGAGCCGGCCGACGTGTGCGGCCTCAGCATGGGCGGCTACGTGGCGTTCGCGCTGCACCGGCAGCACCGCGAGCTGGTGCGTTCGCTGGTGCTGAGCAACACCCGGGCCGCCGCCGACAGCGACGCGCAGCGCGCCGGCCGCGACGCCGCGATCGCGACGGTCGCGACGAAGGGGCGCAGCGCGATCGCCGACGGCATGCTGCCGAAGCTGCTCGCGCCCGGCGCCGACCCGCTGCACCAGGCGCAGCTGCGCACGATGATCGAAGGCCTGCCCGCCGAGACCATCGTCGCCGACCAGCGCGGCCTGCAGCAGCGCGACGACCGCAGCAACGAACTGCCCGGCTTCTCGATCCCGACGCTGGTGGTCACAGGCGACCAGGACGCGATCACGCCGCTCGAGGAGGCCGAGCGGTGGGCGCCGCAGATCCCCGGCGCGCGCCTCGAGGTGATCGCCGGCACCGGCCACATGTCGCCGCTCGAGGACGCCGCGGCCTGGAGCGCAGTGGTCGGCGACTTCTGGGCGTAGCGATCAGCGGCGCCGCACGTAGCGGTCGAGCTTCGTCGCCGACGGCAACTTCGGCAGCAGCACCGGCTCGCAGGTCAAGGCCACGTCGAGCTGCGGGCCGCGGCTGTTGTAGTTGAGGCCCCAGTCGAGGCGGAACCGCAGCCAGACCCCGTGCTGCAGTTCGCGCGCCTCGTCGTCGCTCCAGTCGTCACTGGCCAGCACCTGCCGGGCGCGCGCAGCGGCCACCGCGGGCGCCGCGCCGCCTTCGATCTCGGCGACCGCGAGCACGTTGCGGCCGCGGCCGTCGGTCACCGCCGACCGCAGGTACTCCGTCATCTGCCGCGACGCCTCGGGTTCGCGCACCATGCCGGCGACCGCCAGCGGGATCAGCGAGACCGGCTTGCGCGCCTGGCCGGTGACGACGCGCAGGGCGACGAACGCGTCGCGATCGAAGCTGCCGTCGAGCGCGCTGCCGAGCACCATCGGCGCAGAACCGGGCAGCCACGCGCCGGACTGGACCGGTGAGCCATCGAGCAACCGCAACGACGCCAGCACGGCGCGCTGTGCTGCTTCGCCGTCGGCGGCGACCCAGGCCTCGACCGCGTCGAGGTAGCCGGCGAATGCACCGTCGTCGAGACCGCGGCTGCGGTCCCGCGCGGCCTTGGAAAGCCGTCGCGCCTCGGCCAGCACCTGCGCCGACGCGTCGTGCATGTCGGCCCAGACCGCGACCGTGGTCGCGCACGCGGAGCGCTGGCGCATCAGCAGCGGCCGCTGCGCCAGCGGTTCCGCCACTGGCACCTGCAGGAAGCGCAGCGCCGGCGCGACGTCGCCGCCGGCCTCGACCAGCCCAGCCAGCACCCCGGCCATCGCCAGCGAGTACTCGGCCGCGGACGTCGGCGCCCGCTGCTGGCCGCCGTAGACCTCGGCGAGGTGCCGCGTGACCTGCTGCTGCGGCACCTGCGGCCAGCCGGCATCGCGCAGTCCGCGCAACATCGCGACCGCGGCGCTGTCGCCTTCCCCGAGCAGTTCGTCCATCTCGGCCAGCAGCTTCTCGACCTCGAGCGCGGTCGCATCGTCGCCGGGTGCCTGCAGCAGCTTCTGCTGCAGCTGCGGCCACTGCAGCATCGCGACCAGCACCGCGACGCCCTCGTCCCCGCCCGGCAGCGAACGGGCGCGCTCGGTGTGCGCGACCGCGTCGTCGCGCCGCCCCGCCGCCAGCGCGCGCAGCGCCAGCACGGTGTCCGGCAGCGCGTGCTCGAAGCCATCGGCGACCAGCGCCCGGCAGCGCTGCTCGACGTCGTCGGCGGCGATCGCGCAGGCCAGCTGCAGCCGCACCAGCGGCGCGTCGTCGCCGGCGGCCAGCCGCCGCTCCAGCGCCGCGACGCGCGCGAGCGTCACTTCGGCCAGCTCGAACGATTCGAGCAAGCGTTCGCGCCGCGCCAGATCGAACGGCGGCCGCGCCTTGCGGGCACGGGCCAGCGCCGCGCGCGCGCCGTCCAGGTCGCGCCGTTTCAGCTGCAGGCCGAACAGCGCCGTGTAGTCCTCGGCGCGCGCGTCGTCGCCGAGCTGCTGCAGCGCGGCTTGCCGCGCCGCCGCCTCGACGTCGAGCGCGACCTTCGGTTCGTCGACCAGGCCCAGCGCCCCCTGCGCGATCGCGCGCGCAGTGTGCAAATCGCCGGGGAACTCGCGCAGCATCCTGGCCAGCAGCGTCAGGCCGCGGGCGCGCGCCTTGGGCCGCACCTTCTTGAGCCATTCGGGAGTGCGCGACGCGGTGACGTTGCCGCTGACCTCGGCCGAGCGCGCGACGTTCTCGAGCACGTGGCAGGCGATCAGCTCGCGATAGACCTGCGCCGCGGTCGCCGCCTCGCGCTGGGCCGCGGCGAGCAGCGTGACGACGGCGACCGCGCGACCGACGTCGTCGCGCCGCAGCCCCTCGGCGAACAGCCGCGCGCGATCCTCGGCCGACACGCCCTCGACGACCGCCGTCGACCACGCGCGCACGTCCATCGGCACGTCGTTGCCGAACGGCGGCACCGCCTCGACGGTCCGCAGCCGTTCGACCAGCGGCTGCCAGTCGGGGGTCTGCCGGTCGGGGGTCTGCCGGTCGGGCGTCTGCCGGTCGGGCGCCTGCTGCGCGGGGTTGGAGGGGACGGTGACGAGGGTGACGACGACTGCCGCGAGGACCCGGAGCATGCGGCGATCGTAGCCGTCGACCCGGCCCGGTGCTGCTGCCGGCCGGTCCGTGCGCGGGCCTACGGCAGCCCCAGCCCCACCACCGTGATGCGGCCGCAGTGCGCTTCGCCGGTCTCGGTTCGCATGCCAACCTTCGGGGCCACGAACGTCACGGTCTGGTCGGCCCGGCACGCGATCCCGAGCACCTCGCCGGTGTCGCCGTGCAGGCCCGACGGGATGTCGACGCTGAGCTTGTGGCCGGTCGCGTAGTTGAACACCTCGACCCAGTCGCGCGCCGCACCGGTCAGCTCGCGGGTCAGGCCGGTGCCGAACAGCGCGTCGATCCAGACCGCGCCGGAGTGCTCGGCCGGATCCGGCGCCTGCGCGACCCGCAGGCGGGCGCCGGCCCGGTGCAGGATGTCGCGCTGCAGCGCCGCGTCGGCGGCGCGCTCGGGATCGGGCTCGGCGAGCAGGTGGATCGCGCAGCGGGCGAAGCCGAGGTGGCGCGCGACCGCCAGGCCGTCGCCACCGTTGTTGCCGGCACCGCACAGGATCACGAACCGCTGGCCGAGCGTGCGCGCGGCTTCGGCGACCGACCGCGCGGCGTTCTCCATCAGCAGCACGGTCGGCATGCCGAGGCGGTCGTGGGCCTCACGGTCGATCGCGCGGGCCTGCGCGACGGTCAATGCGTTGGGATGCGTCATGGCGTCGGTTCTGGATCGGTGCGCACCGCGTCGCGGGCGCGGCGCAGCAGTTCGAGGTCGCGGATCGGGTCGAGCGCGCGCAGCTCGCCGAAGCCGCTCTGCTGGGTGCCGAGCAGTTCGCCGCTGCCGCGCAGCGCGAGGTCCGCCTCGGCCAGTTCGAAGCCGTCGGTGGTGCGGCAGATCGCGGCGACCCGCTCGCTCTTGTCCCCGCACAGCAGGGCCAGGCCGCGCCGGCGGCCGCGGCCGACGCGGCCGCGCAGCTGATGCAGGGTCGCAATGCCGAAGCGCTCGGCCGAGACCACCACGATCAGCGTCGCCTCGGGCACGTCGACGCCGACCTCGAGCACGGTGGTGCCGACCAGCACGTCGGTGATGCCCTCGCGGAACAGCGCCACCTGACGCTGCCGTTCGCTCGCCTTCATGCGGCCGTGCACGTGGCCGCAGCGGAACGTCTTGCGCAGCGTCTCGAACACGCGCAGCACGCCGCCCTTCTCGCCGTCCTCACCGACGGCCGGGCAGACCACGAACACGCGGCCGCCGCGGCGGACCGCGCGCGCGATGCTGTGCACGGCGCGCGACCAGTTGGCCGCCGGCACGTGCACGGCGCGCACCGGACCGCGGCCGGGTGGCCGTTCGCGCAGCACGACGGCGTCGAGATCCCCGAACAGGACCAGCGCCAGCGTGCGCGGGATCGGGGTCGCCGTCATCACCAGCACGTGCGGGTTGTCGCCCTTGTCGACCAACGCCATGCGCTGGTTGACGCCGAAACGGTGCTGCTCGTCGACGATCACCAGACCGAGGCCGGGCATCGCGACGTCGCCGGCCATCAGCGCGTGCGTGCCGAACACCAACCGCGGCCCGCTTCTCGGCACCTCGCGACGGTGCGAGGCGGTGCACAGCGCGACGTCGATGCCCGAGCCGTGCAGCCAGCGCGACACCGACTCGTGGTGCTGCTCGGCCAGCAGTTCGGTCGGCGCCAGGAACGCCACCAGGCCGTCGCGCGCGCAGACCGACAGCGCCGCGGCAATCGCGACGGCGGTCTTGCCGGTGCCGACGTCGCCCTGCAGCAGCACGCCCATCGCGCCGGGG
The DNA here is from genome assembly GCA_046290465.1 of Planctomycetota bacterium. Lineage (GTDB taxonomy): Bacteria > Planctomycetota > UBA1135 > UBA1135 > UBA2386. The sequence goes on along the minus strand of JBKAGP010000001.1, from coordinate 6,051,727 downwards.
CCGGCCAGGCGCTGCCACAGCAGCTCGACCGCGTCGCGCTGGTCGTTGGTCAGCGCAAACGGGATGCGCGACAGGATCCGCTCGCAGACCTGCGGATCGATCGGGAACGCGCGCGCGCTGCGGCGCCGACGCGCCTGCCGCGCCCGCTCGACCCGGGCGAACAGTTCGAGCGCTTCGCGCACCGCGAAGTGCCGCCGCGCGTGCTCGTGCTCGGCGACGTCCTGCGGCCGGTGCATCGCCAGCAGCAGCTGCCGCGCCGACCGCGTCAGCTCCTCGAGGCCCTTGGGCATCGGCGGCATCTCCACCGCCCGGTAGTCGAGGCCGTCGAGCACGGTGCCGATCCACTGGCGCAGCTTGTTGTCGGAGACCCCGTCGATCTCGGGGTAGCGCAGCTGCACCTCGCCGTCCGGATCGGCGCCGACCGGCAGGATCTTCGGCTGCTGCACCACGAACCGGCGCGCCTTGACCTGCAGCGTGCCCTCGACCAGCCGCCGCTGGCCGACGGGGTAGTTCTTCTTCATCCACGGCTGGTTGAAGAACTGCGCCGCGAACGTGCTGCCGTCGTCGCACGCGAACGTGATCGTGACCATCGCGCGCCGCCGCGGCAGCCACGCCAGCGACGCGTTGTGCACCACCGCCTGGATGCGCACCAGCTCGCCGACCAGCGACTGGTCGGGCCCGCGCACCTCGCGCAGCGCGCGGTAGCGGCGCGGGAACCACAGCACCAGGTCGAAGGCGCGGCGCAGGCCCGCCGCCGCCAGCCGGCTCGCCGTGGTCGGCCCGATGCCGGGCAACATCGTCAACGGCGCGTCCGGCGACAGCGCACCGTGCGCAGCCTCGCTCGCGAGTTCGCCGTCCGACGTACCACCCATGCTGTTGGTGTAACGGAGACGGGCTCGCCACGGAACGTCCCGGTTGGTAGCTTGTGCGCCGCTTGAAAGAGCTCAACGAGCAGCAACGGAACGAACTGCAGCGCTACGGCTTCGACGCGGAGCTGCAGCAACGCTGGCAGAAGGACATCGCCGAGGGTCGCCTGAGCCGGGAGACCAACGCCGTCAGCGGCGATCTGCTGGCGCCGCCGCCGGGCTCGGTGCAGAAGCTGCCGGGCGGCGCGACGCGCGCCCACAAGGAGCTCGAGCAGATCGGCCTCGAGGCGATCAAGAACGGCCAGCTCGGCGTCGTCGTGCTCAACGGCGGCATGGCGACCCGCTTCGGCGGCGTCGTCAAGGGCGTCGTGCCGGTGCTGTCGTCGTCGCGGTCGTTCCTCGGCCTCGGGGTCGAGGACGTGCTGCACCACCGCCGTTCGACGCCCGGGGACGTGTCGCTGTTCTGCATGAACAGCTTCGCGACCGACGACGCCACCAAGGCGCACTTCGCCGAGCACGACAACTTCGGCCTCGACGCGGAGGCGATCGAGCACTTCACCCAGTTCGTGGCCGTGCGCCTGACGCAGAAGGGCGAGCTGTTCGAACTCGAGAACGGCGAACCGTCGCCGTACGGCCCCGGTCACGGCGACTTCGCCGCGGCGTTCCGCGGCTGCGGCGCGCTGCAGCGGTTCCTCGACCGTGGCGGCCGCTACCTGCTGGTGCGCAACGTCGACAACCTCGGCGCCCGCATCGACCCGATCGTGCTCGGCCACCACATCCAGAGCGGCTGCGAGATGACCGTCGAGGTCGCGCCGAAGTGGCCGGAGGACGTCGGCGGCTCGCCGTTCCAGTATCTCGGCCGAACCCAGCTGATCGAGCAGCTGCGCTACCCGGCCGGCTTCGACCCGAACATCGTCGACGTGTTCAACACCAACACGTTCACGTTCTCGGCAGAATCGCTCGACCGCGACTTCGACCTCGGCTGGTACTACGTCGAGAAGCAGGTCGAGGGCCGCGACGCGGTGCAGGTCGAGCACCTGATCGGCGAGATGACCGCGCACCTGTCGACCAACTTCCTGCAGGTGCGGCGCAATGGCCGCCGCGGCCGGTTCCTGCCGCTGAAGACGCCGGACGACCTGCACTCGGCGGTCGAGGAGATCGCCGACATGTACGACGGGGCCGACGACGACGACGAGCTGTAGGGCCGCCGCCATGCCGGTGTCCCCCGATGGCGGTGTCGGAGTGGTCCGGTCTCGATATGGCCCGGTCTCGATGTAGCCCGGTGTGGATGCGTCAGGTATCGATGCGCACGACGTTGCTCGCGTCGAACAGCGTGTTGCCGGGGCAGGACTGGGTCGGCAGCTTGGCGCACAGGTGCTGCACGTAGAACGTCACGCCGGCCGGCAGCTGCGGCAGACGGAGGTCCCACGACGAGTCCGACAGCCACCCGCCGGCCACGACCGTGCCCGGCGCGACCGCGCCGACGTTGGCCAGCACGTCGCAGGTCTCTGCGAACGGCGCCGGCAGCTGCAGCGGCAGCGTGTTGGGCTGCAGCGACGCGACGAACACCTCGAACTGGCCGAGCCCGCGCGCCCGCAGCAGCCCCGAGCTGCCGGGCACGCCGTCGTCGATCAGGTCGAGCAGGTGGTCGCTGCGGATCTGCGGTGGCGGGAACGAGCCGTAGGTGAACATGCCGCCCGCGCCCGCTGCCGCCGGCGTCCCCAGCGGGCTCCACGGTTCGAGTGCGAGGTCGAGGTGCGACTCGCTGATCGGCCAACCGCCGCACTGCTGCGTGATCCGCACCGAGAGCGGCGTCGGCCCGACCGTGACCACCAGGTGGTCGCGCGTGGTCAGCAGCGCGCTCGAACCCCACAGCTCCGCGTACTCGAGCACGCCGTCGTCACCGACGTCGACGGTCGTGTAGGCGCCGGCGTCGCCGCCGAGCTGGTTCTCGAGCCGGAGCGTGCAGACGACCGGCGTCGGCGACGAGAACGAGACCAGCAGTTCGGTGTCCGCCAGGTAGTAGCCCGAGGACGCCAGCGGACAGTTCTGGTCGGACTCGAGCAGCCAGCCGTTGGCCGACGGCGCCAGGCTGCAGGCGAGCGACGCCGGGCCGATCGCGAGCGCCGCGGAGGTCAGCGGACCGGCGGGCTGCACGCTCTGGGTGCCGCTGCTGTTCTGCAGCACCAGCGGCTGCGGCGCGAGCAGCGTCGCCTGGATCTGGGCCGGGGCCCACGAGGCCATCAGGCAGACGGACGAGAGGACGGCGAGTCGGGCGAGCAGGACGGGATGGGATTGCATCTGGCGGTAGGTCTCCTTCCGGGCGCCGGGCGCCCGCGCGCAGCATAGCAATCCTGGCCGCGACCCGCCCGAATCCGTCGACGGCGCTCAGTGCCGGCGGCCCGTTCGGCCGATGTCACCGACGGATGACGACGAAGCAGGCGGACCCGACCTCGGCCGACAAGGCCGAGGTGATGAAGCAGCAGTACGCGGCCTGGCCCTACCCGCAGGTGCCGCTGCTGGCCAACCTGCCGAGCACCCACCCGTGGGAGCTGCACGTCGCGTGGCTGTGGGATCGCTGCGGCAGCAGTGCGGCGCCGGCGCGGCCGCGGATCTGGATCGCCGGCTGCGGCACGTTCCAGCCGTATGCGTTCGCGGTCGCCAACCCCAACGCCGAGATCGTCGCGACCGACCTGAGCGAGCCGAGCCTCGCGGTCGCGCGCCGCCGCTGCGCCGTGCACCGGCAGAAGCACGTGCGGTTCGCGCCGGTCGACCTCGGCGACGAGTCGACCTGGCCGGACGGCGAGTTCGACCTGATCGAGTGCTACGGCGTGCTGATGAACCTCGCCGACCCGGCGACCGCGCTGCGGCGGCTGCGCCGGCGGCTGACGCCGCGCGGCGTGCTGCGCGTGATGGTCTACCCGCACTACTCGCGGCAGCGCATCTTCCAGGTGCAACGGGTCGCCAGGCTGCTCGGACTGACCGCGAACGAACGCCACCACCCCGCGCTGCTGCGGCGGTTCGTCCGGGCGCTGCCGGCGGCGCATCCGCTGCGCTACGCGTTCACGACCTACGCCGACAGCCGCAACGACGCCGGCGTCGTCGACGGCTTCCTGCACGCGGGCGATCGCGGCTTCACCGCGTTCGAACTCGGCGGGCTGCTGCAGCAGGCCGGCCTCGAGGCGTCGTTCTGGTTCCACCGACCGTGGGCGCAGCCCGACCGCATGGCCGAGCGCCTCGGCATGCAGGGCCGTTCGCAGAGCTTCGTGCTCCACTACCTCGACCTGTGGCAGGAGCTGCGCACCAACTTCGTCGTCTGCGCGCGCCGCGACGACGCCCCGGCTGCCGTCGTGCAGGAGCCCCGGCCACACCCCGCGTTCCTTGGCGGCGAGGGCACGCTGCGCCACCGCCTGCGGCTCGAACGGCTGCGCTGGTTCGGCGGCTCGGTGCCGACCCGCACCGGCGACGGCAAGGTGGTGCTGCGGCCGCGCGCGGCGCGCGACCTGCGGCACAACCGGCGCGGCGACGGCGACGACGCGCTGTGGCTCGGCGGTCGCGACCATCGCTGCCAGCTGCTGGCGCACGAGCCGTTCGCGGCGGAGCCGTCCTGGCTGCGCACGACCACCGCGCTGCGCGCCGGCGAACGCGCCCCCAACCCGCTCTACGCGCACCTGTTCGCGGCGTTCACGCTGGACCGCGCGCACCCCGAGCTCGGCCTGCCGGAGCTGGATCGACAGATCGCCGCCTGGTTGCCGTGGGCCGACCCGCTCGAGCAGCGCCCGATCCGCTTCGGGCTGACGCCGTACGCAACCTGGCAGCGCATGCAGGACGCGGTGCAGGCGTTCCTCGAACGGGAACCGCTGCCGGCCGTCGACGGCTACGGCGACGTGCGGCTGCGCGGCGACGACCGGGCGCTCGCCCGGGTGCGCGCGCTGCTGGCCGAGCACGGCGACCTGCCGCGGACCGGCTACGACGATGCAACGCTGCGCGAGCTGTTCGTGCTGCTGTTCACGCAGGACCGGCTGTTCGTCACGCTCGACGCTTCGTAGCGCGCGCCAGCAGGTGGGCGACGAACGCCACGCAGAACAGCAGCGACGTCACCAGGTGCGACCAGATCCACACCGCACGCCACAGCTCGTCGACGGTGACCTGCAGCAGGTAGCCGGTCGCGATCATCGGCAACGCCTGGCTCAGCAACGCGATGCCGGTGCGCCGCCGCTGCGGTGCGCCGCTCTGCAGCTTCTGCACCACGTGGTAGTGCCAGATCAGCCCGAGCGCGAACACGAACAGCGGCACCGTCACCACGTGCAGGCCCTGCAGCGGAGCGACCCACGGGTGCTGCACCGGCCCGAACTCGTCCTCGGTCTCGCCGAAGTAGAGCAGGTAACCGTACAGCAGCCCGCTGCCGGCCGCGCACGCGACCGACAGGTACGTGAACCGCTTGTCGGCGCGCTTCACCTGCCGACGGCGCTCCCGACCACGCCGACCGGCGGCCGCGGCTTCGGCTTCGGCTTCGGCTTCGGCTTCGGCTTCGCCTTCTTCTTCTTCTGGCGCGCGACCTGATCGGGGTGCAGCACCATGTGCGCTGCCAGGATCCGACGCACCGCCTCGATGGTCGCGTTGACCGTCAGGGTCGAGCCGGCGACGCCGACGATGTCGCGCTTGGTCGAGAGCTTCGCGTCGAGGCCGCGGCCGACGAACTGCGCATAGAACGAGCCGCGCGGCAGGTAGTCGGTCGGCTCCTCGAACGCGATCACCTCGATGCGGCGCACCTTGCTCGTCGGATCGACGACGATCATCACCAGCTCCTGCTTGGAGCGCACCCGGTGGCGATCGAAGTAGGCGGTGCCAACCAGCTTGCCGTTCTTGCGCGCCTCGTAGGCGTAGACCATCGCGCGCCGCGGCGCGTGGCCGGCGAGCTTCTCGGCCTTGGCCTTGCGATCCTCGTCGAGCACGTACTTCTTGCGCTCGACCTTGCACTTCGGGAACGCCAGCGACAGCGCCTCCTTGGTCGTCAGGAACACCTTGCCCTGCGCCGGCGCCGCGAGCGCGGCGACCAGCAGGACGAACACCAGCACCAGGGTCTGTCGCATCGTCGCGCGCTCCTAGAAGACGTAGCCGAACAGCACGTTCAGGCGATCGAAGTTGTTGTCCCAGTTCTCGTAGTCGACCTTGACCACGACCTGCGGGATCGGCTTGTAGTTGACGCCGATCGTGTAGATCTCGTTCTGCTGCGCTGTGACCGGCGCGAACCCGGTCGGCACCTGGTCCTGCGTGTCGATGTTCTCGTAGCGGAAGAACGGCGTCAGCTGCGCGCGCTGGCCGGGCGCCAGCACGCTGAGCACGTCGAAGCCGACCTCGCCGTAGTAGCCGGTCAGGCGGTCGGCGAGGTTGTTGCCGGTCGTCGCGTTGAAGGTCGCGGCGTCCTGGATGTTGGCGGTCGCCCACAGCGCGCGCAGCTGCCACGGCCCGGTGCGGTAGTCGACGTGCGCCTCGAGGATCGTCGTCGTCAGGTTCGGCACCGCGTTCGGCGTCGGCGTGGTGTCGTCGAGATTGTCCTGACCCGTGTCGCCGTAGCTCGCCGAGCCGCCGACCACCAGACCGTTGACGCCGACGTAGTCGAGCCGGCCGACCAGCGACCAGTCGTCGGCCTCGGCCTTGCTGCCGCGCTGCCGACCGCCGCGCAGGCCGCTCGACGAGAAGTTGGCGCCGTCGAGCGAGGTCATCGCGTAGGCGCGGTACGAGAAGTCGCCGACGTCGCCGTAGGCACCCGCGCCCATCTCCCGCAGCGTCGTCGGGATGATGCGCGACTCGGTCTGCGACCGGCTGGCCGTCAGGAACGTGGTCGGCTCGTGCAGTTCGTTGACCAGGCCGAGCGGCGACAGCAGCATGCCGGCGCGCAGGTTGAGCGCGTCGCTGTGCATGTAGTCGAGGTAGCCGAACTCGAGGCTGACCTCGCCGCTACCGCCGTTGGTGGTGCCGTGCTCGACCTCGATCTCCGAGTTGAACACCCACTTGTCCGAGAACTTGTAGCCGAAGTAGAGGATCACGCGCTGCGCGTCGGCGAAGTCGGTGCGGCCGCTGCGCTGCGTGAACAGGAACTCGCCGTAGCCACCGATCGAGAGGCCCTGCTCGATGTCGTAGACCTTGGCGGCGCCCTGGCCGACGCCGCGCTTGGGCTCGCTGAGCGGCGGCACCAGGCCGCCGAGGTCGATGCTCTCGACGTCCTGCGAGATCGCGTCGAGCTGCTGCTGCAGGCTCTGGTTCTGCTTCTCGAGCGCGTCGAGGCGCTGTTCGAGGGACTGCGCCACTGCGGTCGGCGCGAGCGCCGCGGCGATCGCGACGCAGATGGTGAGGGAGTTCAAAGAGGTCTTCATTGGATGGTCAGTTCTGGCAGCAGCGGCGCGACCGAGGCGCGCAGGCCGCTGGAGACGCGCGCCGTCAGGCGGCGCGGCCGTTCGGTGGCGAGCAGCACGACGGCTTCGACGCCGTCGTGCTGCTCGGCGAAGGCGATCGCCGCGTCCGGCCCGAGCACGAAGCAGGCGGTCGACAGGCAGTCGGCGTCGAGGGCGCGCTCGGCCACGATCGTGACCGAACCGAAGTCGGCCGCCGGCCGGCCGCTGCGCGGATCGAGCAGGTGGCCGAGCGCGCCCGCGTCGACGACGCGCCGCCGCTGCTCGTTGCCGGTGGTCGCGACGCTGCCGCGCAGGCCTGCGATGCGCAGGGCCGGGCGCGCGCGGTCACGTGGATCGGCGAGCTCGATCGAGCGCGGCGCCGCGGCGCCGGCGACGTGCAGCTGGCCGCCGAAGTCGAAGGTGACCGCGGTCGCCCCCGCGGCGAGCGCCGCGTCGGTCGCCGCGTCGAGTCCGGCCCCCTTGCCGAACGCGCCGGCGTCGAGCTGCAGGTCGGTCGCGCGGCGCAGTTCGCCGGCCGCGATCTGCAGCCCGTCGATGCCGCAGCGGCGGCGCGCGGCGGCGAGCTCCGCGGCCGTCGGCCAGCGACCGGCGCCACGCAGGTCGTAGGCCTCGACCAGCGCGCCGATGGTCGGGTCGAACGCGCCGTCGGTGGCGCGCGCCCACGTCACGGCGCGCCGCAGCTCGTCACACAGCGCCGCGCTCGCGGCGAACGGCGCACCGACCGGAGTCGCGACGAACCGCGACAGTTCCGAGTCGGGCCGCCAGCTCGACAGGCGCTGCTCGGCGGACTCGACCGCGCGCACCGCCGCCTCCGAGGCCTGCAGCGCCTGGGCCCGATCCGCGGCGACGACCTCGAGCTGCAGCGAGGTGCCCATCGCGACCACCAGCCGGTCGACGGTGGCCGGCGGCGATCCCGTCTCCCCCACCCGTTCGCCGACCGCGCAGCCGCAGACGGCCACGCAAGAGGCGAGCAGGGTGGGGGTCAGGGAATACCGGGCGCACATCACGGGGCGGCACGCTAACGATACTGAGACGCGGTCTCAACAGAGTCGTCCCCGAATTGGATGAAGGAACGACGAGGGGCGTCGCGCCCCCCAGCCGCCGCGAGATCGCCGCGAGATCGCCGCCGCGAGATCGCCGCGGCGTGCCCGCTACGGCACGTCGATGCGCACGACCGGCAGGCGCGCCCGGTCGAACCGCTCGACGAAGTCCTGCAACAGCACCCGAGCCGACGGCGTGCCGACCTTGCGGATCGGCTTGCTGCGCTTGAGCCGCACCTCGACCTTGCCGCCCTTGCCCAGCTGGTCCTTCTGCAGCAGCAGCGCGAACCTGGTGACCCCCGAACCGTCGGCAACGAACCGGCCCTTGCCCTTGTCCTCGATCTGCACCCGCGCGGTGTAGCTGCCGAGCGCCTTGACCAGGAAGGCGCGCTTCTGCATCTCGTCCATGCGCTGCCAGCGCGCGGCCGCCACCTGCGGCTGGGCCTCGACCTGCACCTTGCGGCGCAGGCCGGTCAGCTCGAGCCAGGCGCTGCGGGCCTCCGAGGGCTCGGCGACGAGCCGCACGACCCGCTTCGGCCACGGCTCACGGCGCTTCTGGAAGAACGTCGCCCAGTCGACCGCGCCGAGCTCGGCGCTGTGGCCGAGCTCGGGGAACTCGATCAGTTCGGCGTCCTTGCTCCGCCACTTCTCGAGCTGCTTGAACGCCAGCCGCAGGTTCATCAGCAGCCGCTCGTCGTCGCGGCTGCCCTGCAGGTCGCGGATCGGCAGGTGGCGCACGTTCTCGAGGTAGCGGATGTTGTTGCCCGGACCGAGCTCGATGCGCGGGCCGCCGACACACGGCGCGAGGCCGGCGAAGCGGTCGGGGAAGCGCAGCGCCAGGTCCCACGCCAGGTGGCCGCCGCGCGACCAGCCGCCGACGAAGATCCCGTTCTCGTCGACGTTGGCGCGCCGCCGCAGCCAGCGCAGCGCCGCCAGCACCGACGCGCGCTCGCGCGGCGTCTTGGCGTAGACCGTCTCGATCGGCTCGGTCGGCGCCAGCACCAGCATGCCGAGCTGCTCGCTGACCTGCTGCCAATGCCCGTGCTGGCCCGCGCCGCTGCCGCCCGAGCCGTGCAGCCAGATCAGCAGCGGCGCCGGCTTGCTCGGGTCGTAGCGGCGCGGCACGTAGACGTGCAGTTCGGTCTTCTCGACCTCTTGGAGCACCGACAGCTCGACCACGTGCTGGTGCGGGCCCGCCTCGAGCTGCGCGAAGCTGCCGAACGTGCGGCAGGCCTCGAGCCACGCGTCGACGTCGCTCGAGATCGTCAGCAGGTCGTCGACCTTGGCCCGCCGCTCGGCCGGCGTGGCCGCGTCGACCGCGACCGCCAGCGCTGCGGCGAGCGGCTTCTGTGCGCTTTGCTGTGGCGATTCCTGCCCTGGTGCCTGCTGTGGCGCAAACAGGACAGTGCAGGCGGCGAGCGCGGGGAGGGCAGCGAGCATGCCCGCTACCGTAGCAACTCGAGTGCCCGCGCCAGTGCCGTGTCGGTCCGCCCGATCAGGTCCGTCGCCCGGGTCACGACCTCGACGTCGGGCGCGACGCCGTGGCCTTCGTAGAGCGTGCCGTCGGGGCGGAACGACGCCATCGTCGACAGCTGCAGGCGCACGCCGCTGTTGGGCAGCTGGTAGCCGCGCGCGCGGCCGCTGCCGCCCGCCGAGCGCTCCCCCACCACCGTGACCGTGTCGATCGCCTGCAGGGCGCCGGCGAAGATGTCGGTCGCCGAGAAGCAGCCGCGGTCGATCAGCACCACGACCGGCCGGTCGTAGTGGAACGCCATTTCGTTGTCGCTGCGATCGAGCACCAGGAAGTGCCACGGCGAGAAGCGGCCCTTCGGCAGCTTCCACGACGGCCGGAAGCCGCGCAGGAACGCGCCGATCGCGACGCGCTGGCGGTCGTTCCAACCGTCCCAGTCGGCGCGGTACAGGTAGCGGTTGGCGAGCGCGTCGGGCGGCGCCGGCTTGCCTTCCTCGAGCAGGAACGCGGCGACGTTGCCGACCACCGCCTCGCCTTCGGGCAGGAAGTACGGCGCGAGCCGTCGCAGCGGGTCGCGGCGGCCGCCGCCGTTGCCGCGAACGTCGATCACCAGCCCCTTCGTGCCACGGAAGTTCTGCATCGCCTGGTCGAGAAAGCGCAGCGAAGCCTCGTCCCCCTCCATGCGCTCGATGCGCAGGTAGCCGACGTTGCCGTCGAGCACCGCCGTCGCCTTGCGCGGCCAGGCGCCGAACATCGGCTTGCGGCGCGACGCCTCGAGTTCGACCCGGTGCTCGCCGGACTCGCCGCGCAGCGTCACCGCGACCGCGTCGCGATCGGGCAGCGACAGCGCCCGGCGCAGCTCCGAGAGGTTGCGCAGCAGCCGCTCGGACTGGCCGCGCTGCATCACCTCGGAGCCCCTGGTCACGCGTTCGCGCGCGGCGAGCAGCCAGCGCTCGATCGGCACGCCGTCGATCGCCTGCACGAACGGATGCCGTTCGGACACGAAGCCGTCGCGATCGCTGGCGAACGCCGCATAGCCGCCGTCGACCTGCTGGATCAGGAACGGCAGCCAGCGCTCGTTGCGGCCGACGCTGCCGCGCAGCCGCGAGTGGCCGTCGCCGAACGCGCGCAGCACGCCGTCGAGCTGCGCGGCGAACCGTTCGACCGGCAGGCCGTCGTCGGGCAGCTCGGCGCCGATGCGGCGCAGCAGCCCGTCGAGGTCGACGGGCCGCAGTTCGCGGTAGGCGAACCGTTCGGCGAGCAGCTTGTGGAACACCTGCAGGTCCTCGCGCGCGGCCGCGGCCGTGATCGTGCCGCCGCGCCGGTTGGCGACCGCCGGGGCGGCGCCGCGGCGCCCGCCGCGCTGCGCCTCCTTGACGCGCCGGCGGTTCTCGCCGGTCATGCGCACGTCCTCGAACGTGCGCAGCTTGCCGTTCTGCAGGCTGCGCACCCGCACGTCGACGTCGGTGCCGACCTCGTGCCCCATCGCGTCGAGCAGGGCGGGCAGGTCCTCGGTAATGCGCTTCCAGTCGTTGCCCGGCCGGCACAGCCGCCTGGCCTCCTGCAGCAGCGTCGCGGTGTCGACGCCGGCGACCGACTCGAGCCGGTACCAGGTGTCGTCGAGCACCTGCACCTCGATGCCCTGGTCGACCTTGCGCATGCCGCGGAACGGGCTGATCGCCGGGCCGTCGGCGTTGATCTGGGCGGGGACGGCGGCGCACGCCAGCACGGCGAGCGCGGCACCACGAACGAACGAACGGATCATGACATCACCTCCTGGGTCCTTGTCCGGGTCTCGGTGCGAATGCGCGGCGGCGGCGCCGGCTCGATCGTCGGCCGACGCAGCGAGCGCGGCCGCACGCACAGCACGCTGGCGACGACGCCGGCGACGCCCGTGACGACGGCCACCAGCGACCAGAACCGCACGACCGCGGCGTCGGCGCCGAGCCGCCGCAGCCGACGACGGACGAACCAACCCGACGCCAGCGCGCCGAGCACGCACAGCGCCAGCAGCCAGAACCGCGAACGGTCCAGCAGCAGGTGGTCGTCGAACACCGACGGCTGGCGGTCGTCGGCGCGGCAGCGCGCGAACGCGACCACCTGCAGCACCGGTGGCCGCAGCAGCGACCAGGCGCTGGCATGCGCGAGGTGTGCCCGTTCGGCCAGCGTGCGCGGTCGGAACTCGTGCCGGAACGCCGCGTGGCGATCGCCCTCGGGCAGCTCGACGACGAACTGCACCGGGTCGTCGCCGACGACCACCGGCTCGATCGGCCCCGGGCCGGACGGCTCGCGCGGCGGCAGCTGGACCTCGACCCAGGCACCGCCGCGGATCGCGTAGGCGCCGCGCTCCCCCTGCACGTATTCGACGTCGTCGCCCGGATCAGCACGCAGCGCCGACTCGAGCAGCGGCGAGTCCGACAGGTCGACGTCCTGCCCGAGCCGCAGGTAGCCGCGGCTACGGAAGCGATCGCCGCCCGGCAGCGCAAACGCGACGAACGCGCCCTTGCTGCGGTCGAACTGCCACAGCGAACCGTCGGCCGCATCGACGACGAACGCGGTGCGACGCCGGGTGGCTCGCAGGTCGAGGTCTTCGAGGTGCTCGAGCTCGCTGCCCGGCGAGAACGTCGGCTCGCCCTCCCGGCCGTCACGCTGGATCGCGACCAGGCGCCGCTCCTTGTTGAGGTAGCCCCACGAACGGCCGGCATGGTCGACCAGCAGCGTCACGCCGTCGCCGAGGCCGAAGTCGTAGGCGATGTGGCCGTGACGGTGCCAACGGGGCGCTTCGATCTCGAACAGCGAGCGCGGCCGCGGCTCGCGGAACCGCAGCCGGTCGTCGTTGTCCGGCGACAGCTTTGCATCGGTCTCTGCGTGCTGCGCGTCGCAGATCACGCGGTCGCGCCAGTGCTCGCCCCGATGCCACAGCACGACCTCGCGACCGACCAGCGACAGCTGCGGGTAGGCGCCCTGCAGTTCGTGCAGCGCGATCTTCTGCCCGTCGAGCGCGACGCCGGCGAACAGCAGGCCCAGCGTCAACGCCAGCGCGCCGCCGTGGATCGCGGTGGTGCGCGGCGTCCATGGCGCATCGCGGTCGGCCTGCAGCCGGCCGGCGTCGCGCGCCAGCCAGAACAACGGCACCGCCAGGCCGACGCACAGCGCGGCGTAGACGGAGGCATCGGCGAACGGCCCGTCGGTCTGCGAGCCGCGGTCGACGACGAAGCCGACGACCAGCGCGCCGGCTGCCCCGAACGCAAGCCGCGTCCACCACGGTGCCGGCAGCGCGACCGCCGCGCAGCCGACGGCGGCCGCCGGCCACGCGATCGCGACCGCCGCGACGATCTCCCAGTAGCCGGCCCAGTGGCCCGGCTCGAACAAGCCGCTCCAGAACGACGCCACCACCCAGGCGACCGGCGGCACCAGCAGCGTCCACGTCAGCAGCACGAGGCCGACCGCGCGCAACGGGGCGCTGGCGAGCTGCGCCGTCGAGACCGGTCGGTGCCGCAGGAACTCGCGCGTCCCGAGCAGCGGATCCCAGATGCCCGCGAACGCGCCGACGAACAGCCCCATCGAACCCGCCGTGTAGAACAGGTCCTCCGAGCGGCCGGGGGTCATCACGAACAGCTGCAGGAAGCCCTGGCTGGCCGCCACCATGCCGAGCGCGAGCGCGCCGCCGAACGCCATGGTCCAAAGCCACGGCCAGTCCTTGCGCAGCAACCCGTTCATCGCACACCTCCGGCCCGCGCGGCCAACATCCGGTCGATCGGTTCGCGCAGCAGCCCTGGCTCTGCGGGCCCGGTCAGGTCCAGAAACAGGTCCTCCAGCGACGGCGCGACCGGCTCCGACAGGTCGCCGCGAGCGCGCAGGTCGGCGAACGTCGCATCGCCCGCGTCGAGCAGCGTCAGCTCGAACCCCTGGCGCCGGGCGCCGACCCGCAGCACCTCGTCCCCTGCCACCGGCGCCGCCTCGCCGTCGTTGGGCAACCACACGCAGCGACGCACGCGCCGCTTGAGGTCGTCGAGCGTCGCGTCCACCAGCAGCCGGCCCTCGTGCAGGATGCCGACGTGGTCGGCGACGCGCTCGACGTCGCTGAGGAAGTGCGAGCTGAACAGCACCGAACAGCCGGTGTCGGCCAGCAGGTCGATCATCACATCGAGGAATTCGCGCCGCATCACTACGTCGAGCCCGAGCGCCGGGTCGTCGCAGATCAGCAGCTCCGGCGCGCTCGCGACCGCGAGCACCAGGCTCAGCTGCGCGCGCTGGCCACGCGACAGCAGCGGCACGCGCTGCTTGCCGCGCAGGCCGCAGCGGCGGACCGCCTCCTCGGCGAACTCGCGCCGGAACGTCGGCCGCGTGCCCGCCTCGAACGCGATCGCGCCGGCGACGCTCATCGTCGGGTAGAGCCGGTGCTCCTCGCCGACGTAGCCGATGCGGGCGCGGTGTTCGGCACCGAGCGCCGCGCAGTCCTGGCCGAACACCGAGGCGGTGCCCGCGAGCGGCTGCAGGAAGCCGAGCAGGATCCGCAGCGCGGTGGTCTTGCCGGCACCGTTGCGGCCGAGCAGCGCGTAGACGGTGCCGGGCTGCACGTCGAAGCTCAGTCCGCGCAGCACGTGGTGGGCACCGAACCAGCGGTGCACCTGATCGAATCGGATCGTCGGGGTCGTCATCACTTCTTCCTCTGCGGATCGAACTTCAACTCGGTGAGACACTTGTGCAGCGCGCGCTCGATCTCGTCGGCGTCGAAGCCGAGGTGGAAGCCCTCGGTCGCGGCGCGGCGCAGCAGTTCGTGCAGCTGGCGACGGCGCTCGGCGGTCGCCAGCTCCTTCCTGGCGCCGTGGCCGGTCAAGAAGCACCCGGCTCCCTGGCGACGCACGATCACGCCGTCGCGCTCGAGCACCTCGTAGGCGCGCACGACGGTGTTCGGGTTGATCGCGAGCTCCCGCGCCAGCTCGCGAACGCTCGGGAGCTTGTCGCCGGCATTGGCGGAACCCTTCGCGACGGATGCCTTTACGGCGAACACCACCTGTTCGAACAGGGGTTCGGGCGAAGTCGGGTCGATGCGGATGATCACGGTAGGTGTCTCTAGTGTTCTAGATCAACTAGAACAGTGAGCACACTTCGTGTCAACCCCTCGAGGATTCCCGGCGAGCTGCAGATCGTCAGAACGCGCCGATCGCAGCGCCGCCGACCTGCGCGAAGGCGCCCGCGGCGTAGAGTTCGCCGGTCGCGCTGACGAGCAGCTCGTCGACGCGCTCGTCGAACGTGCCGCCCATCGCGAGCCAGCTGGTGCCGTCGAACCGGTAGACGTCGGTCGGCTCCGAGAACGGGAACGGCTGCGCGTGGGTCGCCACGGCCAGTTCGCCGTTCGGCAACACCGCGAGCGCCGAGGCCACCTCGCCCGGCGGCGACGCGACCGCGCTCCACGTGCGCGTGAGCGGATCCCACATCGCCAGCTTGTCGCACGCGGCGCGGCCCGCGACCTGCAGGAAGCCGCCGACCACCAGGTGGGCGCCGAGCGGGCCCGGGCCGTCGGGGTCCCACGTGGTCGCCGCGCGGGCCTCCATGGCCACGCCCGGGCAGCCGTAGCCGCCGGCCCAGATCGGATCGCACTGCGCCGACAGCGAGGCGAGGGAGGTCACGAGCAGCACGCCGAGGGGGCGCATGCCGCGCCCGGAGCAAGGCGCGTGCCCGGCGATCGGCCGGACGGGGTGCTTGCGGCGGGCGCGCGCTTCGTTACGCAGCCGCCACGACAACATCAGCGGCGCCGCCGCCTGGGCAGGTCCGACGAACGGTCCCCCGGCAGGTGGTAGAGGTCGAGGATGCGCGCCTCGGCCGCGCGCGCCGCGTCGACGTCGAGCAGCACCGTCGCCCCGGACGCCAGCTGCAGCGCGACCTCGCCGTCGGCGCGGTCCATGCGCTTGACGAAGTCGGCCATGTCGACCGGCAGCTTGCCGTCGACGCTGGTCACGGCGTCGTTGGCGAACGACTCGTAGCCGACGTTGACGTCGTCGGCGAGCACCTGCGCCAGCACCACGACCTCCTGCTGCTGCGGCCGCCGCAACCCGTAGTAGTAGTCGTGCAGCAGGCCCTTGGGGGCCTTGTCCCACCAGTTGTCGCCCCAGTTGCGCAAGAACTCGGCGGTCACCCGCTGGAACACCAGCCCGCCGAACACGAACCACATCGGCCGCCGGTCGTACTCGGTGCGCGGCACCAGCCACTGCATCGGCTGCATCAGCAGTTCGACGTCCTTGGCCTTGCCCTTGCGCAACACGCGCGCCTTGACCTCGTCGCCGCAGTGGAAGTCGCCGATCAGCGCGTCGAACTGGCAGCGGTAGCGGCCGCGGTACTTGATGGTGCCGTTGTCGGCGATCTTGTGGCCGTGCAGCTGCATCAGCACGTCGCCCGGCTCGAACTGCCCCCACGCGCTCGAGCCGTACTGCACCGCGGTCACCAGCACGCCGCTGTCGGCCTTCTTCATGCCGAAGTGCTTGCGCAACGCCGGGTTCTCGAGCGGCTGCGTCGACACCCCGATGCCCGGCACGTCGGCCGGCTTCTTCTTCTTCACGCCGTCGAGGAACACCTTGAGGATCGGCGCCGGCACCATCTCGCCGACGTTCTCGGCGTCGGGCAGCGCCTGGAACGCGATGCCGACCACCTTGCCGCGCGCGAACACCGGGCCGCCGCTGTTGCCTTCGTTGATCGCGGCGTCGACGGTCACCGCGAGCAGGTGCCGCTGGCTGTGCTCGTAGCGCTGCACCTCGATGCGCGAGACGACGCCCTCGGTGATCGAGACCTCCTCGCCGCCGATCGGGTAGCCGACCACCTGCACCTCGTCGCGCAGCTTGGGGAGGTCGCCGACGACGGCCGGCTTGATGCCGCGGGTGAAGGCCCTGTCCTCGATCTCGAGCAGCGCCAGGTCGCAGTCGTGGCTGATCGCCAGCACGCGCGCGGTGAACTTCTTCGGGTCGCTCTGCTTCTGCACCTGCACGAAGGTCGCGTTGGCGACCACGTGCGCGCCGGTCAGGATGCGCTGCGAGCCGACGATCACGCCCGAGCCGGTGCTGCCGCGCGGCGCCACGCTCTGCCAGGGGCATTCGTAGTCGGGGTCCTGGTAGGTGCTGTAGACGCGGACGACTTGCGGGTGGGTCATGGGCGATCGGGCCGAGCAGGGTAGCGATGCGGTGCGCCCGATGCGAACGCCCAGACGCTCCGTCGGCCGCTGCAAGGAGTGGACAAGCGCCGAAGAACCAGGGCAAACTACCTGCTGCGGCGCGCGCCCGGGCGCCGCCCATGCCTGCAGCCCGCCTTCCGTTTGCCATGCACGAACTCGTCCGCACCGCCTTCCGAGCGGCCTTCGCCGCCCCCGTCCTGCTGGCCCCGCTGCTGGCCCAGTCGGCCCCGCCGACGCTGCCGACGCCGGACCTGCCGCTGCTGCAGGCACAGGAGCCGATGCTCGGCAAGCTGCGCTTCACCGAAGACGGCGACTTCGACACCACCGCGCCGCGCGCGCTCGACGACTACCTGTGGCTGTCGCCGACGCACCAGGACATGATCGTGCGGCTGTTCCGCCTGCCGCGCGAACGCTCGGTCGTGCACGGCTGCTGGCAGAACATGCCGACGCCGCAGGCGGCTGCGCTGTTCAACGCCGCGATCCAGAACACCAACTCGTTCCAGCCGGTGACGCGCTGGACCTCGACCGCCTCGAGCGGCGGCGGCCTGCAGTGGGGCGACCCGACGACGATCCGCTACAGCTTCGTCCCGGACGGCACGTTCATCCCGAGCGGCGTCGGCGAGCCGGCGGGCGGCAGCAACATGTTCGCGGTGCTCAACGCGCAGTTCGGCAACCCGACGACCTGGCAGAACATCATCCACAGCGCGTTCGATCGCTGGGGCGAACTGACCGGCATCACCTACGTCTACGAGCCGAACGACGACGGCGCCACGCACGGCGGGGCCGGCGGCCAGATCAACGTGCGCGGCGACGTGCGCATCGGCATGAAGTTCATCGACGGCGGCAGCAACATCCTCGCCTACAACGCCTACCCCAACGACGGCGACATGGTGCTGGACTCGAGCGACGCCGGCTTCTTCGGCAACCCTTCGTCCAACTACCGTCGCTTCTTCAACGTGCTGACGCACGAGCACGGCCACGGCCTCGGCATCGCGCACGTCTGCCCGATCAACGACTCCAAACTGATGGAGCCGCTGATCTCGACGTTCTACAGCGGCCCGCAGTTCGACGACATCCTGAGCGGCCAGCGCCTCTACGGCGACCCGCTCGAGCCCAACGACTCGATCACGCAGGCGTCCGACCTCGGCCAGGTTTCCGACGGCGTCACCAACGTCACCAACGTCAGCATCGACGCGTCGTCGGACCTCGACCAGTTCACGTTCTCGGTGCTGTCCGACAAGCTGGCGACGATCTCGGTGATCCCGGTCGGCACCCCCTACATCGAGGGGCCGCAGCTGCAGAACGGCAACTGCTCCGCCGGCACGACGCTCAACCCGTCGACGCTGCGCAACCTGAACGTGTTCCTGTTCAACGGCACCGGCACGTCGCTGCTGACCTTCTCGGGCTCGGCCGGCATCGGCCAGACCGAGACCATCGCCGGCTACGCGATCAGCGCGGGCACCTACTCGATCCGCGTCAATGGCTCGGGCATCGACGCGATCCAGCCGTACCGCCTCGAGCTGAACATCGTCGACAACGGCCCGATCGCCAGCGCGACCAGCGTCGGCCAGGGCTGCGGCGGCATCAGCTGGATCGCGCTCAACCGCCCGATCCTCGGCGGCACGTTCGTGCAGACGCTCAACGGCATCCCGAACCCGGCCGGCTCGATCGGCCTGGTGCTGCTCGGCGCGGTCGGCATCCCCGGCGGCGTCGACCTGGCGCCGTTCGGCGCGCCGGGCTGCCGCGTCTACCAGCAGAACCAGAACATCCTGACGGTGTTCCCGCTGGCCGGCTCGACGATGGTCTGGACGCTGCCGATCCCCAACGATCCGCTGCTGGCGGCGTCGACGTTCTGGACCCAGGGCGCGCTGCTGGTGCCGCCGGGCACCAACGCGCTCGGCGGCATCACCGCCAACGCGACCGAACTGTTCCTGGGCACGCAGTAGCGACTCGGATGCGCTGCCGGCGCGCGGCCGAAGGCTCGCTGGCAGCGACGCCTCGACGGCGCCGGCCGCCGCCGCGATCGGGCCGGCGGGGCCGAGGGTCGAGCCGACCGCGCCGCCTCGCGCGGCCGCAGGTCGTAGGCTCCCCTGGCGACGCGCAGTTCGGGGAACCCGTCCCGGCGCTCGTTACGTCGAAGAGACGAAGCGCCTGCGCCATCAGGCGCCCTCCTCATCCCATGGACCGATCCTCGCCCCATGCCGCCGTCGCGGCAGCCGTTCTCGCCGGCACGTTCTCGCTGTTCGCCCCGACCCTGACCGCCCAAGCGGGCGGGCCGACCGCTGGCGTCGCCCAGCCGATCGGCATCGTGCACCCCAACGCCGCGCCGCTCGCCACGGTCGCGCGCGTCACGATGCCCGCGATCGACCGCGTGCAGATCGCCGCCGAGGACGTCGCCCGCGCCGGCAACGGCCAGCCGGCCCGCTTCGCGATCGCCAACGACGTGTCGATCTCGCCGGTGACGCACGGCACCTGGGAGGTGCTCGACAGCAAGTGGTCGCTGTGGCGGCTGCGCATCCGCTGCCCCGAGGCCGAGCACGTCAACCTCGGGTTCGGTTCGTTCGCGATGCCGGCCGGCGCGCGCATGCAGGTCTACAGCGCCGACGGCAGCTGCGTCGTGCGGCCGTTCGACCAGACCGACCACCAGCCGACCGGGCAGCTGTGGACGCCGATCGTCTACGGCAAGGACGTCGTCTGCGAGGTCTACGTGCAGACCGCGGCGGTCGCCCAGGTCCAGCTCGACATGGTGCACGTCGGCTCCGGCTACCGGTTCTTCGGTGCCGGCCCGACCGCGCTGAGCAACAACACCGACGGCAGCGGCCCGTGCAACGTCGACGTCACCTGCTCGCAGGGATCGGGCTGGGAGGACGAGATCTCGTCGGTCGCGGCCTACTCGACCGGCGGCTCGATCTTCTGCACCGGCGCGATGATCAACAACACCGCGCAGGACGGCCGCAACTTCTTCCTGACCGCCAACCACTGCGGCATCTCGTCGGGGGCGGCGCCGTCGCTGGTCTGCTACTGGAACTACGAGAACACCACCTGCGGCGGCAACAACGCGCCGCTCAACCAGTTCACGATCGGCGCCACCTGGCGCGCGTCGTGGAGCACCTCGGACTTCACGCTGGTCGAACTGAACGGCACCCCGAACCCGGCCTGGGGCGTCACCTACGCTGGCTGGAACCGCGGCTCGGGCACGCACGGCTCGGCGGTCGCGATCCACCACCCGAGCGGCGATGCCAAGAAGATCTCGTTCGAGAACCAGTCGACGCAGATCACCAACTACCTGGGCAACAACACCAACAACAACGGCTCGCACGTGCGCGTCGTCGACTGGGACCTCGGCACGACCGAGCCCGGCTCGTCGGGCTCGCCGCTGTTCGACGGCAACCACCGCATCGTCGGCCAGCTGCACGGCGGCTACGCGGCCTGCGGCAACAACGACTCGGACTGGTACGGCCGCATGTTCCGGTCGTGGACCGGCGGCGGCTCGAGCAGCTCGCGCCTGTCCAACTGGCTCGACCCGCTCGGCACCGGCGCCACCGTGCTCGACACGCTCGGCGGCAGCGGCGGCGGCGACGTCGCCGCGGCGGTCGCCTACGGCACCGGCTGCTACCAGAGCTTCGGCACCGCCGCCGAACTGTTCTCGGCCAACCAGTTCGACCTGGCCGGCACGTCGGCGTTCGCGGTCAACGTGCGCCTGACGCCGACCGCCAGCGGCAACGGCTACACGATGGCGATCGGCGCGCCCAACTGGAACGCACCGAGCAGCGGCAACCTGAACCTCGGCGACGACGACGTGCACCAGGTGACGCTGCCGTTCACGCTGTCTTACCCGGGCGGCTCGACCAACCAGGTCGGCTTCTGCACCAACGGCTACGTCTGGCTCGGGTCGTCGACCGCGGCCGACTGGTCGCCGACGATCGCCGAGCTGGTCGGCAACGGCGCGCGCTTCTGTCCGGCCTGGTTCGACATGAACCCGACCGCCGGCGGCAGCTGCCACTACGAGGTGGTCGGCGGCTCGGCGGTGTTCACCTGGAACGACGTGCCGGCCTACACGGCGGGCCCGGCCGGCGCCGGCAATACGCTGCAGATCGCGATCCACCCGAACGGCACGGTCGACTACCGCTACCGGCAGATCCCCAACCAGCCCGACGATTGCATCCTGGCGTTCACGCGCGGCAACACCCAGACGCCGCCGAACACGGACTTCAGCGCCAGCATGCCGGTGTCGGTGTCGGTCGACGCGACGCCGCTCGCCTGGAGCGGCGTCAACCGGCCGCTGCTCGGCACCACGCAGATCCTGCAGCTCGACCACATCCCGCAGCCCGCGCAGAGCATCGGGCTGGTGGTGCTCGGCTTCCAGACGATCCCGTTCGGCACCGACCTCGGCTTCGTCGGCGCGCCGGGCTGCCGCCTCTACGCGCAGGCGGCGGTCATCGAGACGATGAGCTTCCCGGTGTTCTCGAGCTCGCACACCTGGTCGCTGCCGATCCCGAACACGGCGTCGCTGTCGGGTTCGAGCATCGTGACGCAGGGGGTCGTGCTGATGCCGCCGACCGTCAACGCGCTCGGCGCGCGGACCGCCAACGGGGTCGAGCTGAAGCTCGGCACGCAGTAGGTCCTGCTGTCGGAGCCCTGCTGTCGACAGCACGGCTGACGGCAGCTCCGCAGGGCCTTCGGGCCCTCGTCGCGAGGGCCACGGCACCGGAAAGCCAGGCAGCCAGCTCGACGGCCAGCCGGACAGCAGGCCCGCTACAGGAACCAGTCGCGGCTCTCGCGGCCCGGCGCTTCCTCGGGCAGCTCCGCGCTCGCGGCGACCAGTTCCTCGAGCCACCAGTTGGTGCTGTTGTAGAGGCAGGTCACCTCACCGCACTCCGCCTTGGCGTCGAAGTCGGCGAGCACGCGCGCGGTGTCGTGCTGGCCTGCGGCCGGCACCTCCCAGAGGTTCTTGTCGCCGAGCTTGGCCTTCTGCACGCCGCGGTGCGCCGGGCAGTTGTAGGTGCCGAGCGGCGTGACCACCTGGCGCAGCATCTGCATGTGGCAGACCTTCGGCTGGTGGGTGTAGTCCTTCCAGGTGCCGCTCATCAGCACGCGCAGGTTGGTGCTGGCGAGCACCTTGAAGTCGTCGCGCACCGCGGCGCGCGCCTCCTCGAGGTTCTGCTGGATGCGGGCGATCACCGCCTGCAGCTCGGCCTCGCTCTTGGCCGGGTCCATGACCTCGGCGCCGTCCTCCTGCCGCTCGAGGAACGGCTTGAACGAGATGTAGTCGAACTGCGCGTCCGAGGCGCGCTTCGCCGCCATCACCATCTCGCCGATGTTCTCGACGACCTTGACGTCGCCGCGGCTGCCGCCGACCCACGTGATCACGAACGAGAAGCCCATGGCGAGCTTGGGGTTGGCCGCCTTGATCTTGGGGATCCAGCTGCAGATCTCGTCGAGCGTCAGCGACTTCTTCGACGGGTGGTGCATGCGAACGAACGTGTCGTTGCTGCCCGAGTCGAGCGACAGGCGCACCCAGTCCCCCTCGGTGAAGTACGGCGCCGCCTTCAGGATGCGGTCGCCGCGGCTGCCGTTGGTGACGACCGAGACCGACAGCCCGAGCTGCTTCAGGAATGCGACGAACTCGACGAACCCCGGATACAGCGTCGGCTCGCCGCCGCCGATCAGGATCACGCTGCGCAGGCCGCGCTCGGCCATGCGCGCGATCGACGCGCGCAGCTGCTCGTCCTCGTGCTTCTCCTTGCTGTTGAGGATGTCCCAGTCGATGCAGTGGTCACACGCGTAGTTGCACGCGGTGGTCAGGTCGAGGTTGATCGACAGCGGCGCGAGATCCGGCATGTCCGGCAGCGGCTTGCCGTCGGCCTCGGCCTTGCGCAGCGCGCGCTGCCACTTGACGTAGTCGAGCACCTTCGGCCACATGCTCGGCTGCTGCAGCTTGCCGGCGAAGTCGTGCACCCGCTCGACCGCCTTGCCCGTCGACTCACCCGCGGAGGCCGGCGAGGACGCCTGCGTAGAGGCGGATGCGGAGGGCGATGGCGGCTGCGAGGGCGTCGGTTCGTTCACGGTGGTTTGCCTTCAGGTTTGCCACGAAACCATACACGAGCGCATCGAGCGGGTCCTGCACGTTCACGAGCCGCCCGTCGCCGCTGCGGAACGAGATCGCGTAGTCGGCGCCGAGTTCGCGATCGAGGCGCACACCGTCGACGGCGAACCACGCCGGCCGCGGCTGCTGTGGACAACATTGCAGGAGGAGCTCGACGGCGACATCGTCGATGCCACCGACGACAGCGAACCGCACCACGTTGGCGACCGCCGCGTCGCCGCCGTCCGACTGCGCGACGTCGACGACCCGCGCGTCGTCGGGCAGCGGCACCAGCGCCTGCAGCAGGCTCAGCACGTGCGACAGCGAATCCTCGACCATCGCGTGGCCCGGCCACGCCGGCGACAGGCGCATCACCAGCGAGCGCACCGGGGTGCGCCGGACCTCGGGGTGCAGCTGGTCGAGCGCCGCCAGCGCGAACGGCCACTGGCAGTTCTCGGCGAGCAGCAGGCCGCGCCGCCGGAACGCCGCGACCCGTTCGAGGCCGGCGTCGGCGTCGCACCACGGCACGAACGGCTTCTCGCACAGGCACGGCACACCGGCGGCGAGCGCCGCGTCGAGGCCGTCGGCGTGGCCCTCGACCGGACAGGCGACGACCAGCGCGTCGACGTTGCGCGCCAGCGTGCGCGCGTCGTCGTACGGGGTCACGTCGTGCCCCAACTGTTCCGCCAGCGAAACGGCCGCGTCACGATTCCGTAGCGGATCGCGTCCAGAGACCCCGGACACGCGCGCCCCGGCCTTTTCGAACCAGCGCGCGAGGAAGGGGCCGAGGCCCTGGCGCGTCCGCCCCGCACCGACGATGCCGACGCGCATTCCCCGGGCGTCGCTCTGCGTGCTGCTCATTTTTCTCGTTTTCCGCGGTACAGCCCCGTGACGTTTCCGCCTCTTACATCCTGGCGGCGGTGCCATCCGAGCACACCACCCCCTCGTTGGCCCGCCCTTTGCAATCAAATCCACATTCCTGGCTGACGCGTCACCGCTTGCACGCGCCTAACTAGGAGCAACGACCGAACCAATTCCCTCTCGCTCCCCCTCGAACCGGCTATCCCGATAGCCACACGGCTTGCCAGAGCCACCCCCCGACGTCTTCCCGTCCAATGGCCTGCCCCGCGGGTATTGAGGCGGAAACTTCGGGAACGGAAGGGAAACAGGGCCGCCCGGTGACTCGCTCCGGGCGGCCGCTTTTTTTGGCGCGCGCCCCGTCGATGCCCCGGCCACCGCGCCGGGTCGGTGGCCGCGCGCCGCACCTTGGCGCGATCTTCTCGGGCATCGCCTTCCGGACCGCACCCGGCCGAGCCAAGCTGTGCGCATGTTCGTCCGCACCCTCTGTGTCCTGCTCGCGCTGGCGAGCGCCGTCGTCGCGCAGAAGACGCCGCGCATCCTGACCAACCGCCCCACCGGCAAGCAGCTGCTGAAGCTGCCCAAGGAGGACGACGCATTCGGTTTCGTCGTGTTCGGCGACCGCACCGGCGGCCCCGCCGAGGGCATCAAGGTGCTCGACCAGGCCGTGGTCGACACCAACCTGCTCGACCCCGACCTGGTGCTGACCGTCGGCGACCTGATCAACGGCTACAACACCACCGAGCCGTGGATGGCGCAGGCCGACGAGTACAAGACCTCGATGGGCAAGCTGCGCATGCCGTGGTATCCGGTCGCCGGCAACCACGACATCTACTGGCGCGGACCGGGCAAGCCCGACGGCGAGCACGAGCAGCACTACGAGACCGTGTTCGGCCCGCTGTGGTACGCGGTGCACCACAAGGACTGCTGGTTCGTCGTGCTCTACTCCGACGAGGGCAACCCGAAGACCGGCGAGAAGAACTTCAACAAGCCCGCGTGCCAGCGCATCAGCGACGCGCAGTTCTCGTGGCTGAAGGACACGCTGAAGACGGCCAAGGACGCCCGGCACGTGTTCGTGTTCTTGCACCATCCGCGCTGGCTGAAGCAGTACGGCGACGACTGGCAGAAGGTGCACGAGGCGCTCGCCGCCAACGGCAACGTGCGCGCGGTGTTCGCGGGCCACATCCACTACATGGGCTTCAGCGGCGTGCGCGACGGCATCGAGTACTACACCGTCGCCTCGGTCGGCGCGCACCTCGGCATGGATGCGCCCGAAGCGGGCTTCCTGCACCAGTACCACGTCGTCACGGTCCGCCCCGAGGGCATCAAGGTCGCCGCGATCCCGGTCGGCGGCGTGATGGACCCGCAGGAGATCACCGACGAGATGGCGCGCGAAGCGCTGGCCGTGCACCGCAGCCTGCGGCCGCAGGTGCAGAACCTGGTCGCCGCTGGCGACGGTCCGGCGATCACCGTCGACGGCACCGTCGACGCGGTCGCGACGCTGCAGTTCGAGAATGTCGGCTCGCGCGCGATCGAGCTCGAGGTCATCCCGCAGGACGGTGCGCCGTGGACGTTCGGCCCCGACCACCAGCACCTGGTGGTGCCGCCGAAGAGCAAGGGCACGACCACGTTCGCGATCCAGCGCAGCGCCTCGGACGCGCCGTTCTCGCTGCCGACGATGGAGGTCCGCTGCGACTACCTCGCCCGGCAGCGCCGCGTCGGCCTGCCGGCGCGCTCGATGACGATCGACCTGCCGCCGCCGCAGGGGCTCGACCGGCTCGAGGCCGCGCACGGCGGCGTGCTGGTGCTCGACGGCCGCAGCTGCCTGCGGGTCGACAGCGACGCGGTCGCGCTGCCCGACGGCCCGATCACGCTCGAGTGCTGGTGCAACGGCGACGACTTCCAAGGCCGCCGCGGCATGCTGGCCAAGACCGAGAGCAGCGAGTTCGGCATCTTCTGCAGCGACGGCGTGCTCGACTTCTCGGTCTACCTCGGCAAGGGCTACGTCACCGCGCGCAGCGCCGAGGCGGTGCTGAAGCCCGGCACCTGGCACCACGTCGCCGGGGTGTTCGACGGCAACGAGGTGCGGCTCTACCTCGACGGCAAGGTGATCGCGCGCAAGGCCGGCAGCGGTCGCCGCCGCGCCAATGCGCTGCCGTTCTTGATCGGCGCCGACGTCAACCGCAGCGGCGCGCCGACGTCGCAGTTCGCGGGCAAGCTCGACGAGGTGCGGCTGTCGAAGTGCGTGCGCTACCAGGGCGAGTCCTTCGAGGTGCCGGACAAGCACACCACAGACGCCGACACCGTGCTGCTGATCGCCTGCGACCGCATGCTCGGCCCGTGGGCGATCGACCGTTCGCCGAACGGCTCGCACCCGACCCGCGTCGGCGCCGCCTACTGCACCGTGGAGTCGCGGCGCGGAGTGCGGTAACAAGGGCGCCATGGCATCGAAGAAGCAGGCCAAGACCAAGAAGAAGGCGCTGACCGCGCGCACGGCGGACAAGCACGTGCTCTACCAACTGTCGGTGCAGGCGCCCGACGTCGACTCCAAGACCTACGCCCGCTGGTTCAAGAAGTACACCGGTCGCGACCTGCGTTCGCTGCGCGAGGACTTCTGTGGCACCGCGATCCTCGCGTGCCACCACGTGAAGAACCACAAGGACAACACCGCCATCGGCGTCGACCTGCACCGGCCGACGCTCGACTGGGGCATCGAGCACAACGTCGAGGTGCTGCTCGACGAGGAGCAGCAGAGCCGCCTGACGCTGCTCGAGAAGAACGTGCTCGAGGTCACGAGGCCCAAGGTCGACTGCGTGCTGGCGCTGAACTTCAGCTACCAGGTGTTCACGACCCGCAAGGCGCTCGGCGCCTACATCAAGGCGGTCTACAAGTCGCTGAAGCCCGGCGGCGTGTTCTACATGGACGCGCTCGGCGGCCCGGACGTGATGCAGGCCAACACCGACGTCACCGAGAAGGAAGGGTTCGACTACCACTGGGAGCAGCGCTCGTACGACCCGATCAGCCACCGGTTCGTCTGCGCCATCCACTTCGAGTTCCCCGACGGCTCGATGATGAAGAACGCGTTCGTCTACGACTGGCGTCTGTGGACGCTCGCCGAGATCCGCGAGCTGTTCGAGGAGGCCGGCTTCGACGACGTGCACGTGCTCTGGGAAGGCACCGACCTCAAGACCATGGAGGGCAACGGCGTCTTCCGCCGCAAGGAGGTCGGCGACATGGACGAGGCCTGGATCTCGATCGTGGTCGGCCGCAAGAACTGACCCCCGACACGCACGCCGCACCGCATGCCGAGCCGTGGTGCAGGCTGCGCCACCCGGTTCGGTATGCGGTGTCGGTATGCGGTGTTTTGGGGGGTCAGTCGGGGTCCTGGGTTTGGTCCGGTGCCGCGACGACGTGCACGATCCAGTAGGCCATCGCGGCCAGCACGCCCGAGGACAGCACCGTCCAGGTCCATCCCGAACGGGACAGGTACTGCAGCTCGACCTTGCGGCTGTGCACCCAGACCACGATCGCCAGCGTGACGTGCACGACGGCGACCGCGAGCAGCGCGTAGACGAGCAGGCGCGCGACCTGATGCTCGTCGAGCAGCCGCACGAGGGTCTCGAGCAGGCTTTCGCCACGCTGCGACGCGCCGGACACGCGGCGCCTAGCCCGGGTCGCGCCGCGGCGCCTCGCGGTTGACCAGCCAGTAGACCAAGAAGCCCATCAGGCCGGTGAAGAACACCAGCAGCGCCCACAGCGGCGCCGCCATCATCTCGGTCCGGCGCTTGCGACCGTCGATCAGCACCACCACCGAAAGGCCCAGGTGCAGCAGCAGCCCGATCGCCGGGATCAGCAGCCACAGCAAGCCGCCGGGCGCCTGCCCCAACAAGTCGGACAACGGCAGCGGCTCGGCCTTCTGCGGGACCTCCATCATGACAACGGCTTGCGACGACATCGGCGGTGTTTCCTTCCCGTCAGTATGCCGCTGCCATGGCCAGAACGGCGACATCTGCGCGACAACTCTTGACCGGCGGCCCGGCGGCCGAAGAATGTTCGCCCGAGAACGCGGCGCTGCCACGCCCTGAAAGCCCACCACAGCCCACCGGCAACTCTGCTCAGCTCAATGAACGAACTCGTCATCCTCGGCGCCGGCAAGATCGGCCGCATGGTCTGCCACTTCATGTCGCACAGCGGCTCCTACAAGGTCCGCATCGGCGACGCCTCGCAGGCCGCGATCGACCACATCAAGAAGGAGTTCGAAGCGGTCGACGGCCAGGTCGTCGACTTCGCCGACGGCGCGTCGCTCGACGCGATCCTGAAGGGCGCCTGGGCCGTGATCAGCTGCGCGCCCTACCACTGCAACCCGCTGATCGCCGAGCGCGCCAAGGAGCACGGCGTGCACTACTTCGACCTGACCGAGGACGTCGAGGTCACCGCCCAGGTCAAGAAGCTGGCCGAGGGCAGCAAATCGCTGTTCGCGCCGCAGTGCGGCCTCGCGCCGGGCTTCATCACGATCACGGCCAACCACCTGATGCAGTCGATGACCGAGGTCAGCGACCTGCGCCTGCGCGTCGGCGCGCTGCCGCGCTACCCGTCCAACCGCCTGAAGTACAACCTGACCTGGTCGACCGCCGGCCTGATCAACGAGTACTGCAACCCGTGCGAGTCGGTCGAGAACGGCGAGCTGACCACGGTGCCGCCGATGGAGCAGCTCGAGCACCTGACGATCGACGGCGTCGAGTACGAGGCATTCAACACGTCGGGCGGCCTCGGCACGCTCGCGATCACGCTCAAGGACAAGGTCAAGAACGTCAACTACAAGACGATGCGCTACCCGGGTCACTGCGACCTGATGAAGTTCCTGCTGCACGACCTGCAGATGCAGGACGACCAGGAAGGCCTCGGCAAGATCTTCGAGAAGTCGCTGCCGGCGACGTTCCAGGACCAGATCGTGATCTTCGTCAGCGCCACCGGGCAGTACCGCGGCCGCCTCGCCGAGCGCACCTACGCCAAGACGATCTACCACCAGAACATCGACGGCCGCAACTGGAGCGGCATCCAGATCACGACCGCCGCGGGCGTCTGCGCGATCGTCGACCTGCTGCACGAGGGCAAGCTGCCGGGCGAGGGCTTCCTCAAGATGGAAGACGTCGACTACGAGCAGTTCCTGGCGAACCGGTTCGGCAAGTACTACGCCTGATCGACGCCCCCCCCCAACCGGGCGCCCGGCAACCGCCGCGCCCCCACCTGGGCTCAAGTGCGGAGCCGGACGGGCCGATGACACGGGCGTATGCACGCCCCCTTCGCGCTGCGGCGCGCCCTGGTCCCGACGCTCGCCCTGTTGTTGCCCGCCACCGGCCTGCTCGCGCAGGAGCCCGAGGTCGGCGGCGTCGACCTCGGCGAGGACCAGCACGACTCGATGCAGGATGCGTTCGGCCGCGCCGGTCGCGCCCTCGACGACTGGATCGACCGGTTCCAGATCTACGGCTTCGTCGCGGGCCGCTACTTCGACACGGCCCGCGGCGGCGCGCGCCCGGACGGCGCGCTCGGCATCCAGGCCGGCACGCTGTTCCTCGACATGTCGGTGCGCGACGTCGCCAGCGCGTTCGTCGAACTGCGCTACGACTACTTCCAGGAAGCGGGGCAGAACGAGGTCTCGCTCGGCGAGACCTACATCCGCATCGACGACGTGCTCGGCAGCGGCGAGGCCAACGGCACGCTCAACCTGAAGGTCGGCCGCTTCGACCTGCCGTTCGGGGAGTGGTACCTGCTCGAGGACCCCAACAAGAACCGCATGATCGGCTTTCCGGCGGCGATCCCGTATCGCTGGGACGAAGGCGTGATGGCCTACAGCGACCGCGGCAGCTGGGGCTTCACGGCGTCGATCACCGACGGCACCTACAGCCGCAACTCCGCGTCCGGCGTGGCGCCCGCGACGACGCTGCGGCTGCACGCGCGGCCGTGCGACGGGCTCTACGTCAGCGCCAGCGGACTCTACATCCACGAAGCCGACGTCAGCGCCCTGTGCTTCGGCGGTTCGCTGCTGACGCCGGTCGCCGGCGGTGCCGCCGGCGTCAGCCCGAGCGCCGAGGTGCGATCGACGGTCGCGTGCGTCGACGTTCGCTGGCAGCCGACGAGCACGCTGCACGTCCAGGCCGAGGCCGGCACCGCGATCGTCGACGACGACGTCTCGGCCTTCGACCGCACGATCTACTGGTTCACGATCGAACCGAGCTGGCGGTTCGCGCCGTCGTGTCAGGCAACCTGTCGCTGGAGCGGGGTCGGCACGTTCGACTCCCAGGAGGGCTACGCCTTCGAGAGCCGCCCCTACGGCAACGGCGTGGCGAGCTACGGCTTCGACCTGTCGCAGCTGCAGCGGGTCGCAGCCGGCCTGAGCTACGACTTCGCGCCGGAGCTCACCGTCAAGGCCGAGGTCGGCTTCGACCACCTGCAGGCGACCGACGTGAGCGGATTGCCCAACGACACGCGCGTATTCACCGCGGCCGAACTGGTGTTCAGCTTCTGATCATGTCCCACCCCCACCGCACGCTTCTCGAAGGCACCACGCGGATCGCGTGGCTGCCGCTGTGGCTGCTGCTCGCGACCACGGCGCGCGCCCAGGACGCGACCGGACCGGACCTGGCGACCGCCATGCAGCAGCTCTCGGACGCCACCAGCCGGCTCGGGCGCATGTTCGACGCCGACGCCGCGGCGCGGCCACCGGGCGAACTGCTGCAGCAGATGCGGGGCGTGCTCCCGGTGCTGTCGCAGCACGCCGCGACGATGCCGTCGCCGGAGCTGGCGCGCGCGACGGTGGCCCAGGTCGAGGCGGCGATCGGCGCGCTGGAGAAGCCGTCGACGAGCCACGGGCCGAGTGGCCGCTACGACTTCGCGGCGCTGCGCGGCGCCTGCACCCGCTGCCACCTGCACAACCGCGACGGCAACGACGAGCGCGGCTGGTTCCCCAACCGCGACGGCCTCGTGCACGGCACGGTGCGCCTGCTCGACCGCCAGGGAGCGCCCGTCGCCGACGCCGACGGCCTCGTGGTGTTCCTCGAGTCGGCCCGGGATCGGCCGCAGCCGCTGCCGCGCGAACCGCGGATCTCGCAGCGCGGACGGCGCTTCGACCCCGCGGTGCTGGTGGTCACGACCGGCACGACGGTCGAGTTCCCCAACGACGACGTGGTGTTCCACAACGTGTTCTCGCTGTCGCGCGGCAACGCGTTCGACCTCGGCACCTACGGCAAGGGCAAGGCGAGGCGCAAGACCATGCTGCGGCCGGGCCTGGTCAAGGTGCACTGCAACATCCACGCGGACATGTCCTCGCACGTGCTGGTGCTCAACACGCGCCGCGCCGCGGTGACCGACGCCGGCGGCCACTGGCACATCCCCGACGTGCCACCGGGCACCTACACGCTGCGCGTCTGGCACGCGCTCGCCAAGGGCCTGCGGCAAGAGCTGGTGGTCGATCCCCGCGCCCGGATCGAAGTGCCGCTCGAGGTGCGCGAAGACCGCGTGCGCGCCCCGCACACCAACAAGCACGGCCGCGCCTACAAGAAGAAGTACTGACATGCAGCTCGCGTTCCGCACCCGCCTGATGCTCGGCACCACCGCGATGGTGGTGCTGTTCGTCGGTGCGTGCGCCGTCGCGTTCGCGCACGTCGTCGACGGCTACTTCGAGCAGCAGTTGGCGCGCGAGTACGACGAGGCCCGCAGCAGCCTGGACGCGCAGCGGCGGCTGCTGCTGGAGACGCTCGACCGCCAGGTCCGCGAACTGTCCCGATCACCGCGCCTGCTCGCGATGATGGACATCGAAGGGGTCGACGAGGTCACGCTGCTCGACGTGCTCGGCGAGGTCGAGTCGCAGTTGCTCGCCGTGCTGCGCCCGGACGGACGCGTGCTGGCGAGCCGCGCCGCCTGGCCGGCTACGACCAACCTGTCGAGGATGCCCGGGTTCGAACGGCACCACGAGCTCGGCAGCGCGACCCACGTCTGGCCCAACCCCGACGGTCTGGCGATCGTCGGCATCGCTCCGCTGGTGCAGGGCGACGTGCTGCTCGGCTCGCTCGTCTACGGCCGCCTGGTCGACCAGGACTTCGCCGAGCACCTCGGGGCGCTGTCCGGCCGCGACGTCGCGCTGGTGCACGACGGTCGGCTGCTCGGCACCAGGTGGCCAAGCGGCACGCCTTCGCCATCGGAGCTCGGCGACCTGCTGGCCGCGCGCCCCGCGGACCTGCCCCCCGAGGGCCGCCCGATGTCGGTCGACGTGTCCGGCTCGACGGCGTTCGGCATCGTCGCCCCGCTGCGTGGCGATTGTGGCATCGTGTTCCTGGGCCAGGAACTCGGCGGCCTGTTCGCGCTGCGCGACCGCATGCGCGCGCTGCTGCTGCTGATCGGCGGCGCCACCATCGCGTTCGGGCTGCTGTTCGCGACCCGCACCGCGCTGCGCATGTCGAAGCCGCTGCGCCGGCTGACCACGGCGGCCGAGCGCCTGCGCGAAGGCGACCTCGGCGCCCGCGTCGGCGAACTCGACTCGGACCGCGAACTGAGCCGCCTGGGGCGGTCGTTCGACTCGATGGCTGCTGCCATGCAGGAACTGATCGCCGACGGTCAGGAGAAGGCCGCGCGCGCCGAGGCGGCCAACCGGGCCAAGGACGGCTTCCTGACCAGCATGAGCCACGAGCTGCGCACCCCGCTGACCGGCATCCAGTCGACGGCCGAGCTGCTGCAGCAGTTCGGCGAGGAGGCCAGCGCGGAGGAGCGCCACGAGTTCCTCGACACGATCCTGCGCGAGTCGACCCGGCTCGCCGAGCGCATCACCGACACCCTCGAGTACGCCGCGCTCGCCGGCGACCAGGCCGGCTGGACGCTCGGGCCGGTCGACCTGCAGCAGGCGGCCGAAGAAGCCTGCCGACGGACCGCGGTGCTGCAGCAGCTCAAGAACGTCGAGGTCTCGATCTTCTGCGAGCGCACCTGTCGGCTGCAGGGCGACCGCGAACGCATCGTGCAGGCCATCGAACACCTGCTGCGCAACGCCTGGCAGTGGAGCCCCGACGGCGGCCAGGTCGAGCTCACCGTTCGTGTCGGCGAGTCCAGCTACTCGATCGAGGTCGCCGATCGCGGGCCGGGGCTGCGCGCCGACGAGCGCCAGCGCGTGTTCGAGCGCTTCGCCCAGGGTGGCGACGTGCTGGTCGACAAGCCCGACGGCCTCGGCATCGGCCTGAAGATCACGGCCGAAGTGGCGCGCATGCACGGCGGCGGCGTCGAATACCGCGACCGCGATGGCGGCGGCGCCGCGTTCTTCTTGCTGCTGCGCACCACTGGCCGCCCGATCGACGAACGGGCGGCGTCCCGGCCGACGCACGCAGCGGCGACGGACTGACGGCCCGCCCCGATCTCAGTTGCCGACCCGGACCTCGAGCGCGTTGCTGAGGCTGTTGACGGCGAAGTCGGCGGCCTGGTAGTTGATCCGCGTGCCGATCAGCGCCGTCGAGTAGCTGGCGGTCACCGTCAGCGTGCCGGTTCCCGCACCGGTCAGCGCCAACCCGACGGTGCCCGAGACGCCCGCGGCGTTGCCGACGAAGCGCGCGCAGCCGGGCCACGGCGTCGGGAAGCCCGCGCCCGGAGCCGCAGCGGGGTCGAACGACACGAACAGGAACGCGTTGGGGAAGCCGGTCGCGTCGATCGTCAGCGTCAGGTTGCCGCCAGCGACCACGATGTCGTCGCCGGCGAGCGTCATCGGGAAGCCGCAGCCGGCCCCGAACGTCGTGAAGCGCGAACCACAGCTGGCCGCCGGCAGCGAGATCACCGCGTCGACCGCGACGACCGTGTCCCGGACGGCGTCGGTCGCCGCGGTCACGAAGGTGCTCGCCGAGTTGTAGATCAGCCCGGGGACCACCGCCCAGGCGCCGTTGCGGAACCGCCAGACGTCCTGGATCGTGCCCGACGACAGGCCGCCCATCAGCACCACGTCGTTGCGCACCAGACCAGCGAGCGTCGGCAGTGCGTCGAGGTCCATGCCGGCGTAGGCACGCGCGGGCGGCTGGCCGACACCGACCAGCTGCGTCCAGTTGACGCCGTCGAACTGCCAGGTGTCGGACAGGAACGCGCCGCTTGCGTCGAGGCCGCCGAACAGCAGCAGGTTGCCGTTGCCGTCGGGGCACATCGAGGCACCGACACGCGCCGAGGGCTGCACCGGGTTGCTGGTCGGCGTGGTCCAGTTGCTGCCGTCGAAGAACCAGGTGTCGCCCAGCACCGCACCGGGCGCGCTGCTCGACGCACCGCCGAACAGCATCGCCGCCCCCGACGGCAGCTGCGCGATCGCCGCGCCAAAGCGCGGCGCCGGCGCGATCGCCGGCGTCAGTTGCGTCCACGCGCTGCCGTTCCAGCGCCAGGTGTCGCCGAGCGGCGTGCCGCCGCCGGCCGGCGTGCCGCCGAACATCACCATCTCGGTCGACGAGCAGGCCGAGAACGCGCCGAGCGCGCGCAGGCTCGGGCCGGCGGTGGCGACGTTGTTGAACGTCGCGCCGTCGAACCGGCGCGTCACCATCGGGCCGCCGGCCTGGTCGTCGAGCGCGAGCACGGTCTGCGTCGTCGGCTCGGTCGCGACCATCAGGCCGGCATTGCCGATGGTGGTGACGGTACGTTCGTCCTGCTGGGCGGTGACCGCAACGCAGATGGTGAAGAAGGATGCGCAGCGAGCGATGCGCGAGATGCCGGCGAGGCCGGCCGAGGAGGTCGAAAGGGTCATCGGTGATTCCCGGACGCGAACGTGCGTCCGAGAACCAAGGGCGGCCAGCGCGACGAAACCGGACGTCCGGCGCGCGGATTTCGACTACGGCGCCTCGCGGTGCAGCAGCATGAACGGCGAGTAGCAGGCCTGCGTCGGCGACACCGCGGCCGCCGAGACGATGCAGAAGCGGTAGTCGTTGATGCCTCCGTTACCCGGCGCGTTGTCGCGCGGGAACTCCAGTTCGAGCTCGAAGTCGTAGACGTCCTTGGCCGCACCGCGCGGCGGCAGCGCACGCCAGTAGGGCGTACCGTCGACCTCGATCCAGAGCAGCATCGAGGCCTGCTGCGCCGGCATCGTGCCCCAGCCGCTGACCGAGCCGTGCAGCGTGAACCGGTCGACCACCGTGGGGTCCCAGCCGTCGTCCACGCTCGGCTGGGTCGCGGCCGCGCTCAGGATCATGCGCGGGATCACCACGGCATCATCGTCGGGGAACGCCGCGGTGATCGACCGGAAGCTGCCCTCGGGATCGTAGTTGCAGACGCCCTTGACGTTGCCGGTGAGCGTGCCGACCGGGCCGACCAACTGGCCGCCGGCCGCGTCGCGCAGCGCGCGGCCGTGCTGGCCGCCCGGCATGGCCAGCGGATCGTTCACCGACAGCAGGTTCTGTTCGGTGCGGGCCACGACCCACAGCTGGTCGGTGACCGGCGCGCCGGCGAGGGTCAACGGATCGCCGGCGAACGAGACCACCAGCAGCGGCTGCCCCGCGGCGATGCGATGCACCCTCTGGTCTTCACTCTGCGGGACTCCGTAGGGCGCCTCGGCCATCGCCAGCGCATCGATGTCCGCGCCCATCGGCACGCCGAGGTCGACGTAGGTCCGGAAGATCTGGAAGTTGACGACCTCGCCGTAGTTCGCCCCCGTGGTGCTGAACGTGACCTCGAAGATCGTCGCGCCGTCGATCTCGTCGTTGCGGGCGGTGAAGTAGTTGAGCCCCCGCAACAGCGCGGCGCTGGCCGGCGTCACGGAGAAGTACAGCTTGTCGACGCATTCGAGGATGCCCGGCTGCAGCACGCCGTCACTCGCCTCGATGAACCCGAGCCCCGCGTCGAGCCCGCGGATCCCGACCGTTCCGGACGGCGCCGGCACGCTGCCACTGGTGAAGTCCGGTCGCAGGATCTCGTGGTAGACACCGTTCTGGAGCTGGCTCGGGAAGCCCGAGTTCTGGAAGTAGTAGCCGAGCGTCGTGGCGTTGTCGATCGCGGCATTGGTGGCGCGGATGGTCCCTGCCTCGACGGCCAGTTCGAGCATCGCCCACGAGTCCTGGCCCGCGTCGTACGGACGGTAATACTCGTCTCCGGCCACCGCGGTGTTCGGGTCGAACAGCTCGATCGGCAGGTTGTCGGAGTAGGTGGACAGGGCATCGAAGGCCGGCTGCCAGCCGAACTGGGACCACCCGGGTTGGGAGCGGATCCAGCCGTTGATCGCCGCCCCCGAGGCATCGATGACGTTGCCCTGTGCGACGCCCGGGTACACGTCGAGCAGGCCACGCCGGCCGGCGCGGCGCAGCGCGATCCGCGTGAGGTCGTCGTCGAACAGCATCCCCATCTGGAAGGTCGATAGCACCCCGCGGGCGGGTAGCGGAGCGACCGGCAACTGGCCGGGATTCTGGGAGGCACAGGTGGCCGCGAGCAGCAGGAACGAACCGGAAATGGCGAGGCAGTTCATCTTGGTCGAGAGCGAGGGAGCGAGAACGACTAGCGATCGCGCCCCTCGAGCGCGGCCGCCTGGGATCGGAGCAGTTGCGCGAGCAACCGGATCTCCTCCTCCGAGAACTTCGGGGGCAACACGTAGGACAGGCGTTCGAGCGCGTGCGCGTCCGCGGGCGTCGCCAACACCGATTCGAGCACTCGGGTGAACGCCGACCGCTCGCCGGCCCGCGCGGCACACACCCATTCCTCGAAGCCCGGCCCAGAACCGCTGAGCTGCCGGGCGCGCACGAATCGCTCGCGCGCCAGGGCGAAGCTCGCAGCGGCGGCGCCGTCGTCGGCCGCCGGATCGGCCAGCCGGTGGCAACCGCGCGCGAACGCGAGCAACGCCTCCTGTTCGCATCGCCAGGCGGCGCCGCGCGCATCGAGCTGCCACGGCACCCGGTCGATCTGCTCGGCCGCCTCGTCGAAGCGCCCGAGCTCGAGCAGCGTGTCGTTGCTCATCCGGTGGGCGCGCAGCGACGACGGCTGCAGCGAGGTCGCCGCCTGCAGCGAAGCCAGCGCCGCCTCGAACCGACCGCGCAAGTACGCCGCGTGTCCGTGCGCGAGGTGGAACAGGTAGTCGTCGGGGCACAGCGCGATGCCTTCGCTGGCGACTGCGAGCGCTTCTCCGGCGCGCCCCAACCGCAGCAGCACGTTGGCACGAACGTGCAGCAACACGCCGGACGTCGCGCCGCGACGCGCGCGCAGACGGGCCGTGTCGTCGAGCACCGCATGGCGCTCGCGCGTGCCGTCGGGCCCGCCATCCAGTGCGAACGTGCCCCGGAAGCGCTGCAGCACGACCAGGTCGGCAAGGCCGGGGCGGGCCGGGTCGTCGCAGCCGGCGAGCACGGCTTCGATCCAGGCCGGTGCCGCCCATGCCAGGCGCATCCCGAGCAGCACCGCGACGAACCGGTCGGCATCGCAGCCGAGCTCGGGCGCACGTTCGCCGGACAGCAGCGGTAGCGGGTCCGCCCGGCCGGCACGCAGTTCGGCCGCGAGGGCCAGCGCAAACGGTGCCGGCCCGACGTCGGCGATCCGTTCGAGGTCGCGCGCGGCACCCGCGTGGTCCGCGAGGTCGATCCGGTTGACGGCGCGCAGGCCGAGCGAGATCCCCGGATACACCGCCAGACCCACCATCCGGTCCAGCCCCTGCTGCAGCCGCTCGCTGCGCACCAGCGCGTTGGTCGAGCGCAGCGTCGGCAGGTCGTTGACCAGCGACGACCCGATCCGCTCGAAGTCGTCCAGCCACAGCGATCGGTCGCGCTCTGCCGCAGCCGCGCGCCACCAAAAGGCGCCGAGCACCAGAACGACCAGCAGCAACACACCGGCCGCAGCCCGTGCCGAGGCGTTGCTGGCAACGCGCCGCGCCGTTCGCCGCAACAACGACATCCGTCGCGCCTCGACCGGCCGATGTTCCAGCCAGGCCTCGAGGTCGGCGCCGAGTTCGGCCGCCGACGCGTATCGACGCGCCGGATCCTTGTCCATGCCCTTCTCGACGATGGCGGCGAGGTCTCGCGGCACGCCGGGACGAACGCGGTCGACCACCGGCGGCTCCTGCCGGGCGACGCCGTGCAGCACGCGCGCGACGGCGCCGTCGAACGGCGCCTTGCCCGTCACCAGGTGGTAGAGCGTCGCGGCGAGTCCGTAGACGTCGGTGCGCGCGTCGACCGTCGCCTCGCCGAGCTGCTCGGGCGCCATGTAGGCCGGGGTGCCGAGCGGCGAACCGTCGGAGCCGAGCGTCTGCGACGCGTGCACCGAGCCGATCCCGAAGTCGAGCACGACGACCCGACCGTCGCGCTCGACGAACAGGTTCGACGGTTTGAGGTCGCGGTGCAGCACACCCGAGTCGTGCGCCGCCTGCACCCCGGCGCAGGCCTGCACCAGCCAGCCAGCGACGGTGCGCAGGTCGCTGCGTGAGGTCGCAAGCCCGCCCAGCCGCGCCCGGAATCGTTCGAGCCGCGCCGGTCCATCGAGCCCGCCGCCGGCGAGGAACGAGACCAGGCTCTCGCCGCGCAGCAGGTCCATCACGAAGAACGCCCGGCCGTCCCCGGTGCGCCCGCGATCGAACACCGTGATCACGTTGCGATCGCGGATGTTGGCCAGCACTTCGGCCTCGCGTTCGAGGCGGGCGGCCATGCGCTCGCCGACCGGCAGCTCGGACCGCAGCAGCTTGACCGCGACGTCGCGGCCGAGCACACGATCGTTGGCACGGTAGACCATGCCCATGGCACCGGCTCCGATGCGTTCGACCAGTTCGAAGCGCTCGCCCAGGATCCGCCCGAGCCATGCGTCGTCGCCGCCGACCGCACCGAACATCGCCGGCCCGAACATCGCCGGCAAGGCCTCGAGATCCTCGAGTGCCTGCTCGAGGCGGCGGCACAGGGCGTCGTCGCCGCCGGCCATCGCCAGCAGGTCCGGCGCCGCACCGCTGGCGCGCAGCTCGAGCACCTGCTCGACCAGGTCGGCCACCCGTTCGTCCGTCTCGCGATCGTCGCTGCTCACGTGCCGCCCCCCGAGCGCATGCGCACGACCAGCCGCGCCTGCAGCGCGTGGAAGGCCTTGCGCGCGCTGTCCGCAGAGCGATAGCCGAACGTCCGGGCCAGGTGCGCGAACGGCATGGCGTCCTCGAGCCGCGCCTGCAGGATCGCGCGTTCGCGCTCGCCGAACGATGCCAGGGCCCGGTGGAACTGCCGCAGCTCTTCTGCGTGCACGACCTCACCGCCGGGCGACCGCTGGCTGCGGGGGCGATCGAGGTCGACCGGCTCGTTGCGGCGCTGGTCGCGAACCGACGCCTCGTGGAAGCGCACCGCGTCGATCAGGCGGTTGCGCACCAGCCGCGCCAGATAGGCAACCATCGAGGCCTCGGCCTGACCGCGGAACGCCCCGTGGTCCCGCACGACCCCGAGGAACACGTCGTGCACGACGTCGCCCGTGCTGAGCACCGAATCCAGCCACGGACGATTGCGCCGGATGTCGCGCGACAGCAACCGCTGCACCCGCCGTTCGACGAGCGGGTAGCAGCGCGTGCAGAACGCGTCCAGGTCGGTCCGTAGACCGTCCGGCTGTGGAGAGGGAGTGGACATGGAGCGGGCCGCGGATGCTGCGCGAGCAGCCGCGGAGGCGTCGTCTTCCTTCATGGGCGAGTGCGGCGAGAAAACCGGAGTCGAAAGTCGACGATATCTCGCCAACCACACGGCGTCACCGGCACGCAGCACCTCTCCGCTGGTGTCCCGAGCCCGGCCGCGCCATCATCGGCCGGCCATGCCGAAGTTCCCTCTCCTGTGTGTGATGATGTTCCTCCAGTTCTTCGTCTGGGGGAGTTGGTACGTGACCGCCGGCACGTTCGTGCCCGAGATGGGCTGGGAGCAGTCGACCACCGGCTGGGTCTACTCGGCCGGTCCGATCGCCGCGATGATCTCGCCGCTGTTCCTCGGCCTGATCGCCGACCGGTTCTTCGCGTCGCAGCGCGTGCTCGCGATCATGCACCTGCTCGGCGGCGTCACCATGCTGGTGCTGATCCCGGGCTCGATCGAGACCAAGGATGCGGCGGCGTTCGAGTGGTACGTGCTGGTCTACATGCTGTGCTACATGCCGACGCTCGGCCTGTCGAACACGGTCGCGTTCACGCACATCGAGCACCCGGAGCGCCAGTTCCCGATCGCGCGGGTGTTCGGCACGCTCGGCTGGATCGCCGCGGTCACGCTGGTCAGCAAGGGGCTCGACGGCGACAAGGACCCGATCATGTTCACGATCGCCGGCTACAGCTCGATCGCGATGGCCGTGCTCAGCTGGATCCTGCCGCGCACGCCGCCGCCGCTCGCCGGCAAGCAGGTCAGCGTCAGCGAGACGCTCGGCCTCGGTGCGCTGGAACTGATGAAGCGGCCGGCGTTCGTGGTGTTCCTGCTGTGCTCGTTCCTGATCTGCATCCCGCTGGCCGGCTACTACAGCTTCGGCAACCAGTTCGCCGGAACGGTCTGGGAGGACCCGGGCTTCTACACGGCGTTCGGGCAGTGGGCCGAGGTCGGCTTCATGCTGGTGATGCCGCTGTGCTTCGCAAAGCTCGGCGTCAAGAAGATGCTCGCGATCGGCATGGCCGCGTGGGTCGTGCGCTACGGCCTGTGGAGCTTCGGCGCCGGCGCCGAGCCGGTCGCCTGGATGGTGCTCGGCGGCATCCTGCTGCACGGCATCTGCTACGACTTCTTCTTCGTCACCGGCCAGATCTACGTCGACCGGCAGGCCCGGCCGGAGATCCGCGGCCAGGCGCAGAGCTTCCTGGTCATCATGACGCAGGGACTCGGCATGTATCTCGGCGCGCAGATCATGACCGGCATCGTCGTCGACAACACCACCGGCGAAGGCGCGTCGACCGTCGTCGACTGGGGCCAGATCTGGTGGCTGCCGTGCCTGGGTGCCCTGGCGATCCTGGTGGTGTTCGTGCTGCTGTTCCGCGAACGCAAGCCCGAGCCGGCCGCCGTCTAGTCGATCGCTATTCCGCCGCGCGCGGCCGCGGCAGCAGGAGCACCAGCGCGGCCGAGCCGAGCGCGCAGGCGATGCCCACCCACAGCGCCGGCGCGAACGAGTCCGCCGCCGCCATCGCCGCGCCGATGGCCGGCTTGGTCGGCAAC
Organism: Planctomycetota bacterium; assembly: GCA_046290465.1. Lineage (GTDB taxonomy): Bacteria > Planctomycetota > UBA1135 > UBA1135 > UBA2386. Next base: position 6,010,721 of record JBKAGP010000001.1, on the reverse strand, counting down.
TGCACGCCGCGCGCCAACGCGTAGAACAGCGCCGCGGCGGTCGCGCGCAGCGCCGCCGGGTAGTGCTGCCCGAACAGCGCGCCAAAGCACGACCAGGTGCCGGCCCCGAGCCCCATCAGCGCGATCGCCAGCGTGAACGTCGAGAAGTCCTGCCGCACGTCGTCGAGCGCGCCCAGCACCAGCGCCTGGCCGGCGGCGAACACCAGACAGAACGCGACGAAGATGCGCACCCGGCCGAGCCGCGCCGCGAGGTAGCCGAACAGCACGTCGGCGACGACGTGCACGCTGTTGACCTGGATCTGGAACCAGCCGACCTGCGAGGTCGGCACCCGGTGCTCGCGGATCAGCCGCACCGGCAGTTCGGCGTAGACGCACCAGAAGCCGGCCATGTGCAGCGTCAGGATCGCGAGCAGCACCACGCTCGTGCGTCGGTGCGGCGGCGAGAACAGCAGCCTCGCCGGCACCGCGGCCCCGGCGGCCACGGCGCGGTCCGGGCCAGGCATCGCCCAGCGCCCCGCGAGCGCCAGCAGGCCGAGTACCGCCGAGCCGACGAACACCGCGCGCCAGCCGACCCCGTCGAGCGGCGCGACGAAGCACGCGACCGCCGCGGCCAGCGCCATCGCGACCGGGCTGCCGGCCTGCAGGATCCCGTGCACGCGGTCGCGCTGCCGTTGGTGCCAGTAGTCGGCGACCACCGCATGGCCGATCCCCCATTCGCCGCCGACCCCGAGGCCGGTCACGATGCGCGCCAGGAGCAGCGACCAGAAGCCGTCGGCGATGCCGGTCCACAGCGCCCCGAGCGAGAACACGACGATGCTGCAGACCATCGCCTGCCGGCGGCCGATGCGGTCGGCGACGCGGCCGAACGCGAACCCACCCACCGCGGTCGCCAGCAGCGACCAGCCCTCGATCCACGCCACCGCCCCGTCGAGCGGCAGGCCGAGTTCGTCGGCGATGCCGTGCTTGAGGAAGCTGAACAGGATCAGGTCGTAGAAGTCGAAGACCCAACCGAGCCAGCAGAACACGAGCACGCGTCCGCGACCGTTCGCGAACAGTCCCTGCGTCATGACCGGCAGCTTAGCGCGTCCCCCAACTCGAGCCCGCTGACGAACGCCCCCTCGACGCGGCCGCCGCCGAGCCAGTCGCCGCAGACGGCCAGCCCGTCGGGCTGCAGCACGAACGGCTGCGGCGGCGGATCCCCCGCCGCCAGCGCGTAGCCCCAGCGGTGGCCGGTCAGGTGCGTTGGCGCCGGCATCGCCGCGGCGTCGATCGCGAGGGCGCGCCCGAACGCGGCCAGCAGGTCTCTCGCATAGTCGGCCGCCGGGCGTTCGTAGTTGGCCAGCGACCAGACCGCCGCACCGTGCAGCACGTAGGTCCAAGCCCCGCCGCGGCCCGGCTTGCCGCCGTCGTGCGCGGCCCAGCCGAGCACCTCGTCGTCGAGCACGAACATGCCGCCGTCGGCACCTGGCAGCGGCCGTTCGAACGCGGCCATCGCGCACAGGCTCGGCATCAGCGCCCCCGACTGCTGCTCGGCCGCCAGCCGCGCGTCGCCGTCGACGTCGCGCAGCAGTTCGGCCGCCTGCCGCGGCGGCGCCGTGACCACGACCTCGTCGAACGGCCCTTCGCGCCGCACGGCGTCGTCGCCGTGCGGCTGCAGTTCGAGCACGTAGCCATCGCCGTGGCGCAGCACGCGGTCGACGCGCACGCCGACCCGCACGTCGAGGTCCGCCGCCAGCACGCGCGCCAGCCCCGACATGCCCGGCGTGCCGACGTAGCGCACCGCGTCGCGGCGCGGGTCGTCGCCGCGCTCACCGTCGCGCAGCGTCGCGAACGGCCCCTGCCATCGGGCCACCGCGCCGTCGCGTTCGAGTCGAGCGACCAGCTCGGCGAAGCGAGGGTCGCGCGCGGTGAAGAACTGGGCACCGTGGTCGAAGCGCAGCTCCCCGGCGCGCCGCGTCGAGACGCGACCGCCGGGCCGCCGCCCCTTGTCGAACAGCACCACGTGCCGGCCCGCACGCCGCAGCCGCTGCGCACACGACAGCCCGGCGACGCCGGCGCCGACCACCGCGACCAGGCGCACGCTCACGCCGATGCCCCCCGGACGCGCGAGCCCGCGACGAGCACCCCGCGGGACTCGCGATCGAACGGCTGGCTGGTCGGATCCTGGATGCGCACGGTGAGGTCGCCGGGGTCGGCCGTCGACGCCCCCCAGCATCGCGTCCGCGCCAGGGTCGAACCAGTCCGTTTCGCGGCGGCGGGGCACGCGTCGGCCGCGCCGGCAAAGGACCGCGCGGCGCGCAGCGACGGCCGCGCAGCAGATTCTGACGGACGACGTCGCGGCATGGCCCGGCCGTTCGCCCCCCGCGCGCCCGCGGACGCACCGAACCGCTGGTGGCGGCGTCGCTCCGACACTATCGTGCTCGCCCCATGTTCGTGCCCAAGCGACACCAGACCGTCCCCGTGCGGGTCGGCGACGTCCTGGTCGGCGGCGACCACCCGGTTCGGGTGCAGTCGATGACCAACACCGACACCGCCGACGCGGAGAGCACCGCCAACCAGGTCGCCGAGCTGTTCCACGCCGGCAGCGAGCTGGTGCGCGTGACGGTCAACACCCAGGAGGCCGCCGCCGCGGTGCCGGAGGTGCAGCGCCGCCTGCACGACCTGGGCGTCGACGTGCCGATCGTCGGCGACTTCCACTACAACGGCCACGTGCTGCTGCGGAAGTACCCGGAGTGCGCCGAGATCCTCGCCAAGTACCGGATCAACCCCGGCAACGTCGGCAAGGGCGCCAACCACGACAAGAACTTCGCGACGATGGTGCAGTGCGCCATCGACCACGACAAGCCGGTGCGCATCGGCGTCAACGCCGGCTCGCTCGACCAGGAGCTGCTCAACGACCTGATGGAGACGAACGCGCAGTCGTCGATCCCGCAGGACGCGCAGGCGGTGTTCCTCGAAGCGATGGTGCAGAGTGCGCTGCGGTCGGCGGCCGCCGCCGAAGAACTCGGCCTGCGCCGCGAGCAGATCATCCTCAGCTGCAAGATCAGCCGGGTGCAGGAGCTGGTGCGCGTCTACCGGGCGCTCGCCGATCGCTGCGACTACGCGCTGCACCTCGGCCTGACCGAGGCCGGCATGGGCGGCAAGGGCATCGTCAGCTCCACGGCCGGCATCGCGATCCTGCTGCAGGAGGGCATCGGCGACACCATCCGCGTGTCGCTGACGCCGGAGCCGGGCAGTTCGCGCACGCAGGAGGTCCGCATCGCGCAGCAGATCCTGCAGTCGATGGACATCCGACCGTTCCTGCCGCAGGTCACCGCGTGCCCCGGCTGCGGCCGGACCACGTCGAGCTACTTCCAGGTGCTGAGCCAAGAGGTCGAGCAGTTCCTGGTCGCGCGCATGCCCGCGTGGAAGAAGGTCAAGCCACAGGCGGCCAACCTGCAGGTCGCGGTGATGGGCTGCGTCGTCAACGGCCCCGGCGAGTCGAAGGCCGCCCACATCGGCATCTCGCTGCCCGGCACCGGCGAGGCGCCGCGCGCGCCGGTCTACGAAGACGGCGAACAGGTTTGCACGCTCGAAGGGCCGACGCTGGCGAAGGACTTCCTGGAGCGCATCGAGGCCTACGTCAAGCGCATGGTCTAGGGGCGCGCATCGATTGGGGCGCCAATGGACCAGTCCCCCTCCTGGGAGCAGACGACGCCAACCGTGCCGAGACGCCCGCGGCCGCGCTAGTGGGCAAAGCCCCTTCCGCACGCGTACACGCCGCTTCCGCGATCACGGTCGGCAGCGCGTCCACTACATGGACGCGCTCCTAGGCTGCTTGCAGACGTTCGGCCAGCAGCGACCGAAACTCGACCAGCCTGGCTCGATCTTCGTCGCTCCAGCCACCCTGAGCGCGGGAGCGCACCCGATTCAAGATCGCGGTCAGGAAGGCGACCGAGCCGGCCAGGGCTTCTCGACCGAGCTCTTCGGGATTCGCAGCGGCGATCGACTTGTAGATGAAGTAGCCCAGGTTCGCATGCTCGTCCGCGTGGTCGCGCAGCCCGTGCGCGTCCTCGACGATGCTGCTCATGCTGTCGCCGGCGCCCCGGAGCAACTGTGCATCCTCGTGCCGGTCGCGCACCTCGAGGTAGTGCACGAAGTCTTCCAGCATGCGCCTCGCACGATCTGGCTTTGCGAGCCAGGTCGTTGCGACTTCGACGAGCATCATTCGTGTGCGAGCGGTGTCCATGGAGGATCTGAACAGGGGATCTCGGTGAATGTATCGTGCCGGTGACGCCGAATCCTTCGGCAGGGACCGGAAACCGTTGCTCGACGGGCATTTCGCATCGGGCCGATCGACTACACGGACTGCCAGCCCCCCAGCGTGATGGTGACCCTGCCATCGGCTCGTCGGCCATCCGCGGAGTACTCGCTGTTCCGCCGGGCACTGAGGGTCAGCAGCACACCGTACTTGTCGTCTTCCAGCGGGATCTCGACAGCAGGCCCGTACGAGTCCTTCCAGAGGGCAACGATCGGACGGCGCTCCAGGAACGGGGACCGCCACCGCTTGACCATGCCCAGAGACGTCAGCGTGAGCACGGAGCTGCCGGGATCATCCGCCAACACGCTGGCGTACTGCGCCGACCATCGCGATCGGTACTGGGGACCATCCATCAGCAGGGACACGACCAACGATGGGCCGAAGCTGCGGAGGATCTCGGACACCGGCTCCTGCCGTGCCAGATCCTCACAGATCAGCGGGCACAACGTGATGTCGGGTCCGAGTGAGACGAACGAGACCGATCGCTCATGGATGCGGATCGCTTCCCACCACTTCTCGTCGAGATCCAGGATGCCACCGAGCTGGTAGGCCACGATCTGCGATGCATCCAAGCGCCAGCGGTGATGCTTGTGCTGTCGGCAGAGCGAGTTGGCAAACGCGGCCCTACCCGCGCCGCCAGTCTTGACGACGGCGAGGTTCTCGCCCAGCTGCCCGTCTTCCCCAGGGGGCTTGTGGACCCCCGCGATGTAGCAACCGACGTCGTGCGCCTGCATCACCTTCTCGAACTCGTGCAGGCTGGTCTCGGCGATCGCGCACTCCGGAAACACGACCATGTCCACGCCGCCGCACTCGCGCCTGGCGTTCTGCAGCACCTCGTCGAGCTTGGCGAGCATCTCCATCGAGCGCGGCTCGTACGAGAAGTAGCCGAACCCCTCTCGGACGACCGGATCCCTGCGGACCTTCTTGAAATCAAGGGCGCGTGTCTCGAGCGGCCACGGCAACAACAGCACGTTCATCGGCGCGCGCGTTTCGACCTCGTGCTCGACCAACTTGATGGGCATCGAGGTGCGATGGAACGACAGGTGCAGCGACAGCGAACGCAGCGTCATGCCGACCTGCGACGTGTGCAGTTTCGGCAACACGACGCCGCGATCCGCGTGGATCGAACTCAGGGTATGGAAGTCCCGCAAGTGCTGTCGAACGATGTGGCCGGCCGGGTCCGGAGTGTCGTCGTCCTCCGAATCCGCCGCCACGGCGACCCCCCAGCCGGCACACGCGGAATCGGCGATCGCATGTAGCGTCAGCACGGCCTCACGCGCCTTGGCGAGTTTGGGCTCATGGTTAAGTTTGCTGATGCTCTCGGTGTGGCCGCCCTTGGTTTGGTCCAACGGCGTCACGACCTTGCGCAAGGCCTTCCAAAGCTGCTCGACCAGGTCGGGCACGAACTGCTTCATGCGACCTGCGACGGTGCGCCCCAACGGTCTCGCCTGGCGTCGGTGCAGCAGGAACTGGCTGACGACTGCGACCTCGAGGTTGCTGCGCCACTGCGCCGCCGCCTGCTCCACCTGCTCGCGCCACGCGCGGCTCAAGAAGCCGCGTTCGGGATCGAGATCGAGACGATCTGCGACCGCTGCGATGTAGGCACCTGACACGTCCAGCGACATGCTGGTCAGGGCGAACAGGTCCGGAGGCCACAGCAAGAACTGCTTCAGCTCGACACCGGGCAGCAGGTAGCCTGCCACCTGGACCAGCGTCAGGGGCAGGTGGGAACCGCCCGGCGTGTCGGCGGTCCCCTTCTCGCCGGTCTTCCTTCCCGTAGCCATCCTTCGCCGGTCTTCGTACGGAGTCCATACACCCGAATCAAGGGTCCCCTGGCATGGTGTATGGGTCCCGTGTTGCCCCACGGTTTCGCGCCGTCCGCCGCTTTCTCCGAATTCGTATGCCTCCCTACGACCCCGCCCGCCATGGCCCCAGACGCATCGTCGGGCCGGGCTTCCACGAGCAGGTGTTCGCGCTCGTGCGGCAGGTGCCGGCGGGATCGGTCACCACCTACGGCGACGTCGGCGCAGCACTCGGCAGCAAGAACGTCGCGCGCCACGTCGGCTACGCGATGGCCGCCGTACCTCCGGACAGCGACGTGCCGTGGTGGCGCTGCGTCGCGGCCGGCGGCCGCCTGTCGCAGCAACCGGACGCGGCCGAGCGCCAGGCCGCGCACCTCGCCGAGGACGGCGTCGAGGTCAGCAACCTACGCGTGCAGCAGTTCGCGCAGCGGCGGCACGTGTTCGAGGGCTAGGACGGGAGCCTGGTCTCACCGTCGGCGAACGGCTTCAGGTCCGGCCCCGACAACACCAGCCCGGTGATGCCGGCCTCGTCACAGCGCCGGCGCCAGTCGGCGTCGTCAAGACTGCCCTCGACCAGCTCGTGCGCGAGCGCGAACGGCCGGAACGACGCGTCGCCTCGCACCATGTCCAACGGATCGCCCGGCGCGGTGCGCACCTGGAACCCCGCGCGCGCAAGCGCGCTCGCCAGTAGCGTGGCGACCATCCACGCGCCGGCGTCCTTGCGATGTTCGGACGGGATCTCACGATCGACGGACCTGGCGATCGAGGCGAGGTCGGCCGCGCTGGCGACGAACTCCTCGGCGCGCAGTGCCTGGACGTTCTTGCCCTGTGCGGCGGCGAACTGGTGCCAGCCGACGGCGTGCGCCCGGCCCGCCTCGGTCCACGCCGCCGCCGGGATGTTTCGCACCTCGTCGCGACCGGTAAGGAATGCGAGCAACCGGCCCTCGACCTCGGCGACGTCGTGCAGCAGCGCGATCGCAGGCGCGCCGGCGGACGTCTCGGATCCCGCGCCCTCGACCTCGGCGGCGGCCCGAAGCCGTTCGGACAGGGGCGGGTGGCTGTCGTAGGGGTTGCCCTTGGCCTGCATCGCGCCCTCGCCGAGCTCGACCTGCGCCTTCTGCATCGTCTCGGACTCGAGGAACGCATCGAACCCGTCGGCGAGCGGCGGACGGATGCCGCGGTTGAGCATCGGGAAGTACTCTTGCTCGAGGTAGTGGTCGTAGAGCGGGCCCACCTCGTTGACGCGACGCAGTGACGATTGCGCCGGCTCCAGGCCCACCAGTTGCACCGACAGCGCGTCGGCGGCGAACTCCTGGGCCCGCGAGATCCCGAAGGTCGCGCGCAGGTAGAGCGTGCCGTACCACTCGAACGGCTTGCCGAGCCACGAATCGGCCTTGGTGAGGTTGATGACCGTACGGCCGATCGCCTCACGGGTCTTGTAGATGAATGGCCCGAGCCGCGTGTCGCCACCGTGGAAGTGGCCGAACTCGTGCGCGATCACGCTGCGAACCTGCGGCAGCGTCAGCACCTGCATCAGCGGCAGGCCGATCCCCATGATCCGTTCGCCACCGAAGCCCATGCGCCCGTTGCGCTCGGCGACGAACGCATTGATCTCCGGCACCAGGAAGATGTGCTTCGGCGGCTCCTGGTCGCACTGAGCTGCGATCGACTCGACCAACTGCCACAGCTCGGGCTGGTCCTGCTTCGTCATCGGCACGCCGGGGTCCGGGAAGGCCGCGCGGCGCGGCCACACGCTCCACAGCACGGCGCCGATCGTGATCGCCGCGACCAACCACAGCTTGCCGTGGATGCGACCGCTCTGGGTGTCCAGGTAGCAGAGCCAGGCTAGCACACCGCAGATCCCGAGAGCGAGCAGGTAGAAGCCGACCATCAGAACGACCGCCAGCACTGCCCGCCCTGCGAGCGGTGGATTCTTCCGCGCCATTGCGACGCAGACTAGCCGCCGCGCCCCGGTCCCGACAGCCTCCTGCGTCGGGTCCGATCGGCGCTTCGCACGTCCGCCTCGCCGACGCGCGCGCGCGACGCCGAGCAGCTGCTATGCTCGTCGCGCCCGCCCGGGTCGCCCCCTCTCGACCATGCCCAACCCGTCGTTCGTCCGCGTCCTCGCCGGCGCCGCCAGCCTGCTGCTGGCCGGCACCATCCAGGCCCAGCAACCCGGCTGGGCCGAGCTGAAGCGGCAGGGTGCCGCCCGCTCGTCCTATCGCGATCGCGGGCAGCAGCCCGCCACCGAAAACGCGCCGGTCGCCGATCTCGATACGTTCGCGCAGCAGATCCGACCGATCCTCGAGAACGGCTGCTTCCGCTGCCACGGACCGAAGCGGCAGAAGGGGGACCTCCGCCTCGACACGCTCGATCCCGACCTGTTTGCGGGCACCGACGTCGACTGGTGGCTCGACGTGCTGGCCGCGGTCAGCAACGGGGAGATGCCGCCGGAGGACGAGCCGCCGCTGGCGGATGCCGACCAGGCTCGGCTGGTCGACTGGCTGTCGACCGAGAGCCAGCGCGCGTCCCGGGCGCGCCGCGCGACCTCCGAGCACTCGTCGTTCCGGCGCATGACCAGCTACGAGTTCAGCTACGCGCTGCAGGACCTGCTCGGCGTCGCCTACGACTTCACCGAGGACCTGCCGCCGGACCCGATCTCCGAGGACGGCTTCCAGAACTCGTCCGAGGTGCTGCACGTCTCGTCGGTCGAGTTTCGTGGCTACCTCGACGCGGCGCGCAAGGCGCTGCGGCTGGCGACCGTGACCGGCGAACGGCCCGCGCCGCTGCGCTGGTCGGTGTCGATGCGGGACGCCGCGGCGCGCGAGTTCCGTCACCAGGACGCGCAGCGCGGCAAACTCGAGAAGCAGCACGCGGCCGACCCGGAGGAACTCGCCAGGCAGTTGGCGAAGTTCGACCGCAACCAGCGACCCGGCGCCCGCACGAGCCACTACGTCGACGGCGCGACCGGCCGGCAGGCGCGCACCCGCTGGGGCTACAACGGCGGCCGGTTCGCGTGGGCGCCGACGCACGAACTCGGTCCGCCGCCGGCGCTCGGGACGACGTTCGTGCACGTGCCGGCGGGCCGCGGCGTGCGCGTCGAGCTCGGCGATCGGGTGCCCGAGCGCGGCACCCTGCAGGTGCGGATCCGCGCCGCGCGCGTCGGCGACGATCGCGACCGCCCGCCGCGCATCCGGCTCGTCTACGGCTGGCAGGCTAGCAACGACTCGCGAGCCCACTCGGTGCTGAGCGAACGCGACGTGGTCGTCGACGCCGCCCCGGGCGCCGCACGCTGGTTCGAGTGGCAGATCCCGATCCCGAGCATCTATCCGCGCAACCTGGTGCGCGGCGTCAACAAGATGGGCGACCTGCCCAACCCGTCCGAGTACTTGCGCATCGACAACGCGGCGCTCGCCGGCGACGCGCTGCTGGTCGAACACGTCGAGGTGACCGCGCCTGCCTACCGGAGCTGGCCGCCGCCGAGCCACCGCGCCTTGCTGCCGGTTCGCGCTGCCGACGTCGCAGAACGCGCCTACGCCGAACGCACGCTGCGACGGTTCCTGGCGCGCGCCTGGCGGCGGGCTCCGAGCCGCGACGAACTCGACCGCAAGCTCCGCCTGTTCGACCGGCTGCGCCCCCGCTGCGACGACGCCGAAGGCGCCCTGGTCGAGGTGTTCGCCTCGGCGCTGGCCTCGCCCAACTTCCTCTACCTGTCGGCCCCGTCGCCGGAGCGCGCGCTCGCCGACCACGAACTGGCGACGCGGCTGGCGACGTTCTTGTGGTGCAGCACGCCGGACGAACCGCTGCTGCGGGCGGCGCGCGACGGCGGCCTGCGCGATCCGCGGCGCGTCGACGAGCAGGTCACCCGCATGCTGGCCTCGCCGAAGGCGGCGCGGTTCTCGTACCGGTTCGTGCGCCAGTGGCTCAATCTCGCGCTGCTCGACTACGTCGACATCGACCGCAAGGCGCATCCGTCGTTCGACGCGTCGCTGCACGACGCGATGCAGCGCGAGCCGATCGCGTTCTTCGAGGAGCTGTTGCGCTCCGATGCGAGCGTGCTCGACTTCGTGCACTCGGACTTCGCGATGGCCAACGAACGGCTGGCGCGCCACTACGGCACCGACGCCGTGATCGGCAACGAGCTGCGGCGCGTGCCGCTCGACGACGCGCGGCGGCGCGGCGGGCTGCTGACACAGGCGGGGCTGTTGGCGATGAACAGCGACGGCAAGGACTCGCACCCGCTGAAGCGCGGCATCTGGATGCTCGAACGGCTGCTCGACGACCCGCCGCCGCCGCCACCGGCGGCCGTCCCGGAGATCGACCTGGCCGATCCGCGCATCGCGCAGATGACGCTGAAGGAGCGCATCGAGGACCACCGCAACCAGGCCGCCTGCCGTTCGTGCCACCAGAAGATCGACCCGTGGGGCATCGCGTTCGAGAACTACGACGCGGTCGGCAGCTGGCGCGACGCGATCGGCGGCAAGCCCGTCGACGCCGTCGGCGTGCTGTTCAACGACCAGAAGCTCGACGGCATGGACGGGCTGAAGCGATTCCTGCTGCTGCACCGACAGGACCAGCTGGTGCGCGCACTGGTGCGCAAGCTGACCACCTTCGCGCTCGGCCGGCCGCTGGCGTTCTCCGACCGCGCCGCGATCGACGAGATCACCGCCGAGGTGCGGATGCGCGGCGACGGCCTTGCTACCATGATCCGCGCGATCGCGCGCAGCGAACTGTTCTGCAACCGATGAGGCCACGCGACATGAGGATCGACACGTTGGATCGCCGCAGGTTCCTGCGCGGCAGCGCCGCGGCGCTGGCGCTGCCGGCGTTCGAGTCGTTCGGCGTGCTGGCGTCTGCGGCCGCCACCGACCCGCGCCGCGACCGGCCGAAGCGGCTGGTCTGCGCCTACCAGCCCGACGGGGTGCCGATGCCGCTGCCGCAGGATCCGGCCCACGAGGACTGGTCCTGGTTCCCGCACGGCAACGGCCGCGACTACCGGCTGACCAGATGCCTCGAGCCGCTCGCCGACCTGCGCGAACGGATGACGATCCTTTCCGGCCTGTCGCACCCGCGCGTGCGCGCCGTGCACGGCCACTCGAACGCCGACCAGTTCCTGACCGGCGCCGACACCGGCGCGCGCGACGACTACAAGAACTCGATCTCGCTCGACCAGGAGTTCGCGTCGCACGTCGGCCACCAGACGCGCTTCTCGTCGCTGGTGATGTCGACCGACGGCGGCACCGGCACTGCCCGCGGCGCCCATACGCTGTCGTTCGATCGCAAGGGCCGCGCGATCCCCGCCGCACACAAGCCGAAGAAGATCTTCGACGCGCTGTTCGTCACCAGCGACGAGGACGCCGCCCGCCGGTTGGCGCTCGACGAATCGGCGCTCGACGACCTGCTCGAGGACGCGCGCGCGCTGCGGCGCCGGCTCAGCGGCCACGACAAGGCGTCGCTCGACGAGTACCTCGACGCTGTGCGCACCACCGAGCTCAAGGTGCAGAAGGCGCGCCACTGGGTGTCGACGCCGCTGCCGACGATCGAACGGCACGACCTGCAGCTGGAGGTCGGCCCCGAGGACTCGCGCAACTACCTGCAGGCGATGTTCGGGCTGATGTTCCTGGCGCTGCGCACCGACTCGACGCGCGTCGTGACCTACCAGATCGGCCGTGAGAACAGCGTCGGCATCAGCGACTACCTGTCGCGCGCGATCGGCTTCCCGCTCGCGCACCAGCTGTCGCACGAGACCAAGAAGCCGGGCGGCTGGAAGAACTTCGGCCTCTACTGCCGGTTCTTGTGCGAGGAGCTGCATCGCTTCCTCGACCAGCTGCGCACGACGCCCGAGGCCGGCGGCGACGGCAAGATGCTCGACAACACGCTGGTGCTGTTCGGCTCGGCATCGAGCGCGTTCCACCTGTCGCGCAACTACCCGCTGATCCTGTTCGGCGGCGACGCCCTCGGCCTGCGCCACGGCCGCTACCTGAACTATGCCGGCGAGAACGTCTTCGGCGGCTCATGGAGCGGCGGCACCGAACCGTGGCAGCGCGAGTTCGACTACGACGACCTGCCGCTGTCGAACCTGTTCGTGACGATGCTGCAGCGGCTCGGGGTCGAGACCGACACGTTCTCGGACAGCACCGGATCGGTCGACGACCTCTGAGAGCCCGGATCGGCGCCTGACCGCCTGCACCCAAGGGGCTGACTTCTCACCTCTTGGGGCGAGCTGGCAATGGCTGGCCGTGGCCCGTGAGCGCGATCCGACGGAATGTTCGTACCTACCCCCCTGACATCGCCAGGTGTAATACGTAGAACTTGGAGTCGCCGACGATGGCGCCTGACTCCCAGGCTCTGCAAGTTCGGCTGCGAAGAAGGAGATCCGATGCTTAGCAAGCTGAAGTACGTGCTCTTGGCCGTACCGCTGATGCTGTTGATGGCCGCGTCCGACGCAACGGAGTGCTACACGCGCTACCAGGCAAGGTGCTGCGCCTTGGGTGACGGGACCGCGAACTCCGGGTTCACTCCCGGCAAGAAGACCTACTGCGTGAACAGCAACCTCGGCTCGCCGTGGTACTGCCCGGCCGCCAATCCGGCGACCAACATCACCCTCAAGAACGACCTCGTCTGGCGGCAGATGGACTGCCCGACCGGGGCAGCTGGCTGCTGGAGCGACTGGAGGAACTCCGGCATCGACGGCAAGTGCACGCAGTGGCGCTACACGTGCAGCACCACGGTCCACGGCCAGTGCGACCCGATCTCGCAGGCGAACTACACCTGCAAGGGTCACGAGCTATTCGGCGTCGAGTGCGAGAACTACGGCGGCTCCGACGAGGAGGACCCGGTAGAGCCGGAAGGCGGCTTCTAGCCGCTGGCCGATCGGGCCGCAGACCCGCGGCCCGACCACCACCCCGCCCATCTCGACGGAGACCTGCATGAAGTGGTCGACCCTGCTACGCGAGGCATGCCCTCTGCTTGCCATGGCGGTCCTGGGCTGCGCCGGACTGGCGAAGGCCTATGCGGCTGACGACTTCCTCGATTCGCTTGCCGGCTGGCAGACGATCCCCGACACGATGGAGCTGCCGATCGCGATGCTCCTGCCCAGCGTGGAATGGGGCCTGCTGCTGGCCTACGTGATGCTGCCGGGTCGACGCCGCGCGACGGCCCGCTCGGCCATCGGGTTGCTGGCGCTGTTCGCGGCGATGCTCGTCATCGAGTCGATCGTCAACGAAGCGCCGATGTGCAACTGCTTCGGCAAGCTGCTGCGCCGCGAGCGGGTGTTGGACGGCATCTCGCTGCTGCTCTGGCGCAATCTGCTGCTGGTCGCGCTGCTCGCGCCCGCAGCCCTGCGACGCGTTCGAGGGAGTGGCGATGCACGTTCATGACCTCGGACGACACCTGCGGCAGGGCCTTCTGCAGCGCCTTCGGCGGGGCCTCCTGCAGGGCCTTCTGCCAGGGTTGCTAGTCGTCACGTGCTCCGCCCAGGAATGGAGCGGCGATGGCTACCGCAAGCTCGGCGCCACCTATGCCGAATGGAGCACCACCCTCGTCGATGCCAACGCACATGGCCGCGTACTGCACATGCGGCTCTGGTTGGCCGGGCCGGATGCATGGACCCTGTGGACCGACCAATACCCCGCGAACTGGACCGGGGACCTGACGCAGCCTTCCGTCGGCTGGCATGACTGTGGCGTGCAGGAGGGCATCTACTGGGACGCGGACGGCGAAGTGCTGCGCTGTCGTCCACTCGCTAGTGTGCGACGAGACCAGTCCTCCCACGACCGCGATCCAGCTCTGGCCGGGGCGCTGCTGCAGCTCGGGCACTTCCTCTGGGGAGGAGGCCACCTCGCGGTCGTACTGGGCGAGGCCGTGGGCACCGCCGAGGGCACCATGGTGCGCACCTCGCAGGGCTGCGCCGTGAAGTTGGCGCCAGCGAGCCTGACGATCGAGCACAACCCCCATGTGCCCGAGCAGGCGGGCGTCACCTATGCCTACACCAATCGCATCGACACCGGGGATGCACATGCTCCATGCTGGTCCGACGTACGCGTGCACGTCCCGGCCGAGCCCGGTCTCGAGCGGGAGATGCATCTCGTCGACGTGTCCCGACTGACGGAGGCTCCACCGTGGCCTCGCATGGTCGCGATCGATGACTATACCTATCGCCTGGATTACGAACGGCAGGGGGCTGCACCGATGGAATACGTCGACACGACCGGCTCGAGCCGCTTTCTGGCCGTCCTCGAGTCCGAAGGAGTCTGGCGCGAAGCCCGCGTGCCGACGACCTGGCGCCGCTGGCTGTGCCTGAGTCTGCTGGTCGGCGTCAGCCTGCTGGTCGGCATGATGGCGAGGAACCGAACCTGAACATGCAGAACGCAAGGCTGCTCGTGCTTGCCGTCGCCTGCCTCGCGGCGGTCGTGGCAGGCCTCTGGTACTGGAGTTCCGGAGCCCCCACCACGGGTCCGACCCCGGACACCCCCCAGCAGCCTGCTGGTCCAGCGAGCGGCGACGGCACGGCGCCGACGCCGGAAACCGGCTCGACGCCGATCACACGCCGCAACGACGAGGACCTCATCGAGTATCGGGTCACGCGAAGCGAACAAGGCTTCGACGAGGCGTGCGGCATCGCAACTGCGGACTTCCGCGTTCGCCGACACATCGTGATCCCGGCCAACGCCGAGAACGCCGTGATCGCCTGGGATCCGGCGTTCGGCGAGGCAGCCGTGCTGTTCAGCGATCGTCGTCCACCGCTGGTGATCGGCAGTCGCAAGACCTCGGTCCGGTTGCGCCCCCTCCCGGACAACGCCGTCTCGATCGAGCATGCGGGCACCGAAGGATGCGAACTGCTCACCCGCTCGGTCAGCCCGGCCGACTGGGTGTTCCGCGTCGCCGAGTCGCTGCAGAACCCACAGCTCGCTGCCGTGACCGTCGACCCGGCGGCGTTGGTCCGGGCGGTCTATCGCGAGGCGGGCAAGGTCAGCGACTGGAGCAACGGCACGAACGTGGCCGGCTTGGCACCTCTGCACAAGGCGGTATCGGTCCACGTCGAGACGGCGACCGGCCACCCCGTTGCGGACGCGGTCGTCGACGCGATCGACGACCAGGGCAGGGTGCGCGACCGTGGCCTGACCGACGAACACGGCGAGGCTCTGCTGCGCGTTCCCGATGGATGGCAGCGTTGGGTCGCCGACCGGGACGGCATGGTCGCCGGCGACAGCCGCGACATGCACGGTGCCAGGATCGTGCTCCAGCAGGCCCGCAGTATCGACATCTCGCTGTCGGTCCAGGGCGACGGCCCGGTTGCGCAGGGCAAGGTGACCTGGCACGGGACGGTCGAGCGCAGCGCCCTCGTCGCGGCGGGCCGGGCGCGCCTGCGCGACGTGGCCAAGGACCCCGTCAGGGTTCTGCTGGCGGACGGGGGGCCGTGGGCCGAAACCGAGATCCCTGGCAAGGTCGTGCAACACACATGGGAGATCGAAGCGACCGATTCCCTCACCGGCGAAGTCCAGGGCGTGCCTGCGGAGATCGGCACCACGTTCGTCCTGCTGCACGGCGCCGGCGCCCGTGCACCGGCCGTCATCGGGCCACTGGGCACGTTCCGGTTCGGCAACGTGCCGGCACGGGCGCTGGAACTGCGTGTCGTCGTGCGCACCCACGCTGGCTTCGAACGCACCCTGAAGACCGTGCAGGCACATCCGCGCACGTATGCGCGCATCGTCGTCTCGGCAGCAGAGCTGCCCAGTGGGGCGCTGCACCTCGACGTTCGTTCGAGCGGGGGCGGCGCCTGCGAAGGGGCGTGGCCGGTCCGGCTTACCGAGGTCGACGGCAGCAACCGCGTGTTCACCGGCTCGGTCGTCGACGGGGTCTGCGACATCACGTCGATTCCGCCGGGCACCTACACCTGCGAGATCAGCGTCTCGGACTGGCACCTGCCGTATCGCGCCGAGACCACGGTGCAGCCGTTGGGCGTCAGCTCCTATTACTGGGAACTGCCGCAGACGGTGTCGTGCCGGATGGTCGTCGACGGCGACAGCATCGCAGGCAGCCGCTGCCTGCTCGGTCTGCGGCAGGCTTCGCAGGACACCTGGATCATGCTGGCCCGCGACCGGGAGCGTGCGCATTGGGATCTCGGCGAGCTGTCCGTCGGCGAGTACGAGTTCGCGTGGTTCGGCAGAGGCGTCGCACCTCACGTCCATCGCATGCGGGTGGCTGCAGGACACAGCGGCGCGCTGTCGATGCCGCAACGAAGCGCAACGGAGACGACCCTGCGCATCGAAGGGCTGCGGCAGCCATATGGAGAAGCGACGCTGTCGCTGCGTCAGGCAGGCAAGACCATCGTGGTCGAGACCAAGGGAGGAGACTGTTCTAAGTGGCGCCTCGACCTGTACCCGGGCGACTTCGAGTGGGAGCTGGCGACCGAGCGCGAGGCGGGTTCCGGGGCGTTCGAGGTGCCCACTGGCGGCGGCGAGATCCTCGTCTACTGCCGGTGACGAGGCCGTCACCGCCGCCTGCAAGCAACGCCGCTCAACCGCTCCGGTCGGGACGCTGTGCCCCATCGTGCATCGGAACCGCGACACCGAGCAGCCGGGCGAGTTCGGCGGCGGCCTGCTCGCCGTCCACGGCGGTCGCGTCGGCGCCCAGTTGCGAGGCAAGCTGCGGCACGTCGACGAACATGCCGCCGCCGAGCAGCACCGGCATCGCGGCCAGCTCGGATCGCCGGATCGCCGCGACCAGGTCGCGCGCGGCTTCGAGCTGGCGCGTCAGCGTGCACGAGATCGCCACGGCCGAGGCGCCGACGGCCGCGACCATCGCGAGCACGTCCTGCAGCCGGCCGTCGCCCGGGAGCACGCGCGAACGCAGGCCGTGCGCGGCGAGGTGCACGCGCAGGCAGGCCTGGCCCAGCGAGTGCTCGTCGCCGGCCGCGCGCACCAGCGCCACCAGCGGCGCGTCGCCCGGCGGTTCGGGCACCTGCCGGGCGGCGTGCGCGACCAGCTCGCTCGCGATCCGTGAGGCGACGTGCTCGACGGCCGGATCGAGTTCGCCGTTCTGCCAGCGCGCCCCGTACTCGCGCAGCGCCGGCTCGAGGCCGTCCCGCAGGCAGGCGCTGGGCTCGGCGCCGTGCCGCGCCGGGATCGCCGCGGCCGCGGTGCGATCGCCCCCGCACATCGCGTCGGCCAGTTCGCGCCCGAGCCCGCCCGGCACCAGCGACGGGTGCAGGTCCGCCCCCACCGGCGCCCGTTCGGGCGCGTGCGCGACCACCTGGTCGGCGTGGGCGAGCAGCGCCTCGAGCGTCGGCAGCGCCAGCTCGGGCACGAAGCGGGCCGCCAGGGGCAGCAGGTAGCCGGGCAGCAGCACCACCTGGCGGGGATCGCCACCGAGGGCGCGCACGCGCACCTTCCACCACGACAAGGCCCGATCGGTCAGGCCCGACGACGAGAACTGCACGGCCGTAGCCAGGTCGTCGACGACCGCCTCGAGGCCGGCGCGGACCTGGTCGCGAGGGCCTCCGAAGCCGTCGATCTCGAGCAACTCGGCGACGATCCGGGACCGCGCGCCGCGCAGCGCACCCGCCACTTCCTCTCGTTCCATGCTCCGGGCATCGGCAGCGGCAGCGCTTCGCACCGTCAGGACCTTCCCCGCAGGGGAGACCCGGATCCGGTCCGCCCGACGGGAAACCCCGCGCAAATCCCGCACCTCGTCGCCCGGTCGCCTTGCCCGAGGTGGCAACCCGCCCCACTACCCCCTAACTTCACTGGGCTGCAGACCCCTCGAACAACTGCCCACCCATGACGTCCGCCACCCAGCCCGATTTCGCCCTGATCGACAAGGTCGCACGCCGCGCGTTCGCGCACATGGTCGCGATGATCCACATCGCCAACCACCGCCCCGACGCCGACAAGACCGACCCCAAGGTGGGTGGCCACCCGGCGGCGTGCGCGTCGAGCCTCGACTTCATGTCGGCCCTGCACCTCGTGGTGCGCAGCCCGAACGACTACATCTGCTGCAAGCCGCACAGCTCGCCGGTCGACCACTCGCTGCACCACGCGATGGGCCTGTTCCGTCACGACGACGGCACCTGGTTCGACGAGGAGGACAGCGAGGCGGTCATGCACCGGCTGCGCAGCTTCTCGCACGACGGCAAGCCGGTGTTCCAGAGCTACCACGCCGAGGCCGACCCGGACAGCTGGCGGTTCCTGCCGTCCGGCTCGGTGGGCATCCCGCCGGTCGTCGCGGTCTACCAGGCGCTCGCCTACCGCTACGCCAACCAGCACGGCTGGGACGTCGACGAGCCGCACTTCTGGTGCATGATGGGCGACAGCGAGTTCCGCGAAGGCTCGCTGCTCGAGGTGCTGCCCGAGGTCGCCGAGCGCGAGCTGGGCAACGTCACCTGGATCATCGACTACAACCGCCAGAACCTCGACGGCACCCGGATCCCCAACAACCGCGGCCTGCAGGGCACCGACGCCGACCGCATCGAGCGCACCGCGATCGCCAACGGCTGGGAGGTCATCCAGCTGCGCCACGGCAGCTTCCGCGAGTCGGTGTTCGCGAAGAAGGGCGGCGACGCGCTGCGCCGCGCGTTCGAGCGCGGCTTCACCGACTACCACTACCAGGCGCTGATCTGGAAGCGCGACGCGCAGCTGATGCGCGAGGCCGTAATCGGCGCGGAACCGCAGGCGAAGAAGCTGATCGAATCGCTGTCGGACGAGGACGTCGTCAAGCTGTTCTTCGACACCGGCGGCCACGACCACGAGGCGATCGTCGAGGCGTTCGAGAACTCGAAGAAGGACAAGCTGCGCCCGACCCTGATCCTGATGCACACGATCAAGGGCCGCGGCCTCGAGTGCGTCGCCGCCAACGGCAACCACTCGGCGATGCCCGACGAGAAGGAGGTCGTCGCGATCCTCGAGGCACAGGGCCTGTCGATGGAGCGGCCGTTCGTGCGCCTCGACCAGGACAGCGAAGAGGGCAGGTTCGCGACCCAGCGCGGCGAGGAGCTGCGCCTCGGCATCGAGGCGCTCGAGGCGCAGGCCGAGGCCAACCGCCAGCGCGTGCAGACGCAGATCGACGAGCAGGGCGGCCTGCCGGGCTCGCTCGACATCAACCTCAAGCTCGCCCCCACCACCCACACGCAGTGGATGTGGGGCCAGCTGGCCGCCAAGCTGGTCCGCATCGGCGTCTACGACGAGCTGAAGCAGGCCGGCAAGGAGAACAAGGCCGGCAAGGAGCTGACCGAAGCCGAGGCGAAGTGGAACCCGCTCGCCGACCTGATGATGACGATGGCGCCGGACGTCGGCACGTCGACCAACATCAACCCGGCGATGGACGAGAAGATCTTCGGCCCCAAGCACGACGAGAACTGGGAGTCGAAGCTCGAGCTGCACGAGCGCCTGCGCCCCGAGCTGGCGCCGACCGACGAGGCGTGGACGCGCCACATCCGCTTCGAGATCGCCGAGGCCAACTGCATGACCGCGGTCGGCAGCTTCGGCAAGATGCACGACATCGCCGGGATCCCGTTCCTGCCGATGATGACGGTCTACGACTTCTTCATCAAACGGGCCCTCGACCAGCTCTACTACAACCTCTACTGGGGCAGCTCGTTCATCCTGGTCGGCACGCCGTCGGGCATCACGCTCGCGCCGGAGGGCGCCCAGCACAGCTGGAAGAGCGACATCCAGATCCCCAACCTGATCACCTGGGAGCCGGCGTTCGCGATCGAGATGGAGTGGATCCTCTGCGACGCGATCCAGCGCCACTTCTCGCGCGACAATCAGGGCCGCAGCGGCGTGCTGATCCGCGCCGTGACCCGCGCGCTCAACCAGAAGGACATGCTGACCTGGCTGAAGCGTCAGGTGCAGTTCAAGACCGACATGCCCGACGACGCCAGGCTCGGCCTGACCGCCGAGGACGGCGGCCTGCACGAGGCCGAGGTGCCGACGCGGCCCGAGGCCGAGATCCTCGAGACGGTCAAGGCCCACTCGCTGCGCGGCGGCTTCCGCCTGATCGACTGGCGCGGCTACAACGGCTACAACCCCGGCGAGAACGTCGTCGAGCTGTTCGTCATGGGCGCGCTGGTGCCCGAGGCGATCACCGCCGCCGAGCAGCTGCTCGACCGCGGCGTCTACGCCAACGTCACGGTGGTGTCGTCGCCGGACCTGCTGTGCGGCGAACTCGGCAGAAAGGACGGCTTCGCGCACCTCAAGCAGACGCTCGAGGTCGACGGCCGCCTGCACCTGCGTCCGAGCAACGGCCCGATCGACGCGCTCGGCGCCGTCGACCTCGCCGGCTGCCGCGTGCCGATCGTTTCGGTGCACGACGGCGAGATCGGCCTGCTCGACAACCTGGGCTCGATCCTCGGCGTGCCGCAGCTGGCGCGCGCGGTGGTCAAGTTCAGCAAGTCCGGTACGCCCAAGCACATCTACGAGTACCACGACATGCACCCCGAGGGCATCGTCGAGGCCTGCGGACAGATCCTCAGCGAGACCGCGATGGAACGGGTGCAGCTGCACCCCGAGGCGGTCGCGATGCTGCGCGCCCAGCACAACAGCCCGACCGGCGACTGGCGCGATCTCTGGCCCAAGCCGGAGTAACGGCCGCGACGGGGTGGACTTCCGCACGAGTTCTCGGCGTACTCTTCAGGCAGCCCCGTAGCGGGGCGCCCGTCCTGCGCCCGCCGACCCAACCGGAACGTCGATGAGCAACTCCTACACGCCGTTCGCCGCCCCCCGTCAGAGCCCGCTGCCGCTGGTCTTCGCCAGCGCCGCGTTCGTGCTCGCCGCCTACCTCGTGCTCGACCGCACCGGCGTGTTCGACCCGACGCCGGACCTGAGCCCACGCGCGGTCACGGCGCGAGGCGCGCTGGCGCCGCTCGAGACCAGCTTCGTCGACGTGTTCGAGCAGACCTCGCCGTCGGTCTGCCACATCAACACGAAGTCGCTGGTCGCCAACAACTGGGGCGGCGTGCAGCGCCAGCAGGGATCGGGCAGCGGCTTCGTCTGGGACGAGGCCGGCATCATCGTCACCAACGACCACGTCGTGCGCGGCGCGCGGCAGGTCGAGGTGACCGTCGCCGGACGCAACTACCGCGCCGACGTGCTCAACTCGTCGCCGGACCACGACCTCGCGATCCTCAAGCTGAAGGGCCCGCTCGGCGAGCTGACGCCGATCGCGCTCGGCAGCTCCCACGACCTGCGCGTCGGCCAGACCGCGATCGCGATCGGCAACCCGTTCGGCTTCGACCAGACGATGACGACCGGCATCGTCAGCGCCCTGAACCGCACCCTGAAGGCCGAGGACGGCAAGCTGATGTACGGCCTGATCCAGGTCGACGCCGCGATCAATCCGGGCAACTCGGGCGGCCCGCTGCTCGACTCGGCCGGTCGCCTGATCGGCGTCACCACGGCGATCTACTCCCCCAGCGGCGCCAACGCCGGCCTCGGCTTCGCGGTGCCGGTCGACACCGTCAACGAGATCGTGCCGCGGCTGCTCGGCAAAAAGTCGACCAAGGCGCTGCTCGGCGTGCAGCGCGGCGAGTACGGCAGCTACCGCCTCGGCGCCCAGCTGGACATGCCGTACACGTCCGGTGCGATCGCCCAGGCCATCGCCCCCGGCTACGGCGCCGACCTGGCCGGCATCCGACCGTTCCGGATCAAGGAGACCGGCCGCGGCCCGCAGATCGAGGAGCACGGCGACGTGATCGTCGCGATCGACAACACCCCGGTGCGCGCGTTCCACGAACTCGATCCGGTGCTGTCGGGCCACAAGCCCGGCGACTCGATCAAGGTGACGGTCGTGCGCGGCCTGCCCGACGCCCCGCAGCTGCTGCAGTTCGACGTCACGCTGCGCGCCCAGGGCGAGCAGGACTCGGGCATGTAGCACCGCTCAAGCCACGGTGCGCGGCGGCCCGATAGCACCGATGGCATGATCGATTCGGCAACGGTCCGCAACGGCGCGGACGGCACCACGTGTGCCCTCGACCCGACCCGCGAAGCACAGGCAGCCCGGGCGGTGCTGCCGCACGTGCAGAACGGTGCGGCGATCCTCGAAGTCGGCTGCGGCGCGGGGTGGTCGTCGCTGCTGTTCGCGGCGCGCGCCGGCAGCGTGCCGGTGGTCTGCTGGGACCCGGACGACGGCGCGCGCATCGCAACCCGCGCCAGCGCCCGCAAGGCGAGCTTCGACCGACGGATCGAGGTGCCCGACGCGCTGCCGACCGACGGCAGCTTCGACCTGGTCCACCTGAGCGCGCGGATCACCGCGACCGCCGCGCTCGGCCCGGTGCTCACGGCGCTGCCGCCGTGCCGGCAGCTCGCGTTGACCGTGCCCGCCGACGCGCTGGCCACGGTGATCCCGTTGCTGCACCAACGCGGCCTGGTGCCGCTCTCTGCCGACAACCGCGCGCCCATCGTGACCGAAGACGACCTCGGCTCGCAGCTCGGCGACCAGCTGCTGCTGGCCGAACCCGCGGCTGCCCGCCTCGGCATGCCGGTGCACGTGCACAGAGACCAGCGGCAGCTGCTCGCCGCGTTCGGCCTGCACGATCCCGGCGTGCTGCTCGAGGACGACCTCGACGTGGTCGAGAACGACTGCGAACGTCACGGCCGCAAGCGCCGCGACGCCGAGGTGCTGTGCGGCCTCGCCGCAAGCTTCCCCGGCCCGTGCCTCGATCTCGGCACCTCGCACGGCCGCAGCGCCTACAAGCTGGCGACCAACATCGGCCGCTACGTGGTCACGACGGTCAACATGCTGCCCGAGCAGGCGCGCGCCGCCGGCGTGCACACGACGCACGTGCTGAGCCGCGAACAGATCGGCAGCTACCCGCGCGAACGCGGCGTGCACAACCTGCGCCAGCTCTACGCCAACACGCTCGACTGGGACTGGGCGCGCGTGCCCAACACGCTGCACCTGGCGTTCGTCGACGCCTGCCACGACGCGGCCGCGGTGCACGCCGACTCGCTGCAGGCCTGGCGTCGGCTGAAGCCGGGCGGCTTCTTGGTCTGGCACGACTTCAGTCCGTCGCTGTGCACGGTGCATCCCTGGATCGGCACGTCGGTCGCCGGCGTGCGGCGCTTCGTCGAGCAGGTCCGCCCCGCGGGCGAGGTCCACCACCTGCTCGGCTCGTGGTGCGGCGTGCTGCGCAAGGAGGCCTGCGATGGCTGACCTCGACCGCGCCCGCCCCAAGGTCTGGCTGCTGGCCGACCGTCGCGGCTGGGCCTACGACCAGCTCTGCCACGGCGTCGCAGCCGCGCTCGACGAGCACTACGAGTGCCGCATCGCCTACGTGCAGGAGCAGCCCGACCTGTCGCAGTGGGACTTCGACCTGGTGATGGTCTGCTTCTGGGGCGAGACCTGGCACCAGCAGTTCGTGCAGGATCCGCGCCGCGTGCTCAAGCTGATCTCGAGCCACCGCTGGCAGGAGCACTCCTACGGCCTGCTGACCCCCGAACGCTTCGCGGACGAACACCTCGCCGACGCCGCCACGCTCGGCGCGACCTCGCGGCGCCTGGTCGCCCTGCTCGAACACGAACGGCGGGTGCTGCACACGCCGCAGGGCGTCGAACTCGAGCACTTCCATCCCGCTCCAGCGCGGCCGGACGCGCCCGCCGACGACCCGCTGGTGTTCGGCTGGGCCGGCAACGCCGACGACCCGTGCAAGGGCCTCGACGACGTGCTGCGGCCGGCGGCCGACGGCTTCGACGTGCGCGTCGCCGGCGGCGAGCTCGACCGCGACGCGATGGCGGCGTTCTACCGCGAGGTCGACGTGCTGCTGGTCGCGTCGACGCGCGAGGGCGAACCGCGCCCGCTGCTCGAGGCGATGGCGTCGGGCTGCTACGCGATCTCGACCGACGTCGGCATCGCGCCCGAACTGATCGAACGCGCCGAGCACGGCCAGATCGTCGCGCGCCGCGCCGACGCGTTCCGCGCCGCGATGCACCGCTGCTGCGCCGATCCGGCCCACGTGCGCGCCTGCGGCCGGGCCAACCGCGAACGGCTGGCGGCGAGCCGCAGCTGGCACGCGGTGGCGCCGGCATGGCGTGCGCTGTTCGACCACGCGGCCGGCCTGCTGCGCGCCGAGACCAGCGTCGCGATCCCGCAGCCGACCACCGACGCCGACGTCGTCGCGCAGTGCAAGCAGGCCTACCACGAACACTTCGACGCGCTCAACGAGCCGGACGAGAACACCGTGACCGCCGCGTTCGCCTACTACCGCAGCGAACTGCTGCCGGTGCTGCCGCACGACCGCAGCGCGCGCGCGCTCGACGTCGGCTGCGGCTACGGCCTCTTGCTGCAGTTCCTGCGCGAACACGGCTACAGCGATCTGCACGGCGTCGAGATCGACGCCCAGCTGCACGCGCACGCCTCGCGGCGGCTCGGCAGCGACGCCGACCTGGCGCTCGGCGATGCGATCGAGCACTTGCGGGCACGCGTCGGCGGCTACGACCTGATCACCGCGTGGGACCTGCTCGAGCACTTCCCGCTCGGCGAGGCGCTCGACTTCGCCAAGGCGGTGCGCGGTGCACTGCGCCCGGGCGGGGTCGCGGTGTTCCGCACGCCCAACATGGCCAACGTGCTCGGCATCTACTCGCGCTGCATGGACCTGACCCACCAGGTCGGCTTCACCGAGCAGAGCGCCGGCCAGCTGCTGCGGCTCGCCGGCTTCGAACACCACGAACTGCTGGTGCCCGACTTCTCGGCCGAGCCGTCGCTGGCGCAGAACGTCGCCGAGTCGCGCCGCTTCCACCAGCAGCTGTTCGCGCTGCAGGACCGCAGCACGCCGCGCTGCTTCGACAAGAACCTCGTGATCGCCGCGCACACCACCGCGCCGGCGCCGGCCGGAGCCACCCGATGAGCGAACGCACGACCCGCCTGCTGCTGACCCTCGACGTCGAGCGCGACTACGACCCGAGCTGGGGCACGCCGACGACGCTGACGTTCCGCAGCATCCACGAGGCGATCCCGCAGCTGCTCGCGCCGCTGTGCGCCGAGACCGGCATGCGGCCGACCTACTTCGTCAGTCCCGAGGCGCTGTGCGACCGCGACGCGGTCGCGGTGCTGCGCGGTCAGCGCGACTGCGAACTGGCCGCGCACCTGCACGCCGACTACATGCCCGGCGTGCTGCCGCGGCGCCAGTGGACCGACCCCGCGACCGAGATCCGCTGGATGCAGAAGGACCTCTCGCCCGAACACGAACGGCGGCTGCTCGGCGAACTGACCGACCTGTTCAGCCAGCAGTTCGGGCAGCGGCCGACGGCGTTCCGCGCCGGCCGCTTCGGCATCGGCCGCCGCACCGGCCGCGCGCTCTACGAGCTCGGCTACCGCGTCGACTCGTCGATCACGCCCGGCGTCGTCTGGACCGACCCCGCGGGCCGCAGCGAGCCCGACTTCCGCCATCTGTCGCACCGCCCCTACCGAGTGCACGCCAGCGGCGACGTGTTCGCCACCGCCAACGACCTGCAGGACGGCGCCCCGCTGCTCGAGGTGCCGGTCACGATCGTGCCCGCGAGCCTGTGCGGCGGCGCCGGCGACAGCCCGACCTGGCTGCGCCCGGTCAGCAGCACGCGCGCGCAGTTGCTGGCGATCCTCGAGGCGGCGGCGCGCGACGAGGACCGCGGCCTGCCGTGGCAATCGCTCTGCATGATGTTCCACAGCATGGAGCTGGTCGCCGGCGCGACGCCGTACACGGCGACCGACGGCGACGTGCAGCGGTTCGTCGACGACCTGCGCGCCGTCGCCGAACGGGCCCGCGAGCTCGGCTTCGGCTTCGCGACGATGTCGGAGTTCGAGCAGGCCTTCACCCGCACCGAGGACGCGCACAAGAAGGCGCCGCAGCCGAACGTCGCGCGCGTGCAGCCGCAGATGTGGACCGCCGACGGACCGCAGGGCACCCCCTGGCAGGTTTGCTACCGCACCCCGGACGGCGACGACGTCGACGTCGACGCGGTGCTGGCCACGCACGGCGTGCAGCCGTGGTTCGCCTACTCGATCCGCGCGCGCGCCGAACGCTGGGACAACGCGCTGACCTACGCCTGGCTCGCCGAGAGCCTGTCGCCGGAGCAGAGCGTGCTCGACATCGGCTGCGGCGTCGGCGCCAACCTCGAGTGGCTGGCGTCGCGCGGCCTGCGCGATCTGAGCGGTTGCGACCTCGACCCGAAGGCGATCGCGGCCGGCCGCGAACTTCTGCGCGCCGCCGGTCGCGAAACCAGGCTGTGGATCGACGACGGCCGCACGCTGAAGGCCGCGCCCGACCGGCGCTACGACGCGATCTGCGCGATGAACTGGGTGCAGCTCGTCGACGACTTCGACCTGCATGCGTTCCTGCGACGGATCCGCGAGCTGCTGAGCGACGACGGACTGTTCGCGATGGACTACATCGACCGCGACTTCGACAAGAACCCGAACCACCGCTGGTTGTCGTCCGACGTCGACAAGCCGGTGCACCAGCGGGCCCCGAGCGAGTACCGCTCGCGCTACGGCGCGGCCGAGATCCGCTACGAGCTGCAGCGCTGCGGCTTCGAGGTGGTGCGCGAGACGCGCAACGACGAGCCGATGCCCAAGGGCGTGCTGTTCTGCCGGCGCGCCACCCGCTCGGTCGCGATCCCGACGCCGAGCCAGCGTCCCGAGGTGCTCTACGTCGTCGACAGCCGCGGCTGGGCGCACGACCACAAGGCCCACAACCTGATCCGCTGCCTGCAGCCGAAGTTCAACGGCCGCGTCGTCTACCAGGAATCGCTGACCGGCGAGGACATCGACCGCGCCGACGTCGTGGTGATCTGGTACTGGCGCCAGCTGATGAGCTTCGAGGGGCTCGGCGAGGCCCTGACGCGCAACCGCCACAAGCTCGCGATGGGCGTCTGCTCGCACAACGAGCTCGAGGGCGAGCTGCGCGAGGCCGGCCTCGACATCCTGCGCCGGCTGCCGCACAGCGTGTTCACCCACAGCGAACTGCTCGAGCACGAGGTGCGGCCGCTGCTGCCGGACACCCGGCCGCTGTGCCTGCCCAACGGCGTGCACGCCGGCTTCTTCCAGCCGCGCGCCGGCGCGCGCGCACCGGGCCCTTTGCGCGTCGGCTGGGCCGGCAGCCTCGACAACTTCGGACCCGACATGCGCGGCGTCTCGACCGTGATCCGGCCGGCGATGTCGCTGCTGGCGCAGGGCCACCCCGGCCGGTTCCAGCTGCTGCTCGCCGCCCGCGAAGAACGGCTGCGCACCCCCGCCGAGATGCGCACGTTCTACCAGGGCCTCGACGTCTACGTGTGCGCGAGCCGCGTCGAAGGCACGCCCAACCCGGCGCTCGAGGCGGCCGCCTGCGGCGTGCCGATCGTCAGCACGCGGGTCGGCAACATGCCGGAGCTGATCGAGCACGGCCAGAGCGGCATCCTGATCGAACGGGACCCGCGCGCGCTCGCGGCGGCGCTGATGCTGATCGAACAACGACCGGAACTGCGCGAACGGATGGGCCTGCGGCTGCGCGAGCGGATCGAGTCGGCGTGGGACTGGCAGCAGCGCGCGCGCGGCTTCGCCCGCATGTTTGACGCGATCCTCGCCGACGCGTCGTCGTCGCCGGCGCAGCCGCGGCCGCTCGTGCAGGGGGCCGTGTGATGCGCGTGCTGGTCACCGGCAGCAGCGGGCTGATCGGCTCGGCAGCGGTGTCGTTCTTCTGCCGCATGGGCTGCGACGTCGTCGGCGTCGACAACAACATGCGGCGCGACTTCTTCGGGCCGAAGGGCGACACCCGCCGCACGCTGCTGACGCTGCGCGCGCACTTCGACCGGTTTCGTCACCTCGACCTCGACATCCGCGACCGGGCCGAGGTCGACGGCGTGCTGCGCGACGGCGGCTTCGAGCTGGTCGTGCACGCGGCGGCGCAGCCGAGCCACGACCTCGCAGCCAGCCGGCCGTTCGACGACTTCGACGTCAACGCGGTCGGCACGATCAACCTGCTGGAGGCCTGCCGCCAGCACGCGCCGGACGCGGTGTTCACGTTCTTGAGCACCAACAAGGTCTACGGCGACGGCCCCAACCACCTGCCGCAGGTCGAGCTCGACACGCGCTACGACTTCGCGACCGACGAGCTGCGGCGCGGCATCGCCGAGACCCAGCCGATCGACCGCACGATGCACTCGGTGTTCGGCGCGAGCAAGGTGGCGGCGGACGTGATGGTCCAGGAATACGGACGCTACTTCGGGCTCAACACCGGGGTGTTCCGCGGTGGCTGCCTGACCGGCCCCGACCACGCCGGCGTCGAGCTGCACGGCTTCCTCAACTACCTGGTGCGCCAGGCGGTGACCGGGGGCGACTACACGGTCTACGGCCACGGCGGCAAGCAGGTGCGCGACCAGATCCACGCCGACGACGTGGTCGCGGCGCTGTGGGCGTTCGCGCAGGCGCCGCGACCCGGCGAGGTCTACAACCTCGGCGGCGGCCGCGCCAACGCGGCGTCGCTGCTCGAGTGCGTCGAACGGATCGAGGCGCTGTGTGGTCGGCGGCCGAAGCTGCACCTCGGCGGCAACCAACGCCGCGGCGACCACCGCGTCTACTACACCGACCTGTCGAAGCTGCAGCGCGACTATCCGGATTGGTCGCTGACGCGCACGCTCGACGACATCCTGCAGGAGCAGATCGACGTGCGCTCGCAGGCGGACAAGGTGCTGGTGCCGGCCCCCGCGCGCCCGGCGCCGCCGCAGGCGCGCGCACCGAAGGTCGCGTGGGTCTATCCCGCCTACTCGCAGGCGCGCGTCACCGAGGAGCAGGGCTGCGCCGACCGCATGAACGCGCTCGGCCACGACGTGGTGCCGTTCGGGATCCGCTGCGAGCACTGGTATCTGTTCCCCGAACTCGACCGGCGCTACCGCTCGCGCGACCCGCAGCTGATGGCGGACTACGAACGTCTCGGCGAGCTGCTCAGCGGGTGCGACCTGCTGGTCGCCGCCGGCGGCTCGATGCTGCACCCGGAGTTCGTCGAGCAGTTCGCCGGCACGTCGGTGTTCGTCAGCGCCGACGACCCCGAGAACAGCGAGCAGCTGTCGCGACCGATCGCGCCGCACTATGACGTGCAGCTGGTGGTCAACC
Source organism: Planctomycetota bacterium (assembly GCA_046290465.1). Taxonomy (GTDB): domain Bacteria; phylum Planctomycetota; class UBA1135; order UBA1135; family UBA2386. Next base: position 5,981,558 of record JBKAGP010000001.1, on the reverse strand, counting down.
CGACCTGCCTCGACGACTACCGTTCGTGGGGCTGCGGCCACGTCGAGCCGATCTTCCCGGTGCTGCGCCCCGACCGCATCGCCGCCGGCGTGACCGGCACCTCGATCCTCGACGACGCGCGCCCGCTCGACATCGCGCTGTGCTGCGAACGCGACCTCGGCCTCAGCGATCGGGCGCAGCGCGTCGAAGCGCTGGTGCGAACGTTCCCCGACGCCTGCGTGCGCGGGCCCGGCTGGCCGATGGGGCGCGCGCCACAGACGTCGATCTACCCGCGCGCGCGGCTCGGCTGGAACCTGCACAACTCGACGGGTCCGTGCAACACGCGCTTCCTGGAGCTGCCGGCCAACGGCGTGTTGCAGCTGTGCGACAACCCGACCGAGATCGGCCGCTGGCTGCGGCCGGGCGAGGAGATCGTCGGCTTCTCGTCGCTCGAGGAATGCGTCGAGCTGACGCACCACTACCTTGCGCACGAGGACGAGCGGCGCCGCATCGCCGCCGCCGGCCACAGCCGGGTGATGCGCGACTACACCGAATCACGCTGGTTCGCGCGCTTGCTCGCGGCGGCGCAGCGGTTTCGGGACCGCGCCGGCGCTCAGCGCAGCCCGATGACGATCGCGTTGTAGACCGCGTGCAGCACCATGCAGGCGGGCAGGAAGCCGCCGCGGTGCCGCAGCGCCGCGCACGCGACACCGACCAGGAACACCGGCGGCCAGGACGCCATCGGGTGCACGAACGTGAACACCAGCGAACTCCACAGCAGCGCGACGATCGTCGACGTCGACCGCCGCAGCGCGCCCAGCAGCAGGCCGCGGAACAGCAGTTCTTCGATCACCGGGGCGGCGCAGACCCCGAGCACCAACAGCGCCACGAAGTCCTCCGGCGGCACCGGCGGCACCTGGGCCGGCGCGACCTCCTCCAGCCAACGCAAGTACAGCAGAGCGAGGCCGCCGAGTGCGCCGCCGACCAGCACGCCGATCGCGGTCGTCGCAAGCGCCGCCCTTGGCCGAGCCCGCATGCCGAGTTCGGCGGCGAGCGGCACGCCCCGCGCCGGTAGCCGGACCAGGTAGAAGGCCAGCGTGACCGTTCCGCCGACGACGAAGCCGATCGTCAGGCTCCACATCATCGCCTCGGTCACCGCGTAGACGATCGCGAACGTCGCCAGCTGCAGCATGAAGAACGCCAGCATCGCGCCGCCGGCATCGATCAGCGTCAGGCGGTCGCGCGGGTCGGTGACCGGATCGAGCAACCACCGCATCCGGTCGGCGGCGCGCTGCCACATCGCATACGAGATCGTCGCGAACACGGTCGCCCCGGCGATCCGGTGGCCCGGTTCGGGCAGGCCGAGCACGGCCGAGTACGAACCGGCCAGGAACAGGAACAGCCACGCATAGCGCTGCTTGGGCTGCCGCTGCACCGAGTCCGGCGTGGTGTTGGCGCCCATCACGCTGATCGCCGCGGCGATGTGCGCGGCGCACCAGACGCCCGCCAGCACGAACAAGAGGTCGACCGCGAACTGCCCCGCGTCGAAGCCACCGCGCGCCGAGAACACCACCAGGCCGACCGTGCCGAACACGCAGCAGACCGTCGCCCACACGCGCGTCTTGTGCCGCAGCACCTGCTCGGCCGAGATCGGCAGCGAGTAGAGCATCCACAGCGCCCGGCCCTCGGAGCTGAGCACCTGGAAGCAGCCGCCGGTCGCGCCGTAGAAGCCGACCACGTAGGCGATGATCGCGACCCCGACGCCTTCGGCATCGCCGATCTTGGGGTTGACGATCAGCTGCAGCACGATGATGAACAGCGGCACCAGCAGCGTCTGCACCAGGAACGTCCGGTCGCGCTTCAGCAGCGCCAGTTCCTTGCCGCCGAGCGACAGGCCCACGCCGCGCGCCCACGTTCGCAGGCCACGGCGTTGGCCGGCATCGACGCCGCCGGTGCGCATCACGCCGCCGCGCAGCGAGCGGGACGTCGAGGCGATCGAGAACCCGAACGCGGCGCACGTCACGACGATCCCGACGATCGCCGCCAGCGCGCCGAAGCCCGGCAGGCCGATCGGCCAGGCGCCAGGCAGCAGGGTCAGCCACTCCGGCAGTGCTCCGGCCACGTCGACGAACACGAACGGGGTCTGCTCGGTCAATCCGAGCCAGAACACCAGGCCGATCATCGCGAGCGACAGCAACGTGCACGCCCCCTGGATGTTCTTGATCGTGTGCAGCGAGAAGCGCAGCCGCAGGTGCGTCTCGCCCCACAGCCGCACGGCGCCGCTGAGGAACGTGGTCGCCAGCGTCGCCGCGATCGCGATCGGCAGGGCCCACGGCTGGCCGAGCGCCGACAGCAGTTGGTAGCTCAGCGGGAACAGCGTGAACCACGGAAAGAACTGCACCAGCGAGAACTCGAGCGCCCTGGCCAGCACCAGCGAACGGGTCGCGACCGGGAACGTCATCAACCACCACTGCACCCAGTCGCCGCCGCCGAGCGAGGTGTTGGCCGCACCGAACGCGCTGCACAGCCCCATCACCGTCAACAGCAGCAGCAGGGTCGCGCCGCACTGCACGAACAGCCGGCGCGCCTCGTCGCTGCGCCAGCGGAAGCCGTCGGGCCCGCGCTCCCGCTTCAGGTACATGCCGGCCTTGTCGAGCCCGTCCGAGGCGCGCGCGGCCACCGCGCGTTCGATGCGCGAACGCGGCGGGCGATGCTGTTCGTCGATGCCGTTCTCGGCGAGCACCGCGGCGACCTGGTCGGGCCCCTTGTTGGCGACCTTGTAGATCTCCCAGTAGAGGTCCTTGGGAACGACCAGACGCCCCTCGCCCGGCGCGGTCCGATGCGCGGCGATGCTGAGGTTGTCCACCGCCCGCCGCGACATCAGCATCGACTGGAACACGAACAGCGGCACCATCAGCAGCATCAGCCACATCATCCCGCTGCCGGACTTGCGCCGGGTCGCCTTGCGGCGCCGCGGCCCCTTGCTACGCGCCGGCTCGTTGCCAGGGCGCTGCCGGTCGCCGTGGCGCGGGCGCGCGGCCTCGTGCTGGCGCTTGGACTTCTGCACGTCGGCGGCGCGGAACAGCCGCCGCATCGAGTTGCCCGCCAGGATCCGCAGCACTCCGAGCGTGCCCGGTGGCCGGTAGCTCACTGCGCGTCCCCCGCGTCGTCGTCGGCGGCGTCGTCGGCGGCGTCGTCGGCCGGCGCGCTCGGCTCCGCGCTGGCCTGCGCGACCTGGAAGAACACGTCCTCGAGCGAACCGCCGGCAGCCAAGTCCTGGCGCAGTCCGTCGGCGGTCCCGAGCGCCGCGAGCCGGCCCTCGTGCACGATCGCGACGCGGTCGCACAGCTTCTCCGCCTGCTCCAGCAGGTGCGTGCTGTAGAAGATCGCGGTGCCGTCCTCGGCCAGTTCGCGAACCAGCGCCAGCAGCGTGCGCGTGACCACCGGGTCGAGGCCGTTGGTCGGCTCGTCGAGCACCAGCACGTCCGGGCGGTGCAGCATCGCGCACGACAGCGCCAGCTTCTTGCGCATGCCCATCGAGTAGTTGACCGCGTATTCGTCGAGCGCGTCGGCGAACGCCAGCCGTTCGGCCAGCTCTTCGGTGCGCTGCACGACCTCGTCGTCGGGCATGCCGCGCATCCGGCCGCAGAAGCGCACGATCTCGCCGCCGCGCAGGTGCTCGTAGAACATCGGCTCGTCGGGCAGGTAGCCGACGTGCTGCATGACCTCGGCGCGGTCGCCGAAGCAGTCACGGCCGCACACGGTCGCGGTGCCCGCCGTCGGCGACAGGATGCCCATCAGCATCCGGATGGTCGTGGTCTTGCCGGCGCCGTTGGGTCCGAGCAGCGCCAGGATCTCGCCGCGATGCACCTGCAGCGACAGCCCGTCGACGGCCTTGTGCCCGCCGAACCGTTTGCTCAGGTTCTGCAGGTCGACGACGACTTCGCGCGCGGCTTCTCCGGTCATCCGGGCAGCTTAGCCGTCGCGCCGGTCCAGCAGGCGCAGCGACGCCAGGAAGAACGCGACGATCAGCGGACCGGCGACGATGCCGAACGCGCCGAACACGACGACCCCGCCGAGCATCGAGAACAGCACCACCGGACCGGGCAGGCGCATCTTGTCCTTGGCCAGCCACGGCTTGACGATGTTGTCGCTGAGGCCGACCGGCAGCAGACCCCAGACGATCAGGAACACGCCGTAGCCGGTCTGGCCGTCGAGCCACAGCAGCCCGCCGATCGCCAGCACCACCAGCGCTGCGCCGACCACCGGGATCAGCGCGCAGACGAACGTCACCAGCAGCGCGATCGGCTGGTACGGGATGCCGGCGATCGCGTAGCCGATCCACGACACCACCGTCTGCAGCAGCGCGGTGACGATCGTCGCGCCGAACACGGCGCGGGTCACGTCGCGGAACTCCGCGACCAGCCGTTCGCCTTCGTCGTTGGCCAGCGGCAGCACGTCGACGACCCAGTCGACCAGCTTCTTGCCCTGGTGCAGCAGGAAGAACATCGTGACGACGAGCACGCCCATGTCGACGAGCACGTTGGCGAGGCCGTCGAGCACCGCCGCGGCGACCGACGTCGCGGCCTGCAGCTGCTGGCCCGAGACCGCCACCGCTTCGTCACCGCCCGACTCGGACACCACCCGGAAGCTGCCCGGCCAGTGCTCGCCGAGCCAGCGCGCCAGGTCCTGCAGCGGCCCCGGCAGCTCGGCGATCAGCCCTTCTACGCCGGACTCGCGCCAGGTCTCGAGGCCGCGCGCGTAGAGCGAAGTGCCCTGCTTGGCGACGAACACGATCAGGCCGGCCATCGGGCCGACGACCAGCAGCACCACGCCGGTCGTCAGCAGCAGCGACGCGGCACCGCCGCGATCGCCGAGTCGCCGGGCGAGCGCCTCCTTGGCCGGGTGCAGCACGCCGGCGAGCACCGCGGCGGCGAAGAACGACGCGGCAAACGGTGCGATCAGCACCGCCAGCAGCGCCGACGACGCAGCGACCAGCAGCAGCACGAACCCGGACGGACGGCGCGCACTCATCGCGCTCAGTTCCCGCCGGCGAGCTTTGCCTCGACCACCGCCTGCTGGGCATCGAAGTCGGGCAGCTGGATGTGCGCGGCGAGCTCGGCGTCGATCGCGGCGGCCGGCGCCAGACCGATCAGTTCGCTCTCGGCGACCTCGACCCCCTGCGCGTTGGCCAGTTCCTTGACCTTGTCGAACACGGTGCGGATCGACGTGGTCTCGAAGTCGAGCAGGTTCATCGACACCTGCGCCATCTTCTTGTCGTCGAGGAAGAAGCCCATGCCCTGGACCTTCGCGAAGCCCCCGTCCTTCTCGCGCACCGCCTTGGCGATGTCCTTGGCGACCTGTACGTCCTCGGTCGCGAGGTTGATGTTGTAGGCGATCAGGAACTTGCGCGCGCCGACACCGACCGCGCCGGCGGTCTCGTGCATGCGCGCCGGGCCGAAGTCCGGCGCGTAGTCGTCGTCGCTGCCGACCAGGTCCTTGAGGCCTTCGAACTCCTTGTTGCGGATCGCGCCGAGCTTGCGGCGCTCCTCGCGCGTGCACGCCTCGGCGTAGAGGAACACCGGCAGTTCGAGTTCGTTGCCGATCCGTTCGCCGACCGCGCGCGCCGTCGCCACCGCGGTCGCCATCGTGGTGGCGCCGAGCGGCACGAACGGGCAGACGTCCATCGCGCCCATGCGCTTGTGCTCGCCCTTGTGGTTGCGCAGGTCGATGCGCTCCATCGCCGCCTTCGCCCCGACGAACGCCGCCTCGGCGACCGCGTCCTTGTCCCCGGCGAGCGTCACCACCGCGCGGTTGTGGCTGCCGTCGAGTTCGGCGCCGAGGCAGGTGACACCGGGCACGGCGACCATCTGCGCGACGATCGCGTCGACGACGGCCTGGTCCTTGCCTTCGGAGAAGTTGGGAACGAATTCGAGCAGTTCGGACATCAGTGGCTTGGCAGTTCGGGACCGCGCCGATCGGGCGCTGGCGGCGATCCTAGCCGCGTGCACGCGGCGCACACCAACGAAAGGTGGCCCCCGTCGGCACGAGCCTCGGTCGGTAACGTCTGCTCCCGAAACCAACCTTGCGGACCGAACCAACCTCACGGACCCGGCGGATCACGCCCGCTCGGGGTCCCCGGTCGGCAGCCGGGTCAGATATCGCGGAGCGACGTGGGCCGTCAGCCAGACGCCATTGTCCGACCGGCAGAACGCGAGGCCGTCCCGCTGCATCGCGCCGCTGGCGACGCGCAGGATCGCGACCCGGCCGTGCCGTTGCCCGACCGCGCGCGCGACCTCGACGTCCGCCGACAGGTGCACGTGATGCCTGGAACGCCGCTCCAGACCGTTCGTGAAGATGCTGTCGACGAACCGTTCGGCCGTCCCGTGGAACAGCTGCTCCGGCGGTTCGATCGGCTGCAAACCGAGATCGACGTCGACCGAGTGCCCCTGATTCGCGCGGATGCGTCGCCCGTCGTCCGACAGGACGAAGCGCTGCTTGTCGGAGCTGCGCACGACTTCCTCGAGTCGGCCTCGCGTGAGCTCGGGTTCGTGGTCCCGCGCGGCGGCCAGCAGCACGTCCACGTCCACCCAACCGCCCTCGTCGAGCTCGATGCCCACCGTGTCGGGGCGGTGCCGCAGCACGTAGCTCAAGAACTTGCTGATGCGCACCGAACGATCCGGTCCGTTGGGATCTGTCACGGCATCAACCTATCGATCCGACGCCTTCTTCGGGCGGGCCGGGACGGCGTGCTCGAGCTTGCCTTCGGCGGCCAGCTTGAGTTCGTCGTCGCCGTCGGTCTCGCCCCACAGCTTGCCGCGCGGATCGAACAGCAACGTGGTGCGGCGCCAGCGGGTCTTCCAGAACTCGCGGGTCTTCTCGCCCGGATCGAGCAGGATCGGGAACGGCAGCGGCTGGCCGCCCCAGTGGTTCTCGCGCAGCTGCAGGTGCGCGATCTGTTCGTCGAGCTCCTCGAGCGTCTTGGCGCCGCCCATGTGCAGCAGCAGGATCGCGTACGGCGGCTCCTCGCCGGGGTGCTTGCGGCGCCAGTCCTGGTCGAAGCGCAGCAGCATCGGGATGTCGCGACCGGGCTCGACGCTCTCGCAGTTCCACATCTGCACCAGCAGCCACTTGCCGGCGAACGTCGCGAAGTCGGTGCGCTGCAGGTCCAGGCCGCGCGCCGCCGTCGCCTGCCACAGCGGGATCGCCTTGCCGCGGTTCGACGCGATCCAGTTGGGCTCGAGGTCGATGTCGCGCGCGCGCGCGTCCTCCCCCGCCGACACCGCGAACGCGAAGTTCCGCGCCTCGACCTCCTGCTTGTTGGCACCGTAGACGTGCAGCACGTAGTGGCCGGCCGGCAGCCGCAGGTCGACCAGTCCCTCGTCGGCCTTGAAGCGGCCGATGCGGCGGCCGTCGAACGAGCGCAGGTACGCGGTCGCCGGCACGCGCTTCTTGCCGAGCGCGTCGCAGGTCAGCGTCGCGCGGAACCGCGCGACCGGCTCGAGCACCAGCCGCAGCTTGCCGAGCGGTTCGTCGCGGCCCCACGCAAACGCGCCGCCGAGCCGGTAGTCCTCGGAGAACACGATCAGCTGCACCGTGTCGCTGCGACGCTGCGGCAGCACGCGCGCAGCGAAGCTGCCGTCGACGTTGGTGCGCACGAAGTTCCAGCCGTTGGCGTCGCGGGTCGAGTCCGCCGGCCAGACGTCCTGCGAGCCGTAGGCGCTCATGCGGCGCTGGTCGTACCACCAGCCGGTGCCGATCTTCGCCGCCTCGATCGCGCGGCCGCGCGTATCGACGACGACGCCGGCGATCCGAACGCTGCGGTCCTCGTCCTGCGCGACGGACGGAGCGGCCGCGAGGACCAGGCTCAGGAGCATGGCGAGACGGGAGGCCATCCGCGCAGCATAGCGGCAGCGGCAGGATTCGCCGATCACGATGGACCCGGCGCGCCGCGGGCGCATGATGCGGGCAGCGATGATCGAGACCGTGCTGCGCTTCTTCCCCCAGGGGCCGTCCGGACCGCAGGATCCGCTCGGCAAGGCGATCGAGCAGGCCTCCGAGGAGGGGCTCAACGCGCTGCGCTGGCTGCCGAAGACCGTCGAACTCTGGATCGAACAGGTGATCGGCGTCGCGGCGCTGGTCGTCATCGGCGTGCTGATCCTGCTGGCGACGCGCGCGCTGCGACGGCTCGTGATCGTGCGGCTGATCCGCAAGACCAAGAACACCTGGGACGACATCTTCGTCGACAAGGCGTTCTTCCGGTGGATCAGCTACATGCCGCCGACGCTGATCTGCGCCGCGATCGTCGAGACGATGCCGGGCCTCGACCCGGCGTTCGACTCCGCCGAGCCGATCGTGCTGTGGGTCCGGCAGGTGCTGACCGCGATGACCACGATCACCGGCATGCTGGCGCTCGGCGCGCTCGTCGACGCCGGCCACGAGATCTGGAACCGCCGGGCCAAGAACCGCGCCCGCCCGATCAAGGGCTACATCAGCCTGATCAAGATCTTCCTCTACGTGATCGGCACGGTCGCGGCGGTGGCGTTCTTGTTCGGGCGCGATCCGACCGGCGTGCTGATCGGCCTCGGCACGTTCACCGCGGTGCTGATGCTGGTGTTCAAGGACACGATCCTGTCGGTGGTCGCGTCGGTGACGCTGTCGCAGAACGACATGATCCGGCTCGGCGACTGGGTCGAGGTGCCCGGCGCTGCCGACGGCGACGTCGTCGACATGGCGCTGCACACCGTCAAGATCCAGAACTTCGACCGCACGGTGTCGACGATCCCGACCATCCAGCTGGTCAACAAGCCGTTCAAGAACTGGCGCAACATGAGCCAGGGTCCCGGCCGTCGCATCAAGCGTTCGGTGTTCCTGGACAGCGCCTCGGTGCGGTTCCTGACCCAGGAGGAGGTCGACCGCTTCGGCGAGCTTGTGGTGCTGAAGAAGTACATCGACGGCAAGAAGGCCGCGCTCGCCGAGACCAACAAGGCCTGCGGCGACGCGACGCCGCCGCTCGACGTGCGGCGGCTGACCAACATCGGCACGTTCCGCGCCTACGTCTACGAGTGGCTGCGGCAGCACCCGATGATCCACCAGGGCCTGACGCTGCTGGTGCGGCAGCTGCCGCCGGGGCCGAAGGGGCTGCCGCTCGAGATCTACGCGTTCACGCGCACGACGGCGTGGGGCGACTACGAGGCGATCCAGGCCGACCTGTTCGACTTCCTGCTCGCGGCCGTGCACGAGTTCGACCTGCGGCTGTTCCAGGCGCCGACGGGCGAGGACGTGCGCGTGCTGCGAGAGCGGGAGGCGCTCGGTGGCTGACGGCGGCGCGGGTGAGGTCTTCGGTCGGGACTACCTCGACTTCTACGCGGGCGAGCTGCACGACGGCGTCAACGACGAGGAGGCCGAGCTGATCGCGCTGCTGGTCGACCTGCAGCCGGGCCAGCGCGTGCTGGACCTGCCGTGCGGCCACGGCCGCATCGCCGAACGGCTCGCCGACCGCGGTGCCGAGGTGGTCGGCGTCGACCGCTGCGAGACGTTCCTGGAGCGGGCGCGCGCGTCGGCGGCACGGCGCGGGGTGCAGGTCGACTACCGGCACGGCGACTGGCGCACGCTGTCGTTCGACGGTGCGTTCGACTGCGCGGTGTCGTGGTTCACGTCGTTCGGCTACGGCGATGGCGACGGCGAGAGCGACGCGGCGCTGCAGCAGCAGCTCGGTCGGCTGCACCGCGCGCTGAAGCCGGGCGGCCTGCTGCTGCTCGAGACGCTCAACCTGCACGAGCCGGGTCTGACCGACCACGAGTCCTCTGCGACCAAGGAACTCGAGGACGACGCCGGCCACCACTTCCTGATCGACCGCAGCATGTTCGACCCGTCCACCGGCCGCCTGCACGTGCGTCGGTTCGTGACCCGCAGCGGCCAGCCGACGCGCAGCTGCGAGTACGCGCTGCGGCTGTTCTCGGCGACCGAACTGCGCAGCTGGCTGTTGGCCGCCGGCTTCGCCGACGCGCAGGCGTTCGGCGCCGAGGGCGAGGTGTTCCGCGTCGACAGCGGCCGCCTGGTGATGGTCGCGCGCCGCGACTGAAGAACGGCGTGCGCGGGCCGTTCGCCGGGTTGGTCGGTAAGGTCTCGTCCCGGAACCAAACCAGCCTATTCGTCGAGGGCGACGCCGTCGGCGAACCAGTCGGGTTGGCGGTCGGCGACGTTGGCCATCACCGGGATGCCGTCCTTGATCGTCATCGCGACCGGGTTGCCGCCGAAGGTGTAGCCGAGCGCCTGGTAGCTCGGGATGTCGAGCACGCACAGGTCGGCGCGCTTGCCCGGGTGCAGCGTGCCGACCTCGTGGTCGAGCTGCAGCGAGAACGCCGGATTGATCGTCGACGCGACGATGCACTCCTCGACCGACATCTTCATCTGGGTGCACGCGATCGTGTGGATCAGCGTCATCGACTGGGTGTGCGACGAACCGGGGTTGAAGTCGGTCGCCAGCGCGACCGCGCAGCCGGCCTCGATCATCTTGCGCGCCGGCGCGTAGCCGGGCTTGGCCAGGAAGAAGATCGTGCCCGGCAGCAGCACGCCGGTGGTGTCGCTGGCGGCCATCGCGGCGATGCCGGCATCCGAGATCTGGCCGAGGTGGTCGGCGGAATCGGCGCCGAGCGCCACCGCCATCTCGGCGCCCCCCATCGGCTGGATCTCGTCGGCGTGCACGCGCAGCCGCAGGCCGGCGTCGAGCGCGGCCTTGAGTACGCGTTCGCTCTGCTCCCGGGTGAACACGCCCGGCTCCGCGAACACGTCGCAGTAGTCCGCCATCGGCGCCAGCGCCGGGATCATCTCGTCGCAGACGATGCGCACGTACTCGTCGCGATCGTCGCGGTACTCGGGCGGGAACTCGTGCGCGCCGAGGAAGGTGCGCTTCAGGTTGAGCGGCACCAGCGCGGCCGCCGCGTCCAGCGCCTGCATGCTCTTCTGCTCGGCCTCGAGCGACAGGCCGTAGCCACCCTTCGCTTCGATCGTGGTGATGCCGTTCTCGAGGAAGCGCCACAGGTGCTGTTCGGTGCGTTCGGCCAGCTCCTCGAGCGACGCCTCGCGCACCGCGCGCATCGAACTGAGGATGCCACCACCGGCCTGCGCGATCGCCATGTAGTCGGCGCCGGCGCAGCGCATGTGGAACTCCTGCTCGCGCGTGCGCGCGAACACTGGGTGGGTGTGGCAATCGACGAACCCCGGCATCACCACGAAGCCGTCGAGGTCGAGTTCCTCGGGCGCACGATATCGGGCGGTGATCTCGTCGGTGCTGCCGACCGCGACGATGCGGCCGCCCTGCACCGCGACCGCGCCGTCGTCGATCACCCCCATCGGCTGCATCGCGTCCTTGCGGCGCGGCCCGGTCGGCTCGCCATCGGTCAGCGTGACGAGCTGGCGGCAGTGCACGAACAGACGATCGACGGTCTCGGCCATGGCCGTGAGCTTCGCGCCGCGCGCAGCGGTTGCAAGCGAACGCCCACCCAGCCGAGCGTGCCAGCCGTCACCTGCGGCGCGTTCCGATCGCCTATGCCACTGCAGCCGCAGGGCCCGACCCAGCGGCTGCGCCGACCGACGCCGAACGGCGACCACCGCGCGCCTTGTCCAGGCCGTTGCCGGACAGCAGCTGCTGCAGGCGGTCGTGGATGCGCTTGCGCGCCCGGAACACGACCATCTTCAGCGCCTCGGGCCGGATGCCGAGGATCTGCGCCAGCTCCGCGTAACGCATCTGCCGCACCTCGACCATCTGCAGCACGAACCGTTCGCGCTCGGCCAGCTTGTGGAACGCGAGCAGGTAGGCCTGCAGCACGAGGCCGAACGCCGAAGCGGTCGCCATGCATTCCTCGTGCGTCTCGGCCTGCTTGCTCGGTTCGCGCATCGACTCGTCGGCCTGCTCCTGCAGGACCTCCGGGTCGCGCAGCGTCACGCCCAGGTCGCGCTTGCTGCGGCGCAGGTGACGGCGGATCGCGTTGTCCACGATCGTCGACGACCAGGCCGCGAACGCGCCGGGCCGCGAGGCCAGGAAGCGGTCGGGGTAGCGGTAGATGTTGACGATGGTGTCCTGCCAGACCTCGTTGGGGTCGAGCATCGCACCGAGGGAACGCAGCCGCGAACGCACCCGCGCGCGCAGCTGGGGTCCTGCCCAGCGGACCAGGCCGTCGAAGGCCTCGGAGTCACCGGTTTTGCGGAAGGCATCCATCAACGCGGTCGCGAGCGCTGCATCTGCATGCGGCGCCGGGGGTTCGACCGAAGGGACGTCGCAACCGAGGCGCGCGAGCAGCGCCGTCAGTTCTGTGCGAATCCGCTCACGCTCAGGGAACGCTACTGAGCGACTAGCCGTCTGCGAGGGGGAGCAGGTCATGGCGAACGTCCCCTTGCGAAGGGGATGCCACCGGGTCGCAAAAACGTCACACCCCCCGATCGATGGCTACTTAAGCATGTGCCAAACCGGGACTTGGCCGCAGCTGCCCGACGAATCTCCGATTTCCGGACGGTGCTGGCCCGACGGCACTTGAGCGAACGGTCGTGCGGAGCCGAACAAACCAATACGACCCGTCGTGACGCCCACTCCGCCGTTCATTCGCGCACACAACCCGTTGCGCCAGCTGCCCTCGATGCTCGCGTTGCCGACCCTGCAGCGGCAGCTCGCGCGCGCCGGGACCGAGCGGCCCAAGAGCGAGGACGAGCTGGTCGCGCTGCTCGAACTCGACCCGCTGGCGACCGTGCGGGCGCTGCGGGCCTCGAGCGCCTTCGTGTTTCGAACGGTCCACACCATGCCGTCGGTGCGCGAGGTCGTGCGCGCTCTCGGCCCCACCCTGAGCAAGCGCCTGTTCCGCGCCGGCGGCGCCGACGTAGCGGACCCTGCGCCGCTGCAACAGCTCTGGCGCCACGCGATCGCCACCGCCTTCGCCGCCAGGGACCTCGCCGCCCGGACCGGCCTGCTCGAGCCGGAGGTCGCCTACCTGGTCGGCCTGCTGCACGACCTGCCGACCTGGCTGCAGCGCCTGGATCCGCGCGACGGGCCGCGCACCACCCAGGTCCTGCCGACCGACTGGATCCTGCACTGGCAGCTGCCGGCACCGTTCGTGTCACTGATGCTGGCGATCGACATGGGCGACCGCGCCACCTCGACCGAGGATCCGCCCGATCCGGCGGCGCTGATCCGCGCCGCCGAGCTGCTCGCCGAGCTGGCCGGCTTCCGCCATCCGGGACACGGCGACGACGCCCTCGACGCGATCACCAGCCAGATCGACCCGTCGGAGCTGCACGTCGCCCGCCAACTGCAGGACAAGGTCGAGGCGGCGCTGGCGCGCTTCGGGCTGGCCAGCGACGACGCCGAAGCCGCCTTCGACGACGGCGTGGACGACGCGACCCCGCTGTGGCGGCCGACCGACACCGGCGGCCAGCTCGACGAGGTCGTGCTCAGCATCCTCGGCTGCACGCGCTCGGAGAGCTACCGCGGCATCATCACCGCGCTGACCGCCGCGTCGGTGCGCTACGGCTACTACGACCGCGCGTTCTACGCCAAGTGGAACCCCTCGCAGCAGACCGTGACGCTGCGCTCCAAGGCCGACTCGTCGGCGCGACGGATGCAGCAGACCCATCTGCACGCCTCACCCGAGGAGGCGACGATGCTGCAGCAGGCGCTCGAGACGCAGACGCCGGTGCACCTCGCGGCCGAGCCCAACGCCAAGGGCGGCCTGCTGCGGGCGCTGTCGACCGACGAACTGCTGGCGATCCCGCTCAACCAGGACTTTGAGACACCGGCGTTCCTGCTGCTGGACCGTTCGCTGACGCTGACTCCGATCGACCCGGCGAACGACATGACGCTGGCGACGATGCTCGGCATGACCGGCTCGCTGCTGATCCAGAACCTGCTGCTGCGCCGCCGCCGCCAGCGCGCCCAGAAGTTCGCGCTGACCGATCCGTTGACGCGCCTGTTCAACCGCCGCATGGGCATCCACGCGCTCGAGCAGTCGATGGCCCGGACCGAACGCGACCGCACGCCGTTGACGGTGCTGATGTGCGACCTCGACCACTTCAAGCGCCTCAACGACACCCTCGGCCACGTGCAGGGCGACGCGGCGCTGCGCGCGACCGCCGACGTGCTGCGCCACTCGGTGCGCAAGTCCGACACCGTCTGTCGCTACGGCGGCGAGGAGTTCCTGGTGGTGCTGCCCGACACGACGCCCGACGAGGCGACGGTGCTGGCCACGCGCATGTTCACGGCCGTGCACGCACGCGGCGAGGAACTCGGCCTGCCGATGACGATCTCGATCGGTCTGACCAGCCACCGATTTGGCGACTCGGTCGAGTCGATCCTCATGCGTGCAGACCGAGCCCTCTACGCCAGCAAGGGTTACGGCCGAAACCGCTTCTCCGCGGACGTCGAGGCCGACGACGAGGAGCCGCTGGAGCGGCCGCCGGGAACGAAGTGATCGGGCCCGTTCCGGTCGCGGCATTCCGGCCGAGGAAAGGGCCACCACTCCGCGCCGACCGTACGTATGCTTCCCGCACCTGTGCCTAGTGCTGCAAGACCCGAGCTCGGCCCCGTCGTGACGCCAACCGCCGACGCAACCGCCGAGGACCCCGACCCTCCGCCGTCGCCCGGGGGTCCCACCCGACCCCGCGCCGCGCTCGCGCTCGCCGGCCTGCCGGCCTGCGCCGAAGGTTCGTTCGTCGTCGACGTCGACATGACCATCTCACCCGGCTTCGCGGCGCTCGCGCTCGCGGCCGCTGCACTCGGCGGCTACGGCGCCATCGCCGCCGGCAGCCTGATCGGCTACTCCCCGACCCGTCTCGGCCAGTTGCTCGACGAGCAGCGCCGCCCCGACAAGGACGACGTCTCCGACGAACTCGACCGCAGGGACCGCGAGTACTTCGTGGTCGCCGCCATCTACGCGGCGGCCGGCTGGGTGCTCGGCCTGTGGGCGCTCGGCGAGGCCGTCGACGCCGGCAGCTACCCGTGGGCGCTCGGCCTGTGGGTCGCGCTGATGCTGTTCGTGGCCGGCAGCCTGCCGGGCGCGATCGCCGACCATCGCGCCGAACGCACCGTGCTCAACGTGCTGGCGCCGCTGCGCACCGGCTGGTACCTGCTGCGCTGGCCGATCGTGCTGCCGCTGTTCTCGTTCACCGGTCTGGTGGTGCGCGCGCTGCGCATCCAGAAGAAGGCCAGCGCCGACCCGGCCGAGGTGCAGAAGCAGGTGATGGCCGCGGTCGCCGACAACGTCGACGAAGCCGAGCTGGCCGACGCCGAACGCACCTGGATCGGCAACATCGTCACGCTGAAGGACCTGCAGGTCGCGACCGTGATGACGCCGCGACCGGACATCACCGCGCTCGACGAGTCGATCAGCCTGCGCGCAGCCGTCGACCAGGCGCTCGAACACGAGTTCTCGCGCTACCCGGTCTACCGCGAGCGCATCGACGAGGTCGTCGGCATCTTCTACGTCAAGGACGCCATGCGGCTGCTGCAGCAGGACCCCGAGAAGATGGCGGACACGCCGCTGAAGTCGATCCTGCGCGAGCCGCTGTTCGTGCCGGAGACGACCGGCGCCGCCCAGCTGCTGCGGCGCATCCAGTCGGGCAACCAGCACATGGCGATCGTGATCGACGAGTACGGCACCACGGTCGGCCTGGCCACGATCGAGGACCTGGTCGAAGAGATCGTCGGCGAGATCGAGGACGAGTACGACCCGCCGTCGTCCGAGCAGGGCGACGAGCAGATCCGCATCGTCGAGGCCGGCCGCGTGCTCGAGATCCCGGCGCGCACGACGGTGCAGGACATCAACCGGCTGCTCGGCTCGCAGCTGTCGGACGACGGCGACTGGGAGACCGTCGCCGGCCTCGTGATCGACAACGCCAACCGCATCCCGACGACCGGCGAGACGCTGGTGGTCGGCGACGTCGAGTTCCGCGTGCTCGAGGCCGACGAACGGCGCGTGCAGCGGCTGCGCGTGACGCTGCTCGAGACCAGCCCCCCGGAGGAGTCCCGGTGACCGGCACCGGCCGCGCGAAGCCCCGCGCGAGCCGGCAGACGACCGCGCAGGCGATCGTGCTGCGTCGGCGCGACTTCCGCGAGTCGAGCCGCATCGTCACCTGCTTGACCCGCGAGCACGGCAAGGTCACCGGCCTTGCCAAGGGCGCGCACCGCCCCGACTCGCCGCTGCTCGGCCGCATCGACTTCCTCAACGAGCTCGACGCGACGTTCTCGGCCGACCGCGGCGGCCTGCGCATCCTGACCCGCGCCCGGCTGACCCGCGAACGGCGCGCGCTGCGCCAGCCGCGCCGCTTCCTCGCCGCCGGCCACATCGCGTGGCTGGTCGACGTCGCGAGCCAGGAGGGGCGCGCCGACCCGGACCTGTTCGACCTGCTGCTCGGCGGCCTCAACCTGCTCGAGCGCTGCCCGCTGCCCGCGATCCCACAGGTCGTGCTGGGCCTCGAACTGCGCCACCTGGCCGCGCTCGGAGCGCTGCCGGACCTGGACCACTGCGCCGAGTGCGGCGAAGCGCTCGGCGACACCGCCTACCGCCAGGCCGACACGATGGGGCTCGCTTGCCGCCGCCACGCCGGCCTGCCCCGCCAGCCGGTCGGCGCCCGTTCGCTCGCGCTGCTGCGGGCGCTGCGCGCCACCCCCGGCCGGGACTGGCCGACGCTCGCGGCCGCCGACGCGGTCGCGCAGACCGCGCCGCTGCCCGCGCGCTGGCTCGCCGCCGCGCTCGAGCAGCGCGCGCCGTACCGTTCGCTGGTCTTTCCGACGGCGCGCGCCCCACAGGAACGCGCCCGGCAGCAACGCTGACGGCAGCGACGGCCAGGACGGCGACAGCCAGGACGGCGACGGCAGCAACGGCGACGGCCAGGACGTCGGCTTCGTCGGCCCGGCACGCGCACCGCCGACCGCCACCGGCCCCCGACGCCGAGCTTCCGCGGCAAACAGTTGCCGCGAGCTCGCCGGTGCCCGAACATCGGCGCCACATGATCCGTCGAAGGTTTGCGAGCGCCGGTCTCTGCGTGGTGGCCCTGGCGGCCGCCTGTGCGACGAGCAAGGGACCGCTGCCGTCGGCACCGCAGCTGGTGGCGGCCAGCGAGGCGCAGGTGCAGGCCGGCAACTACGCGGACGCGCTGGCGACGCTCGATCCGGTGCTCGGCGGGCGCTGCCCGAAGCGGCTGCGCGACCGGCGCGACCTGGCGCGGGCGCGGGCGCAGTTCGGGCTCGGCAAGCCGTGGCAGTCGTTCCTGATCCTCGAGAAGTTCTCGGACGACCACCCGCTCAGCGAACTGCGGCCGCAGGCCGTCGAGCTGCTGTGGTCGGTCGGCAAGACGCTGGTCGACAGCGACGGCGGCTTCCTGTTCTTCTGGTCGGATCGCCGCGCCGGCCGCGCCGTGCTCGAACACCTGATCACGCGGCACCCGGACACGCGCCGGCTGGCCGACGCGCTGCGCATCCTCGGCGACATGGCCTTCGACGACGGCGACTACGAGATGGCGCAGGCGCGCTACCGCGAGATCATCCTCGAGCGGCCCGACAGCGACTGGCGCTTCTACGCCAACTACCGCTTCGCGATGAGCATCGTCGCTAGCCTGCGCGGCCCCGACTACGACCTCGACCGCATGCAGCACGCGGTCACCGAGCTGAGGAGCTTCCTGCGGACCGAGCCCGAGAGCCCGCAGATGCTCGCCGAGGCGCAGCGCGCGCTGCAGCAGATCCTCGAGTGGCAGGTGCGCCGCCACCTCGACATCGCGACGTTCTACCGCACGCTCGAGAACCAGGACGGCCAGCTGCACCACGCGCTGCAGGCGACGCGCGACGAGTTCGTCGACGTACCGGGCTACCAGGAGGCGGTCGCGCTGCGCGACCGGCTGCAGGCCGAACGGGCCGCCAAGGCGGCCGACGCCAGGACCGGCGCCGCCGCGGCCGCGCAGCCGACCGGAGGCCGACCGTGAGGTCGCTCGCGAGCCTCGCGCTGCTGGTGCTCGGATCGTGCGGCTACGTGTTCGGCACCGGGCTCGAACGGCGCGGCATCGAGACGATCGCGTTCCAGGTGGTCGGCAACGAGAGCTACCGCCAGCGTATGGAGGTCGAGATCAGCCGGTTCCTGGCGCGCGAACTGCCGTCCACGACCGGCCTGCAGTACGCCAGCCGCGCCGAGGCCGACGCGATCCTCGAGGTCGTGCTGACCGAGGCGCGCGAACGCACCGCCGTGCTCGGCATTCCGGATCCCGCCAACCCTGGCGACATCAGCTACCCGCGCGTTCGCGAGGGCGTGCTCGAAGGCGCCGTGCGGCTGCGCCTGATCGGCCGCGACGGCACCGTGCACATCGACCGCACGCTGCTCGACCGCACCGAGTTCCGCGCGCCGCTCGGCGAGAACCTGACCTCGGCGCGCGCCGAGATGGCCGAGGACCTGGCGCGCAAGATCGCGCTCGAGCTGCAGACCGACTTCTGAAGTTCTGACTATGACGGATCCCGCAAAGCCGCTGGTCGGCGTGATCATGGGTTCGCGCAGCGACTGGGCGACCATGGAGCACTGTGCGAACACCCTCGAAGAGCTGGGCGTGCCGCACGAGGTGCGCATCGTGTCCGCGCACCGCACGCCGGACTGGCTGATGGAGTACGCCGGCACCGCCGAGGAGCGCGGCCTGCAGGTGCTGATCGCCGCCGCCGGTGGCGCTGCGCACCTGCCCGGCATGGCCGCCAGCAAGACCGTGCTGCCGGTGCTCGGCGTGCCGATGGACGCCACCGTGATGCAGGGCATGGACGCGCTGCTGTCGATCGTGCAGATGCCGGGCGGCATCCCGGTCGGCACGCTCGCCGTCGGCAAGCCCGGCGCGATCAACGCCGCGCTGCTGGCCGCGTCGATGCTCGGAGAGGCCCACCCACAACTGCGCGACGCCGTGCGCCGGCGTCGCGAGGCGATGACCCGCAAGGTGCTCGCCGACCAGGACCCCCGACTCGACCCGCCCGCATGATCACCGCCGTGCTCGGAGGCGGGCAGCTCGCCCGCATGCTCGCGCTCGCCGGCGCGCCGCTCGGACTGCGCACGCGCGTGCTCGATCCGTCGGCCGGCTCCGTCGCCGGCCACGTCGCGGAGCTGATCACGGCACCGTACGACGACGAGGCGGCGCTGAAGCGGCTCGCCGACGGCGCCGACGTCTGCACGTTCGAGTTCGAGAACGTGCCGGTCGCCGCGACCGAGTGGCTGACCGAACACGCCAACGTGCGCCCCCACCCGAGAGCGCTCGCCGTCGGCCAGGACCGCCTCGAGGAGAAGACGCTCTTCCAGCGGCTCGGCATCGGCGTCGCCGACTTCCGGCCGGCGTCGACGCGCGCAGAGCTGCACGCCGCGGTGCAGGCGGTCGGCGCGCCGTGCATCGTCAAGACGCGCCGACTCGGCTACGACGGCCGCGGCCAGGTCCGCCTGCAGCCGGGCGACGGCCTCGCCGCCGCGATCGACGCCGCCTGGGACGAGCTGACCTTGGGCTACGAGCACGGCCTGATCGTCGAGGGCATGGTGCCGTTCGACCGCGAACTGTCGGTGCTCGCCGTGCGCAGCACCACCGGCGAGGTCGCCTGCTACCCGCTGGTGCAGAACGAACACGCCGGCGGCATCCTGCGTCGCAGCCGCGCGCCGGCGCCGAACCTGACCGACGACGTGCAGAGCGACGCCAACGACTTCGCCGCGACGCTGCTCGGCGAACTCGACTACGTCGGCGTGCTGGCCGTCGAACTGTTCGACGTCGGCGGCAAGCTGCTCGCCAACGAGATGGCGCCGCGCGTGCACAACTCCGGCCACTGGACCATCGAGGGCTCCGACTGTTCGCAGTTCGAGAACCACCTGCGCGCCGTACACGGCCTGCCGCTCGGCAGCACCGCGATGAGCCAGGGCGGCCACGCCACCATGATCAACCTGATCGGCGAGATGCCCGAGCGCCGGCACGTCCTGTCGCTGCCCGGCGTGCACCTGCACGACTACGGCAAGTCGGCGCGCCCGAACCGCAAGCTCGGCCACGCCACGGTCGTCGGCCAGGACCGCCCCGAGGTCGACGCCCTCGCGGCCCGCATTTCGAACTGATCACTTGGTTGTTGGTCCCGGCGCGGCCGACGCGCAGCATGCCGCGGCGGCGGCCGGAGGCCCTGCACGGGCCGCCGCGAGGGCCGCTGCGGCGCGATCCGGCCGATCTGGCCACACATTCCGCAGATTCCCGGCCCACATTCCGCCACACCGATCCACGGCGCGCGCGGCACCAACAACCAAGTGGTCAGCTGACCTGTACTGCCTGGATCCGGCTCGTTGGCCCGGGACTTGCTCCCGAATCAACGTCCCCTCGACGACCACCCATGAAACGACTCCTGCTCCCCCTGGGCATCGTGCTCGCGATCGCGCTCACCACCCTGGCCTCCTGCCTGCAGACCCGCGGACACGGCACCGAAGTGCTACGTGGAGGTAACGCCCTGTCACCGACCGCTGACACCGGCCTCGGCAGCCAGGAGCACTACGACCGCGTCATGAAGAGCGCGTTCTGTGCAGAATGCCACCCGGCGATCTACGCCGAACACGAACTGAACACGCACGGCCGCGCGTACAGCGACAACGAGGTGCGGCTGGCCACCGGCAACTTCCGCACGGCCAACTGCATTCGCTGCCACACGCCGCGCCCGATCTTCGAGACCGGGGTCGGCAACAACCCGCGGCGGCGCCACTACGGCCTCGAGGACGGCAACTCCTGCATGACCTGCCACTGGCAGCAGGATACCGACTACTCGCGCTTCGTCGGCGGCGCCGACTGCAAGACCGCGTTCCACCCGGAGGTCGGCACGGTCGAGGCCTGCGCGTCGTGCCACAAGAACCACGGCACGCCCTACCAGTGGGAGAAGTCGCCGGAGGGCAAGCTAGCCGGCCGCACCTGCATCAGCTGCCACATGGAACGGGTCGAGCGGCCGATCGCGGTCGGTGGCCCGGTGCGCCGCGTCTACAGCCACGCGTTCCCGGGCGCGCGCGACATCGCGCACGTCAAGAAGGCCTACGAGTACGAGGCTGAGATCGACGGCAACGAGGCGGTCGTGATCATCGCCAACAGCGGTGCCGGCCACAACTTCCCCACCGAGCTGCGCCAGCGCTCGGTCGAGTCGCTGGTGATCGTGCAGGACGCGGACGGCAAGGAGATCGCGCGGTCGCGCAAGGTCTTCCGCGACCCCTACAAGCGGCCCTACGGCATGACGCTGCAGACCAACACGCAGATCCCGAGCGGCGAGGAGCGTGAGCACCGCGTCCCGATCGGCGTCGCAGACGGCACCGTCATCTGCGAGCTGCACTACAAGTTCTACTTCCCGATCGAGGACAACCACCCCGAGCTGGCCAACCGCCTCGAGCGGCGCACGCTGGTGTTCACCGACCTCGAGCCGAACGAGGCGCCGGTCGAGACCGACCCCTACGTCGACGTGCAGACGCCCGAGGGCATCACGCCCGAGCAGGCGAGCCCGAGCGACCTGCCCGAACTGTCGCAGTTCCAGCGCGGCACGGTGACGTTCGAGATCCCGCAGGGCAACACCCAGAAGGACATCGACGAGCTGGTCGCGCTCTACAACTTCCAGATGCCGGAGGCCAACCGCAAGGCGATGGACCGCCTGGTCGAGATCGGCCGACCGGCTGTGCCGGCGCTGATCGAGGCGCTCGGTTCGTGGGACAACAAGACCTACGACAAGTCGATGACGACGCTGCTGCGCATCGGCCGCCCCGCGACCGATCTGGTGCGCGCGGCGATCACGCACGAGAACCTCTACGTGCGCTGCCACTGCCGCGAACTGCTCGGTGAGCTGCCGCTGCCCACGGACAAGCAGGCGCTGATCGACGAGGTCAAGCGCGACCTCGACGCCCACAACGCGATGGACCGCGTCACCGCGATCCGCCTGCTCGGCCGCCTGCTGGCGCGCGACGAGGTGTCGCGGATCCGTTCGCACCTGAGCGAGTTCGACCCGGACGTCGTGCGCGCCGCGGCGATCACGCTGGCCGAGCTCGGGGACACCGACAGCATCGAGGCCATCGACGCGGCGCGGCGTCGCCACACGTTCGTCGAGATGAAGATCGACCTCGCGGTCGTGCTCGGACGCCTCGGCTCGGCCGCCGGCATCGCGGACCTGCTGCCGCTGCTCGACTACGACGACGACCTGATCCGCGAGAAGGCGTTCGAGGGCTTCTACAAGATCACCCACGAGCACCGCGGCTACGAGCCGATGGGCCCGCGCCCCGACCGCCTCGCCGCGCTCGGCCGCCTGCAGGGCTGGTGGAGCAAGAACGGCGCCGACTTCACGCCGAAGTCGTGGCCGCACCCGGAGCCGGACGTCGACCGCGAGGCGTTCCACATGGTCAAGCGCCTCGGTGGTGGCACCGGCCTGATTCCGGCCGCCGAGAACGACCAGGACACCATCGACCGAATCCTCGCCAACGGCACCGACGCGCTGCCGGCGCTGATCCGCGGCCTCAAGTTCCCGCCGGGCTTCGCTGCCAAGCGCGCGTCGATCCTGGCGGCGATGCAGCGCCTCGGCGACGCGCGCTGCGCGCCGTTCGTGCAGCCGGTGCTGCGGGACCCGGTGTTCGGGGTCGCCCACTGGGCGGCCGCGACCCTCGAGCAGGTCGGCGATGAACACTGCCTGCCGGCGCTGCGCCGCTTCGAGGCGCGCGTGCGCCAGGCGGCCAAGGCCGGCGGGCTGCCCGAGTCGATCCCGAGCCCCGATCCGATGCTCGCCGCGTCGGCGCGCACGCGGCTGATGCTCGGCGACGAAGCGGCCCGCATCGACCTGGTCTCGCTGCTGGCGAGCGGCGACGCCGGCGCCCGCCGCACCGCGATCGACGCGCTCGAGGCGAAGTTCGGCGAACGCCGCGGCTACGACCCGGACGCCAGCAACGAAGAGCGCCTGCGCGCCACCCAGCGCTGGGCCGACGAGTAGGCCCGACGAGTAGGCCCGTCGAGCAGGCGCCGACGAGCAGGCGGACGGGCTCGCGCGCGCGGCGCGGCCCGTCCCCCATCAACCAGACGATCCCGTGATCGGCGGCTGCCGGTCACGGGATCGTCTGGTTTCAGGTCGGGTGCCGGTCGGCCGCAGCTCAGCGGCCGCCGCCGCCGTGCTCGCCGTTGCCGCCATGCTCACCATGGCCGCCGTGCTCGCCCTTCTCCTTGCCGTCGTGGCCGTCCTTGCCGTGCTCGCCGTCCTTCTTCTCGGCCTTCTTCGGCACGACCTCCATCCAGGTGCGCACGATCTTCGGGCCGGCCGCGCCGAGCATGCCGTTGCGCTGGCGCGTGCCCTTCTTCTCGAGCTTCTTGACGGTGTCCATGCCCTTGACGACCTCACCCCAGACGGTGTGGCGGCCGTCGAGGTGCGGCGTCGGCACGAACGTCAGGAAGAACTGCGAGCCGTCGGTGCCGCGGCCGCGGTTGGCCATGCTGAGCAGGCCGGGCTTGTCGTGCTTGCGCATGTTCTTCGGGAACTCGCCGTCGAACAGGTAGCCGGGGCCGCCGGTGCCGGTGCCGGTCGGGCAGCCGCCCTGGGCCATGAAGCCCGGGATGATGCGGTGGAAGTTGAGGCCGTCGAAGTAGCCGAGCCGCGCCAGGTAGATGCCGCTGGTGCAGTGCATCGGCGCCGAGTCCGTCAGGTAGCGGATCGTCAGCGGGCCCTCCGACGTCTCGACGTGCCACAGGTAGTCCATGTTGGCCTGGAACTCCTGCTTGGGCGGCGCCGACAGCGTCTGGCGCCAGCCGCGCTTCTTCTTGCTGACCGACTGCTTCTTGATGAACTTGTCGATCTCGCGGACAGCCGGATCGTTCTTGGTGATCTTGCTGTCGACGATCTTCTCCTGCTTCGCCTTCTTGGCGGTGGCCTTCTCGGAGGCGGCCTTCTTGGTGGTCTGGGCGGGCAGCGAGGCGAACGCCGCCAGCAGCGGCACGCAGACGAGGGTCGTCAGGGTCTTCATGGCGGCACATGCTACGAACGTGCCGCCGGGCTGGCGAGGCCCGAAGGCCCGCCGGGACGCATTCCGGACCTACCTGCGGGTCAGCAGGCCGCGCTGGACCGCCAGCTGCGGCCACGCGCGCACGCCCTCGCCCGCGGGTTCGGCCGCGGCCGGCCGGTAGGACTCGAGCGCGAACACGAGCCCGGCCGGTTCGAGCCGGTAGCGCACGTCGATCACGCTGCCCTGCACCTCGAACACCGAGACCAGCTCGCGGCCGCGCAGCAGCGTCGGCAGCACGATGCCGTTGTGCTCGTCGACGGCCGCCTCGCCGCGCGCGCGATCGCGGACCACCAGCGTGTAGTCGCGCACCGGCTGGCCTTCGTACTGCAGGCGCCAGTGGAACCGCTGCGGGTCGCCGCTGACCGGGGCGACCTCGAGCGACATCGCCACGGTGCGACCACCGGCGATCTGCATCGAACCGCGCCAGTCGCCGACGAAGTCCTCGAACGTCGCCGGCTCGGGCGCGCCGGAAACCGGCGGCTCCGGCGCTGCGGCGCAGGCGGCGAGCAGCAGTGCTGCGGCGAGCGGCAGGCCTGCGGCGGGCGGACTGGCCGCGCGCCGACTGGTTGCACACCTGCCGGCCCGACACCGACCGGCCCAACACGGACCGGCCCAGCACCGACCGGCCCAACCCTGACCGATGGAGCGTCGACGGATCGAAGGCCAACCGGCCGATGGCCGGCCTGCCTGGCCGGTCGGCCTCACGCGTCGGCGCGCTCGGCGGACATCGGTGTCGACAGCGCCTCGGTCGGCAGCAGCTGCTGGTCCTCGCGCGGCAGGCCGTGCTCGAGCCAATGCAGGATGCGCGCGACGCGATGGTAGTACTGGTGGTGCAGCATCACCTCGGCATGGCCGCCGGCGGCGACGCGCGCGCGTTCGTCGGCCTTGGGCAGCCACTCGGCGATCATCTCGAGCGCCTCGTCCTCGTCGCGATACCACACCAGGTGCTCGCCGTCGGCGAACACGTTCTCGAGCTGCGGCACGTAGTGCGTCAGGTGGAACGCGCCGCACGCCATCGTCAGGAACGTGCGGTTGCTGCAGTAGTAGGCGTCGTCGTTGACCTCGTTGACGCCGAGCACGATGCGCGACGTCGCGCAGATCTTGGCGTAGGTCTTGTTGTTGATCTGGCTGTTCACGCGCAGGTGCTTGTGCGCGCCGCTCCATCGATCCCAGTGACGGCCGTAGACGTCGGTGTCGAACTCCTTGGCGATCCTCGCGAGGAACGAGGCGCGCTGGCCGCGCCGGCCCGGACCACCGATGAACGCGACGTCGCGCGTGTGCTGCTGCGACGGCAGCGGCCGGTGGTAGCGCGGCGAGAAGCCGCTCATCAAGAACGTCATGTTCTCAAGGCCGTGCTCACGCAGCCACGGGAACCGGGCCGGGTTGCTCATGCAGACCAGGTCGGCCTGGCGGAAGTAGTCGATGACGGACGAGTCCATCACCTCGAGCGCCTCCTCGCACCAGACCACGATGCGCGCCGTGCGCCGGAACTCCGACGTCAGCGCCAGCGGCAGGTCGCGGAAGAACACGAACACGACGTCGGGCTTGTAGGTGCGGAACTCGGCTCGGGCGAGCCGGTTGGCGATCTGCGTGCCGAACCAGCGGCGCCAGGTCACGAGGTTGCGCCAGCGCACCTCGACGCCATGGCGACGGAGCGAGTCGACCAGCGCACCGGTGCAGCGGGTGCGCGACATGCTCTTGCCGATGAAGAGCACGCGGCGCGCCGGCCCCAGGCGGGACCTGCCATCGAGGGAGTCGGACATTCCGATCGGAGCTACTGCCGGCAGCTTGACGATCGGCTCGTCTTTCTGCGCGTCGGCGGCGTCCGCGTCCTCAGCCCCTCTCCCGGACCGCGAAGCGTGTTCGTCGTTCGTCACCACTCCTCCCTTGTTCGACCGTGTGAGAGCCGAGCGCCTATTCTGACCGTCCGGATTGCGCAGGACGTTCGGGCGAAGGACCACGGGTCGCCGCAGATGCTGTCCTCACCTCGGCTTCGATCCGTTCGTCGCTGCACGCCCGCGGAACATACAGGGCGGCACCACCGCCGAGCCACCACCACTTTTGGAAGAATGCCCCAAACGGTAACGGCGCGCCCTCGCGCAGCTGGCGCACGCGCTGGCCGATCCACGCGTCGCGCAACTCCGCGCCACCGCGGATCCAGCGGCCGTCGGGCGCGGCGTCGCGCAGCCGGTGGCGCACGCCGCTCCAATGCACGCTGCGCTCGAACTGGGTGCTGGTCTGCATACAGCGCCGGATACGCGAACGTTCATAGCGGGCGCGCTCCGCTTCGATACGGGCTGCCACCGACGTGAGCTCGGCGTCCGAGCACAACATTCCACAGTCGCGCATGGCCGCCAGCGCGGCGGCGTGCGCCGCACCATGCCGATCCCGCAGGAGTCGCGACGCAGTCGCAAGCCGGACCTCGGCAACGGGTTGCCGTTCGGCTCCGGAAATCGAAACCGACTGCAGGTCGAGCACGGCGAGCGCGCCCGAGCGCAGCCGCACGAAGTTCTCGCCGTGCAGGTCGCGGTGCCGGATGCCGGCCTGCAGCAGGCGCATCGCCAGCCGGACCTCGTCCGGCGCGCGCCGCTCGGCCGGCTCGGGATCGCCGGCCACGTCGAGCGCCCGCACCACCAGCATCGAGCGATGCGGCAACCCGAGGCGCCGCCGCGTGCGCACGGCGACGACCTCGGGGCACGGGATGCCGGCCATCGCCGTCGCCCGCAGCATCCAAGCCTCGTGCGCGGCCGGCAGCGCGCGGAACGCGTAGCGGAGCCGGTCCTTGGCGCGCGGGAACGTCATCGTCTTGACGAACACCTCGCCCGAGGGCAGCGCGGCGCGGTGCACCGCGCGGATCAGGCGGCCCTGCACGTGGGTCAGTTCGTCGGGCACGCGGCCGTCGCGCACGAACGCCTCGAACCACCGGTCGACCACCTGGCGATCCCGCGGCTCCAGCGCCGCGCTCATCGGCGCTCCCGCAGCAGAGCGTCGTACAGGTCGCGCATGCGACGCGCCGCCGCGTGCGGGTCCATGTCCAGCCGGGTGCGCCGGAGCGCAGCGTCGCCGGTCCGCGCGCGCAGGTCGTCGTCGCCGAGCAACTGCAGCAGCGCGCCGCCGAGCGCGTCGGGCGTCTCGTCGACCGCGAAGCCCGGCACCTCGCCGCGCCGCCGTTCGGCCAGCAGCTCCGGCAGGATGCCGCGCCGCGTCGACACCACCGGCAGCCCGAACGCCATCGCGTCGCAGACCGCCCGGCAGGTGCCGTCGCTGCCCGGCACCAGGAACAAGAACGCATCGAGCGCGCGCAGCGCCTCGTCGTAGGCCGGCCCCTTCTGGTAGCCGGGCAGGATCACGTGCTGGCCGATGCCCGCGCGCGCGACCGGCTCGGTGACCAGTTCGCGCGTGTCGTGCTCATTGCCGCGCCCGAGCAGCACGAAGCGCACGTTCGGACGTTCGGCGGCGACGCGCGCGACGACCTGCCACAGCAGCTCGAAGCGGCGGTGTGGCTGGATGCGCGCGGTGATGCCGACCGCCAGGTGCTCATCGGCCAGCCCGAAGCGCGAGCGCGCGTCGGCGCCGTCGAGCCGGCGCGGCTCGGTCACCGGCTCTTGCAGCAACACCCGTTCGCCGCGGATCGCGAACCGACGCCGCACGCCTTCCTGTGCCTGCATCGTCGGCGCGAACACCGCCTGCGTGCGCTTGAACGCGGCGCGTTCGCGCCAGCCGCGCCTGGGCGCCTCGGGATCGTAGAGGCTGCGCACGATCACCGGCTTGCGCGCCAGCCGACGGCACGCCATCGCCGCGATCAGGTGGTCGGCGGTCTGGTGGCAGTGCAGCACGTCGTAGCCGTCGCGCCGGACCAGACGGCGCAGCGCGCGGATGTCCCGCAGCAGCGACGGAACGTGGAAGTGCTTTCGCAGCTCCATGCCGGTGACGACCGGCAGCCGCCAGCGCCACAGCTCCTCGGCGACGCGATGCTCGCCGCCCGGGTGCACGAAGCTGCCCTGCGCGAACCGCACGTCGACGCCGAGCGCGCGCAGCCGCGCCGCCGAACGGATCGCCGGATCGGCCGGGCCGGTCCACTTGTAGTTGGCGAACAGGTGCAGCACGCGCGGCGCGTTCACTTCGCCTCCTCGGGCGCGCGCCGCGGCTGCCGGAGCAGACGCCAATACTTCTTCCAGTCGGTGTAGGCGGCCATCGCCGCGACCACGAAGCCGCGCCAGCCGTCGAGGAAGCCGAGCTTGAGCAGCAGGCTCTTGACGAACACCGCTGGCGGCCGGACCAGCAGGTCGATCGGCGTGCCGCGCCGGCCCTCGGCGGCCATCGCCTCGGCCGAGATCCGCGTGAACGAGTCGATCGTGCGCTGGTGGTGCGCGAAGTCGCGGTAGCTGAGGTGCTCGATGCCTTCGGCCAGGCGCGCGATGCGCGCGCCGGCCTGCATCTCGACGTGGTCGTGCGGATTGCGGCCGCCCCACCGCCCCTGGCGCCGATCGAACAGCCGCAGCTTGCGGTCGGGCACGTGCAGGCCGTGGCGCAGGATGCGACCGAGGTAGTGGTTGTGGCGCGGCGTCTCGTAGCCGTCGCATGGCAGACCGTCGCCCTGCTGGCCGTCGTCCTGCTGGCCGGGGCCCTGCCGGCCGTCGCACTGCAGTTCGGCGATGCGCGCAGCGAGCTCGGGCGTACACCGTTCGTCGGCGTCGAGGCAGAACACGACGTCGTGGCGCGCCTGCTCGACGGCGAACTGCTTCTGCTGCTTGTGGCCGGGGAACGGCGTGTTGGTGATCAGCCGTGCCCCGAGCTGCTCGACGATCGCCTGGGTGCCGTCGGTGCTGCCGCTGTCGACCACCACGACCTCGTCGCAGAACGACAGCGAGCGCAGGCAGTCGGCGATGCGGTCGGCCTCCTGGTAGCAGATCACGCAGCCGCTGATCGGCGTGCGCGGCTGCTCAGCCATGCGCCGCCTCGGCGGCGCCGGCGTCGTCGTCGCCCCGCTCCTGGCCCGGCGCGGACGGCTTCTCGAGGCGCTCGCCGGTCATGCGTTCGTGGATCGCGGTCAGCGACTCCTGGATCTCCAGCAGCCGCTGGCCCCAGTCCTGCATGCGGCCGTCGGCCTCGACCGCGCCGGCCGCGGCCTTCATCACGCGGTGCCGTTCTTCGGCCGTCAGGCCGAGCTTCTCGTGCAGCAGGTACTGGTTGCTGTAGCCGAGCACCTGGTTCCAACGCAGCAGCTCCAGAACCTGGCCGAGCAGCTCGGTGAGCTGCAGCTCGGCTTCGGTGAGGCCCATCGACTGGGCCTTCTGCTTGCGGCGACGGTTGGACGTCACGAGGTGAGGAGAGCGGCGGAGCGGCGGCTGGCGAAGGCCTACGCCTTCGCCAGGTTCTCGTTGGCGAAGTCCCAGTTCACCAGGCTCGCGAGGAACGTCTTGATGTAGTCGGGACGGCGGTTCTGGAAGTCGAGGTAGTAGGCGTGCTCCCAGACGTCCATGGTCAGCAGCGGCGTGACGCCGTCCTGCGTGATCGGGGTCTCGGCGTTCGGGGTCTTCTTGACCGCCAGCTTGCCGTTCTCGAGCACGAGCCACGCCCAGCCGCTGCCGAACTGGGTCGCGCCGGCCTGGCTGAACAGCTCGACGAACTTGTCGTAGCCGCCGAGGTCGCTGTCGATCTTTTCGGCGATCGCGCCCGTCGGCTTGCCGCCGCCGCCCGGCTTCATCGAGTGCCAGTAGAACGTGTGGTTCCAGACCTGCGCGGCGTTGTTGAAGACGCCGGCCTTGTCGGCCTTGCCCGCCGTCGCCTTGATGATGTCCTCGGTCGACATGTCGGCGTACTCGGTGCCGTCGATCAGCTTGTTGCCGTTGACGACGTAGGCGTTGTGGTGCTTGCCGTGGTGGATCTCCAGCGTCTGCTGGTTGATGTGCGGCGCGAGCGCGTCCTTCGAGTAGGGCAGTTCGGGAAGTTGCAGTGCCATGATTCGCAGTTGGGGTCGTTCGGGTAATGGATGCACGGCCCCGTCGGTCGGGCGACCGTCGAGAAGCACGTGCGATCGGCGACGATAGGACATGCGGCCCCCACACCGAAACCGTTTCGTGGCATCCGTGCCGTAGCCCTAAGGTTGTGCACATGGCCGACCTGCCGGGGATCTCTCACCTGCTCGCGACGATCGCCCGCCTGCGCGCACCCGACGGCTGCCCGTGGGACCGGAAGCAGACCACCGCGAGCATGGCCCCGTGCCTGCTCGAGGAGGCGTTCGAAGCCGCGGACGCGCTGCGTCGTGACGCGACCGACGAGGCGAAGGAGGAGCTAGGCGACGTGCTGGTCAACGTCGCGATGGTCGGCCAGATCGCCAGCGAACACGGCAGCTTCGGCGTCGACGAGGTCGCGGGCGCTGCCGCCGACAAGCTGGTGCGGCGCCACCCGCACGTGTTCGGCAACCAGCAGGCCGACAGCGCCGAAGTTGCGCTCGAGACGTGGGAGCGGCAGAAGCAGCGGGAGAAGGCCGACAAGGGCGTCGACCGCAGCGTGCTGTCCGGGGTGCCGTCGGCGCTGCCGGCGCTGCTGCGCGCCTACCGGGTCGGGCAGAAGGCGGCCAAGGTCGGCTTCGACTGGCCGGACCGCGCGGGCCCGCGCCAGAAGCTCGACGAGGAGGTCGGCGAGCTGGACGAGGCGATCGAGGCCGGCGACGCCGCGGCGATCGCCGACGAACTGGGCGACGTGCTGTTCAGCGTCTGCAACCTGGCGCGCCACCTCGGCGTGAACCCCGAGACCGCGCTGGCCAACACCGCCGACAAGTTCCAGCGGCGCTTCGCTGCGGTCGAGCGCACGTTCGACTACGAGCTGCGCGGACGCAGCCTGGATGAGCTGGAGGCGGCTTGGCAGCGCGCCAAGGCTTCCGAGCAGCCGTAACGTCCTGCGCCACCCTGCCGTCGGCTCCTCGACGGATCGTCGGCGACCCGTGTCGGGATGCCGTCAGGTTTCCGACGGCTGCGGCCCACCGCCCGCACCGGGACATCCACGCGACACCGCATCCACCTTCGACACAGCGACTTACACCAACCCACCAAAGAACTCGCAATCGCAAAGCTCACCGGCACGGGGTGTGCTCCTACGCGACCGGTGGAAAGAAACGCCTGGGCGTGGGCCCAGTGGCAGGGATGGGCCTCGGTGTGGGGTGGTGCCTCACCGGGGCCCGTTTTTTATCCCCCCAACGTTGCCGTACGGTACGCGGTTCAACCTCCAACTTCCGCCCACCCCCGAGCCGTTCCGCCTGCGCCCCGCAACGGAAGTTGCAGTACGGTACGCGGTTCATCCTGCAACTTCCGTCGCGCGAACCCCGGCAGCGCGACCGGACGTCCGGTCGGACAGGTCTCGTCGCGGAACCAGGCTCGCGAAGAGGCGGCTCGGAACGGGCAGCTACAGGCGCTGCAGTTCGGCTTCGGCGGCGATCACGCCGAAGGAGGCCCAGCCAGGGTCGGCGGCGAGTTGCTCGAGCGCGGCCCGGGCCGCATCGCGGTCGCCGGTGAGCAGTTGGTGGTGGGCGAGGCCGAAGCGCAGCGCTGCGCCCGAACTGCCCTCCCCGGCCGTCAGTTCGCCGCGCGTGCGCTCGCCCTTGTAGAGCAGGCACAGCTGCCAGTAGGCGGTGTTCTCGACGATGTCCATGTCGCCGGTGATGCCCTGCACGGTCGCCGCCGCACCCGCGGGGTCGCCGCACCGCATGCGCGCACACCACAGCCAGTGCGTCACCGCGACCCGCGACTCGTCGTCGTCGCTGCACGCCAGGCACAAAAGCCACGCGTCCCGCGCACGCACGAAGTCCCCGCGCAGAAAGTGCACCAGGCCGAGGTGGTAGTGAACGTTGAAGTGCAGGCTCGAATGCGGCGGCCGGCCGGGCACCGGCAGGCCGTCCGGCTCGACCTCGTCGCGCACCTTGCGGCAGGCCTCGGCGGCGCGCGACAGGTCGTCGGCGGCACAGCCGAACTCGCGAACGCTCAGGTAGCGGTGGCCGCGGTGGCGCAGCAAGAACGGATCCCCGGGCCAGCGCTGCAGCGCCTCGCCGAAGATGTCGATCGCCTCGCGGTAGCGGCCCAGATAGCCGAGCCGGCGACCGACCCAGATCCACGCGTCGCGCTGGTCCGGCGATCGCTGCAACGCGACCCGCGCCTCTGCCAGCTTCGCCTGACGATCGGCATCGACGTCGGCCGGCAGCGCCGGCGGCGCCAGCAGGCGGCCGTCGAGCGCGCGCGCCTCGGCGCCCTCGGGCAGGGGCGCACGACACGCGCCCAGCGCCAAGATCGCGAACGGGACTACGAGCCTTCGGACGGCCATTCGATCTCCACCTTGTTCCATGTGTCGTTGTCTCCCGGCAGCAGCAGCAGCGCGCCGACGGCACCGAGCCCCTGCATCCTTGGCCACGCGATCCGGGTCGCGTCGGCGCCGAGCACCATGATCGCGGTGCCGAGCGCGTCGGCGACCGCGCAACTCGAAGCCAGCACCGACGCGCTGACCACCCGGTGCTCCGGGTTCTTGCCGGTGCGCGGGTCGAACACGTGGTGCACGACCTTGCCGTTGACGATCGTCGCGTTGCGGTAGTCGCCGCTGCTGCATAGCGCCGCGTCCCGCAGCGGCAACGCGACCACCGCCGCCTGATCGCCCGCGCTCGACGACGGGTCGACCACGCCGATGCGCCACGGCTGGCCGTCGGGCTTGCTGCCGGCGCAGTAGACCTCGCCGGTGATCTGCAGATAGAACGACGCGACGCCGCGGTCGCGCAGACGCGCGGCGATCGCATCTGCAGCGGCTCCCGCGACCAGACCGTCGAGGTCCAGCTGCACGTCGGCGCGCGCCTTGCGCAGCCGACGGCCTTCGAGCGAGATCATCCGGTAGCCGACGCGTTCCCGCGCGGCCGCGACGGTGTCGTCGGCAAGGCCGTGCGCCGGATCCTTCTTGGCGGCGCGGTAGGCGTCGCTGAGCGGCTTCAGGGTCGGGTCGAACGCTCCGTCGGTTGCCGCCGCGAGGCGCAGCGCCAGCTGCAGAACGCCGGCGAACCGGTCGCTCACCTCGATCGGCTCGGTGCTGGCGTGCCCGTTGACGCGCACGATCTCCGAGTCGTCCCTCCAGTTGCTGAACGCGGCGTCGAACGCGGCCAGCTCCTGCTCGACGACCTCGAGCACGCCGCCGACCTGCCTTCGCGTGCCGACGAACTTGACCTCGTAGGTCGAGCCCATCGTCGGCCCCGAGAACGATCGAACCTGCCGCCGCTCCGGCTCGCAGCAGGCCAGCAGCGCAAGCGACAGCAGCAGGAACAGGCGGAGCAACATCGTCGCGCCGATGGTAGCACCCAGAGGTCCGGGAGCGCCCCCACCTACCGATCCGATCGCAGCGCTCCTCGACACGCCGGACGGCGTGTCGCTGCTGGTCCGCAAGGGCCGGCAAAGCGCCGTTCCCGGTGCCGGCGCGCTCGGTGACGATCGTGGCTCGCATCGACGCAGCGCGCCGACGCGATCAACCGCCGAAGTCGTCGAACGCGATCATGTCCTTCTCGACGCCCATGTCGTCGAGCATGTTCTGGACCGCGCTGTTCATCATCGGCGGACCACACATGTAGAACTCGATCTCGTCGAGGTTCTCGTGGTCCTTCAGGTAGTTGTCGTAGAGCACCTGGTGGATGAAGCCGGTGTAGCCGGTCCAGTTGTCCTCCTCCATCGGGTCGGACAGCGCCACGTGGTACTTGAAGTTCGGGAACTCCTTCTCGATGGCTTCGAAGTGATCCGTGTAGAACATCTCGCGCTTGCTGCGCGCCACGTACCAGTAGCTGACCTTGCGGCCGGTCTTCAGCGTGTGGAACAGGTGGAAGATGTGGCTGCGCAGCGGCGCCATGCCGGCACCACCACCGACGTAGATCATCTCGCGGTCGGTGTCCTTGATGAAGAACTCGCCGTACGGGCCCGAGATCGTCACCTTGTCGCCCGGCTTCAGCGAGAACACGTACGACGAGCAGATGCCCGGCGGCAGGTCCATCTGGCGCGGCGGCGGCGTCGCGATGCGGATGTTGAGCATCACGATGTTGCCCTCGGCCGGGTGGTTGGCCATCGAGTAGGCGCGGAAGCACGGCTCCGGGTTGTTGGCGACCAGGTCCCAGAGCTTGTACTTGTCCCAGTCCTCGCGGTACTCCTCACCGATGTCGAAGTCCGAGAACTTGAGGTCCTTGTACTTCGGCACGTCGATCTGGATGTAGCCGCCCGACTCGAAGTCGAGGATCTCTCCCTTCGGCAGCTCGACGACGAACTCCTTGATGAACGTCGCGACGTTGTCGTTGGAGCGGACCGTGCACTCCCACTTCTTGATGCCGAACACCTCGTCCGGCACCTTGATCTTCATCGGGCCGCGCACCTTGACCTGGCAGGCCAGGCGCACGCCTTCCTTCTCCTCGGAGCGGTTGATGTGGGTCTTCTCGGTCGGCAGGATGTCGCCGCCGCCCTCGAAGACCTGGCACTTGCACATCGCGCAAGAACCGCCACCACCGCACGCCGACGGCAGGAACAGGCCGGTGTCGCTCAGCGCGGTCAGCAGGTTGCTGCCGATCGGGACCTCCGGCGACTTGTCCGCGTCGCCGTTGATCAGCAGCTTGACGTTGCCCTTCGGCACCAGCTTGCTCTCGGCGAACATCAGCACCACCACCAGCAGCACGATGACTGCCGTGAGAGCGAGAATCCCCAACAGGATGTCCATGATTCGCTACCTCTCTCCTAGATGCCGCTGAAGGTCATGAAGGCCATCGCGATCAGGCCCGTGGTGATGAACGTGATGCCGAGGCCCTTGAGCGGGCCCGGGATGTGCGCCGTGCGCAGCTTCCAGCGGATCGCCGCCATGCTGACGATGGCGAGCAGCCAGCCGGTGCCCGAGCTGAGGCCGTAGACGACCGACTGCCCGAACGTGTAGTTGCGCTCGACCATGAACATCGAGCTGCCGAGGATCGCGCAGTTCACCGCGATCAGCGGCAGGAAGATGCCGAGCGCCGCGTAGAGCTTGGGGCTCATCTTGTCGACGGCCATCTCGACCAGCTGCACGGCGGCGGCGATCGTCGCGATGAACGTCAAGAACTGCAGGTAGCTCAGGTCCGAGTCCGGGAAGCCGGCCCACGCCAGCGCGCCGGGCGCCAGGATGTAGGTCTGGATGCACCAGTTGAGCGGCACCGTCAGGCCGAGCACGAAGATGACCGCGACGCCGAGGCCGAGCGAGCTGTCGACGCGGCTCGAGACCGCGAGGTAGCTGCACATGCCCAGGAAGAACGCGAGCAGGATGTTCTCGACGAAGATCGCGCGCAGCGCGATGCCGATGTAGGACGGACCGTCGGCGGTCACGCCTTCCTGCGGGAGCGCCACCGCTCCCAGATCGAATGCACCCAGATCGAATGCAGCCAGATCGACGCTGGTCAGAGTCTCGAGGATCATGCCTTACTCCTCCACCTTGCCCATGATCGCGCGCTGCACCCAGACGATCACCCCGAGCAGGATGAACGCGCCGGGCGCCAGCACCATCAGGCCGTTGTTGACGTAGCCCGCCTCGTACATCGCGTCCGGGATCACCTGCATGCCGAGCAGCTTGCCCGAGCCGAAGATCTCGCGGACCGCGCCGACGACGCAGATGACCCAGGCGTAGCCGAGGCCGTTGGAGATGCCGTCGAGCAGGCTGCGCCACGGCGGGTTGCCCATCGCGTAGGCCTCCAGGCGGCCCATCACGATGCAGTTGGTGATGATCAGCGAGATGAACACGCCGAGCTGCTTGGCCAGGTCGAACGCGTAGGCGCGCAGCACCTGGTCGACGATGATCACGGCGCCCGACACCACGACGAGCTGCACGATGATGCGGATCTTGCTCGGGATCATCTTGCGCAGCAGGGAGATCACCACGTTGGCCATCGCCATCACGCAGATCACCGAGATGCCCATCACGATCGAGACGTCCAGGCTGGTGGTCACCGCCAGCGCCGAGCAGATGCCGAGCACCTGCGTCGCGATCGGGTTGTTGTCCCACAGCGGGTCGAGCACGACGCGCTTCTCTTCGTCACCGAAGAGCGGCGCCTTCTCCGTTTCCGGGGTTGCGGTCGAAGTCATCGTTGGGGTCTCTAGTTCTTGCTCAGGTACGCCTCGAACGACTTCAGGTCGCGCTCGACGAAGCGCGTGACGCCGTTGCTGGTGATGGTCGCGCCGGCCAAGCCGTCGACGTAGTGCTGCTTCTCGACGGGCTTGCTCTCGTCGACCTTGCCCTTCTTGACGATCACGCCGATGCCGTCATCGCGGCGGATCGACTTGCCCTTCCACTGAGCGGTCCAGTTGGGGTTCTCGACCTCGCCGCCGAGGCCGGGGGTCTCGCCGTGCTTGTAGAAGGTGATGCCGCGCACGTGGTCCTTGTCCTCTTCGAGCGCGATGTAGCCGTAGATCGTCGACCACAGGCCCTTGCCCGACACCGGCAGGATGATGACCTTGCCGGACTCGGTGTCGGCCGCGCCGACGATGCGGTAGCGCAGCGGGTCCTCCTTGCGCTTGTCGGCGGCGACCTCCTCGTCGTCGATCGTCGAGCCGTCTTGCACGTCGATCGTGAACTCTTGGACCTTGTCGGCGAACAGCTTCTCGAGCTCCTCGCGCGACTTGGTGTCCGCATCGCCGTCCTTCATCAGGCCGGCGGCCATCATCACGTTCTTCTGGCGGTCGAACTCGGCGGCCGCCTGCTGGGTCTCGCGCAGGCCGTTGGCGAGCAGCGCCAGCACCGTGCTGACGGTCACGCACATGCCGACCGAGAAGAGCATCACGTAGGAGTTGCTGTTGGTGTTCATGCCCGACGGAGCCTCCGCTTGATGTTGGCCGCGACGATGAAGTGGTCGATGGTCGGCGCAAAGGCGTTGAGCAGCAGGATCGCCAGCATCGTGCCTTCGGGGTACGCCGGGTTGATCATCCGCACGAGGATCGTGAAGACGCCGATCAGCACGCCGTAGATCCACTTGCCGAAGTCCGTCTCCGGGCTCGACACCGGGTCGGTCGCCATGAAGACGATGCCGAACAGGAAGCCGCCGCAGAGCAGGTGCTCCCACGGCGCCAGGTGCAGCGAGCCGTCCGGGATCAGGCCCGACGCCTCGGCCAGCATCGGCACGAAGAACGCTGCGCCGAGCATGCCGAGCACGCCGCCGAGCATCGTGCGCCAGCTGGCGACGCCGGTGATCAGCAGGATCGCCGCACCGATCAGCACCGCCAGCTTCGACATCTCGCCGCAGCTGCCGGGGATGTTGCCGAAGAACAGGTTGGCGTGCGTGTAGACGTCGCCGCCGCCGAAGTCGGCCAGCGCCTGGCCGGCGTCCTTGCCCTCGTTGACCGCGGCCTTGGCGACGGCCAGGGCGGTCGGCTCCGAGTAGCCGTCGATCAGGTTGCCCGGCACGCCGCTCGGCGACGTATTGCCGGCGACCCAGACGGTGTCGCCCGACATCTGCGCCGGGAACGCGAAGAACAGGAACGCGCGCACCATCATCGCCGGGTTGAAGATGTTCATGCCGGTTCCGCCGAACACCTCCTTGCCGAGCACGACCGAGAACGCGACGCCGATCGCCAGCTGCCAGAGCGGCGTCGACGGCGGCACGATCAGCGCGATCAGCATGCCGGAGACGAGGTAGCCCTCGCTGACCTCCTCCTTGCGGATCACCGAGAACAGGCCCTCGATCGCGAGGCCGACGCCGTAGCTGACGACCACGATCGGCAGCATGCGCTGCAGGCCGAAGACCAGCGTGTCGTAGGCCGACACGCCGCCCTCGGCGCCGAGCACCGGCGTGCCGAGCAGGCCCTGCAGCCAGCCGTTGACGTAGTCCTGCTGGGCGATGCCCATCTGGGTGACCGCCGCGAAGTGCTGCGCGCCGGTGTTCCAGAAGGCCCACAGCAGGCACGGCACCATCGCGATGATGACGCTGTTCATCACGCGCTTGAGGTCCACGTAGTCGCGGACGTGCACGCGCGTCTTGCCGGCGCGGAAGTCCGGCGCGAACAGGAAGGTCTCGAGCGCGTCGAACAGCGGCCACACCTTGTGGAACTTGCTGTCCTCGCCGTGGTACAGCTTGCGCTGCTTGTCGACCAGGTTGCGTAGGAACCTCACGGCTCAGCTCTCCTTCTCATACATGTCGAGTCCCTGGCGGATGACCTCGCCGACGTCGATCTTGCAGGGATCGACGAACGTGCACAGCGCGACGTCCTCCTCGGTCACCTCCAGCAGGCCGAGCTTGATGGCCTCCTCGAGGTCCTTCGCCTGGATGGCGCGGACGAGGAACGTCGGCAGGATGTCGAGCGGCAGCACCTTCTCCCACGAGCCGATGTTGACGATCGGGCGGTGGCCGCCGTGCAGGCGCGCGTCGGGAGTGTATTCGCCCTTGTCGAGGCCGAAGTTGACCGCCGCGTGGTTGCTCAGCTTCTTGCCGAACTGCGGGATCGCCCAGCCGAACATGTCGCGGCGGTCGGTGCCCTCCTGCATCAGCGTCACCGTGCGGTTGCCGAAGCCGAGGAAGCCGTCCAGCTCGACGACGAAGCCGTTGAGCACGTCGCCGTTGATGCAGCGTACGTCACCGTTCGCAGCACCACCGTTCGTCAGCACCGACAGCGACGCACCCTGGCGCACCCTGTAGTACTGCCGGTTCGGCGCCTCGCTGCCGCTGACCGCGACCACCGTGTGGGTCGGGTAGTCGCCGGTGCGCGCCCACGCGCCGATGCGCGCGACGTCGACCAG
Source organism: Planctomycetota bacterium (assembly GCA_046290465.1). GTDB lineage: Bacteria > Planctomycetota > UBA1135 > UBA1135 > UBA2386. The sequence continues at coordinate 5,942,805 of JBKAGP010000001.1, read as the reverse complement.
CGACACCGCGAACGCGACCTCGCTCTGCTTGAGCGGCTGGATCTCGTGGATGTGGGTGCCGACCAGGCCCGACGGGTGCGGACCGTCGAAGTCGTGCACCTCGACGCCGCCGAGGCCGCGCACCTCCGACTGGTGGTCGCCGGCCGCGCGCAGCGCGAGGTAGACCTTGCCGTCGGTCAGCCGCTTCAGCACGTCGATCCCGGCCTGCAGGTCGGCGCTGCGACCCTGCACCGCGAAGCACGGGTCGCCGGCCAGCGGCGCGGTGTCCATGCCGTTGACGAAGATCGCGACCGGCGCGACGTCGCCGACCGGCATCTTGCCGAGCGGACGCTGCTTGAACATCGGCCACAGGCCAGCGCCCTTGACGGCCTTGACGACGTCCTCGCGGCTGCCGTCCTGCGGCAGCTTCGGCAGGTCGGCGTGGCGCTTGTCGCTGGCCGCCGTCTCGATGACGACGCGCGTCAGGAAGCGGCGCGGGCCGAACTCGATCGCCTTGACCGTGCCGGTCGCCGGCGCGCACCAGACGATGTCGCGGTCGACCTTGTTCAGGTAGACCGGCTGGCCGGTCTCGACCTGGTCACCTTCCTTGACCAGCACCTTGGGTTTGATGCCGGCGAACTCGAACGTCTCGAGCGCCACGTTCGCGGGCTCGGCGGCGTCCGCCAGGACCTGCTCCGGCCGGCCCGCGAGCGGGAGGTCGAAGCCTTTCTTGATCTTGTGGGTCGTCATCCGTCAGGAGACCTCGTTGTGGAGTCTCGTGTTGGCCAACAGTGCCTGGGAGTCGGTCAGGGCCTGGGAGTCAGTCAGGGGCCTGGGAGTCGGTCAAGGGTGCGAGCGGGCGGGCGACCGCGATCAGCGGCTGCACGCCCCCTCGGGTTCGGGCTCGCCGGCTGCCTTGCCACATCGCGAGCAGGAGCCATCCGGATTCATCCCGCCACATGACCCGGCCAGGCTCTTCCCCTTCATCGCGAGCAGAGCGATGGCGACGACGGGGACGGTGATGACCAGGACGGGAAGCAGGAAGGACACGGTTTTGGCCGGGAGTTCGGGCAAACACGTTAGCGACTCGCCCGCGGGATGCGAGCGTGTGATCCCGAGTTCTGCCGCGCTGCAGCCGTTCGCTCCTACGCCGACATGCGGCGCTGCACCAGCTCGGTCAGCCCCTGCAGCGTGTTGCAGTTGGCCAGCGACACGTCGCTGTCCTGCACCGTCACGCGGAAGCGCTCCTCGAGGAACTCGACCACCTCGATGACGCCGGCCGAATCGACGATCCCGGACGTGACCAGCGGCGTATCGAGCTCGAGCCCGTCCTCCTTGCCGTCGCGGAACCAGTTGGCCACGAAGGCCCGAATTACGGCGAGGACGTCGTGGGGCTCGGGAACGGGCTGGTCGGTCATGGGGCGACGGGCGATCGGGGCGAACATGATGCCGAGCCGGACGCCAGAAGGGAAGGCCGCGCCGGCAACCGGCCCCTTGCACCATCGCCACCCGATCGCAATCCTGCCGAGGTGAAGAAGCTGCGCTGGCACAGGGTCGTCGTGCTGCTCGCCGCGCCGAATGCGCTGGTCGCGCTCGGCCCGTGGCTCGGCACCGTGCACTGGAGCCTCGACCTGCTGGCGTGCTTCGTGGTGCAGGCCTGCGGCGCGCTGCTGCTGGCCGCCACCGCGCTTGCCATCGGCCGCAAGTGGCTCGCGGCCGGCGCCTGCCTGGCGTTCGCGACACTCGCCGGCTCGGCAATCGTGCCCGACTGGGCCGCTGGGGAAGACCTTCCAGGTGATGTGGAAAACGCTCCACGCATTCACGTAGCCGCACTCAACCTGCTGAAGAGCAACGACAAAGGCTATGAACACGCCTTGGCAGTTGTTCGCAAGGCGACCCCGGACGTGATCTGGTTCGGGGAGTACACGCCGTCGTGGCAGAAGTACCTGCGCGCGGTGCTGTCGGACTACCCGTACCGACTCGAGCGCGCCGAGCCCGGCTCGTTCGGCGCGGCGATGTACTCACGCCACCCGTTCGTGGTCGCCGAGATGGTGCCGGGCGGCCACCCGTGGTCCCCGTTCGGCCGGACCGTAGTGCAGACCCCATACGGTCCGATCGGAGTCCTCGGCGTGCACCCACCGCCGCCGATGCCGAGCGCCGCGCGGATCGCCGAACGCGACCGCGGCCTGGCGGCGATCCCGAAGATCCTCGAGAACCTGCCGGCGCGCCGGATCGTGCTCGGCGACTTCAACGCGACGCCCTGGAACGACGCGTTCGTCGAGATGCGGGCCCGGACCGGGCTGTCGGCCGGCAGCACCCGCTGGTGGCTGCCGAGCTGGCCCGATCCGCTGCCGGCCCCGCTGCGGGTGCCGATCGACCACGTGCTGGTCGCTGGCGACCTCGCCGTCGAGCAGGCCCGGCTGGGCGCCTCGTTCGGCAGCGACCACCGGCCGCTGCTGGCGACGATCCGGATCGGCCGCTGAACGGGTCGGATCAGCGCCAGTACTTCGCCCGGATCCACTCGGGCTGCCAGCGGTCGGCCCGCCAGCGCTTGCCGGTCAGGTCGAGCTCGACCGGGTCCTGCTGCTCGGTGCGCCACGCGAGCGTGTCCCCGGCCTCGGCGAGCCGCTTCTGCAGCAGCGCCTCGAGCTGCCGACGCTTCGCCGCGAACTCGGCGCGACCGGCGAGGTCGACCAGCTCGTGCGGGTCCGCAGCGACGTCGTACAGCACCGTGCGGTCGATGCGCGGGTAGCGGATCAGCTTGTGATCGCCCAGCCGGATCGCGCGCTGCGTCTTCGCGTACAGCTGCACGAGGTCGCTGCGGCCCGGCGCGCCGTCGCGCACCATCGGCCAGACGCTGCGACCGTCGAGCCTGGCTCCCTGCACCCCGGCCGACTCGAGCACCGTCGCCGTCAGGTCGTAGAGGTAGGCGAGGCCGTCGCGTTCGCCGACCGGCACGCCCGGGCCGGACAGGATGCACGGCGAACGCATCGAGTGTTCATAGAGGCTCTGCTTGCCGAGCAGGCCGTGGCTGCCGAGCGCGAGGCCGTGGTCGGCGGTGAACACGACCAGCGTGTCGTCGCGCACGCCCAGCTCGTCGAGCGCCGCCAGCACGCGGCCGACCTGCTCGTCGAGATGGGCCACCAGCGCGCGGTACTCGGTGAGCTGCTCGCGCAGCTGCCCCGGATCGCGCGGCCAGCCCAGCAGGTTCTCGTCGCGCACCGTCATCGTCATGCGGCCGAGGTTGAGGCCGTGCTGGCCGCGGAAGTTCTTCGGCAGCGCCGGCGCCGGCAGGTCCGCCAGCCGCTCGAGCCAGCGGCGCGGCGGATCACGCGGATCGTGCGGCGCCGTCAGCGGCAGGTACGAGAAGAACGGCTGGCCGTCACCGCGCGCCACGTGGCGCCGCAGGAAGTCGATGGTCGCGTCGCAGAAGTGCTCGGTCGAGTGCCCCGCCGGCCGGCGCTTGCGCACGATCTCGCCGTCGACGACGTCGCACAGCGGCACCTGGAAGTGGTCGCACATGCCGCCGCGGAACACCGCGCGCGCCTCGGGGAACGCGCGCTTCAGCGCCGCATCGCCGTTGTGCCACTTGCCGGACAGGAACGTCGCATAGCCCGCCTCACGCAGGTACTCGGGCATCGTCTTGCGGCCCTGCAGGTCGTCCGGCGCCTGCGTCAGCATGCGCCCCGACATCAGCATCGCGCGCGACGGCGCGCACACGGCCCCGTGCCGCGAGCCCTGGCAGTAGACCTGCGTCAGCCTGGTGCCGCGCGCCGCCAACGCATCGAGGTTGGGCGTGTGCACGTTCTCGCCGCCGAACGCCCCGACCGTATCGGCACGCAGGTCGTCGGCGAACACGAACAGCACGTTCGGCCGCTGCGCCAGACACCCCGCCACCACCACCACCCAGACCACCAACACCCGCCACGAAGCACACACCATCACCATCCCCCGATCCTACCAACCACCACATACCGAACCCGGTTCATCCTGCGCCACTTCGACGCGCCACGTTCACCGCCCTCCATCCTGCCTCACCCCCTCAAGCCGCGGCGCGCTGTGGCCGCGCTCCCGAACGTGCTCGAGCAGCGTGCGCAGCTGCGCGACGATCTCGGGATGGCGCTCGCTGAGGTCGCGCCGCTGGCCGGGATCGTCGACGAGGTCGCACAGCATCACGTCGCCGTCGGGCACCGGGTACGAGCGCCGCACCCAGCCGGGCACGCGCGTGTGGTAGCCGTCCTGATGGGTCAGCAGCAGCCAGCGGCCACGGCGCACGCCCCACTTGCCGGCGAACGTGTTGTGGATCGCGAACCGCCGCACCGCGTCGCGCTCGCCCCGCAGCACCGGCGCCTGGTCGAAGCTGTCCTCCCCGGCGTCGTCGGGCAGTTCGTGGCCGAGCAGCCCCGCGAACGTCGCCATCAGATCGCACTGCGATACCAGCGCATCGCTGACCCGGCCGGCCTCGGTCACCCCCGGCCAACGCACCAGCATCGGCACCCGGTGGCCGCCCTCGAACACGTCGCGCTTGAGCCCGCGCAGCTCGCCGGCGCTTCGATGCCCGTATGCCTGGATGCGCGGATACGCGTAGTGCTCGGGCCCGTTGTCGGCCGAGAACACCACGATCGTGTCGTCGGCGAGGCCGGCCTCGTCGAGCGCGCGCAGCACCCGCCCGACGGTGTCGTCGGTCTGCGCGACGAAGTCCCCGTACGGCCCCGCACCGCTGCGACCGCGCCACTCGTCGGCCGGCACGATCGGCGCGTGCGGCGACGTGAACGGGAAGTACAGGAAGAACGGCTGCTCGTCCCCCGCGCGCGCCCGCAGCCACGCGACCGCGTGCTCGGTCAGCTCCGGCATCACCCGGTCGAGCCGCCAGCCGTCGACCATCGGGCCGGGCCGGCCCTCGTGGCTGCCTTCGGGCGGCTTCGGCGCCGGCCGATACGGCACGCTCGGCGGCCCCTCGACGCGGTCGTCACGGATCCACGCATAGGGCGGGAAGTTCGGCACGTCGTCGCCGAAGTAGTGCTCGAAGCCGTGCGCCAGCGGCCCGCCGGGCACCGCCCGGCTCCAGTCGAACGCCGCCGCGTCGTAGCCCTGGCCGCCCACCGGCTCGGCACCCTCGCGCCGGATCGCCCGCCAGTCCCAGCCGAGGTGCCACTTGCCGATGCACGCGGTCCGGTAGCCGTGCTCGCGAAACATCTCGGGCATCGTCAGCCGCGCGTCGTCGAACACCGACGGCCCGAACGCGTTGACGATGCCGTGGAACTTGCGCCAGTGGTGACGGCCGGTCAGCAGCGCGTAGCGCGACGGGGTGCAGATGCCCGACGAGCTGTGCGCATCGGTGAAGCGCACGCCCTGTGCGGCCAGCCGGTCGAGGTGCGGCGTCGGGATCTTCGAGTCCTGCTGGTAGCAACCGAGGTCGCCGTAGCCGAGGTCGTCGGCGTAGAGGATCACGACGTTGAGCGGCCGCCGGGGCCGTTCGGGAACGGCGCTGCAGGCCGAAGCCAGCAGCACCAACGACCACGGGAGCGCGCGCACGATCCCGAAGGTAGCGACCGTTCCACCCCGTGCCCACGGGAACCACGAGCATCGCAACCGCCGCCGACGATCCGACGAACCGCTGCACCATGCCGCGCCCGCTCCGCCCGCTGTTGCTCGCCGTCTCGCTGCTGCTGATGGCTTCGTGCTCGTCGTTCGAACGCCGCCTCGTCTACGAGCAACTCGACAGCCCCGCGATGCAGCAGCGCATGCGCTACGCGGTCTACACGCCGCCGGGCTTCTCGCCGACCGAGAAGCTGCCGCTGGTGGTGTTCCTGCACGGCGGCGGCGACGACGAGGACTGCTTCGACCGCGCCGGCGTCGGCCAGACGCTCGACCGGGCGATCGAACGCGGCGAGGCGCCGCGCTGCGTCATCGTCGTGCCGGACGGCGAACTCGGCTTCTGGGAGAACTGGCACGACGGCAGCCACCGCTACCGCGACTGGGTCGTGCGCGACCTGCTGCCCGAGGTGCAGCGGCGCTACCACACGCTCACCGGCCGCGAGCACACCAAGGTGATGGGCATCTCGATGGGCGGCCACGGCACGCTGCGGTTCGCGCGGTTCGAGCCCGAGACGTTCTCGGCGGCCGCCGCGATCAGCGCGCCGGTGATGGACGCCGAGCACCTGGTCGCGTTCACCAACGGCTTCTTCGTGCGCCTGTTCATCCCCGTCGAACGGATCTGGGGCGCGACCGACGACCTCGACAAGGTCCGGCAGGACGACCTGTTCGAGCAGTGGCGCAGCCAGGACGACCTCGACGACGTGCGCGTGCTGCTCGCCTACGGCACGCACGACCGCGGCGACATCATCGTCGGCAACGGCCACTTCCACGACCACCTCGACGCGCACGGCATCGGCCACGACTACCTGGTCTACGACGGCCGCCACAAGTGGGTCGACTGGCGGCCGATCTTCCCCGAGCTGCTGCGGTTCCTGGTCGGCGAAGGCGCGGCGCTCGGCTACGAACGGCCCTGACGCCAGCGATCGAGCGCGACCGCCGCGACGATGATCGCGCCGGTGACGATCTCCTGCACCCAGTTGTCGAGGCCGACCTTGGAGCAGCCGTTGTTGACGACGGTCATGATCAGCGCGCCCAGCAGCGTGCCGACGATCGCACCCTCGCCACCGGCGAGCGAGGCGCCGCCGATCACCGCGGCCGCGATCGCGCGCAGCTCGAGGCCCTGCGCCGTGGTCGGATCGCCCACCGTCAGGTAGCTGAGCTGCAGCACCGACGCGACGCCGGCCAGCAGGCACGCCAGCACGTAGACGCGCAGTTCGGTCTTCGGCAGGTCGATGCCGCAAAGCCTCGCGGTCTCGCGGCTCGAACCGAGCGCCGTGACGTGGCGGCCGAACACCGACCGGCGCAGCAGCAGCGACGCCAGCACCGCGACCGCCAGCAGCACCCAGACCCCGGGCGCCAGCAGCCAGCCGTCCTCCATCAGCGCACACAGCTGCGCGTAGCCGCGCTGCTCCTCGAAGTAGATGCCCTGGTTGTCGCTCGCCCCCTTGGCGATGCCGCGCAACGCGCCCCACAGGCCGAGCGTGACGATGAATGGCGACAGCGGCAGCGCCCAGCGCAGGCGCCTGGTGGCGAACCAGGCGCCGGCACCGACGACGAAGCCGATCAGGCAGCTCCACAGCACGCCGAGCGAACCGGCCGCGAACATCGCGCCGGCCGCGATTGCGCCGCAGACCAGCGCGCGCAGCAGCGCGCCGACCACCAGCGCGCCGATCAGCCAGCCGACGGCGGCTCCGGTCAGCACCGTCGCCAGCGACGCCCAGACGACCCCGTGCCCCTCCTTCATCACCAGCGCGCCGACCGTCGAACTGAGCGCGACGTTGGCTCCGACCGACAGGTCGATGCCGCCGCTGACGATGATCCAGGTGGCGCCGACCGCGGCGATGCCGACCACCGCGGTCTGCAGCAGCATCAGTTTCTGGTTGCTCCACGACAGGAACGAGCCGGGCTCGAGCGCGGCGAACAGCGTCCAGGTCAGGACCAGACCGAGCAGCGGTCCGGCGGTGCGCAGCCACTTGGCGACGTTCATGCGGTGCCTTCCTGTTCGGGGCCCGCGGTCATCTGCGCGAGCAGCGTGTGTTCGTCGAGTTCGGCCACCGGCCGCGCCGGCAGCACCACGCCGCGCGCCACCACCGCGATGCGGTCGCAGAGCCCGAGCAGTTCGGGCAGGTAGCTGGACACCACCAGCACCGCCTTGTGGCGCGCGTGCGCGAGTTCGTCGATGGCCCGGTAGATCTCGGCCTTGGCGCCGACGTCGACGCCGCGCGTCGGTTCGTCGAGCAGCAGCACGTCGCACTCGGCCGCCCAGAGCCGCGCCAACGCGATCTTCTGCTGGTTGCCGCCGGACAGCTCGCGGATCGCCTGGGCCGGCGCGCGGAACTTGACCGCCATGCGCTCGAGCCACGGCCCGGCGTCGCGGTCGAGCTGGCCGGACGCGAGCAGCCCGTGCCGGCTGCGCCGCTGCAGGCACGGCAGCCACAGGTTGTCGGACAAGGACTGCGACAGCGACAGCCCCTCGAGCTTGCGGTCCTCGCTGAGCAGCCCGACCCCCTGCTGCCAGCGCTGCCGCGGCGAGCGCGCACCGGGCTCGCCGAGCACCCGGACCGTGCCGGCGCGGACCTCGTCGAGGCCGAAGATGCAGCGCAGCAGTTCGGTGCGCCCGGCGCCGACCAGCCCGGCGATGCCGAGCACCTCGCCGCGTCGCAGCTGCAGCGTCGCGTCGGCCGGCAGCGTCACGCCGCGCAGCCCGTCGAGCTCGAGCACGACCTCGCCGGGCTCCGCCGGCGAACGGTGGTAGAGCTGCTCGACGTCGCGGCCGACCATCGCCGCGACCAGGCCGTCGTGGTCGATGTCGCGCAGCGCACCGCTGCCGACCGTGCGGCCGTCGCGCAGCACCGTGTAGCGATCGGCGACCTCGAACAGCTCCTCGAACACGTGCGACACGTAGACGACCGCGACGCCGGTCGCTGCCAGCGCCCGCAGCCGCGCCAGCAGCGGGCCGACGTCGGCCTGCGTCAGGCTCGAGGTCGGCTCGTCGAGCACCAGCACCCGCACGTCCTGTGACAGCGCGCGCGCGATCTCGACCAGCTGGCGGTCGGCCGGCGGCAGCGTCGCGACGGTCTGCTCCGGGTCGAGGTGCGCGCGACCGACGCGCGCGAGCGCCTCGCGGGTCCGTTCGCGCAGCGCGCTGCGATCGACGAACGGCCCGCGCCGCGGCTCGCGCCCGAGGAACACGTTCTCGGCGATCGTCAGGTGCGGCGCCAGCGCCAGCTCCTGGTGGATGATCGCGAGGCCGGCCCGCTGCGCGTCGGCCGGACCGTCGGGCATGTGCAGGAAGCCGTCGAGCTCCATCGAACCCGAGTCCGGCACGTGCACGCCGGCGAGCGCCTTGAGCAGCGTCGACTTGCCCGCGCCGTTCTCCCCGACCAGCGCGTGCACCTCGCCCGCGCGCACGTCGAGGTCGACGCCGTCGAGGGCCCTGGTCGGACCGAAGCGTTTGTGCAGCGCCCGCACGCACAGGCGCGCCGGAGCGACGCTCATTTGAGCAGCGGGGCGACCTCGGGCTCGTTCATGTTGGCCTTCGTCGCCAGCACGCAGCCGGTGTCGACGAACGGCTCGACCTTGCCGCCGTCGATCAGCGCCTTCAGCGACTCGACCGCGAGCTGGCCCATGCGGTGCGGGTCCTGCACGACCAGCGCGTCGATCTTGCCGTCCTCGAGCCCCTTCTTGAGCGGCGCCGTGCAGTCGAAGCCGACGAACTTGAGCTTGCCGGTCAGATCCAGCTGGTCGAGCGCGAGCATCATGCCCTTGGTCACCGGCTCGCACGGGCAGAACACGCCGTCGGCCTGCTTGAGTTCGTCGGCGAGGTTGAGCGCCGAGGTCTTCGCCTCGCCGGTGCTGGCGCCGGCGTAGCGGTTGTCGACGAGCACCTCGATGCCCTTGCCGCGCACGACCTCGAGGAAGCCCTCCTCGCGCGCCGTCGTCGACGCCGAGCCGACCTGGAACCGCAGCAGCACGACCTTGCCCTGGTTGCCGAGCAGCCGCGCCATCTCCTCACCGGCGATCTCACCGCCCTTGCGGTTGTCGGTCGCGATGAACGTGGCGAAGTCCTTGCCGACCTCGGCGTCGAGCGCCGAGTCGAAGATCACCACCGGGATGCCCTTCTGGGTCGCGCGCTTGACCTCCGGTACCAGCGCCTTCTGGTCGAGCGGCGCCAGCGCGATGCCGGCGACGCCCTCGCTGACGAACTGCTGCATCAGCTGCTTCTGGGCGGCGCGGTCGCTCTCCTCGAGCGGCCCCTTGAACGTCGCCTCGAGGCCGCTTTCGCCGGCCGCCGCCTGCGCGCCGGCGTTGACCGCCTGCCAGAACTGCGCCGACGTGCCCTTCGGGATCACGACGACGCGCTTTGGCTCGCCTCCCTGCTGCGGCTGCTCGCCACCGGAGTCGCCGCAGGCGGCGAGGCTGAGGATCGGCGTCAGCAACAGGACGAGTCGCGCGGTGGCCATGGCCGAGGATGCCAGCCGCAAAGCCCCGCGACACCAGCGCGGTCAGCGGCCGGACAGCTCGAGCAGCATCAGCTGCGGCCGACAGAACAGCCGGATCTGCGGCGCCGCACCGCGTTCGAGGCCGATCCCGCGGCTGACCGCCAGCCAGGTCCGGCCGTGCTCGAACACGCCGCCGCTGCCGAGCCAGCGCGGCACCGCCGAGAACGTCACCGGCGCGCCGAAGCCCGGGACCTGCAGCTGGCCGCCGTGGGTGTGGCCGGCGACGAACAGCGCGTCGGCGTCGAGCGAGTCGCGCACGCACGCGAGCATGAAGTCCGGCGCGTGGCCGATCACGATCGGAAACCGTTCGCCGCGCAGCGAGGCGACCACCGAGCGGTCGAGGAACGGCGCCCGCGATCGCAGCCGCGACAGCCCGACGAGGTCGACGGGCACGCCCGGCAGCGATACCCGATCGTCGACCAGCACCCGCACCGCGCTGCCTTCGAACAGGCTCCGGACGCCACCGGCGCTCGCGTCGACGTCGCCGTCGACCGCGAACATGCCGAGCGGCGCGTCGACGCGCGCCAGCTGCTCGTGCAGCAGCGGCAGCAGCGCCGCCCGTTCGCTGGCGGGCACCTGCAGGTAGTCGCCGAGGAACAGCACCAGGTCGGGCGCGAACGCGACCACCGCGTCGAACGCCGCGACCTCGTGCGGCCCCCACCGGTCGGTCTGCAGATCGGCGACGCAGGCGACCCGCAGCGGCCGCTGCAGCGCGCCGAGCCGCGGGCTGCGCACCGCATCGCGGGTCACCTCGAGACGGAACGGTTCGACCTCCCGCGCGAACACGTAGATGCCCTCGCCGACCACGAACGCCAGCAGCGCGGCTGCGGCCAGCCACGGCGCCCGCCGCCGGATCACCACGGCGCGCACCAGCAGCACCGGCAGCGACACGCAGAACAGCGCGTGGCTGACCCCGCGCAGCAGCCCGAAGCCGCCGTACGGCAGCAGCAGCAGGCCGCCGCCGGCCGTGCAGGCCGCGCCGACGAACGCCACCGCCTGGACCGCTTCGAGCAGCCAGTGGCGGTAGCGCAACCGCAGCGCGCAGGCGAGCCCGAACGCGAGCGCCAGCACGTCGAACAGAGAACACAGCACGACCACCCTCACACAGCGCAGTATGCGGCCCGCGCTTGCCCGGCGCGCCACCCGCGCCAACAATCGCCGCGTGCGCATCGACTCCCATCAGCACTTCTGGCGCTACTCCGAAGCCGAATACGGCTGGATCGACGAGCGCATGCAGCGCATCGCGCGGGACTTCCTGCCCGGCGACCTGCAGCCCCACCTGGCCGCCTGCGGGCTCGACGGCACCATCGCGGTGCAGGCGCGCAGCTCGCTCGACGAGACCCGCTTCCTGCTCGACCTCGCGCGCGAGCACGACTGCGTCAAGGCCGTCGTCGGCTGGGCCGACCTGTGCGCCGACGACCTCGACGCGCAGCTCGACGAACTGTGCCAGGAACCGCTGCTGCGCGGCCTGCGCCACGTCGTGCAGGACGAGCCCGACGACCAGTTCCTGCTGCGGCCGGACTTCCAGGCCGGCGTCGCCAGGCTCGCCGACCGCGGCCTGGTCTACGACATCCTGATCTACCCGCGGCAGCTCGACGCCGCGGTGTCGTTCGTCGCGGCGCTGCCCGACCAGCCGTTCGTGCTCGACCACCTGGCCAAACCCGACATCCAGAACCAGCGCACCGACGACTGGCTGCTCGGCTTCGAGGGCCTGGCGCAGTTCGAGCCGGTGCACTGCAAGGTCTCGGGCATGGTCACCGAGGCCAGCTGGAACGGCTGGCAACCGTCCGACTTCCGCACCTACCTCGACAAGGCGCTCGAGGCGTTCGGCATCGAGCGGCTGATGTTCGGCTCGGACTGGCCGGTGGCGCTGCTCGCCGCCGACGGCTATCGCGACGTCTACCAGCTGGTCTCTGACTGGGCCGCCGAGCTGTCCGAGCACGAACGGCAGCAGCTGTTCGGCGGCAACGCGGCGCGCGTCTACGGCCTGAGCTGAGGACGGGGCACCCGCCCGACCTGCTCGCGACCACGCTACTTGTCGGCGGCCGCGACGATCGCCGCGATCGCCTGCCGCGCGGCGGCCGCTGCGGCGCCATCGCCGAGACGGACGTCGCAGCGCCACTCGCCACCCGCACCGCGCGCGGTCAGCTGCAGCGACGCCTGCACGCCCTGCGCATCCTCGCGGGACACCAGTTCGAGGCCGCCCGCCCGCACCAACCGCTGCAGCGCACGCCAGGCATCGTCGCCGGTGAGCGAACGGGTGCGCTCACCGGAGCGCAGCTCGGCGCGCGTCTCGACGTCGCGGTGGTCGGCCAGGTAGCGCGCGCCGAGCGGCTCCTTCGCCGCCAGCCGGAACCACTCCGCCAGCGCCGAGCCGCCGTAGGCGTCGTCCCACGAGTTGTGGCCGACGCCGGGATAGGTCGTCAGCGCCGGCGCACCGCCGGCCTTCCGCAGTTCGCCGCACAGCAGCTGCGACTGCGCCATCGGCACGACCTTGTCGGCCTCGCCGTGGAAGGCCCACACAGGCGTGCCGACCAGCCCCTTCACCTTCCACGTGCCGAGCCGGTAGCCGCACACCGGCGCCACCGCGCAAAAGGTCGCGGCGTGCTTGCTGCCGAGCTCCCACGCGCCGGAGCCACCCTGCGACAGCCCGGTCAGGAAGCGGCGCGCCGGGTCGATCGCGTACTGCTTCTCGGTCGCCGCGAGCGTCGCCTGCACCAGGTCGTCGTGGTCGCCCCACTGGGTGCGCTTGACCGGCTTCTGCGGGAACACCACCACGAACGGCCAGCGCTCCGGCTGCCGTCGGATCGCCTTGCCGAGCCCGACCGTCGCCTGCCTGCGGCCGTCGCGACCGCACTCGCCGCGACCGTTCAAGAACACGATCAGCGGCCACGGTCTGCCGGCCTCGTATGCCTCCGGCACGAACACCTGGTAGCGATGCACCTCACCGTCGAGTTCGACCTGCCGGTCGACGAAGCCGGTCGCGACCGGCTCCTCGGACTGCGCGAACGACGGGGCCAGCAGGGCACAACACGCGGCGAGGGTTCTCCACATGCGTCGCATGGTAGCCGACGGGCGTTCGCGGCGCGTTCGTGCTAGAACTCGCCACCCCGATCATGAGCAACACCTACTTCGTCACCGGCGCGCTCGGCTGCATCGGCGCCTGGGTCGTCAAGCACCTCGTCGACCGCGGCGACACGCCGGTCGTCTTCGACGTCGGCGGCGACCCGCGCCGGATCCAGGACATCCTCGACGAGGACGCGTTCGCGCGCGTGCGGTTCGTCACCGGCGACATCACCGACGGCGACGTGGTCACGCGCGCGGTGCAGGAAGCAGCGCCGAAGGCGATCGTGCACCTCGCCGGCCTGCAGGTGCCGTTCTGCAAGGCGGACCCGGTGCTCGGCGCCAAGGTCAACGTGCTCGGCACGATCCACTGCTTCGAGGCGGCGCTCCTCGCCAAGGTCGGCCGCGTCGTCTACGCCAGCAGCGCGGCGGTGTTCGGGCCGCCGGAGCCCGGCGAGGCCGCGCCCGACGAACGGGCGGACTGCCAGCCGACCACGCACTACGGCGTCTACAAGCGCGCCAACGAGGGCACCGCGCGGGTCTACTGGCAGGACAAGGGGCTGCCGAGCGTCGGCCTGCGGCCGCTGACGGTCTACGGCGTCGGCCGCGACCAGGGCATGACCTCGGGCCCCACCACCGCGATGAAGGCCGCGGTGCTCGGCCGTTGCCACACGATCGCGTTCAGCGGCGCGACCGACTTCCACTACGTCGCCGACACCGCCGCGGCGTTCGTGCGCTGCGCCGACGACGCGCCGGCGAGCGGTGACGGCGCCAACGTCTACAACCTGCACGGCGCGACCGTGCCGGTGGCCGACATCGTCGCGACCATCGAACGGCTGCACCCGGCCGCCAAGGGCACGCTGCGCGTCGACGGCCCGGAGCTCGCGATCCCGTCCCAGCTCGACGGCAGCGCCATCCACCGCGACTTTCCCGGCCTGCCCGACACGTCGCTCGAGCACGGCATCGGCCAGACGCTGCGACGCTTCGGCGAACTGCACGCGGCGGGCCGGCTCGACACGCGCGACCTGCCCGAGGCCTAGGCCCGATCGCCGCCGCCGCTACACTGCGCGGCATGCGAGCCTGCGCGATCACCGCCCCCCGTCGCCTGGAGCTGCTCGACGTCGAGGCGCCGCAGCTCGGTCCGTTCGACGTGCGCATCGAGCCGAACGCGGTCGGCGTCTGCGGCACCGACTTCCACATCTTCGCGGGCGAATCGAACTTCCGCTTCCGTGAGGACGGCAGCCAGATCCCGTTCGAGGAGTGGCCGCAGATCCTCGGTCACGAGATCACCGGCACCGTCGTCGAGACCGGCAAGGCCGTGACCGACCTGCGCGTCGGCGCGCGCGTGGTCGTCGACCAGGGCCGCAACTGCGTCAGCGAACGGCGCGAGCCGCGCTGCGAGTACTGCGCGACCGGCCACTCGCACCAGTGCGAGTTCTTCGAGGAGCACGGCATCACCGGCCTGCCCGGCGGCTTCGCCGAGCAGCTGGTCACGCCGGCGATCAACTGCATCGAGATCCGCAGCGACCTGCCGTTCGCCGAGGCGGTGATGACCGAACCGATCGGCTGCGTGCTGCACTCGACCGACTTCGGCGTGCGCGCCAACACGCGCTACCGACTCGGCCCCGCCGCGTCCGAGAGCGAGCGCGTGCGCACCGTCGTGATCCTCGGCGCGGGTCCCGCCGGGCTGTTGTTCGTGCAGGTGCTGCGCAGCAGGTATGCGTTCGACGGGCCGGTGCTGGTCAGCGATCCGAGCGCGCACAAGCGCGCGATGGCGGCCAGGCTCGGCGCCATCGCGGTGGCGCCCGAAGAGCTGCAGCAGGCGGTGCTGCAGCACTCGCGCGGCCGCCGCGCCGAACTGCTGGTCGAGGCGACCGGCTGTGGCCACGTGTTTCCAGTGGCGGCCGACATCATCCGCAAGCAGGCCACCGTGCTGCTCTACGGCGTCGGCCACGGCACCGCACCGCTCGAACACCTGACCCTGCTGCAGTGGAAGGAGGCGGTGCTGATCACGACGGTCGGAGCCAGCGGCGGCTTCGACGACGACGGCAAGCCGACGATCTACCGGCAGGGCCTCGAGCTGCTCGAGCGCGGCGACGTGCGCGTGCGGGATCTGGTGACGCACCGCTACGCCGGGCTCGAGAACGTGCCCGACGCGTTCACCGGCGACAGCGCGACCGAGGGCTACATCAAGGGCGTCGCGACGTTCGGCTGCTGATCGGCGCGGCCTCGGCCATCGCGGCCGTCGGCACGCGGTGGACTGCGACGGTCAGGAACGCGCCGCCGCCAGCCGCGCGCGCGCGAACAGCACCGGCAGCGCCAGCAGGCCGAGCGGCGCCAGCGCCAGCGCCGGCACCGGCGAGGCGCCGTCGGCGAGCAGGTCGACCAGCGCTCCGACCGCCGGCGCCAGCAGCGCCGCAAACAGCGCGCCGAGCTGCGCCTCGATGCTGAGCACCGTGGCCTGGTCCTCGTCGCCGCCGGTGTCGGCGAGCCGGCCCACCTGCACCGGCCGCCACAGGTTGTTGCCGATCGCCAGCAGCACGAACATCGCGACCAGCACCCAACGCTGGTCGAGCCAGGCGAGCGCCGCGAGCAGCGCGAACAGCACCACGAAGATCGTCGTCAGCGCGCGCGCGGCGCGGTCGGCGTCGGCGAAGCGCCGTTCGAACAGGTGCGCGCGGCGCGAGGCCTGGCTCGCCAGCACGAACAGGCCGGCGCCGACCAGGCCGACCAACAGCCCCGTTCGCTGCTCGGTGCTCCACGTGGCACCGACCGGCAGCGCCACCACCAGGGCCTGCAGCACCGGCTGCAGGTAGTCCTTGGCGACCTTGTAGCCGCCGCGCACCGCGACCCCGGCGGTGACGACCGGGCGCAGCGCGCGGTCGGCGAACACCCGCCGCGCGGTCGAGAGCAGGCGCCGCCAGGTGGCGGCGACCGCGCCGCGCGGTTCGTCGTCGTCGGGCCGCGCGTCGAGCGCCGCCGGATAGGTGGCGAGGTTGACCAGGTTGATCGCGGCGATGACGGCGTAGGCGAGGAACATCGCGCGGTAGTCGGCGCCGGCGACCAGCAGCACCCCGCCGAGCGCCGCCGAGCAGGCCGAGCCGAGCTGCGACCAGGAACGGGTGCGGCCGTAGACCTCGGTCTTGTCGTCGAGGCGATCCTGTGCGCGCAGCCACGACAGGATCATCGCCTTGTGCGTGCCGCTGCGGAACGCGTCGCCGACGCCGTAGCAGACCATGCCGAGCGCGAGCAGCGCGAACGACGACGCGCCCCAGAACAGCAGGCTGAACGCGACGTAGCTGGCCATGCTCAGCACCATGCAGCGGCGCCGGCCGACCGTGTCCGCGAGCGCGCCGGACGGCACCTCGAGCAGCAGCACCGAGACCTCGCGCACCGACACCAGGGCGCCGATCGCGGCGAAGTCGAGGCCACGGTCGCGCAGCGCCAGCAGCAGGAAGGCGTCGAACAGGCGCAGGTTCTTGAGGAACCCGTAGAGGCAGAAACGGAACAGCACGACGGCCGCGTTCTACCCGGGCAGGGCGCGCCGATCACCGGGGTTCCGGCGCTGACAGTTCACTGACGAAGCCAGCCGGTGCCGGAATCGTCTAGGCTTCCATGATGAACCCGAAGAAGGTGGCCGTCCTCATCGTCGCCGCGCTCGCGCTGAGCGCGGTGGCGTTCGTGCAAGAGCCGCAGGACCCCAGGCAGCTGCCCAAGCCGCTGGTGACGTTCCGCGGCGAGTTCAGCAAGGTCGACGAGACCCGCTACCTGCGGGTGACCGACGCCGAGACCTGGGCGACGCTGTGGTGCGAACACACCGGCCAGCAGGCGCAAAAGCGCGGCTACGGTTGGTACTACAACCAGCAGCAGGTCCCGATCGTCGACTTCGAACGGTGCATGGTCGTCGCGGTGTTCGGCGGCAAGTGCGGCAACACCGCCGGCTACCGGGTCGAGCAGGTGCTCGACGGCGACCGGTGGACGCTGCGCTACCACGCCAACAGCTACCAGACCACCGTCATCGACCCCGCCAACGCCAAGGCGAAGCCGCCGAGCACGCCGTTCGGCATGTTCGTGCTGCCGAAGACCGACAAGAAGGTCGCGCTCGAAGAGAACGTGCAGGGGATGATCGGCCGGCCGCCGAAGTGGCGGCTGCAGGCGACCCTGTAGCCGTGCGGATGCGCGCCCTGTGACGGGCGAAAGCGGTTACCGCGACGGTCCGGCGGCGTACCGTTCGGCACCATGATGCCGGCCCGCCCCCCGCTGTCCCCGCTGTTGCTGGTCCTGGCCTGCTGTGCGGCTTCGCTCGCCGCGCAGTGCCAGCCGGTGCCGTTCCCGACCGGCCCGCGCGCCGGCGCCAACGGCCCGGTGCACGCCTTCGGCCGGTGGGACCCGGACGGCCCCGGCCCCCAGCCCGAACGGCAGCTGCTGGCCGGCGCGTTCTGGGAGGTCGGTGCGGTGCGCACCAGCGTCGCCGTCTACGACGAGGCGACCGGCCTGCAGCCGTTCGCCGACTGCAACGGCGCGGTGCACTGCTTTGCGACCGACGGCAACGGCGACCTGCTGGTCGGCGGCTCGTTCACGTCGATCGGCGGCGTCGCCACCGGTCCGCTGGCCCGCTTCGACGGCAGCACCTGGTCGTCGCTCGGCGCCACGCTGACGGTCCCGACCCTCGGCCCCGCCGCGATCTACTCGATCGTCGCGCGCGCCAACGGCGACCTGGTCGTCGGCGGCCACTTCGGCACGATCGGCGGCGTGCCGGCATGGTCGATCGCCGAACGCAGCAACGGCGCCTGGCAGTCGCTCGGCGACGTCGAGATCTTCTACCAGCCCGGCACCGTCGCGCGGGTGCTGATCGACGGCAACGGCGACCTGCTGGCGGCCGGCACGTTCGCGAGCATCGGCGGCCTGGTCACGTCCGGCATCGCGCGGTGGGACGGCAGCAGCTGGTCGCCGCTCGGCGCGGCCGCCACCGGCTTCACGGTCCTCTACGATGCGATGCTGCACCCGACCGGCGACGTCTACGTGGTCGGTCCGTTCGCGACCATCGGCGGCGTCAGCGCGAGCTGGGCCGCGCGCTGGGACGGCACCGGCTGGAACGCGCTGCCGGGGCTGCCGTCGATCGCGCGCGGCGCCACGCTGCTGGCCAACGGCGACCTCGCCGTCACCGGCCAGTTCTCGCTGCCGAACGCGTCGCCGACCCCGATCGCCATCTGGGACGGCGCGAGCTGGTCCGGCTTCGGCACGGCCGAGCTCGAGCACGCGGCGACCGAGGTGGCCCAGCTGCCGAGCGGCGACTTCCTGCTCGGCGGCCGGTTCCGCTGGCTCACCCCCGACAGCACGAGCCCGCGCGTGGGCACCGGCAACCTGTCGCGCTCGTGGCAGGGCAGCTGGGGGCCGCTGGTCAGCGGCACCGACGGCATCGTGCGCGACGTCGCGGCCGGGCCGGGAGGCCAGCACTACGTCGCCGGCAGCTTCGTGACGTTCGGCGGCCACCCCGCCAGCGGCCTCGGTCGCATCGACACGCAGTTCGGCCTGTTCTCCGCTTCGCAGCCGACGGTCGTGCGCGACTTCCGCCGCCTCGTGCGCCGCGGCGACGGCACGCTGTTCGTCACCGCGCGCATCGCCGGCGACGATCGCATCTTCCGCGAGCAGGGCGGCGTGACCACGCAGGTCGGCTCGGCCGACCCGGGCTACGGCGACGCGGTCCTGGCGATCGACCAGAACGGCGAACTGCTGGCCGGCGCGGCCGAGGTCACGTCGTCGTTCCCGGCGCCGACGCCGCTGGCACGCCGCAGCAACGCCACCGGCGCCTGGTGGCCGGTCGACCCGCTGCTGACCGGCCGCGTCACCGCGCTGTGCGTGCTGGCCAACGGCGACCTGGTGGTCGGTGGCGAGAACCTCGCGTCCGCCGGCACCGCGCTCGGCAACCTCGCCGTCTTTCACGGCAGCGGCTGGGACGCGCTGCAGGGCGGCGTCGACGCGCCGCCACAGGACCTCGAGCCGCGCCGCGCCGGCGGCTTCGTCGCGGTCGGCCCGTTCCAATTCGCCGGCGGCGTGCCCGCGAACGGCATCGCCGCCTGGGACGGCCAGGGCTGGCAGACGTTCGGCAGCGGCTTCCCGTCCGGGGATGCGCGGACCGTCGTCGAATTGCCGACCGGCGAACTGCTGGTCGGCGGCAGCTTCCAGAGCGCCGGCGGCGTTCCGGCCAGCCACCTGGCCCGATGGGACGGTGCCTGGCACGACGCCGGTGTCGGCATCGACGGCCCGGTCCGCCGCCTCGACGTCGCGCCCGACGGCGAGGTCGCGGTGTGCGGCGACTTCCTCAACGTGCCGCAGTGGCCGACCGCCGGCGTCACCGTGCTGACGCCGACCTGCCCGACGCGGAGCGACCAGCAGACGTTTGCGTGCGGCAGTTCGCTGCCGCTGCAGGTCGAAGTGCGGGCCGACGCGTGGCGCGGCGCCGCGATCGAACTCGAGGTCGCGCCGTTCCTGGGCACGTCGCTGGCGGTCGGCGTGTTCGGCACGCAGACGGCGCTGCTGCCGCTGGCCCAGGCCGGCCTGCCCGGATCCTGCTACCTGGAGCTGCAGCCCGACGTGCTGATGCTGGCGACGCCGCAGCAGGCCGTGGCGCCGTTCTCGCCAGACGTGCCCGACCTGGCCGCCGCCGTCGGCGTGACCATCTACCACCAGACCATCGGCCTCGACTTCTCGGCACTCGGCGCGCTGTCGGTGCGCACGTCGCCGCGCATGGGTCTGCTGGTCGGATCGCTCTGGTAGCGTTCCAAGGTTGCGGCGAGCAGGCCGAACGGTTCCGCTGTCGCTCCCAATAGGAGCCCTCCGCGTGAAACTCGTCGCCTTCTCGACCTCGACCTCCCCCACCCCGCGCCCCGGCGCGCTGCTCGACGACGGCAGCGTGCTGGACCTGACCCACGACGCCTGCGGCCTGCCCGCGCTCGGCCACGCGCTCGACGCGTGCGACCTGGCGCACCCGTTCCAGGCGGCGGCCCGCGCGCTGGTCGCCGATGGCGGCAAGGTCGACGCCGTGCGCGGCCAGGCGGTGCTCGCGCGCGACGCGGTCGAACTGCACGCGCCGGTGCCGAAGCCGGGCAAGATCTTCTGCATCGGCCTCAACTACAAGGACCACGCCGAGGAGCAGGGCGCCGAGCTGCCCACCCGGCCGCTGATCTTCAGCAAGTTCCCGAGCTGCGTGCTCGCGCCCGGCGGCACGATCGTGATCCCGAAGGGCAGCACCGAGACCGACTTCGAGGCCGAACTCGGCGTCGTCGTCGGCCGCCGCGCGTGCCGGGTGAGCCGCGCGGACGCGATGGACCACGTGCTCGGCTACTGCAACTTCCACGACGTGTCGGCGCGCGACTTCCAGTTCGCCGACGGCCAGTGGACGCGTGGCAAGGCGTGCGACACGTTTGCGCCGTTCGGCGAGTTCGTCGCGACGACCGACGAGATTCCGGACCCGCACCGGCTCGGCATCCGCCTGCGCCTCAACGGCGAGACGCTGCAGGACTCGAACACCGACCAGCTGGTGTTCGGGATCCCGGAGCTGATCGAGGACCTGTCGCAGTGGTTCACGCTGGAGCCGGGAGACGTCATCGCGACCGGCACGCCGCCGGGGGTCGGGTTCGCGCGCAAGCCGCCCGTCTACCTGAAGGCCGGCGACGTCTGCGAGGTCGAGATCGACGGCCTCGGCGTGCTGCGCAACCCGGTCGCCGCAGCCGAGGGCTGATCGTCCGGGGCTGATCGTCCGGGGAACGCGCCGGCGCGGGGCTGGCGACAGACGCCGTCAACTGACCACCTGGTTGTTGGTGCCGCGCGCGGCCGTGGATCGGTGTAGCGGAATGTGGGCCGGGAATCCGCGGATTGTGCGGCCAGATCGGCCGGATCGCGCCGCAGCGGCCCTCGCGGCGGCCCGTGCAGGGCCTCCGGCCGCCGCTGCGCCAGGCTTCGCGTCGGCCGCGCCGGGACCAACAACCAAGTGATCAGTGCGACGACGATGCGCAGAGCGGTTCTGCTCACCGCACGTCGAGTGAGCGGTTCCGCCCGCGCGATGACCGACGACGGCGCGGCTACTATCCCGGGGCGAATCCGAAGGAGACCCCACGCATGCAACCGATCCGCCCTCTGCTGCGAGCTGCGCTCGCTCCCTTGTCGCTGGTCACGATCGCCGTCGGCCAGTGCGACGTCCTGCCCGCTTCGGACGGCCCGTTCGCGGGTGCCGACGGCGAGGTCCGTTCGTTCGTCGAATGGGACCCCGACGGCCCCGGCCCGCTCGGCGTGCACGTGGTCGTCTGCGGAGCGTTTCGCAACCTTGCCAACGTCGGCGGCGGACTCGCCCTGCTCGATCCCGCCACCGAGACGTTCTCGAGCATCGGCCGCTGCGACGGCATTGTTCGCGACGCGGCCGTGACGCCGAACGGCGACCTGATCGTCGGCGGCGACTTCACCGAGATCGGCGGGATCGCCGCCAACGACGTCGCGCGCTTCGACGGCACCACCTGGTCGGCGCTCGGCAACGGCATCACCGATCCACAGGGCCGCGTGCACGCGGTCGCCGTGCGCCCCAACGGCGACGTGCTGGTCGGCGGCGAGTTCCGCGAGACGCTCGCCGGCGGCGTCGTCGGGACCTCGGTGCTGCGCTTCGCCAACAACCAGTGGAGCTCGATCGGCAACCTGGTGACCTCGCTCGAGGAATACGTCAACGACCTGGTCGTGCTGCCCAACGGCGACGTCGTCGCGACCGGCTTCTTCGCGCTGGCGGCCGGCCAGCCGGTCGGCAGCATCGCGCGCTGGGACGGCTCGGGCTGGCAGCCCTACGGCAGCGGCATGGCCGCCAACAACATCCTGCCGATCGGCATCGGCGAGCAGCTGTTGCTCGCGTCCAACGGCGACCTGATCGTCGTCGGCAACTTCACCAGCATCGACGGCGTGCCGGCCGCGGGGTTCGCCCGCTTCGACGGCAGCACCTGGACCGCCGCACCGAACCTGCCGTTCGGCAGCAAGCGTTGCGTGATCGAGGCGGCTTCCGGCGAACTGCTCGTCGGCGGGGACCTGCGCCCCTCGGGCCTGCTGTACACCCCAGCCGTGCGCAGCAGCGGCGGCAACTGGCTGCCGATCGGCCTCGCCAACGCCCCGAGCTACGCGTCGAGCCTCTACGAACTGCCCTCCGGCGCGCTGCTGCGCGGCACCTCCGAGGCGGTCGCCGGCGCGCCGCTGCGCGGCATCGCGCGGTGGAACGGCCTGCAGTGGCGCGCGCTCGGGCCGGGCACCGACGGCGCCGTGTTCGCCGCGGCGGCGCTCGGCGACGGGGACCTGCTGGTGGCCGGCGACTTCCGCAGCCTCGCCTCGGTGGTCTCGCCGCACGCGGCACGCTACCGCGACGGCAGCTGGATTCCGGCAGCCGTCAACCTCGGCACGACCATCACCGGCGCCGTCGGCCATGCGCTCGACAGCGGCGCCCACGCCATCGCGCTGCAGGCCGCGACCGGGGCGACGTTCGTGTTCTACCGCGACACGCTGACGCCCGCCTACCAACTGATCGCCGTGGTCGCCGGCAAGGTGCTCGCGTTCGGCGAAGACGCAGCAGGCAGACTGCTGGTCGGCGGCGACTACCAGTTCACCGACCTCTACGGCCAGACCTTCACCGGACTGGCCGCGTGGGATCCGGACACGCTGACCTGGCTCGACTACGACCCGCAGTTCACCGGCAGCGTCACCGCGATCACGCGCCTCGAGGACGGCACGATCGTGTTCGGCGGCGAGCTGTCGCAGACCGGCGGCCCGGTCGGACACCTCGCGACCTACGTCGCGCAGCAGTGGTTTGCCGTCGGCGGCGACGTCGACGCGCCCCCGCGCGACCTGGCGGTCACCACCACCGGCAACCTGGTCGTGCTCGGCGACATCACGCAAGCAGGCACCACTCCGATGTCGGGCATCGCGACGTTCGACGGCGTCGGCTGGTCCCAACCGGGATCGGGCTTTCCGGTCAACGACCCGACGCAGCGACCGACCTGCCTCGCGGCGATGCCGAACGGCGACCTCCTGGTCGGCGGCAGCTTCTCGGCGGCCGGCGGCGTGCCCGCCGCCAACATCGCGCGCTGGGACGGCACGTCCTGGCACGCGATCGGCAGCGGTGCCGATGCGATGGTGCACGACCTCGCGGTGCGCAGCGACGGCACCGTGCTGTGCGTCGGCGCGTTCAGCCGCTTCGACGGCGTCGAGACGATGTTCGTCGCGCGCGTCGAACCGACGTGTCCGGCGATCCCGTTCGAGTATGCCAACGGCTTCTGCACCTCGGCGTCGTTGACCGCCACGCTGAAGGTCCGCTCCGGTGCCTGGCTCGGCCGGCAGGCGCGCACGCTGGCGACCGCGATCCCGATCGGCCACACCGCTGTCGCCGTCTACGGCTTCACGCCGATCGGCGTGCCGCTCGGTTCGCTGTTCGCCAACGCGGCGCCGTTCTGCTCGCTGCTGGTCGACCCGATCCTGGTGACCGTCCCGCCCCAGCTCGGCCAGGTCGCCGACGCGCGCCTGACGATCCCGAACCAGCCGGCGCTGGTCGGCCAGATCGTGCACCACCACTTCCTGACCGTGGACCTGTCCCAGCCGGGCGTGCTCGGCCAGGTCTCGGCGACCGATGCGGTCGCGTTCACGATCGGCAGCCACTGGTAGCGGAGCCCATTCCCGCCGCCGGCGGGACCCGGTAGCGTTTCGCCCATGAAGCGCACGCTGCCGCTCGTTCCGATCCTGTTGGCCGCGACGCTCGCCGCCGCGGACGGCGGTAGCCAGGCACTCGCCAGCCAGGACCCGGGCGCCGAACTGCGCGCCTGGCTGGTCGACTACAAGGCGGGCGCGGTGCGCTTTCAGAAGGACGGGTTGACCGACCGCACGGTCGTCGACGACGCCGATCGCCTGATGGCGGCAGTCGCGAGCCGCAACACGTTCGTCGACGCCAGGCTGCTGTTCGAGGTCGCCACCGTGCAGCCGGTCATGCCGGGCAACCCGACCGAGGCGGTCGCGTTCCAGCGCGAAGTGCAGCCGTGGCGCGTGCGCGCGATGGCGCAGCGGCACCTGCGCTCGATGCGGGAGCCGAGCATCCTGCCCTGGCTGCTGAAGAAGCTGCGCGCCAAGAGCATCCGCGCCAGCGAGGAGAACGACGACCAGCGCCACGCGGTCGTCGTGCTCAAGGTGCTCGCCGGCCACCCGAGCCTCGAGGCCAAGCTCGAACTGATGCGCGCCTGCGGCTCGATGCCGAACGAGCTGCGCGTGCACGCCGTCAACGCGATGGCCAAGGACGCCGAGCTCGATCTGGTGCCGACCCTGATCGACCTGCTCAAGGACCGCGAGCCCAACGTGCGCATCGCCGCCTGCAACGCGATCGGTTCGGCGATGCGACCGCACGTCGACGAGACCGAGGGCAAGGACCCGACCGGCGAGCTGCGACAGCAGCGCGACCAGGTGATCAAGAAGCTCGGCGCGCTATTGAAGCGCGACAAGGTCTGGCAGGTTCGCAGCGCCGCCGCGTTCTCGCTGGCCAACCTGCGCTGCAAGGACGTGATCCCGGCGCTGATCGCGGGCCTGGACGCCGAACTGAAGCGCAAGAAGGACCCGTGGGCGATGGACGTCCGGCTGCACAAGCTGCTCGAAGGGCTCACCGGCCAGAGCGTCGTGCGCGGCGGCATCGCGCCGTGGAAGGCGTTCTGGAAGCAGGAGGGCGCGAGCTTCCAGGTGCGGCCGAAGCCGAAGCCCGGCGAAGAGCCGCAGCAGGACAACCGCTACGACAAGTTCTTCGACCTCACCATCGAGTCGGACCGCGTACTGTTCGTGCTCGACTTCTCCGGCTCGATGGCCGAACCGGCCGAGATCAAGCCCACCGGCACCACCGCCGTCGGCGGCGCCGGCACCAAGACGACCAAGGCCAGGCTCGTCGTCGCCGAGCTGAAGAAGCTGGTCATGTCGCTGCCCGACGGCGCCCTCTGCAACTTCGTCGTGTTCAGCGAGGACGTGCGCATCTGGCGCGCCGAGGGCAAGCGGCCGGCGCTGGTCGAACTCGACGACGAGGCGCGCGACGACCTGCTCGGCAACTTCCTCGACGGCCTGCGGCCACAGGGACCGACCAACCTCTACGACGCGCTCGAGGCCGCGCTCGGCTTCGGCGGTCGCGGCCTCTACGACAAGTACTACGCCGCCGGCTTCGACACCCTCTACGTGATCACCGACGGCGCGCCGACCGCCGGCCCGGTCACCGACAAGGAAGAGATCCGGAAGCGCGTTCGCGAAGCCAACAACCTGCGCAAGATCGCGATCCACTGCATCACGTTCGGGGACCAGAACGACACGGCGTTCCTGAAGCCGTTGGCCGAGGAGAACGGCGGCCGCCACATCCACGTCCACTGAGGCAACTGATCACCTGGCTGTTGGTCCCGCGGATTCGCTGCCACCGCCAGCGAACGCGGGCCCCAGTGTCGTGGCGCATCGCCACGACACCGCATGACCTTCGAGCCACCCCGTTGTCCGCACCAGGACTGCTCCGCCTTCACCACCCCGCCCCGGCGATTCGCCCGATGGGGCTCGTTCCGCGCCGCCTGCCGCACCGCGCCAGAGCAGCGCTATCGCTGCCCCGCCTGCCGTAGAACGTTCTCACGCCAGACGTTCCGTCACGACTACCGCGACCGCAGGCCCGCTACCAACGCCCGCCTGTTCGACCTGCTGACGAGCGGCATCGGCCTGCGCCAGGCGGGGCGCCTGCTCGAGCTGTCGTGCTCCGGGGTGCAGCGCAAGATGCGCAAGATCGCCCGCACCTGCGCGGGCCTGCACCGCAACCTCTCGCAGCGCCTGCCGTCGGGCGGCGACTACGTGCTCGACGAGGAGGAGACGTGACGAAGGCTCGTCGATCCGCACCCTGACGGTGCCGATCCTGATCGAGCGGAAGTCGTGGTTCCTGGTCGCAGCCGACACGGCGCCGATCCGCCGGCTCGCCCGACGCGGCACGACCCGGCGGGCATGGCAAGACGCCCACGAACAGCAGCACGGCCGCCGGCCCGACCGCAGCCGCGAGTGCGTCGAAGGCGTGCTGCGCGAGCTCGACCGGCGGTGCACCGGACGGCTCGGGCTACACACCGACAAGAAGGCGAGTTACGCGAGGTCGTGCAAGAAGGTGTTCGGCGACCGCGCCACCCACACGACCACGGCCGGCACCGAGGCGCGCACGATCCGCAACCCGCTGTTCCCGATCAACGCGACGATCGCGATGTCGCGCGACAACTGCGGCCGCCTGCGGCGCAAGTCGTGGCTGGTGTCCAAGGCCGCGCGCTGGCTCAAGGCGCAGCTCGACCTGTTCGCCGTCTACCGCAACTACGTGCGCAAGCGATTCAACCGCGACCATCCGATGCTGGCGTCCGCGGTCGTGCTCGGGTTGCTGCCGCGCCGGCTGCGGTCGGTCGAGGTGCTGCGCTGGCAGCAGGACTGGGGTCCGCGCAGCATCCATCCGATGAGCCTGAGCGGGGCGCGATCGGTTTGAATGCGGACCAATGTGCGCCTCTTGGTGCCACTCGCGCGAGGGCACCAACAGCCAAGTGATCAGGTCCTACTTGAGGGGGTTCTTCTTCAGCCAGGCCCTGGCTTCCTTGGCGCTGCCAAAGTCCTGGCCCGTGATCGCCTTCATGGCCTCCTTGACCTTGGTCTTCCAAGCGGCCCAGGAATGCCACCGGGCCTTCCAGTACTCGGCCGGCGGGTTGTCGGCGGCGTCGACGTTCTTGGCGCTCGGCTCATCCATGTTGTTGAGCAACAACGGGATCGCCTGCTTCTCCTTGTGCCGCCGGACGAGCTCGAGGATCGCCTCGTGCACCGGCACGCGCTCGGTGTCGTAGTCGGACTCGAATACGTCGGCGATCTCCTTCCAGTCCTTGGACGTGTAGTCGGACCGGCCGAGGGCCCGGATCAAGCCTGCGTGCACCTGCGGATTCCCGGTGACGCGGGCGTTGCCGAGCAGGTCGAGCACCGCCTTCTTGGTCCGCTTGCCGGTCTGGTCGCCGAGCATCTCGACGGCCTCGCGCTTCAGCACGATCGAGCTGTCGGTCTCGATGAACTTCGCCAGTGGTTTGACCAGGTGCGTGCTGATACCGCCCTTCAGCTCGGTCAAGGCGCGCTTGCGGTCGGCCATGCTGACCTTCTTCGCCTTCAGCGCCTTCTGGAACGCCTTGACCTTCTGCTTGGCGAGCTTGTCCGGCCAGGTTTCGAGCTTCTTGCTCGACGCATCCTGCTGGCTGGACTTCTGACCCGACTGCTGGCCTTTGCCCTGCGCGAACGCGGGCGACGACACGAGGAGGAGACCGACGAGGGCAAACGCGATCATGCGGCCAGGATACCGCTTCGTCACCGGACGTGGACCAGCACGCGCCGCTCGGATCCATGCCGACGGTGCTCCCACAGGTAGACCCCCTGCCACGTGCCGAGCTGCAGACGGCCCTCGACCACCGGGATCGACAGGCTCGTCGAAGTCAGCGCGGCGCGCACGTGGGCCGGCATGTCATCCGGGCCTTCTGCCGTATGTGTCCACAGCGGATCGCCTTCGGGCACCAGCCGCCGGAAGAACGCCTGCAGGTCACGCTGCACGTCCGGGTCGGCGTTCTCCTGGATCAGCAGACTCGCCGAAGTGTGCTGCACGAACAGAGTGCAGAGACCTTCCTGGAGGCCCGATGCGGCGACCGCCGCCACGACCTCGCGGGTGATCTCCGTGAGCCCCTGGCCCCGGGTCGCTACGCGCAGCTGCGTCGTCAAGGTGACGCCGTGCTACTCGCCGCCGACCTTCTGCAGGCCTGACGCGAAGTAGATCAGCGGGAACGTGCGATTCAGCGTGCTGCTGGTGAAGTTCTTCATCGCCATCGCGTCGGCATCGATCTCGACGCGATCGCCGACCGCGAGTTCGGTCTCGCGCACGGCATACCATTCGCCCGACTCGAGCTTGAGGTAGGTGTAGCCAGCAGCGTCCATCGTCTCGACGACCGCAGCTCCGGCCGGCACGGCTGGCTCGACCACGGGTTCCGAGATCTGGCAAGCGGCGAACAACAGCAACGCCGAGAGCGACAACTTCGAGAGCGACAACTTCGAGATCAGGGCACGCATCGTCATCGCAACCTACCGCGGAGGCCAGCGCGCCGCACCCGCCGAAGTGCGGGGCGGCTGCCATTCGAGCGTCCGTCAACCGCGGCACCACAGTGCTGCGGGCGGGCGGAATGGCGGGAATGCATGGGAATCGAACCCACCGAGCCCCTCTCTAGGAAGGACCCCACAGGTTTTGAAGACCAGGCCGAACACCAGCTCGGATGCACTCCCGTGTGGGGGCGGCCAGCATCGAGCCCGATGAAGTCCGCGTCAAGACCGGTGTCGCCGGAGATCCACGACCGGGCCGGGGCCTTCCGATGCGATCAAAGTGCGTCGAACGGCCACGAGCGCTCTGCCCGCACAGGAACTCGCCGACGTGCGCCAGCCATCACCGTCAGCGCCGCCGCGAATGCAACCAGGCACGCGACCATCAAGCCGAACAGTCCGATCCAGACAATCACGACCCGGTCCTCCGCGCACGGCGCGTCAGGACCGCACCGACAGCCAGGATGCCGGGCGGCCAGGCACCGACGAACAGGGCCTCGCCCTCGTTTCCGATCGCCCACAGACCGAGCGCGAATCCGAGCGACAAGAACGCGGCGATCCAGAACAGCAGCCGAGCACGACGAAGGGTCGCGGCCGGGTCGGTGAGCATGATGTCCTGCATGGCATCCGGCTCCTTCGCCCCCACCGACCAAACGGATGCACGCCCTCATCGACGAACTGATCACTTGGCTGTTGGTCCGCCGCGCAACAAGGCAGCCACGGCCCCCAGAGCCGCCGGCAAGGCCATGTTCTGGCGTTACGGCGGTTCCGGAGGGCCAAGCCCGGCGGTTCCTCACGAATTGCGGACCAGAGTCGCGAGCAACCTTCCACGGTCGCCGCGGCCACCAACAGCCAAGTGGTCAGTTCACGGAGTTTAGCGGATGTGGGGGGCTGCGAGGTCTCTCGCCGCGGCGTTGAACTTCGCCACATGCGCCCCCTTCGCCTCCGCGAACCGCTCCAACTGCACCCGGATCGCCGCACTCAGCTGCGCAGCGACGTCGCGCTGGCCGTTGGTCGGACCGAACTCCGAGCGGTTGGTCGCGCCGAGCACGCCGAGCAGCTTGTCGGTCAGGCGGATCGGGTAGTTCAGCGGGTCCTGCCGACTCTTGGACCTGGTCTGGTAGAGCGCCTCCTCGATCGACGTGAACGCGGCCTTGGCCTCGTCGGCCAGCTTCTGCAGCTTGTCCCGGTTCTGGCCTTCGTCCATGCGTTCGACCACCTGGTCCATCTGCTCGCGCAGCGAACGGATCTGCTCGATCGCCTCGTGCGCCTCGGTGACCAGCGCGTTGCCGTCGCGCACCAGACGATAGCGGTCCTGCAGTTCGGCGATCGTCGCGTCGGTGCGCGGGTCGGGCTCGATGCGGCCGACCACGGTCTGCGTGTGCGTGCCGTAGGTGACCGTGATCGTGTAGTCGCCGGGCGCCGGACGCGCCGCGCCGCCGCGGCCGCTCCAGAGGATCATGCCGTCGAGGATCTTCGCTCCCTCGCTGCGCCAGGTGATCTCGAGGTCGTTCATGCCGCGGTGCACGTCGATCGCGTGCTCGGTTCCGCCGTCGCCCTCGTCGCCGTCGCCCTCGCCCTCGTCGCCGTCGTCCTCGTCGCCATCGGCCTCCTCGACCTCGGCCTCGTCAGCGTCGTCCTCGGCGTCGCCGTCGTCCTCACGCGCGCCGGCACCCTCCGGCTCGTATTCGCCTTCGTAGACGACCTTGCCGTCGAAGTCCTTGACGACCACTTCGACCTCCTCGGTGACCGGCTGCTGCTCGTCACCGCCGATGTAGAAGCGAACGTGCAGGCTGCTGTCCGGGTTCTGCCCCATGCCGGTCGGGCCGCTGCGGCCCGCGCCGCGGCCGCGCCCGCGCGACGGCCACTGCGCAACCGGCACCGGCGTGAACACGTGCAGGTCCTTGGTCCCAAGACCCGGGTTCAGCTGGCGCAGGTGCGGCAGGTGGTCGAACGACCAGAACGCGCGGCCCTGGGTCGCGGCGATCAGTTCGTTGCCAGCGACGACCAGGTCGGTGACCGGCACCAGCGGCAGTTCGTTGGCCAGCCGCTGCCAACGGCGACCGTGGTTGTAGCTCATCCACACCGAGCGCTCGGTGCCGCAGTAGAGCATGCCGTCGACGACCGGATCGGGGCGGATGCAGCGCGTGAACCAGCCCGGATCGAGGCCGCCGTCGATGCGCCGCCAGGTCTTGCCGTAGTCCTCGGTGCGGTAGAGATACGGACGGAAGTCGTCGAGCTTGTAGCGCGTGCCGGCGAAGTAGGCGCCACCGTCACGGTGCGGGTCCGCCGCGATGCAGTTGATCTGCATCCACTCGGGCATGTCCGGCGGCGTCACGTTCGACCAGGTACGGCCGCTGTCGCGCGTCACGTGCACGAGGCCGTCGTCGCTGCCCACCCAGATCGTGCCGGGCTTGCGGCCTTCGTCGACGGTGAAAATCGTGCAGTAGTACTCGACGCCGGTGTTGTCCTTGGTGATCGGGCCACCGCTGGAACCCATCCGACTGGCATCGTTGCGGGTCAGGTCGGGGCTGATCGGCTGCCAGCTCTTGCCCTCGTCGCTGCTGGCGAACAGCACCTGCGCGCCGGTGTAGAGCACGCCGTCGTAGTGCCTGCTCCACAGGATCGGGAAGTTCCACTGGAAGCGATAGCGCATCGCCTCGACGCCGGCACCCATCGGGTTGTCCGGCCACACGGTAACGGTGCGCGACAGGCCGCGACGGTGGTCGCGACGCGTCAGGTAGCCGCCGTAGCTGCCGCCGAACACGATCTCGGGATCCCCGGGCTTCGGCGCGATCCAGCCGCTCTCACCGCCGGCCGTCGACTCCCAGTGGTCCTCGCCGATGCCGGCGCCCGGCGCGCGGTGGCGGATGCGCACCGTGCTGTTGTCCTGCTGCGCGCCGTAGATGCGGTACGGGCGGTCGTCGTCGACCGTGATCCGGTAGAACTGCGCGGTCGGTTGGTTGCCCTGCGTCGACCAGGTCCGACCGCCGTCGCTCGAGACGTTGGCGCCGCCGTCGTTGCTCTCGATCATGCGCTTGGGGTCGCG
Organism: Planctomycetota bacterium; assembly: GCA_046290465.1. Lineage (GTDB taxonomy): Bacteria > Planctomycetota > UBA1135 > UBA1135 > UBA2386. The sequence goes on along the minus strand of JBKAGP010000001.1, from coordinate 5,911,455 downwards.
CGGATCGATCCACAGATCGTGGTTGTCGCTGTGCGGCGTGCGCACCCGCTCGAAGCTCGCGCCGCCGTCGGTCGACTTGTGCATGGCGACGTTGAGCACGTAGACGGTGTCCACGTCCTTGGGGTCGGCGAACACGCGGGTGCAGTACCACGCGCGCTGCCGCAGGCTGCGATCGTCGTTGATGCGCCGCCAGGTCTCGCCGGCATCGTCGCTGCGGAACAGCCCGCCCTCCTTGCTCTCGATCTGCGCACAGACGCGCGACGGATCGGCAGGCGAAGGCGCGATGCCGCTGATGCCGAGCGGCCCTTCGGGCATGCCTTCGCGGTCGTGCAGCGAGTCCCAGGTGTCGCCGCCGTCGGTCGACTTCCACAGGCCCGAGCCGTCGCCGCCGGACTCGAGCGAGTACGGGGTGCGCAGGATCCGCCACGTGGTCGCGTAGATCGTGTCGGGATCGTTCGGCGCGAGGCACAGGTCGACGGCGCCGGCGTGCTGGTTGACGAACAGCACCCGCTTCCACGAACGGCCACCATCGCGCGTCCGATAGACGCCGCGCGCCTCGTTGGGCCCGGAGATGTGCCCCATCACCGCCACGTAGGCGACGTCGGGATCCTTCGGGTGCACGCGGATGCGGCCGATGTGGCGCGAGTCGGACAACCCGGCAAACTCCCAGGTCTTGCCCGCGTCCACGGACTTCCACACGCCGTCGCCGCTCGACACGTTGCCGCGCACGGTCTTCTCGCCGCCGCCGACGTAGATCACGTCGGCGTTGCTCGGCGCGACCGCGACCGCCCCGATCGAGCCGCCGAAGTAGCCGTCGCTGACGTTGCGCCACTGCTTGCCGGCGTTGCTCGTCTTCCAGACGCCGCCGCCGGCGGTGCCCATGTAATAGGTGTCACGATCGCCGACGATGCCACAGACCGCCGCGCAGCGACCGCCGCGGAACGGCCCGACCAGGCGCCAGTCGAGGGTGTCGAACAGCACCGACGGAACCGGGCCGGGCGGCTCCTGGGCGACGAGGGACGGCGGCAGCGGCGACGCCAGCAGCAGCGACAGGGCGAGACGGGAACGCATGCAGCGCAGTGTTGCGCACCTGGACGTCGGCGCAACCTCCGAACCGCCGCAAGCCGCGGCGGCGCCCAGGAAGTACGCGTTCGTTACTCGCCGCTCAGATCGTCGTCGTCTCGAGCGCCGGACCGAACGCGAAGCCGCCGGACAGCGACTCGCCGAACGACTGGATCCGGAACACGACCCCGGTCGGCGCCGTGCTCGGGATCGAGAACGACGCCGAGGCGAAGCCCTGCTGGCACGGCAGCGGCACGAACGGCGGCGCCGACGTCAGCCCCCAGCCGATCACGACCGGGCTCTGCAGCAGCAGCGAGTTGTCGAAGCCGGGCACCTGCACGCAAGCACCCGGGAATCCGAGCGCGACCGCGTAGAGCGTCTGCGGCGCGCTGTAGTGCGTGACGCTGCGCGTGGTGCCGACGCCGACGGGGCCGGCGGTGAACGGGGTGCAGGCGACCGGACCGCAGTCCTGGCCGTAGATGACGGTCAACAGACCGCCGTCCATGGTCAGGCCGACGTCCTGGGTCTGGGCGGCGGTGAACGACGACAGGGCGACGGCAGCAACGAGCGCGGGCAGTGGCTTCATGTATGGGTCCTTCCAGATGGTGGCGCACGAGGATAGCGCGCATGGCGCGACGCGTTCGCGTGCGGGTAAGGCTTCCATGGCGAACTTCACCCTGGTCGACGGCACCCCGACGACGTCCGCCACGCCACGCGCTGCCCGTGTCGTGCAGCTGGCAGACGGGGCATGATCCGCGGGTCGGCGTCGTTGGTCGCAAGGCGCTGCGACGAAGGCATGTTCCAGACATCCTGTCGACGAGCAGCAACGCCGCGACGGGCGGCGACGGCCGCGCAGCATGCCACGTCTGTCGGACGGACGACCCTAGACCCTGCGACCGCCGCGCTTGTGGGCGCGCTCGAGCGCCGACAAGAGACCGGTTTCGCCGCCGCCGTCGTCGCCGCCGTCGTCGTCTCCCTGGCCGCTGCCCAAGGGCGCACCCGCTGCGGGCTTCGCCGCGCGCTTCGCCGGCACGGCCCCGGCGCTCGCCGCCGCGGCTCGCTCCTTCGTGGCCCGACGCTGCAGGAAGCGCGGCGTCGGCACGTGCAGCAGCAGCCGCCGGCTCGCGATCTCCGCGACGAGCAACAGCAGCGCCACCGACACCAGCCACGGCCCCAGCTGCTGACGGCCGCGGCTGCGGCGCGGGCCGGCGAGCACCTGCGCGCTCGCCGGCGACACGTTGCCGCCAGTGCGGCGCGTCAGGCCGCGCAGCGTGACCTCGCCGTAGCGGGGGTCAGGCTGCAGTTCCCACTCGGGCGAGAACGGCCGCGCCAGCGGCGGCAGCCGCAGCGACTCGCCGCCGATCCGGACCGCGGCGCGATGCACGCCCTCCTGCACCAGCGGCACGCGCGCTTCGACGCGGCCCGGCTGCAGACGGGTGAACCGCAGCGGGCCGGTCGCGCCATCCGGCGTCGTGTGCACGCCGTCGATGCCATCGAGCACGGCGGCGCGTTCGGGTTCGACTTCGAGCGAGTAGACGGCGGTGTCGCGTTCGCGCCGCGCATCGACGTAGACCCCGCCGGGAGCGCCGCCGCACAGCCAGCGCACCACCGCCGAAAACAGGTCGGCGTAGCCGTCCCACTGTCCCCACGCACCGGTCAGCGCCCCGTCGGCCTCGCCGAGGAACGCCGCCCCGCGGCCGAGGCCGACCTGCCAGTGCGCCAGCAGCGGCGCGTCGTGCTCGTCGAGCGTAGTGATGTCGCGGTCGGCGCGGTCGCGGATCCAGGCGACCGAGAAGCCGCCGACCGGCGGCGCCTCGTCGGGCAGCTGGCCGAGCAGCTGCAGCGTCGGCTCGACGCGCAGCTCGGTCGATTCCTCGACCAGCGCGCTGCGCGTCACCTCGATGGTCTCCTGCGCGAACACCCGCGGCAGCTCGGTCGCGTCGGCGACGAACTGGCAGCGGCCGTTGCCGAGTTCGGCGATCTCCTCGAGCAGCGGCGCGTCGCGATCGGACGGCGAGCCCAGCCCGATCACCGACACCGTGATGCCGTCGGCGGCGAGCTTCGGCACGAACTCGAGGTAGTCGAGCGGCTCCTCGGCGTCGCTGGCGTCGGCGAACAGCACGATGTGGCGGCCCTCCTGTTCGGCCTCGCTGAGCTGGCGCGCGCACTCGTGCAGCGCGGCCCCGACGTAGATGCCGCCGCCGCTCGACTCGATCGCGCGCACCTGCTGCTGGATGCCCTCCTTGTCGTCGACGGCGGTCAGCGGCAGCACGACGTGCGCCTCGGTGTCGACGGCGAGCACCGCGACCGCGTCGGTCGGCGCCATCAACTCGATCGCTCCGGCAGCGCCCCGGTTGGCGAGCTGCATCTTGGTGGTGTCGCCGGCGGTCGCCTGCATCGAGCCCGAGCGGTCCAGCGCCACCGCCATCGCCAGGCCGAAGCGACGCTGCTCGTCGCGGATCTCGAGCGTGACCGGCAGCACCTCCTCGATCGGCGACTGGTGGTAGCCGCCGACACCGAAGCTCTGGTGGCCGCCGGTCATCAGCAGGCCGCCGCCGAGGTCGCGCACCCAGCTGCGCACGACCTGCATCGCGCCGGTCGGCAGCGCGCTCGCCGGCACGTCCTCGAGCACCACCGCCTCGAAGCCGTCGAGCTCGGCCAGGGTCAGCGGCGCGACCTCGGGCGCGGCCACCACCACGTCGATGCCGGCCGTGCGCAGCGAACGGCTGAGCCGGTCCTCGCGCCCACCCGGCGTCACGCACAGCACGCGGGTGCGGGTCAGGCCCCGCACCACGCCGAGGCCGCGGTCGTTCTCGGGCACGGCGTCGCCTTCGAGCTGCACCTCGAGCGCGACGGTGTGCTCACCAGGCTCGCCCAGCTCCAGCGGCAGCTGCAGCGCGTTGCGGCCGGTGCGCAGCTGCGCGGTGCCGCGCCGCACCGACTCGCCGTCGAGCAGCAGGTGCCATCGGGCCGGGCCGTCGGCGGTGGCGACCACCGTCGCGTTCAGCGCGAACGGCGCGTCGATCGGCACCTCGGGCGGCACCCGCACGTCGTGCACCGCCGCGTCGCGACCGAACGCGCGTCCGACCGGCTCGACGTCGATGCGGACGCCGCGGCGCTCTGCCAGCCGCGCCAGCGCGTCGACCCGTTCGCGCGCGACTTCGCCGTCGCTCCACACCACCAGCGTCGCGTTGCGGCCGTCGGGCACCAGGCCGAGCGCCGTGGTCAAGGCCCCGCCGAGGTCGCTGCCGTCGCGGTCGAAGGTGCGCTCGGCCTCGGACCAGCGCAGCGTGTCCGACAGGTGGCTGACGATGGCCGCCTCGCGCGCGAACTCGACCACCGCGAAGCGGTCGCCGGCCTGCTGCGCGGCGACGACCTCGCGCGCGAACTCCCGGGCCTCGGCCAGGTGGCCGGCCGGCATCGAGCGCGACCGATCGACGACGAACACCACGTCGCGGCCGTCGGCGACGGTGCCGAACGACGGCTGCGCGAGCACGCCACACAGCGCCAGCAGCGCCAGCAGGCGCAGCGTGCCGAGCAGCGGCCGCGGCCAGATGCGACCGCGCAGCACCAGCACGAACAGCGGCGCCAACAAGAACGCCTCGGCACGCACGAACTGGATCATCCGCCCCTCCGCTGCAACCACCACCAGTCGAGCAGCAGCACCGCCAACAGCAGCACCGCCAGCAACCGTCGCATCGACGACGGGTCGACGCGCGCCGCGGCAGCCTCGCGCACCGCGGCCTCGGCCAGGCGGTCGACCGACGACGCGCGGCGCAGGTCGCTCTCACCGGCGTCGACGAACTGCACCGCGACCTCGTCGAGCGGCGCGCCCGATACGGCGGTGACGCGATGCACGCCCGGCGCCTCGGTGTCGTAGGTGATCGCACCGTCCTCGACCTTGCCGAGCCATTCGCCTGCGGGCGAACGCAGCACCGCCCCGGTGTCGCCGAGGCCGACGCGGTAGCGCAGCTCTTCACCACAGCGCAGTTCGCGCCGTTCGCAGCCCGGCACCTCGCGCCGCCCGAGCTCGAGCACGTTCGCGAACAGGATCGGCCAGTCGGGCGCGCGCACCAGGTTGCCGGCCCGGCCGTCGACGTCGACATGCAGCCGGCGCGCGTCGTCGGTCAGCTCCTCCGACAACAGCACCTTGCTGCCGCTCGCGATCAGCACCTGGCCCGGCAGGTCGCCGCCGCCGGCCTGCCAGCCGACGCCGTCGAGCGTCAGGCCGACGCACAGCGCATGCGAACGGTCGATCACGAACGGGCCGCGGTGGCCGCGCGGCGGCCCGGGGGTCTGGCGCAGCACCAGCTGCAGCTGCCCCGCACGGGTCGGACCAGGCTCGGCGCGCAGCACCACCTGGGCGGCCTCCGGGCGCGGTTCGTCGCGCCAGCCGGCCATCGCGTCGAACACCCGATCGAGCTCGAGCGCCGCGCGCGACGCGGTCGGCAGCTGGTCGCAGACCGCGACCGTGCGCGGCCGCGGCGGCAGCGACCAGGCGACGTTGTCGAGCAGCAGTTCGTCGTCGGGCAGGGCGACCTGGACCTCGCCGACGTCCGGCGGCAGCGCGAGTTCGACCCGCCGGGGTCGGCCGTCCGCGGCCAGCTCCAGCTGCGGCCGCCCGAGTTCGCGGCCGTCCGCCGTCACCACCAGTTCGCCGCCCCCGACGGCGCCGTAGCCGACCACGGTGACGCGCAGGCGATCGCCGCCGTCCCCGGGCAACCGCTGCAGCGAGGTGATCGCGGCGTTGCCGGTGGCGACGCCACAGGCGATCAGGCGCACGTCGTCGATCGGCAGCTGCGGTTCGCGGTCGGTGACGCAGACGATCTCGTCGACGGTGCCGGCGAACTGCCGGGCGAGGTCGAGCGCCGGCTGCAGCGAGTGGCCGGGACGCGCCGGCGCCCAGGTCGGCACGAACGTCTCGAGCTGCGCGCGGGCGGCGCGCGGACCGACCACGATCGCCGCCGGCCGGCCGGTGCGCACGACGGTGACGCGGTCGTCGGCCCCGAGGTCGTCGCCGAGCGCCAGCAGCGCCGCCTCGGCCCGCTGGTGCGCCTGCCGCGCGGCCATCGAAGCCGAGTCGTCGAGCACGACGATCAGGTGCCGCGGCAGCAGACCGCCGAACGTCATCCCGGCGAGCCACAGCGCCGCGAGTGTCGCGGCCAGGCACTCGAGCCACAGCGACGGCGAGCGCCACAAACGCGTGCGGGTGCGGCCGCCGTCGGTGACGACCGGCGTTGCCGGGAACAGGAACAGGCCCGCGACGGTGCGTTCGGGCAGCCGGTTGCGGAACAGGTGCAGCACCACGATCGCCGGGACGGCGAGCAGCGCCAGCAGGCCGAGCGGTGCGGCGAACGTCATGCCGGCTCCACCACCCGCGCCGGCAACAGGTCGCGCCGGCACACGACCCCGAGTTCGTCGGCGGTCGCCGACGCGAAGTCACCGCCGAGCCGCACGACCTGTTCGCGCAGGCCGGCACACAGCCGCGCCAGGCGCTGGTGGTAGACCCGCAGCGCCGCCGCGTCGAGGTGCAGCGTCGCGCGCGCGCCGGTCTCGCAGTCGACGAACGTGTGCGCCGGTCCTTCGCTCGGTGACCGCTCCTCGGGATCGAGCAGCTGCAGGCACAGCCAGCGCGACGCGTTGGCGGCGACGGCGCGCAGCAGCGGCGCCGGATCGTGCGGCCACAGACCATCGGTCACCAGCACCCGCACGCTGCCGGGCCGCAGCGGCGCGCGCGGCGCCCGCGGCTGCTCGTCGCCGTCGCAGACCAGCTGCGACAGCTCGACCTCGCCACCGCCGAGCGCCAGCACGCGGGCGCGCGAGCCCTCGGCCCGCGACCACGCCGCGAGTGCCCTGCCGAGGCCGCGCAGCGTCTGCAGCTTGCCGTCGGTGCTCGCCATCGATCGCGACGTGTCGAGCAGGACCTCGACGATCGGCGCGACCTCGGCCTCGTGCAGGCGCACGCGCAGCTGGTCGGTGCGCGCGTAGCCGGACCAGTCGACGTGGCGCAGGTCGTCGCCGGGCGCGTAGTCCCGGAAGTCGTGGAACTCGAGCGAACTGCCGGGGCCGCTGCCGCGACGCTGGCCGATCCGGCCGCGGTGCCGCGTGCCGGCGAGCGACAGGCGGTACGCGGTCGCGACCGCGGCGACCTGCTGGTCGAGCGCGGCCGACGATTCAGGCATCGCCCCGTTCGGCATCATCCCGTTCGGCGTCATCCCGTTCGGCGTCATCCCGTTCGGCGATCTTGGGCGCGCCAATGTCAGGCTGGGCAATGTCCGTCTCGACGGTGTCCGGCTGGGCAGTGCCAGCCACCACACCAGCGTGCGCCGGCTCGCGCCCATCGGTCGGATCCGCCAGCGCCCCGCTCCGCCGCGTGCGGCGCTCGGCCGAGGCCTGCGCCACCTCGCGCATGCCGCGCAACCAGATCGGCACCTGCACCAGCGTCGCGACGATCAGCACGCCGACGACGAACGGCATCGCGCGGTTCCAGCGCGACGCGGTGAAGTGCGAGATGGTCCAGAACGGGTTCATGACGTGGCCGAGGTGCCAGTCGTCGACGCCGCGCGCGCGGGTCAGCCCGTCGATCAGCAGCGGCAGGATGCAGAACACGACCAGCACTACCGGCAGCACCACGCGGCCGGCCTGGCTGGCCTGCACGGTGTTCGGCAGACGCGCGCGCAGCCAGCGCCCGATCAGCAGGTAGACCATGCCGTAGGCGAGCGCCATCAGGCCGATGCGCCCAGCGTGCTGCGCCATCCCGAAGAAGCCGCTGGACGAGGGCCAGAACAGCAGACCGACCAGCAGCAGCACGATCGAGAACGCACTGAAGCACAACAGGCCGCGGTCCCGACCCGGCAGGAACGGCGTTGCCAGCATCGCCAGCCCGCGCGAGACCGGCACGTGGTGGTAGACCCGCGGCGAGAACTCCTGCTGCTCGGTCACCATGAACACGCCGAACGCGATCGCGGCGAACACCAGGCCGACGGACATGCCCGGGAACACGTACTGCCAGTCGCCCGGTTCGACGAAGCCCAGCATCCACCCGTAGCCGACCACCGGCAGCGACCACAGGAACAGCCGGAACCCGGACGACTTGTTCTCGAAGGTGTGCAGCAGGTAGCTGCGCGCCGCCAGCCACGACAGCGTCGTCGACAGGACCGCGGCCAGCACCAGCGCCGAGATCACCATGCCGACCTGGTTGCTGCGCAGCAGGTAGCCCATGCCCTGCGCGTACTCGCCCCCGACGATCCCGGCGACCGCGCCGAACGTCGCGAGCCCGAGGCCGAAGGCGATGCCGAGGTTGGCGATCGGCTGCAGCGCCGGCACCACCGCCTGCGCCGCCGACGACACCGCGAACGCGGTCGCCGCGACGCACGCCACCAGCGCGAAGAACAGGCTGACGACGATCGTCAACAGGTCGACGCCGCGCAGCAGGTAGCTGGTTGCCAGCAGCGGCGACAGGATCGACACGTACAGCAGGAACTGCACCATCGCCGCCTGCAGCTTGCCGAACAGCACCCGGCCCGGACTCAGCCGCGACATCAGCAGCTGCTCGACGATGCCGCCCTTCAGCTCGGTGCGCATCGAGTTGTAGGCCTGCATCGGCACCACGAACAGCAGCAGCGGCGCCAGCGTCGCGAAGCCCGCGTCGAAGGCGCGGCGTCCGGACGACGCCGAGACCTCGTCGGACGCGACCACCGACGCGATCACGACGCTGATCGCCAGCGCGACCAGGATCGTCAGCGGGAACACCCGCCCCTTGATCGCCTGCTGCACCTCGCGCACCAGGATCGGGTTGAGCACGTCCGAGAGACGCGCGAACGGGCCGAGGCTGGTCGTCGGCACGGCCGGCTGCGCCGGCCGCTCGGGAATGTCGGCGGCGCTCACTGCAGCCTCCCCTTGGTGGTCTTCAGGAAGATGTCTTCGAGGTCGGCCTCGGCGCGGGCGAACTCGACCAGCGGCAGCTTCTGCTCGACGCAGCGCGCCAGCAGCTGGCTCAGGTCCTCGTCGTCGCCGACGAACTGGAACCGCACCCGCGGGCCGTCGACCAGCACCTCGCCGACCATCGGCTGGGTCACCAGGAAGCGCTCGAACGCATCGCCGTCGGTGACGACCCGCGCGACGATCGCCTGCTCGAGCTGCGCCTCGCGCTGGATGTCGCCGATCGTGCCGGCGACGATGCGCTGGCCCTTCTCGATGACGACGACCGAATCGCACATCTCGCCGAGCTCCGGCAGGATGTGCGAACTGATCAGGATGCCCTTGCCGTTGGCGGCCAGCTCCTTGAGCAGGGCGCGGAACTCGATGCGCGCGCGCGGGTCGAGACCGGACGCCGGCTCGTCGAGGATCAGCAGGCCCGGATCGTGCAGCAGCGTCTTGGCCAGGTGCAGGCGCTGGCCCATGCCCTTGGACAGGCCGGTGGCCGGCCGGTCCGAGAAGCTCGACAGCCCGCAGAACTCGGCGACCGAGGCGACCATGCGCACCCGCTGCTTGCCCTTCAGGCCGTAGGCCCTGGCGAAGAAGTCGAGGTACTGCAGCACGTCGAGGTTGGGGTACGGGTGGAACTGATCGGACATGTAGCCGATCCGCATGCGCGCCAGGCGCGGCTCCACCAGCACCGACGTGCCTTCGATCCGCACGTCGCCGCCGTCGGGCACGTCGAGCGTCGCCGCGATCCGCATCGTCGTGGTCTTGCCGGCGCCGTTCGGCCCGACGAAGCCCATGATCTGGCCGTGGTCCATCCGGAACGACAGGTCCTGCACGGCGCGCACGTTGCCGTAGCGACGCTCGAGGTTCTGCACTTCGAGGAGAGCCGTCATTGCACGAAGTCCTGGCTGTGCATGCGGCCGAACACCCAGTGTTGCTGGCCGTCGTACTCGATCGTCATGCCGTGCTCGTCGATCCACGGCGCCGCCTGCACCTTGGTCGCGTAGGTGCCGCGCGCGCCCCACCGTGGCAGCACCGCCGGCAGCTCGAGGCGCGTGGTCCGGTCGCCGGCGTCGACCCGGACCTGGCGTGACTCGCGCAGCATGCCGAGGAACTTGGCTGCGCCGTCGACTGCGTCGGTGCGCGTCAGCCGGCCGTCGGTGCCGGCCCAGTAGTCGCCGTCGAGGTCGCGCAGCACCATGTTGCCGACCGGCTTCAGGCCACCGTCGGCGAGCACTTCGAGCGCGTCGCCGCTGCGGCGCACGGTCAGCCGTTCGCGCACGGGCCCCTGCTGCGCCGACAGCAGCGGCGTGATCGTGCGCGACGGCAGCACGCCACCGCCGAGCACGCCGCGGTCGCCGTCCCAGTGCCAGCGATCCGGCCCGTCGCGACGACTGAGGCCGGCGCGCCCCGACAGCACCATCGACTGCTGCTCGGTCGTCAGGTCGCTCGGCGCGAGACCGGCGAACAGCGTGCGCGCGCTGATCGTCGCGCCCTCGTGCTCGACCTGGTCCAGCAGCGTCCAGCTGCGGGTCACCCCGCGCACCCCGAAGCCGTCGTGGAAGATCCCGTAGGTGAGGATCACGAACGTCGTGCCGAAGCCGAGCACCGGCACCGTGACGAGCGCCAGCAGCGGCTGCTTGCGCTTCTTGAGCACCCAGAAGTTGACCGGCCCGACCAGGATCGCGAACAGCAGGATCACCAGCAGGAACGCCGTCACCGGCGCCTTGCCGAGGCCGGCGATGTCCTGTTCGGCAAACAGGTCGTACGGCGCCGGCCACACGCCGTCGCCGAGCCGGCGCATCTCGGCGAGCACCTGCCGCATCCGGGTAGTGTCACCGCCGAGCGCGCCGATCGCGGCCAGCTGGCCCATGCCGTGGTCGCGCACCCCGGCGCGATCGCCGACGGCGTCGCGCAGCGGTCCGGCCGGCAGCAGCGACGGCGTGGCCACGACCACCCTGCCACCGACGTACGCGTAGCGCCGCAGTGCGTCCTGCACCTCGGCCCCGAGCCGCGCGCGGCCGTCGACGACGACCGCCGAGAACGACGTGAAGAAGCGCCAGTCGGCCGGCAGCGCGTCGCTGCCCGTCACGTACGGCTTGGGGTTCGCCGTGTCCGACGGCATCGCTTCGAGCACCGCGAGCCCGAACGAACCGGTGCCCGACTGGTCCGACACGAACAACCCGACGTGGCCGCGACCGCGCGCGAAGTTGATGCCGGCCTCGTACTGGCTGCCGTCGACCTCGACGACCACCCGCCCGGAGTCCGGCGGCACCGTGACCGGCAGGAAGAAGCTGCTGCGGCCGTGGGCCTCGAGCGTGACCCCCTTGCGGGTGGCGACGTCGTTGCGCGAGAAGCGGCGCGACGACAGTTCGACCGAGATCGCGTAGGCGCGTTCGGACAGGTTCTCGAGCTCGAACCGGATCCAGCCGAGGCCGACGCCGCGTTCGCTGCCACCCGAGACGAACGCCTCGAGGCGCACCGCTTCGACGCCGTTCTCGTCGGCATGCACGACGTGCACGTCCTGCGAACGGATCGAACCGAGCACGACCAGGCCGAGCAGCAGTGCCCTCACGAGTGGTCGCATCACTGCACTTCCTCCGGCAGCGGCCGCGCCACGGCAGGCACGTCCTGCAGCAGCTGTTCGACGGTCGCGCGCGCGGTCGTGCCGGAGACCACCGCGCTGTGCTGCAGCACCAGGCGGTGCGCCAGCGCCGCGACCGCGACGCGCTCGACGTCTTGGAAGTCGACGTTCGGCCGGCCGGCGAGCAGTGCCGCAGCGCGCGCCGCCTCGCCGATCGCGATCGCCGCGCGGGGCGACGCACCGTAGCGGACCGCCTCGCGCACGTGCGCCGGCGCCGAAGCCCGGTCCGGGTGGGTCGCGGCGACCAGCCGCGCGATGTAGCTGGCGATCGCGTTGGGCAGGAACACCTGGTCGACCAGCGCGAACAGTTCGTCGAGTTCGCCAGCCGCCACCGCGGCGTCGACCGCGGGCGGCTCGCCGCGGCGGCGGCTGGTCAGGATCGTCGCCATCGTGTCGGCGTCGAGCGGCGGCACCTCGACCTTGAACAGGAAGCGGTCGAGCTGCGCCTCCGGCAGCGGGTAGGTGCCCTCGAGTTCGATCGGGTTCTGCGTCGCCAGCACGAAGAACGGCCGCGGCAGCGCGTGGGTCTCGCCGAGCACCGTGACCGAACGTTCCTGCATGCCCTCGAGCAGCGCCGACTGCGTCTTCGGCGAGCTGCGGTTGATCTCGTCGGCGAGCACCAGGTTGGCGAACAGCGGCCCCGGCCGGAACACCAGCCGGCGCTCGCCGCCGTGCTCCTGCAGGATCGGCCCGCCGGTGATGTCGCTCGGCAGCAGGTCCGGCGTGAACTGCAGGCGCTTGAAGTCCAGCGAGGTGAGCCTCGCCAGCGCCTTGACCAGTTCGGTCTTGCCGAGGCCCGGCTGGCCCTCGAGCAGCAGGTGTCCGCGCGCGCACAGCGCGATCAGGCACAGCTCGACCAGGTCGTTCTGGCCGAGCAGCACCGCGTTCGCGCCGTCGCGGATCGCCGACAGCAGCTGCTGCCCGCGCCCGACCTGTTCGGCCGTCAACATCGTCGTCATTGCTTCTTCTTCTTGTCCGCGAAGAACCGTCGCACCACGTCGCGGTGCCGCGGCATCAACCGCAGTTGCCAGGTCGGCGTGCCCTTCGCGGTCGCGCCGTCGCTGCCGGGCCCGGCGGGCTCTGCCGCCGCGACCTCGGGGGCCGCCTTCTCGACCGAGACCGGCGTCCACTCGCCGGGCAACGGATCCTCCACCGGATCGCGACCGGGCAGCACGAACTCGCGCGTTCCGCCGCCGCCCTCGGTCTGCTCGGTCATGCGCAGCGCATCGTGGCCGCCGGCCGCACCGGCCAGCGCCGAGGCGTCGCCCGGTCCCGGACCGGCCGCGCCGGGATCGTTGCTGGCTGCCGCGCCGGCAACGGCCTGGTTGCCGCCGCTCTGCTCGCCGCCACGCTGGTCGCCGCCACGCTGGTCGCCGCCACTGCCGCCGCCACGCGACCCGCCCGCGCCGAACTGCTCGCGCAGTCCTTCGGCCAGACCCGCGAGCTGCCGCTTCGTCTCCGGCGCCAGCTTCGACAGATCGGGCAGCGACGGCGAGGACGGCTGCTCGCCGCCGCTCGCACCTTCGGCCAGCTCGGCCACCTTGCGTGCGAGGTCCTCGAGTTCGCTGAGATCGTCAGGCAGCAGCTGCTTGAGCTTGTCGAGGTCGACGTCCTGGATCCCGGACAGGCCGGTCTCGATCGCCGCCTTCAACAGCGCCTCCTGCAGGAACTCCGGCATCGCCTCGAGCAGGCCGAGGTCGGTCAGCTGCGACGCGGCCTCGGCGACCTTGTCGGTGAGCTGCTGGGTGTCGACGGCCCCATCGCCACCGAGGAACTCCTGCGCCAGGCCGGCGAGCTGGTCCGCCATCTCGGCGGCGCGCTGCGGCTCGAGGCCTTCGAGCGCGGCCTTCGCCGCCTCGCCGAGCGCCGCGCCGAGCTGGTCGCGGCCCTGTTCGTCGGCCGGCAGCCGTTCGGGATCGACGTTGCCGTCGGCACCGAGCGCCGCGGCGACCTGTTCCTGCAGGCCCTCCGGCAGACCGGCGAGCAGCTCGCCGAACTGGTCGGGATCGGCGGCCGCCAGTTGCTCGAGGCCGTTGGCGAGCGCTCCGGCCTCGGGCGCGGCCGCCGCACCGCCGACCTCGGGCTCGCCGCCGCTGGTCGCGGCGCTGCCGCCGCCCTGCTCCCGCGCCGCACCGCCGCCCGGTGGCTGCGGCTCGAGGCCGGCCAGCCGGCGCTCGCGGTCGACGCGTTCGGCCAGCTGGTCGAGGTCGCGCCAGACGCCGGTCTCGCCCGCCGCGACGCGCCGCTGCAGGTCGCCGACCTGCTCGCGCAACTCGGCGGCAGCCGTGCCGTCGAACTGGGTGCGCTGTGCCAGCTGCTCGATCTGCTCGGCGAGCCGTTGGACCTGGATCGAGGCGGCCTCGACCGGGGCCGGCGGCGGTTCGATCGGCGGCAGCAGCTGCATCGCGCCGAGCACCAGCAGCGCACAGCAGGGCCGCAGCCACAGGCTGCGCCACGCGATGCCGGGCAGCGCTGTGTCGGTCCGCTCGAGGTGCCGTTCGAGGCGCGCGCGCCAGGCTGGCTCGAGTTCGACGCCGTCGACCGCCGCCAGCAGCAGGCCGTCGGTGCCGAGCCGCGCCTCCAGGTGCTCGACCGCCAGGTCGTCGTCGACGCGTGGGCCCAGCAGCGAGCCCGGCAGCGACAGCAGACCGGCGAGCAGGCCGACGGCCGCGACCGCCGCCCACAGCGCAGAGCCGCTGGCGAACGTCGGCAGCGCCACCTCGCCGAGCCGGGCGCCGAGCAGCGCGGCCGCGCAGAGCGCCGCCGCCGCGAACAGCCCGACCGCCGCGCCCTTGACGAACGCGGCGGCCCGCAGTCGGCGGCGGAAGCGTTCGAGGGCTTGCGGTGCGGTGAGGGGCATGTCGGAGGGTGGGCGCGTAGGACGGCGCCCACCGGGTTTTATTTGTCCCGATCCCATTCGACCAGGGCCCCATTCGACCAGGGCGGGGCCGCCCCACCGTAGCCGACCCGAGCCGGATCCCTACGGTTCGTTCAGGTGCACGGCGTCGTCCGGCCGCACCGCCTCGTCGACGGTCAGCGGCTCGAGCCGCGCGAACGGCTGCTGCCGCACGCTGCACTCCTCGAGGTCGCACATCGCGCACCACGTGCGTTCGCACGGGTCGGTGTGGAAGTCGACCGCGGCGTCGCGGGGCAGCGTCGTCGCGACGTGCTCGCCGAGCGCCTCGGCGAGGTCGTGCGCGCGCTGCACGCTCCAGAACTCCGGCACCACCAGGTGCGCACTGATGTGCACGAAGCTGCCGGCGCGGATCGCGCGCAGGTGGTGCACCCGGATCACGCCGTCGCCGAAGCGATCGCTGAGGCCGTCGACGACCGTCGCCAGCAGTTCGGGGTCCTCGGCGTCGAGCAGGCCGCCGATCGCGCGCCTGACGATCCGCCAGCCGGTGATCAGCAGCCAGACCATCATCACCGCGGCGATCGCCGGATCGAGCCACGCGATCCCGGTCAGCCTGACGACGATCAGGCCGAGCACGACGCCGACGCTGGTCCAGAAGTCCGACAGCACGTGCTGGCCGTCGGCGACCAGCGCCGGCGAACCGTGGCGGGTGCCGTAGCGGACCAGGAACAGGCCGAGCAGGCCGTTGACCAGACCGGCGACGAACGTCACCAGCACGCCGAAGTCGAGCTCGCGCGGCATCGCCCCGCGCACGAACGCATCGCCGGCCTGCCACAGGATCACCAGCGCCGCACAGAAGATCAGTCCGCCCTCGAACGCCGCCGAGAAGAACTCGATCTTGCCGTGGCCGTAGGGATGGTCGCGGTCGGCCGGCCGGACGGCGTAGCGCAGCACGCTCAGCGCGACCAGCGCCGCGAACACGTTGACGATCGACTCGAGCGCGTCGCCGAAGATCGCCTGCGAGCCGGTCCGCCAATAGGCCCAGAACTTGGCCCCGAGCAGGCCGACGGCGACCACGAACGACAGCAGCGCCGCGGCGGTGTGCCCGGTGGACCGTTCGGTGCTGTCGGCGTCGTGGCTCACGCGCGCACATCATGCCGGCTCGCCGCCGCGATGCACGCGGCTCGAATCGGTACCGTCACGAGATCGCCCACAAGCTCGGACCCGCCGGTGTCGATAAGCCCGACACAGCTGAGGTCTGTATGCAGGACAACCATCGTCAGGAAGGCCACCGCGACGGCGAGAGCGGTACGGCCCTGATCTTCGCGCTGATGTTCACGACGGTCGTGGTCGGGATCGTGCTCACGGGCACGCTGACCCTGAAGTCGCAGATCACGCAGAACCGGACCTTGTTCATCACCAACTACCAGGCGGTGATGGCGGCACGTTCGGGGCTGACCGAGGGGTTGAGCTGGCTGCGCCGGCAGACCTCGCAACCGGTCACCGCCTTCGAACCGGTGCTCGACACGGTGGCAATCCCGCAGGTGCTCGACACCGACGACCCCGACATCGGCCTGGTGCGCGACTTCCAGGTGTCGGGCAACCTCTGGGCCCGCTACGAGGTCTGGAAGGAGTGGGACGCCGACCCGGACCCCGACCGCCTGGCGTGGCGGCAGCAGTTCGAGTGCAACGACATCTCGGCGCCGAAGGCCGGCGGCAGCGCCGGCACCGCGTGGCGCCTGCGCAGCGTCGGCTACGTCTACCGCCGCTTCGACGAGAACGTCGACTTCAACGTCGAGCCGAACGTCGTGCTGGCGACCGAGATGACCGAGACCGACGTGCTGCGCGCGGTGATCAACCTGCCGGGCCAGGCGGCGATCAACGTGGCCGACGGCAACTCGTGCCACATCAACACCAATGGCCGTGTAGTCGGCGGCGACATGGCGGGCATCTACTACCCGCAGGGATCGGGTACCCCGACGACCGGGCCGAGCAACCAGAACCGCGTCACCGGCACGCCCGGGCTGTCCGGCGGCACGACCTACGACGACAGCTACGAGGCCGTGTTCGGGCTGACGTTCGCCGAGCTGTCGTCGATGGCCGACATGGTCGTCACCAACCAAGCGGACTTCCCCAACCCGGTGCCGGACAACGCGCTGATCATCGTCGACCTCGGATCGACCTTCAACATCGACTCGGCGCTGCCGCTGACCGGCTCGGGGCTGATCGTCGTCAACGGCAACATGACGATGAACTCGGGCAACAACTCGCTGTTCAGCGGCATGCTCTACGTCGACGGCAACTTCACGATGCGCGCGCCGAGCGAGATCAACGGCTCGGTCGTGGTGACCGGCAACATGACGCTGCAGGGCGCCAGCGACTACGCGACGATCAACTTCGACGCCGACGCGCTGAGCGCGCTGATGGCCAACTTCGGCACCTACCGCCGCGTCAACTCGATCTACCTGCCGCGCCGCACGCGCTGATCAGCGGCCCGCGGTCAGCAGCACGGCGTTCATCAGCAGCAGGTTGAGGCCGTCGGCGAAGGCCCGCACGTTGGGGTCCTCGGCGAACGCGACCACGTGGCCACGGCCGTGCGGCTGGTGCACCAGGTAGGCCTTCTCCGGCAGCTGCTTGCGGTTCTCGTCCCACAGGAAGCCGGCGCGCAGCAGCAGCAGTTCGTCGGCGTAGCGCACCACGTTGGTGCCGCGGTCGAGCTTGATCGGCGTCAGGATGTGCGAGCTGTCGTGCACGACGCTGGCCTCGCCGTCGTAGCCGAAGCCGAGCCAGTGGCGGTCGTCGACGGTGACGCGCAGGATCGCGCCCGGCGTCGACGGCGGTGCCTCCTCGTCGGGACGCACCGCGGCGTCGTAGTCGAACGCAGCCTCGGCATCGCGCTGCCGTTCGCCGCCCTGCTTCGCTCCCTTCTCGGCGCCGCCCTCCTTCGACGGCCCCTTCGGCCGGTCGCGCGGCTCGGCGCCGGTCGCGAGCAGGCCGACGTCCTTGCCCGACAGCCAGCGGGTCGCCGAGCCGAGCGTCACCAGCACGCCGCCGCGCCGCACGAAGCCCTGGATCGCCTTGCAGCCGGCCCCCTGCAGCTCCCCCTGGTAGCGGCCCTCGGGCAGCACCAGCACCGTGAACCGGTCGAGGTCGGTGCGCGTCAGGTCGCGCGTGCGCAGCGCCGTCACCGGCAGGCCGTAGCGCTGCTCGAGCAGGTAGCGCAGCCAGCCGGCCGAGTAGGTGTTGACCGGCTCGTCCCAGGCCATCGCGACGCGCGGCGCGCGCAGCAGGTGGCCTTCGCGCGTCCCGAAGCTCGGCCCGTCCTCGATCCAGGAACTGTCGGCACACATCGGGGTCACGCCGTGCGTTCGGGCCAGCTGCCGCATCTGAGCGTGCAGGCCGGCGCGCAGCGCCTCGGGCTGCGCGTGCACGCGCACCACGAACGAACCGGCCGGGAACGACCGTTCGGCGAGCGTGAACGGTCGGTCGATGCACTTGACCTTGGCGCCGGCGCGCAGCAGGTCGACCAGCATCGCGGCCGCGCCGTTCTGTCCCCACGACACCACGTAGGCGACCTCGGGCGGCCGCTCGCGCAGCGCCGGCGCACCGGACGTCGCCTGGCCGGGGCGCAGACGCTCGACCTCGCCGGTGCACGGCCCGGCCGACGCGAAGCACTCGACGCCGAACAGCAGCGGCAGGGACCACGCCGTCAGGTCGTAGAACTGGCCGCGCTGCCGGCGCGCCTTGCGCAGCTGCTGCTCGCGCAGGAACCCGCTCTCCATGTCGAAGTGCGGCTGCAGCAGCAGGTGCGCCAGCGTGCTGGCGGGCTGCGCCATGCGGACCACGAACGAGCCCGCCGGGAACGTGTGCCGCGCGTGCGGCAGTTCGCCGGTGCGCACCGCCGCGGAGCTGACCAGCTGCGTGGTCGCCCGGTGCACCTCGACGCCCTGCCGCAGCAGCAGGTTGGCCAGCCGCGCCAGCCGCGTGCGGTCGCCACGCGCCGGCAGCACGTACTCGAACACGTCGTGGGTGCGACCGAGCTGCATGCCCCGGCGCCGGTGCGCGACGAACGCGCGCTGCGCCTCGAGGCGGTTGTTGGCCAGCGTCTCGAGCGTCGCCATCGACGCGACGAAGTGCCGCCGCACGCCGTCGCGGTAGCGCAGCAGGCCCTCGTCGGTGCGCCGGTAGACCAGCCCGCGCGCGCTCGCCATCTCGAACGTCATGCCGATGCTGCCGTGCGCCATCGGCCAGCTGTCGCCGTAGCCGGGATAGAACGCGTCGTAGGCCTCGCGCGTGAAGTAGTCGAAGCCGAAGCGGTCGAACCAGCGCGCGTTGTTCTTGCCGTAGCGACGCAGCCACGCGCGCTGCTCGGCGGTGATCGACTCGTTGACCGGCGACGCCGGCGGCGGGAAGTAGTAGGTCGAGTTGCCGCCCATCTCGTGCAGGTCGACGTAGACCAACGGCCACCAGTCGAGGAACGCGCGCACCCGCCCCTCGGTCTCCGGCTGCGTCATCGCGAACCAGTCGCGGTTCATGTCGAACAGCGCGTGGTTGGTGCGACCGCTCGGCCACGGCTGGCTGTGCTCGGCCGCGGTCGGGGTCGGGTCCGCCCAGCGGCCGCGCGCCCCACGCGTGTAGAACACGAAGCGGTCGCGGCCGTCCGGGTTCTGCAGCGGGTCGACCAGCACGACGCAGTGTTCGAGGATCTGCTCGACCATCGGATCGTTCTGCGCCGCCAGCAGGTGGTAGAGCACGTAGAGCGCCGCGTCGGTCCCCGACGGCTCGTCGCCGTGCACGCAGTTGGCGAGCCAGCCAACGGCCGGCAGATCGCAGAGCAGCCGGTCGACCTGGTCGGGCTCGACCGTTCGCGGGTCGGCCAGCTGCTGCATGCCGGCCCGGATCCGGGGCAGCTGCCGGTGGTTCTCGCGGCTGCTGACGACGACGTAGTAGAGCGAACGTCCCTGCCAGGTCTCACCGTAGCCGACGATCTCGACCCGGTCGGGCGCCGCCCGCTGCAGCGCACGGATGTAGTCCTCGACGTCGCGGTGCGCCGAGATCTCGGTCCCCCACGCGTGGCCGGTGACCGCGTCGAGCGTCGGGATGGCCGGGTCGTAGCGGACCCCCGGCGCCATCTCGAACGGCGTCGACGGCGTGGGGTCGGGAACCTGCGCCGTCAGGGGGGCGGCCCCCGACAGCCAGGTCAGCAGGCACAGCAGCAGGCAGGACAGCACGGGCAGCGGAGCACGCATGCCGCGCACTCTACGCTACTGCCCAACGAGCATCACCGCCGCGTCCGACAGCGCCAGGCCGAGCTGGTTGACGCCCGGGTCCAGGCTGGCCGCCTGCGTGTAGAACTGCGAGCCGATGAACACGACGTTGTTCGGCACCGGGAACGGGAACACCGCGGTGTTCGCCGCACCGACGATCGTCTGCAGCACGTCGCCGCTGTGGTGCAGCGGACAGCCGGGCATGCCGAGGAAGCCGAGGTCGAGCGGCGGCGTGCTGCGGGCGATGCCGAGCAGCATGACGCCGATGTTGGTCGGCAGGTTGTCGATCGTGATCGTCGCCTGGCCACCGAGCACCGGCTGCGTCGTCGACACGTTGGTCGGCACGCCGAGCGTGCCGGCGCAGCCCGAGCCCACGTAGCCGTAACCGGCGGTGCTGTTGGACTGGGTCGTCGAGTAGTGCAGCGCGACGTTGGCGACGCGCGGCGACCAGGTCGTCGACAGCGGGTCGAACACCGGCTCGGCCTGGGTCAGGCCCGCGGTCAGCGTCAGGTCGGCGTTGCCGACCACCAGCGGACCGCCGAGGTTGGTGTAGGTCGGCGACGCCCCGACGTGCTCCATGCACAGGCCGAAGCTGCCGGTGGCGAGGTGCACCGGCGCACCGAACGGCACGAACGTGCGCGCGCCTCCGACCGCGTTGACGGTCTCGCTGGCGATCAGGCGCCACTGCGTCGCGTCGTCGGTCTTGCCGACGTAGCTCGTCTCGGTCTGGTAGAGGTTGACCGTCAGCGGCGTGCCGGCGGCGAGGCCGGTGTTGACGTGCATGCCGCACAGCGTCACGCCGAACGGGTTCTGCACCGCGACGTCGAAGTAGTTGGCCGCGCCGGTCGCCCCGGTGGCGGTGATCAGGCCGCCCTGGAACGTCGTCTCGACCGTCGAGGCCGCGGCGATCGTGCGCGTCACCGTCACCGGCGGCTGGCACAGCCGCGTCGCCGTCAACGACACGGTGATCTCGTCACAGAGGTTGGGGTAGGTGAAGGTCGGGTTCTGCAGGTTGGAGTCGACCAGCCCGTCGCCGTCGAGGTCCCAGTCCCAGCTGGTCGGCGTCGGCGTCGACGTATCGGTGAACTGCACCACGCCCGGCGCGATCAGTTCGTTGGTGAAGGACGGCGTGACCACGTCGGTGACGATGTAGTCGACCTTGGTCTCGGTGAACGTGCCGGTCGCGTCGACGATCGACAGGCTGACCGTGTAGGTGCCGCACTGCGTGTAGGTGTGCGTCGGGTTGGGCGCCGTCGAGTCCGGGTTGTTGTCGCCGTCGAAGTCCCAGATGTAGGCGAGGATCCCGCCCGGCGCGCCCGACGTCGCGATCGACGTGAACTGCACCGCCAGCGGCGAGCCGCCGCCGGTGACGTCCGACGAGAAGTCGACGCTGGTCGAGCCGACCGTGTAGGCGAGGCCCATCGACATCTGCCGCGGCGAGAAGCCGTTGCCACCGACGGCGAACGGGTCGAGCGCGTCCGACGTGCGCATGCGGCCCGCGCTCAGGTCGATCGTCAGCTCGTTGTTGGCGTAGGTCGGCGGCAGCGTGCCCGAGGTCGCACCGCCCCAGTAGGCCGGGTTGGCCTCGATCATGTGGAACGCGACCCCGTAGGTCGCCGGCCCGAGCGCGATCGGCGTCTGCAGCTGGAAGGTGACCCGGCCGCCGTTGTGGACCAGCGCTGCGGTCGACGCGAGCGTCCACGCCGCCGGGTTCTGCTCGTTGCCGACGTGGCTGCTGCCGGGCGCGGTCAGCCACACCGCGAACTGGCCGTTGGTGCCGTGCGTGGTGTTGATCTGCAGGTCGACCGACGTCAGCACGACGCCCTGCGGTTCGGTCACCGTCAGGTCGAACAGGCCGGTGATCGGGGTCGGGGTGTTGGTCACCACGAACTGGTTCTGGCCAGCCAGCGGCGGGAACGTCGTCTCGAGCGGCGACTGGGCGGTGGCGAGCGCGCAAAGCGCACCGACGAGGGCGAGAGGTCGGATCATGGCGACGAATGCTACCCCGATCCCAGACCGGGACGCCTCGATCAAGGGCCCGCTGAGATGTGCCGATTTCGTGCAGTGGCCGGCAGCACACCCGGCGAGGAGCAGCGACGCCGATGACCCTTTCGATCCAGCGCACCGACTACCAGCAACGCTACCGCGAGCAGCTCGAAGCGCTGCAGGAGCGCACGCGTGAGCGGCTGGCCGCCGGCCGCCGCATCGTGCGCGCCGCCGATGACAGCGCCGGCCTCGCGATCAGCAAGCGGCTCGAAGCCGCGGTGCGCGGCAACGCGCAGGGCGAGCGCAACCTCGCCGACGGGCGCAGCCTGGTGCGCACCGCGGAAGCGTCGCTGCAGACCAGCCAGGACACCATCGGTCGGATGCGCGAACTCGGCATCCAGGCCCAGAACGGCACGCTGTCGGCTGCCGACCGCGACGTGATCCAGCAGGAGTACGACCAGCTCGCCGCGCAGCTCGACCAGACCGCGCGCGGCGCGAACTTCGGCGGGCGCAACCTGCTCGACGGATCGGTCCAGGGTGCGGGAGCGATCCGCATCACCGACGGCGACGGCGGCGACACCGACGTCGAGATCGCCGACGCCGGCGCGGCCGCGCTCGGCGTGCAGGGACTCGACGTGTCGGACCCGGGCTCGATCGCCGCGCTCGACGCCGCTCAGGACCGGCTGTCCAACCAGCGCGCACAGCTCGGCGCGCTCGACAACACGTTCTCCCGGCAGGAGCAGCAGCTGGCGACCGAACGCATCCACGCCGAGGAGGCGCGGGCCCGCATCGAGGACGTCGACGTCGCCCGTGAGGTCGCCGAGAGCACGCGGGCGCGCATCCTGTCGGACCTGACGCTTGCGGGACAACGCATCGCCGACGGCAACCGCGGGCGGGTGATGGAACTGCTCGCCTGAGGTGGACCCGCGCCGCCCGGGCACGTTGCACGTGCTACGCTTGGAGGCGATACTGCGTATCCCTGCTCCTCTCCCCCCGACCGTTCCCCACGGTCGACCCACCGACCGGGTCCCTTCGGTGACACGGTTCCAGCGCCCGCCCCTCAGGTCACTGGTTCTATGCGATACCTCGCACTGGCGAGTCTGTACCTCGCCGTACCTTCCCTGCTCGCGCAAGACGAGCAGTCCCCCGCCACCACCCCGCTGACGAGCAAGGCCGTCTTCGAACGATTCGAGCAGGCCCAGGGCGGCCGCTGGATCGTCAAGTGGCATCCGGCCACCGGCACCCCCGGCACGATCTACGGCACCGGCCTGAAGATCGAAGACTGGGGCCGCAACTCGCTCGAAGCGGCGCGCGTGCACGCCAACCGCGTGCTCCGCGACCACGCCGACGTGCTCGGCCTCGGCACTTCGACGTTCCAGGAGATCATCGGCGCGCGCATGGGCCGCACCTGGTCGTTCACGTTCGACCAGGTCTTCCAGGGCGTCCCGGTGATCGAAGGCCGCGCCGACGTGCGCATCAACATGAGCGGCGTCGTCGCGATGATGGGCAGCCGCGCCTGGCCGATCCCGGCCAACTTCAACACGATCCCGACGATCCCCTCCGAGGTCGCGCAGGCGACCGCGTGGGACGCGCTCGGCGGCGAGCCGAACGGCAACGCACCGGCCCCGCGGCTGGTCATCTGGGGCGACACCACCAGCCCGCAGCTGGCGCCGTTCTTCCTCGCCTGGGAGGTCGCGGTGCACCAGATCGACGGCGGCGACACCGGCAAGTTCGGTCGCTACTACGTCGACGCGCAGACCGGCCGCGTGCTGCACTTCCAGAACGACAAGCACGACTGCGGCCTGTCCAGCTGCAGCTACCAGCCGGTCCGACCCGAGGTCGACGGCCCGAGCGTCACGCTGATCGAGGCGCCGAGCGTCGTCGAGAACCCGGCCGCGCCGATCCCGACGACGGTCACCGTGATGGCGTGGACGCGCACCGGCGCGGACGCGTTCAGCGGCCTGCAGAACATCCCGTTCCCCGGCCTCGAGCTGTCGGTGCCCGGCGTCGGCGCGGTCGAGACCGACGACAACGGTGAGTTCGTCATCGACATCAACGCGCCGGTGACGATCACGATCAACGGCCTCAACGGCCGCCACCACGCGCAGGTCAGCGGCAGCAGCGCCCCGAGCGGCAGCGTCACGGTGCAGCCGGGTATCAACGCGACGATCCAGCTGCTGTCGTCGACGGCGTCGACGGCGCAGGCCGCGCACACCACGGCGAGCTACTGGACCGACCGCAGCAACGAGTGGGCGCGTTCGATCCTCGGCAACACGTCGCAGCTCAACACCGCCGACAACGTCGGCATCAACGTCAACATCAACAACACCTGCAACGCCACCTACGGCGGCAACAACACCAACTACTACCAGGCCGGCGGCGGCTGCTCGAACACCGCGTTCTCGACGGTCGTCGCGCACGAGTGGGGCCACGGCCTCGACGACCGCTACGGCGGCATCGCGAACTCGGTCGCCGAAGGCCTGAGCGAGGGCTGGGGCGACATCATCGGGATGTACCAGGTCGACAGCCCGATCCTCGGCAGCGGCTTCCAGAGCCCCGGCCAGGGCATCCGCAACGGCAACAACAACCGCGTCTGGCCGTACACGTCGGGCGTGTCGCCGCACGGCGCCGGCGAGGTCTGGATGGGCTGGGCCTGGCGCTTCCGCGAGGCGCTGCGCTCGTCGGTCGGCACCGCCGCCGCGATCCAGATCTCGGAGGACGTCGTGCTCGGCTCGATCGTCGCCGACGCCACCACCCGCGAGAACGCGGTGCTCGAGGTGTTCATCGCCGACGACGACGACGGCAACCTGCTCAACGGCACGCCGCACTACTCGGAGCTCGAGGCCGCCTCGATCCAGAAGGGCATCCCCTACCCGGAGGTCCCGGCGTTCGCGCCGTTCGGCGCCGGCTGCGAGAGCTCGATCCCGGCGCCGGCGGTCAACTGCCCGGTGCGCAACGGCTCGGGCGGCACGCTGTCGAACACGCTCCGCGACAACGACTACTGCTACCAGGTGGTGAACCAGGCGACCTACGAGGTCACCGGCTTCCAGATCTACACCGGCACCACTGGCGGCAACGTCACGGTCCCGGCCAGCATCTACCTTGACGACAACGGCGAGCCCGCCGCCACCCCGGTCGCCAACACGACCGTCGTGGTCAGCGCGACGCCCGGCTTCTACACGGCGACGTTCGCGCAGCCGGTGCTGGTCACCGGCACCTACTACCTCGGCTTCAACACGTCGAGCAACAACGTCTACCTCAACACGCTGACCAGCGGCGCCACCGGCGTCGGCTTCTGGCGCGACCCCGCCAACGGCACGCCGAACTGGAGCCAGTCGGGCCTGATCCAGCGGCCGTCGTGGATCGTCACCTGCCAGAACGCCAACAACTTCGTGATCCCGAAGATGGGCGTGATCGGCACCCCGCAGCTCGGCGTGACCTACCAGCCGAGCGTCGTCAGCGCCCCGCCGTCGACGTTCGCGGTGCTGGCGTCCGGCCTCAGCGACCAGTTCTCGCAGGGCCAGCCGCTGCCGCTCGCGATCCCTGGCGCGCCCAACTGTGACCTGCTGGTCTCGGCCGAGGTGCTCGAGGCGACGACGACCAACGTCGCCGGCGTCGCGCAGCGTCCGATCACCGTGCCCAACCAGGGCTCGCTGCTCGGCCTCGAGATCTTCCACCAGTGGTACCTGTGGGATCCCGCGGCCAACGCGCTCGGCTTCGTCTCGTCGGACGGCGGCCGCGCGCTGATCCGCAACTAGGTTGGCCGCAGCTGCGGTCGCCGCAGCTGCTGGAACCGGGCGCCGGCCAGATCGAGCCGGCGCCCGTCCACCACCGACGCCGCGCTCAGTAGGTCAGGCCGAAGCCGACGAACAGCTGCTGGCGCTGCAGCTCGGTCCGCGAGGGCGAGCCGAACAGATCGCCCTGGCTGCTGCCGAACGTCACGTGCTGCAGCCGGTAGCCGACCTCGGCGTGCATCGCGCCGAAGACGCCGCGCACGCCACAGCCGACCTCGCCGGCCCACCGCGCGGTCACGTCGCGGTCGTCGCCGTTGACGAACTCCTCGGCGAACCACGCCGGGCCGACGTCGCCGGCGACGCGGCCGAACAGCTGCAGCGAAGCGCGTTCGTCGTGCAGCACATGGTAGGTCGGCTCCAGCACCAGCCTCGGCCCCACCGACAGCCACTCGCGCTCGACGCGCGCCGCCTGGTGGTCGAGCTGCTGCCAGTCGAGGAACGCGCCGACCCGCACCGGCACGGTCCAGTGCTCGGCCGGCTGCCAGTCGAAGCGGACGTGCGGGAACACGTCGAACCCCGACAGTTCGGCGTCGGCCATGCGGGGCGCGACGCCGTCGTTGATCATCGAGCCGCGGAACAGCTCGGGATCGCTGCCCCAGTACTCGGCATGCAGGGCGGCGCCGGTACCGGTGTCGATCCGGGCGCGCGCGAACACCGCGTCGGTGCGGTCATTCAGACGGGTTCCGTTCGCGCGCGCCATGACGTTGCCCGCGCCCACGTCGACCGTCGCCTGCAGCGGCTGCCACGTGTGGCGGAACGACCGCCGACCGTGCCCCTGCCGCTGCGGCAGGCGTTGGTCGAGCTTCTTGGGCTCGGGGTCCTGCTGGCTCGCAGGACGACGGGAGGGAGAGGGGGCCCGCGCGATCACCTCCATGAGCGCGTCGTCGAGCGACCGGGCACGGTGCTCGCGCAACAGCCGCGCACGCTGGTCGGCGCGCC
Source organism: Planctomycetota bacterium (assembly GCA_046290465.1). Lineage (GTDB taxonomy): Bacteria > Planctomycetota > UBA1135 > UBA1135 > UBA2386. The sequence continues at coordinate 5,884,983 of JBKAGP010000001.1, read as the reverse complement.
ACTCGTCCGCGACGGACGGTGGCGTCGACGCACAGCCGGCGAGGGCGGCGAACGCGGCGAGGCAGAGGATCTCGGCAGGGCGCATGGGCTTGGTGCCGAGGCAGGAGCCCGGCGAGCAAGGCTACCCTGCAGCGAATCAGAGGCCGACCGGTCGGCGAACGCCTCGGCGGCGTTCGGCCGATGCCATCGTCGCAGTCTCGATTCGGGCAGCTCGCGCTACCACATGACCTGGCCGCCGCAGTGGCTGATCGCCTGGCCGGTCATGCCGCGCGCCGCCTTCGACGCGAGGTAGATGACCAGGTCGCCGATCTCGTCCGGCTGCAGGATGCGCCCCAGTGGCACCATCGCCATCGCCTGGCGCCGCGCCTCGTCCAGCTCGATGCCCATGCCGTCGGCCATCAGCTGCAGGCCGTCGGTCGCCATGTCGGTATCGACCCAGCCGGGGCAGATCGCGTTGACGGTGATCTCGCGCGGCGCGAGCTCGAGCGCCAGCGCCTTGGTCAGGCCGATGACGCCGTGCTTGCTGGCGCAGTAGGCCGTGTAGCCCGGCACGCCGAAGCGACCGAGCACCGAGCTGATGTTGACGATGCGGCCGCCGTCGGGAAGGTGCTTCAGCGCCGCCCGCGACGTGAAGAACGCGCCGTCGAGGTTCGGCCGCACGACCTCGTCCCAGCGCTCTGGGCCGTCGAGCGCACACGCGTTCGGCCCGCCGACGCCGGCGTTGTTGACCAGCACGTCGAGGCCGCCGAGCGCCTTGGCGGCGCGGTCGACGGCGCGACGGATGCCGGCCTCGTCGGTGACGTCGCCGGTCACGGCGACCGCGGTCGCCTTGTTCGCCTGCAGGTCCTTGACGACCCGGTTGAGGTTCTTGCGGCGGCGGCCGACCACCGCCACGGCCGCGCCGGCGGCGGCCAGCCGGTGCGCGATGCCCTCGCCGATGCCCGAACCACCGCCGGTAACCAGGCAGCGACGCCCCTTCAACGAGAACGTCTTCATCGGCAGGTCCTCACCGCGGTGGTGCCGTCGAGCAGCTGCACGAGGCTGTGCACCAGCTTGTGGATGCCGGCGGACACGTCCTTCAGGCGCGCGTCGTACATGTAGGCCGCGACGCTGACGATGCGGTTCTGCTGGTCGATCACCGGCGTGTCGACCGGCGTGTCGTGGTGGTGCGCCCCCATCGCTTCGAGCGCCGCCGCGGTGCCGGCGTCGTTGCCGATCGTCAACACCGGGTGGGCCGCCTCACCGAGCACCGCGGCAACCACGGCGGGAGCGATGCAGATCGCGCCGATCGGCTTGCCGGCGGCGTGCATCGCGCGCAGCAGGCCGGCGAGTTCTGGGTCGACGGTCGCCTCCGCGCCCTTGCTGGCGAAGTCGCTGCAGTTCTTGGCCATGCCGAAGCCGCCCGGCAGCACGATCGCGTCGAGGTCGTCGGCGTGCACCTCGGCCAGATCGAGCACGTCCCCGCGCGCGATCCGAGCCGCCTCGACGCGCACGTTGCGCACCTCGTCAGAGACCGGCTCACCGCGCAGGTGGTCGACCACGTGCAGCTGGTCCCGGTCGGGCGCCACGCAGACCGCCTCCAGGTCGTGGCTGTCGAGCGCCAGCAGCGTCAGCACGGCTTCGCGGATTTCGGCTCCGTCGAGGAAGCCACAGCCTGAGAGAACGACACCTACCTTGCGCTTCATGTTCGTCATCGGGATCCTTGCCAGCGGCATCATGCCTGCATCGAAGCTCGCCGTCATCACGACGCTGACGTTCGTCGGCGCCTGCTCGCCCACGCGGTTCGACTGGCCGGACGGTCCGGGTGCGGCGTTCCGCGATTACCGGCAGAGCTTCGCCGACGCCGCCGGCCAACGGCTGGTCGAGGCGGTCGACCGCCACGCGCTGCTGCGCCGCGCGCGCGCGGCCGGTGCGCTGTGGCTCGGCGACCACCACCGCCACTCGCGGCTGCACGCGCTGCAGACCGAACTGCTCGACCAACTGGTGCGCGACGGCGCCGACCTCCTGCTCGGGCTCGAGGCGATCGGCGTGCGCGACCAGCCGATGGTCGACGACTACCTGGAGGGACGGATCGACATGCGCGCGCTGCGCTCGGGCATGCGCACCCGCTGGAGCGGCTCGTGGCTCGACGACCCGGAGCTCGACCCGTGGTTCTTCCGTTCGCTGCTCACGTTCGCCCGGCAGCACCGCATCCCCGTGTTCGCGCTCGAACCGACCCCGCGGCTGCCGCTCGCACGCCGCGACGAATACATCGCCCGCACCGTCGCGGCGGCGTGCCGCCGGCACAAAGACCGCCTGCCGGTGGTGCTCGTCGGCCAGTCGCACCTGAAGGGCATCGGCGACGTGGTCGCGCGCAGCGGCGTCGGCGGCCTGGTGCTCGGCGGCCTGCCGACCGCGGGCCTGCAGCGGATCGCGCCCGGCGACGGCGACCGCGGCACGGTCTGGCGCAGCGACGGCGACGTCTACTGGTTCGACGAGATGTTCGACCGGTAGCTGGCCGGACTCAGTCGACGTGCTCGGGCTGCGGCCGGTTCGCCTGCCCGACGACGTCCAGCGCCGCGACCCGGTAGGCCTCGGCCAGGGTCGGGAAGTTGAAGATGTTGTCGACGAACACGCCGACGTCGTTGCCGTTGATCATCGCCAGCTGGGCCAGGTGCACCAGTTCGGTGGCGCCCTCGCCGATGATCTGGCAGCCGAGGATGCGCTGCGTTTCGGGGTCGACCACCAGCTTGAGCATGCCGTCCTGCGTGCCCGAGATCTGGCCGCGGGCGAGCTCGCGGAAGGTCGCGCGGCCGACCAGGACCGAACGGCCCTGGGTGCGCGCCTCGTCCTCGCTGCAGCCGACGGTCGAGATCTCCGGGATCGTGTAGATGCCCGACGGCAGCAGGTCGTGGTCGACCGCGTGGTCCATGTGCAGTGCCGAGCGCATCGCGCGGCGGCCCTGCTCCATCGACGCCGAAGCCAACGACGGCGGCCCGATCACGTCGCCGACCGCGTAGATGCTCGGCACCGCCGTGCGGCAGTCGCCGTCGACCTCGATGTGGCCGCGCGCGTTGGTGGTCAGGCCGGCGTTCTCGATGCGCAGTTCCTCGACGTTGGCGACCCGGCCGAGCGCGCACAGCAACTTCTGCGAACGTACCTTCCAGCCGTTCTCGAGCGTGGTGACGACCTCCTTGACGCCGTCCCACTCGACCGACTCGAACTTCGCCCGGCCGAGGAACGTGCAGCCCTCGCGCCCCTCGAAGGTGTGCACGAAGCGGTCGAGGATCTCCCCGTCGAGGAAGCCGAGCGGCCGCGGCGCGCGGTCGATCATCGTCACGGCGACGCCGAGCGACGCGAAGATCGTCGCATACTCGGCCGCGATGACCCCGCCACCGAGCACGGTCAGCGACTCCGGCAGGTAGGCCATGCTGAGGATCGAGTCGCTGTCGTAGACGTGCTCGTGGTCGATCGGCACGTTGTCCGGGGTGCGCGGCCGCGAGCCGGTCGCGATCACGATCGTGCCGGCCTGCACCACGCGCTCGTCCCCGCGGATGCCCTGCACCACCACGGTGTTGGCGTCCTCGAAGCGGGCGCGGCCGTGGATCTGCTCGACACCGTTGCGCATCATCTGGCGGCCCTGGTAGTCGACGTGCGCGGTGACCACGCTCTCCATGCGATCCATCAGGCTGACCAGCTGCAGGTCGTGCGGCATCTCGATGCGCACGTGGCGGCCGACGCGCTTGCGCATCTCGCACAGGTGCAGCGCCGTCTCGCGCAGCGTCTTGCTCGGGATCGTGCCGCGGTGCACGCAGGCGCCGCCGACGCCGACCTCGCGTTCGACCAGGCAGACGCGGCGGTTGGCCTTGGAGGCCTGGATCGCCGCCTTCTGGCCGGCCGGGCCGCTGCCGATCACGACCACGTCCCACTGCTCGGGACGCGGTCGACCCGGCTGCCCTGGCGCGCCGCTCACTGCAACCCCTCGGTGACCTCCAGCGCGCGTTCCCGCATCGCCAGCAGCTGGTCCAACTCGTCCGGGTAGATGTTGAGTCCGACCAGCACGTCGTGCGCGCGCAGCTGTTCCTCGGACGGCGGCGCCGCCAGCTGGCTGGGCGCGATCAGGTGGCTCAGGTGGTCGGCCAGGCACACCGTCATCGCCATGTCGGCGTGGCTCTTGGCCAGATGGTTGTCGTGGTGGCAGGCGATCGCCTCGGCCACCAGCGCCGGCAGCTTCCACTCGTCGGCGAGCAGCAGCCCGGCCTCGACGTGCTGTTCGTGCAGCGCCTCGTAGAGCTCGTCGCGCGGCACGGTCAGCTCCTCGCTGCCGAGCACGCGGTCGACGCTGCCGAGCAGCACCGCCTTGCCGACGTCGTGCAGCAGGCCGCACAGGAACGCGATCTCGACGTTGCGCCGGCGCATGCGCGCAATCTCCTTGGTGAAGAACGCGGTCATCACCGAGTGCTTCCAGAGCGAGTCGAGCAATTCGGCGCAGGCCTCGTTGGTGAACATGCGGCCGCGCACCGACACCGCCATGGTGATCTCGGTGACCATCTGCATGCCCAGCCGGCTGACCGCCTGCTGCAGCGACGAGCACGGCACCTGGCCGGAGTAGGCCGCCGAGTTGGCGACGCGCAGCACGTTGGAGGCGACCGTCTGGTCCTTGTGGATCACGGCCGACAGGCGCGCCGCGTCGGCATCCTCCTGCTGGCAGACGTCGAGCACCTCCGCGGCCGTGCCCGGCATCGGCGGCAGCTCGACCTGGCGAGCCTGGATCAGTCGCGCAAACACGCGAGAGAGGTCTGAGGTACGCGTCTCCATCCCGTTACAGCATCGACGCAACGACGGCGCCGGGCCCAATCCGGGCGCAACCGACCTTGGCAGCGGCCGTTCGGATACAGGAATCAGACGACGCCGACGCCGCCGCCCGCCTCGCGCCGTCGGCGCGATCCCGTATCGTCGCCACGATGCCGTCGCCGCTCCGCCTGCTCGCCACCGCGCTCGCCGCGACGCTGCCGTGCACGGCCCAGTCCCCGAACGCGTGGGCCGAGCTGCGACCGGCGGGCGGCATCGCGGCCGCGGCCGTGCGCGGGCAGGGCAAGCTGGTCAGCTACGACGGGGGCGACACGCTGCACTTGTTCTCGTCGATCACGCGCCGCTGGCACCACATGGACAAGTCGCCGACCGCCACGCTCGAACTGTTCAACGACTGCGCGGTGCTGTTCGACGGCCATCGGATCGTCGCGATCTCGTCCTACGACGGCCAGCGCAGCGACCTGCAGGTCTCGCCCAACGCCGTGCTGTGGAACGGCGCCAACGCCAAGAACGACTCGATCGTGCTGGTCCGCGACGGCGCGGCCCTGCACGCGTTCAGCGCGTTCACCGGCCGCTGGGTGACGCGCGCCCTGGCAGCCAATGCCAGCGGCAGCGTGCGCCGTCACGTCGCGGTCGTGCACAGCGGCACCCGGCTGTGGGGCATGTCCGCGTTCGACGGCCGCTGGCACGACACCGGCGCCGGTCAGCTCCAGTCGCTGGACACCGACGGCACCGCCGGCTTCGCGGTCGGCGCACGCGTCTACGCGTTCTCGGCGCACACCCGCAGCTGGTCGAAGTCCCCCACGCTCGCCAACGCGACCTTCCAACGCGGCGACGACTGGGGCCTGTGGCACGACGGCCAGGGCGGCTTCGCCTACAGCGGCCTGGTCGGCTCGTTCACGACGTTCTCGCTGCCGAACGCCGGCGTCGTCGCCGGCAGCGACCTGTTCGCGCTGCTGGACAGCAACGGTTCGCTGCACGCGTACTCGGCGGTGACCGCGGACGTGGTGCCGGTCGGCGCGGCGGCGACCTCGATCGAGACCGGGCTCGCGACCGCGTTGCTGCACGACGCCGCCGGCGTGCGCGGCTACAGCGCGCTGCGGCAGCAGACCCAGACGCTGCCGATCGCGAGCATCGGCTCGGCGGCCGGAGCCTCGGCCGCCTACGCCACCGACGGTGGCGGCCTGACCCACGCGTTCAGCGCGGTGACGGCGTCGTGGCACGCGGCCCCCGCGGCGACGATCGGCCGCGCGCCCCTGGCCACGACGACCACGATCGCGCTCGAGGCGAGCAGCGACTGCTACGCGTTCGCGGCCAACAGCGGCCAGTTCGTGCCGCTCGGCCGGCCCGTGCAGGGCCTGGCCGGCAATCCGAGCAGCGCGCCGCTGCTCGCCCACGACGGCGCCTCGCTGTTCGCGTTCGACGGCGACCAGGCGCGCTGGATCGCGACGCCGCGGACCGGCACCGGCACTCCGCTGTTCCGGATCTGGCGCACGACCGCGCTGGTCGTCGACGGCGACCACGCGCACGGCATCGGCGCCCAGGCGGGTCGATGGCACCACCTCGACCTGGGGCCGCACGCGCTGGCACCGTTCGCCAACAGCGAGGTCGGCTACCTGCTCGACGGCCAGCGGATCGCCGCCTGCGGCATGCTGGCCGAGATCGTGTCGATGCAGCAGTTCCCGCACTTCCGTCGGGTGCAGCCGCGCGGCGCCGAGATCGTGTTCTCGACGACGCCGCTGCGCGACGCGGTGGTGATCGCCGGGTTCGCGCCGCCTGGACCGCCGACGACGATCCCGGGCCTCGGCGAACTGCACCTCGACCTCGGCTCGACGTTCGTCGTGCAGCCGACCCCGGACCGCGAGACCGGCGTGGCGCGGGTCGCGTGGACGATGCCGCCGTCGCCGGCGTTGGCCGGTGCCACGGTGTTCGCCCAGCTGCTGCTGGCGCCCAACGACGGCAGCGCGCCGTATCTGGGCGACCGGTCGACGGTGCAGCTCTGGTAGCCGGTCGGGCCAAAAGCCCAATCGACCGCACCGACGCCTAGGTTCGGTCGCGCCCGCGCACGTAGCGTTCGGCCAGTTCGCGGAAACCCGGCCGCGCCGCGGCGAAGCTGACGAACCGCGGCCGCGCGCGGTTCCACAGCAGGTGGCCGCCGCGCGGCAGCCAGACCTCGCCGCCGGCGCCGAGCACCAGCGCCGCGCCGGCGGCGACGTCCCACTCGTGCTTGGGCCACATCGTCCAGGTAGCGTCGGCGAACCCGGCCGCGACCAGCGCCAGCTTGTAGGCGGCCGAACCGACCGGCTGGACCGGCAGCGCACCTTCCAGGTGTCTGGCTTCGCCGTGCTTCATCTCGCTGCGCGACATCACCACCCGCGGCCGGTCGGAGACCGCGCGCAGCCGCCACTCGGGCTCGCCGTGCACCTGCACGCCGTGCCCGGGCCCGCCGACCACGGTGACCCCGTTGGCCGGACTGCCGACGGCGCCGAGCACCGGCTGCCGGTCGACCAGCAGCGCGATCGAGACCGAGTAGTCCTTGCGGCCGGAGACGAACGAACGGGTGCCGTCGAGCGGGTCGACCACCCACACCCGCTGCCGCTGCAGCCGCGACGGCTCGTCCTCGCTCTCCTCGGACAGCCAGCCGTCCCCCGGCTCGACCAGCTCACGCCGCAGCAGGTCGTCGATCTCGCGGTCGGCGATCGTCACCGGGCTGCCGCCCTCCTTGTAGTCGACCTCGACGCCGGCCCGCGCGTGCCGCAGCGCCAGCTCCATCGCGGCGTGCAGCGCGCGCTCGGCCCGCTCGAAGTCCCGCAGCTGCGCGCCGCTCACAGGTGGTTGCCCGCGGCCAGCCAGCGATCGAGCAGCAGCAGCCCCGCCATCGACTGGCCGTCGCCACAGGCCTGGCCGAGCAGCGTGCGCCGCGCCTCGTCGATCGGCATGCGGTGCACGCTGATCTGTTCGCTCGCTTCGAGGTCCTGCGGCACGCCGTGCAGGCCGCGCGCCAGGAAGAAGTGGCAGCGCTCGTTGGAGACGCCCTTGTACGGAGCGAAGTGGCCGAGCGACGTCCAGTCGTCGGCCAGCAGCCCCGCCTCCTCGCGCAGCTCCTTGCGGGCGACCTCGAGCGGGTCCTCGCCGTCCTTCATGCCGCCGATCGGAAACTCCCACAGGTCGAGGCCGAGCAGGTAGCGGTGCGCGCGGATCAGCACCATCGTGCCGTCGTCGAACACGGGGATCGTGGCGCTGCTGCCCGGCATGTCGACGTAGTAGTACTCGCCCTCGGAGCCGTCGCGCTGCACGTAGCGGTCGCGGCAGTAGCGGTGCCAGCGGTTGTCGACCAGCACCTCGCGGTCGAGCCGGCGGAAGGTCCGTTCGCCGCTCATCGGCTGATCGAGAAGTAGAGCTGGCGGCGGTCGTCCGACTCCTCGTAGAGCCACGGCCAACCGAGGTCGAGCGCGATCGGCAGTTCGAGGTACGGGATCTCGATGCGCAGGCCGACGCCGGAGCTGGCGCGCATCTCACCGAAGGTCGGGTCGCTGAGGCCGAGGCCGAGGAAGCCGATGTCGGTGAACACCACCCAGCGCAGCAGTTCGCGGTCGCGCACCTCGCCCTCGAGCCGCGTCGCGACCAGCGGGAAGTAGACCTCGTAGCTCGACGTGTAGATCGCCTCGCCGCCGAGCGGCCGCTGGAACTGCGTCGGGCCGGCGCGGCGGAAGTCGAACCCGCGCAGGTTGCCGCCGCCCATGTAGAACCGTTCGGTCAGGAACACGTCGTCGCTGCCGCCGAACTCCTGCGCGTAGCCGAAGAACTGCCGCCAGTGGAACACCGTGCGGTGGCCCATCTCGTTCTCGGCGATCGGCAGGTAGACGTCGGCGCGGTGCTCCCACTTGGTCAGGTCCTCGGCCGCCCCGAACGGGCCGCCGATGACCTCGAACGACAGCCCCAGGTCGACGCCCTCGGTCGGCCGCAGCAGGTCGTCGTAGTCGCGGTAGCGCATGCTGATGCGCGCGCCGCGCAGCTCGGTCTGGCCTTCGGCATCGAACGCCAGCTGGGTCGCGTCCTGCGCCAGGCTGTCGATCTCGACGGTCTCCTGGCGGACCGACACGCCGGCATTGAAGAACTCGGTGAAGTTGCGCGACAGCCCGACCTCGCCGCCGAGCACGTCGGACGTGTAGCCGTCGGGGAGGCGGCGGATGCGGCGCTGGCCGGTGATCCGTAGCGCATAGGTGTCGAGGTGGTCGCCGAAGATGTCGGGCTCGACGTAGGTCATCGAGAACTGGCTCTGCCGGCTACCCGGCGCGAGCAGCATCGACAGGTTCTGGCCGCCGCCGTGGAACGCCTTGGCGTCGAGGATCTCCTCGATCGCGGTGATCGGGTTGGCGCTGCTCGGCGGGTTCCACAGGTCGAAGTTGCGCTTGTTGAAGGTGATCTGCGCCTGCGCGCCGATGCCGGTCGAGATGCCGACCCCCCAGCGCAGTTCGCCGGTCGGGCCGTCCTGCACGTCGAGGCCGATGTCGACCTTGTCGGGGTCGCCCGCGACCGGCTCCAGCTGCAGCCGTGGCCCTTGCAGCGTCACCGGATCCTGGAAGAACCGCGTGTTCTCGATCCGCCGTAGCGCCCGGCGCACCTCGAGCATGTCGATGCGTTCGCCCGGCAGCACCCGGAAGCGACGCCGGATGACCGGGTCGCGCGTGAAGCGGTTGCCGCGAATCACGACGTCGCGCAGCGTCTTGGGCGAGCCCTCGCTGACCTGGAAGACGATGTCGACCTCGGGGCCCTCGGCGTAGATCTCGAGCGGCGTGAACACCCGACAACCCTGCCGCAGCGCCTGGCGCATGCCGGGGAAGCTGACCGACGGATGGCCGCGGCGGCCGTAGAACTCCTCGATCTTCAGCTGGTCGCGCTGCAGCCGGTCGTGGTCGTAGAACTCGCCGGGTGCGACCTTGAGCACCTGCTCGACCTCGCTCGCCGGATACAGCGGCTCGACGCCGAGCGGCTCCTGGTCGACGGTGACGTGCTGCACCTTGACCGAACGGATCCGGTAGCGCGGGCCCTCGACGATCACGAACGACAGGTCGACGCTGGTGCGGTCCTCGCTGAAGCGCACGTCGGCGAGGTCGACGGTCGCCTCCAGGAAGCCGCGGCTGCGGTAGAACAGGCGCAGCCGGTCGAGGTCCTCCTCGAGCACCTCGCGGCTGAACGCGCCGCCGCGCACGAAGCCGCGCGCCGGGTCGCTGTCGATGCGCGCGTCGCGGATCAGGTAGTTGTCGGTGCCGAACAGGCCGAGGATCGGATCCGCCGGGAACGACCGGTTGCCGACGAAGTCGATGTCGCGCACCGTCACCTTCGGGCCTTCCTCGATCAGGATCCGCAGGCGCTGCCGCGGCGACCCGAGCTCCTCTTGCGTCGGCGTGTCGTCGAACGCGGGCAGGTCGACCAGCTGGATGTTGCAGAACGCGTAGCCATCGCGCCGGTAGCGCGCCAGTAGCAGCTTGCGCATCGCCTCGGCCTCGGTGCGGGTCGTGCGGCGGCCCGAGTAGTAGCCGATCAGCGCGTAGATCTCGGGCAGTTCGAGGTGCTTCTGGCCGGCGAACACGACGCTCTCGTAGCGCTCGACCTGCAGGTCGACCTGGTAGGTCACGACGACCTCGCCGTCGACCTCCTCGGCGTAGGCGCGCACGACCAGGCGCCGCTCGGTCCACAGCGCGGCGCAGTCGGCCGACACCTTGCGCGGCTCGAACGGCTGGCCGATGCGGGTCTCGAGGCCGCGCACGATCGACTCGGCGCTGGCCTGGTCGAGCGGCGTCACCGAGGCGCTCTGCCGGTCGGCCTTGGTGACCTGGATCGAACGCACGGACTTGCCCTTCAAGGCCTGCACGGCGGCCTCGAAGTACAGCTCGCCGCTGATCGTCGGCAGCGGCCGATCGACGCGGGCCCCCGGCCCCTGCGGCTGCTGCGGGGCCGGCTGCTGCGGGGCCGGCTGCTGCGCCATGGCCACATCCGCGAACAGGGCCACCGACAGCGCTGCGGCCGCGAGCAGACGCGCGGCCGCTCCGCTACTGCATCGGCTCGGCTCTGCGCGTGTAGTTCTCAAATCGCATGTACTCGCGGAAGAAGCGCAGCGCGACCTCACCGGTCGGGCCGTTGCGCTGTTTGGCGATGATGACTTGGGCGAGGCCGCGGTTCTCTTCGGTCGGATTGAAGTAGTCGTCACGGTGCAGCAGCAGGATCACGTCGGCGTCCTGCTCGATCGCGCCGGACTCGCGCAGGTCACTCATGCGCGGCCGGTGATCATCGCGGTTCTCGACGTCACGATTCAACTGCGACAGCGCCAACACCGGCACGGAAAGCTCCCGCGCCACGCTCTTCAGACCACGCGAGATCGCCGAGATCTCCTGCTGGCGGCTCTCGAAGCGGCCGCCGCCGGTCATCAGCTGCAGGTAGTCCACGACGATCATGTCGATGCCGTGCTTCTGCTTCAGGCGGCGCGCCTTGGCGCGCAGCTGCGTGATCGAGATGCCCGGCGTATCGTCGATGAAGATCGGCGTCTCGTAGAGCTTCGCCGCCTCCTCCTGCAGCCGCTTGTACTGCTGGTCGGTGATCCGGCCCTTGCGCATCGCCGAACCGTCGATCTGCGAGCGGCAGCAGAGCATGTTCTGGATGACCTGCTGGTTGGACATCTCGAGCGAGAAGAACGCGATGCCCTTGCCGTGGTTGGAGACACGCTCGGTCAGGTTGAGCGCGAACGTGGTCTTTCCCATCGACGGACGCGCCGCGATGATCACCAGTTCGCCCGGCTGCAGGCCGCCGGTCATGTCGTCGAAGTCGTAGTAGTCGGTCGCGTGGCCGGTCAGGCGCCCCTCGCGCTCGCGCAGCCGGTCGATCTTCTCGAACGTCAGCTGCAGCACGTCGGCGATGCTGACCGCGTCGCCGCTCTTGTCCATGCCCGAGATCTCGAAGATCTTGCGCTCCGCCTCGTCGAGCAGCTCCTTGGCCTCGCTCTCGTTGTCGTAGGTGCGCCGCGCGACGTCGAGGCAGGTCTCCAGCAGCCGGCGCGCGATCGCCTTCTCGCGCACGATCTCGGCGTGGTAGACGACGCCCGCCGCCGTGATGACCCCTTCCATCAGGTCCATCAGCTGCTCATGGCCGCCGACCTCGTCGAGCTTGCCCTGCCGGTCGAGTTCCTCGCCGACGACGATCGGGTCGGTCGCCGTGCGCGTGTTGTAGGCCGTCAGCAGCGCCTGGAAGATCTGCTGGTGCTTGGGCAGGTAGAAGTCGTCGGGCTTGAGGAACGTGACGTCGACGACGGCGTCCGTGTGCAACAGGAGCGCACCGAGCACCGAGCGCTCGGCGTCGAGGTTCTGCGGCACGCCGCGGCCGTCGAAGTTCTGCTTGAAGTCCACCATCCGCTGAGCCGGTCCTAGTTACCGTGCCCACGCGCCGACGCAAGGCTGCGACCCGTGGACACCCTGTGGACAAGCCTGGGGAAAGCGGGGACGAACGAACGCGCAGCCCCACCAGCAGGCCGCTCCGAAGGCATCGGATGCGCGCGCACTTTTCGCACCCCGGCGGCCGGATTCCGGGCGCGCCGGCGCGCGGTCACGCCTCGTCTTCCGCCAGCAGCCCGCGCGCCTCCAGCTCGTGGATCACGTCCTGCGCCAGTTCGTAGTCGATGCGCAGCTTGCGCTGCAGCAGCGCTGCGGTCGGCCGTCGGCCCGAACGCAGCAGTTCGCGGGCCTCGACCAGCAGGTCCTCGTCGACGCCGCCGCCGAACAGCTTCTGCTGGCGGCCAGGGGCCGACGGCTCGGGCTGCGGCTCGGCTTCGGCGCGGGCAGCCGGGCTCACCGGTGGGGTCGGCTGGACCGGCTCGGGCATCTCGTCCGGACGCGGGATCGCGACGACGGTCTCCTTGGGTTCGGTCGGGGCGTCGGCCGTCGACTCGACGAAGTCGTCGTCGTCGTCCTCATCGGCCTCGAACTCGTCTTCGTCGGCCTCCTCGTCGTCGGCCTCCTCGTCGTCGAGCTGGGCCTCGAGTTCGACTTCGTCATCGCCCGAGTCGTCGGCATCGTCCGCGTCGGACTCGTCCTCCTCCTCGTCGCCTTCCTCGAGTTCCTCGTCCTCGTCGTACTCCGCGTACTCGCCTTCCTCGTCCTCGTCCTCGTCCTCGTCCTCTTCCTCTTCTTCTTCTTCTTCTTCTTCTTCTTCTTCTTCTTCTTCTTCTTCTTCTTCGTCGTCGTCGTCGTCGTCGAGTTCCTCGTCCTCGAACTCTTCGTCTTCGAGTTCTTCGTCCTCGACCTCGTCGTCGTCCGACTCGAGCTCCGCCGACTCCTCGTCGTCTTCGTCGACGTCCTCCTCGCCGTAGTCCTCGTCCTCTTCTTCTTCCTCTTCCTCGTCGTCGTCCTCGTCGGCGTCGTCCGATTCGTCGTCCTCGTCGAGCTCACCCAGCTCGGCGTCCTCGGACTCGTCGTCGCCTTCCTCGGCGATCTCGTCCGCCGCGATCTCGTCGTCGTCGACGGCCTCGGCGTCCTCGTCCTCGTCCGGGTCCTCGTCGACCAGTTCGATCTCCTCGGCCTCGACGTGCTCCGGCGCGACCACCACCACGTCGTCGTCGTCCTCGGCCGTTGCGGACGCGTCTCCGAACAGCCCCGCGAGCTCGTCCTCGGACACCGCAGCGCCGCCCGCCTGTGCGTTCTCGGCCAGCTCGTCGAGGGCAGAGCCGACCGCGCGCGCCAGCTCCGCCGGCTCCGGATCGGGGCGGGACGACGGCTCCTCTGCCGGCTGCGGGTCGGGGCGCGGCACCGGCACCGGCGGCTCGGCCTGGGCGGCATCGCGCTCGGCGCGCAGGCGCCGTCGTTCGGCGTAGCTGAGGCGTCGCTCGACGTGCACGACCGGCTCGGCAGCCGCTTCGGGCTCGGCAGGATCCCCGCCGGCGGCGTCCTGTCGCTCCGGGCCATCGTCGTCCCGTTGCTCGTCGGCGCCGACCGCGGCTCCGTCTGCGGGCGCGTCGCCGGCGTCGATCGTCACGGCGGCGCTGGCCGCGCCGGCCTCGGTCGATTCCGGACGGTTGGCGATCTCGGACAGGCCGCGCAGGTGGTCGGTGACCTGCTCCTCGACGCCGACCTCGAACGTCGCCGCCTTGCGCGAGCGCTCGAACCACTCGCTAAAGAACCAGTCGGTGGCCAGCAGCAGCGACGCGAACGTCGTCACCCAGACCATCACCAGGCTCGGCACGTAGCCGATCGCGCCGACCAGCCGGCCGGCCAACCAGGCACCGAACGCGCCCTTGTGCGGTTCGGAGACGACGCCGCCGTCGCCGAGGTTCAAGAACACCCCGAGCATGACCGCCATCACCAGCAGGCGCACGACGCGCGAGACCGGCTTCTCCAGCACGCCGGTCACGAACCAGATCAGCGACCAGGCGAACACCAGCAGGAAGAACACCACCGACGGCGCCCACCCGAAGGTGTCGTAGAGGCCGGCGAATACCTGCTGCAGGAAGCTCTGTGGTTCGAGTTCCGCGCGGTGGAAGTGGTAGTAGAACAGCGCGGAGATCGAGAACAGCGCGACGCCTCCGACCAGGAACGGCCACAGCCACTCCGCGACGGTGCGCGAGCCACGCGACGAGCCCGGCGCGAACGAATCGCCTCCGAGCCGGGATTCAGAGCCCAGCGTATTCACAGTCATGTGCCCCTCCCGGGCAGTTGCGCTCTACGTCCGACACCACCGGACGCTACGCGACAGAATCTACTGCTCGCCGGTCGGGCCCACAAGCAGTAGCGGCCGGGAAGATCAATCGCGCTCGTCGTCTTGCGGATCCGTCACGGCCTCGCCGGCGTCGGCCTCGACCTCCTCGCCGACGTCGTCGCCGTCGGCGACCTCCACTTCCTCGCCCTCCTCGACCTCGACGTACTCGTATTCGTCGTCGTCGGCAGCCTGCTCCTCGGCCTCGCGGCGCGCGTGCCACTCCTCGAGCGTCAGCAGCACCTCGCGCGACTTCGAGCCGACGAACGGACCGACGATGCCGTCGTCCTCCATCAGCTCCAGCAGGCGCGTCGCCCGCGTGTAGCCGACCGACAGCGCCCGCTGCAGCAGCGTCGCCGAGCCGCGCTGCTGGCCAACGATCACCTCGACGGCCTCGTGGTAGCGCTCGTCCTTGTCGGCCGAGGACGGCCGCGAACTCGACTGGCGCTGCATCAGCTCCGGGTTGAACGCCGGCTGCTGGCCCTGGTCCTCGAGGTACTTCACGACCGCGTGCTGCTCCTCGTCGGAGACGAACGTGCCCTGCGCACGCAGCAGCGCGCCGCCCGCCGGCGGCATGTAGAGCATGTCACCGTGGCCGAGCAGCTTCTCGGCGCCGTTGACGTCGAGGATCACGCGCGAATCGATGCGGCGGTTGACCTTGAACGCGATCTGGCACGGCAGGTTGGCCTTGATGATGCCGGTGATCACGTCGCTGGACGGGCGCTGGGTCGCCAGGATCACGTGCATGCCGACGGCGCGCGACTTCTGCGCGAGGCGCTGGATCAGGTCCTCGACCTCGTTCGCGGCGACGTTCATCAGGTCGGCGAACTCGTCGATGACGATCACGATGTAGCTCAGGTGCACGCGGTCCGGGTCCGGATCGCGGCCGAGCCGCTTGGCCAGCTCGGTCTCGCCGAGGCGGTTGTAGTTCTTGATGTGGTTGACGCCCGCGGCCGACAGCATCGCGTAGCGATTCTCCATTTCGTCGACGGCCCACTGCAGCACGCCCGGCGCCTTCTTCATGTTGGTGACGACCTCGCAGCAGAGGTGCGGCACCTTCTTGTAGGCCTGCAGTTCGACCATCTTCGGGTCGACCAGGATCAGCTTGACCTGCTGCGGCGTGCGGGTCATCAGCACCGACAGCAGGATCGTGTTGATGCAGACCGACTTGCCGGACCCGGTGGTGCCGGCGATCAGCAGGTGCGGCATGCGCGCCAGGTCCTCGACGATCGGGTTGCCGGCGACGTCCTTGCCGAGGTAGAGCGGGATCGCATGGTCGTCGGCGCGGCCGAACATGTCGAGCAGGTCGCGCATGTAGACCTTCTCGCGCTCCTCGTTGGGAACCTCGACGCCGACCGTGTCCTTGCCCGGGATCGGCGCGACCACGCGCACCGAGTAGGCCTTGAGCGCCGCCGCGAGGTCCGATTCGAAGCCGACGATCTTGTTGACGCGGATGCTCTCGGCGAGCCGCAGCTCGTACTGGGTGACCGCCGGGCCGACCGACGCCGCCACCACCTGCGCCTCGATCTTGAAGTTGGCGAGCTTGTTGACGATCGCGGCACCGCCCTTCTCGAGCACCTCCGAGGTCGCGCCGAGGTCGCCCATCTGCGGCTCCTGGAACAGCTCCATCGGCGGGAACGGGTAGTCCTGGAACGGCAGCGTGCTCTGCGCCGCGACCTTCTTGCGCTTTTTGCGCGGCTTCGGCCGCACGATCACGATCGGCTTGGGCTTGGGCGGTTCCGGTTCGGGCTCGGGCTCGGGCTCGGGCTCCGACTCCTCTGCCGCCGCCTTGCGCGATTTGCGGCCACTGCGCGAACGGCGGGCCTTCGGCGCCGGCTCCTCCTCTTCTTCTTCATCTGCCTCTTCCTCGTCCTCTTCCTCCTCCTCGGCCTCTTCTTCCTCTGCTTCTTCGGCCTCCTCCTCTTCCTCGACCTCTTCCTCTTCTTCTTCCTCCTCGACCTCTTCCTCCGGCTCCTCGACCTCCTCGGCGACCGGCTTCTTGCGCGAACGACGACGCTTCGGCTTGGCCTCGGCCTCCTCCTCGAGCTCTTCGACCTCGCCGATGCCGGCGACGACCGCACGTCCGAACCAGCGGCGCACCGGCGGCTCGATCGCCGCGTAGGCGCGCAGCAGCAGCTCGGAGAACATCCACTCGGTCGCGATCAGCAGCGACACCAGCGCGCCGAACACCAGGATCAGCACGCGGCCCGTGCCGCCGAAGGCCGAGTAGAGCTTGGGCGAGACCACCGAGCCGAACACGCCACCGGCGCCGTACGGGGTCGCGTCTCGCACGCCCGCGAGGCCGTCGTGGCCGGCGAACAGGATCGCCAGCATCGCCGAGAAGCAGACGATGCCGAGCAGCTTGATGGTCAGGCGGCTGCAGCTGCGGCCGAGGAACATCAGCAGCGCGTAGGCCAGCAGCATCAGGAACGGCACCCAGCCGGCGAGCCCGAGCGCACGCGTGAACCCGATCGCCAGGTAGTAGCCGAACGAGCCGCCGAGGTTCTGCATGCCGCCGGTCGGGATCGCGCCGTCGAGATCCGCCATCCGGAACGTCGCCAGGCACAGCATCGAGTAGAGCGCGACGCCGCAGAGCGCCAACGCCACCACTTCGCGGGCGCGCGGCGACAGGCCGGGCAGCGGCACGTCCTCGGTGGGGACGAAGCGCGTGCCGCGCTTCGGGGCCGCTTCGGCCTCGTGGTCCTTCTTTCTGCTCACTTGAGTAGGTCCTCTGGTGGACTGCTGGTCCCGTTCGGTCGACCCGGTTCGGAACCGTTCTGCGCCTGCCACGCCTCGACCGCGGCGCGCACCAGCAGTTCCGCCGCCTGGCGCTTGTCACAGCGAGGCAACGGCTGCTCGCGCCCGTCGGCGTAGCACAGCACGAACTCGGCCTGGTCGCTGCCGATGGTGTCGTGCAGGTTCACGACCACGGCATCCAGCCCCTTGGAGACGATCTTGCGACGACCGCGTTCGATCGCCGCGGGCATGCCCGCGGAGACCGACTCGAGGGCGAAGCCGAACACGATCCGGTCACCCTTGTTCGCAGCCAGGCCCTTGACGATGTCGGGGTTGGGCTCGAACTCGACCGTGATGCGGCCGGGTTGGCGCGCCGGCTTGCCGGCAGCGCGCGCCACCGGCCGCCAGTCGGAGACGGCCGCCGCGGCGATCACGATGTCGGATGTCGCGAATACGTCCGCAGCGGCAGCCTGCATCTCGAGCGCGGAGGTGACCGAACGGACGGCGGCGCCGGCGGGCGGCGTGACCTCGACCGGGCCGAGCACGATCGTGGCGCGATGGCCTGCTGCCATGGCCGCTTCGGCCAGCGCACAGCCCATTCGTCCCGAGCTTGCATTGCTCAGGAATCGAACGTCGTCGAGGTGTTCGCGGGTCGGTCCCGCGGTGATCAAGATGCTCAGCATGCCCCCGCTGCTCCATGGCCCGCCCGGACCGGTTCGCAACGCGTCGTATCGTAGTAACACACCTCGGCGAGGGGAGAAAAAACAGTGGGCCAGACCTACTACGGTCGTCCCAAGATCGTTCGCCGAGCCTGTCCTGACCTTGCACGCATCCCGCATCCTCCCGTTCGTCACCGTCATCGCGGTGGCCTCCTGCTACTCTCCCGAAGGCAACCGGGAGTGGGCCGACCGCGCCGTCTACGGCGTGCTCGAGAAGGCCACCGAGCAGGTGCTCGGCGAACAGCGCGAGTTCGTCGTCGAGCGGCCGGTCGACACGCTGCGCCGGCGCCTGCTGACCACCCGCGAACCGATCCAGCTGTCGCTCGCCGACGCGCTCGACGTCGCCGCCGAGAACAGCCGTGAGTTCCAGCGCCAGAAGGAGACCCTCTACCTGGCGGCGCTCAGCCTGACGACGACGCTCAACGATTTCCGCGTGCGCTTCGGCGGCGGCTTCAGCGCCAACGTCGACGGCACCTCGGACACCGCCGCGGACGTCTCGCTGAGCGACGACCTGGCCGCCTCGGCCGACACCCCGGCCGGCACGTCGATCGTGACCAGCTTCGTGCAGACGTTCCTGCGCGGCGTGCTCAACGGCGGCCAGTTCGACGGTGGCTCGATCCTCAACCTGACCGTCACCCAACCGCTGCTGCGCGGCGCCGGCCGCCACATCGCGCGCGAGCCGCTGACCCAGGCCGAGCGCAACGTCATCTACGCGATCCGCGACTTCGAGCGCTTCCGTTCGCAGTTCGCGATCGACCTGGTCGCCGACTACTGGAACGTCGTGCAGCAGATGGCCGACCTCAACAACGTCGAGGCCAACTACAGCAGCTTCCGGCTGTCGCGCCAACAGATCGAGGAGCTCTACAACGCCGGCCGCCGCACGATCGTCGACCTCGGTCGCGCGCAGCAGAGTGAGTACAGCGCCGACGCCCAGCGGGTCAGCTCCGCCAACCGCCTGCAGAACGCGCTCGACAGCTTCAAGCTGACGCTCGGCCTGCCGGTGACCGCGCAGATCACCCTCGACCCCGAGGAGCTGAAGCGCCTGGTCGACCAGGGCGTGCAGGAGGTCGACCTCGACCAGGACACGGCCGTGCGCCTGGCGCTGCGTCGCCGCTACGACTACCAGACGACCATCGACGAGGTCGCCGACGTCGGCCGCCGCGTGCTGATCGCCGAGAACGCGCTCAACTTCGGCCTCGACTTCACCGCCGCGATCTCGGTGCCCTCCGAAGAAGGCGCTGGCCTCAACCTCGACTGGTCGCAGATCGACTGGTCGGCCGGCGTCGACCTCAACCTGTTCCTCGACCGCATCCCGCTGCGCAACGCCTACCGCAGCCAGCTGATCACGTTCGACCGCACGCTGCGGGCGCGCGAACAGGCCGAGGACACGCTGACCGCCAACGTGCGCCGTTCGCTGCGCAACATCCAGGCGGCGCTCGACAGCTTCGAGATCCAGACGGTTGCGGTCGACCTCGCCGAGCAGCGCGTCGAAGCGACCACCGACCTCTACGCCGCCGGCCGCGTGCCCGCGCTCGACAAGCTCGACGCGCAGGATTCGCTGCTCAGCGCCCAACTCAACCGCAACGCCGCGATCGTCGATTACGCGATCGCGCGCCTGCAACTCATGAACGACCTCGAAGCCGTGCGCCTCTCCCCCCAGGGGCTGCGGTTCGACCTGACCCTGCCGATGCCGGCCAGCGCCGAATAAACATGCGTTCCCGCACGAACCACGTCGCCTTCCTCCTGACCACCGCCGCGATGCTCGCGGCGTGCGGCGGGAACGAGACGAAGTCCGACAACCGCGTCAACCTCTACAAGGTGAGCCGCGAAGACCTGCCGATCAACGTCAAGGAGGGCGGCGAGCTCGTCGCCGTCAACGAGGTCGAGGTCAAGTCCCAGATCGAAGGCAGCGCCACGATCCTGAGCCTGATCCCCGAAGGCACCCTGGTCAAGAAGGGCGACAAGCTGGTCGAGCTCGACGTCACCGAGCTGGTCGAGAAGCGCGCCACGCAGGAGATCTCGGTCGAGAAGGCGCGCAACGCGCTCGAGCAGGCGCGCACCGCGCAGGAGATCCTCGAGAAGGAGCTGCAAGCCAACCTGAACACGGCCGAGTCGCAGCGCCAGATCTCCGCGATGGAGCTGCAGAAGCTGCTGGGCGCCAAGGACGGCCAGGGCTCCGAGGGCAAGAACGCCGACATGGTCAAGCGCCTCGAGGAGCTGGTGAATCCGCCGGAGCCGAAGGAGGGCCAGGGCACGACCATCGCCGCGGCGACCGAGGGCTCGCAGCTGGTCGCGCACGTGCATCCGCAGAACTACGCCGGCCTGATCCCCAAGGTGCGCACGCTGCTGACCGTCGACGGCGAAGCGGGCGACCCGCTGCAGCGCGACATGGGCGAGATGGCCAACAAGATCCTGCAGCAGGCCGACACGATCCGCCTCGCGATGGCGGACCTGAAGGTCAAGGAGGACACGGCCGCCCACAGCCGCCGCCTCGCCAGCAAGCAGTTCATCACCCGCAACGAGCTCGAGCGCGACGTACTGGCGTTCCAGAGCCAGGCGTCGAAGGTCACGATCGCGTGGAACGACCTCGAGCTGCTGATCAACTACACGCTGCAGCGCGACAAGATCGAGATGCGGCAGAACCTCGAGAACGCCGAACTCGAGGTCGCACGCGTCACCGCGAAGAACGACGCCGAGCGCAAGAACTCGCAGTTCGACATCGACGCCAAGCAGAAGGAGTTCGAGATCGCGAGCGACCGTCTGTCGACGCTCAACCGCCAGATCGACAACTCGGTGATCTACTCGCCCGGCGAGGGCCTGGTGGTCTACTCGAAGGTGTCCCGCGGCCGCGGCGACAGCGAACCGGTCGAGGAGGGCACCAGCGTGCGCCAGTACCAGACGATCATCATCCTGCCGGACAACAGCCGGCTGAAGTGCAAGATCAAGGTGCAGGAGGCGATGGTCGAGAAGGTGCGTCGCGGCATGCCCGCGCACATCAGCGCCGAGGTCCGCCCCAACGAGATCCTGACCGGCCGCGTGACCTACGTCGCACCGGTCGCCGACTCGGCCAGCCGCTGGTCCGGCAACGACAAGAAGGTCTACACCACCGAGGTGATGCTCGACGGCATCAACCGCGACGAGTCGCTGAAGGCCGGCATGAAGGCCGCCGCCACGATCACCGTCGACACGGTGCCGAACGTGCTGACGATCCCGATCCAGGCGGTGCGGCGCGACCGCGCCGTCAACTACGTCTGGAAGGAGACGGCCGACGGCCCGGTCGCCGTCGCGATCCAGGTCGGCGCCAACAACCAGGAGAAGGTCGTCGTCGAAGAGGGCCTCACCGAAGGCGACCAGATCTACCGCACGCCGCCGGGCGGCCAGGCCGACCCGAAGTTCGACCAGCCCGCGGCGCCGGAGCCGGCGCCGGTCAAGAAGCCGAGCGGCGACCAGCTCACCAAGGAGACCGAGCGCGGCGACGGCCAGCGGGGCGGCCGGGAGCGCGGCGGCAGCCGTCGCGGCGGCCCGCGCAAGAAGTACCCGGAGATGTCGGCCGAGGAGCTCGGCGAGGCCAAGGCACGCCTGGTGAGCACGATCGGCAACATGAGCAACTACCTCAGCGGTGAGCAGCTCGAGAAGTCGACGCAGAAGCTCAAGGCGATCATCAGCGCGATCGACAACGGCAAGCTCGACGAGGCGCAGAAGCTCAGCGATGCGATGCGCAAGGCGATGGGCAGCCGCGGCGGGCGCGGTGGCCGTGGCCCCGGCGGCGGCGGCCCGGGCGGTGGCGGCGACCGGCGAGGCGGAGAGTAGTGCTCGTGAGCGACCCCGCCAGCAACAGCAGCGAGATCATCGCCGAGTTCGTCGACGTCCACCGCCACTACAAGATGGGCGACAACGTCGTGCGCGCCCTCAACGGCGTGTCGATGCAGGTCCACCGCGGTGACTACCTGACGATCATGGGCCGTTCGGGCTCCGGCAAGAGCACCATGCTCAACCTGCTCGGCTGCCTCGACCGCCCCACCACCGGCGAGTATCGCGTCGGTGGCCGCGACGTCAGCAAGCTCAACGACGACGCGCTCTCCAACGTGCGCGGCACCGAGATCGGCTTCATCTTCCAGTCGTTCAACCTGATCCCGCAGCTGACGGTGCTCGAGAACCTCGAGGTGCCGCTGTTCTACCAGGGACGCGTGGGCCCCGAATCGCGCAAGAAGGCCGAGTACCTGGCCGACCGCGTCGGCCTCGGCCAGCGCCTCGAGCACAAGCCGCTCGAGCTGTCCGGCGGCCAGCAGCAGCGCGTCGCGATCGCACGCGCGCTGATGAACGACCCGCTGTTCCTGCTCGCCGACGAGGCGACCGGCAACCTCGACAGCAACACCGAGAGCGAGATCCTCGACCTGTTCGACGACCTGCGCCCCGACGGCGTCACGATCGTGATGGTCACGCACAACCCGGCGGTCGCCGAACGCGCCGACCGCACGCTGTGGCTGAAGGACGGCGAGGTCGAGAAGCTGATTGAGAACGACCGCAAGATGACTGCGTCCGGCCGGGCGGAGGGCCACGCATGATCCGCGACACCTGGCGCATCGTGCGCCTCGGCCTCAAGAGCCTGATGCTGCACAAGCTGCGCAGCGCGCTGACGACGGCCGGCATCCTGTTCGGCGTGGCGTCGGTCATCGCGATGCTGGCGGTCGGCGAAGGCGCCAAGCAGGACGCGCTCGAGCGCTTCCAGGACATGGGCGTCACCAACCTGATCGCGCGCAGCAAGAAGCCGGCGGAGACGGCGTCGAGCAGCTCGGCGAGCACCTGGTCGGCGCTCGCCTACGGCCTGCTCTACGCCGAGGCCGACCTGATCGAGGCGTCGATCCCGAGCGCCCAGGTCGCACGCGTGCGCGAGGTCAAGCGACCGATGATGCGCGGCGAGAACTTCCACACGTCGATCATCGTCGGCACCGAGCCGAGCTTCCTGCCGATCACCAACATGAGGGTCCGCGAGGGCCGCTGGCTGGCCGAGATCGACGACCGACGGCTGGCCAACGTGTGCGTGCTGGGCGCGACCCTGGCGCGGCTGCTGTTCCCGCTCGACAACCCGATGGACCAGACCGTGCTGGTCAGCGGCGACGACCGCTACCGCGTCGTCGGCATCCTCGACGAGCAGGGGCGCACCGCCGGCGCCGGCAGCACGCCGTACGACGAGTGCATGTTCGTGCCGCTGCACACGCACCAGCGGCGCTTCGGCGACGTCAACACGACCCGCTCGGGCGGCTCGTTCTCGCGCGAGCGCGTCGAGCTCGCCGAGGTCAAGGTCAAGATGCCGACCTCCGAGGACGTGCCCGACGGGGCCCGCGTGATGCGCGACCTGCTCGCGAAGAGCATCCGCGAGAAGGGCGACGTGATCGTGACGGTGCCGCTCGAACTGCTCAAGCAGGAGGAGGAGAGCAAGCGCATGTTCAACATCGTGCTCGCGGTGATCGCCTCGATCAGCCTGCTGGTCGGCGGCATCGGCATCATGAACGTGATGCTCGCGACGGTCACCGAACGCACCCGCGAGATCGGCATCCGACGCGCGCTCGGCGCCAAGAAGAAGCACATCGTGCAGCAGTTCCTGGTCGAGTCGGGCGTGCTGTCCGCGCTCGGCGGCGTGGTCGGCGTCACGCTCGGCGTGATCCTGCCGTTCCTGATCACGCTCTGGTTCCAGCAGAAGACCATCATCCTGCCGCAGCACGTGATGCTCGCGTTCGGCATCTCGGCGATGGTCGGGGTCGTGTTCGGCCTCTACCCGGCCTGGCGCGCCGCCAACATGGACCCGGTCGACGCCCTGCGCCACGAGTAGCGCCACCGCGGCGATCGCGCTCAGGCGGCGATCGCCTGGCGCGCGATCGCGACGAGCGCCGGCGGCACGTCGCCGCGCTCGCCCACCGCGTCGATCGCGGCCGCGCCGCCTCCGTGTGCGGCGACCGCCAGCCGCACGATCGCGATGATCGCGAGCGGCCCGGCCGGGTCGGCCATCGCCTGCTCGCCGTCGCGCCAACGGCGGGCGCAGAGTGCGCTGCGCAGCCAGAAGTCGTCGTCGCCGCAGTCCAGCAGCCATCGGAACGCGGCGGTTCCCGGCGCGCGCTCGTCGAGCACGCTGCCGAGGTCGTGCAACAGACCGGCCGCACCGACGTCGGCGAGCTGCTCGAGCGGCCAGCCGGCGCAGCGCGCGATCACCACGGTCAGCACCGCGACCGCCGTGCTGCGCTGCAGCACCGACTCGTCCTCCTGCAGCAGCATCAACGGCTCGAGCCCACCTTCGACCTGCAGCAGGCGATCGACCACGCCCTGGATCACCAGCTTGGCGGTCGCCGCGTCGACGCCGGCGATCCGCGGCAGACCCGCGATCAGGCGGTGCTGCAGGAACACCGAACGCAGGCGGGAGTCGGGCACGTCGATCGCCGCGCGCGGCGCCTGCGGCCGGACCAGATCTGTCGAGGTCGGCTCACAGCGCAGCCGCACCTCGACGCCGGCCGGCCACGCCGTGGGTGCGTCGCCAACGACCACGTGCGCGGCCCAGGCGCGCAGCGCGTCGGCGTCGACGTCCCGCGCAAACCGCACCCACTGCACCCCGGCGTCGCGCAGGAAGCCGAGCAGGCCGTGGGTCGCGGCGAACGTGTCGACCCCGCTGACGGCCGGGAAGTCGTCGATGACGAGCACGGAGTCGCGCAACTCCAGCGTCAGCGAACGCTCGCCGACGTGGTCTTGCACCACCATGGCGGCCGTCGCCGCGGCCTCGCGCTGCTCCTCCTCACTGCCGGCGCGGCACGCCTCCAGCAGGGACCACAGCGATACGACGCCGAGCTGCATGACGGAACGGGGCGCCTGAAGCGGCGCGAACGGGTTCAGGCCTGCTGGCCGCAGTGCTTCTCGACCAGCTCGATCAGCTCGTCGGGCTCGAACGGCTTGCGGAAGTAGTCCGCGGCGCCCATCTCGGCGCTCTTCTGGTGGCCGCGCGAGTGCTCGCGCGCCGTGAAGATCACCACCGGGATGTTCGAGGTCTCGGCGTCCCGCTTGAGGCGCGTCAGCGTCTCCCAGCCGTCGATGCCCGGCATCATGATGTCGAGCAGGATCAGGTCGGGCGACTGCGTGCGCGCCTTCGAGATGCCGTCCTCGCCGTTCATCGCGGACTCGACGCGGAATCCTGCCGCCTCGAGCACCATCTGCGTGGAGACGATGATCAGCTTCTCGTCTTCGATGATCAGAACGGTTCTTTCCATCTAGGTGCCCTCACTCAGTCGGTCGGCGTCCCCGGCCCCGACCCCGGCATGCTCGGGGCGGTAGATGGGGAGCATGAAGGAGAAATCGGCACCTTGCCCCAGCTGACTGGAGACTTCGATGCGGCTTCCGTGTGCTTCGACGATCCCGCGGGCCACGAACAGGCCGAGCCCGGCACCGCCGTGGTGCCTGGTCAGCGGGTCCTCGACCTGGAAGAACTTCTCGAAGATGCGGCGCTGGTAGCGCGGGTCGATGCCGATGCCGTCGTCGCGCACGTGGAAGCGCAGGCCGTCACCCTCCGATCGCACCGCGACTTCGACGCGGCCCTCGTCCTGGGCGAACTTGACCGCGTTCTCGATGAGCGCCTGGCACGCCCGTCGCAGGTCGCTGCGATCGGCGAACAGCGACGCCTCGTCGACGTCGCAGCAGAGCTCCAGTTCGATGCGACGATCGCGCGCCGGCTGCTCGAACGGCAGCAGCATCCCGGCGAGAAAATCCTGCAGATCGACCACCTCGCGGTCCTGCCCGTAGTCCGCCGACTCCAGGTTGCCGAGGTTGATCAGCTTGTCGATCTGGTGCTCCAGCCGCACCGACTGCTCCTTGATCGACTCGCAGACCCGCTCCTGACGGTCGTTGAGGCCGCCCAGCGTGCCCTTCGCCATCATCGTGGCGAACGTCTTGATGCCGGTCAGCGGCGTGCGCAGTTCGTGCGCGACGATCGACAGGTACTGGTTCTTGAGCTGGTCCGTCTTGAACTCGGCGGTGACGTCGCGGAGCACGGTCAGCGTGCCGGCCGGCTGGCCGCGATAGTCGAGCACCCGGCTGGTCATGCACTTGATGTAGAGCAGGTCCTGCTCGCTGTGGTGCACCTCGACCGTGCGGAAGGCCTCCTTCTCGTCGCGGACCTCGACCCGCTCGTGGTCGGCGACCAGGGCGTCGAGCAGCTCACGCTGGCCCTGCAGCGCGGTGATCGACTTGCCGATCGCGACGAAGGACTTCATGCCGAGCAGGTCCTCGGCCACCGGATTCATCAACGTGACGTTGCCGCCGCGGTCGACGAACACGATGCCGTCCATGATGTTCGTGATGATCGTCATCATGCGTGACAGGTCGAGATAGAAGGTCTCCTGCGTCTCCTGGAACTTCTCGGCCTGCTGCTTGCATCGACGGCGGAGCTCCTCGGACTGGACCCGCCAGCGCTCGACCTCGCCGCGCTGCCGGCCGCGATGCTCGCAGCGCTGCTGCAGCCGCGCCAACACGTTGCGCACGTCGCCGATCGGTCCGGCGGCAGCCAGCACGCCGAGCGCCCCGATCGCCATCGCACGTTCGTAGTGCACCGGCTGCGGCGCTCTGTCGATCGCGAGCACGCGCTCGACACCGGCGAGTTCACAGGCCCGCGCCACCGCGTCGAGGTCGTCACCGACGAAGGCCGCGTGCAGCGCCACCGCGTGCGGCGCTGCGGACTCGAGCCGCGCGACGACGTCCGGCACGGTACACGCAACGTCCACCATCGCCCCGGCCTCCTCGAACCGTCGCCGCAGCTCGGCGACCGTCGGTTCTGCGGCCAGGATCAGGATGGTGGCGTTCATCGTCGGAATTCGCCGACCGGGCTTGGAGGCGCCGGAGACCGGCGGACCACCACGAGGCGAATCAACAGATGCCGTTGGCGGCTCAGCCGCCGTTCTTGATCGCCTGCAGGGCGTCGTCTTCCTTGTCGTAGATCGCCAGGTGCTTCGAGATGCGCATGATCTCGAAGATCTTGACGATGAACGGCTTGATGTTGCTCAGGTAGAGCTTGCAGCTGCGCGACGACGTCACGTTGTTGGCCACGATGATCAGGCCGACACCGCACGAGTCGATGATCTTCACGTTGTCGAGGTTGAGCACGAAGTGCTCGTAGCCTTCCTCGATCTTCGCGTTGATCGTCTCCTTCAGCGATTCCTTCAGGGAGTCCGTGACGTAGAAGTTCAGGCTCCGGTCGTTGAACGAGATGATGACGGTCTTGTCGTCCTTGAGCGCAGTAACGCTCAGGCCCTGACTCTTCTTCCCTACGATTTCCATGGCGTAACCTCGGTGTGCGCCGGCCCGGTTGGTGGCGGCGCTCCGGGTGCATCGGCTTGTGGACCGGCACAGGTTGAGTGCCGGTTGGAAATCGCGTTGCGATCCGGGACATCCCCGATCCGGCCCGTCGCGACCCCGGAGCCCGCTGCCACCGGCCGATCAGGCGCCGTGGTCGGCGGCCCGGCCGACCTGGCCCCGCTGCTGTTCGGCAGCCGGATCCGCCGCCACGCGGTCCGCCGGCCCGTCGCCCACCGGCCGGTCCTGCGCCGGCCCATCCTGCGCCGCCCCGTCCTCGACCGATCCTCCCTCCACCGCCCCGCCGCCGGACGAAGTCCCGACCGGCCCCGCGGCCAGCTCCGCCTCGTCCTGGTAGCGATGCGAGATGTTCGAACGACCGATGTCGGCCAACAGCTCGGCGCTCTTCTTGATGCCGAGCTGGTAGGCCTTGTTGGCGACGCTCGTCACGGTGCGGCCGAGCTCGCGCGCGACCGTCAGGTTGTCGTGATCCGGATACAGCTCGCGCAACCGACGAACCTCCTCCGACGTCCACCGCGGCATCGGCGAACGGCCCGGGCCGGCCACGACGACGCCGTCGGCCACACCGTCCCGCTCCCGCGCCGGCCGCTGCTGGCCGGCCTGGAAGCGCTTGTCCTTGGCCAGGCACAGTTCCTTGGCGACCGAACGGATCTCCCCGCGCTCGCGCAGCAGGCAGACCTCGAGGTCCTCATCGTGCCGCGTGCCGTAGAGCTTCTTCAGCATGCGACGCTCCTCGCGCGACCAGGGCCCCCGCCGCAGCGAACGGCGCAGCTCGTCGGCGCGGCGCCGCACGTCGCCGGTCGGCCGGCCGAGCATCGGCGCGAGCATGCGCGGCTCGAGCGCTCCCCAGGCCTGGCGCAGCTGCAGGTCGTCGCTGTTGGTCCACGGTCCCTTTCGCTGCGGCACCCGCAGCAGGTCCAACGCCTTGCGCTGCACGCTGTCCGACGAACGCCGCAGCAGGGCGGCGGTCTGCTCGACGCCGCGGTGAGGCAGCAACAGGCGCAGCCGCTCGAGCTCCTGCACCGACCAGTTGCCACGTCGCAGCGGCCGCTGGCTCATGCGGACGCGCTCCCGTCGTCCGCACCCGCGAGTTGCGCCGACCAGCGCGGCAGGATCTCCTCGTGCACCAGCTTGCGCACCGCCGTCGTCGCGTGCAGCGACAGCGCGCGGGCCGCGAGTGCCCGGCACTCGTCGAGCGAGAAGCTGCGCAGCATCAGCTTGACGCGCGGCAGGAACACCGGCGCCATCGACAGTTCCCGATAGCCGAGGCCGACCAGGATCGGCGTGAACCACTGGTCGCCCGCGATCTCGCCGCAGATCGACGCGCTCTTGCCCGCCGCCTTGGCGTATTCGGCGATCTGCGCGAGCACGCGCAGCACGCCGGGGTGGAACGGGTCGTACATCTTGGCGACGCGCTGGTTGTCGCGGTCGACCGCCAACAGGTACTGCACCAGGTCGTTGGTCCCGACCGACACGAAGTCGACGACCGGCAGGATGTCGGGCAGCACCGAGACCAGCACCGGCACCTCGACCATCACGCCCAGCTCGATGCGGGAGTCGAACGCGACGTTGTTGGCGCGCAGGTCGGCGGTCAGCTGGTCCAGCACCTCGCGGCAGCGCACCACCTCCGACCGGGTGGTGATCATCGGCAGCAGGATGCGGGCGTGGCCTTCGGCGCTGGCCCGCAGGATCGCGCGCAGCTGCGTGTAGAGGATGTCCGGCCAGTCCAGGCACAGCCGGATGCCGCGCCACCCGAGCACCGGGTTGCGCTCCTCGGGCATCTGGAAGTAGCCGAGCGGCTTGTCCCCGCCGACGTCGAGCGTGCGGAACGTGACCGGCTTGCCGTTCGCGCTCTCGACCGCGCGCCGGTACATCGTCACCTGTTCCTCCTCGGTCGGGAACTGGCGCCGCTCCATGAACGCGAACTCGGTCCGGAACAGCCCGATGCCGGCCATCGTGTCCAGCTCGAGGTTGTCGAGGTCCTGCACGCCCTCGACGTTGGCCATCAGCCGGACGTTGGTGCCGTCGGGCGTGACCGACGGCTGGAACCGCAGCTCGCTGATGCGCGACTCGACCGAACGCTGCTCGCGCAGCCGCCGCTCGTAGTCGGCCAGCTCGTCGATGGTCGGGTCGAGCAGCACGACGCCGGCATCGCCGTCGAGGATCGCCAACGCCCCGTTGCTGGTCTCCTGCATCACCTGCTCGATCCCGACGATCGCCGGGATCCCGAGCGAGCGCGCCAGGATCGCCCCGTGCGAGTACTTGCCGCCGTGGGCCGTGACGATGCCGCGGATGTGCGCGCGGTCGAGGATGCCGGCGTCGCTCGGCAGGAACTCGTCGGCAGCAAACAGGTAGTCGGCGCCGTCGGCGGTGTACTTCTGGCGGCCGGTCGCCACCAGCGCGCCCACCAGCTGCCGGCCGATGTCGCGCAGGTCGGCGGCGCGCTCGCGCATCGCCGCGTTCTCCATCTGCTCGAAGACCTTCTCGTAGCGGGCGACGACCCGCTGCAGGGCCACCTCCAGGTTGCAGTTGTGCTGCTCGATCTGGCCCTCGACCTCCTTGATGAAGGTCCGGTCGTGCAGGATCGCCAGCTGCGCGTCGTAGATGCGCACGTCGTGCTTGCCGATCGCCCCGGCGAGCTCCTTCTGCAGCTGCGTCAGGCTCTCGGTGACGGACTCGATGGCCCCCGTCAGACGCCCCTTCTCGGCGTCGACGCGGTCGTCGGCGACCCTCCAGGTCGGAATCTGATCGAGCGTCGTGTGGAAGTGCACGACGGGCGCGATCGCGATCCCGGGAGCCGCGGCGATGCCTTTTAGTTTCCGAGCCATCGGTGACACGCCGTTTTCG
The DNA here is from genome assembly GCA_046290465.1 of Planctomycetota bacterium. Classification (GTDB taxonomy): domain Bacteria; phylum Planctomycetota; class UBA1135; order UBA1135; family UBA2386. Next base: position 5,854,807 of record JBKAGP010000001.1, on the reverse strand, counting down.
GGGACCGTGCCGCAGTTTGCAACACGCCTGCTTCATCCCGGGCGGTCGGACTGCCGATCAGCGAAACAGATCGTTGCAAGACAAGCCATGACCCGATCCATCGATACTCGCAATCCCTCAGGTGACCTGCCCAGCTTCCTCGGTGAACCCGAGCAGGACCGCGAAGAGAACGTCACGACCGCCGACTCGGCGGAGTTCGAGGACCACGACGAGGAGTACGACGACGAGCACGTCGACGAGGTGGACGAGGCCGAGCACGACGACGACGGCGACGGCGACGAATACGACGAGGACGAAGACGACGACCAGGAGGACGACGCGGACGACGAAGAAGGCGACGACGAAGACGACTCGTCCGCCTACGCGTCTCGCCGCCAACCGAACCAGCGACGACGCTTCGACGCCGCGCTGACGCCTCCTGGCGGCGGCGCCGCACTCGGCCTCGGCATGCTGGTGACGCTCGCGGGCTTCGTGATGACGTTCGTGCCGGCCGCCGGCGCCGCGCTGACCGAGGCCGGCCTCGAGCCGCAGATCGTCGCGGTCCTCGGCGTCGCGGTGATGGCCCTGGGCTTCGGCCAACGCCGCGTCGGCATGATGCAGCAGTGCCTCGAGCAGTACGAGAACCGTCGCAACGAGCGCGAGGACGAGCTGCGCGACTCCCTCGCCGAGCTGCTGCAGCGCGCCTCGGCGATGCCCGAGACGCCGGCCGAGGGCCACGAACTGCAGCACGTGCTGCTGTCGCTGCAGCGGCAGGACCAGAAGATCAACAACCTGACCAAGGCCATCAAGATGTATGGCAAGCCGCTGATGGAGATCGCCGGTCAGGGCACCGAGCTCGCCGGCAGCGTCGCGCAGGTCAAGACGCTCGTCGAGGGCGGCGCCGAGTCCAACCGCCAGGCGGTCAACCGACTCGAGCAACAGGTCCGCAGCGGCAACGGCAAGGCCGACCTCGGCGACCTGCCGCAGAAGCTCGAGAAGCTCGAGGTCGCGATCGCCGCCATCGGCCAGCGACTCGACGACAGCGAAGTGCGCAAGAGCCTCGTCCGCCTCGAGGACGCCAGCCAAGAGGTGCAGGGCGCCATCGAACAGCTGCACAAGGCCGAAGCGACGCGCGCGCTCGGCGACGAACTGCAGAAGAGCCTCGACCGGGCGACGGCCAACCTCAACCAGGGCATCGAGCAGCTGCGCGACGGCAACGTCGCCGGCCTCGAGACGTCGGTCAAGGACATCCAGCGCGAGGTCTCGGGTCTGGCGACGTCGGTCGCGCAGATCCAGGCGGCGGTCAAGAGTGGCGTTCGCGTCGCCTCCGCCGGCCAGGCCCAGCCGGCGCCGTCGACCCAGGCGGCCCAGACGAACGCCCAGCCAGCGGCGGCCGCTGCGGCGACCGGCAACGCACCCGCTGGCAACGCACCCGCTGCCGGTGGCGGCGACGCCAAGGAAGGCAGCGGCGGCTACTCGACCGGCAAGCGCAAGAGCGGCGGCAAGAACGTGCTCGGCGCGATCGCCAAGCTCAAGCAGATGAAGGGCTGATCGCGGCCAGCCGGCGGGCCGCTATCCTCGCGGCATGAGCGAGGTCCAGACCGACCGCTGCCCGCTGTGCGGCGGCGACAACGCGTGTGCGATGGCCGCGGCCGGCGGCGAGCCGGCCGCCTGCGAGAACTGCTGGTGCCGCACGACGACGGTGCCGGCCGCGGCGATCGCGCGCGTTCCCGAGCCGCTGCGCGGTCGCGCCTGCATCTGCCAGCGGTGTTGCCACGCCGCCATCAGCGAACTCCCCGATGGCGTCACGATGTGCGAGGACCCGGGTGGCCGCGACGCGGTGCGGCTGGCCCACGGCGAACAGCAGGTCCTGATCGCCCGCACCGGCGCGCAGGTGCTCTCCTGGCAGACCGCGCACGGCGACGTGCTGTGGACCGCGAGCGCCCCGGCGTACGAGGCGGGCAAGCCGGTGCGCGGCGGCGTGCCGGTGGTGTTCCCGTGGTTCGGCGACCACGCGACCGACGCCGACAAGCCGGCGCACGGCTTCGCGCGCAGCCGCGACTGGCAGCTCGTCGGGACCGCACCGTCGGCGGTCACGTTCGCGCTGCGCGACGACGACGACAGCCGCACGCTGTGGCCGCACGCGTTCTCGCTCGAACTCGAGGTCGCGCTGACCGACGCACTGCGCATCACGATGCGTTGCCACAACCCATCCGACGTGACCTTCCGGTTCGAGCAGGCGCTGCACACCTACTTCTCGGTCGGCTCCGTGCACGAGGCGTCGGTGCACGGCCTCGAGGGGGTCCTGGTGACCGAGCACGCACGCCGACCGGAAGGTACATGGGATCGGCAGGCGCCGCTCCGGTTCCGCGCCGAGACCGACCGCGTGTTCCAGCAGACGCCCGACGAGATCCGCCTGCAGGCGCCCGCGCTGGCGCGCGCCGTCACCCTGCGCAGCCGCGGCGCCCGCTCGGCGATCGTCTGGAATCCGTGGCCCGAGAAGACCGCATCGCTCTCGCAGATGCTGGCCGATGACTGGCAGACGTTCTGCTGCATCGAGACGGCCAACTGCAAGGAGAACGCCGTGACGCTCGCCCCGGGCGAGCGGCACGAGATGACCCTGACCCTGACCGTCGACCCGCGACGGACCTGATCACCTGGCTGTTGGTGCCGTCACCCGATCGGCGCGCCCAGGCGCAGCGGGCATCGCTGCCGCACGCTGCGGGGCCGACAGCCAGGGATCAGTTGGAGGGGGCGAGGCGCGGCATCGCGGCGACGAAGTGGCCGGGCCGGTTGGTCGTGACCATCTGCACGCCGAGGTCGAGGCAGCGCCGGAACGCCGCGTCGTCGTCGACGGTGTAGACGCAGAGCAGACGACCGGACGCCAGCACCTCGGCGGCCGCGGCCGCGGTCAGGCGCTGGTGGTTCCAGTGCACGATGCGCGCGCCGGTCCGGTCCAGGTCGGCGAGGCGCGCCGCGGTCGGCTCGTCGCCGCCGAGCGCACCGAGCAGCAGCCGCGGCTCGGCCGCATGCACCTGCTCGAGCCAGTCCCAGTCGAAGGCCTGCACCATCACGTCGTCGACGACCCCGAGGCGGCGCAGCTCCGCGACCAGCGCCAGCGCGTCGCCGCCCTTGCGCTCGATCATCGGGATCGCCGGCGCGATCGCTGCGAGCGCCTCCTCGAGCGTGCAGACGCGTTCGGCCGACCATGCCGCGTCGAACCAGCTGCCGGCGTCGAGGCCGCGCAGCTCGTCGAACGTCAACTCGTCGACGCGGACCCGCTCGCGCCCGAGCCGCGCGGCAGCGTCGGTGGTGCGATCGAGCGTCTTGTCGTGCATGCAGACCCAGACGCCGTCCTTGGACTGGTAGACGTCGAACTCCACCATCGGCGCGCCCTGCGCGACCGCGTGGCGGAACGCCACCAGGGTGTTCTCGGGCCGCTCCGCGCTGGCGCCGCGGTGCGCGACGACGGTGTACGGCTTCTGGTCCTGCAGTTGCTCGAACGGCGAAGGTGCCGCGCACGCGCCGAACAGCAGCGCGAGCATCGCCGATGACGCGCGTCTCACTCGATCTCCACCAGCAGCGCACCCGCCGCGACTGCGGCGCCCGCCTCGACCGCGACCTTGGTGACCTTGCCGGCGCCCTCGGCGGCGAGCGGGTTCTGCATCTTCATCGCCTCGAGCACGACCAGGGTCTGGCCCTCCTCGACCTCGTCGCCGACCTCGACCTTGACGTCGACGACGACGCCCGGCATCGCCGCGCGCAGCTCGCGCTTGCCGCTGGCCTTGTTGCCGGCGACCTCGGCGGCGGCGCGTTCGCGCTCGTCGACGACCTGCACCTGGTAGCGCTCGCCGCGGACCTGCACGGTCACGTCCTGGCCCTGCACGTCGGTGACGATGTCGAACGACTGGCCGTCGACCAGCAGCGACAGCGCCTCGCCGTTGCCGACCTGCGAGACGTCGAGCGCCGCGATGCGGTCCCCCGACCGGGCGATCAGCAGCCCGTCGTCCCACTTGAACTCGAACTCGCGCACCTCGTCGCCGAACTTCGCTTCGTACTTCATCGTGCGCTCCTCCACAGGCGCTCTCGCCGTCCCAGCTGGGCCCAGGTCGGCGTGGCCTCGCCGGCCTGCCCGTCGCCGGCGGCGGCCGCCGCGGCACCGACCCGTTCGGCCGCCAGGAAGCGCGCCGTGGCCGCGGCCAGCATCGCCACCTCGCGATGCTCGCGGCTGTCGGTGTCGATCGTCGCCAGGATGCTGGTGTCGTAGTTGCCGGACTCGAACGGCTCGCTCTCGAGCGTGCGCAGCGCCACCGGCAGGGACGTCGCGACGCCGACGATGCGCAGCTCGCGCAGCGCGCGCTTCATCCGCATGATCGCCTGGGCGCGGTCGTTGCCGTGCACGATCAGCTTGCCGAGCATGCTGTCGTAGTACGGCGTGATCTCGAGGGCGCGGAACATCGCGCTGTCGAGGCGAACGCCCGGCCCGCCGGGCAGGCCGAGCCGCGTGATCGTGCCGAGCGACGGGAAGAAGTTGCTCGGGTCCTCGGCGTTGATGCGCACCTCGATCGCGTGGCCGCGCGGCTCGTTGGGCTGGCGGACCTTCTCGCCGGCTCCGACGCGGATCATCTCGCGCACCAGGTCGACGCCGAACCGTTCTTCGGTGATCGGGTGCTCGACCTGCAGCCGGGTGTTCATCTCGAGGAAGTAGAACCGGCCGCGCGAGTACAGGAACTCGACCGTGCCGGCTCCGACGTAGTCGACCTCCTTGGCGAGGTTGCAGGCCGCCTGGCCCATCTCCTCGCGCAGCTCGGGCGTCAGCACCGAGCACGGCGACTCCTCGACCAGCTTCTGGTGGCGCCGCTGCACCGAGCATTCGCGCTCGCCGTAGTGCACCACGTTGCCGTGCTTGTCGGCCATGATCTGGATCTCGACGTGGCGCGGCTCGACCACGAACTTCTCGAGGTAGACGCGGTCGTCGCCGAACGCGCCCTTGGCCTCGGCGCGCGCCATCCGGAACGCTTCGAGCAGGCCCGACTCGTTCTCGACGATGCGGATGCCCTTGCCCCCCCCGCCGGCCGCGGCCTTCAGCATGACCGGGTAGCCGACCTCGTTGGCGGCGGCGACCAGCTGGTCCTCGTCGACGTCGTCCTGCAGGCCGGGCACCAGCGGCACGCCGGCCTTCAGCGCGATGTTGCGCGCCGCGACCTTGTCGCCCATCGACGCGATCGCGTCGCCCGAAGGGCCGAGGAACTCGATGCCGGCCTCGGCGCAGGCGCGGGAGAACGCGGCGTTCTCGCTGAGGAAGCCGTAGCCCGGGTGCAGCGCGTCGCAGTCGAACTGCCTGGCCGCGGCCAGCACCTTGTCGGCATCGAGGTAGCTCTCGGCCGGCGTGCTGCCGCCCAGGTGCGCGGCGAACGTCGCCTTGCGCACGTGCAGCGCCATGCGATCGGCGTCGGAGAAGACGGCCACCGTCTCGATGCCCATCTCCTGGGCAGTGCGGATCACGCGCAGCGCGATCTCGCCTCGGTTGGCGACCAGAATGCGGCGGAACAACGGCATGACAGGGCGGCCAAGGTAGCGACCAGCGGCCTCGGGATCGAGGGGCGGCGACCGACCGCGATGCCGCTGGGACCGGAATGCCGCGCACGGTATGAACGGGGCATGGCATCCCTGCGCGTTCTCGTCGTCGGCTGCGGCAACATGGGTCGATCCCATGCCCGCGCCTACCACCAGCTCGATGGCTACGAACTGGTCGGGCTGGTCGCCCGCCGCCCGGAGACCCGCGAGGCGCTGGCCGAGGAGCTCGGCGGGGTCGCGACGTTCGGCGACTTCGAGTCGGCCTACGCCGAGACCAGGCCGGACGTCGTCTCGATCAACACCTACCCCGACACCCACGCGGCGATCGCCCGCACGGCGCTCGCGGGCGGCAGCCACGTGTTCTGCGAGAAGCCGCTCGCCGAGACGGTCGAAGAGGCCCAGCAGATCGCCGACCTGTGCAAGCAGCACGGCCGCAAGATGGTGATCGGCTACATCCTGCGGGTGCACCCGGCGTGGCAGAAGTTCATCGAGGTCGCGCAGACGCTCGGCAAGCCGCTGGTGATGCGCATGAACCTCAACCAGCAGAGCCGCGGCAAGGACTGGACGACGCACAAGGCGCTGATGGACTCGATGTCGCCGATCGTCGACTGCGGCGTGCACTACGTCGACGTGATGTGCCAGATGACGCGCAGCAAGCCGGTGCGCGTGTCGGCGATCCAGGCGCGGCTGTCCGACGAGCTCAAGCCGGGCATGTACAACTACGGCCAGCTGCAGGTGACGTTCGAGGACGGCTCGGTCGGCTGGTACGAGGCCGGCTGGGGCCCGATGATGAGCGAGACCGCCTACTTCGTGAAGGACGTCATCGGCCCGAAGGGTTGCGTGTCGATCACCGAGCGCGAGGGCGAACGCAAGGACGGCAGCGCCGACGTCGACTCGCACACCGCGACCAACTCGCTGAAGGTGCACTGGCAGGACCGCGACCAGGACGACGAGTTCACCCGGCCCGACGAGTGGATCGACACCACCGACGAACCGGACCACGACGGCCTGTGCCTGCGCGAGCAGCAGTTCCTGCTGGACGCGATCCAGAACGACGTCGACCTGACCGACCACGTCGACGATGCGGTCAACAGCCTGCGCATCGTGCTGGCCGCCGACCAGTCGGCGCGCGAGGGGCGCACGATCGACCTCTGAGGTTGCGGCTCCGTCACAGCGGCTCCGTCAAAGCGGCAGGTGCACGGCGGCAACCGCCTCTCGACTCACGCGCACCGCGCGCCGGCTACCGCCGGTGACCACCACGTAGTCACCCGGAGCCAGCGGAAGCGACGTGTGCTTGCGTTCGCGCAGGTCGAACCGGTGCAGCACGACCCCGTCGACACTCTCGATCGTTCCCGCATGCGGACCGACGTCGGCGTGGATCTCGACGATCCCGGCCGGCTCCAGGAACAGGTCCAAAGCGGAGACCTGTCCCTCCACGACCTCGCAAGGCACCAGCGGCGAACGCAGGAACGGGTGCTCGGCGTTGTCGGCGTATGCGAGCGCGAAGTAGCGACCGGGCGCCACGCACGGGGCATGCACGCCAGCCTGACCATCTGGGCAGTAGGCGCGAAGAACGACCGCACCATCCCGCGACAAGAGGTGGAAGAACGCCGGATGGGTCATCAGGGCGACCTCCGCTGCGTCGATGCCATGCAGGCGCGCGGACACGCTGCCTCGCCCCGGCACCGCGAGCACGACTTCCTGCTGCTCGCTGCCCAGCTGCGTGCCGCGCCAGACGAACGACGTGCCCAGCACGTGATCTCGCAGTTCGAAGTCGTACGTGCCGGCGCGGATCACCGCATCGAACTCCGGCGAGACATCCGACAGCTCCCTACTCCCGATCCTGGATTCGACGTGCTGTCCCGCACCGCCCACCACGGCGCTCGCACGGGCCGCGACTTCCCCGGCCTCCCGAACGAACAACTCGACGCGACGAAGGTCCTTGCCTAGCGCCCCGGCCTGCCAGGCAGCCAGATACTCCGCATCCAGCTGCACGACAATGCGCCGCGCGATCCCGGCAGCCCCTTCGGGCGACGGCGCACGAGCCCGGATGACGACATGCTCTTGCGGAAAGCGCCACGTCACCGTGCCGAGCTCCTGCCTCGTGCGGACGTGCCGAAGACTCAGATCCAGACTCTTCGCCTGCCCAGGCTCGAACGCGAAGCCGTAGTCCGGACGAACCTCGAACTTGAACGCGACGAATCCGTCGCCCAACACGTTCGCTCCAGAAGCCGACGCGCGCAGGAGGGCCGGTTCCGGACGATCCACATCGGTCTCGAACTGCACGAGCCCGGCCACCCGCCGCTGGCTCTCGAGCCGCACCTCGCCGCCCCGCCCCACTTCGAACTCCTGCACGTAGAAGCCAGGACAACCGGCAACCCAGACCTCTCCCATCACCTCGACCGGCAGCGAGAAGCCCCCATCCACGCCCGCGACCACCTCACCGGCTTTGCCCACCCACGCTCCCGCCAGCGCCGCCCCAGAGCCCGCATCGACAACGCGAACCACGATCCCACCAGCATCGGGAACAGGGACTGGCTGCCGACCAGCCACATCGGGAGCCCGCTCGCCGCGGCGCCCTTCGGCCGGCGGCGGCCCAGCGGAGTTGACCGGAGCCTCCGGCGCGACACCACCCCACGTCCCCCGAAGAAGCAACGCCAGCCCGACCAGCAGACCCAGCCCGATCAGAAGACCCAGCCCTACGGGAACCGACCGACTGGCCTTCATCGTTCCGCGCCCCCAGCCACGGCCATCACAGCGGGATGTTGCCGTGCTTCTTCGGCGGGTTCGTGTCCCGCTTGCTGCGCAGCAGCTCCAGCGCCTGGATCAGCATCGGCCGCGTGCGGCGCGGCTCGATGACGTCGTCGACGAAGCCGCGCGCGGCCGCCTGGTAGGGGTTGGCGAACTTGTCCTTGTAGCCGTCGACCAACCGCTTCTCTTCGGCCTTGGGATCGTCGGCGCCCTGGATCTCGCGGCGGAACACGATCTTGGCGGCCCCCTCGGCGCCCATCACCGCGATCTCCGCCTTCGGCCACGCGAACATCGCATCGGCGCGGATGTGCAGGTTGTTCATCACCGTGTAGGCGCCGCCGTAGGCCTTGCGCGTGATCACGGTCAGTCGCGGCACGGTCGCCTCGCAGAACGCATACAGCAGCTTGGCGCCGTGCGTGATGATGCCGTTCCACTCCTGCTCGGTGCCCGGCAGGAAGCCCGGCACGTCCTCCATGCAGACCAGCGGGATGTTGAACGCGTCGCAGAAGCGCACGAACCGCGCCCCCTTGATGCTCGCCTTGATGTCGAGCACGCCGGCGAGGTGCGCCGGCTGGTTGCCGATGATGCCGACGACGCGGCCGCCGAGCCGCGCGAAGCCGACGAGGATGTTCTTGGCGTAGCGCGCGTGCACCTCGAAGAACGTGCCGTCGTCGACGATGTGCTTGACGACCTGCTTCATGTCGTACGGCTGGTCGCTGGACTCGGGCACGATCGTGTCGAGCGCCTCCTCCATGCGGTTCGGATCGTCGTCCGTGCTGCGGAACGGCGGGTCCTCACCGTTGTTGAGCGGCAGGTAGCTGAGCAGTTCGCGCAGTTGCATCAGGCAGGCCGCGTCGTCGGGCGCGGTGAAGTGCGCGACGCCGGACGTCTCGCTGTGAACGCGCGCGCCGCCGAGCTCTTCGGACGTCGTGTCCTCGTGCGTCACCGTCTTGACCACGTCGGGCCCGGTGATGTGCATGAAGCTCGAGCCCTCGACCATCATGATGAAGTCGGTGATCGACGGCGAGTAGACCGCGCCGCCGGCACACGGGCCCATGATCGCGCTGATCTGCGGGATCACGCCGCTGGCGAGCGTGTTGCGCAGGAAGATGTTGGCGTAGCCAGCGAGCGAGACGACGCCCTCCTGGATGCGCGCGCCGCCCGAATCGCACAGGCCGAGCATCGGCACGCCCATCTTCATCGCCAGGTCCATGACCTTGACGATCTTCTGCGCGTGGGTCTCGGACAGGCTGCCGCCGAACACGGTGAAGTCCTGCGCGAACAGGTACACCGGCCGGCCGTCGATCTTGGCGCTGCCGGTCACGACGCCGTCGCCGAGGATCTCGTTCTTCTCCGAGTCCATGCCGAAGTCGCGGCAGCGGTGCGTCACGAAGCGGTCGATCTCGACGAACGTGCCGGGGTCGACCAGCAGGTCGATGCGCTCGCGCGCCGTCAGCTTGCCGCGCTCGTGCTGCGCCGCGATGCGCTTCTCGCCGCCGCCCTGCAGCGACCGTTCGCGCAGCTCGTTCAGTTTGTCCATTCCGTTGGTGTCGGTCATGACTTCGATCCAGGCGTGGTTCTCTAAGCGTGGGAGGTCTTCAGGCGTGGGAGTCTTCGGCGTGCGGATCTTCGACCAGCTCGGCGAGCACCCCGCCGAGGAACTTCGGGTGCACGAACGCGACCTTGCAGTCGTGCGCGCCGGGGTTGGGGGTCTCGTTGAGCATCGGGGCGCCGTCGTCGATCAACTGGGTGATCTTCTGCTGGCAGTCCCCCACCTGGAACGCGAGGTGGTGGATGCCCGGACCGCGCTTCTGCAGGAACCTGGCGATCGGCGAGTCGTCGCTGGTCGGCTCGAGCAGCTCGATGCGGGTGTTGCCGGCCTTGAGCACCGCGACCTTGACCTTCTCGGTCGGGACCTCGTCGACCGACTCGAGCCGCAGGCCGAAGCCGTCGGTCCACTTGGGCAGCGCGTCGTCGAGCGAGGGCACGGCGACGCCGATGTGGTGCAGTTCCTGGATGGGTTGGTCGGTCATGGTGCGTGCGCGGCGAACCGGGGCGAAGGATGTTAGGCAGCGGGGCGCCGGGAGGCGAGGATGAACGGACCTTGCCCGAGTTGCCCGAAGTCGAAACCGTCCGGACAGGCGCCGAACCGCACCTCGTAGGCCGCCGGCTGCGCGCCGTCCACCTGCAGCGCCCCGATCTGCGCTGGCCGATGCCCGCCGATCTGCTGCAGGGTCTGGTCGGGCGCCGCTGCACGGCCGTCGAGCGGCGGTCGAAGTACATCCTGGTGCGCTTCGACGGCCCGGACACTCCGGTCGCGCTGATCCACCTCGGCATGACCGGCCGGCTGATCGTCGACCCGATCGGGGTGCGCGCCGCGCGACCCGAATACCGCAAGCACGAGCACTGGCGCATGGACTTCGGCGACCGGCTGGTGCGGTTCGTCGACCCGCGCCGGTTCGGCGCGCTCGACGTCGGCGCCGGCGGCGAGCTCGCCAGCCACCCGCTGCTCAAGGACCTCGGCGTCGAGCCGCTCGAGCCGGGCTTCGACGGCGCGTTCCTGCACCGCATCACGCGCAACCGCAAGGTCGCCATCAAGCAGCTGCTGATGAACGGCAACCTGATCGTCGGCGTCGGCAACATCTACGCCAGCGAATCGTGCTGGCACGCGCGGGTGCGGCCGCGGCGCGCGGCGAAGTCGCTGACCCGCAAGGAGTGCGAGCTGCTCGCCGCGTCGGTCCAGAAGGTGCTGGCGGCGGCGATCGAAGCCGGCGGCACCAGCTTCCGCGACTACGTCGGCGTCGACGAGCACGCCGGCTACTTCGCCCGCGAACTGCGCGTCTACGAACGCGACGGCCTGCCGTGCCCACGCTGCAGGGCCGAGATCCGCCGCGCCGTCCAGCAGGGCCGCAGCACCTACTGGTGCAGCAACTGCCAGAAGTAGCGGTACGGTACGCGGTTCATCCTCCAACTTCCGCCGCGCGTCGCGCGGCGGAAGTTGGAGGATGAACCGCATACCGTACCGCTACCTACGTGTCGAAGTGGATGAACCAGAGCAGGCGCACGCGGGTCTCGTCGGGGCGCGAGTCGACCTTGAACAGGCCGAGCAGCATGCTGAAGCGGTTGCGAGTCTGCACGCGGCGGGTCTGCTGGTCGGCGACGTAGTTGTTGCGGTTGCCCATGATCAGGCCCCAGCCGATGTTCCACTTGTCCTCGTAGACGCCGTTGCTGGCGCCGAACAGCAGCGGCACGTGGATGCCCGAGGTCCCGCTGTAGTCCGCGAGTTCGATCTCGGCCTCGTAGCTGCGACCGACCTCACGGCGAACGCCCCACGTCATCGTCTGGCCGGCCTCCCCCTTCGCCGCGATCCGCTGCGACAACTCGTCGACCTCGGGCACCGCCGCACCGTCGACGGTCTCGATCAGGTCGCCGCCGCGGATGCCGGCCAGCCACGCCGGCGAGCCGACCTCGACCTCGGCGACGATCACCGCGTTGCGCGGCTCGCCGAGCATGCGTTCGGCCCACACCGACGGGACCCCGCGCAGCCGGACGCCGGCATAGGGGCGCGGCGACGACGGCGGCGTGCGCAGCGCGATCTGCTGCGAGTCGCTGACCTGCTCGTGCAGCAGGTTGGCGCGCATCGTCACGTCGATCTCCTGGTCGCCGCGCAACAGCCGCACCTGCACCTCCTGCTGGTCGCGCAGCCTGGCTTCGGCCTCGGCGAGCTGGTCGAGGTAGACGATCTCGCTGCCGTCGATCGCCAGCAGCACGTCGTTGTTGCGGGCCCCGGCCTGGCGCGCGCTCGACTTGGTGTAGGTCCCCTGGATCAGCAGCCCGCTGTAGGGCTTGACGCCGCGCTGCTCGGCGCGCGGCTTGGTCAGTTCGACGACCTGGAAGCCGAGGAACGGCCGCTCGCGCTCGTACTCGGTCGTCACCTGCAGCGAACGGCCGTTCTGCAGGCGGTAGGTCTCGACCGATCCGTCGGCCGCCTCGACGCGGGCGACCTCGTAGTCGTCGGAGCCGACGAAGTGCTGGACCGAGTAGGTGGCGCAGCTGGTGGCGAACGGGAGCAAGAGGAGGCAGACGGCGAGCAGGCGCTTCATGCAGAGATCAGGGCGTGGTTTCGGGTGGACGGCGCGGCACAGCGCAGCCCGCCGGCCGGTGTGGCCGAAGGATCGCGAAGCTTGTCGGCCAGCAGCCGATCCGGTGCTGGACGTATGGGGCCAAGAACCAACGGGGCCAAGGACTCAAGGCGTTGGGGCCGGTTCGCGCACGCCGAGGCGGATCGCGAGGTACGAGCCGAGCTGGCAGGCGGCGCCGAGCATCAGCACGCCGCGGAAGCCGAGCCTGTCGGTCAGCCCGGAGGCGCCGAGCGCGAACAGGAACACCCCCAGCTGCATGCAGAAGCCACGCAGCCCCATCAAGGCGCCCAGCTGCTCGCTCGGCACCAGCCCCGAGACCAACGCCTGCAGCGGCCCGGTGCGCGCCGCGGCCGCGACCGCCAGCACGCAACCGATCGGCAGCAGGTAGTCGCGGCCCCAGCTGCGCGACAGCGCGAAGAAGCAGACCACCAGGATGCCCGACGTCACCAGCACGAAGCGCCGCTTGCCGAGCCGGTCGCTGAGCCTGCCGAACAGCGCGCTGCCGAGCACCGACAGCGCGCCGAGGCCGACCCAGACCCAGACCTGGTGCTGCTTCGGCACGATGCCTTCGTCGTCGAGCCACGACGTCGCCAGCTGCACCACCGTGAAGAACGAGCCGACGTGCAGCATGGTCGCGACCAGCACGGCGACGACCCCGCCGTTGGCCAGCAGCGGCAGCCGCCGCGCGTTGCGAGCAGGCGGCAGCTCCGGAACCATGCGCAGGGTCATGACCAGCGCCACCGCACCGACCAGCGCCTGCACGACGAACGTCGCCTGCCAGTGGCCGATCGACGCCAGCCACACCGTCAGCGGCAGGCCGATCGGGATCGCCAGGAACAGGCCCGCGTTGAAGCGCCCCATCACCGCGCCGCGCCGTTCGTACGGCGCCAGGTCGGCGACGGCGGCCGAAGCCGCGGCGTAGGCGATGCCGGTCGAGAGCCCGGCGAGCGCGCGCAGCACGAGCAACGGCCAGAACGAGCCGACTACGAGATGCAGGGCGCTGGCGACGGCGAACGCGCCGAGGCTGGTGGCGAGCACCGCGCGGCGGCCGAACCATCGCCCCGCGTCGGCGACCAGCAGGGCACCGAGCGCCGAGCCCGCGCCCGCGGCTGACAACAGCTGCGCGCCGCCGTCGTTGTCGAAGCCGAACTCCTCGCGCACGAACGGCAACAGCGCGCCCATGACATTGGAGTTCAGGTTGAGCACGAACGCCGACATCGCCAGCGCCAGCACGGCCATGCCTTCCCGCGGTGCGGGCGCGCGGATCGAATCGGGATCGTTGGGTTCCGGCGTCGTCAAGGGCGCGACACTATCGAGCAAGTCCTCACCGAAGTCTCGCGCGGTTTGCACTCGTCCGCGCGTCCGCACACGCGGTAGAGTTCTTCGCCCGATGCCTCGCCTGCCGCTGGAGTCCCTGTCGTGAAGATCGCCATCCTCGGTGGCGGCATCTCCGGATGCGCCCTCGCCCGCATGCTCGCGGCCGACGGCCATCGCGTGACCGTGCTCGAGAAGACCGAGCGCGTCGGCGGGTTGTGCAAGAGCCGCAGCTACGACGGCTTCACGTTCGACGAAGCCGGCGGCCACATCATCTTCTCCAAGGACCAGACGGTCCTGGACTGGCAGCTCGACGTCTGTGGCGGCGACGCCGGCACGCAGAAGACCGTGCGGAACACCAAGATCCGTTGGCACGACCGCTGGGTGCCCTATCCGTTCGAGAACGGCGTCGGGCACCTGACCAAGGAGGCCACGGTCGACTGCATGAAGGGCTACATCGAGGCCTACGTCGGTCGCCGCATGGGCACCGCGTGCCCGGAGAACTTCGGCGACTGGATCCAGTGGCGCATGGGCGACGGCTTCGCCCGCCACTTCATGGTTCCGTACAACAACAAGATCTGGAAGCGCGACCTCAACACGATGGCCAGCGACTGGGTCGCCGGCCGCGTGCCCGAGGCGCCGATCGAGGACATCCTGCGCTCGGCCGTCGGCGTCGACACCGAGGGCTACACCCACCAGTCGGTGTTCTGGTTCCCGCTGCACGGCGGCTTCGAGACGATGGTCAAGGGGACCGCCAACGGCGGCGGCTTCGACCTCGTCTGCAACGCGGTCGTCGAGCGGGTCGCGCAGAAGGGCGACGGCTTCGAGGTCAACGGCGAGGCCTACGACCTGGTCGTCAACACCGTGCCGCTGCCGCAGATCGAAGGCGTGATCGAGAAGATCCCCGACCACGTGCGCGCCGACATCCGCGCGCTCGAGCCGATCTCGCTGATCAACGTGATGATCGGCGTCAAGCTCGACGAGCCGCTGCCCGACCTGAGCTGGATCTACCTGCCGTTCGAAGAGCAGGGACCGACCAACCGCGTCACCTACTACAGCAACTACTCGAAGTTCAACGCGCCCGCAGGGCACGGCTGCTTCCTCGCCGAGGTCACGCACCGCGGCGACCTGCGGCCCGACGACCGCGAGTGGCTGCAGGGCGTCGTCGACGGCCTCGACCGCGCCGGCATCCTGCGAAAGGAGCAGGTCGTGCTGCTCGAGGCGTGCAACAACGAGTTTGCGTACATCGACCAGGACCTCGAGTTCGCCGCGCGGGTCGCCCGCGTGCGCCAGTGGTTCGACGACAGCGGCTACCTGACGTTCGGTCGCTTCGGACGCTACGAGTACCACAACAGCGACCAGTGCGTGAAGCGGGCGATGCAGGTGCACGAGCACATCCGCCGCATGGCCGAGACCGGCGACCGCGCGCCGCTGCAGCTGCCGTAGCCGGCGGCCGCCGGGACACCCCCGAGACGCCCGTGCCACCGGCACGTGCGTGCGGGATCGCTCAGCCCGAATCGCTGCGGATCTTCGCTTTTTTGGAGAGCGTGACGGAACCCGGGGCGGACCTGCGGTCGTCCAAGGAGTGTTCTGCGAGGAACCATGCCTCCTTGCAGAAGCTCTTTCCCGTCCTCCTGGATCCCGTGCGAGCATCTCGGACGCCGAGACGGCATCGCGAATCAGAGGGGTCTGTTCCAGAGCGCAAGCTCTTGGTGCTGCTGATCGGTCAGCGAGCCGATCAGCACGTCTCGCGCTTTCACGCGGATCCTGAGGACGGAACTATTGCTGGGGCGGTACCCATGCACCGCCCAAACCTCGTCGAGGCTGGCTTGTCCAGCCTCGACCTCTGTACGGACCACGTGTCCGAACCGACCGATACGGCCGAGCCGTCCAGGCGACGGCGCTTGGAGCGGCCGGCCCGGATCCCGGCAACCGGGGGCGCACCGCGGGCGAAGGCCTCGCACCACGCCCGCGCGATTCGAGGTGACCGGATCCTGCGCGCGAGGTAGTGCTTCCTGCGAGGCCGCTGCGGCCTCGCCAAACCCCTCTGTTCCCCACCACCACCGTGCCGTTCCCACCACCACGGCGGCCCGCGCCGCGCCCGCGCATGGCCCCTTCCGATACGGAAGCAGGTATGCTCTGCTCCGGTAGACCGAAGGCGACGGTCTGCTTCCCACCACCACGCGTCCGACGACCGGGAGGCGTCACGATGCAGCCCACCACCAACAACCTCGACCCGGCCGCGGTGCAGGCCGACTGGCGGAGCCGTGGCTACAGCTGCGAGCTCTGGATCGACCCGCCGGATCAGGTCTGGCGCGACTTCGAGCACGACGTCGACGAACTCGTGCTGCTGCTCGAGGGCTCGGCGCAGATCGAGCTCGCCGGCCGCACCGTGCGCCTGCAGCCGGGTGACGAACTGTCGATCCCGGCCGGCACCCGGCACACTGTGCGCAACTGCGGCGACGGGCCGGCGCGCTGGCTGCACGGCTACCCGACCGTCTGAGCGCCGCGGCTTCGCGACCTGGCATCAGGTCTGCCAGACCTTGGCCGCGGGGGCGAAGCCTTCGGCCAGCAGGACTACGAGCGTTCTTCCTGTTCGCGCAGCGTCCAGACGCCGCGCTGGCCGGGCGTCTCCTCGACGCCGACCGACAGCATCTGGACCGTCAGGTCGGGCCACGGCCCGCGCATGCGCTCGCGCAGCGTGCGCCCGAACCATGCGGCGAGGTTCTCGGCCGACGAGTTGCCGATCGGCAGCACGATCACCTCTTCCTTGGGGATCAGGTAGTGACGTTCGCGGTAGCGGATCTCGTAGTGCGGGCCGACGACCTCGGCGGTCAGCACCGGGTGCTTGCCCGGGATCAGCAGGTGCTCGTCGAGCTCGTCGCACAGCTGCCGGACCAGCGGCTTGATCTCCTTGAAGTTGACGACCAGGCCGTGCTCGTCGAGCTCGGTGTGCAGGTCGATGTAGACCTTGTAGTTGTGGCCGTGCAGCCGTTCGGCCGTGCCGTCGGGGAAGATCAGGAAGTGCGCGGCGCTGAACTTCAGGTAGTCCTTCTCGACCGAGATGGACCAGGTCTCACGAGGATTGGGCATCGTTGGCGAGCAGGATAGCCTTCCGAGGCATGCAGCTCGACTCGATCCCGTGGCAACCGACCAGGTACGAAGGAGTCTCGGTGCACTTCTACGCGTCGGACCGGGACACCAACCGGGTGCTGGCCCTGATCCGCATGCAACCCGGCTGCGGCTACCCGCCGCACAAGCACACCAGCGACGAAGAGGTCCTGGTCGTGCGTGGCGGCTACGCCGACGAACTCGGCAGCTACCGGCAGGGCCAGCTCGTCCGCTATCCCCCCGGAACCGAACACGCGCCGCGGGCAACCGGCAGCGACGGCGACGATCCCTGCGTGCTGCTCGCCCTGGCCCACGAGGGCATCAAGCTCCTCGGCACCTGACCACCGGTCCGTAAGGTCGGTTCCGGGAGCAGGGCGTACCGACCGGTCGTGGTGGAACGGTACAGGACGACGGCCCGTCGCTAGGGGCGACGAGCCGTTGGGCCGGACGGGCGGGGGCGTAGTGCCGCTCCCGCTGGCGCGGGAGCCTGGTTGCCGCTGGCGCGGGAGTCCGGCCTACGAATCCGACTGGTACTCTTCGAGCACCTTGTCCGCGATGTTCGGCGGAACCGGCTCGTAGGTGCCCGGCTCCATCGAGTAGGTGCCGCGGCCCTGCGTGATCGAGCGCAGCATCGTCGAGTACTGGAACATCTCGCTCAGCGGGACCTTGCCGGTCACCGACGACACGCCACCCGGGCGGGCGACCATCTCGTCGACCACGCCGCGACGCGACGACAGGTCACCGATGACGTCGCCGGTCTTCTCCTCGGGGCACTCGATCTCGATCTTCATGATCGGCTCGAGCAGCAGCGAGTTGCCTTCGCAGGCCAGACGGAACGCCAGCACGCCGGCGGCCTCGAACGCCATCACGCTCGAGTCGACGTCGTGCGCCTGGCCGTCGTAGAGCTCCGCGTGGATCTTGCAGAACGGGAAGCCGAGACGGCCGCCGCCCTTGACCGCGGACTCGATGCCGTTGCCGATCGCCGGGATGTACTCCCGCGGCACCGAACCACCCTTGACGTTGTCCTCGAACTCGACGAACTCGATCTCGTCCTTGACCGAGAAGTTCAGACGCGCGACAGCGAACTGACCCGAACCACCGGACTGCTTGATGTGACGCGCCTCGACCTGCTTGGGGCCCTTCAGCGTCATCTTGTAGGCGACCTTCGGCTTGCCGACGTTGATGCCGATCTTGTGGTCGTTCTTGATCTGGTTGCACTTCACCTCGAGGTGAAGCTCACCCATGCCCGAGATGACCATCTCGCCGGTCTGCTCGTCCGACACCGCCTTGAAGGTCGGGTCCTCGCGCACCAGCTTGCCGATCACGGCCGACAGCTTGTCGCGGTCGCCCGCCGACTGCGGCTCGATCGCCATGCTGATCACCGTGTCCGGGAACGTCATCGCCTCGTAGACGACCGGGTTGTCCTTGGTCGACAGCGTGTCGCCGGTGATGGCTTCCTTGACGCCGACAACCGCGACGATGTCGCCGGCCTTGGCGACCTCGAGCGGCTCACGCTGGATCGCGTGCATGCGCATCAGACGACCGATGCGCTCGAAGCGGCGGGTACGACCGTTGTAGTACTTCTCGCCCTGCTTCATCTCGCCCGTGTAGAGGCGGATGAACGTCAGGTCGCCGTTCGGATCGCTGATCGTCTTGAACACCAGGCCGGCGAACGGCTGCTCGCTGGTCAGCTCGCGCACGACCGGCTCGCCCGACTCCGGGTCGATGCCTTCGATCGGCGGGACGTCGAGCGGGCTCGGCAGGTATTCGACGATCGCGTCGAGCACGGTCTGCACGCCCTTGTCCTTGAACGCCGAGCCGCAGTAGACCGGCGTGATCTTGAGATCGAGCGTGCCCTTGCGCGCGGCCATCATGATCTCCTCGTTGGAGATCTCCTGGCCCTCGATGAACTTCTCGAGCACGTCGTCGTGGCACTCGGCGATCGCCTCGACCATCTCCTCGCGGCGCGCCGTGGCGTCGTCGAGCAGCTCGGCCGGGATGTCGCTCTCGGTCATCTCACGAGCGTCGTTGTCGGCCCACACGAAGGCCTTCATCTTGATCAGGTCGACCAGGCCGGAGAAGTTCTTCTCCTTGCCGATCGGCATCACCATCGGCACCGCGTTGGCGTGCAGACGCGTGCGCATCGACTCGACCGCCTTGTAGAAGTCGGCGCCGGTGCGGTCCATCTTGTTGACGAACGCGATCCGCGGGACCTTGTAGCGGTTGGCCTGGCGCCACACCGTCTCCGACTGCGGCTGCACACCGGCCACCGCGCAGAACACGCCGACGGCGCCGTCCAGCACGCGCAGCGAGCGCTCCACCTCGACCGTGAAGTCCACGTGTCCGGGGGTGTCGATCAGGCTCATCTGGTAGCCCTGCCACACACAGGACGTCGCGGCCGACGTGATCGTGATGCCGCGATCGCGCTCTTCCTGCATGTAGTCCATCGTCGCGCCACCGTCGTGCACCTCGCCGATCTTGTGGCTCTTGCCGGTGATGTACAGGACGCGCTCACTGAAGGTCGTCTTGCCAGCGTCGATGTGGGCGATGACACCGAAATTGCGGGTGTTACGGATCCGCTTGATCTCGGGGGACTCCTTCTTTGCAGTCATGGGCTTGGAGGTTGGGGTGGACATCAGAGGAACAGCATTGCTGTGTGCGGCGGGGTCGACACGACCCGCCGTCGCCGCAGACGCTCGGGGCTTTTGGCCGGCCCTGTCGGCCGGATTAATGGGCAAGAAGGTTAGCGGCAGGCGCGGGCCCGTCAACGGGCCGGACCGCCACGGTGGCGCCATATCTTCGAGAATCAGCGCCCGAACCGTCCCTACCCAGGACGCCATGGCAGGGTCGGAACCCGATCGCCGCCCAGTTTTCCGACAGGTCGGCCGATGGCTGGCGAGATACCCGACGACCCGGGAACCGCACCGAAGACCGACACCATGACCCGCACCGATCGCCTGCTGTTCGCCGCGCTCCCGCTCGCCCTGAGCTGCGCCGCCGCGGCCCAACGAACGCCCGACGAGGCCCTGCGCGCCCTGCAGGAGGGCAACCGGCGGTTCGCCGGAGAGCACAGCGTGCCGCAGCCGATCGGCCCCGGAGTGCGCCGGACCCTGTCGCGGGGCCAGAGCCCGTACGCGGTCGTCGTCACCTGCGCCGACAGCCGGGTGCCGCCCGAGCACCTGTTCAACGTCGGCCTCGGCGAACTGGTCGTCGTGCGCACGGCCGGCCACGTGCTCGGCCCCGAGGCGATCGCGACCATCGAACACGCCGTCGAACGGCTGAACGTGCCGCTGTGCGTGGTGCTCGGCCACGAGCACTGCGACGTGGTCGCAGCCGCCGCCGAGCAGACCCACGCGACCGACACCGCCCACCAGCCGAGCGCCGCCGTCGTGCACCTGCTCGAGCGGATCGAGCCGGCCGTTCGCAAGGCGCGCGCGCTCGACCTCGGCGGCAAGCAGCTGCACGACATGGCCGAGGAGGAGCACGCCCACGGCACCGTCCAGGAGTGCATGCGCCGCAGCCCGCTGCTGCGGCGGTTCGCGTCGGTCGGTCGCTTCCGCATGGTCGCCGCGCGCTACCACCAGGGCGGCGACGTCGAGTGGCTGCCGAGCCGCCCGCTGCCCAAGCCGGAGCTGGTCGACCGCCCGGCCCTGCCCGGCACGGTGCCGCCGAGCCTGCCGCCACACGTCGCGCTGCGCATGCTGCGCGCCGGCCACCGCCGCTTCCTCGGCGACAGCCGACCGATGCCGGACCTGAGCCGCCAGCAGCGCGAGGCGCTGGCCGACGCGCAGCAGCCGCTGGCGATCGTCGTCACCGACTCGGACTCGCGGGTCTCGCCCGAGCACATCTTCGACGCCGGCCTCGGCGAGCTGTACGTGATCCGCGTCGCCGGCAACACGATGACCGACGAGACCCTCGCGAGCGTCGAGTTCGCCGCCGAGAAGCTCGGCGCATCGCTGCTGGTGGTCATGGGCCACAGCCGCTGCGCGTCGATCGTGGCCGCCGCCGACGACCCGACCTCGCAGCAGATGTCGCCGCACCAGCGGCACCTGCTGCGCAACCTGGAGCCGGCCGTGATCACGGCGCGCGAGCAGCACGCCCAGGACCTGGTCGCGCACGCGACCCGCGAGAACGTGATCCGCACGCTGCACGAGGCCCGTTCGCGCAGCGCGCTGCTGCGCACGCTCGAGCAGGAGGGCCGCTTCGCGATGCTGGCCGGCTACTACGACGTCGCCAGCGGCGACCTCGCATGGCTGAAGGTGCCGGCGCCGAGCGGCCGCGCGGTCGCAAGCCGCAGCGGCGGAGCCGGCCATGGCACCGACGGCCACGAGGGCCATGGCCACGGTTCGAAGCACGGGCACACCGCGCACGACGACGACCACGGCAGCGGGGGCCACGCAGAACACGATCACGGTGCGCTGCCGGTGATCGACTTCCCGGCGCCGATCGGCGAGACGGCGCATGCCCCCGACGGGCACGGCAGTCCGGGCCACGACGATCACGGGCACACCAACCATGCACACGGCGACCACGGCCACGCGGCTCACGGGCACGCCGATCACGGGCACGCGGATCACCACGCCGATCACGGGCACGCCGATCACGACCACGCGGCCGACGGCCACGACGCGGCGGACCACGACAGCCACGGTGGCGACGGCCACGGCGACGACGCGGGCGCGCACGGCCACGGCGACTGGCTGCAGCAGACGCTCGAGCACGCCAAGAACCCGATCGTGCTCGGCGGTCTCGGTGGCATGACGGCGCTGCTCGCGGCCGCGTGGCTGGTCCTGCGCCGCAAGCGCTGAACGGCCGCTACGGTCCTGGGGCGGGTCTACTGGCCGACGAACTGCTCGAACCGGCGCAGCCGTTCGGGGTCGTCGTTGTGGTCGAAGTAGAACCGACGGAACTTGGCCAGGTCCTTGGCCACCTGCCGTTTGCCCTTGTTGGGCAGGTCGGCGAGGTAGCGATCGAGGAACAACTCGAAGTCGTCGAAGGCGACGTTCGGGTCGCGCCGCCGTAGTTCGGCCATCAACTCGCGATCCCAGGTCACCAGCCGCGCCGGCAGCCCGCACGGCACGAACACGATCTTGCGCCACGGGTCCGCCGCGAGGTAGGTCGGCTCCAGGTGGAAGTGCACGCCGCGGCGCTCGAGGTACTGCGGGTCCGACGGCTTGCCGTGGCCGGCCTTGCCGCGCTTGCGGTACGGCAGCCTCGCGATGTGCGCATCGGTCAGCCCCGCGGCGACCTCGACCGCGACCGGCACCTCGGCGCGGAACGCCACGTTGGCGTGGCTGCCGGCGATCGCGATGCGCACGTCGAGGCCGTCGAACAGCGGCTGCAGGTAGTCGCCGCAGAGGCGGAACGCGTCGGCCCACGTCACGTTCGTGCCGGGGACCGGTGCCAGCGTGATGCGGCGGTTGTCGCTGACCGGGTTGCGCGGATCGTCGAGCCCCGCCGGCTCCACCGGCAGGCTCAGGCCCACGACCAGCAGGCCCGCAACCAGCGGCTGCAGCCACAGCGGCCGCCAGCGCTGCAGCGCCAGGTCCCAGCCGAACAGCAGCAGCGGCAGCACCGGCAGCGCGAACCGACCGAACATGAAGTCGCCGCCGACCCAGGTCACGAACGCCAGGTACGGCGCCACGAACGCCAGCAGCACCAGCCACGGCCGGCGGCCGAGGAACGGCGAGATCGTCGCCAGCACGTCGGGCTTGCGCAGCGCGAACCACAGCACCGGCACGACGCCCGGCAGCAGCGCCCAGTAACAGCCGAAGAAGTCGCGCACGTACGGCCAGCCCAGCTCGAAGAACGGTTCGCTCGCCGACTTGGCGACCGCCGTGTTGGGCACCCAGGCGCCGTAGAACGCGTGGCGCCACAGCAGGTAGGGCGCGAACACCAGCACGAACGGCGCCACGTAGCCGAGCAACAGCCGCGGCGCGCGCCGGTCGCAGGCATCGAACAACACGAACAACCCGCCCATCGCGACGAAGATGCCGCCATCGGGACGGGTCATCGCGCACAGCACGCCGAGGAAGCCCATCAGCCACGCTTCGCGCGCGCAGCGCAGCGCCATCGCCAGCCGCGCCATCGCCGTCGCGAGCAGCACGAACAGGGCGGTCTCGAGCCCGGCCGGCGCCAGCGACGCGGCATGGTGCACGGCTGCGTAGCCGCACGCCGCGACCGGCACCACCGCACGCCCCGAACTGGCCCGCCACGCCATCCCGGCGAGCAACAGCACGACGGCCGCGTGGCACACCACGCCCCAGAAGATCGACCACGACTCCATGCCGGCGTGGCCAAAGCCGAGCATCGCGCCGAACGCCATCCACATCGTCCAGCTGAAGTTGGTGTAGCCCTCGACGGGCGCCTCCCCGGGGTCGAGGTTGAACACCAACCCGTTGCCGTCGACGAAGTTCTGCGCGTAGCGGAAGGTGATGAACGCGTCGTCGCAGGTCCAGGCCAACGCCGTCGCGCGCCACGCCGCCCAGCCGACGGCGAGCAGCGCAACGGTCCAGAACACGAGTGGGCGCGGCATCTTCGGTCGGAGAAGGGTACCTCCGCTCGCGGCCGACGCCAGCGCTGAGGGCTCTCCTTAGGCGGAACTCCCACTGCACCGGGTCCTCGGCTACGACCGATAGCCCCCGCCATGAAGCCGCTGCGGTTCCTGCGCAAGACCAGCCTCCGACAGAAGATCCTGATCGTGTTCGCGGTTCCGGCGGTCGCCCTGGCGATCCTCGAGACCAACGCGATCCTCGGCCACCTGCGGGCGCGGTCCCGCGCTGCGACGATCCGCACCTTGGTGGACGTCGGCGTCGACGCCGGCCGCCTGCTGCACGAGACCCAGAAGGAGCGTGGCACGACCGCGCTGTTCCTGGCGCAACCGGACGACCGCTTCGCCGATCGCCTCGGCGAGCAGCGCACGCGCACCGACCGTGCGCTCGAACAACTCCGCCGCGCCGTGCCCGCCGCGGCCGCAGAACCGACCGTGCGGTCGCGCATCGAGGCTGCCCTGCGCCACCTCGACGGGCTCGCGGCGATGCGCAGCGCGGTCGACGGCAGGGAGGATGCGGCGAACGGAGCGATCGGCTGGTATACCCGCGGCAACGAACTCCTGCTCGACACGGTCGAGTCGCTCGGCACGGCCGCGCAGGACGGCCCGCTGTCGCGCGAGGCGATCGCCTACCTGTCGCTGCTGCGCGGCAAGGAGAAGGAGGGCATCAAGCGTGCGCGGCTGTCGCGCGTGTTCAGCGCCGACCGGGTGGCGCCGGCGCAGCTAGCGGCGCTGGCCAGGCTCGCGCAGCAGAACCAGGACGGGCTGCGCCAGTTCGTCGCGTTCACCACCCCGGAGCTTCGCGCCGCCGCCACCGAGGCGATGGCGTCGGCCGCGTTCGCGCGCGTCGACGAACTGCAGGGCAAGGTGCTGTCGGGAACGACCGGCGAGGGCTTCGCGACCGACCCGGCGGCGTGGTTCGACGCCGCGACCGACAAGATCGACCTGCTGGCAGACCTCGAGGCGCGCCAGGCCCGGTCGCTGCAGGCGACCGCCGACTCCAACCGGGCCGTCGCCGGCGGCAAGGCGCTCGGGCACGTGCTGATGATGCTGGTCGCGGTGGTCGCGTCGTCGGTGCTGTTCGTCTGGATCCAGCGACGCATCCGCCGCTCGGTGCAGGTGCTGCACGACGGCATCCGCCGCCTCGCGCAACGCGACCTCGCCCACGAGGTGCCGATCGAGTCGCAGGACGAGTTCGGCGAGATCGCGGTGGCGCTCAACGACGCGACCGCCAAGGTCGCCGAGGTGATGGACCAGGCGCGCGAGACCGTGATGGCGCTGCGCAACAACAGCCAGGACATCGCGGCCTCGGCGACCAACACCGCCAATGGCGCGTCGGCGCAGAGCCACGCACTGCACCAGGTCACCGAGTCGATGGAGGGCCTGGTCGAGCGCACCCGCGAGACCGCCGGCGGCGCCGCCAACAGCGACGAGGTCGCCAACCTCGCCAACGAGGCGACCCAGGACGTCGCCAAGGCCGCCGAGGACCTGGTCGCCTCGATGACCGACCTGCAGAACGCGACCGAGGAGCAGCGCAAGGTCATCGACACGATCCAGAGCATCGCGTTCCAGACCAACCTGCTGGCGCTCAACGCCGCGGTCGAGGCGGCGCGCGCCGGCGAGGCCGGCAAGGGCTTTGCGGTGGTCGCCGAGGAGGTCCGCGAACTGGCCAAGCGCAGCAGCGACGCCGCCAACGAGACCAGCGCGCGCATCGTCGAGTCGGCGACCTGCGCCGAGCGCGGCTTCGAGACCAGCGACCGGATGCGCGCGTCGCTGGCGACGATCACCGATCACACCACGCGCGTCCGGCAGAGCATGTCGGACATCGGCGTCGCCTGCGAGGCGCAGCGCGACGGCTCCGAGGTCATCGGCGAGCACCTGCAGCAGGTGCAGCAGCAGACCGAGTCGTCGGCCGCCGCCTCGCAGCAGCTGTCGGCCACGATCGGCGCGATGTCGGAAGAACTCGACTCGCTGTCCGACCAGATCGAGCAGTTCCGGACCCGCTAGGAGCGCGTCCATGGAGTGGACGCGCTGCCAACCGTTGATCGCGGAAGCGGCGTGTACGCGTGCGGACGGGCCTTTGCCCGCTAGGAGCGCGTCCATGGAGTGGACGCGCTGCCAACCGGGATCGCGGAAGCGGCGAGTACGCGTGCGGACGGGGCTTTGCCCGCTAGGAGCGCGTCCATGGAGTGGACGCGCTGCCAACCGGGATCGCGGAAGCGGCGAGTACGCGTGCGGACGGGGCTTTGCCCGCTGACGGGTCCCGGCGTGGCCGGTCCACGCCGGCGGCTCACAAGCGCCCGACGAAGCCGGCGCCGGCCGGCTGCATGCCCGCGTCGATGCGCGACGGATCGACCGCCCAGCGGCCGGCGAGCGCGCAGACCGTCGCGCGGTCGGGCCACCACTTGATCTCGTCGTCGCTGCGGTCGCGCGGGTCGTCGACGAAGCAACCGAGCGCGTGCTCGTGCTCGGTGACGTCGCCGTGCCAGAAGATGTGGCCGTGCTCCTCGGCGAACGCGTAGCCGCGCGTCAGCACGCCGCGCTCGCCGCGGGCCCAGCCGTGCACCTCGCGGTCGTCGTCGGTCGCAAACCAGAACGCCTCGCCGAACCGTTCGGACAGCAACGCGACCAGCGGTTCGATCTCGGTCGGATCCGCCGTGCGCACCGCCACGTCGCGCCCCACCGCGAACACCCAACCGTCGACCGGCGGCGTCACGAACACCCCCTGCTCGGCGACCTCGTCGAGGCCGGCGCGCCAGTTGGCCGGCAGCACCGTGCGCAGCCGCAGCGCCTGCACGACCTGCTCCGGGTCGTCGGCGCGCAACGCGAACCAGGTGCGTCCCGCGCCGAACGCGCGCGCGCGGTCCGGCAACGACTCGGGGCGGGCGGCACGCGCCCGCGCAGTCCGGCCTCAAGAGGTCTCGGGCACCTGCGCGCGCCGGATGCGCACCAGCCGCTCCCAGCCCTGCAGGCCGAACCAGATCAGCCCGGCGAGCAGCAGCAGTGCGACGATCAGACCTGGGTGCATGGCGGTCAGGGCAGGACGCGACCGTCAGCGGGACAACGCGGTCGCGCCGGCCTCGGTGACGTAGCCGTCGAGGCGTCGGTCGTGCACCTCGGTCGGCACCGCCGGCAGCAGCTGGCAGGCGAACGCGACCCCGACGACGCGCACGCCCGGTCCCTGGTCGAGCCGCGCCGTGGCCCGGTCGTAGAAGCCCTTGCCCTGGCCGATCCGGCCGCCGCGCGCATCGAGGCCGACCAACGGCGCCAGCACCACGTCGGGCTGCAGCTCGGTTGCGACCGGCGCCGGCCCGAGCGTGCCGAAGCCGGCCGGACGGAGCTCCGCGTCATCGCGCCACGCCCGGAACGTCAGGTGCTCGCCGTCGACGACCGGCAGCGCGAGCCGCGCGCCGTGCCGTTCTCGGAGCGCCCGGGCCAGCGGCCGCGGGTCGGCCTCGTCGGGCAGCGGCCAATAGGCGGCGACGACCCGATCCTGGCACCAGCTGCCGAACGTCGCGAGGCCGTGCTCTCGGATCCGTTCGGCGGCCGCCTGGCGCGCGACGTCGTCGACCGCCCGGCGCCGCGCGCGCAGCAGCGAGCGCAGCATTGCCTTGTCGACGATCGGGGCCTCGACGATCCGTTCGAGCAGCCGCTGCAGCGTCGCGACGCCCCACTTGGCGCGCTCGGTGTCGGTCGTCGCCGGGTCGACCGGCCACGGCACCAGCCGGCCGCCGTCGGCGATCGCCTGGGTGCCGAACTTCTGTGGCCTGCCGGCCAGCACGCGGATGCGGTCGTAGGCCATCGCGGCGACGATCTGCAGCCGGCGGTCGCCGCGCATCCGGACCAGCGCGTATTCGTGCGCACGGTCGACCTCGGCCGGATCGGCGCTGGTCGCCAGCCGCACCAGTTCGTCGAAGCCCGGAGCGTCGCTCATCGCAGCAGCGGCCGGATCGCGGCGAACAGGCGGCGGGCGACCTCGGGCCGCGGGATCTCGTCGGTCAGCTCGACCAGCGGCACGTCCTCGGACGCCGCCGCGCGCAGCTGCTCGCGGAACCCGCGCGGTGTGCCGACGTCGGCGAACAGCACCAGCGCGCGGCCACGTCGGCGGCAGTCCTCGCGCACCTCCCGCAGCGTCTCGGCGAACCGCTCCGGGGTCGAACGCGGCGCGCCGCCGGCGTCGTCGACCGCCGCCTCCGAGGCGCCGACGCCGAACACCAGCACGTCGGGCGCGAACCCCTGGAAGAAGCCGTCGAACAGCCGCCACTGCTGGCTGCTGTGGCCGTCGACGGTCGGCAGGCTCGGCGCGTCGGCGCCGGCACCGAAGGCACCGCCGAGCAGCGCCGCCAGCTGCAGGCCGACGTGCTCGCCCGGCTCACCGCGGTTGTAGAGCCACTCGCCTCCGAGCAGGAACGCGCGCCGACCGCGCTTCTCGGGATCGACCAGACCGTTGGGTTGCCGCACCAGCATGCCCAACGCGCGGCTCGGCTGCTCGCCCGAGTCCGGTCCGAACACCGCGTCGACCGCGCCGCTGTCGACCGCGCCGAGCGTGCGTGCGACGGCCGGCGCGACCCGTTCTTCGAACGACCACAGCGCCACCACCGCCGCCGCGACCAGCAGCGTCGCCGCCGTCAGCGCGCGCCCGCGCAGCGCTCCGACCAGCACCGCGACCGCCGCGGGTGCGGCCAGCAGCACCACCATGCCCGCGACGTCGGGGAACATCAGGTCGAGTTCGACGCCGTGCACCAGCGACGCGGTCAGCCCCAACATCGCGCCGCCGGCCGCCGCAAACGGCCGTTGCCGCGACAGCAGCGCCGTGAACGCCGCGACCCCCAGCGCCGCGGCGACGCCGAAGCCGAGCCAGGTCCACCGCTGCCACAGCCACAGGTCCGGCACCGCGCGCGCCTGGATGTCGAGCCGGTGGATCACCGCCTTGCCGCCGCGCGCGAGCACCGCGAACATGCCGTAGACGTCGTCTGCCTCGAAGGCGGCCTGGCGCTTGCCGCCGACGTTCGCGGTCAGCGTGCCTCCGCGCGCCTCGATCCACACCGTCGACGGCAGCCCCGGCTCGACGCCGACGCCGCCGCCCTTGGGCCCGAACAGCGCTTCGTCCCGGGTGCGCCAGCCGGCGCCGTCGCCTTCGGTCGAGACCCGCAGCGCCGCGAAGCGTCCGGCGAACGGCAGCTTGACCTCGTCGACGAAGCGCGGCTCGACCTGGCGCAGCAGCACGTCGACCTCGACCCCTTCGCCGAGTTCGAGGTCCATCTGCAGGTCGAAGTCCCCCCACAGCTGCGGCAGGAAGAACCAGTGGCCTTCGGTGACGTCGACGACGCGCGACAGGTGGAACGGCTGCGTGACGACCTCGCGCCGGACCTGCGCGACGAGCCCGTCCGGAACGACCGAGCCCAGCAACCACCCCGCGAGCGCGCCGCACGCCAGCAGCAGTCCCAGCGATACTTGCAGCGAGATTCGCATGTGGCGGCGATCCTACGCCCGACGCGCGCTGGCGACGAGCCGTTCGGCGATCTACCCTGCCAGCGTGAACGACAGCAGCGTGAACGACAGCGAGTGGATCGTCGACCGCGCCGTGTTGCCCGAGGTCGTGCAGGCCGGCACCAGGATCACCGCGCAAGACGGCCGGATCGTCGCGATCGACCAACAGCCCGGCAGTGCCGACGCGACGAAGCTGCGCGGCACATTGTTGCCGGGCTTCGTCGACCTGCAGGTCAACGGCGCCGGCGGCCGCAGCGTCGACGAAGCGACGCCCGACGCGCTCGACGTCGTCGCCGACGCGGTCTGGCAGGGCGGCGCGGTCGCGTTCCTGCCGACCCTGATCACGGCGCCATGGTCCCGTCTGCTGCAGCAGGTGCGGGACGTCGCGAGTTGGATCGGGTCGTGGTCGGGCCGCGGCGCCGAGCCGCTCGGCCTGCACGTCGAGGGGCCGTTCCTGACGACGCCCGGCGCGCACGACCCCGCGTGCTTCGTCGCGCCGACGCCCGAACGGGTCGACGAGCTGCTCGCCGCGGCGGACGGCCACCAGCTGCTGGTGACGCTCGGCAACGCCGCCGAAGGTGCGGCCGACGCGACCCGCCGTCTGGTCGAGGCCGGCGCCACCGTCGCGCTCGGCCACTGCGACCGGCCCGACGGCTTCGCGGCCTGCGTCGACGCCGGCGCGACCGCGGTCACCCACCTGTTCAACGTGATGGGCCGCCTGCACCACCGCGAACTCGGCCCCGCCGCGCTCGCGCTCGACGACGACCGCGTCACCTGCCCGGTGATCGTCGACGGCGTGCACGTCTCGCCGACGATGGTGCGCAACGCGTTCCGGCTGCTCGGCGCCCACCGGATGGCGCTGGTCACCGACGCCGTCGGAGCGGCCGGCATGCCGAACGGCACCTACACGCTGTCGGGCATGGAGGTCACCGCGACCGACGGGGTGGTGCGCGATGCGCAGGGCAACCTCGCCGGTTCGGCGCTGACGATGGCCCAGGCCGCGCACAACTTCTTGACGTTCGTGCCCGACGCCGGCCCGTGGACCCTGGCGCGCCTGGCCAGCACCAACCCCGCGCGCCTGCTCGGCGCCGACGGGTTCGGCTCGCTGCGCCCGGAAAGGCGCGCCGCCTTCACGCTGCTGGCTCCGGACGGCAGCTACCGCGCCGTCCGCTGACCGCGCCCTACTCGATCCACGGCCGCGCCTGCTTGATCAGCAGTTCGCCGTGGCGGGTGACCTTGAACTCGATCTCCATCGCGAAGTCGGGGTCGTCGCCGCGGCCGTAAAGGCGCGCGAAGCGGTCGTGCAGCTGGCGCATGCAGCGCCGCAGTTCCTGCCGGTGCGCCTGCGACAGCACCGACGCGTCGCCGTCGACGCGGTTGCTGTGCTGCAGCACGCGATCGCGCCGGGGGTTGCGCGGCGACAGCAGCAGTTCCTCCGGCACCGACTCGGCATCGGGGTTGGTGACCAGATCCTCGCCGACCTGCGCGTTGACGTAGTAGAGCCGCAGGTCCGGATGCTGCGCCTTGTAGAGCACGTCCTTGGTCACGGCGACGCCGTTGACCTGCTCGAGCTTCTGGTTGGCGTGCAGCACGACGCCCATCGCAGCCTGCAGGTGGTCGATGCGGTGGAACTCACGCTCCTCGTAGGCGCGGAAGTTCCACAGGCTCGCGAACACCTGGCGGATCGACTTGCCGAGGTGGCCCTCGTCCGGCTTGTGCGTGAACGAGTCGTAGAGACCGGCGCCACTGAATCCGGGCAGGTCCTCGTTGTTGGTCGACGATCGGCAGCGGATCGGCTGGTCCGGCGCGAAGCGGCCCTGCACGTCGGCCAGGGCATCCGCCATCCACTTGGGCAGGTCGCCCTTCTTGATCTTCTTGCGGAACTCCTTCAGCGCGCGTTCGCGCGTCTCCGGATCCCGCTGGAAGTCGCCCGTCGCCATCATCGTGCGCGCCATCTCGTAGAAGCGGTTGTGCTTCATGAACGCGTCGTAGAACGCGAACGGCACCGCGTAGCCGTCCGGCGTGCGGCCGTCCGAGAACCCGAACGTGCGCAGGGTGGCGAGGTTCGACGCCTTGACGCCGAAGCTCGTCGAGTCGTCGAAGCCGATCGCCGAGAACGGCCGCACCTCGCGCACCGACAGGTCGCGCGGCGGCACCTGTTCTTGCTGCGGGCGCAGCGCCTCGAAGTGCGCGTCGACCTCCTGCTGGCTCGCCTCGCGCAGCTCGTAGCCACCGTCGGTCACGGCGTAGCGCACGAACTTGCCGAGCAGCCGCTGCACGGCGGCATCGTCGGCGATCCCGTGCACGAACGCGTTCGGCACGTCGTCCTGGACCGCCCGCAGGTTGACGTGCGACAGCGGCGTCTGCCGGACCGCGGTCAGCACGCCGGCGACGCGCGGCATCTCGTTGGGCAGCGTGCGGTAGATCACGATGTCGCGCTGCGACGGCCGCTCGCCCTGCTGCATCAAGCGCAGCCGGCCGAATGACTCCGCCCGGTGCAGCGGCAGGAACGCGACCTCGCCATAGACGTCGTCGGGACGGAACACCGGCAGGCCCGTGCGGTCGTAGTCCGCCTTGTCCTTCTCGTATTGCCGCGCGGCCAGCGTCAGCAGGTTGTAGGCCAGGTTGCCGCGCAGTTCGGCCGACTTCTCGCTGAGCAGGTCGAACGCGATCCGGATCATGTCGTACTCGTATGCGTCGTTCGGTTCGAACTCGAACGTGTAGAGCCCGGGCCTGCTGCTCGGGGACATCAGCGTCGGCCGGTAGACCAGCACGCCGCGCATGCGCACGTCGCCGCCCTCGCTGCGGCCGCCGAAGCCACCGCGGCCACCGACGCCAATCAGCTGCATGAACATCGGGTGCGCGCGGTGCTTCTTGGTGTTCATGAAGTACAGCCGCGGCGCATCGCCGGCCGCGTCCTCGATCTGGAACTTGACGAACTCCTGGTCGGCGAGGTGCGTGTCGATCATCACCTCCTTGCCCTGGTACGACAGCTCCTGGAACGTCGCGCGATCGGGCACGGTGGCGCGACCGTCTTCGGGCCGCAGCTGCTCGGGCGTCGGCGTTCCGTCGTAGCCGCCGCCGTCGCCGCGACCACCGCGACCGAAGCCGCCGCGCCCGCCGCCGGGGAAGCCGCCCGGGAAGCCACCTCGGTCGCGATCTCCTTCGAGTTCTGCCCGCGTCAGCACGTCGTCGTCGTCGCGGTCGAGCCGGTCGAGCGACCGGGGTGCGTCGGTGACCTCGTCCTCGAACAGTTCGCCGTCGCCATCCTTGTCGAGCGCCCGCAGCAGCGGGTCCATGCCGAACATGCCCGGCGGCCCCCCGAACCCGCGGCCGCCGCCCTGCGGCGCCAGTTCTTCGGTGGTCAGGTTGCCGTCGCCGTCGCGATCCAGGGTCAGCAGGGAACGCACCGCCTCGTCCATCTCCTCGCCGGAGACCTGCTGGTCGCCGTCGATGTCGATCGCCTCGAACACCGGGGACCGTGGCGGGCCACGCCGGCCGCGGCGCCCTTGCGCGGGCAATGCGGACACCGCACATGCGGCTGCGAACAGGAACAGGACGGGGGTTCGGATGCTCATGGTGTCGGAGGTCGGATCTAGATGTCGGCGGCGTAGCCGAGCCGCTGGCAGGCGGTCACGTACTTGGAGAAGCGCACCGCGCGCGCGCCGAGCGGTCGCAGCACGCGTTGCTCGCGGCGGGAACCGTCGAGCGGTCCCTTGCACTCGACCAGCGCGAACGAAGGCAGGCGCTCGGCGAAGCGCAGCGTCAGGTCGCGGCAGCCGAGCAGCGGGTAGAAGCGGAGGTCGTAGTCGAGCGTCAGCCGGGCGTCGCCGAGCGCGAAGTGCTCCCGGCGGTACTCGACCACCGTGACGGCTTGCTGCATCTTCTCGAGCAGCCTGCCGAAGCGCTCCGGCACCGCCGCGCGCAGCGCCCGCGGCCACCGCCACAGCGGCGTGCGCGCCAGCACCGCACCCTCGGGGATCCGGAAGCGATGCTTGCCGGTCGCGAGGCTGTTGCGCCACTTGATCTCGAACCAGCAGTCGCCGTCGGGCCGTTCGCGGTCGTACCAGCGCACCCGGAACTTGTTGCGCACGCCGAGGCCGTCGAGGTTGGCGTAGCACGAGCCGAGGCGGAGGTCGTCGAAGTAGGCGCTGCGCACCGTCGAGACGTGGTCGGCGTAGACGATCGGATCGGCGAACCGCCGCAACATCGCGCGCAGGGTCGCGACGTCGTGGCGGCGGAACGCGTACTTGGTCTCGCCGCGACGCGCCAGGTCGGCCCGCTGTGCGGCCTCGTCGTGCAGGGTGACCGCGACCACTACGAGAGCGCCCCCGCATCCACGTAGGAGACCTGGCAGTCGGGCAGCCGCCCCCGCAGCGCGGTGATCAGCCGCTGCGTCTGCAGGCCGCGTGCCGCCCGGACCTGCGCCCGCAGCTGGCCCTCGTCGCCGTCGAGGTCGCAGCGCTGCACGACGACGGCGCTGCACAAGTCGTCGACGACCGCGAGCGCCGTGTCGGGTCCGTCGCCGACGAAGCGGCCGGCCGGACCGACCACCGTGACGAACGCCTCGGCGGCCTGATGGCCGCGGCCGAACCGTTCGAACACCAGCACGAACAGCGTCGCGGCGACCACCAGCGAGATCGCGATCCACGGCTGCGCGGCGCCGAGCGACAGGCCGATGCCGATGCACAAGAACAGGTAGACCAGCTCTTCGGGGTCCTTGATCGCGGCGCGGAAGCGCACGATCGACAGCGCCCCGACCAGGCCGAGCGACAGCGACAGCGACGCCTTGACGACCGAGATCACCGCGATCGTGACCAGCGTCAGCAGCGGGAACACCCGCGCCACCGAGTCCGCCGACGGGTTGCGGCTGGTGCGGCGGTAGAGCAACCGCACGTAGAAGGCGAGCAGACCACCGGCGACGAGGTAGACCGCGAGGGTCAGCGCAGAGTCGTAGCCGGTGCGGTCGAAGGCGTCGCGCAGCTGTTGCCACGCGCCGCTCGTTGGGTCCTGGAAGGCGAGCATGCGGAGGGGCGTGCGGGTGCGTTGCTCACCCGCGCTCCGCGTGAACGCAAACTACGCGCATTGCACACAGATGTATCCACCGGGTCCCACCAGGGCGTGGGCGCCGGCACCGACGCCGGCGTCAGACGACCAGTTCGGCCTCGGTGGCGCCGTCCGTCCCGACCGTGACCGGCAGCACGTAGTGCCGCGTGCGGCCGGCGACCTGCACGCGGATGCGCAGCGCGCCGAGCAGCCCTTCGGCGATCGGCAGCAGCACCTCGATGCGGCCACCGCGGACTTCGACCACGGTGTCGCGCGGCACCGCCAGCACCGGGTCGGCCTCGTCGACGACGTCGACGACCACCGTCTCGCCGTCCTGGCCCGGCAGCGCGATCGTCAGGGTGACGTCGCTGTGCTCAGCGAGGTGGCATGGCCGCGCCACCATCGCGCGCGGGCCGCTGCGCAGCCGCGCCGGCTCCGGCAGGCCGTGCAGTTCGAACGGCTGCAGCGGCCCCAACGACTCACCGACGGTCGCGACGAACACCCGGTCGGCCGCCGCGTCGACGACGAACAGGCGCTCGCCGTCGCTGGCGAGCGCGACCGGCTCGCGCAGGCCGTCGTCCGGACCGAAGCAGCGGCGCAAGCCCGCCTCGGCGGCGATGCGTTCGAGCACCTCGCCGCGGCCGGCGTCGGCGACGAAGATCCGCTCCCCGACCACCGCGACGCCGGTGGGTCGCTGCATGCCGGAGCGGCGCTCGCGGACCTCGACGTGGGCGAGGTCGACGCAGGTCAGCGCTCCGGCGCCCGCCTCGCACAGCCACAGCTGGTCGTCCACCTGCGCCAGCGCGACCGGCTGGCGGAACTCCTCGCCACCGTAGTTGGCGCCGAGCCAGGCCATCGCGGCGCCGGTCATCGGGTCCACCTGCCAGAGCTGCTCGACGCCCGTCTGGCACAGGTACAGGCCGCCGTCGTGGCTGACCATGCCGGCCGGGCTGCACAGCGGCTGGTCGGAACCGTAGCCGCCGCCGACGTCGTCGGCCCCGAACTGGCCGGTGCCGACCCAGGTGGTCACGTCGCCGTTGCCGGCGTCGATCGCGCGCAGCACGTGGGTCTGCGCGTCGGCGACCGCGACGAAGCCGTCGTGCACGCACAGCGCCGCGGGCAGCGCGAACGAGCACGACGCGGCGTCGCCGTCCTGCTTGCCCCAGGCGCCCGACCCGAAGCTGTGGGTCACGTTGCCGTCGCCGTCGACGGCGAGCACGCGGCGCTGGCCGGCGCTCGCCAGCCACAGCCGTTCGCCGTCGTGCGCCGCCGCGATCGCGCGCAGGCCACCGCGCGAGCCGGTCTCGTGCGGCACGAACGGCACCAGCGCCGCCTGGCCGGACTCGTCGGCCTGCCGGCACAGGGCCCCGACCGCTTCGCGAAGGCGCCGGCGACGGGGCACCCCCGGTGCACGTGCCTGCACGACCCCGGCGGCATCGACGAGCACCATCGTCGGCAGCCGGTCGACCTCGTCCGCATCGGCCGCGACGGCGGCGACCAGCGGCGCCGGCAGCTGCGCCAGCTGGCGCCGGACGCGCTCGTCGTCCTCCTCGCCCGGCTCCACCGGCACGTGCACCGCAACGAACGCGACGGCGCGGTCCCGCTCGCGCAGGCTCGCCAGCGCCAGCTCGCTCAACGCCGCCCGGCTGTGCGCGCAGCCGACCCGCCAGTAGAGCACGACCGCGACGTGGCCCTGCAGGCCGGTGTCGAGGCGCAGCGGCGGCCGGTCGAGCCAGCGCCACGAAGAGGGGAACGAGAACGGGGTTTCGGTCACGGTTGTCGTCGTCGCCAGGACTCCAGGTCGCCGGTGAGCTGCAGCAGTTCGGCGTGCACGGCAGCGACCTCGGCAGCCGCATCATCCACGACGCCCCCGGCCCGCGCGAACACCTCGAGCGCCCGCTGCAGGCACGCCGGTTCGACGCACGGCCCGCGCACGTCGATCAGCCGGCGCAGGACCGCGTCGGCGAACGTAGCCGCACCCTCGTTGGCGACCGCGTGCACCAGCTCCGCTGCCAGCAGCGGCCGGTGCGGGCAGAGCGGCTCGGCGAGGTCGGGCTGCATCCGGATCTGCGCGCGCAGCTCGCGCACCAGGCTGCCGTGGCGCCACCACAGCGGATCGTCGACCTCGCGCGGCCCGTCGCCACCGGGCAGCGTCCGGTCGCGCGTCGGCGAGACGGGGTCGAGCCCGAACATCGCCGCGACCGCGCGTTCGGCGAACGAGCGATGCGTCGTCAGCTTGCCGCCGACGACGGTGTGCAGCCGGCCGCAGGCGATGCGCTCGCCGACGACGAACCCCTCGCGATTGAGCGCCCCCGGCGGTCCCTCGGTGTTGGGCAGCGCCCGCCAGCCGCAGTAGGCGAACCGCACGTCGTCGGGCTGCGGCGGCGGCTCGAGCAGGTAGCCGAGCGCCTCCCACAGGTAGTCGAGGTCGACGGCGGGCGGCGGCCCCTCGTCGCACACCAGGTGGTCGTCGACGTCGGTGGTGCCGCACAGCGTGCCGCCGTCGTGCGGGACCACGAACTGGATGCGCTGGTCGGGCAGGAACGCGCACAGCGACAGTTCGCCGGCCCGCGGCGGCAGCACGACGTGGCTGCCGCGGCTGGTGCGCACCAGCTCGTCGCCATCGACGCCGAGCGCGCGGCGCAGCGGGTCGACCGCCGGACCGGTCGCGTTGACGACCTCGGCACAGCGCACCGTGAGTTCGTCCCCACCGGCGCAAAGGCGCACGCCTCGATCGTCGCAGCCGACGGCCCGCACCCGGTTGCAGAAGACGGCGCCGGCCCGCACCGCGTCGCGCACGTTGGCCAGCGTCAGGCGGCCGTCCTGGGTGCGCGCGTCGAAGAACAACAGCCCCGACCGCAGGCCGCGCTCGCGCAGCCCCGGAAACGCCGCCAGCGCCTGCGCCGCGGTCTTGGTCTCCGGCCGCGGCAGCGTCGAGCGGCCGGCCAGCCGCGAGTAGAGCCAGGTTCCGAGCCGCAGCTGCCAGCGACCGACCGAGCTGTCGCCGAAGAACGGCACCAGCATCGGCAGCGGCCGGACCAGGTGCGGGGCGAGCCGCAGCAGCCGTTCGCGCTCGTGCAGCGCCTCGCGGACCAGCGCGAAGTGGCCGTGGCGCAGGTAGCGCAGGCCGCCGTGCACCAGCCGGCTGCTGCGCGAGCTGGTGCCGGCGGCGACGTCGCGGGCGTCGACCAGCAGCACGTCGAGGCCGCGCACGGCGGCATCGCGCGCGATCGCCGCACCCTGGATCCCGGCGCCGACGACGACGAGGTCGAACTTGCGCTCGTGTAGCTGTCTCGGATCCGTGCGCACCCGCGCCGATTGTTGCCTTAGAGCAACCGTCGCGAAAGGGTAGGCTGCCCCCATGCACGCCGAGCTCGCGACGCCGTGGTTCGACAGCGCGCTCGAACGACTCGAGCTGCGCAAGGGCAACCGCGTGCTGGCGCTGGAACCACGGCTGCAGGACGTGGTCGCGCTGCGCGCCGCGATCGGCAACGCCGGAGAGCTGACGGTGACGCTGCACGACCGCCAGCAGGCAGAGGAACTCGCCGCGCGCGCGCTGTCGCAGCTGCGCGTGCTGGCGCACGACACCGACGGCAGCGAGACGTTCGGCACGTTCGACTCGGTGCTGGTCGCGCCCCATACGGGCCCGGTGCTGCCGGCCGAGCGCTACGGCGAACTGCTGCGCCACAACCTGCGGCCGGGCGGCCGCTTCGTCGCCGACCTGCCCGCTGCCGACATGCTGCCGGACCTGCGCGCGGCGTGGCTCGAACTCGGCTGGGACGAGGAGCGGCTCGGACCGATCACGGGGCCGTCGGACGTCGAGCTGGTCGACGCACTGCGGGATGCCAACCTGCGCAACGTGCAGACCTCGCTGGGCTCGCACCTGCTGCGGGCGCCTTCGGCCGCGGAGTTCGTCGCGGCGTTCGCAGCACCGCTGATGCTGGGCGACGACGAGGTCGCGGAACTCGGCCACGCGATCGTGCGCCGGCGCCAGGACGCCGGGCCGCTGGAGCTGCTGGTGCACCGATCCCAGGCGACCGGGCAGCGCTGATCCCGGTGGGCCTCGCCGGCAGCCGAAAAAAATCGAAGTTCCTACGTTCGTTTCCGGCTGCTTTCCGCCTCTGAAGGACAGGCGACGGTCGCGGAGCAGGCGCGGTGTTGGAGAGCACCGCGTCCAGGCGAGAACCGATAGCTGAGAATGGAGATCCCGACCGTCGCCTTCTTTTCCCCCGCTGCGCAGTCGAACGAGGGCGGGCGCTGCGAGCGAGGTGAATCACCCGGGCCGATCGCCAACCACCTGCGCGGCGGGCGAGCGGACTACAGGTTGGTGTAGTTCGGGCCACCCCCGCCTTCCGGCGTGACCCAGTTGATCACCTGGTAGGGGTCGAGGATATCGCACGTCTTGCAGTGCACGCAGTTCGACGCGTTGATCTTGAGGTCGATGCCGTGGCTGGTGCCGGCCTTCTCCTCCATCTCGTAGACCGCCGCCGGACAGAAGTGCTGGCACGGGTTGCCGAACTCCTCGACGCACCGCGTCGAGCACAGGTCGGGCTCGCTGACCACCAGGTGGCACGGCTGGTCCTCCTCGTGCATCGTGCCCGAGCTGTAGACCGAGGTCAGCTTGTCGAAGGTCAGCGTGCCGTCCTCGGGCAGCTTCTTCTGCTCGGGCTTGCCCTTGCCGCCGAAGTAGTCCGAGACCTTCTGCATGTAGGTGTGGCCGGCGTTGCTCTTCAGCTCATCCGAGAACCACGCGCCCTTGCCACCGAACAGCTGCGCGAAGCCGGCGTTGATCAGGCCCGACAGGCGCCCTTTGTGGAAGCCCTGGTGGAAGTTGCGGCACTTCCACAGCTCGTCGTGCGCCCAGTCGTTCTTGATGGCGTCGGCGTAGCCCTTGGTGGTCGCCTCCGAGAAGTCGCCCTTCTTCAGCGCCTCGAACGTCGTCTCGGCGGCGAGCATGCCGCTGCGCATCGCCAGGTGGATGCCCTTGAGGCGCATGCTGTTCATGAAGCCGGCGCTGTCGCCGGCGATCAGGAAGCCGTCGCCGTAGTTCTTCGGCATCGAGTAGAGGCCGCCCTCGGGCAGCGACTTGGCCCCGTAGTGCAGCATCTTGCCGCCCTTCAGGAACGCCGCGACCTTCGGGTTGAGCTTCATCTCCTGCAGCTTGCGGTGGCCGTCAAGCGTCGGATCGCGCGCGTCGAGGCCGACGACGATGCCGACGGAGACGAGGTTCCTGCCCTCGCTCGTCTCGCCCATGCCGTAGATCCAGCCGCCGCCGAACGTCTTGGAATCGAGCGGGTAGCCCATCGTGTGCACGACCAGACCCGGCGCGCACTGGCCGGCCGGGACCTCCCAGACCTCCTTGACGCCGATGCCGTAGACCTGCGGGTTCTTGCCGTGCAAGTCGAGATCCTCGACCAGCTGCTTGGTCAGCGAGCCGCGCGTGCCCTCGGTCAGCACCGTCATCTTGGCGGCGAGGATGCCGCCGGCCTCGTAGCTGCCCTTGTGCTCGCCGTTCTTGTCGACGCCGGTGTCGGCGAGCTGCACACCCTGCACGACCTTGCCGTCGCGCTGCAGCTTCGCGGCAGGGAAGCCCGGGAACACCTGGATGCCCTTCTCCTCGGCGATGCCGCCGAGCCACTGCACCAGCTTGTTGAGCGAGACCACGTAGTTGCCGTGGTTCTTCAGCGGCGGCGGTGTGATCGGCAGCTTGCTGCCGCCCTTCTCGGACAGCCACAGCACGTAGTCGTCGTGCACCTCGGCCTCGACCGGCGCCTTCGGCTCCATCGTGCGCCAGTCGGGCATCAGCTGGTCGAGCGCCTTGGGATCCATGACGGCGCCGGACAGCGAGTGCGCCCCGATCTCAGCGGCCTTGTCGATCAGACAGATCTCGGGTTCGAGCTTCTCGCCCTCCCCCGAGCTGTCGACCTCGGCGTTGTGCCGCTCGATCAAATTGGACAGGTGGATGGCCGTGCTCAGGCCGGCGGGTCCCCCGCCGACGATCACGACATCGAAATCCATTACATCGCGTTCCGTCATGAGACTTTCGTTCGCGCTCGGCTTGGTAACCGATGCGGGCCGTCACACTACAGATCAGCAGGAGTTGACTGCAACGAAGACCGTCGAACGCACGTTCTTACGACTGTCTCGTAGCACTGGGCTCCGAGAACTGCCCACCGAAAGGAGGCCCCAAATGAACGTCCGCTACACCCTGAAGGAAGCCAACGAGGTCCTGAAGCTGGTGCGAGTGATCGCCGCCGAGATGCTCGAGCGGCGCAACGAGCGCCGCGGCCTGGCGCGCCGACGGGAACTTCTCGAATCGGCGGAGACCCCCGAGGGACTGCGCAGTGAGCTCGCCGAGCTCGACGCGCGGATCTGGGAGCACGACGAGGCTCTCTACAACTGCCGGCACGAGCTCGAGGATCTCGGGCTGACCGTGCTGCGAACCAACCCGCTGACGGTCCACATCCCGGGCCGCAGCCTGCCGACGAATCGCATCGCCGGCGACCAGAGCCAGGACGTCGTCTTCTGCTGGCAGGAAGGCGAAGACGCCGTCTGCTTCGGCCACCCATGTGGCGAAGAAGAGCACCAGCGACGACCGCTGCGCGTGGCCAAGGGCGCCTGAACGCCACGGCCGCGCACCAGAACGGGCCACGACACACCGGGCCATGACACACGGGCCATGACGCTCTGCGCGTCGCGGCCCGTCTTCACGTACCGGCCGCGCCACCGCGGGCTTGCGTGCGAACGGGTGCGCCCCGACGATCCCGGACCGACGATGTTCCACTGCACCATCCTGTTCGCGCTGAAGCCCGGCATCTCGCTGGACAAGGTCCGCTCGGCCCGCGAGGCGCTGCAGGCGCTGATCGAGACGATGCCCGGGGTCGACCACCTGACGGTCACCCACAACGTCGCGACCGAGAGCCAGGGCTACAACCTGGCGCTGTTCTCGGGGTTCGAGAGCAAGGAGGCCTGCGAGATCTTCCTGCGCCATCCGGAGTACCGGCGCGTGCTGGACGAGGAACTGGCGCCGCTGGTCGAGAACCGCGTGGTCGCGATGGGCTCCGACGAGGCCTGAGCCGCACGTCCCGCTTGAAAGCGCGGCCCCCGCCGTTTGCGATGGGTCCATGAGCAATGTGAAGCGCGTGGCGGTGACCGGAGCCGCCGGACAGATCGGATACTCCCTGCTGCCGATGATCGCCAGCGGCGGCATCTTCGGCCCCGACCAGAAGGTCGCCCTGCAGCTCCTCGAGATCACGCCGGCGCTCGGTGCGCTCGAAGGCGTCAAGATGGAGCTGCACGACTGCGCGTTCCCGCTGCTCGCCGACGTCACCTGCTCGGACGACCCGAAGGTCGCGTTCCGGGACGCCGACACCTGCCTGTTGGTCGGCAGCAAGCCGCGCGGGCCGGGCATGGAGCGCAAGGACCTGCTGCAGGACAACGGCAAGATCTTCATCGGCCAGGGCCAGGCGATCGCCGAGGCCGCCGGCCCGGACGTGCGCGTGGTGGTCGTCGGCAACCCGTGCAACACCAACTGCCTGATCGCGATGCACAACGCCAAGGGCGTGCCGCAGGATCGCTTCTCGGCGATGACCCGCCTCGACCAGAGCCGCGCCAAGGCGCAGCTGGCGCTGAAGGCCGGCAAGCACTGGTCGTCGGTCAAGAACGTCACGATCTGGGGCAACCACTCCAACACCCAGTACCCGGACTGGCACCACGCCACCATCGACGGCGTGCCGGCGGCGCAGGCCATCGGCGACGACGCCTGGCTGAAGGGCGAGTTCATCCCGACCGTGCAGGAGCGCGGCAAGGCGATCATCAACGCGCGCGGCAAGTCGTCGGCGATGTCGGCTGCGCAGGCCGCCTGCGACCACGCCAAGAGCCTCTACTCGGTCACCTCCGAGGACGACTGGGCGTCGATCTGCGTCGTCAGCGACGGCAGCTACGGCACGCCCGAGGGCATCATCTCGTCGTTCCCGTGCACCACGGACGGCAACGGCAACTGGAAGATCGTGCAGGGACTCGAGATGAACGACTTCTCCAAGGAGAAGGCGCAGGCGACCTGGAACGAACTGGTCGGTGAGCGC
This sequence comes from Planctomycetota bacterium, assembly GCA_046290465.1. GTDB lineage: Bacteria > Planctomycetota > UBA1135 > UBA1135 > UBA2386. The sequence continues at coordinate 5,812,763 of JBKAGP010000001.1, read as the reverse complement.
GAGATGGTCCAGGACCTGCTGGGCAACTAGACGTGGACCTGCTGCCGATCGCGCTGACCGTCGTCGCGGGCGTCGCGATGGGCGCGATCAACAACATCGCGGGCGGCGCCGGCGTGCTCGGGTTGATGGCGTTCGAATACCTGTTCGACCTGCCGCTCGAGACCGCCAACCCGTCGACGCGCATCGCCGCCGTCGCGGTCGGCACGTTCGCGTGCCTCGGCTTCGTGTTCGCGGGCCGCAAGATCCCCAAGCAGGCGTTCTCGCAGGCGCTGCTGGCGCTGCCCGGCGCGCTGCTCGGCGCCCAGCTGGCGCTCGGGCTGCCGCCGCTGGTTTTCCGCAGCTATCTGGTCGTCGTGATGCTGCTGCTGCTCCGCCAGCAGCTGCGGCCGATCCGCGCGAGCACGACGCCGAGCCCGTTCTGGCAGCGCGCGCTCGGCTGCTTCTTCATCGGCCTGCACATGGGCTACGTGCAGGTCGGCACCGGCCTGGTCGCCGCGTTGGTGCTGTCGAAGGCCTACGACCGCGACCTGCTGTCGGTCAACGCGGCCAAGTCGATCGTCGTCATCGTCACCGCGATCACCAGTGCCACCAGCCTGACGATCGCGGGCGCGATCACGTGGACGCCGGCGATCTCGCTGGCGGTCGGCTGCGCCGCCGGCAGCTACCTCGCCAGCAAGTGGAGCGTCAAGCAGGGCGCCAACGCGGTGCGCCGCGTCGTGCTGGTCATCGCGGTGCTGACGCTGCTGGAGCAGCTGCGCCAGATCGTGCTGCTGCTGACGTCGGACGCGCCGGCGTGATCTCGATCGGCGCCTCGACCTTGCGGTAGATGCGCAGCACGCGCTTGGGGTCCCACGGCCGCGGGATCGCCAGCAGCTGGTCGCCGGCGACCTGGGCGCGACGGAACTTCGGGCCGAGCTGCTGGTCCCACCACGACAGCGGCCGCAGCGTGATGTGGCCGAAGTGCTCGATCTCGGTGTGCGAGATGTGCACCGCGAGGTTCTGCACGCCGAGGCGGTCGAACTCGGCGACCATGCGCGGCACGCGGTCCTCCGGCACGTGCTCGAACACGTCGATGCAGACCAGCGTGTCGAAGCCGTGCTCGGGACCGAACGGGATGTCGGTGATGGAGCCCTGACGCACGAACGGGCGCGCATCCGGCACCGCGATCTCGGCCAGGTCCGGGCAGTGGTCGAAGCCGTAGGCGTCGGCGCCGCGCTGGCGCAGTTCGCGCACCAGCAGGCCACCGGCGCAGCCGGCGTCGAGGACCTTTTCCGGCAGCAGCGCGCGCACGACCATCTCGGCGATCGCGCCCTTCAGCTCCTTCTCGACCTCGCTCTGCTCGTCGCAGTAGCCCGAGCCCTGGTGGTAGTCGCCGGGGTAGAGCCCGGCCAGCTGTTCGTCGGTCATGCCCACGAACGTGCCGGTGAAGAACGGCGCCAGCGCGTTCGTCACCGCCTCCAGCGCGCGGCGCTGCGCGTCGTCCGTCACCTCGCCCTGGTCGAGCGTGTAGCGCGGCCCGGAGCTGCGCCAGTCGCACTCGATGCGGCCGGACAGGCCGTGGTCGCGCAGCATGAACTCGTAGAGCATCGCGTCGCCGTGCCACATTCCGCCGGACAACACCAGCGGGTGCTTGCTGCCCGTCAGCGGGTCGGTGATGTCGTAGCTCAGGCGGTAGCTCATGCCCATGGCATCGTCGGTTCCGCGCCGGGGGCTTGAAGGAACTCGCCTCACCGCCACATCGCGCTACCGTCTCACGACATGAGTCGACACGTCGTCGTGACCGGTGCCAGCTCGGGCATCGGTGCCGCCTGCGCCCGGGCGTTCGCCGCCCAGGGTGACCGCTTGTCCCTCGGCGCCCGCCGCACCGATCGCCTGCCCGCGGTCGTCGACGGCGCGTTCTGCCACCAACTCGACGTCACCGACGCGGCCAGCGTGCAGACGTTCGTCGACGCGGCGATCGCCGCGCACGGCCCGATCGACGTGCTCGTCAACAACGCCGGCCTGGCGCGCGGCACCGAGCAGATCGCCGAAGGCACCGGCGAGGCCTGGCGCGAGATGATCGAGACCAACGTGCTCGGCCTGCTCGAGGTCACGCGCCGGGTGCTGCCGCAGATGATCGCCAGCGGCGGCGGCCACGTGGTCGTGATCGGCTCGATCGCCGGCCACAAGGCCTACGTCGGCGGCGGCGTCTACTGCGGCAGCAAGCGCGCGCTGCAGCCGATCTGCGAGGCGATCCGGATGGAGACGCTCGGCAAGAACGTGCGCGTCACCAGCGTCGATCCGGGCATGGTCGACACCGAGTTCTCGGTCGTGCGCTTCCGCGGCGACGAGCACAAGGCGGCGAAGGTCTACGAAGGCACCCGGCCGCTGGTCGCCGACGACGTCGCCGAGTGCGTGCTGTTCGCGGCCAACCGACCGGCGCACGTCAACCTCGACAACATCCTGGTGATGCCGACCGACCAGGCCAACCCGTACTTCGTGCACCGCGAGCCGTAGCCCGCGCGGCGCCGCGGCCCCCCGGCTGCCGCTACTTCTTCGCGGACGCCGCCCGCCACGCGAACGGCTTGGGCAGGTGCGGCATGTGCATCGCCAGCAGCGCCATCGCCGTGCCGTAGCTGGCCGAACGGCCGAACTGGCGGTCGTTCCAGGTGCCGTTCTGCTCGATCGAGCGCGCCAAGTATTCGCGCATCCTGGTGCGGTAGTGGGCGCGCCGGTCGGCGTCGGCCAGCTGCTCGATCGCCTGCGCCGTGTACATGTGGCCGAACATGAAGTAGTACGGCGCGATCCCGTACGGCGGGATGTGCGTGTTGAGCTGGCTCTTGCGCACCGCGAGGTCGTCCCAGTGCTCGAAGAACAGGTCGATCGCGGCGGCGTGGCGCTCGGCGTTGCCGCGGCCCGCCAGCATCAGCGTGGTCTCGCACACCGCGGCGCGCGCGGCGGCCGACGGCGTCTTGTCCATGATGCTGCGGATGTCCTCCTCCTCGATGTCGTTGCGGTTCTGCGACGACGAGCCGTAGGCGTAGCCGCCGCCGACGCTGCGCGAACGGTCGAGGGCGTCGAGCGCCTGCTCGACGACGTCGTCCGGCACCGCGTGGCCGCGCTTCTTGGCGTGGAACAGTGCCTGCAGCGCCGGCGCCGTCATGAACGTCGACGCGCGGTTGCGCGGGCTCATGTAGCCAGCGCGGCGCGAGTAGTTCCAGCCGCCGTTCTTCGGGATCGCCGACTCGACCAGCGTCTCGACCAGCCACGGCACCTTCTTGTCGACCTGCTCCGCCAGCTCCTTCGGCACCATCTTGGCGTCCTGCAGGTGCAGCAGGCAGGTCAGCGCGTAGATGTGGCCCCAGCCGCGCACGTCGTAGCCGCCCTGGAAGCCCTTCTGCATGCGGTCGACCTCGAGCGTCTTCAGCACGAAGCGCAGCGCCCGGTCGACGGCCGCGACGCGCGCCTCGTCGTCGCGGTAGCCGGGCGCGCAGACCATGCCGAGGATCGCGATCGACGTGCCGCCGACGCGGTAGCCCTGCGGCAGCTGGCCGCGATCCTCGCGGTAGACGCCCTCGTAGGGCCACTGGCCGCCCTCCTCCTCGAGCCCGATCAGCCCCTGCATCGCGAGCTTCGTCGCGGTCGCGACGTCGACGGGTGCCGCGTCGGGCACCGGGAACTCGGTGATCCGGCGACCACCTCCGGCCGGCTGCGGCCGCTTCTTCTGCGCGGTCAGCGGGAAGCAGCAGAGGGTGAGCGTGGCGAGCACCACGACCGCGTGGACGAACCGTCGTTGCAGCATGATCGTTTCCGAGGGTTGGAAGGACGAGGCCCCCACAGCATCCCTCGACGACGACCACGGCGCCAGGTTAGGCTCCGTGGATGAACGCCCGTACCGTCGCGCTGCCGCTGCTCGCCCTCGGGGTCGCCGCCGCGCTCTGGTGGCAGATGGCGCCGCCTGGTTCGCAGAACGTGCCGGCCGCGACCTGGCGCGTCGGCCCGACCGACGACTTCGCGCAGGCACGCAACTACGACGAGCTCGCCGCCGAGACGCCGATCCGGCTGTCGTTCACGTGCACCGAGGCGCGGCACGCCTACGTGTTCAGCCACAGCCGGGAGGACGGCACGCTGCTGCTGTTCCCGTCGCCGGACGTCGAGTCCGACGTCGCCAACCCGCTGCCGCCGGGACGTTCGGTGCTGCCGGGCAAGCTCGACGGCAAGCCGCTCTCTTGGAGCAACCGCGCCGAGATCCGCGCGACCACGACGTTCGTGGTGGTCGCGTCGCAGCAGCCGATCGCCGAGCTCGAAGCGCTGCTGCCGAAGCTGCGCCGGTGGAGCAACAAGGTGCTGCCCGACCGCTCGATGCAGGTGACGAAGCCGGCCGGCGTCGAGTCGATCGACGGCGCGCCGGGGACCGAACTGCCGGCCGCGGTCCTGCGGCGCGCCGCTGCACGGTCGATGAGCGAGACGCAGATCAACGGGCCGCTGCACCCCGACCAGCAGCTCGCCGGGGTCTGGAGCGCCAGCTTCCGCGTCAAGGAGAAGGCGGGCAAGTAGCCGCGCGCGGCCCGCTACGCGTCGCGGAACGCGTCCTCGACCGCGGCACACAGAACGTGCACGCAGACGAGGTGGCACTCCTGGATGCGCGCCGTGTTGGTGGACGGCACGTGCACGGCGACGTCGGCCAAGTCGGCGGTCGCACCGCGCTTCTCGCCGCACAGCACGGAGGTGCGAAGGCCCATCTCGCGCGCCTTCTGCATGGCGGCGACGACGTTCTTGCTGCCACCGGACGTGGTGATGCCGACCAGCAGGTCGCCGGGCTTGCCGATCGCTTCGACCTCGCGCGCGAACACGTGCTCGTAGCCGGCGTCGTTGCCGATCGCCGTCAGCGACGGCACCTGGTGGCCGAGCGCGATCGCCGCGTAGCCGGGCCGGTCCTTGTGCTCGAACCAGCCGACCAGTTCGCCGGCGGCGTGCGCCGCGTCGCACGAACTGCCGCCGTTGCCGCAGAACATCAGCTTGCCGCCGGCCCGCAGGGCGGCGACCGCGGCGTCGCACAGCGCGCGCAGGGACTCGGGGCAGGCGTCGAGGAAGCGCTGCTTGGTCGCGAGGCTCTCTTCGATGGTGGCGCGGATCTTGGCGTCGTTCATTTCTCGGCGAAGCACCATAGCGCCGGCTCAGCCGGCATGCACGGCCGCGAGCGCGGCGGCGACGTCCGGGCGCCGCCCGCAGGCCTGCAGCGCGTCACCGAACGCGGCGATCGCGCGCAGCACGTTCTCGAGGCGGGCCCCGTGGCCCATCAGCCCGACCCGGAACACCCGCCCCGCGAGCGGGCCGAGCCCGCCCCCGACCTCGATGCGGTGCACCCGCCGCAGGTGACCACGGAACGCCTGGTCGTCGACGCCGTCCGGGTAGCGGATCGTCGTCAGCATCGGCGTTGCGCGCTCGGTCGGCACCAGCGGCTCCAGGCCGAGCGGCGCGAGTCCGCGGCGCAGCGCCGCCGACACGTCGCGATGCCGCTGGCAGCGCGCGTCGAGTCCTTCGGCATCGATCTCGTCGAGCGCCGCCTCGAGCGCGTAGACCATGCTGACCGGGGCGGTGTAGTGGTAGGCGCGCTCCGAGCCGAAGTAGCCCGTCAGCAGCCGGGTGTCGAAGTAGAACGGCACCGGCCGGCTGCGCGCGTGCACGCGCTCCATCGCACGCTGCGAGAACGTAACCGGCGCGAGTCCCGGCGGCACCGACAGGCACTTCTGCGTGCCGCAGAAGGCCGCGTCGACGCCGATCTCGTCGAAGTCGAGCGGCAGCCCGCCGATGCTGGTGACGCAGTCGACGCCGAACAGCGCACCGGCCTCGCGTACGCCCGGCGCGATCGCGCGCAGGTCGGTCAGCACGCCGGTGCTGGTCTCGGCGTGCACGACGACGCACAGCCGGGTCGGACCGGCGCGCACGGCATCGAGCAGTTCGTCGGTCCGCAGCGACTCGCCGAACGGCACCTCGACCGTCACGGCCTCGCCGCCGGCACGCTGCACCGCGTCCGCGAACCGCTTGCCGAAGACCCCGTGCACGCCGACGACGACCCGGTCGCCCGGCTCGACCAGGTTGCAGACCATCGCCTCCATGCCGGACGACCCGGTCCCGGCCAGCGGCAGGGTCAGTTCGTTGTCGGTGCCGAACAGCGTGCGCAGGCCGCGCTGGCAGCGGTCGAGGATCGGGACGAACTCGGGGTCGAGGTGTCCCAGCAGCGGGCGCGACTGGGCACGCCGCACGGCCGGGCTCGTCGGCGACGGCCCCGGCCCCAGCAACAGCACTTCGGCAGGCTCGGCGACCATGCGATCAGAACGGCTTGGTGATCGCGAGCCAGACCGCAGCGCCGCCGGCGGCGAGCGCCAGCACCAGACCGAGGAAGCGCGGGACCATGCCCTTGCGCACCAGGATCGGCAGCGCGCCGACGAACAGCCAGCAGCCGATCTTGGCGTAGAGCCAGTTGCCCCAGTCGACGCCGTCGTCCTTGTGCACGACACCGACGCCGGCCACCACCATCAGGATCAGGGCGATGCCGTGCATCACCATCGCAAACTTCGGCGGCTTGCTGTCCTTGGGGCCGAACACGACGGCGCCGAGGCTGAGGAACAGCAGCAGGGCACAGGTCACGTGGATCACACGATAGATATCGGGAGTCATCGGCGACGATTATGGGAAGGATCACCCACGCCCGCCCGCCTTTTCCGTGCCCGACGCCGTGACCGACGCATCTTCGCACCCTGCCTTCCGCCGCCTTCACGAGGATCCGCGCCCGCGGCCGCTGGTCGTGGCCCACCGCGGCGAGAGCTGTCGGCACCCCGAGAACACGCTGGCGTCGTTCCGGAGCGCGACGTCCCTCGGCGTCGCCGTGCAGGAGTTCGACGTGCGCGAACTGCGCGACGGCCAACTGGTCTGCGTGCACGACGCGACGTTCGACCGCACCACCGACGCGGCGCGCACGTTCGGGCCGGGCCGGTTGGTCGCCGACTGCACGCTCGCCGACGTGCGGCGGCTCGACGCCGGCGGCGGCGAGATCGTGCCCACGCTGGCCGAGGCGCTGGCGGCGATGCTGCCGCAGACGGTGCCGCTGATCGAACACAAGGCCGGCCGCGCGGCCAGCTACGTCGCGGCCCTCGACGCCCTGGGCGTCGCCGATCAGGTCATCCTGCAGTCGTTCGACTGGCGATTCCTGCAGGAGGTGCGCCGGCTGGCTCCGGGGCTCGCACTGGGCGCGCTCGGCCCCAATCCGTTCTGCGCCCACCCGGACGCCGAGGTGCTGGCGCTGCTGGCTGGGTTCGAAGCCGGTCTGGTGCACTGGCGCGCGACCGACCTGCGGCGCACGGACGTCGAGCGGGCCCACGCGGCCGGATTGCTGGTCTGCAGCTATACGACCGACGACGAACTCGGCTGGCGGGGCGGTCGCGCGCTCGGGATCGACGCGATGTGCACCAACGACCCGGCAGCGATGCAGCGGGTGGTGGCGCAGGCGTAGGGGCGGGGTCGCCTCGGCGGGGCCCGTCGGCGCGTGCGCCGGCCGAGCTGCGACGCGCTCCGGTCCCGGCGTCTGCTCCAAGAACCGGCGTCTGCTTCCGGTATCGGCGACTACTTCAAGTCGAAGTGCACGCTGGTGCCGACTGCCTTGACCGTCAGCACGTAGCCGTTTTGCGCGGCGTCGCTGACGATGATCGTGGCGGTCTTGGTCGGGCTCTGGTTGAGCGCCGCCATCGCCGCGGGCGAGACCCGGACGATCTGACCCGAGACATGCAGGGCGCACGGGGTGCCGAGCACGTCGTAGGTCATCGTTGCCGACGAGCAGCCCATCGCTGCCGAGACCTTCATCTCGACCGGCTTGCTCATGTCGTTGCAGACGAAGGTGCTACGGGTCGGGGCCAGCGGGCCGACCTGGGCCGGATCGACCGCGGCGCACGCGGGCAGGATCCAGACGCCGGTGCCGCTCGCGTTCTCACCGCCTTCGGTCTCGTCACCCGGAGCCGGGATCGCCAGCAGGGCGAGCACGAGGAGCGAGAACAGGTTGCGCAGCATGGGGGTCATCGGAGGTGGGGTGTCGGCAGCTTACCCGATCGAACGATCAGCGGTAGCCGAGCCTGCCATTCCCTAGTACGGAAGGACCGGAGGGAAACCACTGCGGGAGCTTCTCGGCGAGCCCACGCGCATCGGGGTGGGTATGCACGAGGTGCAGGAAGTGGCTGCGGCGGGAGAGCTCCTGGGAGACCCAGCGACGGCGGTGCGGAGCGTCCCCGTGGAGCCGCTCGAACCAACGCAAACTCTCGTCGAAGGAACCCTTTAGGCCATGTGCCAGGGCGAGGTTGAACAGTGCGGCGACGAGCCGCGGCTGCTCCTTGACGACCCCGGACTCGACCAGTTCGAGCAGCAGCTCGACGGCACCGTCGCAGTCGCCTTCGTCCAGGTGGATGTTACTGAGATTGGACAGCGCAAAGCCGCGCATCACGAGGTCCGACGACCGCGCGAGCACGTGCTGGAACTGCTTGCGGGCGAGCGCGCGCTGGCCGCGGGCGTAGTGCACCAGGCCGAGGTAGATGCGCGCGTCGTCGCTGCCAGGGTCCAGCGCCAGACACTCGGTCAGCAACCGCTGGCCGCGCGCGAGGTTCTCCTCGGGCGTGCGCAGCTGGCCGTCGAACAGGTCCTTCGCGGCGACCCAGTCGACGTCGCCGTCTTCCGTGCGCGCGACCTCGTCGAGCAGGTTGCGGCCGCGCATCGCCATGTCGGGCACCGGCATCGGCTCCTTGGCGACCTCGCGGGAGAACTCCGGCGACAGCCCCATCAGCGTGAAGTTGCGGCCCAGCTCGTAGAGGATGCGCGACAGCTTGCGCTGGTTCTCGGTCAGCTGGCGACGCAGCGTCGCGTCGCGCTTACCCGCCACCTGGTCGTCGGCGTCGGCCACCACCATCGCCGCAGCGAGCTTGCGGTGCAGGCCGACCTGCTCGCGGATGCCGTCGAAGAACGCCCGGCAGGTCGGACAGACGTCCGAATGCACCGTGACGCGCCGGATGCCCGCCGGATCCAGCTCGCCGTCGAGCATCGCCGACAGATCCACCTGGATCTGCAGGCATGGATCCTGCCCACGCTTGCCCTTGGTGGGCTTGTTGTCGTGAGGAGCGGAGTGCATGTGGAGAGGCCGGCGGAGTGCGGGATCGGCGAAGTTCAGGCCTGACTAGGCGCCCGAGGCTTCGCGGTCACACAATCTCCCCTGCGGCGGACGAGTTCGGTCGAAAAGGGGGCGGGGCGAGGCAGAACGCAGCGGACGGTCGCCACGGCTCCGGGCCCGGAGCGAGCGCTGCGAACGCGCGGCCGGCTGCTGGCCGGCATCGGCGGCGTCGCTGCGGGCCTGCAGCTCGGCCAGCGAGCGCTCCATGCCGCGGAAGATCTTGCGGCGGCCGCGGAAGATGACCATCTTGAGGTTCTCGAGGCGGATCGCGAGTTCGGCGGCCGCTTCGCGGTACGAGCTGCCCTCGATCTCCACCATCGTCAGCGCACGGCGTTCCTTCGCCGACAGCCGCTGGAAGTGCAGCATGTAGAGCTGCAGGTAGAGCATGTAGGCGTGGTTGACGGTGACCGCGCTCTCGGCCTCGCTGGCCGCGCGATCCGGTCGGCGCGCGCGCACGTCCTCGGGCTGCACGGTCTCCTCGTCGATCGCCGTGAAGCACGAGAGGCGCGTCTGGCCCTTGAGGAACTTCAGCAGCGTGTTGCGCGCGATGCGGTGCCCCCAGCCGCGGAACGCGTCGGCGCGGTCCGCCTGGAACCGGTGCGGGTAGCGGTAGATGTTCAGGAACACCTCCTGCAGCACGTCCTGCGGATCCACGTGGTGGTACGAGCGACGCAGGTTGCACTGGATCGCGTAGAGGAAGGACGCGCGGTTCAGCTCGAACAGGAGCGCGAACACGGCGGGGTCACCCGTGTCCTTGTAGCTGTCCATCAAGCAGGTGCTGACCCAGTCGACGAACAGCTGAGCGGTGTCCACGGACGCGCCCTCGCAGGGAGGACGACCGTGAGCCAGGGCTTCCAGGGCGGGGCTGCCGGTCTGCTCCCACAACTCGAACAGGCGCTCACACAGAGCAGCTCGATCGACCGAGGTGTGGTTGACGTGCAACATGACGGAGGCTGTCGGGCGCCGCGGAGGATTCCGCGGCCGCCTGATATCTTGCCATAGTCAGTTGTCTCCGGGAAGTAACCCTGCGGACACGCAGAACCGCAAAGGCGGTCGAGCGCAAAGCCGGCCTGCGCGGCGCCCGTCGCAGCGGGCCTTCTCCCTCCCCTACGGACCGCCCGGGTCTAGGTCGGCAGGCGCAGCACGAGGCCCGCGCCACCCGGCCCGAACTCGTCGGGGACGACCGCGACCCGCGCGGCCTGGGCCGCGGCGCGGAACGCGTCGACCAGCTCCGGATCGAGATCGTCGGTCGGCTCGCCGCGGCTGCGCACCCGCACGCACGGCACCGCGTCCTGCCATTCGACCTCGAGGCAGCGCAGCCCGCGCTGGCTGGTGCGTGCCCAGACCAGGTCCAGGGCCTTGTGCAACACGTGCGCGATCCGCCCGCGTTCGCCCCAGCAGCTCGCCGAGCTGGCGGCGACCACCGAGATCGGGTTGGTCATCTCCTGCCGCGACGCGGCGATCTGCTCGCAGAGTCCGGCGAGGTCGATCGGCTCCTCACCGCCCTGCGCCCGCTCGCTCTCCGCCAACAGCTCACCCTGTACCGCCTCGCACCACTCGACGACGTTGCCGATCTCGCGCACCGCTCCCTTCAGCTGCGCGCGCGAGTCCTCGGCGATCGCGACGTCGAGCCGTTCGAGCCGTTCGCGCAGCTCGCCGAGGAACAGGTCCAGGCTCTCGGCCTGCACGTGGAAGCGCGCGCCGAGGGCGCGTGCGACCTCGGCGGTCGAAGCCTGGCCGGGCGGCACCGCCACGTGGTCGGTGACCAACTGATCGCGGTGGCCGCGCGGCGGCGACGGCAGCACGTAGCTGCCCGTTTCCGGGTCGAGGACTTGCTTGCGATCGGTGGTCATGCGGACTCCTGGCCTTGCTCGCCGCTGGCATCGGCGTCCGGCCGCAGCAGGCTTGAGCCGCAACGGGTAGCATGCGCGGCATGCATCGCCTGACGCCGACCGTGCTCTGCTGCGCCGCGTCGCTGCTCGCCCAGAACCGCGGCGTGCCGACCGACGCAGAACTCGACAAGGCCCAGGCCAACGTCGTGCGCGCCATGGCCGAGCGCCTCACGCAGGCCGTCGGTGGCGACATTTCCAACGGTTCGGCGCTGGTGCTGGCCGCGGCGTTCGACGCCGACGACCGCGCGACGCGCTACCTGCTGTGGCGCCAGGCCGTCGAGATGGCCGAGCGCACCGACAACGCGTGGCTGGCGATGCAGCACGAACGTGCGCTCGCGCCCGACTTCGACCCGGACCGCGCCGGCGTCGCGCTGCTGCGGCGCATGGCCAAGGCCCGCACCGAACCCGAGCAGATCGCTTCGATCGCGATGACAGCGCTCCACACCGCGGGCACCCACAGCCACGCCGAGCACACCGGCACGATGCACGCGTTCTACGACGTCGCCCTGCGCGCGTCACTGCGCACCGAGCACGTGCCGCTCTACGTGCACGTGCGCGACCGCCTGGCGTTCCTGCGCGCCCCGCGGGCGATCGCCCCGCAGCTCGAGGGCAGCCTGCACGACTCGCCGTGGCGCGCCGAACTGGTCGCGAGCGGCCTGCTGCACGGCGAGGTCCGCATGCTCGAGCCGTTCGTGCTGCGCGAACTGCGACCGCTGTTCTCGGACCTGGACGGCTTCGATCCGACCCAGGACGCCAGGCGGCTCGACGACTCCCAGCTGGTCGAACTCGCGGCGCGCGCGCGCCACCCGCTGATGCGCACCGGCATGTTGCGCTGCGCGATGCAGCGTGCGACGCGCGCCTACCTGGTCGCCGACGAGCAGGATCGCCGCCGCCTCGCCGGCCGGATCCGCGGCCTGTGCGATCGCCTGTGCCGCGCCGACGGCCTGTCGCGGCTGCGCTTCACCCGCGACGAGCATCGCGCCCAGCTCGCGTTCGCGAACGGCGACTGGCAGGTCCACCAAGGCCAGCTGGTCGGCACCGCGAAGGGCGCCAACAACTTCGCGACCCACCGGGTGCGCTTCTCGACGATGAACGCGGTGCTGATCCGCGGCGGCATCCAGAGCCCGCAGGGCCTCAACTTCCGCTGCAACGCCGGCTCGGTGAACCTGCTGCTCAACTGGGAGGTCGAGGACCAGAACCACCTGTGGCAGAACGGCGCCTGCCACCGCACCGCGCCGCGCGTGCTGGAACAGGGCAAGGAACACGAGATCCTGATCTTCAGCGACGGCGCCAGCACGCACGTCTGCGTCGACGACCGACAGCTCTACACCGTGCCCGGCATGCTCTCCGGCACGGTCAGCGTCTACCCGTCGCTGGGCAGCGAGATCTTCGTGCGCGAGATCCTCGTCGACGGCATCCCCGACGGACTCGTGAACGCGCCGGTCGGCGTGCTGATGTGAGCGGCGTCCGCCCGGACACGATCCGCTCGATCGCGCACGACGTCGGCTTCGACCTGGTGCGATTCGGACCGGCCGACCCCGGCGAGCACGGTGGCCACTTCGCCAGCTGGCTCGAGCAGGGCCGGCACGGCGAGATGGACTACCTGGCGCAGAACCGCGAACGCATCCTCGACCCGACGCGGTGGCGCGACGGCGTGCGCTCGTCGATCTCGGTCGCGGTCGACTACGGCGGCCCGCCGGGCGAACTCGCGGGCGGCGGTCGCGTCGCGCGCTACGCGACCAACCGCGACTACCACCGCTGGCTCAAGGACCGCGTCTTCGACCTGCGCAAGCGGCTCGAACGCGAGGGCCTGCCGCACGGCTCGATGAACGGCGGCACCGACGCGGTGCCGGTGCTCGAACGCGCGCTCGCCGTGCGCGCGGGCATCGGCTTCCTCGCCAAGAGTGCGATGGTCATCTCCCCCACCCACGGCCCGTACCTGCAGCTCGCCGAGCTGCTGACCGCCGAGGAGCTGCCGCCCGACACGCCGGCTCCGGGCACCTGCGGTTCGTGCACGGCGTGCCTGGACGCCTGCCCGACCGGCGCGATCGTCGCGCCGTTCGAGGTCGACGCGCGCCGCTGCCTCAGCTACACGACCATCGAGCAACGCGGCTTCGTCGAGCCGTCGCTGCGCGAGGCCCAGGGCGACTGGCTGTTCGGCTGCGACGTCTGCCTCGAGGTCTGCCCGTTCACGTCGCGCAGCAGCCTGCGCGAACGCCACGGCGCCGACCGGCCGAAGGACCTGCAGCCGCACGCGGTGGTGCAGACGTGGACGCTGGTCGACGTGCTCGAGATGGACGAGGCGCGCTACCAGTCGCAGTTCGTCGGCACCGCGATGCGCCGCGCGACCCGCTCCGGCATGCGCCGCAACGCGGCGATCGTGCTCGGCAACCGCCGCGACGAGGCGGCCCTGCCCCGGCTGCGCGCGGCGATGCTCGACGACGACCCGGTGGTGCGCGGCCACGCCGCATGGGCGGTGGCCCGGATCGCGCCCGGCGACCCGTCGCTCGAACGCGCGCTGCGCCGCGAGCCGGACGAACGCGTGCGCGACGAGCTGCGTCGCGCGATCGACGTCTGATGGATCGCGTGGGGTAGACTGCAGGCGGTCGCGCGGCGGTGCCCTCGAACCGTCGCGTGCACCGGACCGTCCGATCTGCGCGACCGCGGCGGTGTCGCGCCGGTGCCATCGGAGCCAGGCCTGCGCACGTGCCCCGACCGCCGCTGCCGCCGTCGCGCCGTCGCGACGCCGGCGCCGGCGCCGACGACGCCCGACGAGCTGCCCCCACGGGCCGCCAACCGGCGCTGCCATCGGCTCCAACACGATTTCGTGTCGCGGTTTCCGACACCTGGCAAGCCACTTGCTCTCAACCGTTCGTGACCAACGAGCGCAGCAACATGGACTTCCCGACGAGCAACACCGAGTTCTACAACGAGCAGAAGTGGTGCGACCACTGCAAGGGCTACGTCCGGTTCCTGATGAGCGTGAACCACAGCTTCTGCATCGACTGCGGCGGCCGCGTGCGCCTGTTCAACCGGGACGACAAGCAGGCCTTCCACGACACCGTGCAGCGCCACAAGTGGCAGGCGAGCTAGGCTGCGCCGAGCACCCCACCGCCCGGCAGGAAGCTTCCCCGCACGAACCCGCATCGTGAGGTAGGCTTCTCCGCCCTCGGGCGCCCGACAACCTGATCCCCGCGAACGACCTGCCGGCCACCTCCCGGCAGGTCGCTTGCGTTTCTGGGCAGCGATCCGCATCCTGTTGGCCCATTTTCCCCACGCCAACGCAGGAACCCCCAGTGCAGCTGTCCGACTTCCGCAACGAGCCGTTCACCGACTTCTCCCAGCCCGAGAACAAGCAGGCATTCGAGGCCGCCCTGAAGAAGGTGCAGGACGAGTACCTCGGCCGCACCTGGACGTGCTGGATCGGCGGCGAGGAAGTGAAGGGCAAGAAGACGTTCGAGGGCTACGACCCCGGCGAGCTGTCGCGGCGGATCGGCAAGTACCAGGAACTCGGCGAGGCCGAGGCGAACGTCGCGGTCGAGAAGGCGCACGAGGCGTTCGGCGAATGGTCGCGCACCGACGTGCAGTACCGCGTCGACCTGTTCATGAAGGCCGCGCAGATGCTGCGCGAACGCAAGCACGAGTTCTCGGCGATGCTGTGCTACGAGGTCGGCAAGTCGTGGGCCGAAGCCGACGGCGACACCGCCGAGGCGATCGACTTCCTCGAGTACTACTGCGGCCAGATGCTCGAGACGAGCAAGCCGCAGCTGGTCACGCCGGTCGAGGGCGAGCGCAACCAGATGCTCTACATCCCGATCGGCGTCGGGGCGGTCATCCCGCCGTGGAACTTCCCGCTCGCGATCATGGCCGGCATGACCGCCGCCGCACTGATCGCCGGCAACACGGTCGTGCTGAAGCCCGCCGAACAGTCGCCGGCCGTCGCCGCGATGTGGCTCGAGCTGATGCACGAAGCCGGTCTGCCCAAGCACGTGCTGAACTTCGTCACCGGCCCCGGTGAGGTCGTCGGCGCGGCGATGGTCAAGCACCCGAAGACCCGCTTCATCTCGTTCACCGGCAGCCGCCAGGTCGGCCTGTGGATCCACGAGCAGTCGGCCAAGGTGCAGAAGGGCCAGAAGTGGATGAAGCGCCTGATCGCCGAGATGGGCGGCAAGGACAGCATGCTGATCGACGCCGACTGCAACCTCGACGCGGCGGTCGACGCGGTGGTCGCGGCGGCCTACGGCTTCCAGGGCCAGAAGTGCTCGGCGTGCAGCCGCGCGATCGTGCACCAGGACGTCTACGAGGAGTTCAAGAGCAAGCTGGTGCCGAAGGTCGAGGCGATCGAAGCGCACCACCCGGCCGGCTACGGCAACAACTTCGGCCCGGTGATCGACACCGACGCGAAGAAGAAGTCGCTCGAGTACATCGCCATCGGCAAGAAGGAAGGCAAGCAGCTGGTCGGCAGCGACGACGCGCCGAGCAACGGCCACTACGTGATGCCGCACGTGTTCGCCGACGTCGCGCCCGACGCGAAGCTGGCGCAGGATGAGGTGTTCGGGCCGGTGCTCGCGCTGATCAAGGTCAAGGACTTCGAGGAGGGCCTCGAGGTCGCCAACAACACCGAGTACGGCCTGACCGGCGCGGTGTTCACGGACGACCCCAAGCACAAGCAGGAGGCGATGGCCCGCTTCCACGTCGGCAACTTCTACATCAACCGCAAGTGCACCGGCGCGCTGGTCGGCGCGCACCCGTTCGGCGGCTTCAACATGTCGGGCACCGACAGCAAGGCCGGCGGCCCGGACTACCTGCTGCAGTTCCTGCAGGCCAAGACGATCTCCGAGAAGATCCTGTAGCTACCGACAGGCAACGCTCGAGCCGCGGATGCAGCGGGGCTGCTCGACCCGTGCGATCCTGTCAATCCGACCCTCGCGCGTCAGCGGTGGCTCACGGTCAGCACCGCCTTGCTCCAACCCTCGCCGGCCCGGCGGCGAGGCTTGACCCCGATATCGCGCGCACGCATCAGGGTCGCTGCCCCACGCCGGCGCGCGCTGGTCATGTCTGCGCTGACAAAGCGAAATCGATTGTCCGCCTTGAGCAGTGCATCGAAATCGACACCGACGAACGGGTCCCACTCGAGCGCGAACGCCACGATGCCTTCCTGTCCGGGTTCGCCATTCAGCTGCAGCTCGACCTCGGATGAACGTCCACCTACGTGCAGGGTCTGCCCACCCTTCAGCGGGTGATTGCCGTCGGGCCCGTTGGGATAGAGCAAGGTCAGATTGCCGGTCGGGCCGACATTGAACACGCACAACCAGACCTTGGGAGCGTCCTCGCGCAACGACACTTCCAGCTCGAGGTACTCCGACGTGCGGTAGGCGAAGCGGCGGTCTCGGGTACCAAGGCGGGCGATCCAGTCCTGTTGCTGTGCCGGCGCGCGCGCGGTCCTTCGTAGCAATCCGTCGACGATCTGGTTGACTCGCGCCGCCGCATTGCGGGCCTCCGCGCCCGCTGCCTGCGGTCGCGACGAATCCCCACCACCGCCGAGCCACATCGGAATGGCGAGGTCGGCCTGCAGGGAAAACAGAGTCGGGTTCTGCGGATACCGGGACGCTCGATTGCGCAGCAGCCGGGTCACGGCATCCCGGACCTCGCCGAACGTCGTCCGACGCCCACGCGTCGCGTGCAGCACCCGTAGCAGTTCGCCGGTGAAATGGCTGTTGCGGCGTCGACGAGATGCACCGCTGACCTCGAGGTCGCTGCAGGAAGCGAACAGGCGTGCCGCGACGCTGCCGCCGGCCGATGCCGAACCACCGGACGCGTTGCGACGCTCCTGGCGCTCGCGGACCTTGACGCCGATGTCGCGCGGCCGCCAATCGGACGCCGCTACCCGTTCACCCCGACCCTTGGCGATCTCTTCGGGTGACAAGTACTTGCCAATCTCCTCATCGTCCTCGATCTCGATCCCCTTGCTGACGCTACCGGAATGGCACGAGTCGCTGATGAGGTAGACGGTGCCGGGGATCTTGGCAAACGCCTGCTCGAGTTCGTCGTCGAGAATCTGGTCGAGTTCCACGGTCACCCAGGTCTCGTCCGCACCATCCGGTTCGTCCCCCGAACGGTCTCGCTTGTGCGAGCCGTGACCGGAGTAGTACACCAGCACTTCGTCGCCGGGTTTCGCGCGCCCGGACAGCTCCTCCAGCGCGCCGAGAATACCCCGACGGGTGCATTCCTCGTCGACCATCAGCCGCACGTTGCCGGCCGGCACCCCGTTATCCAGCAGCAGCTTGCGCATGTCCTTGGCGTCGTTCACGCAATTCGGCAGCGGGCCCCTCCGATATGCGTCGATGCCGATGCAGAGAGCCTGGACGTTCTTCCCCGGACGCTGGGACTGACCTACGACCACGGTGGCAGCCATGGCGATGGAGGCGACGAGGAAGAGGCAATGGGTGGGTCTCATTCGGGATCCGGTGGATTGCGAGGGTTCGATAGCGGCACGATCCGAGTCCACGATCCGAACCGTGGCTCGCTGGCGTGATGATAGGGCACGATGCGCCATGCACCCTGCTTGCGGACCGGCAGGCAACGATGGGGCGAAATCCCACCGCGAGAATCGACCGAACGGCCAGGAGCCCGGCGCATGACTCATTGCACCTGGACGCAACAAACGGCCGCAGACTCGGCCCAGGCCGGCGGTTCGTCGCGAGAAAGGGCCATGGCCAGCTCGGCGGCAGTCGTGAACCTGCCACCACGACCGAGCACCGATGCTGCGAGTTCCTGCAGCCGCAGTGCGAGATCCGCGGCAGGGCCCGTCGTGACCCCGATCAGCAGCAGACCCGGGGACCCGCTCGGCAACAGGGAAGCGACCGCTACCGGTTGCCCGACCTCGACCAGCGCGGCCCTGGACGTCCTCGTTTGGCAATCGTAGGCGACCCAGTGCAGGGTCGCTGGCCGGCTGCCAGTCGATGTCTCCGAGGTTCGCAATTCCAGTGCTTCCTCGACGTGCGCAATCCGGATACCCGGCCAGCTGCGGTCCTTCGCCGGTTCGGCACCAACCACCTGGACGGACCACTGCGGCGCTCCGGGCGGTGACAACACGAGCACCAACAGCAGGCCGGCCGCAGCAGCCAGCAAGCCGGCGCCGACAATCCACGAATGCGCACGCCGTGGCGGCGCCGACGGGGTCGGCACATCGGCGGCATCCGAAGCCACGCGTGCGATCTCGCGATCGATCGCGAGTAGGCGTACGAACTCAGCTCGCGAACGCCTGTCGGCCAGGACCGCGTGAGCGAGCCTCCGGCGCTCGTCTGCACTTTCCCGCTCATCGAGCAGTGCGTCGAGTTCTTCACTCGGAACGGACTTGCCGACCTTGTCCCGCAGCTTCGCACGCAACGCATCGAACGTCGGCTGCAAGTCGTCCTGGTGGTCGTTGCTCATGAGTCCTCGCTCACGGCAGGATCACGCATCAGTTCTCGCAGCCGCCGCATGCCGTCACGAAGTCGACGCTTGACCTGGTCGCGACTGAGACCGTGCTGCCTTGCAAGGGTGTCGTAGCTCTCGCCATCGATCCGATGCTGCACGACCAATAGGCCGCGGAGCGTGTTCTCCGCCATCATCCGTGCCAGGGCTTCCTGTAGCTGCTCGATACGCATGCCCTCCTTGCGGACCGAACTGCGACCCTGGGAGGCTGCCGCGATTGCCTGTTCGTCCGGCATCGGCACGGTCGAACAACCCACATACTCGCGACAAGGCGGCTCCAGGAGATGGGGTTCGGCCCGTACGTCGAGATGGCGATCCCAGTGAGCATGCGCAACCCCGCCCACCGCGTACTGGCGCGTACAAGTGCCACCACTTGCACTTTCGTGCGGTCGATATGCGACGCACTGGGTGCAGCGTCGCCGCCCGCGCTGTTGGCGCTTGACGTCCTGCAGAACACGCTTGACGAACTGCGCAATCTGATCCGGTCTCGATGGTGCGGCGCCGCTTGCCGGGCCCCGCCCGCCGTAGCGAGACAGCGCTCGCAGAACCACCTCACTCAGCAGATCCTCGTTCTGCATGTTGGCAGGCAGTCGTCGTGACGCGGCGACGACACTGGGCCGCAACACGAGTTCGAAGAACGGGCATTCCTGTGGCGGACTCGCCTGGAGGATCCGCATCAGCTCGAACCCCTGATCGTCCCAACTCGAGCAGCCGCCTGCATCGTGCTCGGTGCAGGAAGTCTCTTCGCAGGTCGTGCGTGTTGTGGCCGGCATCCGGGCTTCACCCGACTGAGATTCGAGGCGGTAGCTCCGCAGGCGTCAAGGAATCGGCGGCACGCGCTCACCTGCCGCGACCGAGTTCCCCCGGCAGCTCGTCGTCGATCGGCCGCATGGGCGTCCCTTCGAACGGATGGACACGATCATCGCGCCCCCATTCGTAGGCTGCGTACGAGGCGGCCAACAGCGCCACGACCAGCAGGATCCATGGCCAGCGTGGACGATGCGGCGATGCCGGGGCCGGCTTCGATCGCCGGTCCGCAGCAGGCGACGTCGAACACGCCGCACGCGTGTGTGTCGGCTCCGTCGCCCCGCCGACGGGAGCCACGCTCGCGCGCGTCGCCGCAGTCGCACCCGGGCGCTCCTGGCGCACGGTTTCCTGGCCAGCGCTCGGATCCTCGGCCACCGCACTGCCGCCGATCTCGAGCTTGACCTTCAGCACGGTTTCCCTCGGCGGCGGGGTCACCATGGCGGTGCCGCGCCCCGATGGGGCGCCAGCTTCGACCGTATGGGCCAGCGATGCGTCGTCCTCGTCGACCAGGGGCTGCAACACGGACAGCAGTGCGCCAGCGTCGGAGTAGCGATCACCAGGGTCGCGCTGCACACAGCGATGCAGCATCGCGACGACCGGCTCGCGGATGGCAGCGCCAGGCGGCAGTTCCGGGAACGGCTCATCGCGAACACGCTGCGCCATCTCGAGGTAGGAGCCCGAGGGGATCGCGTGCTCACCGCTCAGCAGGAAGTACAGCACCGCGCCGATCGACCACACGTCGGCAGCGGGCGTGACCTCGGTAGTGTCCCATTGCTCGGGGGGCATGTAGGCGGGCGTTCCGACGACGCGGCCGGCAACGCTGATGTCAGAGCCATGGGCCTCCTTCGCGACAACCCGCGCGATCCCGAGGTCCGCCAGCTTGACCCGTCCATCGGTCGCGATCAGTACGTTCTCGGGCTTCACGTCGCGGTGCACGATGCCACGCCGGTGCGCCTCGGCGAGCCCGCGGCAAGCACCGAGCACGATGCGCAGCGCCTCTGCTTCGCCAAGAGCTCCCTTCCGCCGCACGCGATCGGCAGCGTTCTCACCGGCGACGTATTCCATGACCAGATAGTGCAAGTCCCCGTGTTGCTGCACGTCCATCACTCGAACCAGGTTCTGATGGGTCAAGCTGGCTGCGAGCCGTGCCTCGCGTGTGAAGCGCTTCACGAGTTCGGGACGTGCCGCGCTCATCGACGGCAGCAGGCACTTGACCGCGACGTCGATGTCCAACTGGCAGTGTCTACCGCGGAAGACGGCACCCATCCCGCCTTCGCCGATTCGAGCGTAGAGAACAGCTGGCGGCAGTACCTTGAAGCCATCGACTTCGGTGGCTTCGCGCAGCAAGGACTCGCCCTGCAGCGGCTTTTCGCCGGGTGGATTGGGATCGGGATGGGACATGACGACCTGGCTGCGGACCGGACGAACGAAACGGGCGGCCATTCTCACGTTACCGATGGCTCTCCGACCACGATCGGGAAAACGGTGGGGCCGCCCGCCCGAGCGCCCACTCCCGGTCCGCAGAACATCGCGACCGCTGGGGGCGAATGGTCCTTCGACAGGTTGAACGCCTTCGCATCCCGGGATTTGATGCACTCCGAGGATAGTCATGCTGCCGATTCGAGCGATCTCCAACGCGCTGCTGCTGCTGCTGCTCGCATTCTCCACCCATGCCCAGGCCCCGGCCACCAAGGACATCATGGTCGTACCACGCGAGCAACGTGGAGACGGCCGCAGCTGCTTCGCGGTCGTCGTCGGAGTGGACCGCTACGAACACCTGACCGAGCTGCAATTCGCGGAGAAGGACGCAGCGGACCTCGCAGCCACCTTAAAGACCCTCGGGTTCTCCGTTAGCGAAATGCGCAGCGACACGCGTCGGTCACCGAACCACGCGGACTCGATCCTGTCCGAGGTGCGCCGCATGTGCGCCAATGCGGATCCGGAGGACGTCTTGCTGGTCTACCTCTCGGGGCACGGCTTCTCGGAGCCGGGCGGGGCCCCGTTTTTCTGCACGAAGTTCACGGATCCCGACAGACTCTCGATCACCGGACTCGACCTCGACAGCGTGCGCCGCCTGATGGCTCTCAGCAAAGCGCGCCAGAAGATGCTGATCGTAGATGCCTGCCGCAATGTGCCGTCGCGCAACACGAACGTCGACCGATTCGAACTCGACCAGTTCGAGGCCGAGGGCATGGGCATCCTGTTCTCCACCGCCCCCGGCACGCTGTCGTTCGAACCGACGCCCGGGACGCTGGATCACCACCAGCAGCCGATCCGCAACGGCCTGTTCACGCACTACCTGCTGCTCGGTCTGGGCGGAGATGCCGAGAGCAACGACGACAAGTGGATCACCTTCCGCGAACTGGCGCGCTACACCTACCACTGCGTCAAGCGCCAGAGCCAGAACCGGCAGAAGCCGAAGTCCATCTGGGACGGCGACTCCGGTGGCGACATTCCATTGCGGAGGCTCGACGAACGAGCGACGGGGCCGCGTCAGGCAAGCCCACGAATGGGAAGCCCCGGTCGGCCCGCGCCCGAGCCGATACCGCTCGACAACGACGTCGAAGAAGCGGAAGCCTCGACCAACGCGGAGCTACTGGCCGCGATCGATGTCTGGGCCGACATCCTGCGGATCCAGCCCGACCCGGCACGGGTCAAGGACAAGGCGATCCTGGCACGAATCGCCGACTCGGGCCTGCCGTGGCGAGTCCGCGAGCGCCGCAGTGGCATCACCATGGTCCTGGTGCCGGGTGGATCGTTCCAGATGGGATCTCCGGCCAACGAAGCGGGCAGGTATAGCAACGAGCACCTGCACACGCGCTTGATCGAGAGCGCCTTCTACCTCGCGGAGACGGAGCTGACAGCCTCGCAATGGTCGCAGGTGATGTCGAACAAGCCGATCGCCGGCAAGAAGGGCAGCCTTCCGAAGACCAAGGTCAGTTGGCGCTCGGCGCAGAAGTTCCTCGACAAGGTCGGGCACGGCCTGCGGCTACCTAGCGAGGCAGAATGGGAGTACGCCTGCAGGGCGGGCACGACGACGCCGTACGCGTTCGGACGCACCCTCAACAAGCAGCAGGCGGCCTTCCGGACCGACCCGAAGGCACGCAACGTGAAGCCGATCCGCTGCGGGATTCGATCACCGAATCCATGGGGCCTGTTCGACATGCACGGCAACGTCGACGAACTGTGCCAGGACAGTTACGCCGAACAGAGCCCGAGCCACCTCGGACAGATTGCCTTCGAAGAAGACGGCAACAAGCACCGCGTCGTGCGCGGTGGCAACGCTGGATGCCTGCTGCTCAATCGGCACCGCAAGAGCTCCCTTCGTAGTGCTGCGCGCGCCCAGGTTTCCGAAACCAACACCTCGAGCCTGATGGGCCTTCGGGTCGCGCGAACTGCCTTGCTGCGCTGATACCGAGAACCCGAGACGAACCATGACCACATCGAGTTCCGTGGCGCCCGTCGCCGCCGTCTGGGCAGCAATCTGCCTGCTCGCCCTGCCGATCGCCGCGCAGCGCGGCTTGTCGACGCGCATCTACGACGTTCAGGCGCTCGCCTGGGGCGACATCGAGTTCGCGCCCTACGAGATCCGCGACCTTCCGTCGCTCGATGGCCGAGTCGACCCGGCTTCCGAGGCGGCCAGAGGCCTGCCACGCAAGTCCGAAGCCGGAGACGATCCGATCGCCGGAATCGAACTCGCGGATCTCGTCGACAATCTGCAGCACCTGACCGACTACACCTATTGGCTCGAGGAAGGCGTCGAAATCCGCACCGACGAGTCGAGGCTGCTGATGGTGACCTGCAATCCCGAGATGCACGAAATGGTCGCCAGCGTGCTCGATCGGATGCGTGGTTTCGCGATGGAGCAGGTCCTCATCGAGGTCTACGAGCTGCCTGGAGGCGCTGTGGCAGGACGGCAGCCTGTCCTCGACGGAACACGATTCGACGCGTTGCTGCAGGCGTCACAGCCGCGACGAATGTGGTTCGGTCGAGGCGCGATCGGATGCCCCATCTGTCTCGAGTCCGGAGCACGTCGGCAGGCCGGCGAAGAGGCCGCCGATTCGGCTTGGGAGGTGCGCGCGAATCGGACCCACGATGGCAAGCTGCTGGTTGCCCTGGCGGCACGAACCGGGTCCGGAGCGGTCCGTGCCTCGGGCATCCTCAATAACGGCCAGGGCTTGCTGGTCGGAGCCAACACGGCCGGCGGGCACGCAATCTGCCTGCGCCTGCGGCGACTTGCGCCGGTCGAAGCCTGGATCGCACCCTCTCCGATTGAGGAATCGACGGCAATCGGTGATCTGGGCCGTCTGGTGCTCCCGGTCGGCGCACTCGTTGCGAACATGCCCGGTGCCGCTCGTCCGGTTCCTCGCTCCGGGGTCGACGATGCGCCGCTGTTCCCGGAGATCGAAAAGGATTCAGCCGCGCCGGTCATCGACGAGTCGCGACTCATCGACCTGCTCACTTCGACGATCGAACCAGACAAGTGGGACGGTAGCCCGTTCACCATGAGCTACCAGAACGGTCTGTTGCTCGCGCGCTGCGACACGGATGCAATGACTCGCATTCGAGGCATGGTGGACGCCCTGGCTCGGCACCAGCAACGCCAGTACTCGCTCGAGCTACGATTCGGGACCATCGCCGGAGAGCGGTCATGGGCTGCGCTGGCCGACAAGCCGGACGACCTCGAGAAGCTCCTGAACCACGCGTGCCTTGCGATCGTCGGTCCGCACCGCGGCTTCTCGCTCGATGCAGGCGTGCACCGAGACTCCCCGGGCCCCACCGACAGGGCGAAGGCCATGAGCCCAGGCGAAAACCGAGACGGCCTCGCCGTCCGGGCGCGCATCGCCTGTGTCGACGAGCACCACCTGAAGATCGAGACGGTGCTGGAGCACACGAGGTGGCCGGAAGGCTCCGCCGGTCACGAGGCCTCGGCACCGGTTCGGCATCGCGTCCGAGGAACCGCCGTCCTCGAGACCGAGGCGTGGCACCTGCTGCACGTGGCGCCCGGCCCGGGATCGATGGACCACTTCGTCGTCGCGGCACGGCTGCGCCGACTCGACGGAAACCGGATCAGGGGGTCGGTCGCTCCTGCGCAGCCTCTCCACAATGGAGGCTGAACATCAACTGGAGCACGACCGCCCCTCGACTCGGCGTGTCCACTGGTCCACCGGCGTGACCATCGGCCTGGACACCGGCGACCCCGAGTTCACTACTGCCCCTCGATGTGGATGCAGTCGCAGAGCAAGGCGCCTGTCCGACCGATCGCGAAGGCCTCGGCGGAGGTCTCGCAGCATGGCGGAGGCGCACGCAATCAGCCTGGAAGCCCGACACCTGGCCGTTGGCGGCTTCGACCAGCCATCCGCGCCGCGTGCAGCTGATCTCGCAGCATCCGAGGAAGCCGGATCGCCTGGACGCCGAGGTGCTGGCCAGGCTGAGCACGGCATGCCCGATTTGCTCGGACGCGCGCGCCATCGCGGCAAGCAGGCGCAAGCGGCTACCTGGCACTCATCCCTAGCAGGGATCTGCAAGTCCGGCGACGGCTACCTGCGACGACCATGCTCCATTGTGCCCCGAGCATCCCCGGTCGCTCGGCAGGGACAGTGACCTGCAGCGCTTCGACGTGTGACCCGCAGCGCCCGGCGGACCAGCCGCAAGAAGGGCCGTGACTGCCGGCGCAAGAATCCTCACCGTGCTACTGCGCCGGTTGTGGCGACGCGGCTTCGCCTGCAACCACTTGCCTGGCCTGACACCCGCACGCCCCATCGATCCGGCATCCTGCCCGGCCGACCTTGCGGCGATCGGCGGTGCGGCTCAAGATCGCGCCCATGCCAACCGCCTCCTCCGCGTCGCTCCTGCTCGCCGCGCTGACGCTCAGCGTCGCCACCGCGCACGCCCAGCAGCTGCGCCCGCTGCTCGGCAAGGTCGTCGACGCGGACGGCCAACCGATCGAAGGCGCCGAGGTGCACTGCGTGCTGCCCGACATCACCGACGGCCGCCACCGCGCCGCCGCGCACGAGGTCGTCAAGACCGACGCACGCGGCCGCTTCCGCGCCAGCATCCGGCCGTGCACGCTGCACCTGGTCTGGGCGATCGGCCCCGACGGCGACCAGCGCGTCTGCAGCAGCACGACCTGGACCACCAGCGGCCGGCTGGTCGAACTGCGCGCCGACCAGCCGCGGCCGGTCTGCAAGGCGACCATCAAGGGCCTCGAGGCGTGGCAGGACCTGCGGCCGTTCCGGCTGCGGCTGGTGCCGCACTCGGTCGAACTGACCGGCAGCGAGGTGGAGATCGGCGAGGACGCGACCTGCGAGCTGCCGCCGATGCCGGCCGGTCGGGTCCACCTCGAGGTCGTCGACAAGGACGGCCAGCCGCTCGGTGGCCGCGCCTACAGCACGTTGCAGGCCACCGCCACCGTGACCGTGCGCGCGCCCCACCAGGTGCCGCTGCGCGCGGTCGACGGCGCCGGCAAGCCGGTCGCGGGCGCCCGCATCCGGCAACGCATCGACGGCGGCTACTCGGGCTACACCAACCACGGCGTCTCGCTGCCGGCGCGCCACGTCTGGCGCGATCTCGGCGCGACCGACGCCGACGGCCGACTCGCCGCGCGCGTGCCGACGGCGCGCGACCCGTTCCAGGGCACCGGCTGGAACCGGCTGCTGTTCGTCGCCGAGAAGGAAGGCCACAAGTCGACCCACTCCGGCTTCACCGACAAGCCGTTCCTCGACGGCAAGGAGGTCGAACGCGAAGGGCTGAAGGAGCTGACGTTCACGATGCCCGCGGCCGAACCGATGGTCGGCAGGCTGATGCTCGACGAACAGCGCGGCCTCGCCGGCCAGCGGGTCGGCGTGCGCCTCGGCATCCGCATCCAGGACATCAAGCACAACGGCTGGCAGAACGAGAACCTGCTCTACACGGTGCGCACCGACGCCGACGGGCGATTCCGGGTGCCGCAGCTGCAGGGTGCGGTCGACGAGGTCGACGTGGTGCTGGTCGGAGACCCGCTGACGGCGACCTTGGTCGAACCCGAGCTGCAGCGCCGCACGCCGTTCCGCGCCGCCGCGCTGCACAGCATCCGCAAGTTCGACGGACAGAAGCTCGAGTTCGCGGTCGGCGCCCTGCGGACCGTGCAGCTGCAGCTGCTCGACGACACCGGCGGCCCGGCCAACGACGTCGAGCTGCTGTTCGTCAGCCGCGAAGCGGACAGCAACTACAGCTGCGACGCGTGGACGACGTCGACCACCACCGACAGCGCCGGCCGCGTCGCGCTGCTGCTGCAGCCCGGCAAGTGGTTCGTGTTCGGCCGCAACGAGCGCAACATGGTGCACCTCGATCTCGACCTCGACGGCGACGAGAGCCGCGAACTGCGCATGCAGCCGATGCCGGCGATGCGCGGCAAGGTGGTCGACCAGAACGGCAAGCCGGTCGTCGGCGCCCGGCTCGACTGCCACAGCTCGACGTGGGCGGGTGGCGGCGCACGCGACAAGGGCCTCGAGTCGGTCGCCAACAGCCTCAACTGGAGCTGGATCGACAGCGTGCGCACCGACGCGAACGGCACGTTCCACTGCGCGTTCCTCGATCTGCCGGGCATCAGCTACGAGGCGCGGTTTCGAGCGGGCAAGGCGCAGTCGGCCGACTTCCGCATCCAGGCCGACGAGACGCCGGTCACCATCACGGTGCCGACGAAGCAGTAGCGCGCATGCCGACCCGCGCCGAGTTCGCCGCCCACCACCGCCAGCTGCTACAGCTCGAGCGCGACGCCGAGATCGCCGAGAGCGAACGGCTGCTGCAGACCTGCACCGACGCCGAACTGGTCGCCCGCGGCGCGACGCTGCTGCGGCTCGAGATCCAGGATCTCGAGCCCGGCTTCGGCGGCCGACTGCACGCCGTGCTCAGGCCGTCCCGCGGCGGCGAGCTGCCACCGCACCGCTTCGGCCCCGGCGACGTCGTCGCGCTGCGCAGGGACCGCGACGACCGCGAACGGATCGGCGCCGTCGTCGTCCGGGTACGCCGCGGCGAGGTCGTCTGCGCGCTCGAGGACGACGAAGCCGACCTGCCGCCGGTGGTGCGAGTCGACCGCGTCTCGACCGACGTGACCTACCGCCGCCTCGACCAGGCGCTGCAACAGCTGGCGCGCGACCCCGACCGTAGCCGCGCCCGCTTCGTCGACGTGCTGTTCGGCGAACGGGACGACGAACCCGAACCGCCGGCCCCGATCTCGACCTGGTTCGACGACGGCCTCGACGCCTCGCAGCGCGACGCGATCGCCGCCGCGCTGTCGGCGCCTCGTGTCGCCCGGATCCACGGCCCGCCCGGCACCGGCAAGACCACCGCGTTGGTCGAACTGTGCCGGCAGGCGGTCGCCGCCGGCGAACGGCTGCTCGCGTGCGCGCCGTCGAACGTGGCGGTCGACAACCTGACCGAACGGCTGGCCGCAGCCGGCGTGCGCGTCGTTCGCCTCGGGCACCCGGCGCGCATGCAGCAGGGCGCGCGCGACGTCTCGCTGGCGCAGCTGGTCGCCGGCTCGCCCGACCAGAAGGTGCTGCGCGACAACCGGCGCGACCTCGACCAGGCGCTGCGCGCGATGCAGCGGGCCAGCGGTCGCCAAGAGCGGTTCGCGGCGCGCGACCAGCTGCGGCAGCTGCGCGGCGAACGCCGCCAGCTCGAGCGCGCGATCACGCGCGGCATCGTCGACGGCGCCGACGTCGTGCTGGCGACGACCACGGGCGCGTCCGAGGCCGGCATCGGCGAGCGCA
This sequence comes from Planctomycetota bacterium, assembly GCA_046290465.1. GTDB lineage: Bacteria > Planctomycetota > UBA1135 > UBA1135 > UBA2386. The sequence continues at coordinate 5,784,648 of JBKAGP010000001.1, read as the reverse complement.
GCTTCGACCGCGTGATCATCGACGAGGCGGCGCAGGCGCTCGAGGCGGCCTGCTGGATCCCGATGCGCCACGCCGACCGCGTCGTGCTCGCCGGCGACCACCACCAGCTGCCGCCGACGATCCTGTCGCCGCAGGCCGACCGCGACGGCCTGTCGCGCACGCTGTTCGAACGGCTCGCCGAGCAGCCGGGCACCGCCGCCGCCGGCCGCATGCTGACCGTGCAGTACCGCATGCACGAACGCATCATGGGCTGGTCGTCGGCCACGTTCTACGACGGCCGCCTCGCCGCCGCGCCGTCGGTCGCGAGCCATCGCCTGGTCGACCTCGACGGCGTCACCACCAACGAGTGGACCGACGAGCCGCTGTGCTTCGTCGACACCGCCGGCTGCGGCCACGAGGAGACCGCCGAGCAGGACGAGGCCTCCCGGCACAACCCCGGCGAGGCCGAACTGGTGGTGCGCATCGTGCAGGACCTGCTCGATGCGGGCGTCGCCGCTCGCGACGTCGCCGTGATCACGCCGTACAACGCGCAGGTGCAGCGCCTGCGCGAACGGCTGCCCGACCCGGACCTCGAGATCGGCACCGTCGACGGCCTGCAGGGCCGTGAGAAGGAAGCCTGTGTGGTCTCGCTGGTGCGCAGCAACGACCGCGGCGAGGTCGGCTTCCTCGCCGAGCTGCGCCGCCTCAACGTCGCCCTGACGCGCGCGCGCCGCCACCTGACCGTGGTCGGCGACAGCGCGACGATCGCCAGCGACGCGGGCCTGTGCGCGCTGGTCGACCACCTGCAGGCGCACGGCTGCTACCGCAGCGCATTCGAGATCGGCTGATTTCGCCGCTGAACCCAGAGCCTTGCGCTACGTTGCTGCGCGCATGCTTCGCCCGTTCGTCCCGCTGGCACTGCTGGCCGCCTGCCAGACGGATCCCCCACCGCCGCCGCAGCAGGCCACCTCGGAGCAGCGAGCGCGACCGGGCCAGCCGGCGCCCGTGATCTACAGATGCTTCCCGCGGCAGGACAGCTGGTTCCGCCGCACCCAGCGCAGCGACGGTGCGTTCGCCGACGACGACGGCGAGCCGCGGCTGCGCGAGACCTGCCTCGCGGTGCTGGCCGAGCTCGGCGACGGCAGCACGATGCGGGCCGGCCCGGACCGCGACGTGCTGCGCCGCGCCGTCGGCTGGCTGCGCGAGCGCCAACAGGACGACGGCTCGGTCGACGTCAGCGCCGACGATCCGATCCGGCAGCAGGCGCTCGCGGCCTACACGCTGGTCGAGGCGTTCGGCGTGTCGGAGTATCGCGGGCCGATGCGCCGCATCGCCGGGCGCGCGCTCGACGCGCTGCTGGCGCAGCGCAACGACGACGGCGGCTGGCCCGCGACGGCCGACGCGCCTTCGGATCCGCTCGCGAGCTGCTGGGCCGCGCTCGCGTGCGACTCGGCGCGCCACTTCGGCTTCGACGTCGAAGCGCCTTCGGCCACCGACCTGCTGCCGTGGTTCGGTGCGCACCCGGCCACGACCGCGGGAGAACGGGCGGCACTGCTGCTGGTGCGGCAGCGCCTCGGCGACGACGCCGAGGCCGAGCTGCAGAAGCTCGCCATGCGGCTGGCGACCGAGGCCGACCCCGAGCGGCCGGAAGCGGCGTTCTGGACCTCGTTCGCGCTGTTCCCGTTCGGCGGCGAGGCATGGCAGCGCTGGCAGCGGCGGCTCGGCGAGACCGTGGTCCGAACGCAGGACCTTGCGCCAGACGCGGCCGACATGTGGCCGCCGGTGCCGGGCTTCAGCTCGGTCGAAACGACCGCGCTGCGCACGCTGACGCTCGAGGCCTACTACCGCTACTCGCGCCTGATCCGCTGACGGACCGGCGCGGCCAGAGGCCTGGCAGCGGGACTAGAACAGCTGCAGGCGCGCGCTGCGGGTCGAGGCGGCGCCGTTGGGCGCGCCCGCATCCCAGACGAACCACTGCGCGTAGAGCGACAGCCCGGCCAGGAACGGTGCGTTCGGCAACCCGACCGCGAGCGTGCCGTAGCCGTCCCCGACGACGCCGGCCGTGCCGCCCAGCACGCCGGGGATCAGCAGTTCGCTGCCATTGAGGTCGACGTTGACGTTGATGCCGTTGACGCTGGCGAACGCCAGCCCGGTGCTGACCACGAGCGTGACCGGCGCACCGCCGAGGCCGTTGAACATGCCGAGCTTGAACTCCGGGTTGCCGAGGTTGGCCGGCACGCCGGCGAGCATCAGCGGGAACTGGTTGCCGCTGCCGGCGGTCGGAGCGCCGGCCTGCTGCCCCTGGCTCGGCGTCGTCTCGCTGTAGAGCGTCGGCCGGTCGAACGGCGGCAGGCCCTGCGCGACGCGCGGGTCGGTCAGCGCCGTCGACACGAACGCGACCAGGTTGGCCTGCTGCTGCGGGCTCAGGCCGAGCGGGATCAGCTGCGGGTCCTTGTTCTGCGGGAACGGGCCGCCGCCGCCGTTGTAGAAGCCCACCACCTGCGCCAGCGTCGTGAACTGGCCGTTGTGCATGAAGCTGTTGCGCAGCCCGACGTTGCGCAGCGACGGCGTCTTGAAGCGGCCGGCGTCGGCCGGGGCGTTGGTGACGCTCTGGCGGCCGTTGTCCTCGGCGATCGGACGCAGGCCCAGGTTGTGGAACTGGTCGTCCGCGGTCAGGCCGCCGCTGTGGCAGATCACGCAGCGGCCGGGACCGGTGAAGACCATGAAGCCCTGGTGCTGCTGCTGCGTCATCGCCGCCGGGTTGCCGGCGGCAAACTGGTCGTACGGCGACTGGTCGGGCACCAGCGTGCGCTGGTAGGTCGCCAGCGCCAGGCCGATGCGCGCGGCGGTGATGTCGGGCGTGCCGAACGCCGCCAGGAACAGGTCGGGGTAGGTCGCGTCGTTGGCGATCGCCGCCGCCATGTCGGCCGGCAGGTTGCTCGCCAGGACCATCGGCCGCGCAGTCGCGAGCTTCGACGTCACCTGCGACCACAGCCGGACGTCGTGCGCCATCTCGACCGACGACAGCACCGGGCCGACGGCCTGGCTCTCGAGGCCGCCGCCCTGCGGGATCAGCACGCTGCCGGTGTCCGGGTCGACGAAGGTCGTGTCGGCGCGGCCGTCCCAGAACAGGTCGGTGAACCACGCGGCGGTCACGAACGACTGCGACTGACGGTCGGTGACCTGGTTGTTGAAGCCGAAGCGCGGGTCCGGGATGTAGTGGTTGTCGTCGTCGCTGCGGCGCAGTCCCGGCGACGCGAAGATGTCGTCCGGCGTGTTCTGCACGCCGTCGACGCCGGGGTTGAGGTTGCGGCGCAGGTCGCCGCCGCCGGCCTCGAAGCGGTGGCAGGTGCCGCACGCGACGCGGTTGTTCGACGACAGCTGCTCCTCCCAGAACAGCAGCTTGCCGAGCACGGCCTTGGCCGGCGTGATCGGGTTCTGGGCCGGCACCGGTACGGGCGGCAGGGCCGGCGGCGGGCCGCCGCCGCCACCACCAGGACCTTGGGCCGCCAGCGAGGCGGAGAACGCGAGAAGGGCTACGAAGCGCATGACGATGGAGGGAGGGCAGAGAAAGGTATCAGCACCGCGTCACAGGCGTGTCACGGTTGTCCCAGGCAACGCGGACGGCGCGTCGTGCCACACCGCCGCCCGGACAAAAACCGACCTTCAGCCGGCGGATCGGGCCTTGGCAGCGGCCTTTCTCCGCTGCCCCTTCCGGCCGCCTGCGACCTCGGGCCCGCCAGTGGGCGGTGCGGTTTTCTTCTGCCGCTGCGGACGATCGAGCAGCTGGCGGCGATGCGACAGCAGGTCGGCGAAGGCGTTGGCGAGGTCGACGGCATCGGCGCGCGCGTAGCTGCGGCGTGCCGCGGTGACGTCGCCGGCGCGCCGCAGCGCGTCGCCGAGGCCGACCCACGCGGCCGCATCCCAGCCGTCGCTCCAGACCAGCTGACGGAACGTCGCGACCGCGGCGTCGTGGTCCCCGGCGAGCATGCGCTGGATCGCGTGACGGTGCCGTTCGGCGCGCGTCGCGCGTCCCTGTCGACGGCGGACCTGCGCCCACAGGAAGGCGCCGGTGGTCGCGACCGAGGTCAACTGCAGGATCGCCACCGGCAGCGCCTGTTCCGCGGCCGACGCGCCGAGCAGGTAGCGACCGACGAGCCACCAGTCCGCGGCGACCCAGAGCGTCACGGTCGCACCGGCACCGAGCCAGAACCTGCCGCTGCGCGCGTAGAGCCAAGCAAAGGCCTGTCCCACCGCGAACACCAGCACGTTTGCCCAGACCGCGTCGACGAACACGGACCAAAGACTACGCCCAAGCCGGACCTGGAGCTAGTTTGCTCCGCCCCGATGCCCCTGCCTGGTCGCCTGTATCTGTTGTTCACGCCGGAGCTGTGCCGGCACGACCCGCTCGAAACCCTGGACGCGGCCCTGGAGGCCGGCGTGGACCTGGTGCAGTGGCGCAGCAAGGCGCCCGATCGCAGCCGCTTCGAACGCGTGCGCGAACGTTGCCTCCATCGCAGCGTGCCGCTGATCGTCAACGACGACGTGATGCTGGCGCTGCGCAGCGAGTGTCCCGGCGCGCACGTCGGCCAGGACGACATGCCGGCCGACGCGGCGCGCAAGCTGATGTTCGGCCGGCTGCTCGGCGTCAGCACGCACGACCTGAAGCAGATCCAGGCCGCGCACGCCGCGCGCGCCGACTACGTCGGCTTCGGCCCGTGCCACGCGACCGCCACCAAGGGCTACCAGGAGGGCCTCGGCCACGACGCCATCGCCGCCGCGGCCGAGCTGTGCGACGACCTGTCGCTGCCGATGTTCGCGATCGGCGGCGTCACCCCGGACAACCTGCTGCAGCTGGCGATTGCCGGCGTGCGTCGCGTCGCCGTCAGCAGCTACGTGCTGCAGCACGACGACCCGGCGACGGCCGTTCGCGAACTGCTGCACGCCGTGCGCTGACGCGTTCGTGCACGGAGGCGTTCGCGGCCAGATCCCGCAGCAACGGCAGCGCTCACAGCAGCAGCATCGCGTCGCCGAACGAGTAGAACCGGTAGCGCCGTTCGATCGCCTCGCGGTAGAGCGCCAGCGTCTCCCGGTGGCCGACGAACGCCGCCACCAGCATCACCAGCGTCGACTCCGGCAGGTGGAAGTTGGTCAGCAGCGCGTCGACGCAGCGGAAGCTGCGACCCGGATACAAGAACAGGTCCGACACGCCGCGGCCCGGCGTCACGGTGCCGTCGTCGTTGGCGCAGGTCTCGAGCGTCCGGCAACTGGTGGTCCCGACGGCCACGACGCGACCGCCGCGCTCCCGCGTGCGCTGCACCGCGGCGGCGGTCTCCGGCGGCAGTTCGTAGACCTCCTCGTGCATGCGGTGCTCCTCGACGACCTCGCTGCGCATCGGCGCAAACGTGCCCTCGCCGACGTGCAGCGTCACGAACGCGCGTTCGACGCCGCGCTGCGCGAGCCGTTCGAACAGCGACTCGGTGAAGTGCAGCCCCGCGGTCGGCGCGGCGACCGCGCCGGGCTTGCTGGCGAACATCGTCTGGTAGCGCGCGCGATCGCCGGCGACGTCCTCGTCGGCGGGACGCTCGACGTATGGCGGCAGCGGTGCCCGGCCGCAGCGCTCGAGCGCGCCGACCACGTCGCCGCCGCGGGCCCGCACGCGCAGCTGCCAGCGACCACCGCCCAACGCCTGCAGCAGTTCGACCGTGACGCTGCCGTCCTCCATCGGCAGTTCGTCGCCGACCTTCAGCTTCTTGGACGGCTTGACGAACGCCTCGCCGACCTCACCATCGAGCCGCAGCAGCAGGCACTCGACCGCGCCGCCGGTCTCGCGGCGGCCGCGCAGGCGCCACGGCCGCACCCGCGTGTCGTTGAGCACGAGCAGGTCGCCGGGCGCGAGCAGCTCCGGCAGGTCGGCGACGACCCGATGCTGGCTCTGCCCGCGGCCCCGGTCGTGCACGAACAGGCGCGCCTGATCGCGCGGTTCCACCGAGCGATCGGCGATCAGTTCTTGCGGCAGGTCGAACGCGAACTCCGAGACACGCACCCCCGCGTCATACCGGCTGTCGCGGCAGCGCGCTACGATGACCCCATGTCGCTGCGCCACCGAAGCCTGCTCGCCGCCATCTCGTCGACGCTCGCCGCCTGCGGCGGTGGCGGCGGCGGCGGCACGGCGCTGGCGATCGAAGGCCCGCCGGCGCTGCTGGTCAGCCGCGCCCGCGTCGACTCGCCGCACCGCTTCGCCGAGCTGGCGCTGCGCTCGTACCGCAACCTCGGCACCGGCCGCGTCGCCGACCGCACCGGCTTCGAGTCACGCCCGGCGCTGCACCCCGACGGCGCGCGGGTCGTGTTCGCAAGGGAACGCCAGAACGACCAGCCGTCGAGCCGCGAGCTGTTCGTGTCGTCGATCGACGGCAGCTCGGGCGAACTGCGCCTGAGCAACAACGGCGCACGCGACGACCACCCGGTCTGGTCGCCCGACGGCAGCCGCGTGCTGTTCGTCAGCGAACGCGACGGCGAGCCGCAGCTGTGGACCTGCACCGACACCGGCGCCGACGCGCAGCCGTTCGTGCCGGTGCCGATGGGCTTCGCCGACGGCGAGCCGGACTGGTCGGCCGCCAGCGACCAGGTGGTGTTCAGCCGCGCCGACCAGGACGGCCGCCATACGCTCTACCTGGCCAGCGGCGGCGGCTTCGGCGAAGTGCAGCTGACCGACGGCGGCGCGACCGTCGGCAGCGGCAACGGCGACCGGCAGCCGGCGTTCTCCCCGGACGGCGCGCAGATCGTGTTCGTGCGCCGCACGTCCGAGCAGCTCGCCAGCCTGTGCGTCGTCGACGTGGCGAGCGGCGTGGTCACGGTGCGGCTCGCCCCCGATGGCGAAGTGGCGTGGCCGCGCTTCGACCCGCAGCAGGACCGGCTGTGGTTCGGGCTCGCCGAGCCGGGCGCCGGCCGCCAGACGCTGCGGCTCGCGCACGCGCCCGGCACGGCCGGCGAACCGACGCTGCTGTGGCCGGACGAGCGCTGGATCTACGGCGGCCTCGCCTTCCTGCCGGACCAGCCGGCCGCCGAGACCGCCGGCACACCGCAGCGGCTCGACATCACCGCGGCCAACATCGTGATCGTGCTGGCGTCCGGCGCGTTCGGCGCGCTGTCGCAGATCGAGGACGACGACGGCAACGAGTACTACCTGCGCACGACCGCGAGCGGCGGCCGGCAGATCGCCGGCATCAACTGCCGCGTATCGCTGCCGGTCGAACAGCCCGAGCACGTCTTCGAGGTGCGGGTGCGCGCGCAGGCCCGGGTGTCGCGCGTCGACGGCGAGCCGGTGCTGCGCATGTCGGTGCGCAACCTCGCCGACAACCGCTACGACACAGCGATCGAGTTCACGCCGACGTCGACGACCGAGCAGGAGGTCACGTTCCGCACGTCGAGCCTGCGGCACGTCAGCAAGGAGGGCGACTTCCAGTTCACGGTCATCGCCGACCTCGAGGACGGCGATCCGGCCGACTTCTGGCTCGACCTGGTCGAGGTCGAACTGGTGCCGCGACAGCTCTAGGCGTGCGTCGCCCTCGCTACCAGCGCGACCAGCGATCGAGGTCGAACAGCAGGCCGATGCCGCTGCCGATCAGCGCCCCGCGACCGCGGCGACCGTCCTGGTGGCCGACGATCGCGCCGACCCCCGCACCGATGGCGGTGCCGATCGGGAACGGCGTGGTGCCGCGCCGCCGGTAGGCGCGGCGGCTGCCGACGTAGGCGTCGTAGCGGTCGTAGCGGCGCGGCTGGACCTCGACCTCGACGACCCGCTCGACGGGAACCTCGACCGTCTCGACGAACGAGCGGAACACCGGCGCCGCCGGCCGCGCGGGGTTGGGTTCGATCGGCTCGGCCGGCACGGTCGTCGGAGCGGCCGGCGTGAGCCGCTCGGCCGCCTCGGCCCGCACGCGGCCCCGCTCGAAGAAGCCCCGCTCGACGAGGCCGTCTTCGCCGGCGGGCCCGGTGGTCGGCGCGGCCGCCGGAGCCAGCGGCTGGCGCGGCAGCGGCGCCGGGCCAGCACAGGCAGTCGCGACGAGCGCGATCAGCAACGACGGCAACAGGCAGCGGGTCGGGTTCATGACTTGTTGTTCGGGATGATGCGCATGGTCCAGTCGCGCGCCTCGGTCTTCTTCGACACCGCGGTGTGCGTGACCGTCATGCCGGGGCTCAGGATCTGGACCTGCTGGTTGGTATCGTCCCCGATCGGCTGCTTCTGCAGGTTGAGGAAGCTCGTCTGCACGCGGATCTGCAGCGTGCGGTCCGAGATGTTGCGGATCGGGACCATCACCTTGAGCTGGTTGCTGGTCTCGATGCGCTCGACCCCGGCACGGCCGACGCGGATGTCGTCGTAGAGGTCGCCGTCGGTGATGACGACGTTGGAGACCATCTCGGCATCGTCCTCGATCGGCAGCGCGGCCCACGGCCGGGTGCCGCCGCACGCGGCGAGGAAGGTCAGGGCGGAGAGGCTTGCGAGCTTGAGCAGGACGTTCATGGTTGGATCGTTGCGCCGGGTGGCGGCGGCTACCGGACGGGACGGACCTGGCTGACGTCGGCAACGATGTGCGAGGCATCGGCGACGTCGGCCAGACGGAAGGTGCAGGACTGGGCGCTGCCGCCGACCAGCGTCGCGGTGGCGAGGTCCTGCCAGTCGGGGTTGGCCAGCGAACCGTCGTTGCCGACGGTGAACTTGCGGAAGCCGGCGGCGACCCGCTTACTCATGCGCGCCTCGACGAACCAGGCGCCGCCGTCGCCGGCCCACTTGCGCATCACCACGGGCGGCCGCAGCGTGAAGAACACCTTCTTCGCGACCTCGCCCTTGGCCTTGTCGACCAGATCGGTGACGAACGCGTCGAGCCGGTCCGCCGACCACTGCGACGGCTTGTCCGCCGGCACCGAGAACGTCTCGTCGAGCAGCACGACGTCGTGCACCAGGTCCTCGACCTTCAGCGTGACGGTGACCGCGCCGCCGCTCATGTACTCGGGCCGCGGCCCCTTGGTCGGACGCGCCTTGTTGGGCTTCTCGACCAGCGACTGCACGACCAGCGGCTGCCATTCGATCACCACGCGGTGCGAGGCGATCAGCTGGTGGCCGGCCTTCTCGCGCTGGGTGCGCTCGGTGCCCGTGCGAACGTTCACGCCCTTGCCGCTGCCGGTGACCTTGACGGCGCCGCTGCGACGCAGGTACTCGCCGATCTTCGGCCCCTGGAAGCGGCCCTTGCGCCGATCGAACGCGCGGCCGGGGCCGCCCTCCTCGAAGCGCTCGAGCTGCCAGCTGCGCAGGTCGTTGTCCTGCAGTTCGATGACCAGCTCGGAGGCCAGGTGGTCGAGCCCGGCGACCAGCGCGCGCACGCTCACCTCCCACATCCGGTCGTCGGCCTTGGCCTTCTTGTCGACCTCGTAGCTGCGCACGAAGCCGGCGATCTGCTGCTGCACCCACTCGCGCTCGTTCTCGGCCTCGCCGTCGAAGAAGCCCCGCTGCTCGCCGTCCTCGTGCTCGGCGACGACCGCCAGCCGGCTGCGGATCGACGGCCCGCGCGCGACCTCCACCCCCTTGGCCTTGGCGACCGCGTCCTCGAGCGCCTGCGCCAGCGCCGAACGGTAGCTCGGCGCGCGGCCGAAGCCCTCGCTCCAGGCATCCTTGCGCGCATCCTCGGCAGCCTTTGCCTGCGGCGCTTCCTGGGCGGGGACGGCGGCGACGGCCGGAACGGCAGCCGCGAGGAGGACGGAGCAGACCAAGTTGGAGGTGGTGTTCATGTCGTGGTGGCGACCAGGAGGGATGTCCGGGCGGCGCGGCGCGGGTCAGCGCAGGCGCCGCGATGGGGTTGCAGGGTCACGGCCGAGGGGGTGCGGGTTGGGACGACGCCGGCGGCGGCTGCGGCAGCGACGGGACCAGCAGCCAGGCTTCGCCCGACTGCGGAACCTCGATGACGAGGCGGTGTTGCAGCCCCTGCAGCGGACGGCCGCGACCGTCGACGAAGTCGACCACCAGTTCGTGTCGCCCGGGCGGCACGTCGGCGGTGATCACCTGCACGGTCGACGGCAGCGTCGGCCAGTGGCGCACGTCGGCCGCCGTCGACGTCAGCACGCTGAGCAGCAGCAGCGCGCCGCCGGCGATCGCCTGCGCCCGCGCCTTGTCCTTGTTGCGGTTGCGGTTGCGGATGCCCTCGTTGAGCAGGATCGCGCCCGAGATCCGCGACGAACGCTTGAACACCGCCTTGCCCTTGCGGATCCCCTCCATCGCGGTGCCGCCGAGCGTCTGGGCCTGGTAGACGACGTCGTTGAGGATCGTCGCGCCGCCGATCGGCCGGCCGTCGATCGACGCGACCGCCGAGACGGCAGGGTGCGACTGCGCCCGGTAGCGCGCGAGCTCCTGTTCGCTGCCATCGCCGTACTTCTCGGGGCCGAGGCCGATCGGCAGCAGCAGCACCAGGTTGCCGGCTGCGGGGTCGGCGAGCACCGGGTTGTCGGGGTCGCCGCGGGAACCGTGCTCGATCGCAAACCGGTTGGCTTCGCGCGCCTCCCGGTAGAAGTCGTCGGCGCCGCTGCCGCCGTAGAGCTTGCTCATCCGCCCGGCCATCCAGAACAGCAGCGCGTTGTCGGCCTGGTACTTCTCGTCGCCGACCTCGGCGTCCATCAGGATGCCGCGCTTCAGCGCCGCGCGGGCGTTGTCGGGCTCGCCCTTCTGCAGGTAGGCGCAGGCCAGGTAGAAGGCGTTCATCGCCTTCTCGAACGGGTCGCCCTTGTAGGTCTTGCTGCTCTCGCTGCCGACGATCGCGGCGGTCGCCTCGCCGCCGCTGGTCGCCCAGGTGCCCATAATCTGCGCCGCGCGCAGCAGCGTGCGACGCGCCGCGGCGTCGTCGCCGAGGTAGAGCTCGCACTGGCCCTGCACGTTGAGCAGCAGCGCCAGGTTCTCGGGGTCGCCGTCGACGGTCTCCCGCTCGGCGAACGCGCGCACCGCTTCGAAGTCGCCGCCGAGGAAGCGACGCACCGGCACGTCCGGCTGCGAGATCGAGCAGCCGGTCGCGACCAGCGACGCGCAGAGGATCAGCAGCAGCGAGCGCAACGGGGCGGTGCGGGGCACGACGGAACTAGCGGTTGATGACCGACTTCTCCGACTCGGTCTTCATGTCGTAGTTGTTGGTCCAGGCGAGCTCCTGGGTCACCAGGTCCGTCAGCTCGAACGTGACGCTGATGTAGGACGAGCGCAGGCGGCCGGCCTGGCGGTCGCGACTCTTCATGACGCCCTTCAGCACGTAGTCGCCGCCGGCGATCTTCTTGTCGTTGACGCCCGAAACCTGGCCGCGGTCCTTCATGCGGCGCTCGGCGTCGGTGATCTCGTTGGCCTCGGGCGACCGGTCGAGGAAGCGAACGCGGCGGCCGTAGGCCTTGAACAGCTCGGTGCGCAGGTTGAGCAGGATGATCTCCTTGTCGATCACGTCCGAGCTGTCGTTCTTCATCTCGGTCACGTAGAAGGAGACCCGCTCGCCCTCCTTGCCGCCGGCCAGGATCCCGTCGGCCTTCAGGTCGGCCGCCATCTGCTGCGCCATCGTGCGGATGTCCATGCTCTGCAGGCCGGTGCCCGTCACGGTGTCGGCGGCGTCCGGGTCGACGCGGGTGTCGCGGGTGCTGCTGCAGGCGGTCAGGAGAAGGCCGAGCAGGCCAACGGCTACGAAACGGATCAACATGGTCTTTCGGTCTGGTAGGTCGGGCGCGCCTTCGGGCCCACCCCCACCAGCAGATTCTGCCGCAAGCGCAGGGCCCGGCGAAGCGTTCTGCCGCATCGCTGCGCAATCGGCAACAAGCATTGGCGGCGGCGCGACCACGTCCATAGACTGCGGGGGAGTCCCCCCCGTGCGCGCTTCCACCGTCCTCGTCATTCCTGCCTATTGCGAATCCGGACGCGTCGGTGACGTCGTGCGCGCCGTGCGCCGTCAGCAGCTGGACCTGGACGTGCTGGTGGTCGACGACGGCAGCCCGGACGGCACCGCGATGGAGGCCCGCGCCGCCGGCGCGCGCGTGCTGCGCCACCCGTTCAACCTCGGCTACGGCACGGCGCTGCACTCGGGATACTGCGCCGCGCTGCGCGGTGGCTACCAGCGCGTGCTGCAGATGGACGCCGACGGCCAGCACGATCCGACCATGCTCGCCCGCCTGGTCGACGCGCTCGACCAGGGCGCCGACATCGCGCTCGGCTCGCGCTACCTCGACCAGCGGGCGCCGCGCAGCAGCTTCGCCCGCCGCGTCGGCACGCGCCTGTTCTCGTGGATCGCCAGCCGCTGGATCGGCTCGCGGATCACCGACCCCACCAGCGGCTTCCAGGGCCTGTCGCGCCGCGCGCTCGATTCGGTCGTCAACGACGGCTTCCCCGAGGACTACCCCGACGCCGACGTGCTGGTGCAGCACCACCGCCGCGGCCTGGTCGTGCGTGAGGTGCCGGTCGTGATGCACGAACGCATCGGCGGCCTGTCGATGCACCGCGGCGCGCGCATCGCCTACTACGGCTACAAGATGCTGCTGACGCTGCTGCTGATGCCGATCCGTCGGCCGACTCCGCTGCGCACCGCGGACACCGTCGCGAGGACGTCGTGATCGGCTCCACGCTGCAGCTCGCGGCCACGTTCGCCGCCGACCTCGAACCGATGCACGACCGCCAGCGCATCGTCGCGATCGCCGGCGCGATCGCCGTCGTGCTGGTGGTGTTCGAGCTGGTGCGCCGCCGCAAGCTGCGCGAAGAGTACTCGTGGGTCTGGGTCGCGACCGCCGTCGCCGTGTGCGTGCTCGCGCTCGACCAGGACCTGCTGCTGACGATCACCGGCTGGCTCGGCGCCGCGAGCTCGGCGTCGACGCTGTTCTTCGGGGCGATCGTGTTCCTGATGGCGCTGTGCGTGCAGTTCTCGATCCGGCTCAGCCGCCTGACCCACCGTCAGCGCACGCTCGCGCAGCGGCTGGCGCTGCTCGAGGAGGAGGTCGGCGACCTGCGCCGCAAGGAGCGCCGGCAGGGCGAGACGAGCACCGCCGCCGGCAAGGCGGCCGCGGAGCAGGACGAGGTCGCGTGAGCGAGCGGCTCGACCAGCTGGTCGCCACCGTTCGTCGCGAGTTCCGTCGGCGGCTGCTCGAGGAGCAGTTGCCGCGCATCACCCGCTGTGCCGAACTGCTCGGCGAGCAGCGCGTCTGGCAGCGCCCGTCCGCCAACACCAACTCGGTCGGCAACCTGGTCCTGCATCTGTGCGGCAACACCACGCAGTGGATCGTGGCCGAGTTCACGGAGCTGGAGGACCGGCGGCAGCGCGACGCCGAGTTCGCCGCCGAGGGCGAGCACACCGTCGCCGAGATGACCGCAGCGCTCGGGCGCGTCTACCGCGACGCCTGCGACACCGTCGACGCGGTCGACGTCAACGAACTGCTCGCGGCGCGCACCATCCAGGGCTACGCCGAGAACGGCCTGTCGGCGATCCTGCACGTTCTCGAGCACACTTCCGGCCACGCCGGCCAGATCTACGCGTGGACCAAGCAGGTGCTCGGCGTCGACCTCGAGTTCTACGACCTGTAGGGCGCGCCGCCGGGCGCCAGGTGGCGCAACCTGAACCGGGTTCGGTATGCGGTGTCAGGTGGTGGCGAGGGCGGGTTCGCGGTCGCGGGTCCAGCGCTGGATGGCGCTGCGCAGCAGGTCGAGCTTGACCGGCTTGGGCAGGAAGTCGTCCATGCCGGCTTGCTTGCAGGCTTCGCGGTCGGCCGGCAGCACGTTTGCGGTCAGGGCCAGGATCGGCAGGTCGACGTACTTGCCGCCGAGGGCGCGGATCGCGCGGGTCGCCTCGAAGCCGTCCATCTCGGGCATCTGGCAGTCCATCAGCACCAGCGCGAACGGCTTCTGCTGCACCATCTGCACCGCCTCGTGGCCGTCGACCGCGAACGTCGCGGTCGCCCCCACCCGCTTGAGCATGCCGACGATGACGCGGCGGTTGATCTCGTTGTCCTCGGCGACCAGCACCGAGGTCTGCTCGCGCAGTTCTTCGACGTTGAGCACGGCGGTCTCGTCGAGGCGGCGCGGCCGCTGGTCGGGCTTGATCTTGCGCAGGCTCGCCATGTCGTGCACGACCTGCAGCAACCGGCTCGACGCCAGCGGCTTGCTCAGCCAGCGGAACACGTCGGCCTCGGCCAGCTCGGCGAGGCTCGGCCGGGTGCCGAGCGAACTGGCCAGCGACACCGTGATGCGCGGGATCTCCGGATCGTTGTGGATGGCGCCTGCCAGCTGCATGCCGTCGATGCCCGGCATCGCCATGTCGAGGATCGCCATCGTGAACGGCTTGCCGTGCCGCGCGGCCTGGCGCAGCATCTCGATCGCGCTGATCGCGTTGCTGGCGACGTCGATGCCCAGCTGGGTCGGCGCCAGCTGCATCACCATCAGCTTCCGGTTGGTGTCGTTGTCGTCGACGATCAGCACCGAATGGCCGGTCAGGTCGACCTCCTCGGCGCGCTTGCGCGCGTGCATCGGATCGCCCTTGGCCAGCGTCAGCGAGAACGAGAACGTCGAGCCCCGGCCGGGCTCGCTCTCGACCTCGATCACGCCGCCCATCAGTTCGACCAGACGGCGGCAGATCACCAGGCCGAGGCCGGTGCCGCCGAAGCGCCGCGTGGTCGACGCGTCCGCCTGCGTGAACGGCATGAACAGCTTCTCGATCTGCGCCTCGCTGATGCCGACGCCGGTGTCACGCACCCAGAGCTTCAGCTGCTCGACGCCTTCCTGGCCGTCGTCGACCAGATCGACGCCCATCACCACCTCGCCCTCGAGCGTGAACTTGACCGCGTTGCTGAGGAAGTTCATCAGCAGCTGGCGGATGCGCGCCGAGTCGCCGCGATGGCAGCGCGCGACCCGCGGGTCGACGTAGGTCATCAGTTCGACGCCCTTCTCGTCGGCGGCCTTGTGCATCAGCCCGGCGCACTCGTCGATCAGCTGCCACGCGTCGAAGTCGACCGCCTCGAGTTCGAGCTTGCCGGCCTCGATCTTGGAGAAGTCGAGGATGTCGTTGAGCACCGCCAGCAGCGCGTCGGCCGACGACTGGATCGTCGTCGCCATCTGCTCCTGGTCGGTATCGAGCTTCGTCTGGTTGAGCAGCTCGGCCATGCCGAGGATGCCGTTCATCGGCGTCCGGATCTCGTGGCTCATGTTGGCCAGGAACTGCGCCTTCATGGTCGCGTCGGCGATCGCGCTGCGGCGCGCGGCCTCGAGCACGTCGACCTGCTCGTACATCGCCGCGATCGACAGCCGGCCGGCGCGCCCGGCGAGCGCCGCGGTCGCCACGATCCCCGGCGCGACGATCCAGGCCGGCCAGCCGAAGCCGCAGCACAGTCCCAGCAGCAGCAGCGACAGCCCCGACCCGCCGAGCAGCACCACGCGCAGCATCGCACCGCGTCGCACCGCGTCGTCGGAGCGGGCTCCGAACACGGGCAGGTCCAGGTTTGCGGGCGAGTCGCTCTCCATCGGCCACCTGATCGGCAACCGGCGACGCCCGCGATGAGTCAAACCCCGCGTGGCCGCCGCAGCACCGCCAGGAAGAAGCCGTCGCAGCCGTGACGGTCCGGGCGGACCTGCAGGAACGTGCCGGTGGCATCGGCGATCGGAGCCGCCCGATCGCGGCCGAGGATCTCGACCAGCCGGACGAGCTCGAGGTCCGGCGCGCGCTCACGCAACCAGTCGACCTGTGCGACGTTCTCCTCGGGCAACAACGAGCAGGTGGCGTAGATCAGCCGGGCTCCCGGCGCGAGCCAGCCAGCCGCGCGCAGCAGCAGGTCGCGCTGCGTCCGGACCAGCTCGTCGAGGTCGCGTTCTCCGATCGCGGTGCGCGCCTGCGGGCGGCGCCGCCACGAGCCCGTGCCGCTGCACGGTGCATCGATCAGGATGCGGTCACAGGTCCGCGCGAAGCTCTCGACACGCTCGCAGTCTTCGTCCAGCGAACGCGGTTCGACGTTGTCGACGCGGGCGCGGGCGAGCCGCTTGCGCAGCTCACGCAGCCGGCCCGCGTGCACGTCGGCCGCCATCACCGCACCGCGGTTGCGCAGGGCCGCCGCGAGGCCGAGCGTCTTGCCGCCGCTGCCGCAGCACAGGTCGAGCACCCGGCCCTTGGGCGGCGGCGCGGTCGCCCACACCGCCAGCTGGCTGGCTTCGTCCTGCTGTTCGAACCAGCCGTCGCGGAACGCGTCGGTCGCGAACAGGTCGGCCCCGTCGACGCAGTGCAGCGCGGTCGGCGCGAACCGCGCCGGCTCGGTCGCGACCCCTTCGGCCCCGAGCTCCTCCTGCAGCGCGTCCCGGTCGCCGCGCAACAGGTTGGTGCGCAGCGTGCGCGGCGGCGGCTCGCCGAGACCGGCCAGCACCTGGTCGGCCTCTCCTCCGAACGCCGCGGCGAACCGCGACGCCAGCCAGCGCGGCACCGCGCCGCGCGCCGCCAGCCGCGCGATCGGATCGTCGATCGCGTCGACCGCAGCACGGAGCCGTTCGCGGCTCGGCAGCCCGGCACTCCACGATCCGGTCGGCAACCCCGCCTCCACCATCGCCGCCAGCGACAGCAGCCGGGCGCGCTCGGCCGGCTGGCGCGGCAGTTCCTGGCCTTCGACACCCGACAGCGCCACCTCCAGGCGCAGGCGCGCGGACAGCGTGCGCAGCGACCACGACGCGACGTCGCCGCGCAGCTGCGGCGAGGCACCGCGAAGCGCCGGCATCGACGCCATCGCGTCCGCCGGTGCACGGGCACGTTCGAGGCACTGCGCCACCACCGCGGCGACGTGCACACGGACCTCAGAGGACGGCACGTTCATTTGTGGTACGGATGGCCGTCGATCACCGTCGCGGCGCGATACAGCTGTTCGACGAACACGACCCGGACCAGGCCGTGCGGCATCACCATGCGCGACAGCGACAGGCACTCGTCGGCCTCGCGCCGCAACTCGGGATCGAGGCCATCGGCGCCACCGATCACGAACGCGAGGTCGCGGCCGCTCTGCTGCCACCGCTCGATCCGCTCGGCGAACTGCTCGGTCGTCCACAACGCGCCGCGCTCGTCGAGCGCCACCAGCAGCGCGTTCTTCGGCAGCGCCCGGCGGATGCGGTCGGCCTCGCCGCGCTGCACCTTGTCGGTGGTCGCGCCGCTGGTGCGGGCTTCCGGCTTGATCTCGACCAGCCGGAACTGCCAGGCGCGCGGCAGCCGCTTCTCGTACTCGGCGCAGCCGTCGACCACCCAGCGCGGCTGCTTGTGGCTCACGGTCAACAGGCGCACCTTCACGACGGCCCTCCGTCGCACGGGTCGGCGGCGAACAGCCCGAGCTGCCGGTGCGGCAGCCGGAACGGGCTCGGCTCGGTCGCCGGTCGCGGCGCGCTCATGCCGAGCCGACGCGCGGTGCGGTCGAACAGATCCGCGATCAGCTGGTAGCGCGCGCCCTCGCCCTTCATGCGCGACCCGAAGCGCGCGTCGTTGTGGCGGCCACCGCGCATCTGCCGGACCAGCGACAGCACCTTCTCGGCGCGCAGCGGGAACGCCTGCTGCAGCCGTTCGGTGAACACCTGCTCGACCTCGCCGGGCATGCGCAGCAGCACGTGGAACGCCTGCGTCGCGCCGGCGTCGCGCGCCGCCTCGAGGATCGCCGGCACCTGGTGGTCGTTGAGGCCGGGGATCAGCGGCGAGACGCTGACGCCGACCGGCACGCCGGCATCGGCGAGCGTGCGCAGCGCGCGCAGGCGTCGCTCGGGCAACGCCACGAACGGCTCGATCGCCCGCGAGTCCTCGGCGTCGGCGAACGGCACGCTGACGAACACCGTCGCCGCCCCGTGCTCGGCGAGGCGCGCCAGCAGGTCGACGTCGCGTTCGACCAGCGCGCCCTTGGTGATGATGCCGACCGGCTGTCGGAACTCTGCGCACACCTCGAGGCAGGCGCGCGTCAGCCGGTAGCTCGCCTCGAGCGGCTGGTAGCAGTCGGTCACGCCGCTGAACACCAGGTTCTCGCCGCGCCACGACGGCCGCATCAGCTTGTGCCGCAGCAGCGCCGCCGCGTTGCGCTTGACGACGATGCGGCGCTCGAAGTCGGTGCCCGCGCCGAAGCCGAGGTACTGGTGCGTCGGCCGCGCGTAGCAGTAGGCGCAGCCGTGAAAGCAGCCGCGATACGGGTTGAGCGACCAGCGGAATGGGATGTCCGGGCTCTGGTTCTCGGCGACGATCGACCCGGCATCCTCCTCGTAGACCTGCAGCTGCGCGTCCGGCGCTTCGCCGAGCAGCTCGGTGTGGCTGGACGACCACGGGTTGGGAGGATTGGTGACGGGACGCATGGGCTATGCTCGCCCTGATGCTAAGGGCGATGCTGTTGCTGGCGAGTCTCGTATCCGCGCTGTGCGCGCAGTCCGACGAACGGGTCGTCGCGGTCCGTTCGCTGCAGGCGTTCCGGTCGCCGTCGCTGCAGAGCGGCAACCAGCGGCCGTTCGACGAGGTCGACGACCGCCGTGAGCTCCCCCGCGACGCGTCGGCGCGGATCGACGCCGAGAGCCCCGAGTGGGTCGAGAAGGTGCTGAAGTCCCGCCACGCGCGGGCGATCGACAGCGGCGAACTGCGACTGGCCTTCGACGAATCGCGCGTGACGCTGCGCGGCAACAAGGCGGCCGTCAACGCCTGCCTGCTCGACCTCGACACGATGGCCGCGGCGCTGAGCCGCAGCATCGAGATCACCGCCTACCGCCTGCCGATGCCGGCCAACGGCCTGCCGAGCGCCTGGTCGGACCAGAAGAGCATGCAGGCGCGGCTCGCCAACACGCCGCCAATCTGGTCGGCGAAGGCGAGCACGCGGCCGGGCGGCTCGGTCCAGCTCGGCGACGCGCGCTGGACCTCGTACGTGCGCGACCTCGACGCGGAGGTCGCCGAGGAGGCGACCATCCACGACCCCAAGGTCGAGGCGAGCTTCCGCGGCGTGCGCGTCGCGGTGACCGCGCACGCGCTGCCCGGTGACGACCTGCTGCTGCACGGCTCGTGGCGGATCGCCGAGGGCGACGAGGCGGTCGAGATCGCGACCGGCGGCGACAAGCCCAACGTCGACTTCGTCAGCCGAGGCGCCGGCTACGTGACCTTCGCCGGCCGCGTGCGCAGCGGCGACGGCCTGATCGTCGGCGCGCGCGAAGCCAGTAAGGACGGCATGCAGTTCCTGTTCGCGGTGCACGCGCGCATCGTCACGCCGCCCGGCCCGCCGCAGGGCAACCTGATGGTGTTCCCGGCGAGCGCGTGGCAGGCCCAGGTGCCGGCCCGGTTCTCGGTCTACGCCGGCCCGTTCGCCGGCGAGGAGCGCGGCGACTTCGGCCCGGTCGCCGAGCTGCCGGTGCTGTCGCCGCAGTCACTGGCGTCGTTCCTCGGCGGCGACGACGGCACCGTCGCGATGTACGGCCCGACCCTGGTCGTCGACGACGACATGGCGGCGTGCGCGCGCGCCGAGCGGGCGCTGCGCGAACTCGCCGACGCGCAGCTGCAGGCGGCCGAGCTGCGCATCACCCGCAAGGCCCGCGGCGAACGGCCGTCGCTGGCGATCGTGCAGCCGCTGGTCGCCGGCCTGCCGGCGCACGCGTTCGTCGGCGAGACCGCGTCGATGGTCACCGACTACGACGTCGAGATCGCCAAGAACGCGGCGACCAGCAACCCAATCGTGCAGCCCGTGCGCGGCGGCGTCTGGTCCCGCGTGCTCGGCCACGACCACGGCCAGCAGTGGCACGTCGAAGGCCTGTGGCGCGCGACCGACGTGATGCCGGCGCGCACGCTGCACCTGCGCGGCGCCGAGGGCATGCTGCTCAACCTGCCCGACTACGTCAACGCGACCTGGCCGTGGGACGGGCCGATGCCGACCGACCGGGCGCACGCCCTGGCCGAAGACTTCGAGGTCGAGCTCAACGCGAAGTAGCGTCGCCAGTGGGCGCCTGCCCAGCCAGCGCGGCCAGCACGGCGTCCCACAGCTCGATGCGCGCACGCAGCGCCGCCGCCGCGGCCTGCTCCGCCTCGCGCCAGCGCCCCTCGTCGTCGCCACAGACGCTCGCCAACAGCCGGGCGGCCATCGGCCCGTGGTGGTCGCCGTCGAGTTCGATGTGGCGATCCAGGTAGTCGACCAGCAGGCTCGTGTCGGCGCGACCCTGGCGGTGCAGGTCGCGGACCAGCTCGGTGAACATCGACGGGATCACGTCCTCGCGCCCGAGCGTGAACGCCGCCGCGATCGCCGGCAGCGAGCCGCTGCGCACCACCTCGAACGTGGTGGTCGAGAAGCGCCGCGCCGCAACCGGCGCCGCCGACAGCGCCGTCAGCACGTCGTCGCCGGCATCGAGCCGCGCGAACACCGCGTCGATCGCGGCCGTCGAGCCGCCGGCCTGATGGATCGCCTCGACATACATCTCGAAGTGGCTGACGTAGCGGCCCTGCACCTCGTCGCTCTCCTCGCCGAGCACGATCTCGTTGACCAGCCGCCGCGCATCGCGATCCCCGACCGGTCGCCAGACCTCGTCGAGCGAGGTCAACCGGCGCTGCAGGGCCTTGAGCAGGGACATGAAGTCCCACACCGCGAACACGTGCAGCGACAGGAACGTGCGCAGGTCCCCGACCGTTCGCAGGGCGGCGTAGACCGGATGCGCGAGCAGGCGCTCGCGCAGCGGCTGCAGGCGTCGTTGCAGTTGGTCGAAACCGGGCTGGTTCATCAACGCGCTCACATGGACTCAACCCAGCACGCGCACCAGGAATTCCCGAACGGTCGCGATCTCTTCGGGACAGACGCTGTGCGGCATCGGGTAGGAGTGGAAGGCGACGTCGTAACCGTGCCGATCGAGCACGGCGCGCGCGGCCTCACCGCGCTCGATCGGCACCATCGGGTCGAGGCTGCCGTGCGCCTGCAGGATCGGCACGTCCTGGTTGGCCGCCGAACGCTCGGCCTCGAAGCTCTCGCCGACGACCAGGTAGGTCGACAGCGCGATGACGCCGGCCAGCCGCTGCGGATGCCTGAGCCCGGTGAACAGCGCGATCGCGCCGCCCTGCGAGAACCCGGCCAGCACGATGCGGTCCCACGGCACGCCGCGCTCGTGTTCGCGCGCGAGCAGCGCCCGGACCTGCCGATCCGAGGCCCGCACCCCGGCCTCGTCGTGGCGGCGCTGCAGGTCGACCTCGGCGATGTCGTACCAGGCCGGCATCACCATGCCGCCGTTGATCGTCACCGGGATCGACGGCGCGTGCGGGAACACGAACCGCACGCCCAGTTCGTCGGGCAGACGCAGCTCGGGCACGATCGCCGCGAAGTCGTGGCCGTCGGCGCCGAGGCCGTGCAGCCAGACGACCGACGCGCGCGCCGTTCCGGCGGGATCGATCTCGACCGCGGGCAACAGGTCCTTCATGCCGGCATGGTGGCGAGGGGAACGCGCGGCGGCAAGGCCGATGTGTCCCGCATCGAGCCACCGCCGCTGCCGCGCTCCAGTCGCCCCGGCGCCGACTCGATGTCGGAGCATGCGCCTGCTCGCCGTGCTGTGCCTGCTGCTGCCCGCCGCATGCGGTCCGTCCGCGCCGGCCGCCGGCAGCGGCACGCCCGAGGCGGCCGTGCGCAGGTTCGTCGAGGCCGGGCGGGCCGGGGACCAGCACGCCGCGTGCAGCTGCCTGGTGGCCGACGAACGGCGCCGCGGCCCGCGCATCGACTACCGCGACCTCGGCCCCTACGAGGTCGGCGCGGCCCGCCACCTCGACGATCGCCGCGCCGTCGTGCCGCTGCGCTGCGGCGAGCTGCGCACCCCGATGGTCGCCGTGCGCGAACTGGACGGCTGGCGCGTCAGCCTGCTGCAGTCGCTGCAGCAGATGCAGGCCCCGGCGGACCCGCCGCTGGCATCGGCACCGCGCTGACCGGGCCGGCTCGGGCCACCGACGCGACCGGCGTGGGCCGTTCGGATCCACAGCGCCCCGATCGGCGGTAGGATCGGGCGATGGAGCCGTTCGAGCGGATCGTCGAAGAACGCCTGCAGCGCGCCGAACGAGACGGCGTGTTCCGCGGCCTGCCGGGCAGCGGCCGGCCGCTCGAACTCGAGGACGTCACCGCGGTGCCCGACGAGCTGCGCACCAGCTACCTGCTGCTGAAGTCCAACGGCTTCGTGCCGCCGGAGCTCGAGGCGCGCAAGGAGTGGCTGCGGCTGCAGGATCTGCTCGACGCGTGCGTCGATGCCGACGAACGCGCCCAGCTGGACTCTGAGGTGACGGCCGCCCGGCAGCGCTACGAACAGCAGATCGCGGCGCGCGCGCCGCGGCTGGCGGCGCTGCGGGCCGCGCGCGGAGGCGGCGCGTGACGGCGCGGCGCCCGTGGCAGCAGGCGATCGCGATCACGCTGCTGGCGCTCTACCTGCCGACCCTGGTGCCGTTCGCCGTCGGCCCGCTGACCGGCAACGAGCAGTCCGTCGCGACCTACCTGCAGCTGCTGCCGATCGTGCCGGCGTGGCTGCCGGGCTGCGCCATCGCGCAGCCGTTCGGGGCGACCCGCGTGGTCGAGCTCTACGTCTTCGGTGGCATCGCGACCCTGCTGCTCGCCGCCGCCCTGCTGCTCGCGGCTCGCCGCCTGCGGCGCCGCGACGTCGCCGCCGCCTGCGTGGTCGTGATGCCGCTGGTCGGCATCCAGGCGCACTGGCTCGGCGCGATGCTGCGGGCCTAGCGACGCCCAACCGCTGGTCCGCTGGCCGCCCGCGCATGCGAATCGCGTGCCGCGAGCCGCTTTGTGCACACGGACCGGCGGTCGCCCGCCGTAAGCTGCGCTCGATGAACGAGACCCCCACCACGGCTGCAGGCGCCGCTCGATGAGCCAGGACTTCGCTTCGCTGGGCGTATGTCCCGAGATCCTCGATGCGCTGCAGGCGCGCGGCTACGAGACGCCGACGCCGATCCAGGCCGGTTCGATCCCCCACCTGCTCGACGGCGCCGACCTGCTCGGCATCGCCCAGACCGGCACCGGCAAGACCGCCGCGTTCTCGATCCCGATGCTGCAGATCCTGTTCGACGAGGACGAACGGCCGCGCCCCGGCCGGCCGCGTGCCCTGGTGCTGGCGCCGACCCGCGAGCTGGCGCTGCAGATCAAGGACGCCTGCGTGTCGTACGGCAGCGAACTCGACCTGACCACCGCGCTGGTGTTCGGCGGCGTCGGCCAGACGCCGCAGGTCAAGGCGCTGCAGCAGGGCGTCGACATCCTGATCGCGACCCCGGGCCGCCTGCTCGACCTGATCAACCAGGGCCACTGCAAGCTGACCGACATCGACATCCTGGTGCTCGACGAGGCGGACCGCATGCTCGACATGGGCTTCCTGCCCGACGTGCGGCGCATCCTGCAGAAGTGCCCCAAGGAACGGCAGTCGCTGCTGTTCTCGGCGACGATGCCCGAGGACATCACGGCGCTCGCCAACAAGATCCTGTTCGAACCGGTGCGCGTCGAGGTCACGCCGCCGGCGGCGACCGCCGACCGCGTCGAGCAGAGCGTCTACCACGTGCAGAAGGCCAAGAAGCGCGAGGTGCTGGTCAAGCTGCTCGAAGACCCGTCGTTCGTGCGCACGCTGGTGTTCACCCGCACCAAGCACGGCGCCGACCGCGTCGCCAAGCACCTGCTGCGCGCCGGCATCCCGGCGCACGCGATCCACGGCAACAAGTCGCAGGGCGCGCGCGAACGCGCGCTCGGCGAGTTCCGCAGCGGCAAGGCGATCGTGCTGGTGGCGACCGACATCGCGGCGCGCGGCATCGACGTGCCGGAGATCTCGCACGTCGTCAACTTCGATCTGCCCAACGTGCCCGAGAGCTACGTGCACCGGATCGGCCGGACCGCGCGCGCCGGCCGCGCCGGCATCGCGATCTCGTTCTGTGACGAGGGCGAACACACCTACCTGCGCGACATCCAGAAGCTGATCAAGCAGCGCATCCCGCTCCGCCACGTGCAGGAGCTGGGCAAGGCGAAGGCGGCCGAGCCGGGCGACGGCGACGAGCAGCGCAAGCTGACGCGCCGGCGCGCCGAGGTCGCCGACGGCAAGGTCGACCTGCGTCCCGAGCCGCGCCACGCGCCGGGCCCGTACGCCAACTCCGACGAGGTGCGGCAACCGCAGCGCAAGCCGCGCAAGGGCCGCGGCAAGGGCAAGGTCAAGGACGAGGACCGCCGCCGCCGCGGCGAGACGCGCCCCGGTGGCCGCAAGGCCGCGGGCAAGATCGACCGCAAGCCGGCCGGTCCGTCGCAGCCCGCGAAGGGAACCGGCAAGAAGGCCAGGAAGAAGGGCTCCAGGAAGCCGACCGCGCGGCCGCGCCGCTAGCTTAGGCATCGGAAATAGATGCAAGCATGCGGAGCGTGCTGCGTTGGCTATTTGTGAGGCCGACGCGATGCGAGTAGCTGCATTCCGATCACACTGACGAACGACGAGCGTCGCGAGCTGCAGAAGTTCGCTCGCGGTCGCAGCACGCAGGCACGCCTGGTGCTTCGCGCGAATATCGCCCTGCGAGCCGCAGCCGGAATGCGACGCGATCGCGGAAGTGCTCGAAGTGCAGCCGAAGACGGTCGGCCCCTTGCGATGAACCTGGAGGGCTCGAAGAGGTCACACGCACACTGCGTGCTCTCGGATCTGGCGGCGTTCCCGATCGCTGCATCGCTCCTCGATGCGGAGTCCCTCGCGAAACGCGGTCGTACATCGATTACGCCACCAGCATCCACCCGCGACGCCCCCGCTTGCCTCCGTGGTTCTCACCAAGGTCCGTCGCCGAGCGGCGCTCGCTCGTGATGCTCGCGAGGCTCTAAGGTCCCTAGGCTTCGACGCGCTTTCGCATTCGGTCCGCGACCTGGACGTGATCAAGCTCGCACCACACAGCAGGACGTCGGCGGACTCATCCGCCACGGAACGCCATAAAGCCCCCAACGAACCTACAGGTTTTGCCGAAGCTTCATCCCAAGCTGCCTGACGTGCAGCTCAACACACGCGCCCCACCGATATCTTCGAATGTGCACGACGCGCGGTCTTCGAGTGCAGGATAAGTAATGTCGCACCACGCACTGTGCAGGATCCTGTAGGCCATGCGCTACTCGCAGAACTAAGTCGCCTGGGATTCCAAGTAGCCGAGTAGCGACTGACACCAATTGCAGCGAACCGTGACGTTACCCGTGCGCCACATGACAGCGCCAAGGTGATCAAACGCCATCGACACCTGCAGCGCTTCGGAGGCAGCGACAGAATCCGAAGGGGATCGTCTCCGTGTGCCTACTCGTCGCAGCTCTCGCAAAGCACGATGACAAGCGCCCGAGGTCCAACCTCAACCGCGTCGCCAGCTCCGCCGCTCATGAAGCGATACTCTACGGCCTCAACATCTCCGCAAATCTGCACGCGGGCATCCACTACTCCACCGTCGCCGGCCCACGCTGTCCAACCACCCCAGTTGATACTTCCGTCTGGATTCAGCGTGCCAGACTGTGTCCGCTTGTCAATGAATGGGTGGTTGAGAGTCCCCTGCTGACGAGCATCACAACCAAGCTGGACGCAGTCGGGCTGAACGAGAAGACAACCATCTGTATGTTCAACGGGAAGGTTCCAGGCGACTTTCAAGACGGACCCGTCATCGAGAACATACTGCCCCTGAACAGGCTGCGCCCCGACAACTTCAGCCGTGCAGTCACCACAATCCAGCGTGCGGTGGAAGGGCTAGCCAAACGGAATCGACGCAAACATCGAACCCAACACGGTGACAAAAAGAGACTTTACGAACATCTTCCTCCTAATGATGCGTTAGAACTGGGGCAACTCGGATTTTTTCCGACAGCGCGCCTCCCTCTTTTTTCGTGAGGGCGTTCGCGAATGCGAAGGTGGCAACAAGAAACTCTGCAATCTTCTGACGAGCCTCGCGCTCAGCTTCAATCAAAATACTTGTCTTAGGAAGCTGCTCAAACTTGACTGCATAGAAGCGTCCATCGACAGCCATCACGACGTCCTTGTCCGCAGCCCCCTTCCAAGTCGTCGGGCTCCACTTGGCGGCGTCCGCGACTCGCCGCTCAACTTCCGTTGGAGGTGAGCCCGAATACAGAGACCGGATCATCCCTTCGCGCCGCCTGAACTTCTTAGGGTCAACCTGCTGCTCCAAAGGGATAAGCTGACCAGCCATCGCCATTGCTTCGAGCTCAGCGAACTGCTGCGCCCTTCTTGCACTGACAGCCGCGCGATACTCTTGAAAGAGCGAGCGCCCGAAGTCGATCATTTCGCGGTATGCAGGGGGGACATAGCTAGTGCGAGGATTGAGATGGCAGTTTTTCCACGCGCCGGCGCGAATAGCCTCCCAGCCGCCACTATTAAGAAGCTGCAATAACGCACGTCGGTTATACTGAAATTGCCGCCACTCTGCGTCTCCTTCGCCCCCGCCATCCGAACCCTCTTCGGACGCCAGGTCACCGCGCGTCGGGGGCTGCGATTCCCGTGCGCTGGACAAGCGAGCCGGATAATTGGTGGAATCAGAGTCGGCAACAACGTCCCCAGCCGTGGAAAAAGATGGCTTGGCTTGCTCGGGGTTGGCCTTACCGCGTAATGCCGCCCCCTGCTGTAGCGACACAAGAAAGAAGGCCGCGGCGATCAGTATCGCGCACCCCAGAAAGATCCTCTTCATGCGCACAGATTGCGTTGAGTGATCAAGCGTCGAACCCACCCCGACAGCCAAAGGACGGATGCGTCAACCGGGCAATAATACTGATTAGGAACCAGGGACGACGACGCGAGCGGCCCGAAGCGGAAGCCCGTTTAACTCCTCGGGAGGAGCGCGAATCTACCTCGCATCCTCTCGTTGTCAAGGACCGTCAGCCACCGCGGTTCGACCATACGGCCCCACTTCACGCGTCCGATTGCGGGGTCGGCTGCCGATCAGCATGTGCATCGAATCGGCACCGACACTCGGAGTGGCTGAAGTTCCTGCGGCTCATCGATCGGGAGACGCCGAAACACATGGCGGTTCACGTGATCGCGGACAACTACGCGACGCACAAGCGCGAGAATGTGAACGAGTGGCTCGCGCGAAACCCGCGATTCCACATGCACTTCACGCCAACGAGCGCATCATGGTTCAACGTGGTCGAGCGCTTCTTCCGCAACATCACGACCAAGCGCATCCGTTGAGGTATGTCTCCGCGCGTTCGCGCGCTCGTCGCAGCCATCAAGAACTACATCGACGAGCATATTCTGGCGCCGAAACCGCTCATCTGGACCGCGAGGGCATCGGACATCCAGGCTAAGGCCTCGCGCGTAGAAGCGGCGCTCTCGGACAATTCTCCATCTGCCTGAAGCACTGCATTAGTGGGACGGGCCCGATAACACGCAGAGCAGCGCGTCGTCCGGGTGCCCATGCGCGCCATGTCGAAGTCGTTCGTATTGCTGCTGTTGGCTGGCTGCGTCGCCCCGGATGCGGGGAACCCGGATGCGGCGAACCGGGAGGCGCCGACCCCGGCAGCGACGGCCCCACTCGCGGCGTTGCCCGAGCGACGCCACGGCCACCGGATCGAACGCGTCGCCGGTGGCTACCTGTGCATCGGCGGCCACCCGCGCGGTGCCGGCACCGAGCGCGGCCCGCACCAGACGCTGTGGCTCGCCGACGGCGACGACACCTGGCGGCGGCGCGCCGACTGCCCGCAGCCGCACACGTTCTTCGGTTCGGGTGTGCACGCAGGCGACGTGGTCGCGATCGGCGCGTCGGTCGAACGCTACGACGCGGCGACCGACCGCTGGCACCAACTGGTGCCGGCCGACGGCCGCCTGCCGCGCTCGCACTTCGGGGCGTGCGTGCTCGACGGCAGCGCCTGGGTGCTCGGCGGCTTCCCCGAGGTCGCTACCGGCTTCCACGAGGTCGACCTGGTGACCGGCTCGGTCACCGCACACGCGCCGCCGCCGACGTTCGCGCACGGCGACCACTTCCACTTCGTCTGCGCGCTCGGCGGCGAACTGCACGTGCTCGGCGGCATCGACTCCGACGTCAGCGACATGCTGCGCGAACACTGGGTGCGCCTCGACGGCGACTGGGTCCGCATCGACGACTGCCCGCATGGCCTGTGGGCGAAGTTCACCGGCCACGTCGTGCACCGCGGCTCCCTGTGGCTGCTCGGCGGCCTGCCCGGCAACCTCAGCTACCGATACCGCCCCGACACGGCGACCTGGACCGAACACGCCGGGCCGCCCGCGCAGGCGGCGATGCCGGTCGCCGTCGCGGCCGGTGACGCGCTCTGGATCGTCGGCGGCATGCCGATCGAGGGGCGCAGCAACATCCTCTGGCGCTACGACCTCGCCACCGACACGTGGGACGCTAGGAGCGCGTCCATGTAGTGGACGCGCTGCCAACCGTGATCGCGGAAGCGGCGTGTACGCGTGCGGACGGGGCTTTGCCCACTAAGAGCGCGTCCATGTAGTGGACGCGCTGCCAACCGTGATCGCGGAAGCGGCGTGTACGCGTGCGGACGGGGCTTTGCCCACTAGCCCGCGTCGTCGTGGTGACGTTCGCCGTCGTGAATGAGGCCCTCGCTGCTGGCGACCACCGTGGCGACGGTCGCGTCGCCGGTGACGTTGAGCACCGTGCGGCACATGTCGAGCGGGCGGTCGACGGCGAGGATCAGCGCGATGCCGGCCGGGTCGACGTTGACGGTCTTGAGCACCAGCACCAGCATCACGATGCCGACGCCCGGCACCGCCGCCGTGCCGATCGACGCCAGCGCCGCCGTCAGCACGATGTTGAGCTGGTCGACCAGCGTCAGGTCGTGGCCGAACACGTTGGCGATGAACACCGCCGCGACCCCCTGGTAGAGGCCGGTGCCGTCCATGTTGATGGTCGCGCCGAGCGGCAGCACGAAGCTCGAGACCTCCTCGTCGACCCCGACGTTCTCGACGCTGCGGATCGTCACCGGCAGCGTCGCGGCGCTCGAACTCGAGCTGAACGCCAATAGCTGTGCTGGCACCATCGCCTTGGCGAACGTCAGCCACGAAACCTTGGTCAGCAGCTTGAGCATCACCGTGTAGACGAGCAGGTAGTGCGCGAGCAGCGCAAGCACCACCGTGCCCATGTAGCCGCCGAGGCTGGCCATCAGCTCGGCCAGCTGGTCCGGATCCTCGCCGAGCTCGGCGACCACGGCCGCCATCATCGCGAACACCCCGGTCGGCGCGATCTTCATGATCAGCTGCACCATCTCGATGATCGCGTCGCTCAGCAGCTGGAACACCTTGACGACGTGCGCGGTGCCCGGCTCGCGGCGCGACAGGCGGGTCAGCGCGATGCCCAGCATCAGCGCGAAGAACACCACCTGCAGCATCTCCGCGGTCGCCAACGCCGCGAACGGGTTGGTCGGCACGATGTTGACCATCTGGTCGATGAAGCTGACCTCGGCGTTGGCGACCTTCTCGCTGGCCTGCTGCGCGGTCGCGCTGGTCAGCCGATCGCGGGTCTCCTCGGACAGGCCCTTGCCCGGCCCGAAGAGATTGACGAACAACAGGCCGATCGTGATCGCGATCGCCGTCGTGCCCAGGTAGAGGCCGATCGACTTGCCGCCGATGCGGCCGAGCTTGCTGGTGTCGTTGAGGCTGGCGACGCCGGCCACCAGCGAGAACAGCACCAGCGGCACCGCGATCATCTTGAGCAGGTTCAGGAACAGCGTCCCGAGCGGCTTGATGTATTCGATGACGTGTTCGGCACCGCCGTTGATCGCCGCGATGTAGCCATAGGCCACACCGAGGACGAGGCCGATCAGGATCCACCAGTGCATCGCGAGCTTCGGCATCGCAGCACGGTAGCGGCTCGCGCCGCGCTATTGCCAGCGCGTCTTGACCGGCCGCGGCGCCAGCACCACGCGCACGCCGAGCGCCGCCCCCGCCCCCTGGCCCGAGACCAGCGCCTGCACGCCGGTGCGGACCCGCGGGTCGCGCATCGCGACGATGCGCTGGAAGGCGCCGTCGAGATCGCTCCTGGCGACGACCTGCTCGCGCCCGAGCGGCCGGCCGGCGTCGACGAAGCGGCGGTACAGCACCCGGTAGTTCTCGCTCATCTTGCTGTACAGCGCGATCGCCTGGGTGCCCGGCCCCTGCACCAGCGCGAAGTACTCGTAGGCGTAGTTGCCCGCGACGATCGCCGGATCGTCGCACAGCACCGAGGTCACCCACCGGTCGTCCTCGTCGGCGAACGCCAGCAGCAGCTGGCCGTTGCGCTGGCCGCGGCCCTGCGACGCGGCCGGATAGAGCACCGTGCGGCTGCCGAACGGGTGCACCACCAGCGAACTCGAGTTCGACACGTAGCGACCGGTCTTCGGCCGCACGCTGATCTCGACGTCCTTCTTCTGTTCGAACTTCTGCGTCGCCATCGCGAAGCTGCGGTAGCCGATGATCGAGTGGCTCGGGGAGCTGCGGTAGGTCGTGTGCGCGGTGCCGTCGCGCAGCTGCAGGTTGGCCCAGACGCCATAGGTGCTGGTGTGGATCGGGAACGGCCCCTGCCACTTCTTCTCCCCCTTGCCGCGCACCAGCAGGCCGCTGCTCCAGCCGCTCGGCCACGGCGGCCGCTTCGGGCGACGGTGCGTTGACACCAGCACGGTCACCGCGCCGTCGTCGCCGAGCGCGAGGTCGCAGATGCTGAACTGGTCCTCGCTGCCGGTCCCGCGCTGCAGCACCTCCGGTTCGCCGAGCCAGACCTCCTGGTCGATGTCGAAGCGCTGGTAGAGCGCCGACGTCCACTTCTGGTCGCCGACCCGCGCGGCATAGGCGACGTGCAGCACGCGCTCCTGCGGCGCGCCGACCAGCGCGCCGTAGACGGTCCAGGCGGTCGGGGCCTTTCGGATGCGCCGCCAGCTGCGGCCGTCGTCGTCGCTCTTGTGCAGCCACAGCTCGCGCGAATCCTGCTGGACGCCGGAGACGTAGCTGAGGCACCAGACCTTGCCGTCGGCGTCGATCGTCAGCCCCTGCGAGAACGACCGCATGACGCTGACCACGCCGTCCTTCGGCGGCAGCACGACCTGCGGCAGGACCTCGGCCGCGTGTTCGCCCTCGGGCTCTTGGGCGACGAGGGCCGCGGCGAGCAGGACGAGGGAGGCGAGACGGACCGGGGCGAGGAGGGTTGGCATGCTGTCGGTATCGAGACGGTGTCGCCGCAGGTTGTCTCCCGATCGGGTTGATTGCCCGGATCAACGCGACGGGCACCGGTGCGGTGACCCCGCCGTCCGAACGGCGCATCGAGATCTTGGCATCGCCGGACCCGCCGAGGGGTAAGGCGAACGTAAGCCGGCCGAGTTGGTCGGCAGCGGGCACGGCGACCGCGGACTCAGCGCACGACGACGACCTCGTCCGACGGCTCGACCACCACGTCGCCGGTGCTGCCGCCGTCCGGCAGCCGGAAGCGCAGCCGCGCGCCATCGCCGATGCCTGGCGGGATCGGCACCACCAGCTGGCCGCGCGCGTCGGTCCGCTGACGGACGAACACGCGGTAGGTCAGCGAGTTGCCGAGCGCGTACTGCTGCGCGGCCAGCCCGTCGACCGCGCCGACCGTGCCGTGCACCATCGAGTAGCCGGCGGCGCCGGGCACCGGCTGGTCCTGGCCATCGAGCACCCGCATCGTCATCGTCGGCATCGCCGCGAGCGCGAGTTGCCGGCGCACCAACTCGTCGCCGACCTGCAGTTCCTGCGCACAGGTCCCGCGGCCATCGGTCGCGTGCACGCCGTAGCGGCCGTGCGGCAGCAGCGTGCGCACCCGACCGCCGCTGTCGGCGCGCAGCCAGGTCCGTTCGTCGGCCCAGCCGCGGCCCTTCTGGTCGAGCGGCACCAACGCGACCCACGCCTCGCGGCCCGGCCCGCCGCGGTCGTCGACGACGGTCAGCTCGACCGTGCAAAGCGGCGCCGGCGGCCCCGGCTCGGCGTCGGCCTCGAGCGGGCCGATCACCGCCACCCGCTCGAGCGCCGCGCCAGCCGAGCCGCGCGCCAGCACCTCGCACGACTGCCAGTGGTGCTCGAGCCGCAGGCCTTCGCGCAGCGCCCTGCCGGTGGTGACGAAGCCGCCGCAGACCGCGTGCCACGGCGCGTCGCCGCGCACCGGCACGCACAAGAACGGCTCGTCGTCGCGCGCGCGACCGAGGTCGACGCCCCAGCGCGCGTCGACCGGCTCCAGCAGCGCCTTGCCGTCGACGAGGAACCGCTGCTGCGCGCCCTGCAGATCGATCGTCGGCAGCGGCACGCGTGCGACGGTCTGCTGGCCGGCGCGCACGGTCATCATCGACGGCCGCCACCAGTAGTTGCTCGGATCGGCCTTCGGCCGCTTCGGGATCACGACCTGCATGCCGTCGCGAAACACCCCGAGGTCGCGCACGAAGAAGCGGTCGGACGCGACCCACAGCTCGCCTTCGTTCCAGACCACCGGCGCCCGCACGTGCACCCTGAGCCGCGCACCCTCCGGGACCGCGAGGTCGTATTTCATCGTCAGCTGCTGCGGCTCGCCGAGCTCGACCGTGGCTCGGTCGGGCCCGACCAGGCCGAGCACCAGCGGCGCGCCGTCGCCGTCGGCGACCACCACGAGGCAGCTGGACGCCGGCAGCGGCGGCAGCGTGCCGGAGCCGTCGGCGGCGATCGCGACCGCGACGCCCTGCACGTCCTTCGGGCCCGCGTGCACGGTGACGGCGGCCGCGCCGTGCCGGCGCCACGCGTCCAAGCCTGCGAGCTGCATCGTGCGCGGCCGTTGCAGCGCGGTCGCCGCCACCGCGAAGTAGCCGCCGCCGGTCGCCCCCTGGTGCAGGCGCGACACCAGCCGCGTGCCGTCGGCGCGTTCGGGGCCGATCGCCCAGTAGCTGTAGGTCAGCCCGGCGAACAGCTGCAGGCGGAAGCGGCCGCGGGGGTCGGCCACCGCGACCTGGCGATCGTGGCAGAAGCTCGCGTCGCCGGCCGTCGCGTAGACCGCGGTCACCGTCGCACCCGCGACCGGCGCGCCGTCGGCGTCCCGTACGGTTCCGATGCAGGTCCGGCGCTGCTGCGCGCCCGCGACCGCCGCCATCAGCAGCGCCACCATCACGGCGATCGTTCGCATCGGCGAGATGCGATCGTGCAGCGATGCACGTCACCCGCGTCCTCGCCGCGCTGTCGCTCGCCTGGGCCGTCGCCGCCCCGGTGTTCGGGCAGAGCGCCTTTCCGATGGGCAGCCACCGCATGGCGCTGCAGTGCCCGGGCGGCGATCTGCCGTTCCAGCTGTCGCTCGAGGGGGACGGCAAGGGCAGCCTGCTGGTGTTCCTCGGCAACGGCAGCGAGCGCATCCAGGTGCCAGAGGTCGTCGACGACCGCCAGCTGGTGCTGCGCTTCCCGCACTACGACAGCGAACTGCGGCTCGACGTCGACCGCGGCGCGGCCACGATGAACGGCGAGTGGATCAAGCGGCGCGGTGCGCAACCGGAGACCCGGATGAAGGTCGTGCACCGCGGCTTCGGTGCGCGCTTCGACCTGCCGGCAACAGACGGCGACGTGACCTGGCCCAACGGCCGCTACGCGGTCGCGTTCGCGGGCAGCAAGGACCCGGCCGTCGGCGTGTTCCGCGTCGTGGCCGGCGCCAACCAGAACTGGAACTGCGAGGGCACGTTCCTGACCACGCTGGGCGACTACCGGTTCCTGGCCGGCAACAGCGACGGCCGCACCATGAAGCTGTCGTGCTTCGACGGCGCGCACGCGTTCCTGTTCGCGGCCGAACGGCAGCCGGACGGCACGATGCGAGGCGGCTTCTGGTCGTCGGACAGCTGGTACGAGACCTGGACCGCGACGCCCGACGAGAAGGCGACGCTGCCCGACGGCTGGAAGCTGACCAGGATGCGCGACGGCGCCAGCCTCGGCGACGCGACCTTCCGTGACTTCGCCGGCCAGCCGGTCTCGCTCGACGGCCCGAAGTTCACCGGCAAGGTGCGCGTCATCGAGGTGTTCGGTTCGTGGTGCCCCAACTGCCACGACCACGGCGCCTACATGGCCGAACTGCACCGACGCTACGCCGATCGGGGCCTGCAGGTGGTCGGCGTGGCGTTCGAACACGCCGGCGACTTCGCGCGCAGCGTGCGCCAGGTCGAGACGTTCGTGGCCCGCCACGGCGCGACGTTCCCGATCCTGATCGGCGGCCTGTCCGACAAGAAGAAGGCCACCACCTCGCTGTCGCTGCTCGACCGCGTGCGCTCGTTCCCGACGACGATCTTCGTCGACCGGGACGGCAAGGTGCGCGGCATCTACCAGGGCTGGTCGGGCCCGGCGACCGGCGAAGCACACCAGCGGCTGCGGCAGCGCTTCGAGAGCCTGGTCGAGGACCTGCTGGCGGGGCGTCAGCGCGGCGTGAGCATCAAGCAACTGCTGTTCGGCCCGCGAACGGTCACGCTGCTCGGCGTGCTGCTGCTCGCCGGCATCGCGGTGCGGCTGTTCGCGTGGACGCGGGACGACGCCGAGCTGGCGCGGATCGGCGCGTTGCTGACGCTGCCGTTCCTGGTGATGCTCGCGCTGCTGCTGCTGGTCGTGCTGCCCTACACCTGGCTCACGTCGCGGCGCCGGTGAGGTCGACGCGCGGGTAACGCGCCCGGATCGCGGCGACCAGCTCCGGCGACCAGTCGTGCGCGTCGGCCAGCAGCGCGGTCGCCTTCGGCAAGCGGTCGTCGTCGAGCAACTGCTGCCACGCCGCCGCCGGCAGCGGGTTGGAGCGCAGGTCGAGCGCGTCGACCGGCGGCGCCGACGCGTACCAGCCGAGGCCGGTCGGCGAGATCCCACAGCCGGCCAGCGACAGCACGCGCGGCAGGCGATGGCACATCGACAGCATGCGGGCGCCGCCGTCCCCGATCGGGTTGGCCGCCAGCGACAGCTCCTGCCAGCCTTCGAACGTCACCGCGCGCACGAGCAGGCGCAGGTCGTCGCCGTCGAGGCCGGTGCGCGACAGCGACGCCGAGCGCAGCTCGCGGCAGACCGCCACCAGCTCCGGCAGGGCCTCGCCGATGGGCGCGCCGCACAGGCTGAGCGTGCGCAGACCTCGGAACAGCGGCGACGCCGCCGCTGCGCGCACCGCGTCCGCCGAGAACGAGTGCTCGCCGTAGCCGGCGCTGCTGATGCCGAGCGTCTGCAGCCGCAGCGCCGACGCCGACAGGGCCGCGAGCGACGCATCGCCGAGGGACTGCCCGTTGAGCGTCAGCAGGTCGAGCTGGCCGAGCCACGGCGCGCGCAGCAGCGCGTCGACGCCGCCGTCCCCCATGCCGCCCATGTGGCCCTCGAAGCGCAGCGAACGCACGGCCTCCGGCAGAGCGGTGGCCGCCAGCGCCGCGACGTGCTCGGCCGCGCACATCGGCTCACCGATGGCGAGCGCGCGCAGCGCCCGCCAGACCGGCGCGGCCAGCAGGCCGGCGAGGCGGTCGGGGTGCAGTTCGCCGTCGTGAAAGGTCAGTTCGTGCAGCGCACCGAGCGCTGTACAGCGATGCAGGTCGTCGACGGCGGGATCGGCGGGGCCGTCGTCCGCTTCGTCGGCCGCGAGCTCGAGGCGCTGCACCGGCGCGGCTGCGAGCAGTGCCGGCAGGTGGTCGCGCACCTCGGCCGGCTCGCCGTCGGCCGTGCCGACGAAGCCGCGCACGAACGAGACCGCCAGCGGACCGTGCGGCACGCCGGCGAGCCAGGCGTCGCGGTGGCCAGCCAGCAGGCGCTCGGCCTCGGCCAGCAGCGCCGGCCGCTCCGGGTGCCAGCGCGGCAGGCCGGCCGCACGCAGCTGCGCCGCGACGAACGGCCCGCGCGGATCCCCTTGCTGCGACCACCAGGCCGCCAGCGCCGCGCGCGGCGCGTCGTCGTCGGGGTCGCTGCGGATCGCCGCCAGCTGCGCGTCGAGGTCCATGCGCCCATGCTAGCCCTGGCACCCGCAGGGCCAGAGCGCCGACCGCGCGACGATCAGGTCATCGCCGGCGCTTCGGGCGTGCCGCGCAGCTTGTGCACGACGAACGCCGCCAGCAGACCGACGCCGACCGTCCAGATGCACGCCCAGAAGCCGAACTGCGCCAGCGCGGTCGCCCCGACCTTGGCCGCGTTCGAGCCCTCGAACGGGAACTTCTCGTAGTGCGTGCCCCACTCGAGGTAGAGCGCCGGGATCGTCAGCAGGAACACCGGCAGCCGCGCCAGCAGGCCGTAGAGCAGCAGCGTCCCGGTCAGCGCCTTCCACGTCGGCTGGCCGGGCGCGGCGGCGGCGCGCAGGCGCGCGTGGAACCACGGGCCGAACAGCAGCGGCAGCCAGGCGATGCCGACGATCGCACCCACGCCGCCGAGGCCGGCGTTGCCGAGCCACGCCGGGGCTCCGGCGAACTCGAGGCCGAGTCGCGCGAGGGTGACGGCGAGGGTGATCGCCGCGGGCCCCACGACGAGCGCGCGCGCGGTCGGAAGATCGTTCGTAACAGTTTTGGTTTCCATGACTTCAGGGCAATCGAGGAAAAGGCGGACAGGACGGGCGGGAGTTGACCGATCGGTCAACCGGCGGCACCCTAGCCAGACTTGACCACTCGGTCAAGAGGGCCCATCGTGTCCCGTGCCCGAACCCACCGTGACGCCCACCGACCCCGACACCCGCTGCGCCACCGGCGACGCCGCCGCCGAGCCGACGCGCGACCGTATCCTGCGCATCGCCGCGGAGGCGTGGCACGCCAACAGCTACGACGGCGTCGGCACCGCCGAGATCTGCCGGCGCGCGGACGTGCACAAGGGCAGCTTCTTCCACTTCTTCGCGAGCAAGCAGGCGCTGCTGCTGGCGGTGCTCGAGCACTACGCGGTGGCGCTCGGCGAGCAGTTGCGCGCGGGCCCGTTTGCAGCGGACGCGGCGCCGCTGCAGCGCTTCGCGCGGTTCTTCGAGGGCTTGGGCGCGACGGTCCAGCGCGAGGTCCGAGAACACGGCTGCATGAAGGGCTGCCCGATCGGCAACCTGGTGCTCGAGCTGGCGACGCGCGATTCGCGGGTGCGGCAAGCGGCGGGTCGCGTGTTCGACGAGGTCCGCGGGGTCTTCGAGCAGGCCCTGCACGACGCGGTCGCCGCCGGCGAACTGCCCGCGCACGACGTGCCGGCGGCCGCCGCCGCGGTGCTGGTCTGGATGCAGGGCCTGGCGGTGTTCGGCAAGACCTACGGCGCGTCCCCGCAGCTGCACGCGCTCGGCGGCCAGTCGCTGGCGATCATCCGGGCCAGCGCCGCCGCCAGCGCGACGTAGCGCCGCCGTCGCCGGCCGCGAGGCCGACCCTACCGACCTGCCAGCAACTGCGCGCACACCGCGTCGAGCGCCGCGACGTGGTCGTCGCCCTTCTGCACGTGGTGGCTCGACACGAACACTTCGTCGAAGAACACGATGCGCTTGTGCTTGCCGTCGGCGAGCACGTCGTAGGTCTCGAACGGCGCGCCCTCGACCGGCTTCAGCTCGGCGTCGCGCAGGCCGCCGTACTTGAGCTGTCGCCAGCTGCGCAGCTTCGCGGCGTCGGCGAAGCGCAGCACGCGCACGCTCAGCATGTCGATCGGCATCTGCTTGCGCGACCAGCTCAGCTCGGCGATCCCGGTGACCCCCTGCTTCTGCATCGGGCCGCGCAGCATCTCGGCGGTGGCGCGCTGGGTCGCGTCGAGTGCGTCGAGCTGCTGCCAATCGGTGACGACCAGCATCGTGCCGGGATGCCAGCCGTCGCCGAGCAGCGAGCTGGGCGCGAGCCGGTCCAGCGACGGCGCGGCCGGGTCCTGGGGCTGTCCGGATCCCGGCGCGACCGGCTCGTCGGCTCCGCAGGACATCAGCAGCAGGGCGAGAGCCGTCGACAGCGTGCGTGCGTGCATGCGCGAACGATAGCCACGACGACGCTATGCTCGCAGTCCCGAGCCCCATGAACGTCGCCCTCACGCTGTTCCGCTACTTCCCGCACGGCGGCATGCAGCGCGACCTGGTGGCGACGGCGCGCGCGCTGCAGCGGCGCGGCCACACGGTGCAGGTGTTCTGCCACGCGCTGGCCGGCGAACGCCCGGAGGGCCTCGACATCGAGGTCCTCGACGTCGGCGGCACCAGCAACCACGGCCGCGCGCGCAGGTTTGCCACCGCGTTCGCCGCGCGCCGCGCCCGGCAGCGCGTCGACGTCGTCATCGGGTTCGACAAGATGCCGGGACTCGACCTCTACTTCGCCGCCGACGTCTGCTTCGTCGACCGAACGGCGCAGCGACCGTGGCCGTACCGGCTGACGCCGCGCCACCGCACGTTCCGCGCGCTCGAGCAGGGCGTCTTCGGC
The DNA here is from genome assembly GCA_046290465.1 of Planctomycetota bacterium. Classification (GTDB taxonomy): domain Bacteria; phylum Planctomycetota; class UBA1135; order UBA1135; family UBA2386. The sequence continues at coordinate 5,746,386 of JBKAGP010000001.1, read as the reverse complement.
GACGGCGGCGCCCACGTGCTGCTGCTCAGCGAACGCGAACGCCGTCCCTACCAGCAGGCCTACGGCACGCCGGACCATCGGTTCACGCTGCTGCCGCCCGGGGTCGCGCGCGACCGCCGGGCCGGGCCCGACGCGGCCGAACGGCGCGCTCGCTGCCGCGGCACGTTCGGGTTCGCCGACGACACCTGCGTGCTGCTGATGCTGGCGTCGAACTACCGGCTGAAGGGGCTGATGCGCGTGCTCGACGCGATGCGGGCGCTGCCCGCCGGCGCGCGGGACGAGGTGCACCTGCTGGCCGTCGGCGAGGGACCGTCAAGGCGGTGGACCCGGGCGATCGCACGCCGTGGGCTGCAGCAGCGCTGCACGCTGCTGCCGGGTCGCGACGACGTGCCGGACCTGCTGCAGGCGGCGGACCTGCTGGTGCACCCGGCCCGACGCGACAACACCGGCACCGCGATCGCAGAGGCGCTGGTCGCCGGCCTGCCGGTGCTGTGCACCGACGGCTGCGGCTACGCGACGCACGTCGAGGCGTCCGGGGCCGGCAGGGTCGTCATGGACGCAGCGATCGGGAGCGAGCGTGCGCCGCTCGCCGAACCGCTGGCGATGCTGATGGCGAGCGACCGCGACCAGCTGCGCCGCGCTGCGCTGCGCTACACCGAGACGGTCGACATGCATCGCATGCACGAGCGCATCGTCGACGAGGTCGAGCGTCGCTACCCCGATGGTTCGGGCACGTAGACGCCGACGCGCAACGGCGCCCAGCCGACCTCGCAGCCGAGCCGTTCGAGCCAGTCCGCCACCACGTCGGCGCAGTTGTGCGGCAGCCAGTAGGCGCCGTCGGTCGGCACGAACTTGAACCCGAGCCGCCGGTCGACCACGACCTGCTTGCGGCGGGCATCGAACCGCCGCTGCAGCGCCACGCGCAGCGCCGCGGCTTGCTCGCGCTCGACGACGATCGACGACAGCCTGGCCCAGTGGGCACGGCGCCGCAGCTCGGTCGGCGTGCGCGCGCCGAAGGTGCGCCTGCCGAGCGTGCCGCGGGTCGGCCACAGCACCGTCGCGAACACGTCGTACCAGGCGTCGTTGCCGCGCGCATACCAGCTCCAGTCGCCGTAGCCGAACTCGACGTACTGCTCGGGGCTGCCCGACGCCGACGGATCCGGCGGCAGCACCAGGCCGGTGTGCATTGCCTCCTCGAGCACGAACACCTCGACCGGATCGACCACCTCGAGCGGCGCCGTCACCATCGACGAACAGCCGGCCGACACGCACAGCAGCGGCAGCCAGGCCTTCATCGCGGCCGTTCGCCGGACGAGACCAGCTCGTGCTCGCCGGCCGGCCGTTCGCCGTTCGGGCCGCGGTCGGCACCGTCGGCCGATGCCTGCTCGTCCTGCGCGCCGGTCCACCAGCGGCCGGTGATCAGCCGGGCGCCGCGCGAGAACGCGAAGTACTGCCAGGCCCAACCCATCATCACGGCGATGCGGTTGCGGAAGCCGACCAGGTAGGCGATGTGCACGACCCACCAGACCCACCAGGCAAACCAGCCGGAGAACTCCATGCGGCCGATCTGGCCGACCGCCTTGGCGCGACCGATGGTCGCCAGCGAACCCTTGTCGCGGTAGACGAACGGCCGGGTCTGGTCGCCGCGCACCAGCGCCGCGATGTTGCGCGCTGCGGCGCGGCCGGCCTGGATCGCGGCCGGCGCGACGCCGGGCACCATCTTGCCGTCCTGTTCGAAGTGCATCAGGTCGCCGGCGACGAACACGTTGTCGGTGCCGGGCACGCGCAGGTCGTCGCCGACCAGCACCCGGCCGGCGCGGTCGACCTCGGCGCCGAGCGCCTTGCCGAGCGGCGACGCCGCGACGCCCGCCCCCCACAGCACCGTGCGCGCGGCGATGCGCTCGTCGCCGAGTTCGACGCCATGCTCGTCGATGTTGGTGACGCGCGCGTTGAGCCGCACCTCGACGCCGAGCTGCTCGAGCTGGGCCCTGGCCTTGTGCGACAGCACCTCGACGTAGGGCGGCAGCACGCGGTCGGCCGCCTCGACCAGCACCACCCGCAAGCTGGTCGGGTCGAACGTGCGGAAGTCCTTGGCCACCGTCAGCCGGCCGATCTCGGCCAGCGCGCCGGCGAGCTCGACGCCGGTCGGCCCGGCGCCGACCACCACGAAGGTCAGCGTCGCGCGCAGCCGTTCGGGGTCGCCGTGGCCGATGCGCTCGGCCGCCTCGAACGCCGACAGCACCCGCCGCCGGATCTCCAGCGCGTCCTCGATCGTCTTGAGTCCCGGCGCCCACGCCTCCCACTGGTCCTTGCCGAAGTAGCTGTGGGTCGCGCCGGTCGCGAGCAGCAGGTAGTCGTAGTCGAGCACCTCGTCGCGCAGCAGCAGCTGGCTGCCGGCCGTGTCGATATCGCGCACCGTGCCGAGCAGCGTGCGCGCGTTCGGCTGCGTGCGCAGCACCGAACGGATCGGATAGGCGATGTCGCCCGGATTGAGCGCGGCGGTCGCGACCTGGTAGAGCAGCGGCTGGAACAGGTGGTGGTTGCGCCGGTCGACGAGCGTGACGCGCACCGGCTCGCGGCGCAGCGCGCGCACCGCCATCAGGCCGGCAAAGCCACCGCCGACGACGACCACGTGGGGCTTGGACTCAGACATGCGAAGGCCATCGACCATACCGCCCAGTGAACCGGATCCGCCGCCGGCCAACCCCGATTCAGGACCGACATCTAGCCGACGACCACGTCCTTCCAGAACGCGATGCGGCCGCGGATCTCGGCCGCCGCCTCCTTGGGCTCGGGGTAGTACCAGGCCGCGTCCTTGCTGACGACCCCGTCGACGACGACGTGGTGGTAGCTGGCGGTGCCCTTCCACGGACAGAACGACGTCGTGTCGCTCGGCTGCAGGCAGTCCGCCCGCACCGCCTCGACCGGGAAGTAGTGGTTGCCCTCGACGACCACGGTGGCGTCGCTCTCGGCGACGACCACGCCGTTGCAGGTTGCTTTGACCATGGTTGCAAACCTAGTTCGGGCAACCGGATGAAACCAACCCCCGCAATCCGTGAGCGAACCGACAAGACCAGGGCAAGAGCTCGGTCACGTATGGACGGCTCGGCCGCCGAGACCCCACACTCCGCCCTCCTGCTGCAGCAGACTGACCCGATACACCACCCCCAGAATCTACGACATCCCATGAAGACCTCCCTCACCTTCGCTTGCGCCCTCGCGTTCGCCTCGGCCGCCTCGGCCCAGGTCCTGACCAGCGACGACTTCGGCTACACCGGTGCCCTGACGGCCAACGGCTGGGCCGCCCACAGCGGCGCCGGCAACAAGGTCGTCAACGCCAACGGCTCGGTCGCCACGCTCGACTTCAGCAGCGGCTCGGGCGAAGACGTCAACCTGCCGTTCGCCGCGCAGACGGCCACCGACGTCACCTACGCGTCGTTCACGCTCAACGTGCCGTCGGGCAACCCCGTCAACCCGGACAACAACGGCAGCTACTTCGCGCACTTCAAGGACGCCGCGTTTGCGTTCCGCGCCCGCACCGGCCTGCTGACGCCGGCCGCCACCGGCGACTTCGGCCTCGGCATCAACGCCGACAGCTCGTCGATCGGCGGCGGCGCCATCTGGGCGAACGACCTGTCGTTCGACACCAACTACAAGATCGTCATCAGCTGGGACGCCGCCACCGGCGAGTCCAAGCTCTGGGTCGACCCGAGCAGCGCCGCCAGCACCTCGATCTCGCACACCGGCGGCGCCACGGCGGACATCCTGGAGCAGTTCGCGCTGCGCCAGTCCAACGACCACACCGGCTTCATCGACATCGACGACGTCGTCGTCGGCAAGTCGTTCGACGACGTCGCCGGTTCGACCCAGCCGACCCAGTCGGTGCCGGCCTCGGGCCCGCTGACCGCCGGCATCCTCGGCCTGCTGCTGGCCGGCATCGGCGCGTTCGTCGCCCGCCGCCGCCTGGCCTGATCGGGTTCGTCGACGCGGCCGCACCGGCGGTCGCGTTTGACTCGAACCGATCCGTTCGCGAGCCTGTTGCTCCGTGACCACGGCCGACCAAGCGCCCGCGAACGCACCGCACCGGAGCCTGCGCGCGATCCTGCGCGCGCTCGCGGTGTTCGTGCTGGTGCTCGTGCCGACGGCCGTCGCCTACTGGCTGCTGCTGCGCGAGGCGCACCACGCGACGATCCTCGAGTTCGTCTGCGAGATCTTCTACCGCATCGACCAGCAGCTCGGCCTGGTGCTGGTGCCGGCCGGCAAGACCGAACCGATCCTCGGCGGCGTGCAGCGCGCGCACAGCGTGTCGATCACGCGCGAGGCGCTCGACGTGCTGCTGGTCGGCTCGGTGTTCCTGCCGGCGCTGGTGCTGGCGACGCCGCTGCGGCTGCCGCGCCGCCTCGGCGCGCTGCTGCTCGCCGCCGTGGTGCTGCTGGTCGCGCAGATCGTGCAGGTCACGCTCGCCAGCTATGCCGCCTACCAGACCCTGATCGGCCGGGACTCAACGCTGGTCGCGTTCGTGCAGACCACCTGCAACTACGCCGGCCTGCTGCTGCCGCTGCCAATCTGGTACGGGTTCGCGGTGCGCCCGCTGCTGCGCGCACGCCGCGAGGCCGGTGCGCGGCCGGCCGCGCCGATTCGTGCAGCCGCCCCGACCGCGAACGCAAGCAACGCGGCTACGCCCCGCCACGCGGCCACTGCACCGCGCAACGCGCCCTGCCCGTGCGGCTCCGGCCGCAAGTTCAAGAAGTGCTGCGGCGCCGCCTGAGACGATGACCGAACCCACCCCCACCCGCTGCCCGCGCTACGGGCTCGTGCAAGCCGGCGTCGTGTTCGTCGTGCTGATCGTCACGCTCTACTACCTCGTCAGCCTGCTCGACGACGCCGTGCTGGAACCGACCGCGCAGGTCGGCGGCTGGCTGCTCGCCGCGATCGGCCAGGACGTGACCGTGCACGGCGCGCTGATCCGCGGGCCGGCGACGCGCTTCGAGATCGTCGGCGAGTGCACCGCCGTGTTCCCCGCGGTGCTGCTGGTCAGCGGCATGCTGGCGTTCCCGACCGGCCTGCGTGCCAAGCTGTTCGGCGTGCTGCTGATGCTGCCTGCCGTACTCCTGCTGAACCAGCTACGCCTGGTCACGCTCTGGTTCGTGCAGCGCCACGCACCCGACGCGTTCGACCTGGTGCACGTCTACGTCTGGCAGCCGCTGATGGTCGTGCTGGTGCTGGTGCTGTTCGTGGTCTGGCTCGAGTGGCTGCTGCCGCGCCGCGACGCGGCCGCCCCCGATGCGATCTAGTTCGTAGTCGCACGACTGCAACCGACGGCGCCGGATCGCGAACCGCGCTATCATGCGCGCGCCCATGTCTCCTGCCCCGTCCGAGCGCGCGCCCCGGCGTGCGGTTGGTCGGCGCCGCGTCGTCGCCGCGCTGCTGGCGATGGCGTGTTGCCTGCCCAGCCTCCCCGCCCAGCAAACCGATCGCCCCGGCTTTCGCGTGCAGCAGTGGCAGATCGACGACGGCCTGCCACAGTCGACCGTCACCGAACTGATGATCGGCTCCGACGGGCAGCTGTGGATCGCGACGTTCGGCGGCCTGTGCAAGTTCGACGGCGAACGGATCCGCGTGCTCGACCCCGTCACCGCGCCGGGCATGCCGAGCAACCGCATCCGCACGCTGCACGAGGACCGCGACGGCACGCTGTGGATCGGCACCGCCGGCCACGGCATCGCACGACTGGTCGACGGCGCCTGGCGCCCGCTCGCCGACGGCAACGACTACGGCGGCGTGTTCGAGATCGGCGCGGACGCCGCCGGCCACGCGCTGGTCTCGTGCTCGGAAGGTCTGTTCGGCGAACGTGACGGCGCCCTCGAGCGCCTGGGCGACACGCGCGCGCGCTGCTTCGATTTCCTGCCCGTCGGCGACGCCGTCTACGCCGCCTCCGAGACCGGCTTGTTGCGGATCCGGGAGCACGACGTCGAGCGCGTCAGCACCGCGGGCATCGTCGCGATGGCCCGTCGCGGCGACGACGTGATGGTGCTGGCGCGGCGCGGCGTCGGCATCCACCGCGACGGGACCACGCGCTGGCTGCCGCTCGGCCTCGAGCCGGGACTGCCGCGCGACCTGCTGTGCGACCGCGAGGGCGGCCTGTGGATCGCCGGCGCCAACGGCGTCGGCTACGTCGCCCCCGAGCTGCTCGAGCGCGCGATCGCCGGCGAAGGCTGCGTCGCGCAGACCTACCTCTCGCTGCCCGACGACCTCGCCATGTGCCTGTGCGAGGATCCCGAGGGCGGCATCTGGGTCGGGTTCGAGCGCTTCGGGCTGGCGCGGCTGCGGCGCGCCTGTGTGCGCGTGCACGCGCTGGCCGAGGGCCTGCCGTCGGAGCGGCTGACGACGGTCGTCACCGACCACGACGACACCCTGCTGGTGACGTCGCGCAGCGGCCTGATGCGGCGCACACCGAACGGCTTCGCGCAGGTCAGTCCGGCGCGACGCCTCTCGCTGCTGCTCAAGGACTCGCGCGGTCGCGTCTGGCTGGCGAGCAACGGCGAGCTGTGCATCCTGAAGGACGGCGGTCCGGTGCCGTTCCCACTGGTCCAGGCGCCCGACCAGCAGCGCAAGCTGCCCGCGTTCGGCCAGCTGCGCACGATGGTCGAGTTGCCGGACGGCCGGCTGTGGGCGTTCGGGTTCCGCGCCATCCTCGAGATCGACGACGACGGCGCCCGCGTGCTGCGCATCATCGACGGACTGCGCCTCGGGGCGCTGACCCGCGCGGTCGCGGCGCCGGACGGCGCCGTCTGGCTCGGCGGCCCCAAGTCGCTCGTGCGGGTCGCCCCCGACCACCGGCAGCTGCGCGTCTGGAGCTGCGGTGACGAACTGCCGGTCGGCGAGGTGCGATCGATCGTGCCCGAGGCGGGCGACAACGCCTGGGTCGCGTCGTACGGCGGCGGCATCCTGCGCATCGCCGACGGCTCCTGCCGCGCCGTCGACGAACGCCACGGCCTGCCCGACCAGTCGCTGTGCGGCCTCGCGCCGTTCGGCGATGCGATGCTGGTGGCCGCCAACCGGGGCTGCTTCGTGGTCGCGCGGCGCGACCTGCTCGAGGTCGCCGCCGGCCGCCTGCCGAGCCTCGCGTGCCGCACGCTGCGCGCCGAAGGCAGCCTGGTGGCGGAGTGCAACGGCGGCCAACAGCGAACCCTGAGCGTCGACGGCAACGGCCACTACTGGGTGTGCGGGGTGCACGGTCTGTACGAGTTCGCCCCCGAGTGGCTGCAGCCGCGGCCGCGCGACCTGCAGCCGTACGTGCAGCATCTGGTCATCGGCGAAACCGACTGGCCGCATCCCGAGCACGCGGCTCCCGACGCCGGAGCGCGCAGCCTGTCGCTGCGCCTCGGCGTCAACGCGTTCGACGACCACCGCGCGGTGCGCTTCCGGTGGCGGGCGCCCGGCATCCGTCCGGATTGGAGCGCGCCGAGTCACGACCCCGAGGTGCGCCTCGACGGCCTGCCGTCCGGCGAGATCTGCGTCGAGGCGGTCGCGGTCGACGTCGACGGCACCAGCAGTTCGACGCCGCTGCGGGTGTCGTTCACGCTGCCCCAACGGCTGTGGGAGACGACGCCATTCTGGGTCACGGCCGGCCTGCTGGCCGCTGGCCTGATCTGGCTGCTGGTGCGCGGGTTCTCGTCGCACGAACGGCGCCGCGCCGCCGACCTGCAGGCGCTGGTCGACGGCCGCACCCGCGAGCTGGTCGAGTCGCGCGACCGGCTCGAGGAGCGCGTCGCCGAGCGCACCAAGGAACTGCGCGAGCTGCTCGAACTGAGCGAACGCGAGGGCGAGGAGCGACAGCGGCTCGAGCGCGAACTGAACGACCTGCGCCTGTCCGAGGCGATCGGCAAGCTCGCAGGTGGCGTCGCGCACGACTTCAACAACCTGCTGACCGTCACGCTCGGCTCGGGCGAGCTGCTCGAATACGAAGTCGAGTCCGAACCGGCGCTGGAGCTGGTGCGCAACATCGTCGCCGCATCGACGCGCGGCCGGTCGCTGACCCAACACCTGCTCGCGGTCGCCAGCCGCCAGGTCGTGCGCCCCGAACCGCTGGTGCTGCAGGACGTGTTGGCCGAACTCGAACCGGTGCTGCGGCCGCTGCTCGGCGAGGACACCGCGCTGCGACTCGACGTCGCCGACGAACGCGCCGTGGTGCGCGGCGCCGTCACCCAGATCGAGCAGATCCTGATCAACCTGACGGCCAACGCACGCGATGCGATCGAAGGTGCCGGCACGGTCACGATCTCGATCGCCGTCGAGCACGACCGGATCGCGCTCGCCGTGCGCGACGACGGCGCCGGCATGCCCGACGAGGTGCGGCAGAAGGCGTTCGAGCCGTTCTACACCACCAAGGACAGCGAGGGCATCGGCCGCGGACTCGGCCTCGCGACCGTGTTCGGCATCGCCAGGCAGCTCGGCGGCGACGTCGAGATCGAGTCGGAGGTCGGCCGCGGCACCTGCGTGCGCGTGCTGCTGCCGCGCGCCGCCGAGGCCCCCACCGTCGACGCCGTGGTCGCGCCGCCTCCGGACGCCGTGACCGGCACCGTGCTGCTGATCGAGGACCAGGCACCGGTGCGCGAGGTGCTGCGACGACAGCTGCTGCAGCTCGGTTGCACCGTCGAGACCGCCGACGACGGCGACCGCGCGATCGCGGCGCTGGCCAACGGCCTGCGGGTCGATCTGGTGGTCAGCGACGTGGTGATGCCCGGCCTGCAGGGCGCGGCGCTGGTCGAGGCGCTGCGCGCCCAGGTCCCGGAGCTGCCGGTCCTGTTCGTCAGCGGCTACATGGACGGCCGCAAGGCCCACACCGACATCACCCGCCTCGGCTTCCAGGTGCTGGCCAAGCCGGTCGACGCGCGCGCACTGGCCGAGGCGCTGGCGCGCCACCTGCCGAGCCGCGCGCGCTGACGCTAGGCGGGCCGTCGGCCGAGCGCACCGAGCAGCGACTCGAGGCGCTCGCGCAGGTTGGCGACGTCGATCGGCTTGCGCACCAGTTCGACCCCTTCCTGTTCGAGCTGTGCGCGCGCCTCGGGCGCGAAGTTGCCGCCGGTCGCGAACACGAACCGCGGCACCAGCTCCTGGTGCTGCTCGCGCAGGTGCTGCAGCACGTCCATGCCGGAGACCTCCGGCATCATCAAGTCGCAGAGGATCAGGTCGACCACGAGGCCCGACCCGAGCCGTTCGATCGCCTCGCGGCCGCTGCGCGCCTGCTGCACCACGAACTGACGGCGGAGCGCGCGCGAGACCATCTTGAGCACCGCCGGCTCGTCGTCGACGACCAGCAGCGTCGGCAGACCGCCACCGCCGTCGGGCACGTCGACGGCGTCGTCGTCGCGGTCGACGGTCCGTTCGGCGACCGGCAGCCGCACCCGGAAGCAGGCGCCGGCCTCGCTCGGCTCGAGCGCGATCGAGCCGCCGCACTGCTCGACGATCGTGTGGCAGATCGAAAGGCCAAGCCCGGTGCCGTTGCCGACCGGCTTGGTCGTGAAGAACGGGTCGAAGATCCGGCCGTGCAGTTCGGCGGGCACGCCGGGGCCGGTGTCGGAGACGCACAGCGACACGCAGTCGCCGTCGTCCTCGGTCGCGATCCGGATGCGGTGCTCGGAGGCGCTGCCGGCGGGCAAGGCCTGCGCCGCGTTGATCAGCAGGTTGACCAGCACCTGCACCAGCTGGGTCTCGTCGATCAGCACCAGGTTGCGGGCCGCCAGCTCCAGCGACAGCACCGCGCGCACCTTGATCTCGTGTTCGGCGAACGCGACCGCCGCGTGCACCGCCTCGTTGACGTCGACCGGCCCGGCCCGCGCCGCTTCGACCCGCGTGAACGAACGCACCCCGTCGACGATCTTGCGGATCCGCTGCGCGCCGGCCACCGAGTCCTCGAGCATCTCCCGCATGCCCGACAGCACCTGGTCGCCGACCGTGCGCTGCAGCTCGCAGAGATCCTCCTGCAGCAGCTGCAGGTTGCCGAGCACGTAGCTGAGCGGGTTGTTGATCTCGTGCGCGATGCCGGCCGCCATCGTGCCGATCGACGCCATGCGCTCCGAGCGACGCACGGTCTCCTCGATGCGGCGCTCGTCGGTGATGTCGCGGAAGATGCCGAACAGCGACACGACCTCGCCGTCGTCGTCGACCTCGGGCACGCCGCGCGAGTGCACCAGCCGGACCTCGCCGCACGGCCGCACGATGCGCGCCTCGAAGTCGAACGGCTCGCGTCGCTCGATCGCGCCACCGACGTAGTCGGCGACCCGCTGGCGGTCCTCGACATGGTAGGCGTCGATCGCCTCCTCAAGGCTGGGCCGGTAGGTCTCGGGGTCGCGGCCGTGGATCTGGTAGACCATCGGCGACCAGTACGGCAGCCCCTCCTCTATGTCGACGCGCCAGGATCCGAGCGCCACCAGCTCCTCGGTCATCTGCAGCTGGCGCAGCCGTTCGCTGGCGCGCTGCTCGGTCTCCTTGCGGTCGGTGATGTCGCGCGCGACGCACAGCACGTGGCCGTCGTCGACGACGTTCGCGTTCCACTCGAGCCAGCGGCAGCCGCCGTCCCGCTGCCGGTAGCGGTTCTGGAACTGCAGCGCGCTGCGGCCCTCGCGGATCATCTCGGCGAACTCCGCCATGGTCGCCTCGCGGTCCGACTCGACGACGAAGTCGAGGAACGGCGACGCCATCAGCTCCTCCGCCGACCAGCCGAGCGCCTCGGTCCACGCGGCGGACACCCACAGGAAGCGGCCTTCCTTGGATGCGATCGCCAGCAGGTCAGGAGTCGACTCCAGCAGCCGCAGCTGCAGCGACTCGATCAGGCTGCGGTTCTCGGCTTCGAGCAACTCGGTTCCACCTGGTTCGGGATGCGCCACGGGCCAACATCGGCGAGCCCGGAGCGACGACTTGACCCAGCTTCGCACCTTGGCCCAGGCGGGGCCAGCAAAAGGGCTGTGGTCGCGGTGCCCGGGCGAGATTCCAGCCGCGCGTGCGGGGCACGCATGCAGGCCGCGGCGTAGGCAGGTTGCCCGACCCCTCCGCAAGAACCCGATCATGACGATGCCGACGAGAGCCTGTTCGTTCCTGTTCGCCCTGGCCGCGTGCGCCGCCGCCGCCTACGCCCAGAAGCCCACCCCAGAGACGTCGGAGGCCCGGGCCGAGGCTCGCGCCGAGGCGCGCAGCGACGGCGGCGGCCGCAAGTCGCACACGGTCACGCATCGGGTGGTCGTGAAGAACGGCCGCAAGGTCGTCGACGAGCGCCGCGAGAACGGCGGCCCGGTCGGTGGCGCCGGTCGCCCGCTGCCCGGTGGCGCCGGCCGCCGCCCCGCGCCGGCCGTCGACGCGGACGAGATGATGCGGCGCATGAAGCAGGAGATGGAGCGCGAGCTCGGCCGCATGAAGCAGCAGTTCGAGCGCAAGGTCGACCGCGAGTTCGATCGCAAGGCCGATCGCAAGGCCCGCAGGGCGTCCAGCGGTCGCTCGTCCAAGGGGCGCGATGCGAAGGGGGCGGGCGGCCGTGGCGCCGCCGACCGGCGTGCCGCCGACCGCCAGCGGGGCCGCCTGCAACCGCGTCGCCGGCTACGCTGAGCGCATGCAGCCCCACCGGGGAACGCACCATCGCGACGACGCCTGGAGCGACGTCCGCGACGAGCAGCTGCTCGACCTCGCCAGCCGCGGCGACGCGGCCGCGGTCGACGCGTTCGTGGCCCGCTTCGGTGAGCGCGTGCAGGGCCTGCTGGTGCGCATCGTGCGCGACCACGCGTGGGCCGACGACCTGCTGCAAGAGGTGCTGGTGCGCGCGCTGCGCGACGCGCACCGCTTCGACGACCGCTGGCCGATGGCGGTCTGGCTGTTCCGCATCGCGCGCAACCTGGCGCTCGACCTGCTGCGGCGCGAGGGCCGCCACCGCCGCCGCAACGACGCCGCGGCAGCGCGCGACGCCGCCGCCCCCGCGGCCGTGACCACCGCCGAGCACCGCGAGTTCCAGGTCGCGCTCGAGGATGCGCTGCAGGAACTGCCCGAGACGTTCCGCACCGTGTTTCTGCTGCGCGACGGCGAGGGGCTGAGTTACGAGGAGATCGCCGCCGTGCTGTCGATCTCCGCCAAGACCGTGTCCAGCCGGCTGCACCGCGCGCGGCAGCAGCTGCGGGCCCTCCTGCAGGAGCACCTCGAGCGATGACGCGTTCGCGACCCGACGTCTGCCGCCGCGCGCACGAACTGAGCTCGGCGTTCCTCGACGGCCGCCTCGACGCGCCGCGCCGCGCCGCGCTGCAGCGGCACCTGCGGGGCTGTCCGTCGTGCCTGCGCAACCTGCGCGAGACCGAACGCCTCGCCCGCGCGACCCACAACCTGCCGCCGCACCGCCACGCCGCGGACCTCGGCGCACGCGTGCTCGCGGCGACGCAGCAGCGGCGGCGCGACCGGGTCGCGGCGCTCGACGGCACAGCCGCGTCCGACCGCGGCCTGCGCTGGCTGCTGGCCGCAGCGCTGCTCGGCCTGTTCTGGGCGATCGGCTACCACATGGGCGGCGACGCCGGCCCCGCCACCGACGCCTCGCCGCTGCAGCCGTCGCACGGCGATGCGGCGTTCGCGGCGACCAGCCGGCGCGTGCTCGGCGACCTGACGATCGCCGCCGACCTGCCGCCGCGGCAGCGCCGGCCGCTGCTCGAGAGCCAGCTCGACCTGTTCGACCTGCGCGCCCGCGCCCGACGGGTGCTCGCCGCGACGCCCGAACACAGCGCCGAGCACGAACTCGCCGCGCTGGTGCTGGACCTCGGCCGGGCGCTGGAGCGCGACGGCGCCGACTGGCGCCGCCTGGGGGAACGGGCGCCGATGCCGCAGCCGCCGCGCGAGCCGGGTGCACGGTCTGCTGCGGCTCCGCCAGCAAAGAGGCAGCCAGACTCGCAGCAGGGCTCGTCGCAGCAGGGCTCGTCGCAGTTGGGCTCTCCGCAATTGGGCTCTCCGAGGCCGGCGCCGGCGGACCAGCCCGAACCGCCACTGCAGCGATCGCGCCGCGGGCAAGAGGTCCCGCAGCTGGTGCAGCGATCCCGACCGGAGCCACCGGTGCAGGCGGTGCTGGCGCGCCACGGCGAGGACCTGACCCCGACCGAACGCGACGAGCTCGCCGACTTCCTGCAGCTGAAGCGCCGCCTGGTCTCGGGCGAGCACGTCACCGCCCAGGAGTTCCACTGGACCAGCTCCGACGGCACCACGACCGTCTCCGGCTTCTCGGTCGCCTCCGGCTTCGCCGGCATGCGCTCGCTGATCGAATCGGGCGACGTCGAGCAAGCCGACCAGCTCCACCGCCGCATGCAGGAACTGCTCCAGGCCCTGCGCGACCAGTAACCCGCAAAGTAGCGGTACGGTACGCGGTCCATCCTCCAACGTTCGCGAGCGCTCGCGCTCGCGAGCGTTGAGACCGCGTACGTCGCGTTCGGTGCCGGGGATGACGGCGGCTCGGATCAGTTCGCGCAGGCGATCGGGGTCGGTGGCGTCGGTCTTGCAGACGAAGCCGCTGACGTGGGCGAAGCGAACGTCGGGCTCGCGTTCGACGCGGGAGAAGTCGAGGCGCGGGTCGTCCTCGTAGCGGGCGATGCCGTAGCCGTCGCCGCGGCGGTCGGGATAGACCAACGCGCCGATCCGGTGCTCGAGGCCCATGGCGCGCACGTAGCGGGCGGCGTTGGCGGACGGATCGTCGAGCGCATCGTCGCTGCGCGGCACGAACACGGTCTCGACGACCTCGCCGTGCGCGTCGACGGCCCACCGCTCGCAGACCGCGTCGACGCGTTCGATGCCGGCGCGAACGTCGCGCAGGTAGGCCAGCAGGTCGTCGCCGACGAGCTTCATGTACTCGTAGACGACCTCGCCGGGGCGGTGCGCGTTCGACGCGGCGAACCGACGCAGCAGCGTGCCGTCGATCGGCGAGTGCAGCTGTGACACCGCGCGGCGCGGCACGCCGAGCCACTCGGCGGTCTTCTTCGGCCCGCGCGAATCGAACCACTCGGCCGGCTCCAACCAGTCGCAGAACGTGCGGGCGTCGTCGTAGACGCCGATCGCGTCGAGCACGAGGCTGAGCGCACAGGTCGGCGGGTGCTCGCGCGGGAAGTGGTGGTGGTCGTAGTTATGGCGCGCCGGCTCGTGCTCGCCGCCGACGTCCACCACGGCGACCGCCTCGTCGGCGAGGTCGGCAGCGGTCGGCTCGCGCCGCTCGATCGCGCAGCCGAACCTGCTGATCAGCACGCAGCACGCGAGCAGGTCATCCTTGTGGGCTCCACCCGGGTGGGTGACGACGAGTCGCAGCGACGGCATCGCCCCGATGCTAGGGGAGCGAACGGGCCGGCGTCGACCTCGACGGTGGCGATCGCGAAGCGCCGCCGCACTGGACGACGACCACCTCGCGTCTACGCTGTGTCGACACCTCGTAACCTCCCCGAGTCCCCATGCGCACCTTCCTGTCGGTGGCAGCGCTCGCGTCCGCGATCGCCGCCCAGTCCCCCCTCACCACCCTGTTCGCCAGCAACAACGGCCAGGCGGGCAACATGTTCGACCTGGTCGCGACCAACGCCGCCGGCGTCACGGTCCGCACGTTCGACGTCAGCCTCGATCCCGGCACCTGGGACCTCGAGGTCTACGTGCAGAGCACGCCCGGCAGCTACGCGCCCTCGGTCAACACCGCTTCGGCCTGGACCCTGGTCGGCAGCGCGACCGGCGTCGTCAGCGCCGGCCTGGACATGCCGACCCAGCTGCCGATCTGCGTCGAGACGTTCATCCCCAGCGGCACCACCCAGGCGTTCTACGTGACCGTCACCAACGGGTCGGCGATGAACTACACCAACGGCACCACCACCGGCGCGCTCTACGCGTCCAGCGCCGACCTGGAGATCTACGAGGGCGCCGGCCTGTCGTACGCGTTCCTGTCCAACTTCAACCCGCGCATCTGGAACGGCAACATCTACTACGACGTGGGCGACACCACCGGCACCGGCTGCACGTTCGCCGACATCGTCGAGTACGGCGCCGGCTGCGGCGGCAACGACGTCGGCGACGCGCAGTACGAACTGCACAGCGCGTTCGACCTCAGCGACACCGGCCACACCTACATCTGGACCGGCGACGGCTACCTGCTGCTCGACGGTGCCCAGGCGTTCGTCACGCCGACCGGCGCGGCGACCAGCTTCGGCGACGACCAGGTCCAGGTCGTGCCGCTCGGCTTCACGATGCCGAGCCCGCACGGCGACATCAGCGACATCGCGCTGTGCTCCAACGGCTGGCTCAGCTTCGACCCGACCGTGACGAATGCGGACTACACCGAGACCGTCGCGGAGTTCCTTAGCCAGTTCCCGCGGCTGGCGTTCCTGTGGGACGACCTGAACCCGTCGAGCGGCGGCACCATCCACCTCGAGGCGGTCAGCAGCAACGAGTTCCGCATCACGTTCAGCAACGTGCCCGAGTACAGCAGCACCGGCGCCAACACCGTGCAGGTCGTGCTGTTCGATACCGGCATCCTCGAGGTCCGCTACGGCACCTGCTCGCTGGCCGACGCGCTGACCGGCGTGACGCCGGGCTTCGACGCCGGGGACCTCGGCGGCATCGACTTCTCCGACCTGGTCAACCTCGGCCCGCAGCTGTTCACGACCGGCATCGCGCCGTTCTCGGACAGCATGACGCTGAGCGGCAGCCTGCCGGTGCTCGGCAGCGCGTGGGACCTGACCACGGCGAACATCGACCCGGTCTCGCCGATCGCGATCACCGTGTTCGGGGACCGTTCGCCGGTCTCGATCCCGATGACCGCCATCGGCCTCCATGCGCCGGGCTGCGAGATCCACCTGGCAACCGCGCCGACGACCCTGACCGGTGTCGCCAACGGCGGCGTCGCGACGGTGACCTGGACGCTGCCCAACCTGCCGGCGTTCGCCGGCACGCCGGTGTCGGCCCAGTCGATCGCGCTGAGCCTGAGCAACCCGGCCAACCTGATCGTGTCGAACGCGGTCGAAGGCACGCTCGGCAACTGACGCGACGGGGTGGGTGCGCGCGCGCGTTCGGGTGCGAACCCTCGCGCACAGTAGACCTTCGGGCATAGGGGCTTCCGTCGATCGCGATGGAAGCCCCCGCGCTTTGCGGAGGGCGCGCCGGTTACCGGCCGGCGAACACGGCCTAGCAACCGACGGAAGATCCGCCGTTGCGTCCTCTCCGGCGACCCGACCCCTCGAACCTGCCCATGGACCACTCCGTACCGACGGTGGCCGCGCTGCTGCTGGCCGCATCCCTCTCCGCCCAGAACCTCAACGTCACGCTCGCCGCGAGCGGCGGCACGCTGGCGGCCGCCGGCGGCCCGCAGACGCAGACCACGACGATCCCGACCGGACCGCTCAGCCCGATTGGCGCGCTCACCGCCGCGGCCGGCGGCGCAGCCGACAACGGGCTGGCGTTCTTCTCGTGGGTGACCTCCGGGAGCGAGACCCAGTTCGGCGTCAACCTCAACGCCGAGTGCTTCACGGCGGGCTCCGGATCGGCGAGCGTGGCGCCGCTCGACGTGGTGCTGATGGTCAGCCACCCCACCCCGATCTCGGTCGCACTCGACGCCACGGTGTTCGCCGCCGCCCCCAACGGCGCAGCGACGCCGGCGCGGGCCATCGACGTGCTCGACGACGGCTCGTTCGAGCTGACCGAGTTCACCCAGCAGACGCTCGCGAGCGTGCTGCAGGTCGGCCCCACCCCGGTCCCGATCCGCTGCCGGCTGGCCCTCGATCTCGTCGTGCCGGGGTCGTCCCGGGTGTCGTTCTCGATGACGCTGCGCCCGGCGGAAACGCTGGTGCAACCGATCGCCAGCGGCTGCGCGACGGCCCCGTACTTCGTCACCCCGCGGTTCGACGGCGGCATCGACTACGGCACCAGCAACGTGCTCGGCGGCTCGATGTTCGCGGTGTTCGGCCTGCAGACCCAGCCGGTCTACCTCGGCAACTACGCGTGGCCCAACAGCCCGGTGGTGCTGCCGTGTTCTCTGGTGCCGAGCCCGGACCTGGTGACGTTCCTGTCGCCGACCTCGTTCGTGCAGACCCTGCCGATCCCCGCCGCCGTGCGCCCGATCACGCTGTTCTCGCAGGGGGTGTGGCTGGCGCCGGGCGCGATCACGACCACCGAGACCAGCTGGATCGCGGCCTACTGAGCGCCCGCGGGGGCCCGCATCCAGGCGACCGGGGCGAGGCGAACGGCATCGCGCGCGCGATTCCGCTACCATCTTCGCCCCGATGTCCTCCCCCTGCAGCACGCCCGAGCCCACCGCGTTCCTGCCCACCACCCGCGCCGAGATGGAGGCGCGCGGCTGGGACCAGGTCGACGTCGTGTTCGTCTCCGGAGACGCCTACGTCGACCACCCGTCGTTCGCGGCGGCGCTGCTCGGCCGCGTGCTCGAGAGCCACGGCTTCCGCGTCGCGATCCTGCCGCAGCCGGCGTGGCAGACGGCCGACGCGTTCCGCGAGTTCGGCCGGCCGCGCCTCTGCTTCGCGGTCAGCGCCGGCAACATGGACTCGATGATCAACCACTACACGGCGAACAAGAAGCGTCGCAACGACGACGCCTACTCGCCGGGTGGCCGCATCGAGCTGCGCCCCGACCGCGCCACCAACGTCTACGCGCAACGCTGTCGCGAGGCGTTCAAGGACGTGCCGGTGATCGCCGGCGGCGTCGAAGCCTCGCTGCGCCGCGTCGCGCACTTCGACTACTGGTCGGAGACGGTGCGGCCGTCGATCCTGGTCACGTCGAAGGCCGACCTGGTCGGCTTCGGCATGGGCGAATCGGTGATCGTCGAGATCCTCTCGCGGCTGCGCGACGGCAAGACCGTCGCCGACTGCCGCGACCTGCGCGGCGTCGCCTACCTGCTCGGCTCCAAGGAGGAGCTGCCGGCCCACGAGTGGCACGACGCGGCCAGCGACAACAAGACCGTCGAGCTGCCGAGCTTCGAGCAGATCAAGGCCGACAAGCGCGCGTTCGCCGAGGCGACCCGGCTGCTGCACCACGAGACCAACCCGAAGAACGGCCGCCGCCTGACCCAGCGCCACGGCGACCGCGTGCTGGTGGTCAACCCGCCGGCGCTGGCGCTCGACGAGCGCGGCATGGACTCGATCTACGACCACGCCTACACGCGCCGACCGCACCCCCGCTACCAGGGCGAGGAGATCCCGGCGCACACGATGATCAAGGACAGCGTGACGACGATGCGCGGCTGCTTCGGCGGCTGCACGTTCTGTTCGATCACGATGCACCAGGGCCGCGCGATCCAGAGCCGCAGCCAGAAGTCCGTGCTCCAGGAGGTGCGCCAGATGGCCGCCGACCCGGAGTTCAAGGGCCACATCAGCGACGTCGGCGGACCGACCGCGAACATGTACCAGATGCGCTGCACGCGGCCCGAGATCGAGGCGAAGTGCCGCCGGCTGTCGTGCGTGCACCCGACCGTCTGCAAGCTACTCGGCGTCGACCACGGCCCGACCCGACAGCTGCTCAAGAAGGTGCGCGAGACCCCCGGGGTCAAGTCGGTGCGGGTTGCGTCCGGCATCCGCATGGACCTGGCGCGCTTCGACGACGGCTACCTCGAGGAAATGGCGCGCTTCCACGTCGGCGGCCAGCTCAAGGTCGCGCCCGAGCACACCAGCCAGAAGGTGCTCGACTACATGAAGAAGCCGGCGATCGGCACGTTCGACGACTTCGCCGAGAAGTTCCAGGACGCGAGCAAGCGCGCCGGCAAGGAGCAGTACCTGATCCCGTACTTCATCGCGTCACACCCGGGCTCGGGCGTCGACGAGATGATCGAACTCGCGGTGTTCCTGAAGCAGCGCGGCTACAAGCCGCGGCAGGTGCAGGACTTCATCCCGGCACCGATGGACATCGCGACGTGCATGTACCACACGGGCCTCGACCCGACGACGATGAAGCCGGTCGAGACGGTCAAGAAGCTCAAGGACCGCGAGGTGCAGCGCGCTCTGATGCAGTACTTCAAGCCGGAGAACTACTTCGTCGTGCGCCGCGCGCTGCTCGACGCCGGCAAGAAGGAGCTGATCGGCGACGGCCCGCTGGCGCTGATCCCGAGCAGCGCACCGAAGGAGGCGCTGGCCTCGCGCCGCAAGGCCGCCAACGCGCGCCGCGGCGACCCGACCTACGTGCACGCCAAGGACGCCGGCGTGAAGCCGCGCGGCGGCCGCAAGCCCCGCGACCGCCGCCGCCGCTGAAGCAACCACCGCATACCGAACCCGGTTCATCCTGCGCCACTTGCCGCCGCATACCGAACCGCGCATACCGAACCGGGTTCATCCTGCGCCAGTCCCGGGGGGCTCAAGGTCGCCCGTTCGGCCACCGAGCCCCTCCGCCCGTCACCGATACTTCTTGTTGGGCCCCGACTTCCACGGCGCCGGGTACTTCATCCCCGAGTCGAGCACGAGCTGCAGCAGGCCGTCGTAGCCGAGGCCGTGCTCCTGGGCCGCCTCCGAGAAGTCCTCGATCTCGGTCAGGTCCGGGTTCACGTTCGCCTCAATGACGAACAGGTTGCCGTCTGCGTCCATGCGCAGGTCCATGCGCGCATACCCGGACAGGCCGAGCGCGCGGTAGGCCTTGCGCGCGATCGCCTGGCACTCCTTCTGCTTCTTCTCCGTCAGCCGCCGCGCCGGGCCGGTCTTGATGCCGATGCTCTGCGCGTAGTCGACGTCCCACTTGACCTGCTCGGTGCAGATCGCGTGCTTGTTCTTGGGCAGCTTCGAGTACCAGACCTCCCAGACCGGCAGCACGGTCAACCGGCTGCCGTTGCCGACGATGCTGACGGTCAGTTCGCGGCCTTCGATGAACTGCTCGGCGATCACCTCGCCGCCGACCCGGTCGAACATGTAGGCGACACGCTTCTCGAGCTGCTTGTCGGTCTTGACGACGGACGCCTGCGAGATCCCGGTGCTGCCGTGCTCGATCGCCGACTTGACGATGACCGGGTAGTCGACCCCCTTGGGCAACCGCGGCTTGCGCGCCCCCGGCTGGAACGACGTGAACGCCGGGCACGGGATGCCGTGCCACATCAGGATCTGCTTGCACAGCGCCTTGTCGTTGCCGAGCGTGATGCCGCGCGGATTGCAGCCCGTATACGGCAGCTTGAGCAGCTCCAGGTAGCTGACGACGTGCGCCTCGTACGACGTGATGTCGTGGAAGTCGGTCAACACGTTGAACGCGATGTGCGGCCGGAACGCGAGCTGGCGGCGGCGGACCACGTCGAGGTCCTTGCCGACCCCGAGCACCTCGACCTCGTGGCCGAGCGCGCGCAACGTCGTCTGCACGTCGAGCTCCATCTGGTACGGATACGTCTCCTCCCAGTCCAGCTCCTCGGCGCCCGGCGGCGGCAACAACTCTTCGTGAACCAGCAGCAGGACGCGCAGCTTCTTCATGCTGGCAACGCACCATAGCGGCGCGACGCAGCGCAGACCACGGAGCTACTTGCCGTCGACCCGCTTCTGCAGCGCGTCGCGTCGCTTCTGGTCGTCGAAGAACGTCCGGATCTGCACGTAGCGATCGGCCGGCACGATCGGCGAAGCCATCACCCGCTCGAACAGGTCGTCGGTGCCGTATTGGCGGCCGTAGGCGACCACCGCGCCGCGCAGTGCATCGAGGTGCTGCTCCATCGTGACCCCGCGCCACAGCCGTTGGTCGTCGCGGCGGCGGCGCAGCGACGCCAGGATGTCCTGCGCCGCGACCGCCGGATCGCTGACGTCGCGCACGCGCGCGGCGAGCGCGTCCGGATGCGGCACCGGAACGGCCGCTTCGAGCTCGGGAGCGTCGACGAGACCGAGCAACCAGCGTCGCGCCTGCTGCTCGTCGTCGCCGCGGCCACAGCTGCGGATGCGCGCCTCGGCGAACTCCGCGTTGGACGGCCGCAGCAGCTGTTCGTAGGCCGTCGCCTGCTCCTTCAGCAGGCGCTCGAGCAGCTGGTTGTGCGGCGGCACCTTGGCGTTGAACCGCCGCGTCATCTCGCGGATGTGGTCGTTGCGCCGGTTGAAGTTGCGGATCGCGCTCTGCAGCGCCGCCGACTCGCGCTTCAGCCGTTCGATCTCGGCGTTGGCCACCGCCGGTTCGACCGAACGCGCTTGGATGCGCTCGTTGAGCTCCGCGATCTTGCCGTTGAGCGCCTGCTGCTGCTGCACCAGCGTGGCGCGCGGCGTGCCGCTGCTCTTGCGCGCGGCGCGCAGGTCGGCCTCGGCCTGGTTGAGTTCGCGCTGCAGCTCGCGGTAGCGTCGCCAGCCGTCGCGATCGATGCGGTAGCGACTGAGGTCGACGACCTCGCCGCTGCGACGCCAGACGATCTTGCCGTCGAGCTCGACCAGCCGGACGTCCTCCTCGGGCTTGCGCTTGCGGCGCACATCGGACAACCCGGCCAGCCGCAGGCCCAACACCGTCGACAGCCGCGCGCGCCCACCCAGCTGCGCCCGCAGGAACCGGTCCTGCAGGTCGTAGATCGGTTCGTCCCGCGCGGTGACCGGCAGCGACAGCACCGCGACCATGTAGGCGTGCATGCGCGCCAGGATGCGCCACTGCAGCCGCTCGTCGACGCCGGCCAGTTCGCCCTTCTTCTCGGCGGCGACCAGCGCCGAGTACTGCCGGCGTACCGACCAGCTCGACGTCATCGGCGGCGCGGTCCGGTTGCCCAGCGTCGCGGCGCGCACGAACAGCAGCGCGGCGCGGCCGTGGTCGCCGACGCGCGCCACCGCCGCGGCCTTGCGCGCCAGCTCGCGACCGACCGGCAGCGACAGTTCGCCGGCGACCAGCTCGCACGCCGGCCCCCATTCGCCGGTTCGCGTCGCCAGCTGCGCGTAGGCGGCCATGCGCACGTCGGTCGATCCGGTCGTCGGCACCTTGCGGGCCTGGTCCAAGAGCGCGCGCGCGTGCGTCACGGTGCGCACGTACGCGTGGCCGTGCCCGAGCGCCTCGGCGACTGCGCGCGCAACCGCCTGGTCGACCTCCGGCTGCCCGTCGCAGCCGGCGCGCAGCCGTTCGGCCATCGCGGCGGCGAACGTCGCGGCGAGTTGCTCGTGTTCGAAGCCGCAGCGCTGCAGCGCCGTCAGGTCGCGCTCGATCGACACGAACGGCGCATCGAGGCACGCGATCGAGGCGCCGAGCGCTTCGACCCGATCGGCCAGCTTCGGGTACCCGAACACCCCCTTCAGGTTCTGCTGGCGCACGTGTTCGAGCACGTCGACGGCGAAGCCCTCGGCCTCGTCGCGCTGGACGCGGGCCAGCAGCTGGCCGCGCGCAACCTTGGCCCAGTATTCGGCGTTGGTTCCGGGCGGCGTGCGCGACGAGCGCAGCCAGCGCAGGCGACGGCCGAACTCACGAAACGCGTCGGCGTCCCGCAGCGCCGCGAACTTCTCAGCGTGGTCGAGCACTCCGAGGCAGCGGGTGCTGCTGAATCGTCCGGCCGAACGCTGCGAGCTCCAGCGACCACGGCCGATCACCTGGCGCAACTGATGATACGGTCCGAAGACCGCATCGCGATCGACGAACTGGCCGGCGAACATGCGATCGAGCGCCGCGACACAGTCGCGATCATGCCGTTCGTGCCACGCGGCCACCGGCGGCAGCAGCGTCTTGCCGCCGAAGTGCGCCTCGATCACGACGGTGCGTATGTCCCGAAACACCTGCAGCCGTTCTTCGAATCCGCGCGCCCGCTGCATGCGCGCGTCGATCGCCGCCATCCGCTCGGCGAACGGCTCGAGCTGCTGCGCGTAGTAGCGTTCGCACAAGGCGGCGATGTCGGCGTGCCAGCTGCCGGTGTCCGGCACCGCCGGCTGCCGCACCATCGCAAGGATCCGCAGCATGTCGGTGCGGCGGCCTCGGACCTCGCCGATCGCGGCGAGGTCGTCGACGTCGCGGTAGCGCAGCACGTCGACCATGGCCTTGCCGGCCGGACCGCGCACGGCGCTGTGCACGCGCCCGTCGATCCACCGCAGCACCCAGTCCGGATCGACCGTCGCCGTCGTCAGCCACTCGCCGGGGTCGAGTCCGAGGATGCGCGTCGGCTCGAGGCCCGCCTCCGACAGCAGCGGTCGGACGACGTCTTCGCTGCCCTTCGGCTGCGCGAACACGACGATCGTGTGGGTCGGCTCGAGGTCCTCGTAACCGCTCTCGGAGAACGAGCGCCCGAAGAAGTAGCGCACCTCGCGGATCACCTCGTCGTCGAAGCCGACGATCAGCGAACGGTCGCGTCGCGCGATCTCCTGGGAGGTGCCGCGCAGCGCCTGCCAGGTGCGGGTCGGCTTGCGATCGAGCGGCCAGACCCCGAGCCGGTCGTCGACGATCGAGCCGAGCGCGATCGGTGCGGCCACCGACTGGCGCAGCGGCGGCTCGGCCGCACAACCGACGAGGATCCCGAGCAGGCAGAGGCTGAGGAAGCGGCGCATGCCGACGCTATCGGCATGCGGGCCGCCACCGCAGAAGCGAGGCTCGGCGTTCAGCTCCCGATCGTCCAGCGCAGGCCGTTCGACGTCACCGCCTGCAGCGCGTTGCCGCTGCCCGGTGCGACGAACTGCGACACGTAGCTCGCGCCGACCAGCGCCGGATCGGCCGGGACCGACAGCGCGTAGCTGCCCGTTCCGGCCGGCTGCGCCACCGATACCGGCACGCTGCCGACGACGTTGGTGTAGGCGCGGCACCCGGGCGCCCCGACCGCGCCGAGGTCGACGCCGGCAGGCGCCGCCACGTCGCCGAGCATCAGGAACGCGACGTTCGCCGTCTCGACGCGCGCGACCGCGAACGACAGCGCCGCGCCGATCCGCGGCAGCGTGCAGGTATGCGCCAGCGGATAGCGATCGGGCCCGTCGGTCGCAAACGGCAGGCTCTGGTCGAGGTCGCGCGCACCCGGATCCGGCGCCCCGCCGCCCGGCCCGAAGCCGACCACCACCCGCCCCGTTCCCGGTCCCGCCAGGAGCTGCGCGTAGCGGAACGTGAAGCTGCCGTCGCTGCGCAGCACGCACTGCACCGACACGCTGGTCGCGCCGGCCGGCGGTGGCCCGCCGCGGCCGTCGGCGACGTCGAGCCAGGTCACGTAGGCCTCGCTGCCGTTGGCGGCGACGTCGTAGTAGACGCCGCTCTGGCCGTTGCTCGGCAGGTTGGCGAGCGGCTCGAGGTCGCACCACAGCGGGGCCAGCCGCGGCGCCGCCGTCGTCAGCTCGAGGCCCGACGGCGTCACGTCGGCGAGCAGCGCGGCGCTGGCGCCGAGGTAGACCTCGCCGTTGGCGGTCGCGTGCACGACGCTGGTGCTGCCACCGGGAAACGCGAACACGAACGGCAGCTGCAGCGGTTCGCCGACGTCGTCGTCGTCGAGCGTGCCGGGCACCGGCTGGTTGTCGCCGATCGGCACGCCCTGCGGCACGAACCACTGCGGCACACCCGGCACCACCGCGTAGCCGGCCGCGCCGGCCGCGGTCGCGTGCAGCGTGAACGGCATCGCGACGCTGCCGGACAGGTCGACCGACGCGAGCCCGTCGAACCGTTCGTAGAAGGTCGTCGCACCGGCGTAGCAACCCTCGCCGAGCCGTTCGACGTAGGCACAGGTGCCGGCTCCGCCGCTGCCGCTGTGGTAGTGCACCGCGCCGTTCCAGATCCGCGGCACGTACTGCGCCCCGCCCCACGGCAGGTTCGACGCGGCCCCCGCGGTCAGCTGCAGGTCGCCGTTGGCGAACACCTGCGGCGTCGCGACGTTGGTGTAGCGGTGCACCATGCCATCGCCGCGCACGGCGATGCCGTGCACGCCGGGCACCAGGTGGAAGCCGGGCCCGAGGCAGCCGACCGACGGCTGGTCGATCCCGGCCGGCGTGATCGGGCCGCGCGCGGCCAGCGTCCACGCCGCGGCGTTGGCCTCGTTGCCGGCGTGGCCGCCCGGCGTCACGTAGACCTCCAGCTCGCCGCTCGCCGACGCGACGTTGCAGTCGAGCTGCGTGACGGTGACGCCGGCCGGGTCGAGCACCTCGAGGTCGAAGTAGACCATGCCGCCCGGCGCGCCCTGGTTGTTGCTGGCGAACGTCGTCGTCAGCGGCGCCTGCGCCTGGGCCATCGCCACCACCCACACCACGACGAACGGGAATCGCATCACGAGGCCGGAGACCATACGTTGTGTGGATGACTGACGCGAACGTCGCCAAGCGTGCGGCGGCCTACGCCGCCGCGGATCTGGTCCAGGACGGCATGACGATCGGCCTCGGCAGCGGCTCGACGTTCTTGTTCGTGCTCGACCGGCTGGCCGAACGGATCCGCGACGAGGGTCTGCAGGTGCGCGGCACGCCGACCAGCGCCGGCACCGCCGAGGTCGCCGAGCAGAAGGGCATCCCGCTGGTCTCGCTCGACAACGTCGAGCGCCTGGACCTCGCGATCGACGGCGCCGACGAGGTCGATCCGCACAAGCACCTGATCAAGGGCGGCGGCGCGGCCCACACGCGCGAGCGGCTGGTCGCCGCGACCGCCGACGAACTGGTCGTGATCGTCGGCGAGAACAAGATGGTCGACGTGCTCGGCGCGGCCTTCCGGCTGCCGGTCGAGGTGATCCCGTTCGGCTGGACGCACGCGCGACGGCGCGTCGAGGCGACCGGCTGCACCACCGAGCTGCGCCAGGACGGCGACCAGCCGCTGGTCACCGACAACGGCAACTGGATCCTCGATTGTCGCTACGATGGCATCCCCGATCCGGCGGCGCTCGCGACTCGCCTCGACGCGACCGTCGGCGTGGTCGATCACGGACTGTTCGTCGGCATGGCCGGCCGGATCGTGATCGCCGACGACCAGGGCCACGTCCGCGTGCTGCCGTGAACGGCAGGAAGCAGCCATGACAGAACAGGTTCTCCGCGATCTCGAAGCGTTCGAAACCGCCATCCAGCAGCCGCGCGTGCTGCTGTTCAAGCACAGTCCCACCTGCCCGGTCAGCGGCACGGCCCGCGCCGAGTACGAGATGTTCAAGCTCGACCACCCGGACGTGCCGACCCTGTTCGTCGACGTGGTGTCGTCGCGCTCGGTCGCCCGCGGCATCGCCGAACGGTGCGGCGTCGCGCACGAGTCGCCGCAGGCGATCCTGTTCGAGCAGGGCCGACCGGCCTGGCACGCCTCGCACACGGCGATCACCAACGCCGCGCTGGCGGCCGCCTGGGCGCCGAGCTGCTGACGGCGTCGCGCCACGTCCGTTCGCCGTCAGGGCGTAGTGCACGGCACGTCAGGCACTAGACTGGGGCCGTGATGCTCGCCGCCGTCAGCCTCGTCGCCATCCTCATGCCCCAGGATCCCACCCCCGGCATCGACCGCGCGCTCGCCCGCGAACGGGCCGCCACCCTGCGCGACGTCGAGTACGACCTGCACTTCCAGATCGGCGACCGCACCGACGAGGTCACCGGCATGATCTCGATCCGGTTCCAGTTCCGCGAGCCGGGCGAACGCGAACCGCTGGTGCTCGACTTCGCCGGCGAGTCGATCCGCAACGTGCTGGTCAACAACCGCGAGGTCGAGCTGATCCGCAAGGCCAACCACCTGATCGTGCCGGCCGATCTGCTCGGCGACGGCCTCAACGGCGTGCGCGCCGAGTTCACGTCCAAGGTCGCGCCGACCGGCACGCCGCTGACCGTCTATCGCGACCAGGCCGACGGGCTCGATTACTACTACACGCTGCTGGTGCCGGCCGACGCGCACGGGCTGTTCCCGTGCTTCGACCAGCCGGACCTGCGCGCGAAGTTCCGGCTCGAACTCGACGTGCCGCAGAGGTGGACCGCGGTCGCCAACACCGCGCCGGTCGACCCGACCGACCCCGAGCCGGAGTCCGCGCCGGCCGGCAAGCTGCTGCGGTTCGCGCAGAGCAAGCCCCTGCCGACCTACCTGTTCGCGTTCGCGTGCGGACCGTTCGCGGAGGTCACGCCCCCGCACCCGCAGGTGCCCGGCGTCACCAGCGACGATCCGATGCGCATCCTGCTGCGCGCGTCGAAGCTGCAGGACTTCGACCGCGAGACGATCATCCGCCTGCACCACGAAGGCCTCGCCTGGCTCGCCAGCACCTTCGACGTGCCCTACCCGTTCGGCAAGCTCGACCTGGTGCTGCTGCCCGGCTTCCCGTACGGCGGCATGGAGCACGCCGGCGCGATCTTCTACCGCGAGGCGTCGTTGGTGTTCGACCACGAGCCGACCGTCGACGAACAGGTCCGCCGCAGCACGCTCGTCTACCACGAGCTGAGCCACCAGTGGTTCGGCAACCTGGTGACGATGAAGTGGTTCGACGATCTGTGGCTCAAGGAGGGCTTCGCGACGTTCTTCGGCTATCGCGCGATGGCGGCGCTCGAACCCGGACAGCGTGCCTGGCTGCGCTTCCTGCAGCGGGTCAAGCCGCGCGCCTACGCGGTCGACGCGACCCCTGGCACGACGCCGGTGTTCCAGGAGCTGCAGAACCTCGCCGATGCCAAGTCGGCGTACGGAGCGATCGTCTACAACAAGGCACCGGCGGTGCTGCGCGCGCTGTTCGCGCAGCTCGGCCCGGAGGTGTTCCAGACCGGCGTCAAGCGCTTCCTCGACAAGCACGCCTACGGCAGCGCCACCTGGCAGGACCTGGCGGCCGCGCTCGAGGGCGCGGCGCGACAGGACCTCCGCCGCTGGTCCGAACGCTGGCTGCTGGCGCCGTCGATGCCGCAGGTGCGCGTCGCCTGGTCGGTCGACGATGCCGGCAAGGTGCGCGAGGCGAACGTGACGCAGCGCGCGCTCGGCGGTGACGGCACCTGGCCGATCGACCTCGAGCTGCTGGTGTTCGGCGCCGACGGCAGCCGCGACACGATCACGGTCGCGACCGACGCGGCCACGACTGCGGTTTCGGCGCTGGTCGGCCGCGACGCGCCCGCGGCGATCCTCGCCAACCCGCAGGACGTTGCCTACGGACAGTTCGTGCCGGACGCGGCCAGCGTCGCGTGGCTGCTCGACAACCTGCCGCGCGAGCCGGACCCGCTGGTGCGCGCGTGCGGCACGACGGCGCTCTACGAGGCCGTGCGCGAGGCCGAACTCGACCCGGCGCGGTTCGTCGAGACGCTGCTGGCGATGCTCGCCGTCGAGGCCGACGCCGACACCCACCGCTGGCTGCTGTCGCGGCTCGGCACCTGCCTGACCCGCTACCTGCCCGCCGAGCGCAGCGCCGACCTGTGGCGGCGCGCCGTCGAACTGCTGCTCGCGCAGCTGACCGACGGCGAGGCCAGCGGCCGCGAGGTCACCATCTTCCGCTTCCTGGCGTGGCACAGCGACGAGCCGAAGGTGCTCGACGTGTGCCGGCTGGTCGCGCGCGGCGAAGCCACCATCCAGGGCCTGCAGACCGGCCGCCGCGACCGCTTCCTGGCCGCGGCCGCGCTCGTCGCCGCCGGCAAGGACGACGGCACCTACCAGAAGCTGCGCGACGCGTTCGCCGAACAGGACGTCGGCAAGGACGCGTTCCTGACCGAGGCCGCAACGCCGACCGCCAGCAGCAAGGAGCGCTACTGGCGGCAGTATCTCGAGCTCGGCACGCCGCCGGAGCAGTGGACCCAGGACAGCCTCGGCTACTTCCACTGGCCGCGGCAGCAGGCGCTGACGCTGCCGTACCTGCGCAAGGCGCTCGACCAGGTCGAGTGGGTCAAGCAGAACCGGCGCATCTTCTTCATGCCGGCGTGGCTCGACGCGTTCGTCAACGGCCACAGCTCGAAGGAGGCGCTGGCGATCGTCGACGCGTTCCTGGCCGAGTCGCGGCTGAGCCCGGACATCGAGAAGAAGCTGCTGCAGTCGCGCGACGGCCTGGCCCGCGCCGTGCGGATCCGCGAAGCGTTCGCGAAGTAGCGGCGCGGCGTTACGCTCGCCGCGATGAAGTTCACGTTCGTCGCGGATTCGAAGCAGCTGCTCGCGGCCGACCACCTGCTGGTCGTCGCGCCCGCTGCCACGTTCGGCACCCGCAGCCGTTCTCTGTCGTCGCTGACGAAGCTGCTCGATGCCGGCACCGCCGAGCTGGTGATGCAGCTCGGCCGCGAGGCCACCGTCGGCCTGCTCGGCGGCACCGCGACCTCGCTGCTCGGCAAGCGGCGCGTCACGGTCGGCGTGCTGCCCGACAAGGTGTCGCGCCACGCGTCCGCGACCCGCGCCGAGTCGGTGCGCAAGCTGACGGCGGCGGCCGGCGTGGCGACCGGCAAGAACGCGGTGCTGCTGTGCCTCGAGGAGGCCGAGCACCAGCTCGCCGCCTGCAACGCGGTCGGCCGGGCGCTGCCGGACTTCACCATGAAGAGCCGCAAGCAGCCGGCGGCCTCGCTGGCGATCGCGTGCGCGCTGCCCAAGGGCACCTACGTCAAGGTCGACGCGGCGACCAAGGACGTCGTGCAGCGGGCTCGCGAGGCCGCGCGGTTCGTCGACACGCCGCCGACCGACCTCAACCCCGGCGCGTTCGCGACCGCGGCCAAGAAGCTGCTGCGCGCGATCCCCGGCGTCAAGATCAGCGAGGTCGTCGGCGACGCGCTGCTCAAGAAGAAGCTCGGCGGCATCCACGCCGTCGGTCGCACCGCGCGCTCGGCGCCGCGCATGCTGGTCGCGACCGTCAACCCGAGCAAGAAGCGGCACATCGCGCTGGTCGGCAAGGGCGTCACCTACGACACCGGCGGCCTGCACCTGAAGGGCCGCGGCGCGATGGAGACGATGAAGGCCGACATGGGCGGCTCGGCCGCGGTGCTCGGCGCGTTCCTGGCGCTCGGCAAGCACCACAAGAAGTGCAAGCTGACGCTGATCATGTGCCTCGCCGAGAACGCGATCGGGCCGGACGCCTACAAGCCGGACGACGTGATCACGATGCACTCCGGCAAGACGGTCGAGATCAACAACACCGACGCCGAGGGCCGGCTGCTGCTGGCCGACGGCTGCAGCTACGCCGCGCGCGTGCTGAAGGCCGACACCATCCTCGACGCCGCGACGCTGACCGGCGCGCAGGGCGTCGCGACCGGCGCGCACTTCGGCGCGATCGTCAGCAACGACGACGACGTCGAAGCCGCGCTGTGCGAGGCCGGCCGCGCCAGTGGCGACCAGTGCTGGGCGCTGCCGTTCGCGCCCGAGTTCTACCGCTCGGAGTTCGCCAGCCCGATCGCCGACATGCGCAACTCGGTCAAGAACCGCAGCAACGCGCAGGTCAGCTGTGCGGCCGAGTTCGTGCACTGGAACGTCGACGGCGCCGACGTGCGCTGGGGCCACGTCGACCTCGCCTATCCGGCCTTCCGGATGAACCGCGGCACCGGCTACGGCGTCGCGCTGCTGGTCGAAGCGGTGCGGCGACTTTCCTGAGCGATGCCCGGGTCGACCCTTGCAGCAGGCGCGGCCGGTAGCATGCCGGCATGCGCCCGTTCCTGCTCGTCAGCCTGTCGCTCGCGCTGGCCGGTTCTGCCTGCGTCCACGTCACCACCTGCAACTGCACCGCCCGCAGCACGCACGACGACGAGGTCTTCGAAGCACGAGACGAGGCGGTCGACGAGACCGCGCCGATGCTGACCGGCGTCGTCGTCGACGGCCGCGGCCGCCCGGTCGCCGACACGCCGGTGCGCGTCTACGGCGGCCTCGCGACCCGCTGGCAGACCGGCGAAACCTGCACCGACGACGACGGGCGGTTCTCGTTCGCCGAGGTCTCGGGCGCGATGACCAAACCCGACGCCGACGGACCGTGGCACCAGTACGTCGGCGTGTGCGCCGGCCGCACGGTCGGCAGCCTCAACCCCGCCGCCTACCTGCCGTGGACCGACGTGACGATCGCGCCGGGCGGCACCGAGCACGTCACGCTGGTGCTCGACCCGGCCGAGGTCGAGCGGCGCATCGCCGCCGAACGCGCCCGCTGAGACGCCCGTTCGAGACGGGTCGGGCCGCTACTCCGGCGCGCGGTTGCGCGTGTAGTAGCCGACGCCGTGCAGCGTGCGCTCCTTGCCGGCCGCGGCCAGCACGCCCGCGCAGTCGATCGCGTAGACCCGGCACAGCTCGAGGTCGTCGACGACGAGGTCGACCGACATGCCGTCGGCGCTGACGGCGCAGGCGCGCACCGCATGCGGGCGCGTGTCGCGCGGCGGGCAGCCGTAGGCCTTGTGGTGGTCGTAGGTCCAGCTCTCGATCGAGAAGCTCGGCGGCAGCGCCGAGCCAGCGAAGATCGGCTGCGTGAACGTGACCCGGAAGCCGTCCTTCCGCGCGGTGATCTCCTTCAGCTCGAACGGAATCACGCCCTTCCAGACCAGCCGCTGCAGCCCTTCGGTGCTGCCGCCGAGCGACCCCCAGCCGCGGTTGGTCAAACCGCACCAGAGCGTGCCCTGCTGGCCCCATACGACCCGCGTGATGCCGCTCTTGAGGCCGCGACGGAACGGGTAGCAGGCACCCTGGAAGCGGCCGCCGACCTTCTCGAGCGACATCCGGAACACCTCCGACGAGTACTGGTCGCCGCAGAACACCTGGCCCTGGAACGGCGGGAAGTTGCCAGCCGTGTCCCAGACGAACCCGCCCGGCGAACGTCCGCACTTGTCGTACGGGATCCAGACCGCCGGCAGCGTGAAGTTCGGGATCGTGGCGGCGGCCTCGGCCATGCGCAGGCCGCTCGGCACCTCGCCGGGATGCTCGACCTTCGACTCCTTTCGCTTGCACGACTCGATACCGTGCGGGTGGCCGTGGAACTCACCCGGCTGCAGCGGCGTGAACTTGCTGTTGGCGCACCATTCGCCCTGGTTGTCGGTGTACCAGACGACTCCGTCCGGCGCGGTGCCGACGCCGGCCGGCGAACGCAGCCCGGCGCAGACCGGCTCGAACGAGCCGCCTGCGGCCGGGATCCGGATCGCCCAGCCGCGCCACGGCGCCTTGCCGAACGGCTCGCCGCCGAACGGCTTGTTCAACGTCAGCCAGAACGAACCGTCGCCGGCGATCGTCGGACCGAAGCAGTACTCGTGGTAGTTGCCCGAGATCGGCCAGCCGTCGGCGACCGTCTCAAGCTCGTCCATGCGGCCGTCGCCGTCGGCGTCGCGCATGCGCGACAGTTCGGCGCGCTGCGCGCAGTAGAGCCAGCCGTCGCGTTCGAGCAGCCCGAGCGGCTCCATCAGGCCCTCGGCCCACAGCGTCGCCTTCGGCTGCGCGGTGCTGACGCCTTCGATGCGCCACACCTCGCCGCGGCGCGTCGCCGCGAACATCGTGTCGCCCTGCAGCACCAGGCCGCCAACCTCGAGCACGCAGTCGGCGGGCAGCGGCACGTCGACGATCTCGACGTACATCGCCTCGTCCGGCTTCGGCGGCTTCTGGACCGGACCTTCGGACGCCGGCTCCTGCGGCAGGAACAGCGCGATCAGCGCGAGCGGACTCACCATTGGTAGACGACCTCCAGCTGCTGGCCCGCGGCCAGTTCGTGGCGCCCGGCGGGCTCGCCGGCGACGGTACAGCGATACGACTCGGACTTCGGAAACTGCACGACCAGCGTGCCCTCGGTGCAGCGCAGCGTGCGCACCAGCTGGCTGCCACCCGCGGCGAGGCGCGGGCGCGCCTCGTCCTCGTAGCGCGCCTCGCCGGCCGCGACCCGCAGCACCGGGTAGCCGTCGGCGGTGCGCCGCTGGCCGACGATGCGGCGGTCGCCGTCGACGGTGAAGTCGTCGACCACCTGCCAGTCGCTGCCGAGCGGCTCGACCAGCTTGCCGGCGCGGCCGACCCAGGTGCCGCTCGCGTCGACGAACGCACCGCGCCACAGCCACACCAGCCGCGGCTCGACCAGGTCGAACGCGAAGTGCGTGCGCTGCGGCGTGCCGACCATCAGCGTGCGCGCCGACACGTCCTTCAAGAACGCGCCGTGCAGGATCGGCCGGTCGACCGGATCGAGCTGCATCGAGGCGCGGTCGACGACGATGCCGGGCGGCAGCGGCGCAGCATCGCCCAGCGACAGCCAGGTGCGGATCGCATCGACGTCGGCGACGTCCTGCGCGTCGCCGCGCACCCACAGCGTCGGCATGCGCGTGTTGGGGCGCAGCGTGGTCGGGTGCAGCAGCCAGTCGCGGAACCAGCCCGGCCGCAGCCGCTGGTGCTGCAGCGTCAGGTCCATGCCCTGCGGGCCGAGCGAGTCGCGGCCGGCCATCCGGTGGCACGAGATGCAGTTGCGGCCGCCGGTGCCGGCCAGCGAACGGCCGCGCTCGGCGGCCTCCTCGGAGAACGGCGGCTCGTCGTCGACGACGCCCGGCGCGTCGACCTCACCGAACCAGCGCGCGTAGCGCGCCGCCTTGTCGGCGCCGAACGCCGGCATCCGCATGCGCACGTACGGCCGCGCCTTGTGGCCGTCGCGCACCACCCGTTCGAGCCATTCGGGGCGCAGGCGCCGACCGACCAGCGTCAGGTCGGGCGGCACCGTGCCCTCCTCGCCGATGTCCTCGAGCTCGACCAGCTGCTCCTTGACCTCCTGCGAAAGGCCGCCGCGGCCGTCGCGCACGTGGCACGACAGGCAGCCGTCCCGGACCAGCGCCGCGTGCAGCCGGGTCGCGGCGTCGACCTGTCGGGGCACTTGCGTGCCGGCCGCGAGCTGCGGCACGTCGCCCAACGCGCAGGTGCCGGTCAGCCCGTTCCACGGCGCGGCCACGGCCGGCGCCGGCAGCTCGGCGAACGCCGGCTCGGACACCTGGTGGCAGGCATCGCAGCGCGCCGCGCGGGCCGCGCTGCGGCCGCGCGCGACGGCCTCGGCAGCCGGCGCGGTCGCGACGCTCGCCGGCGGCACCAGCCGCAGCACCGCGGTGCTCGCCGCCTCGGTCGGGATCGCCTGTTCCGGCACCCCCGGCCCCTGCCACGACACCTCGAGCACGTCGCCGCCGCCGCCCTGCGTGAAGCCGACGCGCAGCTCGTGCGGCCCCTTGCTCAGGCGCAGCCGGCCTTCGCTGCGCTGCGCCGGGTGCATGCCCGGGTTGGCGGCGAGCTGCTCGCCGTCGACCCAGAGCCAGCCGCCGTCGTCGCTGGTGATCGAGAACGTCCACTCGCCGTCACGCGGCACCTCGATGGTCGCCGTGAACTCGAGCAGGTAGTTGCTGCGGCGCGTGCGCACCTCCTTGGTGATGCGGTCGCTGACGCCCTTGGCCTGCGGCGTGCGGCCCTCGAGGTCCGGCCACTGCCCGAGTCCCCGTTCGGTCTCGAAGCAGCGCCAGGCAAAGCCCTGGCCGCGCGCGCCTTCCTGCAGCTGGCCGCGCAGCAGCCAGGCCGCGACCGCCGACGCCTCACCCGAGGTCAGCGCGACGTGCGCGACGCCCGGATGGCGGCGCCCCGGATGCTGCAGCGCGTCGACCAGCTGCGCGTGGTCGGTGTGCGCCGACAGGTCGAGCTCGCTCGCCGTGTGGCACGCGGCACAGCCGAGCTCGCGCACCAGCTGGCCACCGCGCTCGATGGCGCCGCCGGGGATCACCGCGAACGTGCGCGGCTCGGCCCGGTGCAGCGTCGCCAGCCACGCCAGCACGTCGTCGGCTGCCTCGCCGGCGAAGTGTCCGGCCAACGCGGGCGTGCTGCGGCCGCGGTCGACCCGCAGCGCCAGCGTCTCGAGCGACGGCGGCGGTGCCGGCCGCAGCGCTTCGTCGGCGTCGCCGCCGAGCGCGTGGCACGAGGCGCAGCGCGCCTCTTGGATCGAGAGCAGTTCGGCCGCGACCGGTGACACCTCGGGCTTGCCCGGGCCGTCGTCGGTCGTCGCCCCTGGCGTGCCCGGCTTGGACGTGGGGTCCGCGCACGAGGCCAGCGCCAGCGCGACGAGACAGAGGAGAACGCGCATGGTCGAGCAGCTTCCCGATTCGGCATGCCGCGCGCAACGTGCGCGACCGCTTTGGGACCTATTCGAACGTCAGCCGCGCGACCTCGACGCCGGGCTCGACGACGACCCGGCGCTCGTCGAAGCCGCTGCCCGCGAGCTTGACCGAGTAGACGCCGGCGCTGCGGTTGGGGAAGTAGGCGTAGCCGCGCTCGTCGAGCACGGTGCTGGTCAGCAGGCGGCCGTCACGGCGCAGGAACACCAGACCGTTGTCCGGCAGCTCGTCGCGCGGCACCACGACCTCGATCGTGCCGCCGCGTTCGAGCGTCACCGGCAGCGGCTCCAGCGACAGCACGTCTTGCGGCAGCTGCAGGCGCTGCGTGCGCGCGGCGAACGCCGGGTGGCGCACGACGAGCTGCCGCGAACGGCTGGTGACGCCGTGGATCGTGAAGGTGCCGTCGTCGGCGCTGCGCACGCTCGGCGCGAACAGGTCGATGTCCGTCTCCTCGCCGAGCAGCACCATGGCACCGCGCACCGGTTCGCCGTCCTCGTCGAGCACCACGCCGCGCAGGCTCGAACCGCGCTCGAGCACGATCTCGCCGAGCTGGTTGGTCTCGTTGGGCAGCAGCTGGCGGACCTGCACGAACGGCGCGTAGCCGTCGCACCAGAACTCGAGGCGCACGCGGCCGCTCGGCACCTGGGAGCGCAGCAGTTCGCCGTCGGGCGTCGGCACCCAGCGCGAGCGCGTGTCGGCGCTGTCCCGCCCGCCAAGCTGCGTGGTCCGCAGCAGCACGCCGGCCAGCCGTCGACGGCCGGGCACGCCGATGACGACGCCGGCGATGGTGCAGGTCGGCGGCGCATCCAGCCGCACCTCGACCTCCTCCTGGTCGCGCGCCACCGGCACGACCTTCTCGAGGCTGCGGTCGCCGACCGAGACGATCAGCTCCGAGCTGCGCCGCGGCAGCTCGACCGAGAACGCGCCGTTGGCGCGCGAGCGCGACACTTCGCCGGGACGGCCGCGCACGCTGACCAGCGCGTTGGCGAGCGGCTCGCCCTGCTCGTTGCGCACGAAGCCGCGCACCAGGCGGCCGGACTGCAGCGCGATGTCGACGTTGCGCGCCGGCCGCTCCGGCTGCACCACGACGACGCGCGCGTCGCTGCGCACGATCCGGCCGGTGATGCGGGCGCGCACCGTGTACTGGCCGGGCACCAGGTCGTCGATCGTGTAGTAGCCGCGCGCATCGGTCGTCGCCTGCGCGTCGCACTGCGGCGAGACCACCGTCACGGTCGCGCCGACGAACGGCCGGCCGCCGCGCGTCACCCGCCCCGAGATCCGGCAGCCGCGGCGCAAGGTGATGTCGCCGAGATCGCGCACGCTGCCGTAGAGCGGCATCTGCAGGCGCAGCCACTGGCTGCCGCGACCCGATCGCGACGCCCGCAGCAGCAGCCGGCCCGGCTTGAAGCCGCGCACCTCGAACGTGCCGTCCTCGCCCGACACCGCCAGCAGCTCGTCGCGGTCGGTCAACCGCAGGATGCGGCCGCCGACCTTGCCGAGGTCGAGCGCCATCGCGGCGTCGCTGAGGTGCCGCATGTTCTCGCCGAGTTGCTGCGTGCGCGACGCCTCGACGCCGGCGATCGGCTGGCCGTCCTCGTCGACGAACCGGCCGCGCGCGACCGGCGCCGGCAGCACGTCGACCTCGACCTCGTTCTCGGCGATCTCGTCGAGCCGCAGGCTGACCATCGATCCGGTCAGGGTGCGGAACGAGAACGCGCCGCCGAGCGCGCGGATGTCGACGAAGCCGGGCGACACCGCCTTGTCGAACGCGAAGCTGCCGTCCTCGCCGACGCGTGCGTGCGCCAGTTCGCCGCCGCCGTCGAGCAGTTCGAGCACCTCGCCACCGTGGAACGTGCCGTCGCCGCGAGCGACCAGCTGTCCCTTGACCCGGGTGCGGTCCGGCAGGTCGATGGTGACCTCGGACGCGACCGCGCCGATCGCCTGCGTGCGCTTGACGGCGCCGTAGTCGTCGTGGCGCACCCACATGCGCATGCTGCCGCGCGGCAGGCCTTCGAGCAGGAACGTGCCGTCCGCGCCGCTGGTCGTCGCGATCGGGTCGACCAGGCCGAGGCTCTGGTCGATCGGCACCAGCTCGATGGTCGCGCCCGCGATCGGCTCCTGCGTGTTGGCGCTCAGCACCACCCCGCGCAGCGGCGTCATCGTCGGCCGCTCGAAGCGGAACTCGGCGTCGCGGCGGTCGCCGATCACGATCGCCGACGCGGCGACCGGCTGCCACGACTCGTGGTGCGCGACCATGCGCGCCGGCCCGGCGGCGACCTGGTCGAACCGGTAGGAGCCGTCCGCGGCCGTGTAGGCGACCCGCGCCCGACGGTTGTCGCGCGGCACCGCCTCGATCGACACGCGCGCGTTCGGCACCGGCGCACCGACGTCGTTGAGCACGTTGCCGACGATCGAGTAGCCGGGCCGCAGGCGCAGGTCCATGTCGAGTTCGAACGGCGCGACCTCGCGCAGCCCGCCGGCGAACGGCTCGCCGGCGAACTCGACCAGGTGGCCGTGCAGGTGCGACACGCGGAACTGGAAGCGGCCGTCCTCGTCGGTGATCGCCTCGTCGACCGGCTGCATGCGCCATTCGGGCCACGCGGTCACGACCCGGTGCAGCGTGACCGTCGCACCCGGCGCGACCCGGCCGTCCGGCAATCGCACGACGCCGCGCACGACCGCCTTCTCGGCCGCCTCGGCATCGCGCAGCACGCTCA
The DNA here is from genome assembly GCA_046290465.1 of Planctomycetota bacterium. Taxonomy (GTDB): domain Bacteria; phylum Planctomycetota; class UBA1135; order UBA1135; family UBA2386. The sequence continues at coordinate 5,708,849 of JBKAGP010000001.1, read as the reverse complement.
ACAGTTCTGGCACCGGCTCGACCGTGCCGGCCTGCTGCGCCGCCGGCCGCGGCAAGGCCGCCGCGTCGCCGCCGCCGCGCTGCTGCCCCTCGACGATCATCCAGGTGACCGCGATGCCGAGCGCGAGCAGCACGACGAACCCGACCAGCCACGCCGACGCGCGGTACTGCGGTGGCGGCCGCCGGCTCATCGCCCGCCCCCGAAGTGCGGCACGCCCGCGTCGAGCAGCGAACGGAAGCTCTGCGCCATCAGCTGGATGCCCTCGGCGACGCCCGGCGCCGCCTGCTGCGCGTAGCGGTTGAGCGTCGCGATCACGTCGCGCATCGCCTGCTCCGGCTCGATCGCGCCCTGCACGGCCGCGATCGCATCGTCCTGCGCCGCCGGCAGGTCGTCGGCCAGCAGCAGCACCTGCATCCGGCACAGGCGCGCGTCCGGGTCGCCCCCGGCCAGCGCGATCCAGCGATCGGCCCACGCGCGCGCCTCCGGCGAATTGGCCATCAGGTGCATGCGCGCCGCGACCTCGACCAGCCCCGGCATGCCGGAGTGTTCGCGACGGAACTCCTCGAAGCGGCCGAGCCACAGCTTGACCAGCGCCTCCTTGGGCTGCAGCGCCAGCAGGCAGCGCCAGGTCGCCAGCTGCACGTCCGGCAGCAGCGGCTGCTGCTGTGGGTCGAGCAACGGCCCGCGCTGCCGCGGCCGCGACAGCAGCTGCAGCAGGTGGCGCCAGCCGTGCAGCGACGCCGACGGATGCACGGTGCCGGAGATCGAACCGGCGAGCTGTTCGGCGATCGCCCGTAGCTTGGCCGGATCGGCGCGGTTGGCGAGCGCGCGCATGCACTCGTCGGCCAGCGCGCGCGCCAGCCCGGTCGGCGTGCCGACGCGAACGCACGGCATCGGCGGCTCGTCGAGCAGCCCGGCGGCGAGCTCGTGCACGGCGCGGCGGCGGCCGTAGTCGAGCTCGAAGTCCATCAGGTTGCTGGCGGCGTGCGGCTTGTAGCCGGCCGCGGCCCACAGCAGCAGCGCGACCGTGCGCACCCGTTCGGGCGCGGCGCTCTGCAGCTTCTTGCGCAGCTGCGCGGTGGCGGCGCCGACGTTCGCGCTCTGCACGACGTCGAGCATGTCGAGCAGCGCCAGCGGGAACACCGCGCCGGGCCGCAGGTACGAAGCCAGCGCCAGGTCGGTCCGCGCGTCGTTGGGGCGCGCGACCGACGCGGTCAGGCGGGCGACGCCGCGGCCGAGGTAGAGGTTGTAGAGCTGCAGCTCGACGGCCAGGTTGCCGCCGGTGCGCCGCGCCACGGCCTCGCCGATGTGGCGATCGTAGAGCTGCATCGCCTCGAAGCCGCGGCCGGCCTCGAGGAACAGGCTGGCGCGCGGGCTCGGGTCCTCGACGTAGGCGGCCTCCATCGCCAGCACGCGCTCGTCGTCCGGCATCTCGTCGTGCGCCGACGCCAGCGCGGTCAGGATGTTGGGGCTGGCGGCGGTGCCGGGCACCGGCACGCCGGTCAGCGTCGTGAACATCGGCCGCGGCCCCCACGGCGCGCCGAGCTCGCGGCCGACGTCGCGCGCGATCGCGACCAGGTGGTTCTGGTGGCGCGACTCTCGCCCCTTGCCCTTCTCGCGGCTCAGCACGCCGAGCAGTACCAGCGTCGCCAGCACGAACACGCAGACCGCGACCAGCGCGCCGGCCAGCACCGGGTTCTTGCGCGCGCGCCGCCACAGCCGCACGTGCAGCGGGATCCGCCGGATGTGCACCGGCTCGCCGTCGGCGATGCGCAGCAGGTCGCGCGACAGCGCCTCACCGTCCTGGTAGCGGTCGTCGACATCGCGCGCGAGCAGCTTGTCGAGCACCGCCTCGAGGTCGCGCGGCGGCTTGTGCACGCACTCGCGCAGCCGTCGCGGGGTGCCGTGCAGGATCGACTGCAGCAGCGCCTCGGTGGTCTTGCCGTGCAGCGGCAACTGGCCCGACAGCGCCTCGAACATCGTCACGCCGAGCGAGTACAGGTCGCTGGCGGGCGTCAGTTCGCTGCCGAGCGCCTGCTCCGGGGAGGCGTAGTGCAGGGTGCCGAGGAAGCCGCCGTCCTTCGACGTCAGCTGCATCGACGCGTGGTCCAGCGCCTTGGCGAGCCCGAAGTCGGTCAGCGCCATGGTGCCGTCGGATGCGACCAGGATGTTGCCGGGCTTGACGTCGCGGTGCAGCAACCGGCGACGGTGCGCCAGGCCGAGCGCGTCGGCGACCCCGGCGAAGCGCCGCGCGGCCTCGATCGGATCCATCGGCGGCCGGTCGACGCGCCGCGCCGAACTGATGTGCTTGTCGAGGCTCATGCCGTCGACCCGCTCCATCGCGAAGAACAGCATGCCGTGCGACTCGCCGTAGTCGTAGATCGGCACGATGTGGCGGTGGTGCAGCGCCGCGGTCGCGCGCGCCTCGGCCCGGAAGCGCTTGCGCATGGTCGGATCCGCGGTGTAGTCCCGCGACAGCACCTTCAGCGCGACCTCCCGTTCGAGCTCCTCCTGCCAGCCGAGGTAGACGGTGCCCATGCCGCCGCGGCCGAGCAGGCCCTTGATCTCGTAGCCGCCGATCTTGTCCGGCAGGTCGATCTCGCCGCCGACGACCTGCTGCACGAAGTCGAGCGCGTTCAACCGCGACAGGATGTCGCTGGCCTCGTCGCTCTCCTCCGCCTGCAGCTTGCGACGCACCTCGGCGTGGCTGCTCGATTCGCGCAGCACGTCGGCCATGCGACGATCCGCACCGGCGCCGGCGTCCGCGTCGTTGGGCTCCTCTTCCGGATGCAGCTCGGTCACAGCTTCAGTTCTTCGGCGAGCCGCTTCAGCGCACGACTCAGCAGGAGGTGCACGGCATTCTCGCTACGACCCATCTTCTCGCCGACCTCGCGCGCCGACATCCCCTCGATCTTCATCAGCAGGATGACTTCGCGGTGATCGTCCGACAGCCGCTCCATCGCGGCCTCGAGCAGTTCCAGCCGGTCCTTGCGGTCGGCGTTGGTCACCGGGCCGGCCCGTCGGTCGGCCAGCGGCAGGTCGGTCTTGATCGAGTGCTCCCGCCGCGGATCGCGCGCGGCGACCCCGAGCTGGTCCCGCAGGATCCGGGCAACCTTCCTGCGTGCCAGCGTCACCAGCCACGCGCCCGCGTTCTCTTCGGCCGAAAGCGTCTTCCAGGAGTGCACCGCCTCGATGGCGACCTCCTGGAGCACGTCCTCGGGATCCATGCGCACCCGAAGGTTGGGCCCCATCCGCAGATAGATCACCGAAAGCAGCCGCTCTCGATTCTGCTCGAAGGCAACTTCGGGGGTGAGGGTCATCGGGCGCCGGCTACGGGCGGGATGGGAGAGGATTCCCGCCTCCAGGGAGAACCCAACTTACGCGAAGGCAAGCGTTCCTGCGAGAGGCGGGTGGGGGCTGTGTGCGGGGTTTGGGGGTGGATCGGCGGGCTTGGGGCAGGGTGGAAGGCGGCCACGGGCATGCCGGGGCCGCGGCTTGCACGGGGCGGTGGGGTTCTGGCGGGTCTACCGGGGTAAACGCGAGGGAACGGGCCGGGGCGGACAGCCCGCGGTCCTGCGGGCATCGCTCGGGCGGTCGGCCGGACGTCCGCTACGCCCAGGATGTGTGGCGAAGCGTTGTCCGCATCGCGGTCGAAGGGGCCCTTCAGCCCCTACCGGGACACGAACCTGGCGGCGAAGGTCTTGCCATCCGCGGTCTCGTCCACCGCCAAGGCCACCCCCTCGGGCACGTAATAGGCCAGGTAGACCGGCGGCTGGAACAGCCAATCCAGCCTGGCACGGAGCGGCGCGTCCACCGCCTCGCCCTTCGCCCCAGCATCCAACAGGGGCAACAGGTCCTCGAGCCAGCCAGTCAGGTCCCTTCTCCGCGCGCGCGCGGGATCCATCTTGGCGCTGGCTCCGTCACGAAGCCGAACGTTGAATGGCCGTGATCCGCCATGCCGACGATCTGATCAACGTCTCCATGACTGCGAGTACGTCCGCCAGCCTCTCGGCCCCTGAGCAGCGGCGCGCAGCGCCGTGCGCAACCAGGATGTCGATCCATGTGTGCATCACGGTTCGGGTTCCAAGAAGACAACGTTCTCGGCGGACCAGCTGCCGCGAAACGCTGCCAGCGCCTGGAACCCTCTAGAATCGTTCAAGGACACCAGCGATCTCACGAACGACGGCATTCATGTCGCATGCATACAGGTCGGCACCACTGAGAGGATTCAACTCGACGAGCCACAGCTGACCATCCGCGGAACACACATCGAGCACGTAGGCGATCTCCGGCGCCGGCAGCGAGCTTGCGACTGCCTGCGCAAACCGCCAAGGCTCACCACTGGGATCGTCTGGGCTTGGGGCACGCCTCTCGGCAACGTAGGCACTGCCCGCTATCACCCTCCCATCTACGACCACATACCGCCACTCCCGCTCAACCTGCCGGACCGGAGCGAGGATCACTGCGATCGAGGTGTCGTCGAAGTAGAACCCGTGGTCCAGGGCCGCCAGGGAAACCTGATCACGTCGAACCACCCTCCCGGAGAATGGCTTCAGCGGACTGTCGGGACGCACGAACAGCGCAGGCGGGCTACCGAACCGAGCGAATGCTGCGACCGGGTCGGCGACCAGCGACGCGACCGTCTGCATGGCCCATTCACGGTGCAGCAGCCATCTGCCCGCACTCGCGTACCACGACGAGCAGCAGAACGCAGGAACATCGCAGAACGCCCCCGGCGTCCAGGGTGATTCGGCATGCACGCGCGCCGCAAAGCCGAGGCTGCCGTGGAAGACAACGTGCCGAGCAGTGCATCGCGGCCAGCTCTCGAACCACTCGTCCCGCCAGTCGAGCACCTCCTGATCGCTCGCAGCAGCTGCCGCGCGAAGTCGCTCGTGCACATCAGCCATGACGCCGCGTTCCAAGATCCAGGTGATTCCCATCAGGCAGGCAAAGTACGTGCAACGTCTCCGACTGATCAGCTGCCGCGCGCGGCGCGGTCTGCCGTAGCGGCGAGTTCGACAATCTACCGCCCTGTTGCGAACGGGTGGCAAGATCGTGCCGTGGTCGCGTCAGCAAGAACCCGATCATGCCCGACAGCGCTCCGACCGCGACCTGGAGGTCCGGCGGCTGCGTGGCCATGACCATTCCAACGTCCGTGACGATCAGGTGCGACGCGCAGCTTCGCCAGCTGCATCGCCACCGAGTCGGCCGACGCCTCGAAGGGCGTAGGGTGCCATCGCCGGGTGCGCGACCTGCCGCCAGTGTCCATCGACAACGCTCGCGAATGCGGCCCGCATCTGGCTCGCGGACTCGGAGAACGACATCCCGCCGACCCCCGTGCACATGCCCGGAATCGCAACGGTCCGAATCGCCGGCCTGGCCGCCGCCAGGAACTTGGAGATCGCCACCAATGCACCACGCGTAGCGAGGTAGGCACCGATCGCTGGCGCAGGACCAGGCACCCGCATGGTTGGCGCCATCACCAGGTAGCGAGCCCGCTTCGCATCGGGCACGTCGACGACCAAGCCGACGCCCACGGGTAGCTCGCCCATGAACTGCTGCGCGATCGCCTTGACGACCGCGGGCTGGGCACGACCTCCGTGCAGGTCGTCGACGGCCTTGTCGAACCCGCCGCCCATGTCTCCAAAGCTGTTGCCCGGACACACGACGCAGTCGGGCGACGCATCCAACAGGTCGCCGCACGCGACCTCGACGAAGTCGAGATCGGCGAACGCGGAGGCAAGTGCCGAAGCCACATCGCGGTTGCGGTCACCCAGGCAGAAGCGCAGGCCACCTGGCCCGCTGCTGCTCGACTCCTTGAGGATCTGCATTCGCCACCTCCGTACCCGACGCGATAGGAACTCGATCATGATCACGCGTTCGGCCGACGCCTCTTGAGGCTTACCCGCGGTGCGAAGCGTCATCCGAAACAGCGCCTCGTCGGACGGCGAGCTTACCTCCCGGATCCAGCGCCGAGCGCCGAAACATGCGGGGAAGGCCCCAAGCGACGACAAGGCCTGCCGCACCGCCAAGCCAAGGCGCCGCGTCCACGAGCCAGTGGTCTGGAACGGGCTTGTCAGGCCCGATCGTCGCCGGGTCACAGAAGACACCGGGGTAGCGCAAGGCGATCCAGGCAGCCACCACCGAGGTGGAGCCCGCACCCATCAACGTGAAGAACGCGTAGTAGATCGGGGTAGCAAGGATGCGCATCGACCGCGACTCATCTGAGGCCTGCAGCGCCGTCAGGGATTGCTTCGAGGCGTGACCTTCCCCCGGTTTGGTGGACAGAGCTCACGCCGCCAGACAACGGGTCACGAGTCAGCGATGAACTCCAGCGCCGCGCATCCCGTACATCTCCAGCCAGTTATCGCGTAGGTCCGGGATGGCGCGCCGTGCTCGAGGCCTTGAACCAACGCCTTGAGAGGGTTGGACGATGTTGCCTCGCTGCACGGGACAACGAACCGAAGGCGCGCATTGCCCGAATCGACTCGGTCGCCACCGAGCAGGCCCTCCGCGGTTGTGAAGCCGGCCTCCATCGCAGCGCCGCATCGGGCACAAGCACGCTCGGTCAAAGCAGTCGCCTCCAGGCTTCTTACCAACTCGGTCTCGGCCGACGAACCCAACTCGCCGCACCAAACCCCAGCCTAGCCCAACTCAGGCACCCCGCAACCGCACCGACCACCGACGGCTACCGCCGACGCGTTCCGCAGGCCTACCCGCCTGCCACCCGCATCACGCCCCAGCCCACGGACAACCACGCTCACGCTCTTCGCCCGGTTCACCGCCCCCACGGCCTCCCCCCACAAGAAGACCTACCCAACCCCGACCACACACCACCATCACCTGCCACCCTTGACCCCCCGCCAGACCCCACTACTCCCACAAACCGCATCCCCACCCCCCTGCGCGCCGACACCCCACCGCACCTCATCCGGCAGCGCCCGCGGCAACGTGATCTGCCACGACTCGCCCGCCAGCCGCAGCTCGACGTTCCTGCCCTTGCCCGACAGCTCGAAGCGCAAGAACTCGTCCGCCCGCACTCCCTCGTGCCGACCGCGCTCGACGACCCGCCAGACGTTGCCGTCGAAGCGATGGTCGAACAGCGTGAACCCGACCCCGGCGGTGATCGCCAGCGAGTAGAAGCCCTCGGCCGAACGCGCGAACAGCAGGTTCATCTGCTGCTTGCTGCCGGCGTGGATCATCACCTCGCCGGCGACGCGGAAGCGGCGGCCGCGCACCGGCTCGGCGCGGAACGCGACCGCGTTGGTGTCGGCGAAGGCGCGCTGGTGCCACTCGTCGCCGATGCACCACAGGGATCGGATCTGCTCGTCCCACTCCGGGCTCGCCGCCGCCGCGCGCTTGCGGAACGCGGCGTCGAGGCCGCCGAGCGCCGCCACTGCCGCTTCGCGCACCTTGCCGGCGTAGTTGCTGCCGCCGCCGGTCGAACGCACCTTCCTGGCGATCTCGCGCAGGCGGCGCGGGCGCTTCTGCTGGGCAAACTCGAAGAACGCGATGCGCTCGGCGTAGCGGTCGCGCATCGCCATGCCGTGGGTCTCGTCGCCGAGCAGCGGCGCCACCGCCAGCAGGTCGCCGTCGTCGGCCAGCCGCCGCACCCGTCGCCAGCGCTGCGTGAAGAACGGCTGCTCGCCCATCTTGGGATGCCGCTGCCGCAGCACCTGCTGCGCGGTCGTCGCGGCGAGGCCGTCGTGGAACCAGCCCGGGTGCGAACGGAAGTTCGGGCACAGCTCGAAGCGCGCGATGTGGCACGCCTCCCACGCCAGCATCGCCTCGGTCTGCAGCGGCAGGCCCAGGCGGTCGAGCAGCGCGTCGCTGCAGGGCGGCTGCATCGCGACGTGCGCGCTCTTGCTGTTCCAGTGCGACATCGCCTGGTTGGGCCCGAAACGGCCGCCGGTCAGCTCGCGGTCGGCGCGCAGGTAGCCGTCGACGTCGCGATACAGGTGCACCTCGAGCAGCCGTTCGGGCCGCGCGTCGGGGCTGCCGAACACCTTGCAGACGATCGGCCAGACCGGCTCGACGACCTCCAGCGCCTGCTTCGCGACGCGCTCGCTGCCGCCGTGCAGGTGCAGCTCGAAGGCCTCACCCCTGGCGATCGCGACGTCCTGCGCCGCGAGGCCGGTGGCGGTCGTCGCAAGCAGCAGCGCCAGGTGCAGCCTCACGCCAGCAGCTCCTTGGGCAGCCGCCGCAGCCGACCGTCGCGGCCGACGCAGGCCAGCCGCGTGCTGCCGGTCGCGCAGACCTGGTCGTCGGACTCGCGCCTCGCCTCGTAGGCCAGCGTCAGCGCCGCGCGGCCCGACGCCTCGATGCGCACGCGGATCGCGACCACTTCGTCGTAGTCGACCGGCTTGTGGTAGCTGCACTGGAAGTCGACGACCTGCAGGAGGTTGCCGTCGTCCTCGATCTCGCGGTAGGTGCGGCCGCGCTGCCGCATCCACTCGGTGCGCGCCTCTTCGAACCAGGCGACGTAGCTGCCGTGGTGCGCGACGGCCATGCGGTCGGTCTCGCAGTAGCGAACGCGCACGCGGTGCGGCGGGTCGGAGAACTCAGTCATCACCGTGCACGCTACGACGCGGAGCCCGCGCGCTCCACCCGCTCGCGCGCCAGCTGCAGCGCCAGCTGCGTCGGCGGCAGCCGTTCTGCGGCGGCGCGCGCCAGCACCTCGCGCACGGTGTCGCCGATCCGGTGCAGGCGGTCGACGCCGACCCGCTGCTGCTGCAGGTTCCACAGGGCGCCCTGGATCAGCGCCCCGGCGTTGGCGACGAAGTCCGGCACGACCAGCAGGCCGCGCTGATGTGCGGCGGTGACCGCGGCGTCGTCGGCGAACACGTTGTTGGCGGCGCCGCAGACGCCGCGCACCGGGATCGAACGCGCGACCGCCTCGGTCAGCACGCCGCCGAGCGCACAGGGGGCGAACACGTCGGCCTCGGTGTCGGCCAGCTGGTCGTGCTCGAGCGCGCGCGCGTCGAACTGCTGCACCGCCCGTTCGACCGGCTCGGGCAGCACGTCGAACACCGACAGCCGGGCGCCGCGCGCGGCCAGCCGCTGGCACAGGCCGAAGCCGACCGCGCCGAGGCCCTGCACCACGCAGTGCAGCTGGTCGACCGGCCGTTCGAGCCGTTCGGCCAGCGCCAGCAGCGCCGCCAGCACGCCCTCGCTGGTCGCCGCAGCCAGGTCGCCGGGGCCGTCGTCGGCGTCGGTCGCGACGAAGCGGGTCTGCTCGGCGACCACGCGCAGGTCGGCAGCGGTCGTGTTGACGTCGGGACCGGTGTAGAACGCGCCGCCGAGCTCGGCGACGATGCGGCCGACGAGGCGGTAGGCGGCCTCGCGGTCGAGGTCGGGCCGGTCGACGATCACCGCCTTGCCGCCGCCGGCCGGCACCTCGGCCAGCGCGCACTTCCAGGTCATCGCGCTCGCCAGCGCGACGACGTCGCGTTCGGCCTCGGCGAGGTCGCCATAGGCCCAGCGGCGGATGCCGCCGTGCGCCGGGCCGAGCCGCGTATCGTGCACCGCGACCAGCACCTGCGCCCGGCTGCTGCGGTCCCAGACTGCGCGCAGTTGCTCGCACTCGTGACGTGTCGGATCAGCCATCGGAGCGGCGATTCTGGCATCCGGGGCAACAAGCGGGAAGGATGGAGGCCGAACCCAGTCCAAGGCCCGCCATGATCCGTCCGTTCGCCTCGCTGCCGCTGCTCGTCCTGCTGTTCGCCTCGTGCTCGTCGACGCCGACGCTGCGCACCGAGTCCGACCCCGAGCTGGTCAAGACCGAGCAGCAGCGCAACGCCGACGACAAGAGCCGGCGCCGCCTCGAGCAGGTGCTGATCAAGCTCGACCAGGCGATGGAGAGCTACGCGATGGCGCTGGCCAACCAGGGGGACCCGCGCGCCGACAAGCAGGCCAAGCAGATCGAGGAGTACGTGCAGAAGCTGGTGCTCGGCAGCAAGGCCATTCGTTACGGCGACGACCCCAACGACTACGAGGTCGGCGACAACCTGCGCCAGCTGCGCGCGCTCGCGGCCGACTCGTCGGAGCCGCGCCAGCAGGGCATCGCGCTCGCGGCGCTCGGCTTCTCCGGCCGCCACGACGTCACCAACCTGATCGAGAACGGCACCATGTCGGACGATCCGGAGATCGTCGACAAGGCGGTGTTCGGCCTCGCGATCCTGCGTTCGCCGACCACCATGCCCGGCCCGCTGGCCGCGGTCGTCGAGAACGACCGCCACCCCGAGGACGGCCGCGTGCAGGCCGCCTGGGCGCTCTACCGCGTGCAGACCGCGTCGACGACGCCCGACGAGATCGTGCGCTACTGGCGTCGCTTCCTGACCACCGAGCTCGAGCGCATGCCGCCCGGCGTGCTGGTCACCGCGGTGCGCGGCCTCGGCCTGACCGGCGACGACAAGCACGCCGACCTGGTCGCGCCGCTGCTGCGCCACCCGGTGCCGCGGCTGCGCATGGCGTCGGCGCTGGCGCTCGGGCGGATGAACGCGCAGGACCGCTGGCAGGACCTGCTGAAGCTGCTCGAGCCGTCCGAATCGGTGCAGAACGTGCGCCTGCACGCCCGCAAGGCGCTGGCGGCGCTTGCCGGCAACAAGGACTACGGCTACGACCTGGACGCGTGGCGCAAGGTCTTCGATCGCGGCGAGAACGGCAAGGACTAGCGGCCCGGCGGCCGTTCGCGCACGGGCTCGCGACCGCCTGCCTGCTGGCGGTGCTGGCGGGCTGCGGGCAGCCGCCCGAGGACGCCCCGACGCCGACCGCCGCACCGGCACAGGCGCGCGCCGTCGACGTCGCCGAGATCGCGGCCGCGGACCTGCCCGCGGCGATCCTGGCCGAGTGCCACGGCCCGCTGATGGATCGCATGCGCCGCGTCAAGGTGCGCCTGACGCTCGCCGACGGCCGCCAACTGCTGGTGCAGGCCCACCTGCCCGACCGCGCCCGCGTGCGCGAAGGCACCCGGGACTGGCTGGTGCGCGACGACGTCGTGCGGCGGATGGACGGCGCGGCGGTCGACGAGCCCGAGGCGCTGCTGCTGCGTGACGCGCTGCAGGTGGTCGACGCGGCGGCGTTCGGCGCGCTGCACCGCGCAAGCGGCTGCGAGGCCGTCGGCGACGGCTTCCGGCTGCGCGACGGCGACGGCGCGACCGCGACGATGACGCTGTTCGCCGGCACGCTGCTGCCGCGCGCGTTCACCAAGGCGCGGACCACCGTCGCGATCGAGAACTACCTGCAAACGCGCGTGTCGTGGGTCGCACGCACGCTGCGGCATGCGCGCCTCGGCCTGTGCCGGGTCGTGTTCGAGGACGGCGGCGTGCAGTTCCCGCCCGCCTACTTCGAGCTGCCGGGCGCGCAGCGGGCCAACGGCGACACGACCCAACCGAATACGATCCGCACGCCGATCCCGGGCGCCGTCGTCGAGACCCAGTCGGCGACGCCGATCGTCGTCGCCGGCAAGGCGACCCGGCTGGTCGTGCTGCCGGATCCCGGCGACTGGCAGACGCGCCACGAGACCTACCGGCCGGTGATCGAGGAACTGCAGCGGCAGCAGCAGCGCATCGCCGGCTTCCCGTGCATCTTCGTCGACGAGCGCAGCCGCGGGCTGCTGGCCGCGCCGTTCCGCCGCCGCGACGACGGCCCGGAGTTCGACGCGCCCGATGGCTACTGGCTCAGCGACGTGCCGCAGGGCCGCCTGCTGGTCGTCTACCCAACCGAGGGCGACGTCGAGCAGCGCATCGCGACCGGCCGCCAGCAGCTCGAACGCGCGCTCGCCAACCGCAAGCTGACCGCCAAGGGACCGATCCTGGCGCAGCCGTTCGTGCACCTGCACGAAGGACCGCCCGACGCCAACAGGCTGCGCAGCGCGGCCGTGCGCGTCTGGGTGCGCATCGAATGACCATGCACATGCCTTCGCCGTCGCCGCTCGCCCACCACTGGGACCTCGACCCCGACGTCGTCTTCCTCAACCACGGCAGCTTCGGCGCCTGCCCGCGCGTCGTGATGGAGCTGCAGCAGCAGCTGCGTGCGCGCATGGAGGCCCAGCCGCTGAAGTTCCTGCATCGCGAACTCGAGGCGATGCTCGACGACGCGCGGCAGCCGCTGGCGCAGCTGGTCGGCTGCGACGCCGACGACCTCGCGTTCGTGCCCAACGCGACCACCGGCGTCAACACCGTGCTGCGCTCGCTGACGTTCGCGCCGGGCGACGAACTGCTGGTCACCGACCACGAGTACAACGCGTGCCGCAACGCGCTCGACTTCGTCGCCGAACGGGCCGGAGCACGGGTCGTGGTCGCCGCGGTGCCGTTCCCGATCGACGACGCCGACACCGTCGTCGCGCGCGTGCTCGAGCGGGTCAGCGAGCGCACCCGGCTGCTGCTGATCGACCACGTCACCAGCCCGACCGGCCTGGTCAACCCGGTCGAACGGCTGGTCTCTGCGATGACCGAACGCGGCATCGACACGCTGGTCGACGGCGCCCACGCACCCGGCATGCTGCCGCTCGACCTCGACGCGCTCGGCGCCGCCTACTACACCGGCAACTGCCACAAGTGGCTGTGCACGCCGAAGGGCTCGGCGCTGCTGCACGTGCGGCGCGACCGCCAGCAGCAGATCCGGCCGCTGACCATCAGCCACGGCGCCAACGTGCCGCGCGACGACCGTTCGCGGTTCCGGCTCGAGTTCGACTTCTGCGGCACCAACGACTACACGCCGGCCCTGTGCGTGCCGGCGGCGATCCGGTTCTTGCAGCAACTGCTGCCGGGCGGCCTGCCGGCGCTGCGCCGGCACAACCACGAGCTGGCGCTGCGCGGCCGCGACCTGCTGTGCGCAGCGCTCGGCACCGCACCGCCGGCCCCCGACGCGATGATCGGCTCGCTGGCGTCGGTCGTGCTGCCGCCGAGCAATGAGCCGATCATTTCGCCACAAGGTCTTGACCCGCTTCAGGTTGCGCTCTGGGAACGGCACCGCATCGAGGTCCCGGTGATGCGCTGGCCCAAGCCGCACCTGCGCCTGCTGCGCATCTCGCCGCAGGCCTACAACGACGAAGGGCAATATGCCCACCTGGCGGAGGTCGTTCAAACACTCGTTTGAAACAACCGTTCGACGCGCTACGTTCCGTCCTCGCATGCCGACGACGGACACCAAGGACACGATCCTCGACGCCGCCGAGGCCCTGTTCGCCGAGCAGGGCTTCGCCGCGACGTCGCTCCGGCAGCTGACGCAGCGCGCCGGCGTCAACCTGGCGGCGGTCAACTACCACTTCGGTTCGAAGGACGAACTGGTCAAGGCGGTGCTGCGCCGCCGCATCGAGCCGATCAACGCCGAGCGCGTGCGCCGGCTCGACGCGATGGCGCCGCCGACGCTCGAGGGCATCGTGCGCGCGTTCGTCGAGCCGGCGCTGCGCGCGATCGCGACCTCGGGAACCTCACCCGACGGCCAGGCAGCGGGACTCGCCCGGATCTTCGGCCGCATCAGCGTCGAGCAGCCGCCGTTCCTGCGCGGCTTCTTCGCCGAGCAATTCGGCGAGCTGGGTCGGCGTTTCGTCGCCATGTTGCAGGAGGCGGCGCCGGGGATCGACGCGGAGACCACGTGGCTCCGCATGCACTTCACCGTCGGCGCGATGGCCCACACGCTGCAGAGCGCGCACATGCTGACCCAGGTCAGCGGTGGCGCCTGCCGCATCGACGATCCGGACGAGCTCGCCGAACAGCTCGTCGCCTACGCCGTCGGCGGCTTCGCCGGCCGCGATCGAGACCGCCCTGCCCACAACGGCCCGGAGGCCCACCGATGAACCGCGCGCTGCTGTTGCCGTGCCTGTTGCTGGCCGCCTGCGCCGGCGATCCCCCGCCGCGCATCGACGACGAGCTGCAGCTCGACGTGCCCGACCAGTGGAGCGCACCGGACCGGACCGACGCCGAACCGCGCAGCGAGCTGCGCATCGACTGGTGGCGCGAGTTCGGCGACCAGCGACTCGACGAGCTGGTCGCGCTGGGCCTCGCCAACAACCCCAACCTGCAGGCGTCGGTCGCGCGCTTCGAGGCCGCCGCCGCCGCGCACACGATCGCCGGAGCCCCGCTGCTGCCCGAGGCCGACGTCAGCTTCAACGCCGACCGCGCCCGCCGCCTGTTCCTCGGCTTTCCGTTCGGCAGCGGCGGCGTGCCGAGCACGACGGTGACCACCTACGGCCTGTCGCTCGGCGTGCGCTGGGAGCTCGACGTCTGGGGCCGCCTGCGCAGCGCCGACGCCGCCGCGCTCGCCGACCAGCAGGCCGCCGTGCACGACCTGCAGGCGGCGCAGCTGAGCCTCGCCGGCCAGATCTGCCGCGCCTGGTTCGCGGCGGTCGAGGCGCGCCAGCAGCTCGCGCTCGCCGACGCCACCGCCGCCGCGTTCGAGAAGACGCTGGCCGACGTGCGCGATCGGTTCCGACGCGGCGTGCGGCCGGCACTCGAGGTGCACCAGGCTGCCACCAACCTCGCCAACGCCAACGCCAACACCGCGCAGCGGCGCGAAGCGCTGCAGCGCGCGCTGCGGCAGCTCGACATGCTGGTCGGCCGCTACCCGAGCGGCCGCCTCGCGGTCGCCGACGCGCTGCCGGACGAGCTGCCCGCGGTGCCGGCCGGCCTGCCGAGCGAACTGCTGCAGCGACGGCCCGACCTGCGCGCCGCCGAGCGCCGCGTCGCCGCCGCCGGCTGCCGCGTCGACGCCGCCGAGGCGGCGCTCTACCCGCAGTTCGCGCTGACCGCGAGCGGCGGCACCCAGAGCCTCGACCTCGAGGACCTGGTCGACTCGGACTTCCGCGTCTGGAGCATCGGCGGCAACCTGCTGCAGCCGCTGTTCCGCGGCGGCGCGCTGCGCGCCGAGGTGCGCCGCCAGCAGGCGGTGCGCGCCGAGGCGTTCGCCAGCTACGGCGACGCGGTGCTGCGCGCGTTCGGCGAGGTCGAGAACATCCTGGTCACCGCGACCGAACTCGACAACCGCTCAGCCGCGCTCGGGGACGCCGCGGCGCACGCCAGCGAGGCCCGCGACCTCGCCCGCGAGCGCTGGCAGCTGGGCCTGACCGACTTCCTGACCGTCGCCGACGGCCAGCGCCAGGCCTTCCAGGCCGAATCGGCGCGGCTGACCGTCGCGCGCCAACGCATCGACAACCGCATCGACCTGCTGCTCGCCCTGGGCGGCGGCTTCACGATGCAGACCGGAGAACCGCGATGACAGCGTTCCGAACCATCCTCCAGATCCTGCTGCCGATCGCCGTGCTCGCCGGCGGCATCGGCGGCGCCTACCTGGTCGTCACCAACAGCAAGAAGCCGATCGTAGCGGCGCCCGAGAACCTCGGACCGCTGGTGCGCGTGCACGCGGTGGCGCCGTCGGACGAACGGCTCGACGTGCTGGCGCGCGGCACGGTCGAACCGCTGCGCACGGTCGAGCTGGCCGCGGAGGTCTCAGGCCGCATCGTCGGGACCGACCCGGCGCTGCGAGCCGGCGGCACGTTCACGCCCAACGACGTGCTGGTCGAAATCGACCCGACCGACTACCGCCTGGCGATCCACCAGCAGGAGTCGGCGGTGGCGCGCGCCGAGCTGCGGCTGCTGCAGGAGGAGGCCGAGGCCAAGGCCGCGGTGCGCGCCTGGAAGCAGCTCGAGGGCGACCGTCCGGCCGACCCGCTGGTGCGCCGCGAGCCGCAGATCAAGGACGCGACGCTGGCGGTCGAGGCGGCCAAGGCGCAGCTCGAACGCGCCCGCACCGACCTGCTGCGCTGCAAGGTGCAGCTGCCGTTCGCGGGGCGCGTGCGCAGCGTGCACGCCGACATCGGCCAGACCGTGCAGCGCGGCCAGCGGCTCGCCGTCGTGCTCGACACCGGCGAGCTGGAAGTGCGGCTGCCGATTCCGCTGCACGACGCGGGCTTCGTCGACCTGCCGCTCGCCGGCAGCACCGACGACGGCCCGAAGGTCGAGCTGTCGGCCGAGTTCGCCGGCCGGCGCCGCAGCTGGCCCGGCCGGATCGTCCGCATCGAGGGCGAGCTCGACCGCAAGACCCGCCAGCTGACGGCGGTCGCGCGGGTGCGCGCCACCGGCGACAACCCGCTGCTGGTCGGCATGTTCCTCGACGCGACGATCCGCGGCCGGCTCGCCGAGCAGGTGTTCGCGGTGCCGCGCGCGGCGGTGTTCCAGGGTGACCAGGTCTGGCTGGTCAGCGAGCGCACCGACGACGACGGCGTCAAAAGCCGCCACCTCGAGCGCCGCACCGTCGAGGTGCTGCGCGCCGAACGTGACCGCGTGCTGGTCCAGACCGGCCTGGTCGCCGGCGACCGCGTCTGCGTCACCAGCATGCAGGCGCCCGTCGACGGCATGAAGGTGCGCGTCGACGAGGACGTCACCGAGCCGCAGGAGCAGAACCGATGAGCGACGAGCACGCGATCCCGCCCGAAGAGGCCAAGGGCTTCTTCGCCCGGTTCACCCAGAACCACGTCGCCGCCACGCTGCTGGCGCTGGCGTTCATCGTCGCCGGCGCCGCGGCCCTGTTGACCGGTCGCGTGCGCCGCGAGGTGTTCCCCGAGATCACGCCCAACGTCGTGCGGGTGTCGGTCGTCTATCCGGGTGCGACCCCCGCCGAGGTCGAGACCGGCGTCTGCCAGATCATCGAGGAGGCGGTGTCGAGCGTCACCGGCATCGACAAGATCACGGCGACGGCGAGCGAAGGCGCGGGCGCGGTCAGCATCGAGACGCTGCAGGACGCCGACGTCGGCCGCGTGCTCGACGACGTCAAGAACCAGGTCGACGCGATCACCAACTTCCCCGGCGAGATCGAGGAGCCGATCGTCTCGCGGCTGACGCTGCGCAAGCAGGTCATCTACGTTTCGCTGTCGGGCGAGGTCGGCGAACTGCCGCTCAAGCGCCTCGCCGAGCAGGTCCGCGACGAACTGACCGGCCTGCCGGAGGTGACCCAGGTCGAGCTCGAGGCCGTGCGCCCGTACGAGATCTCGGTCGAGGTCGGCGAGGACACGCTGCGTCGCTACGGCCTGACGTTCGACCAGGTCGCCGACGCGATCCGCGGCAGCAGCCTCGACCTGCCGGCCGGCGCGATCAAGTCGAGCGACGGCCAGACGCTGCTGCGCGTCCAGGGTCAGGCCTACCGCGGCCGCGAGTTCGAGGACATCACGGTGCTGACCCGGCCCGACGGCAGCGAGGTCAAGCTCGGCGAGGTCGCGCGCGTGGTCGACGGCTTCGCCGACGACGACCTGACGGCGCGCTTCGACAGCAGGCCGGCCGCGCTGCTGAAGGTGTTCCGCGTCGGCGACCAGGACGCGATCGTGATCACCGAGGCGGTGCGCCGCTGGGTCGCCGAGAAGGGCCAGTCGATGATGCCCGAGGGCGTCGAGATCACCACCTGGAAGGATGAGTCGGTGATCCTGAAGAGCCGCATCGAGCTGCTGCTGCGCAACGCCGGCCAGGGCCTGATCCTGGTGTTCGTGATCCTGGCGCTGTTCCTGCAGCTGCGGCTGGCGATCTGGGTCGCGCTCGGCATCCCGGTGGCGTTCCTCGGCGCGGTCGCGTTCATGCCGGTCGTCGACGTGTCGATCAACATGATCTCGCTGTTCGCGTTCCTGCTGGTGCTCGGCATCGTCGTCGACGACGCGATCGTGGTCGGCGAGAACATCGCCAGGCACCGACGGCTCGGCGCCAACCCGATGCTGGCGTCGATCCGCGGCAGCCGCGAGGTGCGCAACCCGGTGTTCGCGTCGGTGCTGACGACGATCGTCGCGTTCCTGCCGATGCTGTTCTCGGTGCCCGGCTCCGACGCGCAGATCTGGCGGGTGATCCCGCTGATCGTGCTGCCGGTGCTCGCGCTCAGCCTGATCGAGTCGCAGCTGTGCCTGCCCTCGCACCTGACGCTGATGAAGGAGAGCACCAACGCGCGGCCGTGGTTCGGCGCGCGCGCGCTCGGCTGGGCGCAGGACCGGGTGCAAGGCATGCTCACCTGGATCGTGCAGCGCGTCTACCAGCCGATCCTCGAGCTGAGCCTGCGCTGGCGCTACACCACGATCGCCGCCGCCGGCGCGACGTTCTTGCTGGTCGTTTCGCTGGTGGTCGCGGGCTTCCCGCGGTTCGTGTTCTTCCCGACGGTCGAGGGCGACAACGTCGTCGTGTCGCTGACGATGCCGCAGGGCACGCCGATCGAGAAGACCACCCAGGTGCTCGCCCACATCGAGCGCACCGCGCGCGAGCTGTGCGACGAGTTCGACCGCGAGCAGCCGAGCGACGGCCGGCTGCTGGACCACATGCTGGCGACCGTCGGCTCGCAGCCGTACTCGCAGGAGCAGGCCCAGAACGGCGGCAACCGCGACGCGCAGTTCTCGTCCGGTTCGCACCTCGGCGAGATCAACCTGCAGCTGCTGCGCTCCGAGCTGCGCACGCCGTCGTCCGACGAGATCATGGGCACGCTGCGCGAACGGGTCGGCACGATCCCGGACGCGATCGAGCTGACCTACACGACGTCGTTCTTCAGCACCGGCAAGGACATCGACGTCGAGGTCTACCACGCCGACATGGACACGCTGCGGTCGGCGATCGACGACCTGCAGGCGGAGCTGTCGAAGATGCCGGAGGTCAAGGACGTCACCAGCTCGTTCCGCCTCGGCAAGCGCGAACTGGAGCTGCGCATCAAGCCGTCGGCCGAGCCGCTCGGGCTGAGCCAGCGCGACCTCGCCCGCCAGGTGCGACAGGCGTTCTACGGCGAGGAGGCGCAGCGCATCCAGCGCGGCAGGGACGACGTCAAGGTGATGGTCCGCTATCCCGAGGCCGAGCGACGGTCGCTGACCGACCTCGACGGCATGCGCATCCGCACGCCGTCGGGCGACGAGGTGCCGATCGGGATCGTGGCCGAGGTCGACGGCGGTCGTTCGTTCTCGTCGATCACCCGCGTCAACCAGAAGCGCGCACTGCGCGTCAGCGGAGACATCGACGAGAACGATCCGGACGCCAGCGCCGAGGCGGTCAACGCGCGCATCCGCGAGGAGATCATGCCGCGGCTGGTAGCGCGCTACGACGGCCTGAGCTGGGGCTTCGAGGGCGACCAGAAGAAGAAGACCGACCTGCTGATCTCGCTGGCGGGCGGCTTCGTGATCGCGCTGTTCGCGATGTATGCGCTGATGGCGATCCCGCTGCACTCGTTCCTGCAACCGGTGCTGATCATCACCGCGATCCCGTTCGGGTTCGTCGGCGCCGTGCTCGGCCACATGCTGACCGGCTACGACCTGAGCATCCTGTCGATGTTCGGCGTCATCGCGCTGTCCGGCGTCGTGGTCAACGACAACATCGTGCTGGTCGACTGGATCAACAAGCGCCGCAAGGACAGCGGCTCGCTGATGGAGGCGGTCCGCACCGCCGGCGCCGCCCGCTTCCGGCCGATCCTGCTGACGTCGCTGACGACGTTCTTCGGGCTGCTGCCGCTGCTGCTCGAGCGCAGCGTGCAGGCGCGCTTCCTGGTGCCGATGGGCGTATCGCTGGCGTTCGGCGTGCTGTTCGCGACGTTGATCACGCTGGTGCTGGTGCCGTGCCTCTACCTGGTGCTCGACGACTTCGTCAGGTCGATCCGGGGCGGCTGGCGCTGGCTGTACGGCAGCGAGCCGAGCGACGAAGTCGCTGCCGAACGGCCGGCTGTCGCGAAAGCCGACAGCTGATCGCCCGGGCGGGCGCGAAGATGCGGGGAAGCCCCATTGAGGGCTGCCCCGCGGCATGACGATCTGAGGAAGACGTCCATGCCCGGGGCCCCCACCAACCTGCTCCCGGCGCACGTTTGCGCGGTCGGTCTGACGCTGACCCTCGCCAACGTGACGCCGGGGGAGAACACCGACCACGTCGTCGAGGCGCGGGCCGTCGTGGCCGCACCGGCGCAGCTGCCGCAGAACCCGAAGGCGCGCGCCGCGATCGTGCGGGCGATGATCATCCTGAAGATCGCGCCGCACCTGCGCTTTCCGGATGCCAGGCAGCGCACCGCGCCGTTCCGCATCGGCGTGGTCGGCAAGGACCTGCTGGCCAACGCGATCCGTGAGAAGCTGCCCGGCAAGCAGGTCGGCAAGCGCAAGGTGATCATCGACGTGATCGATCCGGAGGTCGCCGCCAAGGCCGAGCGACGCACCCACGACCTGCTCTACGTCGCGACCACCGTGACCGCACCCAAGGTCGACAAGATCGTGCAGCGGCACGAACGGCTGTCGACCGTACTGGTCTGCGAACGCGCCGGCTTCGCCAGCAAGGGCGGCGGCATCCAGCTGTTCGTCGAGAAGAAGAAGGTCCGCTTCGAGATCAACCAGGCCGCGCTGAAGAAGCAGCAGGTGCGCGCCAACCCCAACCTGTTGAAGCTGTCGACGAAGGGGCCGCGCAAATGAGCCTGCCGCGCCTGCGCCTGTCGCACCTGAGCCTGCCGCACCTGAGCCTGCGCGTGCAGCTGACCGCGCTCTGTTCGCTGCTGGTGTTCCTCGCGTTCGGCTGGGTCGGCACCCAGTCCTACCACGAGCAGCGCGCCCAGCTCGAACGCGACACCCGCGAGCGCCTGCTGACGCTGGCGCGCATGGTCGCCGTCAACGTGGTGACCGCCGTCGAGTTCGACAGCGGGGACGACGTGCGCCAGTTCCTCAACACGGTCACGACGACGATGGAGCTGCAGACCGCGGGGGTCTACCTCGGCGACGACCGTCGCTTCGCCACCGCCGGCGACGACCGGCTGCTGCCGAAGGATCCACGCACCGAGTGCGAACAGGACTACTGCGGCTTCGTGGCGATGCCGTATCGGGACGAGAACGGCGAGATGCGCGAGGGCACCGTGTTCGTGCGTGCGTCCGGTGCTCCGATCGAGTCGCGCATGGCCCGCTACCAGCTGCAGCTGATGGTGACGCACGTGCTGGCGCTGCTGGCGCTCGGCCTCGCCGCCCACCTGCTGCTCGGCCGGCTGCTGCGCCCGATCCAGTCGCTGGTCACCACGACCCGCAGGATCCGCGCATCCAAGGACTACACGCTGCGTGCCACCGGCGGCGCCAAGGACGAGGTCGGTGACCTGATCCGCGCCGTCAACGAGATGCTCGACGTGATCCAGGCGCACGACGTGCAGGTCGCGCGGCACGCCGACCGCCTCGAGCAGGAGGTCCGCGCGCGCACCTCCGAGCTGCAGCGCGCGCTCGAGGCCGCCGAGCAGGCGACCCGCGCGAAGTCGACGTTCGTGGCCAACATGAGCCACGAGATCCGCACGCCGCTCAACGCGATCCTCGGCATGAGCGAACTGGCGCTCGAGTCGGAGGACCCGGCCGAGCAGCGCGAGTACCTCGGCGTCATCCGCAGCTCCGGCCACAACCTGCTGGGCGTGATCTGCGACATCCTCGACCTGTCGAAGATCGAGTCGGACAAGCTCGAGCTGTCGCCGGTGCCGTGCGAACTCGAGACGCTGGCGCTCGATGCGCTGCGGCCCCTGACGTCGCGCATCCAGAGCAAGCAGCTGGAGCTGTCGTTCGAGCTGGCGGCGGACGTCGCCCCCGCCTACGAGATCGACGACGTCCGCCTGCGGCAGGTCTTGACCAACCTGGTCGGCAACGCGATCAAGTTCACCGCCGAGGGCATCGTGCGGATCGCCATCACCCACCTCGACGACTTCGGCGAGGTGCACGAGCTCGGCATCGTCGTGCAGGACACCGGCGTCGGAATCCCGAAGGACCGCCTCAAGGCGGTGTTCACGCCGTTCACCCAGGCCGACAACACGATCACGCGCCGGTTCGCCGGCACCGGCCTCGGCCTGTCGATCACCGACCGACTGGTGCGCCTGATGGGCGGCACGATCCGCGTCGAGAGCGAGATGGGCGTCGGCACGACCTTCCACCTGCGGCTGCCGATGACCGTCTGCGACAGCCCGCTGCCGCCGCTGCCAGAGCCGCCGCCCGGGCTGCGGATCGTGCTGCTCAGCCACTCGACCGCGATCGCGCGCTCGATCGAGACCGCCTCCCAGCGCCTCGCGGTGCCGTTGGTGCACGTGCGCAGCATCGCCGACCTGCAGGGCCTCGGCCCGAACGACGTCGTGCTGCTCGACGAACGGGATCCCGACGCCGACGAACGGATCTGCGAGCTGGTGCCGACCAACGAACACGGCGTGCGACCGCTGCTGGTGCTGACGTCGTTCCAGGACCTCACCTCGACGACCAACCGCTGCCGCGAACACGCGTTCGGCGGCTACGTGACCAAGCCGATCTCGGCGCGCGAGCTGGTCACGCGCATGCGCCAGCTCGCCCAGCTCGAACCGACGCCGAACCAGCCCGGCGACGACGACGGCGACCCGGTCGAGCACCTCGAGCTGCGCGTGCTCGTCGCCGAGGACAACGCCGTCAACCAGAAGCTGATCGAACGCATCCTGGCCAAGGACGGGCACTCGGTGGTGATCGCCGAGAACGGCCGCGTCTGCTGCAGGCGTTGGGCCGAGCAGCGGTTCGACGTCGTGCTGATGGACATGCAGATGCCGGAGATGAGCGGCCTCGAAGCCGCGGAGCACATCCGCCGCGAGGAGCTGCTGCGCGACGAGCGCATCCCGATCATCGCGCTGACCGCCAACACCACGCCCGAGGACCGCGCCGCCTGCCTGCAGGCGGGCATGGACGAGGTGCTCTCCAAGCCGGTCTCGATCCCGCGCCTGCGCGAGACCTTGCAGCGCTACGCACACGCGATCCACCGAACCAACGGAGGAACGGCATGACCCCCCGCCTCTTCTTGTCGACCTGCATGCTGTGCCTGCCGTTGCTGGCCCAGCAGGATGCCACGGCGCAGGACCCGCCGACCGCGACCAACGGCGACCTCGACCTCGAGGACCTCAGCCTCGAAGAGCTGATGGACGTCGCCGTCGAGGTCGGCTCGCGCCAGAGCGAACCGCTGTCGAAGACCGCGGCTTCGGTGTTCGTCCTGACCGAGCAGGACATCCGTCGCTCGGGCATGCGCTCGGTCCCCGAACTGCTGCGGCTGGTGCCCGGCCTGGTCATCGCGCAGGACGTGCCCGGCGCCTACGGCTTCAGCAGCCGCCTGGGCGAGTACGGATTCGCCGGGATGCTGGTGCTGATCGACGGCCAGCGCCTCTACACGACGCTGCTGCGGCGCGAGTACTGGCAGGCGATCGACCTGCCGCTCGAGACCATCGAACGCATCGAGGTGGTGCGCGGCCCCGGCGGTTCGCGCTGGGGCGACAAGGCCTCGCAGGGCGTCATCAACATCGTCACCAAGAAGGCCAACGAGCGCACCCGCGGCCTGCGCGTGACCGGCTGGGCCGGCACCGAAGAACGGCTGGGCGGCTCGTTCCGGTTCGGCGAGCAGCTCGGCGAGCAGACCGACTTCTACGTGTTCGGCAAGATGGCGCAGCGCGACGGCGGCTTCCCCGACGTCAGCGGCGACCGCTGGGACAACGACATGGTCGGCGCGCGCATCGACACCGAGCTCGACGACGGCGTGCACCTGAGCGTCGACGGGCTCTACCACGACAGCTTCCTCGGCGACTCGTACGAGATCTGGCCGGGCTTCTCGTCGCTCAACATGATCAAGGCCGGCCACCTCAAGGCGAAGCTGCAGATCCAGCACGGCGAGGACCACTTCACGCAGTGGCGGCTCGGTGCGGACGCCTACGACCAGGACATCCGCGACTACCTCAACAACGCGCCGGACGGCCACCTGCGCTACCGCGAGGAGCTGTTCGACACGATGCTCATGCACTCGTGGAGTCCGGCCGAGGACCACCAGCTGACGGTCGGCGGCGTGCTGCGTTCGCTGACGGTCGAGTTCTACCGCGTCATCGCCGACTTCGGCGGCGAGTACAACGAGACCCGCGGCGACCTGTTCGTGTCGTGGGACTGGGACATCGATCCGACGCTGAAGCTGACGCTCGGCGGCAACCTCGGCTACGAGGACGGCTTCGACACGACCGGCATCGACACGCAGCCCGACTGCCGCCTGGCGTGGCAGCCGCAGGCCGATACCACGGTGTGGACGGCGGTCAGCGCCAACCGCGAACCCGACACCCGCATCCGCGACTCGGGCCTGTTGGTCAAGCGCCAGTCGAGCAACCTGACCGCGTGGGAGATCGGCGTGCGCAAGCGCTTCGGCGAACGGTTCCTGCTGCAGGCCGACGGCTACTACTACCGCGTGCGCGACCAGCTCAACGGCTTCTCGACCGACCCGGGCACCGGCGCGACGCTCTACCTGACGGACGGCAAGACCGACGCGTTCGGCGGCGAGGTGCACGCGTCGTGGCTGCCCGACGAGCGCACCAAGCTGACCGCGTTCCTGGCGCACACCGAGGCCGACTCGAGCAACATCGACCCGATGACGTTCGGGTTGATCGAGGACAACGTGCCGCGCCTGCGCGGCGGCGCGACCGCGACCTACCAGTTCACCCAGGGCGTCGAGGTCAGCGCCAACCTGCTCTACACGCAGGCCTGGGCCAACGTCGACGACTGGTGGCGGCTCGACCTGCGCCTCGCCTGGCGGATCTGCGACCGGACCGAGATCGAGGTGGTCGGCCAGAACCTGACCGACCCGCACCACCAGGAGTACTACTTCGACGAGCAGATCCAGCGCGGCGGCTACGTGCTGGTGACGCACCGGTTCTGACCGGCGCGTGGGCGCCGCCGGCCGCGCCCGCGCAACGCACCCCAGATGGGGACCGACGATGAAGAAACGCAGGAACCGGACGAGCCTGCTTGCTATTGCGACTGCGTCTCAGTATCAGTTAATGGAGGAGCAACCCTACCGCACCGAATCCCTCGCATGCGCCACCTGACACCCTCCCTCCTGTTCGCGGCCATCGCCGCCCCGATCGCCGCCCCGATCGCCGCCCAGCAGCAGGTCGTCCACTACCCGGACGACCAGCACGCCAGCCCACCCGCGTTCGGCTTCCCGCTCTACACCCCCGGCGTCGGCGCCAACGGCGACAGCGTGCGCGTGCAGTTCCGCTGCCCCGACGCCTTCCTCGCCAACCAAGGCCTGTCCAGCGGCTTCGTCACCAAGGTCGGCCTGTCGGTCGCCGGCGCCGCCCCGTACGACGAGTTCGTGCTGCGCGCCGGCACCACCACGGTCGCCGCGCTCGGCTCCGACTGGGCCGTCAACCTGCCCGACCAGCGCGTGCAGCTCGACCTGTCGGGCACGACGCTGGTCGGCGGCGGCACCGCCGCGACGCCGGTCTGCGAGTGGATCGACCTGCCGCTGGCGTTCCCGTTCCACTACCAGCCGGGCGACCACATCGTCATCGACCTGACCACCAGGCTGTCGGTCCCGGGCCAGGTCTGCGGCACGACCGTCGGCAACGGGCTGGTCGAGCGCGCCTACAACTTCAGCTACCAGCCGGGCCTGCCGGCGACGAACTTCAACAGCAGCGGCCTGAAGGTGCGCTTCACGTTCGCGCCGCTGCAGATGGTCGAGTTCGGCACCGGCTGCGCCAGCCCCGGCAACCTGGCCCCGGACCTCGGCGCGATCGGCACGCCGCAGATCGGCACCACGCCGATCGTCACGGCCGACTACGTCGTGCCGAACGGCCTCGGCATCTTCGTGTTCGGCTACTCGAAGACCGAGAGCAACGGCGCCGCGCTGCCGCTGGCGCTCGGCGGCACCTGCCAGCTGCTGGTCGCGTCCGACGTGCTGGTGCCGCTGGTGCTGCCGGCGAGCGGCCCCGCCGCCTACCCGCTGCCGATCCCGAGCGACCCGTCGCTGCAGGGCGGCGTCGTCTACACGCAGTTCGCACAGTACGACGCGGCGTCGCCGGCGGCGATCCCGTACGTGCTCAGCGAGGGCGGCATCCTCCCCATCTACTAGGTCCTGCCAGGCCCCGACCGCGAGGTATCCCGATGACTCCGCTGACGGCCCCCGTGTCCCGTTCGCTCGCGAAGCCGGCCCCCCGACCGATCGTTGCGCAGGTCGGCAACGCCGCCAGACGCAAGGCTGCGGGGATGCGGTGGCTGCGGCGGATCCATCTCTACAGCGGGCTGGCCCTGCTGCCGTGGGTGCTGATCTACGGTATCAGCGGCTTCCTGTTCAACCACGGCGGCTCCTTGTCGACCGCCCGCGAACTGGTCGTGCCACCAGACCAGCGCGCGCCGCTGGCTCCACCCAGCGACGAACTCGGGGCGCGCCTGCTCACCGCCATCGGCAAGCACGCCCCCTCCTCCAGCACAACGCTCTCGGGCACGTGGACGTTCGACTTCCACGATCCGGAGAGCGACAAGAACTACCGGCTCGCGATGCCCATCGACGGCTCCGGCGCGTTCCTCACCGAGCGCCGGCCACGCACGTCCAGCTCGACGAACCTCCCGCGCGACACCTTCGCCGCCGAGAAGGAGCAGGTCGCCAGGATCGCCGAAGCCACGCTCGCGACGATCGGGATGAAGCCCGAGAACCTGCGCCCGGTCGGCGGGCCGTCGCTGCGGGTCGTCTCCGACGACACGCGCTGGTCGGCGTCGCTGACCCGCGACCGCGTCAGCGAGAGCTCTGCCAACGCCTTCGACTTCGGCCGGCTGATGCGCCGCCTGCACGTCACCCACGGCTACGGCCGGTCGGACTGGGCGCGCGTCGTGTGGGCGGTGTTCGTCGACATCATGGCGTTCGCCATGGTGATGTGGGCGATCACCGGGATCGCGATGTGGTGGCAGAAGCGGAGCCTGCGGGTTCCCGGCGGCATCACCCTCGCCGCCGCCTTCGGCGGCGGTACCGCGCTCATCTTCGCGCTGCAGGCGGTGTTCCACGCCTAGCTACACCTTCGGATTGGCCGGCTGCGGGGATGGGGAAGATCCCGAAACACACGTGCACCGAGTCGCAGCCGGCCCAATCCACCTCACCCAACCATGTGCCAACCCACCAACCTCAGCTCGCACGGCCCCTTCAAGGTCGACCTCTGCACCTGCGGCTCGCTCCACGTCCACATGGGCCCGGCGATGCTGCGGCTGACGCCGGACTCGCTGCCGCACCTCGTCTCCGTCCTGAAGCTCGCCGAGACGCGACTGCCGGCCGTGCAGCGCGCGATCGCGCCTCCCGCGACCCCCAAGCGACACGAACAGAACGGACCCCTCCTACTCCTGCATCCATGAACTGTCGAACCCTCTCCACGTGCGCAGCGCTGCTGCTGCCCGCGCTCGCTGTCTCCCAGAACCCCGCCGAAGCGGCGGCGCGGCAGGAAGCCGACGCCCTGCACGTCGTGCATCCGGCGGTGATGCCCCACGCCATCACCAGCTTCGGCGCCTGCCGCGTCGGCAGCTGGGTCTACGTCTTCGGCGGCCACATCGGCCGCGCGCACGCCCACAGCAAGGACAACATCATCGGGGCGTTCCGACGCTTCAACATGGTCGACGGCCAGTCCTGGCAGGAGCTGCCCCCTGGCCCGGCGCTGCAGGGCACGTCGCTGGTCGCGGCTCCCGACGGCACGATCTATCGCGTCGGCGGCACCGACGCCCGCAACGAGGCCGGCGACGACGCCGACATGCACTCGACCGCCTCGGTGCAGCGCTTCGACCCGGCGCGCGGCAAGTGGCAGGAGATGACCCCGCTGCCGGAGCCGCGCTCGTCGCACGACGCCATCGTCTGTGACAACAAGCTCTACGTGATCGGCGGCTGGAACCTCGACGGCGAGGACGGTGACTGGCACGAGACCTCCTGGGTCGCGGACCTCGGCACGCAGCCGCTCGCGTGGCAGGAGCTGCCCAAGCTCGGCCACGTGCGCCGTGCCTGCGCGGTCGCGACGTTCGGCGGCAAGATCGCGGTGCTCGGCGGCATCACCGACAGCAAGCCGATCGCGACGGTCCGCGTGTTCGATCCTGCGACCAACCGCTGGAGCGAGGGGCCCGACCTGCCGGGCTTCGCCTTCGGCACGGCGGCGCTCGGCGTCGACGGCTGGCTGTACGCGACGGTGATGAACGGCAGCCTGCTGAAGTGGAACGGCGAGGCCGGCAGCGGCTGGCAGCACGTCGCGCAGCTCGAGATGCCGCGCTTCTTCCACCGCATGCTGCCGGCGCTGGAGCCGGGCCGCATCCTCGCGTTCGGCGGCGCCAACCGCGGCGGCCACCTGCGCACGATGGAGCACGTGTCGATCGACGGTCGCTCCCGCCCCGAACTGCGCGAGTACGTGATCCCGGCCCCGTCGCAGGTCTCCTACCGCCAGGCGCTGCTGCTGCAGGACGACACCCTGTGGGCGCTGGGCGGCAACCGCGGCCACGACGGCGACCGGTTCGCGCCCGAGCAGTTCGCCACCGACGTGTGGCGCATCCAGCTGACGACGATGACCGCCGAGAAGGTCGCGGACCTGCCGCACGGCTGCCAGTCGATGGCGAGCACCGTCTGGGGCGGCCGGCGCGACAACCTCGTCGTCGGTGGCCTCGGCGTGCTCGACGGCAAGGTGCAGAGCCTGCCGAACGCGTTCCGCTGGGACATGCGCCGACTGAAGGCGCTGCCCTACGACGCCGGGCTCGAGGCGCCGCGCACGCAGTGCCAGATGGTCCGCCACGGCGACCGGCTCTACGTGATCGGCGGCGTCGACTTCCAGCCGGACGACACCGGCGGCTCCACCAAGGGCGACACCCGCGAGATCCTCGTATGCGACCCGGCGGCCGCCCAGCCGACGTTCGAGCGGGCGGGCATCCGCCTGCCGCGCCCGCGCCGCTCGTTCAGCGCCGCCGTCGTCGGCAGCAAGCTCTACCTCGTCGGCGGCCTCGGCGACGGCTTCCAGCACGCCGGCCCGTGCGACGTCTACGACTTCGAGTCGGGCACCTGGAGTGAGCTGCAGGCTCCGACCGCCTGGGTCTCGCCCCAGCTCGCCGTGATCGGCGATCGCCTCTACGTCGCGTGCGGCGGCACCATGCGCGGCCAGCGCTTCTCGCAGGACCGTTCGGTCGCCGTGTTCGAGCCGGGCAAGGGCTGGGACACGGTCGTCGACGAGCTGCCGTTCGCCACCCGCCACGTGCGCATGCTCGCCAACCGCAACCGCCTGCTGTTCTACACCGCCAACGACCCGCGCCGCGACCGGATCGTGATCCGCACGTTCGAGCCGGACCAAACGGTGCGGGTCGCGGCAGCGTCGTTCCACCGATGAGACACGCGCGGCGCGGCGGCGAATGACGTTCGCCTGACGCAGATCGACGCCTTCGCACGGCGCCGGCGCTCGCGAACCGACGCGCGAGGTGCCAATCGTGACCATGCGATGACACAACCTCGGATGGGGCTGCCGATAGTCCCATCGTGGTTGGTCTCGTGTTATTCGGTGCATGCCAGCAGCAGGTCTCGCTGTCGGACATGCAGCCTCTGCACCAGCAGCAGGAACGGATCGCGCAGCGCCTCGCGCAGGCGCGCGCCGACGGCCGCTGCAACGGCGCGATGCTGCTCGCGACGTGCAACCGCTTCGAGGTCGTCGTCGACGCCGCCGGAGCCGATCCCGACGCGCTGCGCGCCGAGATCTTCGCCGGCATCGACGTGCCGCTGCACGAGTTCCGCGACGCCGACGCCGTCGCGCACCTCATCCGCGTCGCGACCGGACTCGAGTCGCTGGTGCTCGGCGAGGACCAGATCCTCGGCCAGGTCGGCCAGGCGTTCCGCGAGTGCGAGGCCCAGGGCCTGCTCGGCAAGGGCCTGCACATGGTCTACTCGCGCGTCATGCACGCCGCGCGCAAGGCGCGCCAGACCCGCCCGGTCGTCTCGGCGCCGCGTTCGGTCGCGGAGCTGGCCGCGCGGATCTGCCGCCAGGCCGGCGGCCGCGTCGCGATCGTCGGCGCCGGCACCACCGCGCACACCGCGGCCGAGAGCCTGCGCGACCTCGGCGCGCGCGCGCTGCACTTCGCCAACCGCACGGTCGCGCACGCGCGCCGGCTCGCGGCGCACTTCGACGGCACCGCCGGTTCGCTCGACGATCTGCTGGCGACGCCGCCCGACGTCGACGCCGTGATCGTCGCGATCTCGGGCCGCCTGCTGAAGCTGCCGGTCGCGCGCATGCCGTCGCTGCAGACGGTCGTCGACATCTCGCAGCCGGCCGTCGCCGTCGGCCTCGACCAGCACCCCGACGTGCGCCATCTCGACCTCGACGGTCTGGCGCGCCTCGAACAGGAGCACGAGCAGGCGCTGCGCGACTGGCGCGACCATGCGCAGAGCTTCGCCGCCGACGAGGCCGGCCGCATCTGGCACGAACTCGAACAGGGCAAGGTCGATCTCGGCCAGCTGCTCGGCCTGCACGTCGAGAACGCCTCGGCCGAGGTCGAACGCGCGCTGCGCGGCAAGCTGCGCGCGCTCGACCCGGACCTGGCCGACGAAGTGCGCAGGCTGGCGGAGCGCGTCGCCCGCCGCAACGCGCACCTGCACCTCAGCGACGTCAAGCACTTCGCCACGCCATGATCGTGTTCGGCAGCCGCGGCAGCGACCTCGCGCTCACCCAGACGCGCTGGGTCGCCGAACGCATCCGGCAGGCGACCGGCGAGGACTATCGCATCGAGGTGATGGTCACGACCGGCGACCGCATCCAGGACCGACCGCTGTCGGGGATCGGCGTGAAGGGCCTGTTCACCAAGGAGCTCGAGGACGCGCTGCGCAGCGGCGCGATCGACGCCGCCGTGCACAGCCTCAAGGACCTGCCGGTCGAGGACCCCGACGGCCTCGCGCTCGGCGCGGTGCCGGCGCGCGAGGACGCCCGCGACGTGCTGGTCACGCGCGGCGACGTGCTCGACGGCGACGGCGGACCGTTCGGCGGGCTACGCGCGGGAGCGACGCTCGGGACGTCGTCGCCGCGTCGCGCGCTGGCCGCGATCGCCGCGCGCCGCGACCTTCGGACCAGGGACATCCGCGGCAACGTGCCGACGCGCGTCGACAAGGCCCGCAACGGCGACTACGACGCCGTGCTGCTGGCGGCCGCCGGCCTCAACCGGCTCGGCCAGGACCTGAGCGGCCTCGTCACCGAGCACCTGCCGGTCGACGTGTTCACGCCGGCACCCGGCCAGGGCGCGCTCGGTGTGCAGTGCCGCGCCGGCGACGCGCGCATCCTCGGCGCGCTCGCCCACCTGCACGACGACACCACGGCGCGCTGCGTCGCCGCCGAACGCGCGATCCTGCTCGGCCTCGGCGGCGGCTGCTCGATGCCGCTCGGCGTGCTGGTCGAGCCGGTCGGAGACCGGTTCCGGCTGCGCGCCGCGCTGTTCGGCGGCGAGCCCAACGCCGCGCTGCGCGAGGCCGTGATCGGCGACGACCCGGCCGCGATGGCGCAGGAGATCGTGGCGCGCTGGAAGCCGCTGGTCGGCGACCCGCTGCGCGGCCGCCGGGTCGCCACCATCCGCCCCGACGGCGAACGCACCGGGCTCACCGCGGCGCTCGCGATCGCCGGCGCCGACGTGACCTCGCTGCCGTGGACGACGACCGAAGCCGTCGATGTGACCCGCGAGCAGCTCGAGGCCGCGATCGGCCGCGGCGCGCTCGCGTTCACGTCGGCGCGCGCGGTGCGGCGCTTCGTCGCGGCCTGCCGCGAGCACGACGTGCAGCCGTTCGAGCTGCCCTGCTACGCGGTCGGCGCGGCGACGGCGACCGAGCTGGTGCAGGCAGGCTTCGCCAAGGTGCACAGCGCGGCCGGCCGCGGCGGCGAGCAACTGGCGCGGCTGTGCGCCGAAGCCGGCGTGCGCCGCGTCGCGTTCCCGTGCGCCGCCGAACGGCACGCGAGCTTCGAGAGCCGCGCTGGCGCGGCCGGCATCGACACCGAAGCGCTGCCCGTCTACCGCCTGGCCGACGCGGAGCGCGACGCCGGCGAAATCCCCGACGCGCTCGACGCGTTCCTGTTCACGTCGCCTTCGGCGGTCGAAGCGTGGCACGCCGCCACCGACGGCCGCGCCGACGTGCGCGCCATCGCGATCGGCACCACCACCACCGACGCGCTGCACGCGCGCGGCTTCGAGTCGGTCACGACGCTGCCGGAGCCGACCGTCGCCGCGCTGCTCGACGCCCTTTCCCACGGACCCACCGCATGATCCACGATCGTCCCCGCCGTCTGCGCAAGTCGCGCGCCGTGCGCGAGCTCGTCGCCGAGACGCGCGTGCACGCGAGCGACCTGATCCAGCCGCACTTCGTCGTCGCCGACGATCGCGCCGACACCGCGGTCGACGCGCTGCCCGGCATCTCGCGGCAGGGCATCGAACCGCTGCTGCGCACGATCGAACGGGACCTCGAGCTCGGCATCACGTCGGCGCTGCTGTTCGGCGTGGTCGACACCAAGGACGCGCACGGCAGCGCCGGCCACGACCCGAACGGCCCGGTGCAGCGCGCCGTGCAGGCGCTGAAGCAGCGCTTCGGCGACGACCTGCAGGTGATCGCCGACGTCTGCCTGTGCACCTACACCGACCACGGCCACTGCGGCCTCGTCGACGGCGAACGCGTGCGCAACGACGACAGCCTGCCGCTGCTCGCCCGCCAGGCCGTCTCGCTGGCCGAGGCCGGCGCCGACATGGTCGCGCCGAGCGACATGATGGACGGCCGGGTGTTCGCGCTGCGCGAGGCGCTCGACGACGACGGCTTCACCGATTGCTCGATCATGAGCTACGCGGCCAAGTACGCGTCGAACTTCTACGGGCCGTTCCGCGAAGCCGCGGCGTCGGCGCCGAAGGGCGGCAGCGGACCGAAGGACCGCAAGACCTACCAGATGGACTACCGCAACCGCAGCGAGGCGGTGCGCGAAGCGATCCTCGACGTCGAAGAAGGCGCCGACGTGATCATGGTCAAGCCGGCGCTCGCCTACCTCGACGTGATCCAGTCCGTGCGCGCCGCCGTCGACCGCCCGGTCGCCGCCTACCTGGTGAGCGGCGAGTATGCCGCGGTCGAGGCGCTGGCCGAGAAGGGCCTCGCCGACCGCGCGTCGCTGGTGCACGAACACCTGACCGCCGTGCGCCGCGCCGGCGCCGACATCCTGATCACCTACCACGCCCGCCGCGCGCTGCGCGAGGGCTGGCTCGACTGAGCACATGAGCAACGCCACCTCCCGCTCCCAAGAACTGTTCGAACGCGCGCTGCAGGCGATGCCCGGCGGCGTCTCGTCCCCGGTGCGCGCGTTCCGCGCCGTCGGCGGCACGCCGCTGTTCGTCGACCGCGCCGAGGGCGCGCAGCTGACCGACGTCGACGGCAACACCTACCTCGACTTCGTGATGTCGTGGGGTCCGCTGATCCTCGGCCACGCCTACCCCAAGGTCACCGAGGCGATCGCGGCGCAGGTCACGCGCGGCACCACCTACGGCGCCCCCCACCTCGGCGAACTCGAGCTGGCCGAGCTGGTGCGCCGCTGCTACCCGACGGCCGAACGGGTGCGCTTCACGTCGTCGGGCACCGAAGCGGCGCAGTCCGCGCTGCGGCTGGCGCGCGCCGCGACCGGCCGTTCGCGCATCGTCAAGTTCGACGGCTGCTACCACGGCCACTGCGACGCGATGCTGGTCGCCGCCGGCTCGGGCGCGATCACGTTCGGCGAGCCTTCGTCGGCCGGCGTGCCGAGCGAGGTCGCCGGACTGACCAGCGTCGTGCCGCTCGACGACGAGCACGCGATCCGCGAACTGATGAAGGCATGCGGCCACGAGGTCGCGGTCATCGCGATCGAACCGATCCCGGCCAACAACGGCCTGCTGCTGCAGCGCAAGGAGTTCCTGCAGCTGCTGCGCGAGCTGTGCGACGAGCACGGCGCGCTGCTGCTGTTCGACGAGGTCATCAGCGGCTTCCGCGTCGGCCCTGGCGGCGCCGCGGCCCACTACGGCATCGAGCCGGACCTGGTCGCGTTCGGCAAGATCCTCGGCGGCGGCCTGCCGTGCGCGGCGTTCGGCGGCCCCGCCGAGGTGATGTCGCACCTGGCGCCGCTCGGCAAGGCCTACCACGCCGGCACGCTGTCCGGAAACCCGCTGGCGATGGCCGCCGGCCTCGCGCAGATCTCCGAACTCGCCGACGGCGAGGTGCACCGACGGCTCGAGGCGCTCGGCCAGCGGCTGCAGGACGGCGTCGAGAAGGTGCTCTGCGACGAGGACCTGCCGGTGCGCATGGTGCGCAAGGGTTCGCTGTTCTGGTTCTCGTTCTCGCAGGACGAGCCGCCGCGCCGCGCCGACCGGATCCCGGCGTCGTGCGCCGAGCCCTACGCGAAGTTCTTCCACGCGTGCCTGCAGCGCGGCGTGCACCTGGCGCCGAGCGCCTACGAGGTCGGCTTCCTGTCGACGGCGCACACCGAGCACGACATCGATCGCGCCGTCGAGGTGTTCACGACCTCGCTGCGGGAGGCGCTGGCATGAACATGCAGACCTTCGAAGAGGCCGGCTGGCAGCGCGCCTCGCAGGACGCGCCGTTCGTGGCGGCCGCGCGCGGGGACGAGCCGTCGCGGCGGCCGGCGTGGATCATGCGCCAGGCCGGCCGCTACCTGCCCGAGTACCGCGAGCTGCGCAGCACGATGTCGTTCCTCGAGCTGTGCAACACGCCGGACGCCGCCTGCGAGGTCACGCTGCAGCCGCTGCGCCGCTACGACCTCGACGCCGCGATCCTGTTCACCGACCTGCTGGTGCCGGTGCCGCCGATGGGCATCGGCCTCGACTACGAGCCGGGCCCCGTGCTGCAGCGCACGGTCGAGTCCGACGCCGACGTCGAGGCGCTGAAGGTCCCAGACCCCGACGTCGACCTCGCGCCGATGCTCGCCACCGCGCGCAAGGTGCGCACCGCGCTGCCCGCCGACAAGGCCGTGCTCGGCTTCGTCGGCGCGCCGTTCACGATGGCGTGCTACCTGACCGAGGGCCGCGGCAGCAAGGACTGGAGCAAGACGCGGCGCATGATGCACCAGCATCCCGAACGGTTCGAACGGCTGCTCGCGCGCATCGCCGACTGCCTCGAGCCGCTGGTGCGCGCGCTGGTCCGCAACGGCTGCGACGGCATCCAGGTGTTCGACAGCTGGGCGTCCGTGCTCGACCAGGACAGCTACGAGCGCTTCGCCGCGCCCGCCAGCGAACGGCTGCTGCGCACCGCCAAGGAGGCCGACGCGCTGGCGATCGACTACGTCAACGGCGCGTTCCAGCACCTTGCCGCGATGCAACGTTCGTGCGCCGACGTGCTCGCGGTCGACTGGCGCCACGACCTCGGCTCGTTCCGCGAGCGCGTCGGCAACGGCAAGGCCCTGCAGGGCAACCTCGACCCGACCGCCCTGTTCTGCCAGCGCGACGACCTGATGCAGCGCGTGCGCCGCATCTGCGCGGGCGCCGGCCGCCGGGGCCACATCTTCAACCTCGGCCACGGCGTGCTGCCGCAGACCGACCCCGACAGCCTGCACACGGTGCTCGAAGCGGCCCGGATGGAGTAGCAAGCATGCGCACGATCGACCGCGAACTGCTCGAACGCTACGACCGCCCGGGTCCGCGCTACACGTCGTACCCGACCGCGCCGGTCTGGAGCGACGCGTTCGGCCCCGACGACTACCGGCAGCGACTCGCCGCCGCCGGCGCCCGCGGCGACGAGCCGCTGTCGCTGTACGTGCACGTCCCGTACTGCGAGAGCATGTGCTGGTACTGCGCCTGCAGCGTCGTGATCACGCAGGATCGCGACAAGGCGCGGAGCTACGTCGACACGGTGCTGCAGGAGGCCGACCTGGTCGAGAAGCACCTCGGCGAGACCGACCGCCGCGTCGTGCAGCACCACTGGGGCGGCGGCACGCCGACGTTCCTGCCGCCCGAGCAGTGCCGCCGGCTGTTCGAAGGCCTGTGCGAACGGTTCCCGCTGCAGGACGGCGCCGAGGTCAGCATCGAGGTCGATCCGCGCGTCACCACGCGCGCCCACCTCGAGGCGCTCGCCGCGGTCGGCTTCCACCGGATCAGCATGGGCGTGCAGGACTTCGACCCGAAGGTCCAGGAGGCGATCCACCGGGTGCAGTCGTTCGAGACGACCCGGCTGCTGGTCGAGCAGGCGCGCGAACTCGGCTTCGACTCGGTCAACCTCGACCTGGTCTACGGCCTGCCCTACCAGAACTCCGACGGCTTCGCCGCCACGCTCGAACAGGTCGCAAGGCTGCGGCCCGATCGCATCGCCTGCTACAGCTACGCGCACGTGCCGTGGCTGAAGAAGCACCAGCAGCTGATGCCCGAGGACGCGATGCCGACCGGCGCCGAGAAGCAGGCGCTGTTCCGGCAGGCACTCGAGGCGCTGGTCGACGACGGCATGGAGGCGATCGGCATGGACCACTTCGCGCGGACCACCGACGAACTGTGCGTCGCGGCCCACGCCGGCAAGCTGCACCGCAACTTCATGGGCTACACGACCCGGCCGGCCGAGGACATGCTCAGCTTCGGCGTCACGTCGATCGGCGAGGTCGACGGCGCGTTCACGCAGAACCTCAAGGAGGTCAAGGCGTGGCGCGAGGCGATCGAACGCGGCGAGCTGCCGACGCAGCGCGGCCACCGGCGCAGCGAAGACGACGAGCGGCGCCGCCGCATCATCCTCGACCTGATGTGCCGGTTCGCGCTCGACTACGACGACCACGGCGGCCGTGACGCATTCCGCTCGACCTACGCCGACGCGCTCGAGCGGCTGCAACCGATGGCCGACGACGGCCTGCTGACGATCGACGAAGCCGGCCTGCACGTCGCCGACACCGGCAAGCTGCTGATCCGCAACCTGGCGATGGCGTTCGACGCGTACCTGCCCGGCCAGCAGGCCGGCGGCGACGGCCCGAAGTTCTCGCGGACGGTGTGAGGGCCGCGGCGCACGGATGTCGGACTTCGACCTGATCGTGATCGGCGGCGGCCCCGCGGGCCTCGGGCACGCGTTCTGGCGGCTGCAGCGCCAGCCCGAACTGCGCGTGTGCGTGCTCGAGGCCGCGCCCCGCGTCGGCGGCTGGGTCCAGACGCACCACGTCGACGGCTTCCAGCTGGAGCTCGGACCCCAGGGCTTCCGACCGGACGACGAGGTCGACGCGTTCCTCGAACGGACCGGGCTGATGGCGGACGTCGTGCGTTGCTCGAACGCGGCGCTGCGCCGCCTGGTCGTACGCGGCGGGCGGCTGCACCAGCTGCCCGGCAGGCCCGGCGCGCTGCTGCGCTCGCGGCTGCTGTCGACCGCCGGCAAGCTGCGGCTGCTGTGGGAGCCGCGCGTGCGCAGCAGCAGTGCAGCCGGCGAGTCGGTCGCCGGCTTCGTGCGGCGGCGCTTCGGGCGGGCCGCGGTGCCGATCGCCGAGGCGATGATGCACGGCATCTACGCCGGCGACGCGCACCAGCTCGAGATCGCGGCGACGCTGCCGATCGCGACCGACCTCGAGCGCGAGCACGGCAGCCTGTTCCGCGGCATGGCCGCGCGCAGCCGGGCCCGCCGCGCCGCCGGCGTGCCCCAACGGCCGGTCGTGTGCACGTTCGGACGCGGCATGCAGCACAGCGTCGAGACGCTCGCCAGCCGGCTCGGCGACCGCGTGCGGACCGATGCGCCGGTGCGCGCCGTCGCGCCCAGCGGCGACGGCTACCTGGTGCACGGCGATCGCCAGCAGTTCTCGGCACCGCAGGTCTGCATCACGGCACCGCCGGCCCAGGCCGCGCGCCTGCTGCTGCCGCTCGACCAGCAGCTCAGCGACGTGCTCGCCGAGGTTCCGTCGGCGTCGGTCGCCAGCACCTACATCGGCTTCGAACGGGACGCGGTGCCGGAGCACGCCACCGGGTTCGGCTTTCTGGCGCCGCAGCGCGAACTCGATCCGGTGCTCGGCGCGATCTTCACGTCGTCGGTGTTCCCGCACCAGGCCCCGGACGGGCACACGCTGTTCCGCGTCATGTCCGGCGGCTTCGCGCACCCCCACGAGGTCGAACGCAGCGACGACAGCCTGATGCGGCAGGCGACCACCGTGCTGCAGGACCTGCTCGGCATCGACCGCGCGCCGTCGCTGCGCTACGTGTCGCGCGCCCGCAACGCGATCCCGCAGTACGTGCGCGGCCACACCGCGCGGCTGCGCGCGATCGCCGAACGGCTGTCGCAGCACCGCGGCCTGTCGCTGCGCGGCGCCGGCTACCGCAAGGTCTCGGTCGTCGGCCAGTGGTCCGCCGAAGGGAGCACGCCATGAACGGCCGCGCGCGCGTGCTGATCGCCGGGTGCGGCTACGTCGGCGCGGCCACCGCCGCGCTGCTGCGGCGCCGCGGCGACGAGGTGTTCGGCGTGCGGCGCACGGCGGTCCGGCTGCCCGAAGGGGCCACGTCGGTCGCGATCGACCTGCTCGACGACGACCTCTCGGCCCTGCCGCCGCGGCTCGACGCGGTCGTCTGGGCGATGTCGCCGACGTCCGACGAACAAGGCTATCGCCGCGCCTACGTCGACGGGCCGGCCCGCCTGCTCGACTTCCTGGCGCAGCGCGGCGATCCGGTGCAGCGCGCCGTCCTGGTCGGCAGCACCAGCGTCTGGCACCGCACCGACGGCGCCGACGTCGACGAGGCGACCGCGACCTCGCCCGCGGACTTCCGCGGCCGCGCCGTGCTCGACGGCGAAGCCGTGTTCGCCGGCGGCCCGTTCCATTCGGTCGCGCTGCGCTTCGCCGGCATCTACGGCCCGGGACGGACCCGGCTGCTCGACCGCATCGCCAGCGGCGAGGCGGCGCCGCCGCGGCGCGCCGTGCACGGCAACCGCATCTGGCGCGACGACGGCGCGAAGGCGATCGTGCATGCGCTCACCCTGGCCGACCCCGACCCGGTCGACGTCGTCGTCGACGACGAGCCGGCCGACCTGCGCGAGGTCTACGCTTGGCTCGCCGAACGGCTCGGGGTCGCGCTGCCGGCGCCGAGCGATTCGTTCGCCGGCCGCGGCGGCGACAAGCGCTGCCGCAACACCCGCCTGCGCGACAGCGGGTTCGAACCGGACGTGCCCGACTTCCGCGCGGGCTACTCGATCTTGTGCAACCAACGATGACGGCCACCGCCACCCCCGACCGACGCCCGACCGGCGTCCTGCTCGTCAACCTCGGCACCCCCGACTCGACCGAGGTCGCCGACGTGCGTCGCTACCTCGCGCAGTTCTTGATGGACCCGCGCGTCATCGACATCCCCTGGCTCGGCCGGGCCGCACTGGTGCACGGCATCATCCTGCGCACCCGGCCGGCGAAGTCGGCCGAGGCCTACCGGAAGGTCTGGACCGAACGCGGCTCGCCGCTGCTGTTCCACGGCCAGGACCTCGTCACCAACCTGCAGGACGAACTTGGCCCCGACGTGCGCGTCGCCCTGGCGATGCGCTACCAGAACCCGTCGGTGACGGCGGCGCTCGCGGAGCTGGCGACGCACGGGGTCGACGACGTCGTGGTCGTGCCGCTGTTCCCGCAGTACTCGCAGGCCGCGTGGGCGTCGGCGTACGACGAGGTCGTGCGCGTCGCCGGCCGCATGCAGAACACGCCCAACCTGCGCTTCGTGCCGCCGTTCTTCGAGCACGCGGCGTTCCTCGACGCGGTCGCCGAGGTCTCGCGCCCGCACCTCGACGCGTTCGGCGCCGACCGCGTCCTGATGAGCTTCCACGGCCTGCCCGAGAAGCACGTGCAGAAGAGCGACACGAGCGGCAGCCACTGCCTCCAGCAGCAGGACTGCTGCGGCACGATCACGCACGCCAACCGGTTCTGCTACCGCGCGCAGTGCTACGCCACCGCGCGCGGCGTGGCCGAACGGCTCGGCCTCGGCGACGACGACTACGAGGTCGCGTTCCAGTCGCGGCTGACCCGCAAGTGGATCCAGCCGTTCACCGACGTGCGCCTCGAGCAGCTGCCCGGCGAAGGCACGCGGCGGCTGGCGGTGCTGTGCCCGTCGTTCGTCGCCGACTGCCTCGAGACCATCGAGGAGATCGGCATGCAGGCGAAGCAGACGTTCGTCGCGGCCGGCGGCGAGGACCTGCTGGCGGTGCCGTGCGTCAACGCCGAACGGCCGTGGGTGCGCGCGCTGGCGCAGCTGGTGCGCGAGCCCGCCGTGCGCTGACGCGATCGCGTCAGGACGCAGCGCCGCCGGCGAAGATGCCCTCCTTGGCGCTCTCGACGATCCGAGCGACGCCCGGGTGGCGGATCTTCCGTTCGGGCGAGATCGCGTAGTAGCGCTCGCGCACGCCCTCGAGCACGCCGATCGGCACGACCGAGTAGTTGGCGCAGATCTGCGCCGCGACCACGGTCGGTCCGGAGAACGCGCCGCGGCCGGCCTGGCCGAACACCTTCATCAACGCCGCGTCCTCGAACTCGGCGACCACCGACGGGCGCAGGTCGCGTTGTTCGAGCCAGTGTTCGAGCGACTTGCGGATCGCCGCGGTCGTCGACGGCATCAGGAACGGCGCCCCGTCGAGCGAGTCGGGGAAGCCCGGCAGCAGCTGCTCGGCCAGCTCCCGGGTCGCGAACAGCGTCGTGTTCGACTCGCCGACGACGTGGCTGAAGGCCGACACGTCGAGGCCGGGCGCCATCGGCATGTCGGACAGCACCAGGTCCAGTTCGTGCACGGCCAGCTGCGCGAACAGCCGCTGCGGTTCGTCCTCGCGGCACTCGAGCACGGTCTGCGAGTCGGCGTCGAGCGCCGGCAGCAGCAGCTGGAACGCGACGATCTTGGCCATCACGTCGGCGATGCCGATGCGGAACCGCTGCGGGCGCCCGGTCGGTCGGCCGCGCAGCACGTCGACCAGTTCGCGGCCGGTCGCAAAGATGTCGTCGGCGTAGGTCAGCACCGTCTCGCCCGTCTTGGTCAGCTCCATGTGGCGGCCGCGACGATGGAACAGCGGCGAGCCGACGAACTGCTCGAGGCTCTTCAGCTGCATGCTGATCGCCGGCCGGCCGACGTGCAGCTGCCGGCTGGCTGCCGCGACGCTGCCCTCGCGGGCGACGTGCCAGAAGTAGTACAGATGGTGGTAGTTCAGCCACTCCATGGCGACGGGTCCGGCGGCAAGCTCCCATGGCATTGGGCGGCACCGTCAGTTCAATTGACGCTCCGGGTCAACGAAATACAACTATCTGAACGGTAGCCCTGCCCCGATAGTGCCTGTCTGGCCCGAGCCGAAGTGCTGGCGCCACACACGCTCCGACATGAAACCAAGCATCCGGCAGGACCTCCCCGCCAGCATCGTCGTCTTCTTCGTCGCGGTGCCGCTCTGCCTCGGCATCGCGCTGGCCAGCGGCGCGCCGCTGTTCGCCGGCCTGATCGCGGGCATCATCGGCGGCATCGTCGTCGGCTCGCTCAGCGGCTCACCGCTCGGCGTCTCCGGCCCCGCCGCCGGCCTCGCCGTGATCGTCGCGCAGGCGATCACCGAGCTCGGCTTCGAGGCATTCCTGCTGGCAGGGTTCCTGTCAGGCTTCGTGCAGATCGCGCTCGGCTTCGCGCGCGCCGGGGTGCTCGGCTACTTCTTCCCGTCGGCCGTCATCCGCGGGATGTTGGCCGGCATCGGCACGCTGATCTTCCTCAAGCAGATCCCGCACGCGTTCGGCTGGGACAAGGACCCCGAGGGCGACACCCGCTTCAACCAGCCGGACGGCGAGAACACGTTCACCGAGATGCTGCAGGCGGTCGAGCACGTCAACTGGAACGCGACGCTGGTGGCGGTCGCGGCGCTGGTCATCCTGCTCGTCTGGGACAACGTGCTCAGCAAGCGCGGCGGCTTCTTCAAGGTCGTGCAGGGCCCGCTGGTCGCGGTCGCGTTCGGCATCGTCTACCAGCTGATCACGACGCGCTTCATGCCGGGCATGGCGATCGAGCCGAGCCACCTGGTGTCGGTGCCGACGCCCGAGACGTTCGACGAGGCGCTGCAGCAGTTCACGACGCCGGACTGGAGCGCGCTCGGCAACAGCGCGGTCTGGCTGATGGCCGGCACCATCGCGGTCGTCGGCAGCCTCGAGACGCTGCTGTGCCTCGAGGCGACCGACAAGCTCGATCCGCACAAGCGCGTCACGCCGACCAACCGCGAACTGGTCGCGCAGGGCGTCGGCAACTCGCTGTCCGGCCTGATCGGCGGCCTGCCGATCACGCAGGTGATCGTGCGCAGCTCGGCCAACATCCAATCGGGTGCGGTCAGCAAGATGTCGGCGATCCTGCACGGCGTGTTCCTGCTGCTGGCCGTGATGGCGATCCCAGCGGTGCTCAACCTGGTGCCGCTCGCGGTCCTGGCGAGCATCCTGTTCGTGGTCGGCTACAAGCTCGCCAAGCCGTCGCTGTTCGCGACGATGTACCGCCGCGGCTGGAGCCAGTTCATCCCGTTCGTCACGACCGTGCTCGGCATCGTGTTCACCGACCTGTTGACCGGCATCGCGCTCGGCATGGCGGTCGCGATCATCGTGCTGCTGCGCCGCAACTACCAGAACTCGCACTTCCTGCACCTGCAGGAGAACGACAGCAAGACCGGCCAGCACCGCGTGCACATCCGGCTCTCGGAAGAGGTCACGTTCCTCAACAAGGGCGCGATCATCCGCGAGCTGAGCATCGTGCCGAACGACAGCGTCGTGGTGATCGACACCAGCAAGTGCGTCGACATCGACCGCGACGTGCTCGAGGTCATCGAGGACTTCCGCGTCAACGCCAAGGACCGCAACATCCAGCTCGAAGTCGTGGCCAACGCCGCACCCCAATCCTGAGACACATGCACACGCACACATCCGAAACGCAAGCGACCGTCACCCCGAAGCGCGCGCAGGAGTTCCTCGCCGAAGGCAACCGCCGGTTCCTCGAGAACCTGCGCACCAACCGCGACCTGCAGCGACAGGTCCTGGAGACGCGCCAGGGGCAGTGGCCGTTCGCCGTCGTGCTCGGCTGCATCGACTCGCGCGTGCCCGCCGAGCTGGTGTTCGACCAGGGCATCGGCGACATCTTCAGCGTCCGCATCGCCGGCAACTGCGTCACCGAGGAGATCCTGGGCAGCCTCGAGTTCAGCTGCAAGGTCGCCGGCTCCAAGCTGATCGTAGTGCTCGGCCACTCGCACTGCGGCGCCGTCAAGGGCGCCTGTGATCACGTCGAGCTCGGCAACCTGACCAAGCTGCTGTCGCACATCCAGCCCGCGGTCGAGGCGGTCGACGCCCCCACCGACAAAGCCCAGCGCACCTCCGGCAACGCGTCGTTCGTGCAGGCCGTGGCCGAGAAGAACGTGCGCATGGTCGTCGAACGCATGACCGAGCAGAGCGACGTGCTGCGCGAGATGTGCGAAGCCGGCGAGATCGCGATCGTCGGCGCGATGTACGACATCGAGACCGGCACGGTCACGTTCTACGAGTAGCGCCGCGCCGTCAGCCGGCCAGCTGTGACAGCACGGCCATGTCGGCGACGATGCCCTCGACGGTCGCCACGTCGACCGTCTGCTGCGCGTCGGTGTAAGCGGTCGACGGGTCGGTGTGCGCCTCGACCAGCAGGCCGTGCGCCCCGCAGGCGATGCCGGCGCGCGCCATCGCGCGCACCCGCATGCGCTTGCCGACCCCGTGCGACGGATCGACCAGCACCGGCAGGTGCGACAGTTCGCGCACCGCGGGCACCACGTTGAGGTCGAGCGTGTTGCGCGCATGGTCCGAGAACGTGCGGATGCCGCGCTCGCACAGGATCACGTCGGGGTTGCCGCCGGCCAGCAGGTACTCGGCCGCCATCAACCACTCCTGCAGCGTCGCCGACGGACCGCGCTTCAGCAGGACCGGGCGATCGACGTCGGCGAGCGCCTTCAGCAGCGCGAAGTTCTGCATGTTGCGCGCGCCGACCTGCAGCACGTCGACGTGCTCGGCCATCACCGGCACGTCGTTGGCGTCGATGACCTCGGAGACGATGCGCAGGCCGGTCGACTCGCGCACGTGCGCGAGCGTGCGCAGCCCTTCGACACCGAGCCCCTGGAAGTCGTACGGGCTGGTGCGCGGCTTGAACGCGCCGGCGCGGAACAGCCGGGCGCCGGCCGCCGCGACCGCCTCGGCGATCGCCATCGTGCGGGCCTCGGTCTCGACGCTGCACGGTCCGGCGACCAGCACCGGTGCGGAGTCGCCGCCGATCGGCACGTCGCCGACCATCACGACCGAGTCGTCCTGGCGGGTCTCGCGGCTGACCAGCTTGTAGGGCTTGGTCACGGCGATCGTGTCGACGACGCCCGACAGCCGCGCGAACGGCGCCGGGTCGACCGGCCCGCGGTTGCCGGTCACGCAGATCGCCGTCCGGCTCGGGCCGGGCACCGGGATCGGCGTGTAGCCGAGGTTCTTGATGGTGTCTTCGACCGCCGCCACGTCGGCGACGGTGCAGTCGGGGTGCAGGATCACGAGCACTGGGGGTTCTCCTTCTCAATCAGCTGTTGGAATGCCTGGGTGACGGCGCGCAGCACCGGCTGCACGTCGCCTCGATGTCGACGGTGCGCGTCGGCGAGCACGCGCAGCAGGTGGCTGCCGACCACCGCGAGTTCGGCGCCGGCTTCGTGCACGGCCTGCACGTGTTCGCGCGCGCCGAGTCCGAAGCCGACGCAGAGGGGGCCCTGCACGACCTCGCGCACGCGCCGGACCAGCGCGCGTCGCTGCTCGTCGCCGGAGCCCTGTGCCCCGGTGATGCCCTGGTGGCCGGCCAGGTAGACGAACGCATCGGCCGCGGCGTCGATCGCGCGCAGCCTGGCGTCCGGCGTGCGCGGTCCGGCCAGCAGCACGGTGCCGAGGTCGTGGGCCGCGCAGGCCGCGCGCA
Organism: Planctomycetota bacterium; assembly: GCA_046290465.1. Taxonomy (GTDB): domain Bacteria; phylum Planctomycetota; class UBA1135; order UBA1135; family UBA2386. The sequence continues at coordinate 5,664,226 of JBKAGP010000001.1, read as the reverse complement.
GGTCGGCGCCCTCCTCGAGCGGAATGTCCGGCACCAGCAGCGAACTGGCGCCGGCGCACACCGCGTCGCGACAGAACCGGTCGTAGCCGCGCGCGTGCACCAGGTTGCCGTAGACCAGCAGGTTGCACGGCGTATCGGGACAGGCCGCGCGGATCTCGCGCAGCACCGCGAAGGCCACGTCGGTCGACACGCCGGCCTCGAGCGCGCGGCGGCCGGCGGCCTGCACGGCGGGCCCGTCGGCGCTCGGATCCGCGTACGGGATGCCGAGCTCGAGCATGCCGGCGCCGGCGTCGACCAGCGCCCGGCACAGCTGCACGCAGATCTCCGGCGACGGGTCGCCGAGCATCAAGAACGGGCTGACGTGGCGTTCGCCCGTCGCCAGCCGCTGCCGCAGTCCGGCCGCGCTCACGACGCACCTCCCGGCAGGCGCTCGAGCAGCGTCGCGAGGTCCTTGTCGCCGCGGCCGGACAGGTTGACGACGACCGCGTCGCCTTCGTGGAGCAGGCCGTCGTCGACCGCGCGCAGGCACAGCGCCAGCGCGTGCGCGGTCTCGATCGCCGGCAAGATGCCCTCGCTACGGGTCAGCGACGAGACCGCCGCGAGCGCCTCGTCATCCTCGACCGCGAAGTAGCGCGCGCGGCCGCGGTCGCGCAGGAACGCGTGCTCGGGACCGACCGCGGGGTAGTCGAGGCCGGCCGCGACGCTGTGGCTGTCGCGCACCTGGCCGTCGCGGTCCTGCAAGACGTAGCTGCGGGCCCCGTGCAGCAGACCGGGCGTGCCCTCGCACAGGGTCGCGCCGTGGCGGCCGCTGGCGATGCCGTCGCCGCCGGGCTCGGCGCCGAACAGCTGCACCGCGTCGTCGTCGACGAAGCCGGAGAACAGGCCGATCGCGTTGCTGCCGCCACCGACGCACGCGATCGCCGCCTGCGGCAGCCCGCCTAGCGCACGCCGGACCTGCGCGCGCGCCTCGCGGCCGATGACCGCGTGCAGGTCGCGCACCAAGGCCGGGAACGGATCGGGGCCGCAGACCGTGCCGAGCACGTAGTGCGTGTCCTCGACCGAAGCGGACCAGTCGCGCAGCGCGTCGTCGATGGCCTCCTTGAGCGTCGCCGCACCGGTCTGCACCGGCACCACCTCGGCGCCGCACAGCTTCATGCGCGCGACGTTCGGAGCCTGCCGTTCGACGTCGCGCGCGCCCATGTAGACGGTGACGGCGAGGCCGTGCCGGGCGCCCGCCATCGCGGTCGCGACCCCGTGCTGGCCGGCGCCGGTCTCGGCGACCAGCCGGCGCTTGCCGAGACGCCGGGCGAGCAGCGCCTGGCCGACCACGTTGTTGGTCTTGTGGGCGCCGCCGTGCAGCAGGTCCTCGCGCTTCAAGAACACGCGCAGCCGCGCGGCTTCCGAGAAGCTCGGCGCGAACGTCAGCGGCGTCGGCCGGCCCGCCCAGGTGCGCAGCTCCTTGCGGAACTCGCGCTGGAACTCCGGCGACGGCACGATGCGACGGTGCGCGTCGGCGAGCTCCTCGAGGGCGTGCCAGAGCAGTTCGGGCGCGTAGCGGCCACCGTAGTCTCCGAACGCGCCGATCTGCGGCGTAGTGTTCGTCCCCGAAGCGCTCACGACAGCACCTCCCGGCTGCGCAGGCCCTGGAACAGCGCCGTCAGCAGCTGCGGGTCCTTGACGCCGGGCTCGCGCTCGACCCCGCTGCTGACGTCGATGCCCCACGGACGCAGCGCGACCAGCTCGCGCACGTTGTCGGGACGGATCCCACCGGCGACGAACACGCCGTCGGGCGCACCGTCGGCGAGCAACGACCACGAGAAGCAGCGGCCCGCGCCGCCGCGGCCACCGTCGAGCAGGGCCGGTTGCCGCGCGCACGGCGTCGGCTCGAAGTGCGGCAGCACGCGCGCATCCGCCGACACCCGTGCGACCGGGATCGGCAGCAGGCCGGCGCGGCGCAGCCCTTCGCAGGCCTGTCGATCGGCGCCGTGCACCTGCACCCGGCGCACGCCGAGCACGTCGCTTTTGGCGAGCACCTCGTCGTGCGGCTCGCCGCGGAACACCAGCACCGGCTCGGCCCGGCCGCGCGCGACCGCCACGATCGCCGCCGCTTCGTCCCGGCTCGCGCAACGCGGCGAGTCCGCCGCCAGCACCACCCCGACGTGGCTCGCGCCGAGCGCGATCGCGCACTCGGCATCGGCCGCCCGCCGCAGGCCGCAGACCTTGACCTTCACGACCGACCTCCCGCGACGAACGCGCCGGCGGCGGCGCCGCGCATCAGCGCCGAGCCGATCAGCACCGCATCGACGACGCCGTGCAGCGGTTGCAGCTGGGCGGCGTCGGTGTAGCCGGACTCCGCGACCAGCACCCGGTCGGTCGGCACCCGCGGCGCCAGCCGCGTGACCACCGCGCGGTCGACCCGCAGCGTGTCCAGATCGCGGTTGTTGACGCCGAGCACGGCGTCGTCGAACGGCAGCGCCCGGTCGAGGTCGGCCTCGTCGTGGCACTCGATCAGCATCTCGACGCCGGCGGCGCGGCACGCGTCGACCATCTCGCCGAGCTGCGCGCCTGGCAGGCAGCGAACGATCAGCAGCACCGCGCTGGCGCCGTTGGCCGCCGACTCCCGCACCTGCTCCGGCCGCACCAGGAAGTCCTTGCGCAGGATCGGCAGCGGGCTCGCCGCGACGGCCGCACGCAGGTCGCGCATGCTGCCGCAGAACCGCGTCGGCTCGGTCAGCACCGAGACCGCGGCGGCGCCCGCCTGTTGGTAGCCGTGCAGCTGGGACAGCAGGTCGACCTGCGGCGCGAACACCCGATCGCTCGGGCTGCGCCGCTTGAACTCCGCCAGCAGCGAGATCCGTTCGCGACCGCGCAGCGCCGCGACCAACGAAGGCCGCGGGCCCGGCGGGGCGTCGCCGTCGACGACCGGCCGTGCTCGCGAGGCGGCGACCAGATCCAGCAGCACGCCGTTCACGACGCCACCCCCTCGCCGACGCACGACGACTCGGCGTAGCGCGCCAGCACCCGTTCGGCGGCGCCCTTGGCCATCACCTCCTGGGCGATCGCGACACCGTCGCGCAGCGTCGGCGCGCGGCCGGCGACGTACAGCGCCGCCGCGGCATTGGCCGCGACCACGTCGCTGCACGCGCCTTCGCGTCCACCGAGCGCACGCCGCAGCAACGCCGCGTTGCCGTCCTTGTCGCCGGCACCCTGCAGCGCAGCAAGGCCGGCGCGTTCGAGGCCGAGATCCTCGGGCGCGATGCGCAGCGGTTCGATGCGACCGTCGCGCAGCAGGTGGCCCTCGGTCACCGCGTGCAGGCCGATCTCGTCGACGCCATCGCAGTGCACGACCATCGCGCCCTCGCTGCCGAGCTTCTGCAGCGCCTCGGCGACCACCGCCGTCAGCGACGGCGCGTAGACGCCGACCAGCTGGAACTCGGCGCGCGCCGGACTGGCGAGCGGACCGAGCAGGTTGAACAGCGTGCGCACACCGAGCGCGCGTCGGATCGGCACGACGTGCCGCATCGCCGGATGGAACGCCGGCGCGAACAGGAACGCGAAGCCGACCGCGTCGATCAGCTCGCGCGCGCGCCCGGGCGTCTGCTCGAGCTGCACGCCGAGCGCCTCGAGCACGTCGGCCGAACCGACCGGCGACGACACGCCGCGGTTGCCGTGCTTGGCGACCGCGCAGCCGGCGCCGGCGACCACCAGCGCGGTCGCCGTCGACACGTTGAACGTGCCGCTGCCGTCCCCGCCCGTGCCGCAGGTGTCGACCAACGGTCGCACCTGCGGCCGAACGGCCACGCCGTGGCTGCGCAGCGCGCGCGCACCGGCGACCAACCACTCGGCCTCCGGCTCACGACACGCCAACGCAGCCAGCAGCGCACCGAGCGCGACCGCGTCACACACCCCGGCCATCGCCTCATGCAGAATGTCCTCCAACAGCGACGCGTCCACCGGCTGGCCGGCGACCACATCGCGCAACAGTTGCTTCACGTTCGTCTCGTCACTCACGTCTGTCACCTCGTCTCCACGGATTGCGCACGAGTCCCGGCCCAGTCCAGCACGTTGTGCAGCAGCTGCTGCCCGTGCGGCGTGAGCACCGACTCCGGATGGAACTGCACGCCGATCTGCGGCAGTTCGGTGTGTTCGATGGCCATGACGACGTCACGACCGCGGTCGCGCGTCGTCGCCAGCGTGCGCAGCGGCGCGCGCGGCTCGACCACCACCAGGCTGTGGTAGCGCGCCACCGGCATGCGCTGCGGCAGCAGCTGCGCGAACGGCTGTTCGTGCCAGAACAGCTCGCAGGCCTCGCCGTGCGCCGGCTCGTCCCCACGACGCACGTCGGCGCCGGCGACCATGCCGATCAGCTGATGGCCGAGGCAGACCCCGAGCACGGGCAGCTCAGGCCGGGTCCGCAGCCACTGCTGCGCCAGCGCCGCGTCCTCGGGATGACCGGGGCCGGGCGACAGCACCACCAGCTCGGGCGCCTGCCGTTCGAGGCACCGGGTCCACGCGCCCAGCGGCATGTCGGCGCGCACCACGTCGACGTCGCAGCCGAGCCGCGCCAGCTGGTCGGCGAGCAGGTGCACGAAGCTGTCGCGATGGTCCAGTAGCAGCACACGTCGGGCGCTCATGCCTGCACCTCCGTCGCAGCGGCCGCGAACGACGCCATCACCTCGGACACCGCGCGCAGCTTGCGCTCGGTCTCCTCGAGTTCGCGCCGGGCATCGCTGTGCCAGACGACGCCGGCCCCCGCCTGCGCGCGGAACACGCCATCGCGGGCGCGCACGCTGCGGATGACGATGCACGAGTCGAGGTCGCCGCCGGCCGTCATCGCGACGACCGCGCCGCCGTAGTAGCCGCGCCCGACCGGTTCGATCGCGCGGATCAGCTCCATCGCGCGCGGCTTCGGCGCGCCGCTGAGCGTGCCCATGTTGGCCGCCGCGCGGTAGGCGTGCAGCGCGTCGAGGTCGGCGCGCAGCGTGCCGCGCACCCGGCTGACGAGGTGCTGCACCCGGCTGTACTTCTCGATCGCGAACTGCTGCACCACCGCCGTCGAGCCGGGCTCGGCGACGCGCGCGACGTCGTTGCGCGCGAGGTCGAGCAGCATCACGTGTTCGGCCCGCTCCTTGCGATCGAACAGCAGCGCCAGCGCCAGCCGTTCGTCGGTGTCGGCATCGGCGTCGCGCAGGGTCGTGCCGGCGATCGGCCGGATCTCGACCTCGCCCTGCTGCACCCGCACGCAGGTCTCCGGCGACGATCCGAACAGCGCGCCGCGCTGCAGTTCGAGATGGAACTGGTACGGCGCCGGCTCGCGCGCGGCCAGCCGTTCGAACGCCTCGAGCGCGTCGACGTCGCCCTGCCAGCGGACCGCGCGCGACAGCACCGCCTGGAACACGTCCCCGGCCGCGATGTGCTCGCGCAGCCGTTCGACGCCGTCGACGAACTCCGCATCGGGGCGCTCGGCGCGACGCGGCCCGCAGGAGCCGGCGACCACCGCCTCGTCGCCGGCGGCGAGCGCCGAGAGCGTGCGCTGGTGCCGCTGCACCACGTCGGCCATCGCCTCCCACGGCAGCCCGCGGGTCACCACGGTCACGACGTCGTCGCCGTAGCGCACCAGGTCGAGGCCGAGCAGCACGTCGATGTCCGGGTCGTCGAACGGATCGGGGCGCCGCGCCCCCAGTGCGTCGAAGCGGTCGACGAGGTCGAACGCGAACGCGCCGCACAGGGTCACCGGCACCGGCGCCTGGTCGCGGTCCGCGACCAGCGCGAGCAGCGCGCGCAGCGGATCGAACACCGACCGTTCGCGCAGCACGTCCCGGTCGAGCCGCCCCTCGGAAGCCGGCGGCTGCGGCACCGGGGCGAGCAGTTCGTCGCCGTCGACGCGGGCGCCATCCAGGCGCTCGGCCAGCGCGGCCAGCAGCGGCCGAGCCTGAGGCTCGCGGGCGACGACCGCGACGCGGTCGCCGTGCACCGTCAGCCGCAGCGGCGCGCGCGACAGCACCTGCACGTCGGCGGCCGTGCGCGCGAACAGCGCCCCGCCGTGGCGGCGCAGGCGGCGGTGCAGCGCCGCGGGCCGCACGCAGCGGGCGCGCGGCACCTCTGCGCACAGCGCGCTGCACGCCACCGCAGCCGCGCGGCGGGCCTCGTCTGGATCCGATTCGGGTCGAGCCATCGTGTTCGTGGCGACCCGCGCGGTGTGCGCTCCCCCCTGAAACGACAGAAGGCAGCGTCCCGCGCGGGAGCTGCCTTCGCGTGTTCGTCGTCAGGTAGGACTAGAAACTACGGAACGGGCAGCCCGCGAGCGCGGTCTGCCACCACCAGCACCAGGTGCCCGTGAGCTCGAGGCTCTGCGCGCACTGGTTGTTCTGGGTGGCTCGTTCCATGGCCCTCAGAAGTAGCACCGGATCCGGACCTGTCAACGGGGTCGAACGACTTCACGACTTCTTCTCGCGCAGCTCCAGGCTCAGCGTCGCCACCTGCAGCTCCACCCGTTTGACCTCGCGGCGCAGCATGCCGCGCTCGACGTGCGACCACACCATCATCTTGAGCATCGACACCGAAACCCACGACGCCAACGTGCATACGCCCCAGAACACGCGGTCGTCGACGCTCGTCGCACCGAAGAACCCGATCGCCGTCCAGATCGCCAGACCGAACATCGCGACCTGCACGATGCTGGTGATGCAGACCCACCACGCGGTCCGGCCGCGGAAGCCCTCGCGCAGCGTGTCGAAGATGCCGGGGTCCTGGTCGAGGCGCATAAGCAGTTCGGCGTCCTCTTCGCGCAGAGCCGCGCGCAGCTGTTCGTCCAGTTCGTCGTTCGCATTCATGACGGTCTCCGTTGCAGGGCCTGCCGCAGGCGGCGGCGGGCGTGGAACAGCCGGCTCTTGACGGTGCCGGCCGGGATGGCGAGCGCGGCGGCGGTCTCCGCCACCGACAGCTCGTCGAGGTAGAACAGGCGCAGCAGCGCGCGGTCCTCGCTGGGCAGGGTCTGCAGCGCGTCCCGCAGCGGTTCGCCCTGCTCGGCCGGGGCCACCTCGGGGGTGGCCTGCGCGTGACGCAGCTCGTCGACCGCGCGCTCGTCGCGGCCGAGCGCGCGCCGCAGGTCGGCGACGCGGCGCGTCACGATCGAGTAGGCCCAGGCCCGGAAGCGCTGCGGCTCGCGCAGCTCGCGCACGCCGTGCGCGATCGCCAGCCAGGCCTCCTGGCAGACGTCGTCGACGCGGTCGCGCAGCGTGCGGCCCAGCAGCAGGGCCGCATGTGCCCGCAGCCGCGCCTGCCAGCGACCGTGCAGTTCCGCGAACGCGCGCTCGTTGCCGTCGGTGCACGACAGCACGAGCAGTTCGTCCAGGGTCTGGTCGGCGGAGCGGCGGGACATCGTTCGTGGCCATCGTCGCCGTGACGGCGGCGGCGGTTCACGAAATCCCCCGGCGAGGCCGGGCTACCGGACGGTCCTGCTGCCGTCGCCGCCCGGCTGCGCGGCACGGTCCGCGCGTCGCAACCGCACCAGCGACGCCACCAGCGCCGACTTGGCGAGCGCACCCAACGCAAACGGCACGACCCCGTGCCACCAGGCCGGCAGCGCGCCGATGTGCGTGGCAAGCCACGACCATCCGAGCGCCAGCACCACGCCGTGCGCGAGCGATGCCGCGACGAACGCGCGCCCCCAGGTGACCGGCCGCAGCCGTTCGAAGCACCACACGGCCGGCGCGAACCCGAGCACATAGCCGGCCGTCTTCGAACCGAACAGGCCCGGTTCCGCGAAGCTGCCGCCGCCGCTCAGCACCGGCAGGCCCGCGATCGCCGCGAGCAGGTAGACCGCCACCGCGCCAGCCGCGAGCCGCCAGCCCAGCAGCAGCGCGGCAGCGAGCACCGCGGCCGTCTGCAGCGTCATCGGGACCGGATGCATCGGCACGCGCAGCTGTGCGGCCACGGCAAACCCGAAGGCGAGCCCCGCGACCAGCGCGACCTTCGCCACAACGCGAGCGCTCCGTCGCTGCACCTGCACCACGGCTCCGTTGTAGGCCGACCGGACCCGCGAGGCCACCGACGGCGTTGACCCCGGGCGCGAACGCGCGAGACTCTCGGCATGCCCGTTCGCAACCGCATCGTGACGATCGTCGGCGCCATCGTCGTCGTCGGCGTCGTGCTGCTGCTGCTCGACGGCGCCCGGCCGGGGGACCGCTGGCTGGTGCTCGGCGCCGAACGCACGCTGGCGGGCGAAGGCACCGGCACCCGATTCGATGCGGGCCTCGGCCTGATCGCGGGCCCGTCGTCGAGCAACGCGTTCGTCGAGTCCCCCACGCCCACGGATCTGTCAGCCGGATTCTACTGGTCGGAGCGCACGTTCTACGACGACGACGGCCACCTCGCGCGCGAGGCGGTGCAGTTCCCTCACGGCAACTGGCACGAGGTGCAGACCGACGTGCTCGAACGCGACGTGCCGACGCTGCTCGGCGGCACCGCGGTGCACTACCAGGTGCGCGTGGCTGGCGCGGTCACCGACGATGGTGGCCACTGGTTGTTCCGGCCCGAGGTCCGCGGCCAAGGCCGCGCCGGCTACTCGATCCGCGCCGACGTGCGGTTCCACGACCTGACGCGCGAACTCGAGGTCCTGGTGCAGGAGAGCTTCGACGGCGGCACCGTCGACCGCTACACGTTCTGGTTCGTGCTCGGCGACCGCGGCACGCTGACCGCGCGCGACTGACGAAACCGGTACGCGGGCCGCGGCCGTCGATCCGTATGCTGCGCGCATGCGAATCGGCCATGTTGTCGTTCTCGCCATCCTGACGGCTTCGGCCATCGCTCAGGGTCCGCCGCACAACGGACCCCGACCGGTCGACCCGGGTTGGTATGCCCTGCAGAACGCGCGCGTCGTGCCCCAGCCGGGCAAGGCGCTCGAGCGCGCGACGATCGTGATGCGCGACGGCCGGATCACGGCGGTCGGCACGGCCGCCGCCACGCCCGCCGGCGCCACCGTGATCGATTGCAGCGGCCTGACGATCTACCCCGGCCTGGTCGAGCCGTTCTTCGCCTCGGACGTGCCGTCGCTCGACGAGGACACCACCGACCAGCACTGGAATGCGATGGTGCAGCCGCAGCGCAACGCGCTCGACGGCGCCCTGATCGGCGCCGCCGACCGCAAGGGCCTGCGCGCGCTCGGCTACACCACCGTCGCCGCAGCGCCGTCGGGCGGCATCCTGAAGGGCACCAGCGCGGTCGTGCTGCTCGACGAGCCGAGCGACACCGCGCCGGCGCGCGTGCTGCGTTCGCACGCATACGCGGTCGCGAGCCTGCAGACCAACCGCGGCGGCTACCCCAACAGCGAGATGGGTGCAATCGCCCTGCTGCGGCAGTCGCTGTCCGACGGCGACTGGTACGAGCGCTGCCAGCGCGCGGTCGCCGCGGACGCCTCGCTCGCGGCCGCGGCCCCGCAGCCATCGCGCGTGCTGGCGGCGATCGCCCGGCAGCGGCAGATGCCGCTGTGGTTCGACACCCAGAACGAGCTGCAGGCGCTGCGTGCGCTGCGCGTCGCCGCCGAGTTCTCGCGGCAGCCGGTGATCGTCGGCAGCGGCATGGAGTTCCGCCGGCTGGCGGCGCTGGCACAGCGCGGCGCACCGATCGTGGTGCCGCTGCAGCTGCCCGACGCGCCCGACGTGTCGACCGCGGCCAACGCCGACCGCGTCAGCCTGCGCCAGCTGCAGTCGTGGGAGCACGCCCCGAGCAACAGCCGCCGGCTGCTCGACGCCGGCGCCACGATCGCATGGACGACCGCGCGCCTGCGCGACCGTAAGGACTTCGCCGCGCGCGTGCGCGACGCGCAGCAGCACGGTGTCTCCGACGAACAGGCGCTCGCGGCGGTCACCACGACGCCGGCGCGGCTGCTAGGCATCGACGCCCACTGCGGCACCATCACGACCGGCAAGCTGGCCAACCTGGTCGTCGTCGAAGGCACGCTGTTCGGCAAGGACCGCGTCGTGCGCGACGTCTGGGTCGGCGGTCGCCGCCACGTCGTGCAGGCACCCGAGGACCTCGGCCTCGACGGCCCGTGGTCGTGGACCGACGGCTTCCCGGGCGAACCGGGCGCGGCCGCGGTCACGCTGACCATCGACGGCAAGAAGCTGACGGTCACCGCCGGCGACGTGAAGTTGAAGGTCGCGAACGTCAAGCGCACCGCGACCTCGATGACCTGCCAGCTCTCCGGCACCGCGATCGGCGAAGGCACGTTCTGGTTGCGGCTGCGCCTCGAGGACGGCGAACTCGCCGGCGTCTGCACGACGCCCGACGGCCGCGCGCTGCAGGTCGCAGCCGCGCGGCAGCAGACCGACGAGCCGAAGCAGGAGCCCACCGAGCCGAAGGCGCCGACCGAACCGGTCGCGCTGCCGACGCCGCTGGGAGGCTACGGCCTCGAGTCGCTGCCCGCGCGGCGCAGCTTCGCGATCACCGGCGCGACCGTCTGGACCGGCGACGGCCGCGGCAAGATCGACAACGGCGCCGTCTACGTGCACGACGGCCACATCGTGTTCGCCGGCAAGCTCGAGGACATCCCCGACCTGCCGAGCAACACCCAGATGGTCGACGGCGTCGGCAAGCACGTGACCACCGGCATCATCGACTGCCACTCGCACACCGGCATCTCCCGCGGCGTCAACGAGAGCGGCCAGGCGGTCACCAGCGAGGTGCGCATCCAGGACGTGCTCGATCCCGACGACGTCAACTGGTACCGGCAGCTGGCCGGCGGCGTCACCGCGGTCAACCAGCTGCACGGCTCGGCCAACGTGATCGGCGGCCAGTCGAACACGGTCAAGGTGCGCTTCGGCGTCGCCGAGCCCGACGACATGTTCTTCGCCGGCTCGATGCCGGGCATCAAGTTCGCGCTCGGCGAGAACCCGCGGCGCGTCAACCGCCGCGGCGATCCCAGCACGCGCTATCCCGGCACCCGCATGGGCGTCGAAGGCGTGCTGCGCGACCGCTTCGCCGCGGCCGAGGCCTATGCGCGCGAGCACGCCGCCTACACGGCGCTGGCGCCGCGCGACCGGGCCAAGGTGCTGCCGCCGCGCGTCGACCTCGAGCTGCAGGCGCTGGCCGAGGTGCTGCAGAAGCGGCGCTGGATCCACTGCCACAGCTACCGGCAGGACGAGATCTTCATGCTGTGCGGCCTGGCCGACGAATACGCGATCAAGATCGGCACGTTCCAGCACGTGCTCGAGGGCTACAAGGTCGCCGACGCGATCCGGCGCTCGGCGGTCGGCGCCTCGTCGTTCAGCGACTGGTGGGCCTACAAGCTGGAGGTCTACGACGCGATCCCCGAGAACGGCGCGATCCTGCACGAGGCCGGCGTCAACGTGTCGTTCAACAGCGACAGCAACGAGCACGCGCGGCGCCTCAACACCGAAGCCGGCAAGGCGGTCAAGTACGGCGGCGTCGCCGAGGCCGAAGCGCTGCACTTCGTGACGCGCAACCCGGCGATGCAGCTCGGCGTGTTCGAGCAGACCGGTTCGCTGAGCAAGGGCAAGGACGCCGACATCGCGCTGTGGTCGGCCAACCCGCTGAGCTACGCGGCGCGTTGCGAGGCGACCTGGGTCGACGGCCGCCTGATGTTCTCGCTCGAACGCGACGCGCAGCTGCGCTCCGGCATCCTGAAGGAGCGGCAGCGCCTGCTGCAGCTGGCGATCGCCGCAGGCCTGGGCGGCAGCCGCCGCGCCCGGGAGGGCGATCCCAACGACGCCTACTGGCGCGCCGAGGAGACCCGCGACGACTACTGCTGCCGCAACCAACAGGGAGGCCGCCGATGATCCGTACGACCTGCATCGCAGCCGCTGTGCTGCTGTCCGCCGCGCCCGCCCAGGACCTGCTGCCGAAGGCCGCGCCCCAGCGCGGCGCGGTGATCCTGAGCAACGCGACCATCCACACCGCCACCGGCAAGATCATCCTCGGGGGCACCGTCTGGTTCGCCGACGGCAAGATCCGCGGTGTGCTGCCGAACGGCCAGAACCCGCGGCTCGGCCGCGTCGAGTCCGAACCGCTGCGCATCGACCTGAAGGGCCGCCACGTGTTCCCCGGCATGATCTCGGCGCACACCTCGCTCGGGCTGGTCGAGATCGGCCAGGTGCCGCAGTCCGTCGACACCAACGAGCTCGGTGACATGTCGCCCGAGGCGATCGCCGCGACCGCGGTCAACCCGGACTCCGCCGCGATCCCGGTCGCGCGCAGCAACGGCGTGCTCGCCGCGCTGACGTTCCCGACCGGCGGTACGCTGCCCGGCCGCGCGTCGCTGATCCAGCTCGACGGCTGGACCAACGCCGACATGGCGGTGCGTCGCGACGCCGGCCCGGTGGTCTCGTGGCCGTCGGACACCGGCGGCCGGTTCCGGTTCCGCCGCAGCCCGTCGACCGGGGACCGGCCGAGCGTCGCCGAGCGCCGCCAGGCCATCGACGACGCGTTCGCGGCGGCCAAGGCCTGGGCCGAGGCCCGGCAGCACGACCCGTCGATCGCGCGCGACATCCGCAAGGAGGCGCTGGTGCCGGCCCTGCGCGGCGAACGGCCGGTGTTCGTGCTGGCCAACTCCGTCGAACAGATCGAGTCGGCGGTGCTGTGGGGCAAGCGGCGCGGGCTGAAGCTGGTGATCGTCGGCGGCCACGAGGCGCGCGCCTGTGCCGCGCTGCTGAAGCAGCACGACGTGCCGGTCGTGCTCGACGGCGTGCACCGCCTGCCTCGTCGCGCGGACGCAGCCTACGACGAGCCGTTCACGCTGCCGCGCGACCTGCACCAGGCCGGCGTGCGGTTCTGCATCGCGACCGGCGACGACTACTCCAACGACCGCAACCTCCCCTACCACGCCGCGACCGCGATGGCGTTCGGCCTGGACGAGGCCACGACGCTGGCGTCGGTGACGCGGCTGCCGGCCGAGATCCTCGGCGTCGGCGATCGGCTCGGCACGCTCGAGCAGGGCAAGGACGCGACGCTGTTCGTCGCCGACGGCAGCCCGTTCGAGCTGACGACCTCCATCGAACTCGCGTGGATCCAGGGCCGTCAGGTCGACCTGCGCAACAAGCAGACGGAGCTCGCCAAGAAGTACCGCGGCCGCTACCGGCAGCTCGACGACAAGTAGCAGGGATTCCTGAACCCCCGCCGGCGCGCGCGGGCATCTGGCAGCAGATGCCCCGCGCCCACCGAGCCCCTGCGACCGACGTGCCCGAGTTCGAGCACCGGAGCGAACGGCACCGCACCGCCCTGCAGCGCTACCTGCGCGTGCTCGGCTGCGCGGCCGACCGCGTCGACGACCTGGTGCAGGAGTGCTTCGTGGTGCTGCTGCGCGGCAGCTTCGAGCACCGCAGCGACGGCGAGACCCGCACGTTCCTTCGCCGTACGGCCTGCAACCTGCTGCGGCAGCAAGCGCGTTCGACGCAACGCCGGCGCGAGGTCGAACTGGCCGACGAGGTCTGGCGCGAGCAGTGCGGCGACGGCGACGGCGACGGTTACGTGGCCGAACTGCGCGCCTGCGTCGCCGAACTCGCGGCCAGGCCGCGGCGGCTGCTCGAGGCAGCCTACGCCGACGAACTCGGCCGCGAACGGATCGGCCGCGAGCTCGGCATGCGGCCACAGGGGGTCAAGACGGCGCTGCGGCGCCTGCGCGCCGCGCTGCGCGCCTGCATCGAACGCAAGCGGAGGAAGGCATGACGCACGACGATTCCCGCCCCCCAGCGACCGACCACGAGCCAGCAGTTCGCGACGCGGTCCGCGAACGGCTGTTCGAGGCCGCGCTGGCCGAAGTGGTGACCGGCGACCCGCTCGCCGAAGCGACGGTGGACCCGGCCGCGAGCCGCCCGGCGCACGCCCTGCCGGCCGCAGCCGCGCTGTTCGGCGTCGCGGTCGCGCTGGCGGTCTGGTGGCTGCGCCAGGACGACCTCGACCGGGCATCGCAACAGCCGGCGCCGATCCCGATCCCGATCGCGGCCGAGGGCGGCGCGGCGTTGCGCGCGCTCGACCGCGGCACCGTCGCCATCCGCCTCGAGGAAGGCATGCCGGACGACCTCGCGGTGCTGCCGGAGTTCCCGCAGCTCCGCTATGTCTCGATGAACCCGCGCACGGTGCGCGGCGGCCAGCAGGCCTGGCAGCGAGCCGGCCTCGACACCCTCGAACCGCTCACCCGCTGCGCGAACCTCGAGGTACTCGGCCTGCCGTTCACCGCCATGATGTCGACCGAACACCTCGAACTGCTCGCGCGCTGCCCGCGGTTGCGCAGCTTCGAGGTGCGCGGCGCATCGCTCCGCATCGAGCCGGACACCGTTGCGGTGCTGGCGACGTGGCCGGCCTTGACCCGCCTGCGTCTGCTCGACGCACCGATGTCCCCTGCGGGCCTGCGCGCGCTCGGGACCGTTGCGGGCCTGCGCGAACTCGAGTTCTACCGCTGCAACCAGCTCGACGACGCCTGCTTCGAAGCGCTCACCTCACTGACCAACCTGCGCCTGCTGCGCATCACCGGCCTCGGCCCGGAACCGACGGCGCTGCCCGGGCTGCCGGTGCCATCCGACTGGCAACCCGACGCGCGCCAACTGCAGGCGCTGCATCGGCTCGAGCAGCTGCGCGACCTGACGCTGCTCGGCATGACGTGGACCAAGGCGCACGTCGACGCGCTGCCGGACGCGCTCGAGCGCCTGTCGTTGTCGTCGAACCAGGTGATCCCGTCGGACGCGATCCGCAGCATGCGCCGCTTCGACGGCCTGCAGCAGCTCGCGTTCGGCCGCGTCGGCGGCGACGACGCACAGCGGCAGCGCACCGCCCGCGAAGTCGCCGACCTGCTGGGATCGCTGCGCCTGCAGACGTTCGACTGGAGCCAGCAGACGCCGCCCGAGCTGGCGCGGGCAATCGGCAGCCAGCCGTCGCTGCGCAGGCTCGACCTCACCTGGCACCACGGCCTCGACCTCGAGCCGATGGCCGGCCTGCCGAAGCTCGAACGGGTGACGCTCGCGGCGCGCTGGCGCGCGGTCGGCGAGCACGGCCAACGGCCCAGGAGGATCGTGCCGGCGCCGAGCGTGCTGGCCGACACGCTGCGGCCGCTCGCCGGCTGCCGTTCGCTGCGCGTCGTGACGGTGTTCGCCGGCTCCCTCGAACAGCCGGCGCGCGACGCCATGCGCGCGGCCCTGCCGGAACGGATCGAGCTGCGGCTCCGCTGAGGGCTGGACTAGCGGGCAAAGCCCCGTCCGCAAGCGTACACGCCGCTTCCGCGATCACGGTTGGCAGCGCGTCCACTACATGGACGCGCTCCTAGCCGGCGCGCAGCTGCCGCAGCGACGCCACGCCCTCGACCAGCCGCACCGCACCAGCGCCCTGCAGGCGCTCGATGTGCGACTCGGCGCCGATGCCGCGCGGCAGCACCGCGAACGGCACCGCCTGCGCGCCGCGCGCGGCGGTGACGTCGCTCGGGTTGTCGCCGAGCATCCAGGCACGCTGTCGGCCGAGTCGCCGCAGCGCCAGCTGCACCGGGAACGGATCCGGCTTGCACGGCCCGTCCTCGCTGCCGACCACCGCGCCGACGTGCGGCAGGAAGCCGTGCCGTTCGAGCACGGACTCCGCCAGCCGATGCGGACAGGTCGTGACCACGCCGATCGCGTGGTGCTCGGCCAGCGCCGCGACGTCGTCGACCGCGGCGATGCGGCTGCGTCGCGAGATGTCGGCGAGCACGCCGTCGAGGTCGAACAGGATCGTGTCCGGCGCCAGCGCCGTGCCGGCGACGCGTTCGATCAGCTCGAGGTCCGAGGACCCGACCCGCAGATGCCGGCCGTGCGCGTCGGCGCGCACCGAGAACGAACGGAACACGGCCATCAGCCAGTCCCGCTGCGCGGAGCGCAGCTCGAAGCCACCGTCGTCGACGGCCACCGCTTCGACACCGAGCTCGCGCAGCGCTTCGCTCACTTGCGCGCCTTGTCGCCGAGGTACTGCCAGATCGCCTCGAACTGCTCCGCCGCCTTGCCGCCGAGCACGTCGGTGAACGCGGTCTTACCCTTGTCGTCGGCGTACTTCGGCATGCGCGCGTCGGGGTCCATGCGGGTCGGGTCGGCGAGCCAGCGGGTGTAGTACTCGTGGCGCAGACGACCGCGCGCGGTCACCAGGTTGATGCCCTCGCGCTCGAACACCTGGGTCGCCTTCTGGGTCCCCACCGCGTGGCACTGCACGCAGCCGAAGCCGGTGCCCTGGGCCAACAGACGCTGGCCGTGCACGGCCAGGTTGGCCTTGCCGGCGAGGATCGGCTCGTCCTTCTGGCCGTAGCCGTGCTCGCGCACCAGGCCGTCGGTGATCGCCGCGCCGTGACGTTCGAACTTCGGCATGCGCGCGGTCAGCCACGGTCGCGGCGACGGCAGTTCGCCGGTGACGAAGCCGCGGATCCAGCTCGGCTGCAGCTTGCTGCCGACCCAGGTCAACGACGGCAGGCCCTGTGCGGCCGGGTCCTGCTCGGGCGGCAGCGGCTCTCTCTCCGACCAGCGCTCGGCGAGCCGGGCCCAGGTCGACGGCTGGCCGTCGATCGCGTGGCACGCGTAGCAGCGCTCGGCGGTCATGTGCCGCGCGATGAAGTCGAGCGGCGCCTTGCGGAACGGCACCTGCTCGGCGAACGGCAGGAACGCGCGCAGCGCCTCGCGTTCCTCCTTCTGCAGGTGGAACAGCGGCGCCTTGCCGTCCGGCTCGTCCGCAAGGCAACCGCGCTGCGGCTTGAGGTTGCGGTAGCGCGGGAACACGCGGTCGGCCGGCGGGATGTCGTCCTCGAACGCGTGGCACAGCACGCAGCCGTGCTTCTGCACCAGACGGCGGCCCTTCTTGGCGTCGCCCTTCGGCGCCGGCGGCTGCTGCCGGCCGGCGAGCAGGTAGGCGGCGAGGTTGGTCGCGTCGTCGGCCGACACCTTCAGGTCGGGCATGCGCACGTCGGTGTAGTGCGCGCTCGGCTCCTGCAGGTACGAGACCAGCGCCGCGCCGTGCCACTTCTCGCCGACGAACTGCAGGCGGATGCGGTCGCCGAGCGCCGCGTCCTCGGCCTTCTCGTCGGTGCGCGTGTGGCACGCGACGCAGCCGAGCTCGCGGAAGCGGGCCGCGCCCTTGTCCTGCTGCTCCTTGGTGAACGTCATCGCCGGCAACGGCGCGCCAAGGCCGCCGAGGTAGACGGCGATGTCGTTGGCGTCCCCGTCCGACAGCGGCATCTTCGGCATCGTCGCGTCGGGCCGCACCGCGTGCGGGTCGCGCATCCACTTCGCCAGCCAGCCGGGGTTCGCGCGCGACGCGACCCGACGCAGGTCCGGGCCAGCGCGGTCGAGTTCGAGGTAGGCCGACTCGGTGACGCGCAGGTCGTCGTAGTCGTGGCAGCGCGCGCAGCGGCGCTCCACCCACAGCGCATGGCCGTGGCGCAGCTGCTCGCCGCGCACGACCGCCGCGTCGCTGGCCGGGTAGGTCATCAGTTCCGGTGCGATCGGCTCGAAGCCGAAGTCGTAGCCCGACCAGAACAGCCGCACCTCCCCGTCGCCGCGCGCGGCGCTCTCGAACTCGAGCCGCACGTCGTTCTCGCCCTTCTTCAGGCGCGCGGCCTTGCTGGTCTCGAGCGGCTCCCGGCCGCGCAGGCGGCCTTCGAGCACGACCTTGCCGTTGACGCTCAGCTTGACCTTGCCGCGGCCGTCCAGCCGGAACTTCATCCGGTCGCGGGCCGGCAGCGTCACGACCGTGTCGAACGTCGCCTGGAACGCCCCCACCGGCAGGAACGGCGTCGGCGTCTCGCCGCGCTCGACCGCCAGCGACAGCAGGCGCGCGCGCTGGCTGTGCGTGACCTTGTCGCCCCGCACGGTCGCGAACGTGACCTTCGCACCGCGGGCCATCGGGCCCTGACGGAGCACGGTCGGCTTCGTCTCGACGTCGGAATCGGTGACGCGTTCGAGGCCGACGGCGGTCAGCAACGTGACCGCCAGGGACCAACCGAACGCCATCGTGGTGCGGATGCGCATCTACTTCTTCGGGAAGCCCGGGTCCTTCTGCAGCGAGTGGATCGAGTTGTGCAGCTCGCCGCGCAGCGGCCGGCCGTCCTCGGTGTCGAGGTCCCAGGTGATCTTCATCTGGTGCACCGGCCGCATGCCTTCGATCGTCAGGAACACCGTGCGGCGATCCGGCGACAGCGCCGCCGACTGGACCGTCAGCGGGTCGCGGTTCTGCTTGCCGCGCTCGCGCTTGCGCTCCGGCTCGAGCACCGACAGCTCCGGCGAGCCGTAGTTCTGCGAGTAGACGTAGTTCCAGACCTCGACGCCGTAGCTCTCCGGGTCGGCACCGAGCTCGGCATCGACCGGCGACGAGAACGTCAGGTAGACCCCGCGCTCACAGGTGCTCAGCGCGATCGGCAGGTCGAGCGGCTGGTCGGTGCGGCGCACGCGGTGGAAGCCGCCTTCGCGCGCAGCCGACGTCTGCCAGCCCTTCAGGCCGATCGTGTAGAGCTGGCCGTCGATCGGCGAGAAGCGGCCGCGCATCGCGCTCGACGAGTAGTTCGCCGGCAGGCGCACGACACCGCCCTGCATCTGGCCGTTGACCCGTTCGGGCAGCACCAGGTAGGTCGAGCAGGTCCCGTACGAGTTGTGCAGCAGGCGACCCTGCAGGTCCTGCCAGCCCTTGCCGGTGACCCAGACCTGGCCGCCGCTCGAGTTGTCGACCTCCATCGGCATCCAGCACAGCGGCAGGTCCGGCTCCGCCGGCACCGGCGAACGGTGCGCGGTGTCCTTGACGCCGGCGTAGAAGCCGGGCTTCTCGATCCAGTTGAGGCGGCAACGTGGCATGTAGGTGCCCTCGTTGTCGCCGCTGGTCAGCACCCCGGTCGGCGACACGCCGATGCCGTTCGGCGCGCGCAGGCCGGTCGCGACCGCCTCGATGGTCGAACCGTCCTTGCTGACCTTCAGCAGCGTGCCGTGGTGCGGCACGATCTTCATGAAGCCGCGGCCGCCCGGGTTCACCGGCGCGCCCTTGCTGAAGTAGAAGTTGCCGTCGGTGTCGGTCTGCAGGTCGAACGCGAACTCGTGGAACGCGGGCGTGATGTAGATCTGGTTGTTGAAGTTCTCGTAGCGGTCGGCCTCGCCGTCGTCGTTGCTGTCGATCAGCCGCGTCAGGCCGTCGCGGCCGTGCACGTAGACGACGTCGTCGACGATGCGCAGGCCGAGCGGGTCGAACAGGCCGGTCGCGAAGCGACGCCACTCGAGCCGGTCGAGGTCGTCGTCGATGCCCGACACCACCCAGACGTCGCCGTTCCAGGTCGACACCGCGGCGCGGCCGTCCGAGAAGAAGTCGAACGCGCCGGTCCGCATGCGCGAACCGAACGGGTTCTCGAACGGGATCGTGATCGTGTCGACGGCGAACGCGCCGTCGTCCTCGCCGATCGCGCCCTTGGTGACGATCGGCTCGCCCCAGCGCTTGTTCGACGGCCCGCTCGGGATCGCCGCGACCTCGCGGTCCTTCATCAGGCCCTTGGTCAGCGCGGTCAGGTCGTCGTTGTCGACCGCGGCCACCGCCAGCTGCACGCGCAGCGGCGCGTCGTGCACCGGCACCTTCATCACGATGCGGCTGTCCTCGACCTCGAGCTGCGGCCCGTCGCTGCCGTACGCGACCGCCATCAGGTTCTTGTGGCCGCGCCCCTCGGTGTCGACGCGCGCGCGCAGGCCGCCGGCGTAGACGTCGATCTCCGAGAAGAACGTGCCGCCGTTGCGGCAGTCGAACAGCAGGTGACGGAAGCGGCCGAGGCCCTTCTGGTCGGCGATCGCGACCACATGCTTGTCGCCCTGGCCGAGTTCGCTGCTGTCGACGTCGCAGATCTTCTTCCAGCCGGCGCCGCCCAGGTTGCGCGCGGTCGGGTCGGCGCCATCGCTGCCCCACAGCGTGTAGCGCTGCACGGCGCGGCCACCCTTGTGCCACGAGTAGGTCTGGATGCGGGTGACGTCGACCTGCGCATCGAGTTCGACCAGGTAGCGGCCGTGGTCGGTGTTGCGGTTGTTGGCCTTGTGCTTGTCGAACCAGACGCTGCCCTGCCAGTCGTCGTCGCTGCTGGCCCCCTTGCCGTCGTGCAGCACCGGCAGCAGACGGTCGCCGTCCTTGTTGCCGTGGGCCTTGGCGAAGCCGTCGACGAACGTCACGCTGCAGCCGCCGCGGCTGAGGTAGTCGCCGCGCACCGGCGCGCCGAGCGACAGCGCCGCCCAGTCGGTCGTGGTGCCCTCGTACTCGACCATGCCGGTGCTCTTCGGCTGCCACTGCAGCAGCGCCATCCGCTGGCCCATCGCCTCGGCCGACACGCTGCCAGAGCCTTCGGGGCCGTCGAGCACGACCAGCGTCTGCGGCTGCTTCGACGGACCGAGTTCGAGCGTGCGCAGCAGCACCGGCACCTCGCGCCGTTCGAGGCCGTAGTGCTCGCGCACGTCCATGTCGCCGACGCGGTAGTCGACGACGATCTCGTCGCCGACGCGGCTGTGGCCGCCGTAGCGCCCCCAGGCGGTCGGCAGCGGACCGTGCGGGATCGGCCGCGGATCCTCGTGGTCCCCGCCGCGGTACCAGCCCGGCCCGACGCGCGTCTCGGCCAGCGCCTGGCCGCGCCGCGCCGGGAACGGCCCGTGCGAGCCGTCGTAGGCGGTGCCACGCAGGGTCAGCCAACCGTCGGTCCACGCCACCGACATGCGCAGCAGTTCGGTGTCGAACGCGACCGCGCCAGCGTCGCCGAGGCGCACGACCAGCCCCTTCTCGGTGTCGCCACAGAGGCCGCCACCGGCGAACGTGGTCATCAGACACGGGCCGTAATCCATCGAATACGGCCAGGACGCCTTCTGGGCGACGAGCTCGGAAGAGCCCAGCAGGGAAACGCCCAGGAGGGAGAGGACAGCAGCGTGTGGGATCCGCATGGTTGGGCCGCGGATCTTACGGGCTCGCCGACGAGAACGCTCGACGTGATGCGTCGCGAGTTGTCACACTTCCTGCTGTCGCGAGACGCCGGCCGTGACGCAGAACCGTAGGGCCTCCTCGACGGACATCGACAGCTCGCGCACGCGGTCGGCGGGAACGATCACCGTGAACCCGCCGAGCTGGTAGCTCATCGGCAGGTAGACGGCGACCTTGCCCTCGCCGACGTCCGGGTGGTCGTCGAACGCCTCGCGCGTCAGGAAGCCGATCTGCTCGATGCCCTCGGGCAGCTGGATCATCACGACCTTGCGGAACGGCTTCTCCTCGTCGCTCGCGACCAGCCGGGCCACGTCGACGAACATGCCGTAGATCGTCTTGACGATCGGGATGCGCTCGATCAGCGCCGTGAACGCGCGATAGAGGCGGCGCGCCAACCACGAGTACATCAGCAGGCCGACCAGGAACACCACGCCGATCGCCAGCACGGTGCCGAGGCCGCGCCAGTAGTTCTCGGCCGGCATCCACTCGAGCTGCTCGACGATCACGTGCTCGAGGCCGGACTCGACGCCGACGACGGCCCACGTGATCAGCCACGCGGTCAGCGCCAGCGGCAGCACGGCAGCGAGCCCGCGGAAGAACGTGCGGAGCGGCGGGCCCAGCAGGCTCGCCTTCTTGGACGGCGGCTGCGGCGACGGATCGGGTTGGTTGGCCATGGATCGAAACGCACCTTAGCGGCCGACGCTGGTGGCCCGCGCCGGCGAAGCCCATGTAGCGGTCGCGAGACAGATCGCCCCGGACGGCAAAGGCTGCATACGTCGAAGCGTATCAAAACGCCACAACTCCGGCCCCCGCGGGGTCCGGCACCATTCTCCCCGCCCGGTATCCTTCTTGCTTGAAGGGCGATGCACCCCGCGCCGCGAGGAACCCATGACGACCACCCGATCCTTCTTGTTCGTGCTGCTCGGCCTGCTGATCAGCCTGCCGCTGTCCGCCCAGCGCGGGCGATCCTCGTCGCGCCCGAGCTCGCGACCGTCGGTGTCGCGACCGGCCCCGAGCCGCTCGGCGCCGCGCGCGTCGCGGCCGACCCGCTCGGCACCGCGCGCCACCCGGTCGACGCCGACGCGCTCGACCCCGCGGGCCTCGCGCCCGACCCGCTCGACGCCGCGATCGACGACCCGTTCGACGCCGCGCTCGACCTCCCGCTCGACCCGGCCTTCGTCGAGCCGCTCGACCCCGCGCTCGACGCGACCGAGCTCGCGGTCGCCGGGCCGTTCGACCCCGACCCGGTCCGACCCGGGTCGCTCGAGCGCCGGCCGCTCGACCTCGCGCACCCCGACGATCCGCAGCTCGCGACCGAGCTCGTCGACGTCGCGCGGCTACACGCCGCGCACGCGCAGCAGCACCGGCAACTACCGCCCGCCGGGTTCGTCGTCGCGCCCGACGCCGGGTTCGTCGTCCGGCCGCTCGATCACCCGCACCGTGCGCACGCCGGGCTCGACCAGCCGTTCGAGCACGCGTTCGACCTCGCGCCCCGGCTACCGTGACACGTCGCGGCCATCGTCGAGCTTCCGCAGCAGCGGCCGCTCGAGCGCGCGCACCTCAGACACGCGCCCGAACAACAGCAACACCAACCGTTCGACGCGCACGCGCAGCGGCTCGTCGGACGCGCGCTACCGCAGCCGCACCAGCAGGCCGTCGGTGACGCGCACGCCGGCCGACGTTCGCGCCGGTTCGCGCACCAGCCGCAGCACCCGCCCGATCAGCGAACGCTACCGTCCGGCGGACGTGGCGGGCTCGCGCGCCCCGCGCGCCGGCGTGACCCGCGCGCCGACCGGCCGCACCGGCCGCCTCGCGCCGCGCACGGCGCCGTCGCCGGTGACGTCGAGCGCGCTGGCCGGCACGGCGCCGCGCCTCGGCTCGCCGCGGCTCGGCGCGCCGGTCGGCTACGGCACCGCCAACCGCTACCGCAACGGTTCGTTCGTCGGCCGCGGCTGGGCCGCCGTCGGCTACCGCGGTGGCGTCGGCCTGCGCAACGTCTGGGGCGGCTACTGGGGCTGGAACAACAACTGGTGCTACAACGGCTTCGGTGGCGGCTTCGGCGGCGCCTGGGGCGGGCCTTGGGGCGGCAACTTCGGCCGCATCGGCTTCGGCTGGAACCGGCCGTTCGGCTACGGCTGGGCGTCGCGCTGGAGCCTGTGCGGCTGGGGCTGGGGCGGCTTCAGCCCGTGGACCTGGAACGTCGGCCTGCTGGGCCCGTACTACGCCTGGCACAACAACTACTGGAGCGGCTGCTACCGCTCGGCCTACTGGACCGGCTGGTCGGTGCCGAACACGCTGCCGGCCAACTACTGGTGGTACCCGACCACGACCTACTGCCCGACCTACCTGTACGTGCCGAGCACCGCAGTGGTCGACGACGGCTCGCTCGAGCCGGTCTACGACGGCGGCACCGAGGTGATCGTCGCCGGTAGCGACATCGGCGGCGGGGACGTCGGCAGCCGTGCCCGGGTCGACGACGGCTCGAGCGTCGGCGCCCCGCGGGTCGCCGACGAGCCGGAGAGCGCGGCGATGACGCTGGCCGGCAAGTACGTCGAGCTCGGCGACTTCTACTTCCGCGCCAAGCGCTACAACGACGCCGCCGAGGCCTACGCCAAGGCGCGCAACTACCTGCCCGAGGACGCCTCGGTGCACCTGGTGCTCGCCGACGCGGTGTTCGCCAACGGCGACTACCACTACGCCGCGTTCCTGATCGCCGAAGCGGTGCGGCTCGAGCCCGGCATCGTCACCGCCGACACCGACAAGCGCACGTTCTACGACGACCGCGCCGAGTTCGACCGGCAGGTCGAGGCGCTGCAGAACTACTGCACCGAGAAGCCGTACGACGCCTGGGCGCAACTGCTGCTGGGCTACAACCTTCGCTTCTCCGAGCGGCCGGCGCGCGCGATCGTGTCGTTCCGCCGCGTGCTCGAGCTCGACCGCGACAACCCGACCGCGCGCGCGTTCCTCAGCGATCTGGAGCCGAAGGACGGCGCCGACGCCCCGGCCGAGAAGCGCGACCGCTGAGCGCCGGCCGATCCACCCCGCCGAGGCGGGCCCAGCGCTGGTGTCGGCGTTGGGCCCGGCCTACTCTGGCGGGCAAATGGCACGCAGAATTGACACCTACCTCGCGAACCTGATCGACGAGGACAAGTTCGCCTTCTACGAGGCGGTCCGAGACTTCAGCGACGAGCACGTCGCACCGCACCTGCTCGGCTGGGAACGCGAGCACCAGCTGGTGCCCGATTCCTGCCTGAAGGCCATGGGCGAGATGGGCCTGTTCGGCCTCCCCATCGCCGAGGAGTACGGCGGCCAGGGCGGCGACCACACCGACCTGTGCCTGATGGGCATGGCGATCGGCTACCACAGCCAGGCCGTCGCGATCACTCCCGGCGCCGCGATCTCGCTGGGCGCCAAGCCGCTGCAGCTGTGCGGCACCGAGGAGCAGAAGCAGGCGCACCTGCCGGCGCTCGCTGCGGGCGAACGCATGTTCGTGTTCGGACTGTCGGAGCCGGGCCGCGGCAGTGACGCGGCCAACCCCGAGGTGACCGCCGTGAAGAACGGCGACAAGTGGGTCATCAACGGCGAGAAGTGTTGGTCGACGAACGCCCGCTGGGCGAGCCACGTCGTGGTGCACGCGCTGACCGCGCCCGACGCCCCCAACGGCAAGCGCTCGACCTGCTTCATCGTGCCGATGGACCAGCAGGGCGTCTTCTACCAGGAGATGCAGGGCAAGAAGGTCTGGGAGCAGTCGTCGACCGGCTCGATCATGTTCGAAGGGGTCGAGGTGTCGGACGACGCGATCCTCGGCGAGGTCAACGACGGCTTCAAGGTGATGGTGACCACGCTCAACGGCGGCCGCCTGTTCATCGCATCGCTGGCGCTCGGCTCACTCGCGTTCGCGCTCGACAAGTGTCGCGTCTACGCCGAGGAGCGCATCCAATTCGACGAGAAGCCGATCGGCCGCTTCCAGCGCGTGCAGGACGTCATCGTCGACATGGACATCGCGCTCGAGAGCGGCCTGACGTGGCTGATGCACTGCTGCAACCTCTACGAGAAGGGCACGCTCGGCCGCGAGCAGGCGGCCAAGATCAAGGTCGAGTGCAGCCGCCGCGCCAGCGAACTGGTCGCGCTCGGCATGGAGATCTGCGGCGGCGTCTCGTGCTTCGACGAGTTCGGCCTGATCCGCCACCACAACGACCTGTTCGTGACGCGGGTCGGCGAGGGCAGCAACTTCGCGCTGAAGGACCTGATCGTCCGCCCGCTGCGGAAGGCCTAGGCCGTCCGCTGCGGGCCGCCGCGCGGGCTTACGAGCCGGCCTTCTTGCTGGCGGCGCGGGCCTTGGCGCGCTTGACGTACTCGAGCAGCTGCTGGACGTCGTCGCGCGGCTTCAGGTTGATCGCGGCTTCGAGCAGCGGCTCGGCCTCGGCGTAGCGCTGGTTGTTGGACAGCAGCTGCGCGTGCAGGACCCTGGCGTCGGCGGCGAACTCGGGGTTCCGGGCCGCCTGCTCGTAGCGGAAGATGGCCTGCTCGATCTCGCCCTTGTCCTGGTAGTAGCGCGCCAGCTGGATCAGCGCGTCGCCGTCGAGCTGGTTCTGCTTGACGATCTCCTTGAGCAGCGCGATCTGCTCCTCGGTCGCGCCCGAGGCGACCGCGAGACGCGCCCGCAGCTTGAGCATCTCGAGCTTGCTGTCCTGCGGCAACGTGTCGGCGTAGGCCTTCTCGATGCCCTGGATCAGGCGGCTGGCCTCGTCGTAGACCGAACGCGACGCGAGGCGGTTGGCGATGCCGAGCACCGCGTCGTGCTCGCCGCGGTCCTTCTTCTCGATCGCGCGCAGGTAGGCGTCGACCGCCAGCGTGTACAGCTCGTCGTTGAAGTAGATCGTGCCGAGCGTCGCCAGCGCGTTGTAGTCGGCGCCGCCGAGGCGGTCGATGATCTCGAAGTTGGTGGCCGCCTTCTGGGTCTCGCCCATGTTGGCGAACGCGTACGCCTGCATCTTCCAGAGGTTGACGTTGTTGCGGTCCTTGGCGAGCAGGCGGTCGATCAGGCTGATGCTGTCGGCGTACTTGCCCTGGCGGCCCAGCACGTCGGCCAGCAGCTGCTGCCAGCGATCATCGCGCGGGTCCATCATGATCGTGTAGCGGAACGCCGACTCGGCCGCGGCGTAGCTGCCGCCCTGCGCGTGGGCGAGACCGAGGAAGCCGTAGGTCTGCGCGTCCCCACCACCGAGCTTGATCACCTCGGACAGCGATTCTGCGGCCGACGCGAACTTGCCGTCACGCATCTGTGAGAAGCCGAGAACCTGCCAGGCACGGCGGAACTTCGGGTACTTCGCGACCGCCTTGACCAGTTCCTTCTGCGCGTCGGCGAACCGACCGTCCCCGAACAACAGGTTGCCGAGCATGAAGTCCCACACGGAGTTGGCACCCTCGCCCTGCAGGCTCCGCAAGCGCGACTCGGCGTCCTTGTTGTCGCCATCGGCGATCAGCTGCAGCACCTCGGTCCGGAACTCCCCTTCGCGCAACGTCAACTGCGGCTCGACCTCGCTGCCGCGCAGCCAGTTCTGCATGACCGACCGCTTGAAGCCGGGCGTCTGCCAGATCTCGCGGATGATCGACTGCGCCTTCTGCTGCTGTTCGGTCAGCTCCTTCGAGCCTTCCCGGAACACACCCTCGGCCGCGGCGGCGCCGCCTTCGGCGCGGCCACCGGCATCACCGGGACCGGTTTCGGATTCGTTCGACGCGACCTGCTCGTTGCCGGCCGATCCGTTGGAGTTGGTCGAACACGCCGCCAGGGACAGCAGCGCGACCACAGAGCTGGTCAGAATGCGGGGGGACATCAGTTGCACCTCACTTGAATGTAATCGGCTGGCGAACGCGGAAGTCGTCGGGCTTGCCCTTGCGCTTGCCGGGCTCGAACTTCCACTGGCGGATCGCCTTCAGGGCGGAGTCGTTGAACAGCGGATCGTCCGTGCTGTAGACGGTCGGGTTCACGACGCGGCCCTGCTTGTTGACGGTCATCAGGATGTTGACCGTGCACGGCATGCGCTTGCGCATCTCGCGGGTCAGCTCGGGGCGCGCGCGGAAGATCACGCGCGGCTTCTCCTCGAGGTCGCCCATGTTGAACAGGTCGGCCATGTTGCCGGTCGACCCGCCGCCGGGCAGCGCCAGCGGCAGCGAGCCAGCGAACGTGCCGCCGCCGTCACCGAAGCCGCCACTGAGCACCATCTCGAGGTCCGACAGGTCGAGCGGCGGCGCGTCCGCGGCCGGCGCCGGCGGTGGCGGCTCCTCTTCCTCCTGCTTCTTCTCCTCCTCCTGCTTGGGCGGCGGCGGCGGCGGCAGCTGGGTCGTGTCGGCCTTGCGCAGCTCCAGGTCCGCCTTCGGCGGCGCGGTGATCGCGCGCAGCAGCGGCAGCAGCAGGAAGCAGCCGAGCGCCAGCACCAGGCCGCCGCTCAACACGGCGAACGTGTGGCTGAAGCGCTTCAACGAACTGGACCGGATCTCGGGTTCCATCGCTCAGGACCCCTTCTTGGTCGCGATGCTGACGGTCTCGGCGTTGCCGAGCTTGCACTGGTCGATGACGCGCGTCAGCATGCCGGCCGACGCAGCCTGGTCGACCTGCACGATCACCGGCTGCTTCTCCTTGAGCATCTTGCGCGCGACGATGCCGCGCACCGCGGCGAGGCCGACCGGCTTGGAGTCGAAGTAGACCTCGCCCTCCTTGGTCAGCGCGAACATCACGCTGTTCTTCTTCAGCGACACCGACGCGGCCGCCTGCGGCTTGTCGACGTCGATGCCGGTCTCCTCGACGAACGTCGTGGTCACGATGAAGAAGATCAGCAGGATGAAGACGCAGTCGATCATCGGCGACATGTCGATGCCGCCCTCGGCTTCACCTTCGCCACTGAAGTCGCGGAAACGTCCCATGGTTGGTCCTGGCTTGGATTGGAATGTCGTGTCGGCGAATCAGGCGGCTTCCTGGCCGTTGCCCGATTCGAGGATGCGGCGATAGAGCTCCTGCGTGCAGCCCGTCTCGAGCTGCGCCAGGAACGCCGCGTAGGTGTCCCGCATCCGCGAGAGCATGTACTGGAAGAACAGCCCCGGCAGCGCGACGACCAGACCGGTCATGGTCGTGATCAGCGCTTCGGAGATGCCCTGCGACACGGCGGCCATCGTCTTGTCGCCGCCCTGGCCGGCCGCCAGCGCCGCGAACGTCGCGAGCATGCCGGTGACCGTGCCGAGCAGGCCGAGCAGCGGTGCTGCGGCGATGCACACCTTCATGATCTTGAGCTCGCGGTTGATCGGCGCGAGTTCGGCCTGACGCAGGCCGTCGAAGACGGCGGCCGACTCCTCGAGCGTCTCGGCGAGCGTGACCTCGTCGAGCAGTTCGCCGATCTTGCCCTCGCGGTACTTCGGGTGCTCGATCCACAGCCGCCAGGTCTTCTCGCGCACGCCGCGGAAGTGCTTGCCGGCGATCTTCAAGAACGTGTGCGTGCCGAAGCCGAACATGATGGCCGCGTTCACGAAGATCGCGCCCATCGCCCAGCCGCCCTTCTCCCAGATGTCCCACGCCGAGTCCCAGAGCAGCCAGAACTGCTCCATGACCGTGGCGGGTTCTTCAAGCAAGGCGATCATGGCTGGCCTCAGACCTCGACCGAATCGTGGTGATCGATCGGCTCGGGGGTGCGCACGTGGTTCATGAACTGCACCGCCATCTTCTCCATGCCGTCGGTCAGGCCCTTGGCCTTGCGGGCCAGGAACGCGTGCAGCAGCAGCGACGGGATGGCGATGATCAGGCCGTGCTCGGTGGTGATCAGCGCCTCGGAGATGCCGGACGACAGCACCTTGGGGTCGCCGGTGCCGAACTCGGTCATCAAGGCGAACGTGCCCATGATGCCGGTCACCGTGCCGAGCAGGCCGAGCAGCGGCGCCGAGGTCGCGCAGATCGCGACGAACGGCAGCCAGCTCTGCAGGCTCAGGCGGGTGGTCAGCACCTTCTCGAACATGACCTCCTCGATCAGTTCCCGCGGCTCGCCGAGGTGCTCGGCGCCGGCCTGCAGCATGCGGCCACCCGGGCCCGGCATCGACTCGGCGATCTCGACCGCCGAGGCGTAGTCGCTGCCTTCGATCGAGTCGAGCAGCTGGTCGACCTGCCGCTTCGACGGACGGCGGATGAACGCCATCGACAGCCACTTCAGCAGCACGACCAGCAGCGCCGCGCCGGCGAGCACCGCCATCGGGATCATGATGACGCCGCCCTTCTGGACGTGCTCCCACCAGGTCTCCTTGATCGCCTCGACCTTCTGCGCGTTGCCGAGCGTCACGTCCATCGGGAACCTGCCGCCGCTGCCGACCGCGAGGCCGGCGGCCGCGTCACGGTCCGCCTTCTCGGAGAACGACACGACCTTGGCCTCCTGCGAGCCGGGCTCCTCCTCGATCGAGCCGATGTCCTGGCCGTCGGCCGACTGGAACAGCGCCATCGGGCCGACCAGCACGATGCGGCCGTCCTTGAACTCGCCGTTCTCGACCTTGGCGGTGCCCTGAAAGCGGCTGCCGCCGAGCGCGTCCTCGAGCTTGTCGAGCGACAGCTCGACGACGCTGAGCTGCGTCGCGAAGCGGTCCTCGTCGGTCAGCTTGGTGTTCTCGAGCGCCAGCTTGGCGGCCTGCAGCGGCTCGGCGTAGCGCTGCAGCTCGGCGATGTGCAGGCGCGTCTTGAACTCCTCGGTGTACTGGCCGAGCAGCGTCGACAGGTAGTCCGACTGCTGGTTCAGGCTCTTCAGCGTGCCCTCGAGCGAGGTCAGGCTGTCGGTCTTCTGGACCAGGTCGCTGGAGACCGCGTCGTATTCCTTGCGGATCGCCGACAGGTTCTTCTCGACCTCGCCGAGGCGTTCGGCGAGCGGCAGGCGCTCGGCGCCGATCGCCGTGCGCAGCGCGTCGAGCTCCTGCAGCGCGGCCTTCATGTCGCGGTCCATCGACGCGGCGGCGTCCGCGATGGTGCGCTGCGGCTTCTGGCCGGCCGGGTTTTGGCCAGCCGGGTTTTGGCCAGCCGGACTCTGGCCGTTCGGATCCTGATTCGCACCGGCGTTGCCGCCCTGGGCGAACGCCGAGCCGGCGCACAGCGCCGTCGTGGCCAGCAGGGCCAACAGCTTGCTCTTCGTGTTCATCGTGTTGCCCTCGCTCACAGGATGCTGACCGGCAGCTGCACCAGCGCGGCGAGCTGCTCGTTGCGGTAGATCGAGACCGCCTTGGCGATGTCGGCGGCCAGCTCGTTCGACGGCGTCCAGCGCCAGCCGTCGGCGGTCGACGTGCCGACCCCGGCGATGTTCGGCTTGCCGTCGGGGCCCTTGCCGCCGACGTAGTAGCCCTGCGCCAGGCCGACGTAGAGCACCGTCACCGAGACGCTCTTGCCGTTCGGCAGGTCGCGGCGCTCGTTCTCGAGCTTGACCTCGCGGTTCCACTTGTCGATCGGGTTGAGCACGCCCATCACGTTCTGGTAGCGAACGCTCAGCGACAGCTTCTCCCGCTGCTCGTCGTTCTCCGGCAGCAGCTGCGAGATCGTCTGCACGTTGAGGGCGAGCGGCGCCGGCACCCGCTCGAGCAGTGCCAGCGTGCGCTGCTCGAGCTTGGTGATGCGCTGCTCGAGCACCTTGGTGACGCGCTCCAGCTCGGCCTTCTGCTTCTCCAGCTCGCCGTACTTCTTGTCGGCGGCCTCGATGCTCTTCTTGGCCTCGGCGATGCGCTCGACGAACGACTCGTACTCGCCGTTCAGCACCTGGATCTGGGTCTCGAGCGTCTGCTTGCCCTTGCGCCAGGCTTCGCGCTCCTCGGAGATCGTGCGCTTGGCCAGCGCGTACTCCGCGTGCGCCGAGCGCATGGCCTTGGCCAGCTCCGCCGGGTCCTGCGCCCCACCTTGCTGGGCGGTGAGTTGCGGGGCCGACAAGGCGAGGGAGATCAGGAGCGCGGGCAACAGCGAACGGCGCGCGGTGCGCGTCTGCTCGGGCCCGTCGTGGCGCTGGATGGCTTCCATGGTGAGGTCGGTCGCGGCGCGACCAGGGGGTGCGGGAAACGGTGTGGGTATGCGGTTCAGAAACGGATCTCGCCGCCGATCGACAGCGAGTAGGTGATGCCGGTCGTGTAGTCGCGGCGCACGACGTCCTCGGGCAGGTACTTGGTGCGGTAGACCTGCTGGCGGTTGGCGTCGGTGAGGTTCTTGGCCGAGAACGACAGCGTCACGCCCTTGCCGAGCGACTGCCGCATCGTCAGCGTCAGGTTGTCGTACGACTTGTCGTAGGTCGCCGGGATGAACGCGCTGTTCGACGGGCCGGGGCCCTGGATCAGCGTGTCGCCGACCACCGTGTAGAACGCGCCGAAGCTGGTGCCGGTCGCCGGCACGTCGTAGGTCGCGAACAGGTTCCACAGGTAGTCGGGCGCGTCGGTCATGTCGCGCGTCGTGTTGTCGCGCACGCCCTGGAACTGCTCGAACTGCAGCACCTCGCTGTCGGGCCGACGCACGGTCGCCTCGATCCAGGTCGAGTTGCCGCCGAGCTGCAGGCCGCCGAGCGGATCCCACAGCTGCCCCATCTCCTGCCGGATCTCGACCTCCCACCCGGTCAGCTTGCCGCGCGGGCAGTTGACCGGCTTGGTGAACGTGAAGCCCTGCGCGGCTTCGACGTACTCGATCGGGTTGTCGATGATCTTCTTGAAGTACGACACCGAGAACAGCGAGCCCGGCGCCGGCGTGTAGTCGACCCGGAAGTCGATGTTGCGCACGTCGCTGATCTCGAGGTTGGGGTCGCCGATGAAGACCGGGCCGCCGATGTATTCCTGCTGGAACACCGGCGACAGCTCCTTGAACGTCTGCCGCGCCAGCGTCTCGGTGTACGACGCGCGGAAGATCAGCCCGTCGACCGGCTCGTAGATCAGGCCGATCGCCGGCAGCACGTTGTCCTGCGAACGCTGCGGGTTGGCCAGCGCCAGCAGGTCGGCGTCGAACGTCGGGTCGCTCGGATCGCTGACCGGGAAGTTGGCGATGCCGAAGTTCGGGTTGCCGTTGGGGTCGACCGACGGCACCCAGGTGGCGCGCTCCTCGGGATCACTCCTGATCGAGATGTCGGTGGTCTCCCAGCGCACGCCGCCGACGACCCGCAGCTGCTCGGTCAGCGGCAGGTCGAGCATCACGTACTGCGCCTCGATGTCCTGCGTGCCGGCGTAGTCGACGTCGGTGTCCGCCGCGGTGATCGCGTGGTCCTCGAAGACCCAGTTCTGCGCCCAGCCGATGCCCTCCCAGTTGCCCTGGAACTGCTGGTTGGGGTCGTTGAAGTTGGAGAACGTCTGCTGCGTGAACGTTCGCTCGACGCTGTCCTGGAACCAGCCGAACTTGACCGCGCCCTCGCGGCCGCCCCAGATCTCGATCGGCAGCTTGAAGTTCAGCGCCAGCTCCTCGCTCTCCTCCTCGATCCGGATGAACGTGCGCTGCAGGTTGCCGAGCGTGAACTCGGCCGCCGGCTTGAGCTGGAAGAACGTGCCGTTCGGGCCCGCGCCCGGATCCCAGAAGGTCGCGAACTCGCGGCGGTCGGGCGTGTCGCGGAACGCCTTGTTGCGCGCGACGGTCCAGTCCATCTCGATGCCGCGCAGCGAGCCGAAGCCCCACAGCTCCCAGCGGTGGCGGCCGCTCAGCTGCAGCGCCTCGGTGCCGCGCTCGACGTAGGCCAGCGTCTGCTGGCGCGTCCACGGCGCCGAGTCGTTGGCGCTGAAGCCCGGCGAGCTCGGATCGTTCGGGTCGTGGCCGGGGAAGAAGTAGTTCTTGCCCTGGGTGTCCTCGGCGAACGTCACCGTGTCCTCGGCGACCCGCGAGAACAGGTGCGTGACGTTCAGGCTGTGGTCGTCGCTGGCGATGCCGAACGTCGACAGGCCACCGAACTGCACCGTCTCCTGGCTGCGCGAGATGTTCAGCAGCGAGGTCGTGAACGGCGGCTGCTGGATCGTGCCGAGCTGGGTCTGCGGCGTCATCAGGCTGCCGACCTGGCCGATCTTCCACGACTCGTCGCGCTCGTTCTCGCGGAACCGCGACTGCCGGTCGTAGAAGAAGTTGACGAAGCCGCCGACGCGCCACTCGTCGTTGAGCTCGTAGCGGCCGCCGGCCGACACCGACCACTTGAAGTTGTCGGGCGCCTCGGCGGTATCGGCGCCGACCGCGCCCTCCCAGTTCTCGCCCTCCTCCTGCACCGAGCGGTTGCTGCCGCTCTTGCCGAACGCGCTGACGCCGCCGCCGTCGTAGCTGAGGTAGTCGCTGCGGCCGGTGGTCTGGGTGTTGTAGCTGGTGCCAGCACTCCAGTTGATGAAGAACGGCTTGTCCGGCACGCTGCGCAAGCGGATGTTGACGGCGCCGCCGGAGGCGTTGCCCTGCTGGTCCGGTGTGAAGGTCTTGCTGACCTCGACCGCCTGGATCGCGCTCGACGGGAACACGTCGAGTTCGACCGCGCGCTTGTCCTCGTCGGAGCTCGGGAACAGCACGCCGTTGACCTGGGTCGCGACGTAGCGGTCCGGCAGCCCGCGGATCACCGCCGACTTGCCGTCCTGGGTCGAGGCGCCCGAGACCAGCCGCAGCGCCTCGTCGGCGCTGCCAGCGCCGGCGCTCTGCATCAGCTCGCTGCTGATCGCGTCGACCATCGCCGGATTGTCGAAGCGGTCGTCGAGCAGCGCCGCCTCGGTGTTGAGCGCCTGATCCAGCTGCTCGCGCACGACGAACTCCTCGAGGTCGGTGAAGTCCCCGAGCATCTCGATGCGCTCGTTGGTCTGCTGGCCGGCGGTCACCCGCACCTGCCGCACCGTGCGGGTGTAGCCGTCCTTGGCGAGCACCACCGTGTAGGTATCCGGCTGCAGGCCGCGGAACACGAACACGCCGTTCTCGTCGGTGACCAGGCGCTCCTGCACGCCGATGATCTGCACCGCCGCACCGGCCAGCGGCTCGTTGAAGTCCTTGTCGATGACGGTGCCGCGGATCGTGCCGACCTGCTGCGCCGTCAGCGCCATCGAGGCCGCGAGCACGGCCGAGAATCCGAGGAGGAGGCGGTGCTGGTTCACGGCTACCACGGGGCGTTCAGTCCGTCACAGATTTCGCGCAGCCGCGCCATCAGCTCCGCGGACGGCTCGACGCGCCGCCGGGCCATCGCGACGCAGGTCTCGACGAGGTCGTCGCAGCGCGGCCGCGAGTTCGGGGTCTGCATGCCCTCCTCGATGGCCAGCGCCAGCAGGCCGTCGGCCTGCTCGGCGTCGCCCAGCTGGTGGAACCCGATCGCGATCGGCCGCAGCGCCTCGCAGCGGTAGATGCCGACGATGTCGTCGCGGCCCTCGTGGAACATCGCGAGCGCCTGCTCGAGTTCCTGCCGGGCGCGGTCCGTGTCGCCGGTGTCGATGTGCAGTTCGGCGATGCGCGCCAGCTCCGGCAGCTTGTCCTCGAGGCGCCAGCGCGCCTCGCTGACGATCTCCGACATCTTGACGATGATGTCGCGGGCGCCGTCGACGTCCTCTTCGGCGAGGTAGTGCCCGACCAGCGGCGCGATCGCGTCGAGCCGGAGGTTGGCCGGCAGCTTGAAGAAGCGCAGCAGCAGCCGCTCTTCGAGCTCCTTGCGCAGCTCCTCGTCGGCGAAGAAGCGGCCGTGCAGGCCGCTCAGCACCATCAGCGACGAGTACTGCTCGCCCAGGGACTGGCTGGAGAACGTGTCGGTGATCGAGCGCAGGTCGCGCTGCGCCTGCTCGAGCGTCATGCCGGCGACGCGCGACGAGACGGTCACGGCCCAGTTGCTGTCGACGGCGCCGCGCGACGACGCGCCGATCTTGTCCGCCACCTTCGAGGCCTCGTCGAGTTCGCCGAGCGCGGCGAGCGCGCGCGCGACCTTCAGGCGGATCTTGTCGACCCGCCACTGCTGCATGTTGGGGACGGCAGCCTCCTCGTCGGCCACCTTGGTGGCGAGCTCCAGGTAGCTGCGCACGTCCTTGGTGACGCCCTGCTGGATGCTGTAGTAGGCGAAGTCCGCGTAGGCCATGCCGCGGCGGTAGCCCTCGGCGTCGGGCGCGAACCGCAGCGCCAGCAGCGGCAGGCCGAGCTCGAAGCAGCCGACCAGCACGACCTCCTGGGCGCGGCCCCGGTTCTTGCTGTGCGGGAACTTCGGGAACTTGGACGCCGCCTCGAACGCGAGCTTCAGCAGCTCGCGCTGGAACGGCGCGACCTCGGCGTCGACGACCTTGCCGCTGCCGGCGGCCTGCTTGCCAGGCTGCTGGTCACCAGCACCCTGCGCAGCGGCGGGCTGCTGCGACACCTTGCCCGGCTCGCGCTGGCACGCGAACAGCACCAGGCAGCACAGGACAGGGACGGAGAACAGATGGATGGCCTTCATCTGGCGGAGGCCCGCGCGGCCCGACGGGACCCGATCGCCGAGGGGACGGCGGACGGCGGCGACGTGCTGCGGGGAAGCGGCTGTGGCTAAGGGGAGGGTTGCAGGACGGGCTTCGGTGGGCACCGGAGCTCCGCGGCCAAGCACCCTAGTTCGCCGCGTGTAGATTTGGTTAAGACTCCGTGTCGATTGGCGGTAGAGCCCTGCGCAGCCTCGACGGAGCACCACAAGGCCATTGCAGACATCAACTTCGGGCACAAGATGCGGATGCAGTGGTGACCCGCTGCGCGACGCAAAACCGCAACAGGCGGGCAGCGGCCGATGCCGCCACCCGCCTGCCGCGGTGGTCAGACTCCCGTCCTGAGGACTAGAGGTTGTGACGCTGCGCGTTCGAGCTGGTGAACTCGCCCGTCGGCACGCTCGGGTCGAAGCCGAAGCCCTGCGAGTAGAACGTCGAGCCCGCGAAACCCGGCACCATGGTGAAGCCGTAGCTGCCGGCGCCGCCCGGGGTGCCCGTGACGACCGTGATCAGTCCGGTCAGGTTGTTCGGGACCAGCGAGTCGAGGCCGAACAGGCCGCCCAGCGGGAGGCCGGCGCACGGATCGACCGGGTTGGCCGGCTGCGTGCTGAACAGGATGAAGCCGACACCGAGCGGCAGGTAGTCCAGCGTCTGCGTGACGTTGGTGCCAGCAGCCCAGTTGCCGGTCGTGTAGAGCACCGGGTGACCCGCGGCGCCCGAGCGCTCGGTGCCGTGGATCGGCTCGTTCGAGCCGGCGCTGCGCTGGTTGGTCAGGCCGTAGACGCTCGTGCGGGTCCAGCCCATCAGCCAGTTGTTGCCCGGGGCGAAGCCACCGCAGTACGGGGCCGAGCGGAAGAAGCCGTCGTTCGGGCTGACTTCGGCGACCGCCAGGGCGGCACCGGTCGGGGTCGGATCGAGGAACGTGATCGGGTTCACGCCGTGGTTGCCGCTGCCCGAGCCGATGAAGGTCGTGGCCGAGCGGGTGCGGGTCGTGATCGGCATCGTCAGCGCGAAGTCGTTGTTCGCGTGGTTGGTGCCGGCGAGCGGGGCCGACGAGAAGACGCCGTAGCCGAGGGCCTCGGTGTAGGCCGAGCTCGAGTTGTTGTTGTAGTAGAGGCAGCCACGGAACTCGACCAGGTTGCCGGCCGGGTTCTGCGCCTGGTAGGCGGCCGCCGGGTTGGCGAACGGGTTGACGGCGTAGGTCGACGTCGCCGGGGTGGTCATGCGGGCGACCATCTGCGGGACGGCCGAGCCGGCGCCACAGACCGTGGTGTTGTTGTTGACCTCACCATCGGTCACCTTGTCGTTGATCACTTCCTTGCCGGCATCCATGAAGATGCAGTTCAGGAACTGCACGCGCGAGTTGTCGCGGAACTCGACCAGCTCGTCGGTCGGGTTGACGCCCGACGGGATGCCACCGCCGATGACGGTGAAGTTGTGGATGGCGCAGGTCGTGACCGGCTGCCAGTCGCAGCGCTCGGCACCGTCGATCTCCATCGCGTTGTCGCCGAAGCCCGAGCCCTGCGAGCCCTGGTTCGAGGCGCCCTGCACGATCAGGCCGAACTGGGCCTTGCCGCGCCAGCCCTGGTCGATGTCGAGGCTGTCGTCACCGATGTTCCAGATCGAGATGTAGCTGAGGTTGACGGTGCCGCCCCAGACCTCGATGCCGTCGTCGATGTTGTTGAGGATCTCGACGTGGTGGATGTCGGTGCCGCGGCCGATGCCGCCGAGCGAGAGGCCGTTCAGCTCCTTGCCCGGGATCGACGCGATGCCGCCGTACGAGAACGAGCAGTAGGCAATCGTGCCGCTGTTCTCGTTGTCGTCCCCACCACCGTAGTCGTTGAAGCTGACGTTGGCCGGGGTCAGACCTTCCATGTCGGCGAAGTTCGAGGCCGACGGGGTCGCCGTGTTGGTGGCCGTCTCGTCTTCCGAGATGTAGCCCGAGCCCATCACCGTCAGGTTGCCCCACTCGTTGTTGGCGTCCTGGCGGTAGACGCCGGTGTCCTGGTTGGACGTGAAGACGATCGGGGCGTCCTTGGTGCCCTCGGCGAAGATCTGCGCGCCGCGGGTGATCGCGAGCGTGCTGTTCGCCGAGCTCTCGAAGCGCACACCCGGCAGGATCGTCAGGGTCGCGCCCGGCTCGATGTAGATGTCGCCGTTGAGGACGTGCGGGTTGTTCGCCGGGTCGAGGGTGATCGAGCCGTTGAACGGCGCCGTGTGGTTCACACCGTTCGCGCCGGTGATCGACTGGGCCGAGGCGGCCGCCGAGATGGCGAGGCCGACGACCATGAGGTTGAGACGGTTCATTATGGAAGCTGGAGGGGTTTCTATTGGTGAAAAGGACCGCCTGCCGGCGTGCCCCTGAGACGCGGAAGAAGGTAGGCCGCTATATTCAGAATCCGTTAAGGCGACGTTACCCGTCGACGAACCGGCGGTTGGCGGACCGTAACCCGTCCGCAGTCGCCGGCAGAGCCGCCAGGGCGGCTCGTCGACGGCCGAACCCTATCTCGCAAGTCCTTGCAGGAGGGCAACGTCCGAAACCTTCACGATCCGCGCGTTCGATGTCGCAGCGGCGACCGGGAGTGCGGATGTGCGCACGGGGCGGCACCGCTGCGCCCCCGCTTCCTGCCGCCCCCCGATCCCAGGTAAGGTCCCGCATCCTCCCGCCCGTCCGATGACCGCCCCCCATCGCCAGGAACGACTGATCGAGCTGTTCGCCGAGGCGTCCGAGCTCGCCCAGGCGGACCGGGCGCCGTTCCTCGACCGCGCCTGCGGCGACGACACCGAGCTGCGCGCCGAACTCGAGACGCTGCTGCGCACGTGCCGGCCGATCAGCTCGGAGCAGGCGCTGGCGTTCGGGCTGACCCGCGAGGAGGTCGAGGGCGACCTGGTCGACCGCGCGGTCGAGCTGGCGCATGACATGGCCGACGGCAAGGCGGAGCGTTCGCGCATGGACGAGGGCCCGATGGCCAATGTGCCGGACACGCTGCCGGCGGTCGACATCGGCCACCGCTCGAAGAAGGTCGACGAGATCCTGCAGAAGGCGACCCTCGGCGCGGCGAAGCTGCCGCTGCAGGACGCGGTGCCGTTCGAGGGCAAGTGCTTCGGCGTGCGGCACCGAGGACATGCGCATCGGCGTCGACAACTGCATGCAGAACGGCCCGAAGGTGAAGGCGGAGTTCGTGCACCGGTGATCGGTGCCGACTTGGCCGTGACGCGATGAGCGTTCCCACCGACGCGCAGCCGCCGCGGCCGCCCAACCCGCACAAGCTGGTGCTGCTGACGTGGGTCGGGATCTACCCGACCATCGCGTTCGTGCTGTGGCTGCTGCTGCCGACGCTGCTCGAGCACTGCGCGCTGCCGGTGATCACGATGATCGTCACGGCGATCGTGGTGCCGTTGATGAGCTACGTCGTGATGCCGGTGCCGATAAAGGCCTTCGGGGACTAGACACGGCGGTAGGGGCGGCGCCAATCCGCGACACGTCAGTTGTCCAGTGACGTCACCAGACCATTCTCGAAGGTGACGATGACTGCGCGATCCTCGTCGACGAAGTACTCCCAACGCTGACGGGAGGTCCCCGATCCCGCCTCCGGCAGGATGTTGTGCGGACTACCCAACCGCCTGACGACCTCCGCCATCGAGGTCAGCAGCCAACCCTGATGGGTCTCTCGCCTGCCAGCGTCGGCATCTTGCTCCATTGCATCATGGAGGGATCTGACGGCAACGGCGTTCGGTACCGGGTTCTGCAAGCTGGCCGTCGCAACCTCCGCGGCGTCGAAGCCACTCCGTTGCGCGAGCGCATCGATCGCCTTCAGCACTTCGGAGATCTTGGCCTCGAGGCCCTGCAGATCGGAACCAACCGCGGTCCGCAGCGGAGCACCTCCGGTTGGAGACTCCTGCGACCGTATGGAGATGTCGGCGAGGTCGCGACGCAAGCCGACGATCTCATCCCGCAAGGTCATCTGGAAATCAGCCGTCCTGGCTCCACTAGACGCCTCAGAGGGGTCTGAGGGCGCGCCTCCACCAACGAAACTCCCCAAGCTGAGCGCTACGACACCGCCGACGGAGCCGGCGAGCAGGGTGAGGAGCAAGGTGGAGGCGCGAGGCGACATCACGAAGGTACTGATGGTCACGTTCGGTTGCTGCGACGTCGTCCAGGAGTACTTGATCTTGTACTTCCTGTCCTTCTGAAGGCCATTGAGAACACCGAGGCGTGCTCATCGTGCGCTCCCGCGGGAGTCGTGGCGAACTCCCAGTCCTCGCAAGGCTTCCACCGCTGATCCTGCGTGTCGAACCAGTAGATCTCCTCCACGGTGAAGTCCTTGCTGGGCGAAGACGAGGAGTTGATCGTCGTCTCACCAGTCCCGGCCGTCACCTCGTTCGAAAACGCTTCACCGCCGGCTTGGCAACGGGCAGTCGCGCCGAACGCGATGAACGGAAACATGCTCACAAGCAAAGCGAGGATGGTTCGCTTCATGGGGTCTCCTTCTTTGTAGTTCGTCGCGTTCCTCCGGGCGACCGCCGCCCGGTGTGCGCGACGACGGGACCCTACCTCCCCCCCCCGCCGGCACGATCTCCGGCGCTTCGACCGGCAACCGCATCGCCCGCACCACGCGCACGATCGCCCCGGGATCCTGGATCGCAGCGAGCAACCGCCGCTGCCCTCCGCAGTGCGGGCACACCAGCACATCCACCTCGAACACCCGCCGTAGCAGCTCGGCCCACGGATACCGGCGCTGCAGTCCATGCGCATCCGCACCACCACGGCGCCGGCGACCTGGCGCATGCGGCACCACCCGCCGCGTTCGCCCCGGTAGACGACGGCACGCCGCGTCGTCAGCTTCAGCCGCCATTCGACCGAAATCGTCCGCTGAGCGGTCTCCCCCGACACCACTCCCATCATCACCCTCACGCCCCTCCACGAAATGGCACCGGCACGATCCGCGAACGCAACCCCGACGCCGGCGCCAGCACCCCGTGCTACTTCATCAGGTGCCGTCGCGGACGTGGAACCAACGCCACCAGCCGCTGCATCAACACCTCGGGCTTCATCACCACGTGCGTCGTGCCGCAGCGCCACCTTCGCTTCAGCTCGTAGCACACCCGACGATCCGGCAGCAGCGACAGCCGGCTCTCCGCAACCGACGGACGCGCCGCGTAGCGGCACAGCTTCCAAGAAAACGCCACGACGTCATCCTTGCAGCAGTCGACACAGCGCACCCGCGCGAAGCCGTGCTGGAGCATGCCGCAGCGCAGGTAGCCCTCGGCCTCCCGCAGACAGAATCGCGGCACGCTGCGTTCGCCTGCCTCGACGCCCGCCACAAACGTCGCCCATTCCGATCGCACGACCTGATTGAGGGTCGTCGCCTCCGGCTGGCGACGCTGCCAGACCTTGCCCGCCGAACACTGCTGCACACAGTCTTCGGGGACACCAGCCGCCGCGCGGTGGCACGGATTCCCCGATTCCCGCGGTCCGAGCCTCCCTGCAGAACACCGTGCAGCAGCGTTCCCAGATCACCACCCCACGACCCGACAACACCCTACGCTCACCACGCCCCCCACCGCCCCGACCCCACCGCCCCGCCACTTCCCCACCCCATCCTTGACAGCCCCGCGCCGCGCCCCCTAACAAGACGCCGGATCCCCACCACCGCATGGCCCAGAAGAAGCAAGCAGGAACCCCGCTCGTGATCGTCGAGTCGCCCGCCAAGGCGCGGACGATCGCCAAGTACCTGGGCTCGGACTACCGGATCGAAGCCAGCATCGGCCACATCCGCGACCTCCCGAGCACCGCCAGCGAGGTCCCCGCCCGGCTCAAGGGCGAGAAGTGG
Organism: Planctomycetota bacterium; assembly: GCA_046290465.1. GTDB lineage: Bacteria > Planctomycetota > UBA1135 > UBA1135 > UBA2386. Next base: position 5,623,046 of record JBKAGP010000001.1, on the reverse strand, counting down.
GCCAAGCTCGGCATCGACGTCGAGGACGAGTTCAAGGCGCTCTACGTGGTCCCGGCCGAGAAGAAGGACCACCTGAAGAAGCTGAAGGCGATGGTCAAGGACGCGCCGACGCTGTACCTCGCGACCGATGAAGACCGCGAGGGAGAGTCGATCTCGTGGCACCTGCTCGAGGAGCTGAAGCCGAAGTGCGAGACCAAGCGCCTGGTCTTCCACGAGATCACCAAGTCCGCCATCCTCAAGGCGTTGGAGTCGCCGCGCGAGATCGACATGGACCTCGTCGAGGCCCAGGAGACGCGCCGCCTGGTCGACCGACTCTACGGCTACACCGTATCGCCACTGCTGTGGAAGAAGGTGCGGCCGAAGCTCTCGGCCGGCCGCGTGCAGTCGGTGGCCGTGCGGCTGATCGTCGAGCGGGAACGCGAACGCATGCGCTTCGTGCCGGCCGACTACTGGACGCTCGAGGCGACGTTCGCCGGCAGCGAAGGCGACGGCGCCGACGCGATCGCGTTCCCGGCCAACCTGCACTCGATCGGCGGCAGGCGGGTCGCGACCGGCCGCGACTTCGAGCAGGAGACCGGCAAGCTGAAGGACGGCGGCAAGCTCAAGGACGGCGGCGAGGTCGCGGTCCTGCCCGAGGCGGTCGCGCGCTCGCTCGCCGACGAGTTCGCCGCGGGCAACGCCGAGGTCGTCAAGGTCGACCAGAAGCCCTACACCGAGCGCCCCTACCCGCCGTTCACGACGTCGACGCTGCAGCAGGAGGCCGCGCGCAAGCTGCGGTTCGCCGCGCAGCGCACGATGCGCGCCGCCCAGCGCCTCTACGAGAACGGCTTCATCACCTACATGCGCACGGACTCGACCACGCTGTCGACCCAGGCGATCGCCGCCGCGCGCACGTTGATCGAGGGCGAGTTCGGCAAGGGCTACCTGCCCGACGAGCCGCGCAGCTACGCGACCAAGGTCAAGAACGCGCAGGAGGCGCACGAGGCGATCCGCCCCGCCGGCGACTCGTTCACGCACCCGAACGACCTGTCGGCCGACATGGGCGACGACGAGCGCAAGCTCTACGACCTGATCTGGCGCCGCACCGTCGCGTGCCAGATGAAGGACGCGCGCGGCCAGCGCACCACGATGTCGCTGACGATGCAGTCGGACGAGCACGGCGAGGCGCGCTTCACCGCGACCGGCAAGACCGTCGACTTCGCCGGCTACCGGCTCGCCTACGTCGAGGACCTCGACGAGGTCGACGCCGAGAACGCCAAGGCCGACGCCGAGCGCGTGCTGCCCAACCTGCAGGAGGGCGACCGGGCCGACGCGAAGGAGTTCGCGCCGTCCGGCCACACCACCCAGCCGCCCGGCCGCATCACCGAGGCCGGCCTGATCAAGGAGCTCGAGGCGCGCGGCATCGGCCGCCCGTCGACCTACGCGGCGATCATCGAGACGATCGTGCGGCGCCAGTACGTCTGGAAGAAGGGCTCCGCGCTGGTGCCGACGTTCACCGCGTTCGCGGTCGTCGACCTGCTCGCGCAGTACCTCGGCTGGCTGGTCGACTACACGTTCACCGCCAAGATGGAGGACGACCTCGACGAGATCAGCAACGGCAAGGCCAACCGCACCGACTACCTCAAGCACTTCTACCTCGGCAACGGCTCACCCGGCCTGCAGGACCGCATCGGCGCGGTGCAGGACGACATCGACCCGCGCCAGATCTGCTCGATCCCGCTCGGCAACAACGAGGACGGCGAACTGGTCGAGGTGCGCGTCGGCCGCTACGGACCGTTCTTGTCGTGCGGCGACAAGAACGCGCCGGTGCCGGACGAGACGCCGCCGGACGAACTGACGCTGGCGCGCGCGATCGAGCTGATCCAGAAGGGCGGCGATGGGCCGAAGGAACTCGGCGAGGATCCGGAGACCGGCCTGAAGGTCTACCTGCGGGTCGGCCGCTTCGGCCCCTACTTCCAGCTCGGCGAGACCCCCGAGGTGCCCAAGGGCAAGAAGCTCAAGAAGGAGGACAAGCCGAAGATGGCCAGCCTCCTGAAGGACATGGATCCGGAGACGGTGACGCTCGAGCAGGCGCTGGCGACGCTGGCGCTGCCGCGCACGGTCGGCGTCGGCAAGCCGCCGCTCGCCGAAGAGCCGGACGAGCTGCCGCTGCTCGCGGCCAACGGCCGCTTCGGCCCCTACCTCAAGTGGGGCAGCGACACGCGCAGCATCCCGGCCGGCGGTTCGCCGCTGACGTTCACGATGGAGGAGGCGATCAAGCTGTTCTCCGAGCCGAAGCAGCGCGGCCGCCGCGCCGCGGCGCAGCCGAAGAAGGAGATCGGCGAGCACCCCGAGTCGAAGGAGATGATCAAGCTCTTCGACGGTCGCTACGGTCCGTATGTCTCCGACGGCACCACCAACGCGTCGCTGCCCAAGGGCGAGAACCCGGACGAGCTGTCGCTGGCCCGCGCGGTCGAACTGATCGATGCGCGCGCCGCGAAGGGCCCGGCGAAGAAGAAGAAGAAGGCCAAGAAGAAGGCCGCCAAGAAGAAGGCGACCAAGAAGGCTGCGAAGAAGACGACCGCCAAGAAGGCCAGCAAGAAGACCGCCAAGAAGGCAGCCAGCAAGAAGGGCGACGACGAATAGCGCCGCGGGCTTGTCCCGCCGCGGGCTTGTCCCGCGTCATAGCCGCATCACGGCCGCAGCCGCAGGCGGAACTGGTGCGACTTGCCGAGGAACCCGTTGACGCCGTAGACCCGCCACTCGAACAGCACGTCCTCCCCTTCCGGCTCCCGCGAACGGTCCAGGCTGATCGAGATCGACTGCGGGTAGCCGTCGGCGCTGTTCGGAGCCCGCATCACGTAGCCGACCACCGTGGTGCCCTGGCCGCCCCACTGGTGCAACTGCGCATAGACCTCGGACGGGTGGATCGACCCCATCAACGTCGCCCGGTAACGGAACGTCGGGGTGACCCCCGGGCCGTTGTAGACCTGATGCAGGGCGTAGTGCAGGCGGTCGTCGCCGTCGTCCTCGATCATCATCGCCGAACGTTCCCGACGCAGTCGCCCGCGCGGCGACGTGCCCGAGTCCGCCGCCGGATCTTCGAAGCACAATCCCTCGACGCGCTCGACCGAGCTGCTCAGGCCCATCGAGTTCTCGACGAACAGCCCGCCGTTCTGCACGTAGAGCCCGCCGGTGTGCCACGTCAGGCCACCGAGCGCCGGAACGAACCACCAGCCGCAGACCCAGACCTGGCGCTCGAGGTTCTTGTCCGTCGTGCTGAGGATCAGTTCGGCGCCGGTGCCGTCCCCGGGCGCGCCGTCCCAGTTGGGGCTCATCACCGTCAGCCCGTCGATGACGGTCCCGTCCTCGAGGCCGAGCTCGTCGTAGGTCTTGAACACGTCGACGTCCCACTCGCCCGCCGGCGCGGCGGACGCGCGCCATTCGGCGACGAACACGGTCGACGGATGGCGCCAGTCGGTCCGCGTCGGATCGTCGCACCAGTCCGCCGGGATGTCCGAGTAGAGGGCCGCACCGGTGCGCTTCACGGTGAAGTAGATGCGCAGCACGTCCTCGTCGATCGTCATGTCGACGCTGTCGCCGTAGTCGTCGCTGAGCGTGTAGCCCGCGAGATACGAGTCGAGGTCGCGGATCCGGTCGACGTTGAGATCCTCGCCGTCCCGGATCTTGCTGACGACCCCGACCTGGTCGTCCGGGAACTCGCCGCTGCCGGAGATCACGCAGGCGTAGACGTCCCCGTCCGTGGTCCCGCCGGCGACTTCCTCGGCGAGGTAGGCGGTGCCGGTCGCCCACGAGGTCGACCCGGGCTTCGACACCGAGTAGAGCACGTAGCCCCAGCCCCCCGAAGGCAGCGACGGATGTACGCGCAGGCCGGTCGTGCTGTCGTAGCTCCAGTCGGTGGTCATCAGGCCGGTGCCGCGGCTGAAGCTGCTGACCTCGAGCCCGGCCGGCAGCGGCGCGATCGCGCCGAGCCCGAACCGCGGGTCGTAGCCGACGAGCGGTCCTTGCGAGACGCCGGGAGTCGACTGGATCAGTTCGTCGCCGGGGGCTTCGGGCAGGAACACGAGCGGCATCTGCATCAGCTGCGTCGACGGCGGCGGATCCTGGGGAGCGAGGAGAGCAACGGCGAGAGTCAGGCTGATCATGGTTCGGTCTACTTCGATTCGTCTTCGAGAAGCCGACGGGCGCGCTCGCGCAGGAACGAGGCCATCAGCTTGCGGAGGCCGTCGTCGGCGAAGTCCGACTGCTCGACGGCAGTCGCCAGCGCGGACACGTACAGGTGGCTGTCCGGCGTCTTCTGCAGCTGCTCGAGCAGCCGTTCGCAGCGCTCCGCCGGCTCGTCGTCGAGGAAGCCGAGCCAGGCGGTGTTCTTGTCGAGGATCCGGCGCACGTCGGGGCGCGCATCGCAGCGCTGCCGGGCGCGGGCATAGAGCTGCAGCGCCTCGTCGCGCAGCGTGCGCGCCGCTGCTGCGTCGCCGCTGGCGTAGCGGTGCAGGCAGTGCAGGTGGCGCACGTAGCCGACGAAGAAGTCGCGATGCCACGGTTCGGCGGTGTGGCCGCTGGCCGGCAACGACAGCGCCGCGTCGTCGGCCTCGTCGAAGCGACCGAGTTCCGCCAGCAGCACGGCGAACTGCTGCGCGGCGCCGACGTTGTCCGGGCGCACCCGGCGGGCGCGGTCGGTCCGTTCGAGGGCTTCCTGCCGGCGGCCGAGGCGCGCGAGCACGACGCCGAGGTTGTAGTTGGTCTGGTAGGCGTCCGGCGCCAACCGCGCCGAACGCTCGAACGCCGCGGCGGCCTCGGTCCACTCCTTGAGCACCTGCAGGACACAGCCGCGGTAGTAGAGGCTGCGCGCCGTCGCGATGCCGACCTGCTCGTCGAGCGTGTCCAGTTCGACCAGCAGGTGGTCGAGCTGGTCGCGCTGCTTTTGGGCCAGGAACGCGGTCGCGCCGATCCGCAGCAGCGGCATCAGGCGCAGCTGGCGGGCGGTGACGCCGGTGGCGTCGCGCAGGACCTCGAACGCGCTCGGGAACTGCTTGCGCCGGCACAGCTGGAACGCGAACACCACCCGGTCGACCTCGGTCGCCACCGGCGGCAGGTCGTCGAGCCGCAGCCCGAGGACCCCGGGCCGGCTCCGGTCGATCTGCTCGTAGCGGCTGACGAACGCGTCCAGGAAGGCGCTGCCGTGCCCGGTCGCGATCGTGCGGATGTCGGCCAGGCTCGCATCGTGCTCGCCGCGGTCCAGCAGCAGCGACGACCGCAACAGCCGCACGAACAGGTCGTCCGGGCGCAGCTCCAGCGCCGCCGACAGCCGGTCGACGTAGGCCTGCCGCTGGTTCGCGTCGAGGCGCGGGCGTAGCTCGAACGAACCTTCGAACGCGATCGCCGGATCCAGGCCGGCGACCAGTTGCAGGTAGCGCTGCTGCTGCTCCCGTTGGTGCGCCTCGACCCCGTCGCGGTAGCTGCCGACGACCGGCACGGTCACGCCGACCGCGAGCACCAGCGCCGCGGCGGCGACGTACGGCGCCGGCCGCCGCCGCACCGAGCGCAGCCACCGGCCGAACCTCGAGATCGGCCGCGCCTTCACCGGCAGCTGCTCGACCAGCGCGCGCAGGTCGTCGCACAGCTCCGCCATCGACGCGTAGCGGCGCGCCGGGTCACGCTCCATGCCCTTCTCGATCACGGCACACAGGTCCTGCGACAGCTCCGGCCGCACGAATCGCGGCGGCACCGGCTCGCGCGTCGTCAGCTGGGCGAGCACCGCGGCGTAGTCCCCTTCGAACGGCGGCCGCAGCGTCGCGAGGTGGTAGAGCGTCGCGCACAGGCCGTAGACGTCGACGCGTTCGGACACCGGGCCGCGCGCCTCGACCTGCTCGGGTGCCATGTACCACGGCGAGCCGATCGTCGACCCCTGCGCGGTCAGCGCCCCGTCGCCGGCGCGCGCCGCGATGCCGAAGTCGAGCAGGATCGCCGCGCCCGCCTCGTCGAGGAACACGTTGGTCGGCTTGACGTCGCGGTGCGTGACGCCGGCGGCGTGCGCCTCGCGCAGCGCTTCGCCGACCTGCGCGCACCACAGCACGACCTGCGGCAGGTAGCCGAGCCCGCGCACGTCTGCGTCCAGCTGCTGCTGCAGCCACGCGTCGTCGAGCCGCCGATTGCGCAGCCGACCGTCGCCCTCGGCCTGCTGCAGCACCTCGGACAGCGGCATGCCGACCAGGCGCTCCATGACGATGTAGTGCAGGCCGTCGCCGGTGCGGCCGTGGTCGAACACGCTGACGATGTTGGGATGCCGCAGCGCCGCCAGCACCTTGGCCTCGCGGGCGAACCGTTCGTGGCGCTCCGGGCTCGCGAACACCGCGTTCTGCAGCAGCTTGACGGCGACCTCGCGCCCGAGCGTACGGTCGGAGGCCAGGTAGACGGCGCCCATCGCGCCGACGCCGATGCACTGCCGCAACTCGTAGCGATCGTCGAGCACGCGACCGACCAGCGCGTCGTCGGGAGCCTCGTGGTCGAGGACCTCGTCGATGCGCAGCAGCCGTTCGACCTCCGGGATCAGCTCGGGGTGGCCAGCGCAGATCTCGTCGAGGTCGACCTCTTCGCCGCGCGCCCGCGCCTCGAGCGCGGTCTCGAGCAAGCTGGCGACCAGCTCATCCGACACGCATGCCCCCTTCGCCGCCGGCGTCGCTCGGCAGGTCGATGCCGCGCGCACCGAGCCGCACCAGCAGCCGGGCCTTGGCGCTGTGGAACGCCTTGCGCGCCGCGTCCGGAGTGTTGTAGCCGAGCCGTTCGGCGATCGCGTCGAAGCTGCGGCGGCGCTCGATGCGCAGCGCCAGCAGCTCGCGGTCGCGCTCGCCGAAGCCCTGCAGGACCTCGTGGAAGATCGCCCGCTGCTCGTTGCCCCACGCCTGCTCGAGCGGGGTCGCGTCGACGTTGGCGACCTGCGCCAGACGATCGCCGCTCTCGGTCGGGCTGTGGTGCCGGCGCCGGTCGCGGCGCGCGGCTTGGTGGTAGCGCGTCATGTCGACGATCTGCGACTCGATCGTCTTGATCAGGTAGGCGACCAGCTGGGCCTCGGTCGGCTGGCCCTCGGTAGGCTGGGCGAGCCGCACGTCGCTGGTCATCACCTTGAGGAACACACCGTGCACGATGTCGCCGGTGCTGAACATGCCCGACAGCCAGCGCGCGTTCGAACGGAACCGCAGCTGCAGGCGGCGATGCACGGCGCGCTCGACCTGCTCGTAGAACGCCCCGACGATCACGTCGAGCGCCTGCTTGTCACCTCGGCGCACCGCCTCCAGCAGGGCGGCGACGTCGCGCGGAGCGTCGGGGAGGTCGGTGGTCATGGCGAGATCGGCGAGGCGCGGGCGCGCCTCCGCCACCAGACCAGACGGTAGCGCACCGAGCCACCGGAACGAAAAATCACCGACCGCGACACATTCGCACAAGCCCTTCGATCGGCGTGACTTGTGCTCACTCGCCGCGGCGGACCTGGAGCTGGTCGCGACGTTCGACCTGCCCCCACGTGCGCCCATCCAGCGGCGCGATGCGAGACGGGAACACGCCGCTCGACTTGACCACCGCATCGTCGGTGTCGCACAGCACCGGCGTGCTGCGCAGCAGGATCGGCAGCTTGGCGCGCGGATCGTGGTAGATGACGTTGACGAACCGGAAGCCGCCGGGAACGTGGCCCTCGAGGCGCGGACTCAGCCAGACCGCGACCAGCTCGTCGGCCTCCAGTTCGAACCACCAGCAGTCGTGGTTGGTGGGTGCGGGCCCAACTGGCGCGACGGTCGGCGCGACGGTCGGCGCGACAGCCGGCGCGTTCGTCCCGGCGGCCACCGGAGCGCCGTCGAGATCCGCTGCGGGCTCGCGCGGCGACGAGGTCGTCGCGCATGCGATCAGCAGGCACGCGACGAACGGCAGGCAGGTGTAGTGCGCGGATGGCGACATGGTTGTCTCCGTTTGCGGATCGGCGCCCCCGCCGCAGCTGCGACGGAGGCGCCACCGCGGCTAGATCTTGACCTCGAAGATCGCGCCGCCGATGCCGGCGCACCAGGCGCCCCACGCGAACGGCGCCGGCAGCACGCTGAACTTGAAGCCACCGGACTCGTACTGGAGGTCCTTGTAGCCGTTGCTGTCGACCGACTCGATGGTGCCGTTGCCGAACGGCAGGGTGTCGACGCGGGCCTGGTAGCCGATCAGCGAGAAGCCGTTGAAGTTGCTGCCGTAGACGTCGGCGACGAAGCCGACCAGGGCCGGGTTGGTGGTGGTGACCGGGTAGGTCTCACTGCGTTGCTGGGCGGTGACGAGCGACGCGCAGACCGCGGCAGCGGCCGCGCAGCGGATCAGGGACTGGATCATGGGGATCTCCTTCGTGGTTGCAGGAAGGAGCCGGATCGCCGCTGCGCAACCGTTGCGCCGCGGCGCCGACTCCGACGCCGTCCGGCGTCCCCCATGCAGACGACAGCGCGGTCGACGACCGGAAACCGATTGCGCGCGAATGCAGACCTTGCACCCCTGCGCGCAGGGCCGATGATCCGCGCATGACGTCCGCCCAGACCCCTGACGTGGGTTCCATCGACCCGACCCTCGACCTGTTCGAGGAGATCGATCGGCTGCGCGAGGAGCGCAAGGCCGTGATCCTGGCGCACTACTACCAGGACCCGGACATCCAGGACGTCGCCGACCACCTGGGCGATTCGCTCGACCTGGCCCGTCGCGCGCGCGACGCCAAGGACGCCGAGGTGATCCTGTTCTGCGGCGTGCACTTCATGGCCGAGACGGCCAAGATCCTGAACCCCAGCAAGACGGTCGTGCTGCCCGACCTCGAGGCCGGCTGCTCGCTCGCCGAGCAGTGCCCGCCCGACCAGCTGCGCGCGTGGAAGGCCAGGAACCCCGACCACTACGTGGTCATGTACATCAACTGCAGCGCCGGCACCAAGGCCGAGGCCGACATGATCTGCACGTCGTCCAACGCCGAGAAGGTGATCGCGTCGGTGCCGAAGGACCGGCCGATCCTGTTCGGTCCGGACAAGAACCTCGGCGCGTTCCTGATCAAGAAGACCGGCCGGCAGATGGACCTGTGGCCGGGCGCGTGCATGGTGCACGAGACGTTCAGCTCGCAGAAGATCGTCAAGCTGAAGGCGCAGCACCCCGACGCGAAGTTCATCGCGCACCCCGAGTGCGAGGACCACGTGCTGCTGCTCGCCGACTTCGTCGGTTCGACGTCGAAGCTGCTGCAGTTCGTGCAGCAGGACGAGGGCAGCAAGTACATCGTCGGCACCGAGACCGGCATCCTGCACACGATGAAGAAGCACGCGCCGGACAAGGAGCTGATCCCGGTGCCCTACGAGGACCGCAGCGCCGCGTGCCAGGGCTGCAACAGCTGCCCGCACATGAAGCTCAACACGATGGAGAAGATCTACCTCGCGCTGCGCGACCTGCAGCCGCAGATCGAGATGGACGAGGAGCTGCGAGAGCGGGCACGCCTGCCGCTGGATCGCATGCTGGCGATCTCTTGAGCGAGCTGCCGCAGACCGGCGGCCGCCGCCGCTTTCCGATGTTCGCGCTGGTGATCCTGGCGGGCGCGTTGATCTCGTACACGGTGGTCCGGCTGCAGGGGCTGTCGGACCGGCTGCCGTACGATCCGGGCCCGCCGCTTCCGATCGCCGAGGTCGAGGCCGGCAACGTGCTCGAGACGCTCGGGCGGCTGCGCGCGACGTTCCTCGACGGCCGCTCGGCGCGCATCCCCGGTGACGGGGTAGAGCTGCACGAGTGCTGGCCGCTGGCCGGCATCGAGTACGAGCGCGCGCTGCGCGTGCTGGCGTCGATGCGAGAGCAGCAGCCGGGCCCGCTGTGCGACGCGCTGACCGCGCTGGTCGAGCAGCGCCGCGCGTTCGTGCTCGAGCGCGAGGTGTTCCCGCTGACGACCGGCGAGCACTGGCGCTACTGGACCCACGAGCTGTTCTCGCGGCAGGATCGCCGCCGCCTGCTGGTGGTGCCGATCGACCTGCGCGAGTTCCCGCAGGCCCGCTGAGCGCCGCCGCCGGCGCGGCCGGACCGCGATCGAGCGCAGAACGCTCGACGACGGGTCGTGAATCCCGACGACCGCGATGGCACACTCGCGATCGCATGGCGAACACGAGCCCTGGTCCTCTCGCGGATGAACTGCGTTCGGCGCGCTCGGCGAAGCCGTGCGTGCTGGTGATCTTCGGCGCGACCGGCGACCTGACCAAGCGCAAGCTGGTGCCGTCGCTGATGGGTCTCAGCAAGGACGGCCTGCTGCCGTCGAGCTTCGCGGTGGTCGGCTTCGCGCGCCGGCCGTGGACCGACGAGTCGTTCCGAGAGGTGCTGCGCGAGGGCGTCGAGCAGTTCGGGCGTTCGGAGACGATGGCGCACTTCGAACAGCACGAGGACGCGTTCGTCTACCACCAGTCGGACTTCAGCGACGCCGACGGCTACGAGCGGCTCAAGGAGCGCCTCGACCAGATCGACCGTGCGCGCGGCACCGCCGGCAACCGGATCTTCTATCTGGCGACGCCGCCGAGCGCCTACTCCAACATCCTGCAGAACCTGGCCGCGTCGGGCCTGTCGACCGAGCAGGGCGACCGCTTCGCGCGGGTGATCGTCGAGAAGCCGTTCGGGCGCGACCTCGAGACCGCCTCGGACCTGAACGCGCAGGTCAACCAGGCGTTCGACGAGCGCCAGGTGTTCCGCATCGACCACTACCTCGGCAAGGAGACGGTCCAGAACATCCTCGCGCTGCGCTTCGCCAACGGCATCTTCGAGCCGCTCTGGAACGAGAAGTTCGTCGACAGCGTGCAGATCACGGTCGCCGAGTCGATCGGGGTCGGCTCGCGCGGCGGCTACTTCGAGGAATCGGGCGTGATCCGCGACATGATCCAGAACCACCTGATGCAGGTGCTGACGCTGGTCGCGATGGAGCCGCCGGCGGCGATGACCGCCGACGCGGTGCGCGACGAGAAGGTCAAGGTGCTGAAGGCGATCCGCACGTTCGAGCCCGACGAGGTCGAGCGCGCGACGGTGCGGGCGCAGTACACGGCCGGCTCGTTCGGCGGCAAGGACGTGCTCGGTTACAAGCAGGAGGAGGGCGTGCCGGACGATTCGGTCACCGAGACCTACGCGGCGGTGCGCCTGCAGATCGACAACTGGCGCTGGGCCCGCACGCCGTTCTTCCTGCGGTCGGCCAAGCGCATGCCGCGGCGCGTGACCGAGGTCGCGATCCAGTTCAAGGAGCCGCCGCACGCGCTGTTCGAGGGCGGCGAGGCGCCGACGCCCAACATGCTGCTGCTGCGGATCCAGCCGGACGAGGGCGTCGCGATGCGCTTCGGGGCCAAGGTGCCCGGGCCGGACGTTCGCATCCGCGACGTGCGCATGGACTTCCGCTACGGCACCGCGTTCGGCGGCGAGACCGCCGACGCCTACGAACGGCTGCTGCACGACGCGATGCTCGGTGACGGCACGCTGTTCGCGCGCGCCGACGAGGTCGAGGAGGCGTGGCGCATCGTCGACTCGATCATCGCCGGCTGGCAGCAGTCGCAGAAGCAGCCCGAGGGCTACGTCGCCGGCACCTGGGGCCCGCAGGCCGCGGTCGCGCTGCTCGGCGAGGGTCGCACCTGGAGGCGCCCGTGAACGGCCCGTCGTTCGACCGCACCGACACCCACCGCGCGTCGTGGACCGAGCTGCCCGACGCGCTGAGCAAGCTGTGGGACGCGTGCATGCAGGACCAGAAGGGCTCGGACGTGGCCCGCGCGCTGACCGCCAACTTCGTCGGCATCGCCCGCGCCCCGCACGCCAGCTGCCTGATCGACGCGACCGAGCAGCTGCAGCGCCGTTCGCCGTGCCGGGCGTTCTTGTTGGTGATCGACGAGGACTCGCCGTCGGAGATCGCCGAACTGACGGCGACGACGCGCAAGCACGGCCCGCTGCGGGACATCGTGCTCGAGCAGATCGTGCTGCGGCTGCACAGCGCGGACCTGCACCGGATGCCGGGCCTGCTGCGTCCGCTGATCCTCGACGACCTGCCGAGCCACCTGCTGTGGGCGCTGCCGTGGCCGACCGACGGCGCCAACTTCGAGACGCTCGCCGAGATGTGCCAGCATGCGATCGTCGACTCGCGTTCGTTCGGCGACCCCGAGCGCGAGCTGCAGCTGCTGCGCCAGCGGCGCGAGCGCGGCGAGCAGATCAGCGACCTGAGCTGGCTGCGCGTGCAGCCGTGGCGCCGCGCGCTCGCCGAGGCGTTCGAACGCTTCGAGTGGCGGCCGGGCACCGAGGTGCGCGGCACGATCCGTCACGGCCGCGAGGCGCGCACCACGGCGATGCTGCTGCGCGACTGGCTGCACCAGCGACTTGCAGCTTCGATCACGTTGGAGCCGGCCGGCGACGACGCGCTGCTCGGCCCGGCCCACGTGTCGCTCCACGTCGGCGACATCGAGGTCGTCGTCGACCAGCAGGACGGCAACCTCGTCACCCACGTCACCACCCCGACGGTCTGCCTGCTCCCGTTCACCAACACAGCCTTCCGCGCCACCGACGCCGAACTGCTCGTGATGGCCATGGACAAGCACTAGGAGCGCGTCCATGTAGTGGACGCGCTGCCAACCGTGATCGCGGAAGCAGCGTGTAGGCGTGCGGACGGGGCTTTGCCCGCTAGCGGGCAAGAACGGTTCCGCGACCGGAGCTTTCGAACCGACGGCCGTGCGCTGGTCGGAGAGGTCTCGTTCCCGAACCAGACCTACGCGAAACCAGCCTGACGGATCTAGTGGCCCTTGTCGGGTGTGCCGGGGGTCTCGCTGCCGTGGGCTTCGTGGCCGTCGCCGGCGCTGCCCGGCATCTGTTGCGGGTGCCAGCCCATGACGGCGAGCATCGCGAAGAAGCCGAGCACGTAGCCGACGGCGACGTGCCAGCCGTGGATCAGCCAGTTCTTGACCGACTTGGCCTCGGTGAACAGGCCGGCCAGCGCCACGCCGGCCGACGAGCCGAACCACAGCATCGAACCGCCGTAGCCGACCGTGTAGGCCAGCAGGCCCCAGTCGTAGCCGTCCTGGTCGATCGCCAGCTTGGTCAGCGGGATGTTGTCGAAGAACGCCGAGACGAACCCGAGCCCGAGCGCGGTCCACTCGGACGGCGCCGGCAGCTCTTCGACCGGCATCATCGACGCGGCAGCCACCAGGCACACCAGGAACACCATGCCGTGCGCCGCGTGCGGCAGCGCCTTCCAGTTGGCCTTGCTGAGGAACTGGCCCAGCAGGATCGCGATCCACACGCCCGCGGCGGGGAAGCTCCACGCGATGTTGGTCGAGATCGTGCCGACGATGATCATGCCGACGATCACCAGCTTGGTCTTGTCGACCGGCGGCGACTTCTCGGTCGGACGGATCAGCGGCTGCAGCGAGTTCTGTTGCGCGCTCGCGAAGATCCCGAAGAACGAGATCGCGACGACCGCGCCGATCGCCGCTTCGACCACCCACAGCGGCGACGCACCGCCGATCCAGATCATCGTGGTCGTCGTGTCGCCGATCACCGAGCCGGCGCCGCCGGCATTCGACGCGGCGACCATCGCCGCCAGGTAGCCGATGTGCACCTTGCGCTTGAACAGCGTGATCGCGGCGGCACCGCCGATCAGCGCCGCGGCGATGTTGTCGAGCAGCGCCGACAGCACCGCGATCAGCAGCAGCAGCAAGAACGGCCCGATCTTGCCGGTCGGCAGCTTCTCGGCGAGCTTCTCCGGCATGTAGCTGCGCTCGAAGTAGTCGGCGAGGATCGCGAAGCCCAGCAGCAGGCCGGACAGGTTGACGAGCTCCTTCCACTCGCCACCGAAGTGGCCGAGCACGGTGCCGTCTTCGTTGTGGTGGCTCGGAGGGAAGCCGACCGCGAAGCGGATGATCAGCGTGCCGACCAGTCCGGTCAGGGCGATCTGAACCGCATACTTGTGGAACCTCGCGATGCCCAGGAGGGTCACCGCGAACAAACCGAACAGGAGGTAGTTGGTCACTGGCTGGGAGAGGGGTGCCCGGGACGTCGCGCCATCGTGCCCCAAGCAGCCACCCCGACCAAACCCAACCCGGACGAAACCGGCCGGCGCGACGCGCTCGTTACCGACCCGCGAATTCGACCCAGACCAGCCGGTGGTCGGACGCCTCCGCCAGCTGCAGCGTCTGCTCGAACGCCTGCGGCCAGAACACGCCGGCTCGCGTCACCTTCAGGTCGCTCGACGGCAGCACGTAGTCGACGCGCAGGTTGCCCGGCCCTTCGCCCGGCTTGTCGCCGAAGTCGCCGGTGTCGAGCGCGGCGTCGCCACGATGCTGCATGTTGACGCCGAACTGCTTCATCTTCTGCTCGGGCCCACCGAGGCTCTTCGGCTGCGGATCCTGCACGCGCGCATGCGCCAGCAGCGCCAGCAGCGCCTCGCGCCGCGCGTCGCCGTCGACCGGATCGCAGTTGAGGTCCCCCATCACCACGAACGACTCCCCCGCCGCAAGCCCACCCGCAGCCCCCGCATCGTCGACGATCCAACCGGCACGATCGGGCGTGAGGTAGTCGACCCAGAAGCGGATCTCGTCGTGGTTGCGGCAACCGTTGCGATCCTCGTCGCCGTCGAACGCCGGCGGCGTCGGGTGGCTGCACAGCGCGTGCACCACGTAGCCGTCCTCGGTGGTGCCGACGCCGATCGGCACGTCCCAGTGGCTCTTCGAGGACAGCCGCAGGTGCTGCCAGACGTCGTCGGGGTAGTAGCCGTCGGGCCGCAGCGCGTCCGGCATCGCGCTCCACCGGACCTGCTGGAACGTGCGCACGCGATCCTCGAGGATCGGGTAGCGCGACAGCAGCGCCATGCCGTACTGGCCGGGGAAGCGGCCGTAGCCGAACGCGTCCTGCGGCCCCTCGACCTTGCCGTCGCCGTCGAGGTCCTTGCCGGACGGCACGCCGGTGTTGACCGGCGCCACGTAACGATACGGGAACGCGATCGGGTCCTGCGCGCCCTGCGAGACCGAAAGGTACTCGTCGGCGAACACGTGCATCGCCGCGCCGGCGTCGTCGCGGTCGAGTTCGTTGAGCAGGATCACGTCGACCTGTGTGCGCTGCACGATCTCGGCCAGCTGCCGCGCGGGCTCGCTGCCGCCGCCGCGCAGCTCTGCCAGCAGCGCCCCGGGCTCGGCCCGGTTGAGCGCCAGGTTGAACGTCGCAAACCGCACGGTCGGCGCCTCGCCGCCGTCGTTGCGGGTCGCCAGGTGGTAGACGAGCGGCACCGACAGGCCCATGCAGACCAGCGCCATCATCGTGTAGTTGAGCTTCATGTCAGGTATGCGTCGGATCGGACGACGGCGCCGCGAACATCTCCGCGGCGTCCGCGAGGCGCAACTGCGGCCCGATGACGACCACGGTATCGCCGACCTCGAGCACCGTCTCGGGATGGACCGCGGCGATGCTCTCCTCGCCGCGACGGACCGCGACGACGCTGCAGCCGGTATGGCGGCGCACCCCCGACTCGGCCAGCGTGCGGCCGGCGACCGGCGCGCCGGCCTGCACCCGCCGCACCGCGAACGCGAGCCCCGGCACGAACCCGGTGACGTCGTCGACCGCGCTGCCCGGCACGTCGGCGGCACGACCACCGGCGCCGGCGCGGTCGCGCACGGCGCGCACCTGGCGGCCGATCTCGTCGTCGGTGACCAGGAAGCGGCGCAGCACCCGCACCAGGATCTCGACCGACGCCTCCAGTTCCTGCGGCACGACCTCGTGCGCGCCGCTGCGCTGCAGCGGGGCGACCTCGTTCTCGTACGAGGCGCGCGCCAGGATGTGCGCGTGCGGCGCGTGCTGGCTGACCAGCTGCGCGATCCGCCGCGTCGCCGTGCCGTCGTTGATCGCCAGCACGACCAGCTGCGCGCGGGTGACGCCGAGGCTGTTGAGCACCGAGATCCGGGTCGCGTCGGCGAGCACGATCGGCACGCCGCGCTCCTTCTCGGCGCGCACCGTCGCCGCGTTCATCTCGGCGACCACGTACGGGATCCTGGCGGACGCGAGCCCGGCCGCGACGACCCGGCCGGTCGGCCCGAAGCCGACGATCACCGCATGGGCGGTGCGGCCCTCGTCGGCGGCCGGCTCACGCGCCGCCGCCGTCGACCCGCGCGCCCGCAGCGCCAGCCGCTGGCCGAGCGCGTAGAGCAGCGGCGTCGCGGCGATCGACACCACCGCCGCGACCACGAACAGCGCCTCGGCCGAGCCCGGCAGCAGCGCGTTCTGTTTGCCGAGCTGCACCAGCACGAACGAGAACTCCCCGACCTGCGCCAGCGTCAGCGCGGCGCGCACGCGCACCCAGAACGGCTGGCCCAGCAGCCACGCCGCGGCCAGCACGACGACCGCCTTGCCGAGCACGACCGCGACCACGATCGCCGCGACGGTGCCCGGCGCCGACGCGATCGTCTGCCAGTCGAACAGCATGCCGATCGACACGAAGAACAGGCTCGCGAACGCGTCGCGGAACGGCTCGACCTCGGCCGCTGCCTGGCTGTGGTGGTCGCTGTCGGCGAGCAGGATGCCGGCGAGGAACGCGCCGAGCGCCAGCGACATGCCGAGGTGCGCGGTGATCGCGGCGAGGCCCAGGCACCAGGTCGCCAGGAACAGCACGAACAGCTCGCGGTTGCGCGTGCCGCAGACCAGCGCGACCAGCGGCTTGACCAGCAGCTTGGCGAGCACGACGAGGCCGGCGAGCAGCGCGAGGTTGCCGAACACCTGCGGCGTCGCGCCTTCCTGTTCGCCGCCGCCGCCGCCGCTGCCGAGCAGCGGGATCAGCACGATCATCGGCACCACCGCCAGGTCCTGCGCGACCGCGACCCCGAGCACGGTGCGCCCGTGCGGCGCGCCGAGCTCGCCGTGGTCGACCAGCATCTTGGTCGCCGCCGCGGTGCTCGACAGGCTCAGCAGGAACCCGAGGAACAGCGACTGGCGCGCGTCCAGGCCGAGCAGCAGGCAGGCACCGGCCGCCAGCGCGATGGTCGCCACGATCTGCACGCCGCCGCCGAGCACGATCGCGCGCCGCAGCCGGCGCAGCTGCCGCAGCGGCACCTCGAGGCCGACCGCGAACAGCAGCACCACGATGCCGACCTCGGCCAGCTCGCGCACCAGCTCCTCGTGGTGCACGAGGCCCACGGCATGGGGGCCGACGACTACGCCGGCGACCAGGAAGCCGACGATCGGCGGCAGCCGCAGCCGGTGGAACGTCACCGCGACGGCGACGCACAACGCGAACAGCAGCGCCAGTTCGAGCAGGAACTGTTCCAGCACGCTCCGTTGGTAGCAGAGCGCCCCCGCAACAAAAAGTGTGCAGTGCCGTCTCGCGAAGGGACGCGCGAATCGGCGGTGGCATGGGGCGCTCCGCGACGGCCGTTCGCGGCGCCGCCGCCGAGATCCGCTGAGGCGTCAAAAGCGGGGTTACCTATCCGCGGAAGAAGCCAGGACGGCACCCCGCCTGGTGCTACGCCCTTCCGAGCACACCCGACTGCAACTCTCCTCACTCTGACCGACATCATGAGCAACCGATTCCTCGCCCTTGCTGCCGCGACCGCCCTCGCCAGCTCCGCCACCGCCCAGTTCTGTTCCGACAACACCTACCCGGTCCACATCGTGGACGCGGCCGGCAACGAACTGAGCACGACCTTCGACCCGGTCGCCAACGAGAACACGTTCCTGGTCCCGACCGAAGAGGTCTACCTGGCGTTCGATCCGAACCTGCCGAGCGGCACCTACTACGTGCACGTCACGGACACGCCGATCAACGGCATGGACGAGGTCGTCTCCGAGAACGACCCGATGGACCGCTTCGTCACGGTCGACAACCAGGGCGGCGTGATCACGCTGTCGTTCCCGTTCTCGAGCAACCCGGCGCAGATCACGCTCGGCACCGGCCTGAACGGCAATGGCCAGAGCCTGCTGCTCAACCCGTTCCGCGCCTCGCAGTACTCGCAGTGCAACTTCAAGGTCTGGTACGGCGACAGCTGGGACCTGACCAACGGTCCGGAGAACCCGTACCTGCTGGCCGGCGGCCTCGACCCGGCAACCGGCGCCTGCCGCGTGCGTTCGTACCACAGCTTCCGCATCGGCGACGGCAACGGCGGCGACATCACCGGCACGGTGTTCGCCGACGACAACGGCAACGGCGTCCAGGACAACGGTGAGCTCGGCCTCGCCGGCTGGGAGGTCAAGCTCGTCGACGGCGTCAACTCGATCAGCACGCTGACCGACGGCAACGGCGACTACCGGTTCGAGAACGCCGGTGAGGGCAGCTTCACCGTCGAACTGACGCTGCAGGCCGGCTACGTCGCGACCGGCAGCACCGCCAACGCGATCGAGGCCTGCGCCTGCGCCGACAAGGAAGGCGGCGACTTCGGCGTCGCGATGTCGCAGATGAACTGCGACGCCCGCACGATCGGCTTCTGGCGCAACCGCCACGGCCGCCAGCTGGTCGACCAGTACGGCATCCTCGCGATGCTGCCGAACCTGTGCATCGTCAACCACTGCGGCCAGTACGTCGCGCCGAGCAACCTGTGCGAATACCGCCGCTGGATGCGCCGCGCCCGCAGCTGGAACATGGCCTACATGCTGTCGGCCCAGCTCGTCGCGATGCACAACAACGTCACGGTCGGCTTCGTCGACGCCAACTGCGTCATCGACGACCCGTGCCTCGGCCAGATGACGATCGCCGACCTGATGCAGCAGGCGGTCGCGAGCCTGTGCGCCAACCCGTTCACCCCGCCGTGCAGCGGCGCGGCCCGCTGGCAGCAGCGCAAGCTGAAGAACGCGCTCGACCGCGCCAACAACAACCAGATCTGGCAGTAGGCCCGATCCGGCAACGGCGGGCTGTTGCCCGCCGCGACGACCGGCCCGCAGCGCCTCGTGGCGCTGCGGGCCGGTTTGCGTTGGTGGGGGCTCGCATGGCGGCCGTGGCTCGTCGGGTCTGGATCGTCGGGTCTGGATCGTCGGGCCTGGATCGGCGGCGGGTGTGGGTCTTTGGGTCTGGGTCCTTGGGTCTGGGTCGGCAGGACGCGATCGGCGGGCTTGCGCCGACAAGGCTTGTCTCGCCGCCGCCGGGCGTGGACAGTGCCTCGCGAATGAACACCACCTTCCTGAAGAAGCTCGGCGTCAACAAGATCCACAGTGGCGCCTTCGATGGCACCTGGCGCAAGACCAAGGGCGAACTGCTCTCGGTCAAGTCGCCCGTCCACGGCAAGGAGGTCGGCAAGGTCCGCATGGCGACGCCGGCCGACTACGCCGCCATCAGCAAGAAGGCGCACGCGACGTTCTTGAAGTGGCGCGAGCTGCCGGCGCCGCAGCGCGGCGAATACGTGCGCCGCATCGGCAACGCGTTCCGCGAGCACAAGGAACTGCTCGGCAAGCTGGTGACGCTCGAGGCCGGCAAGATCGTGCAGGAGGGCCTCGGCGAGGCGCAGGAGTGCATCGACATCGCCGACTTCGCGGTCGGTCTGTCACGCCAGCTCTACGGCCTGACGATCCAGAGCGAGCGCGACCAGCACCACATGCGTGAGATGTGGCAGCCGCTCGGCAACGTCGGCATCATCACGGCCTTCAACTTCCCGATCGCGGTGTGGGCGTGGAACGCGATGCTGGCGCTGGTGTGCGGCGACAGCTGCATCTGGAAGCCGTCGCTGAAGACGCCGCTGACGGCGATCGCGATGACCAACATCGCGGCGAAGGTGCTCGGCAAGGAGTGGGCGCCGCTGGTCAGCTGCGTGATCGGGCCGGACCTGACGGTCGGCTCGGCGCTGCTCGACGACCCTCGCGTGCCGCTGGTGTCGGCGACCGGCAGCACCCGCATGGGCCGTATCGTCGGCCCGCGCGTCGCGCAGCGGTTCGGCCGTTCGCTGCTGGAGCTCGGCGGCAACAACGCAATCATCGTCATGGACGACTGCGACCTCGACCTGGCGGTGCGCGCAATCGTGTTCGGCGCGGTCGGCACGGCGGGCCAGCGCTGCACCA
The DNA here is from genome assembly GCA_046290465.1 of Planctomycetota bacterium. Lineage (GTDB taxonomy): Bacteria > Planctomycetota > UBA1135 > UBA1135 > UBA2386. The sequence goes on along the minus strand of JBKAGP010000001.1, from coordinate 5,603,042 downwards.
CGACGCGCCGCGTGCTGGTGCACAAGAAGGTCATCGACAAGCTGCAGGCGCGCCTGATCAAGGCCTACAAGACCTGCAAGATCGGCAACCCGTTCGAGACCAAGACGCTGGTCGGCCCGCTGATCGACGACGCGTCGGCGCAGGCCTACAGCGACGCGATCGCCGCGGCCCGGGAGCAGGGCGGCAAGGTCGTGCAGGGCGGCAAGCGCGCGCGCGTCGCGCCGACGATCCAGGGCGGCGCCTACGTGCAGCCGACGATCGTGCGCTGCCCCGAGACGCTGCCGATCTGCAAGGAGGAGACGTTCGCGCCGATCCTCTACCTGATCCCGATCCGTTCGCTCGACGAGGCGATCGCGCGCAACAACGACGTGCCGCAGGGCCTGAGCAGCGCGATCTTCACCAACGACGTGCGCGCCGCCGAGCGCTTCACGTCGGCGATCGGCAGCGACTGCGGCATCGCCAACGTCAACATCGGCACGTCGGGCGCCGAGATCGGCGGTGCCTTCGGCGGCGAGAAGGAGACCGGCGGCGGCCGCGAGTCCGGCTCCGACAGCTGGAAGGCCTACATGCGCCGCCAGACCCAGACCATCAACTGGGGCACCAGCCTCCCCCTCGCCCAGGGCATCCAGTTCGGCTAACCCGGTTCGCAGGTTCGGTTCGCAACTTCGGTTGCCCGTCGAAACCTCACGGACCCCGCCACCGGCCAGGCCAGTGGCGGGGTCCGTTGGGTTTTGGGGTCCGTTGGGTTTTGTCGCCGAACCATCCCGCCAACCGGTCCGACGTCTCGGCGAGGTGCGCGTGGAGCACGGCGGCGGCCCGGTCAGCGCAGGCGTCGTGCTCCAGCAGCAGCTGGCCGTGCCGCTGGTGAAGGCGCAAGGCCTGCACCCCGGTGATGCCGGGCGCGTCGGCGATGCCGGCCCTGGCGGACTGGCATTCGGCTTGACGCAACTGAGGCGGCGTGCGGGCGTCGCGGTCAGCGTGCTTCCCGCAACGTCAGGGTGGTAGGATTTCCTGGTCCTCGTTTCCTCGTCCCCCGTCTCGAACGAGCCCATGCCCCAGTCAGCTCACCTTGCCGCGCTCGCGGCGGGCGCCTTCGTGGCGTCCCTTCCAGCCCAGTTCGTGGAGGTCACGTTCCCGCAGGTCCTGTGGTCGACGGCGATCTACGGCAGCGGCCAGACGGTCGCCGACTTCGACGGCGACGGCGACCTCGACATCGTGGTCGCGCCGATGGCGGGCACGCCGTTCCGGATGTTCCGCAACGAGGGCAACTGGACGTTCACCGACGTGTCGGCGCAGTCCGGGCTCGGCGCGCACTTCGGCCCGCACGCGGTCGAAGCCGCGGACATCGACAACGACGGCGACCAGGACCTCTACGTCGGCGGCGCGCACCTGCCGGCGATGATGTTCATCAACGACGGCACCGGCGTGTTCACCGACGAGGCGATCGCTCGCGGCCTCACCCACTCCGACGACAACTACTCGGCAAGCTTCGGCGACTTCGACCGCGACGGCTGGCTCGACCTCTACCTCGGCAACCGCCACGACGCCAACCCGCAGTTCCCGGGCGCCAACCGCCTCTACCGCAACACCGGCGGCGGCAACTTCGTCGACGTCACCGCGACCGCCGGCGTCGCCGGCGCGACGCTGACGCTGGCGTGCATGTTCATGGACTACGACGAGGACGGCTGGCCGGACCTGTTCGAGGTCAGCGAGAAGAGCGCCGGGCTGACCAACGAGATCTGGCGCAACAACGGCAACGGAACGTTCACTCCGGTCGCCGCCCAGGTCGGCGCCAACTACTCGATCGACGGCATGGGCATCGACATCGCCGACGTGTTCAACGACGGCGGCGTCGACTTCTACGTCTCCGACGGGCCGCCCGACCACCTGTTCCAGGTCTGGAACCCGATGCTGCAGCAATACACCGTCGAGACCGCCACCTTCGGCGTGCAGGGCGGCGGCGTCGGCTGGGGCTGCAACTTCCTCGACTTCGACAACGACGGCTGGCAGGACATCTACGTCGTGCACGAGAACTTCGGCAACTCGCTGTTCAAGAACCCCGGCGCGCCGTTCGCCAGCAGCGTGCCGTGGACCGACGTCGCGACGCCGCAGGCGGTCGACCAGGCGTTCTCGCAGTTCTGCATCTCGGTCTGCGACCTCGACGACGACGGCCGCCTCGACCTGCTGCAGCGCTTCCACTTCGGCCTGTCCGCGCCCAACGGCATCTCCGCCTACCGCAACCTCAACGCCCAGAAGAACTGGCTCAAGATCAAGACCGAAGGACGCCGCAGCAACCGCGACGGCTTCGGCACGCGCGTCACCGTGCACACGCCGGGCAAGACCCAGCGCCAGTACGTGCGCAGCGGCTCCGGCTTCTTGGCGGGCAACGACCCGCGCGTGCACTTCGGCCTCGACCAGGACCTGCAGGCCGACCTCGTCGAGGTCGTCTGGCCGAGCGGCCAGCACCAGTACCTGACCGACGTGCCCGGCAACCAGATCCTGCACCTGCTCGAACCGACGATCGCGTCGACCGGTCCGGCGTCGATCGGCGGCTCGACCACCGTCTCGATGTCGGTCCCCGGCGACGAAGGCCTGCCGTACATGATGGTGCTGTCGTTCTCCGACAACGTCGGCATCGCGCTCGGCAACCAGACGCTGCCGATCGACTTCGATGCGCTGACCGCGGTCACGCTCGATCCGCTCAACCCGATCTTCGTCGGCTCGATCGGCACGATCGGCGCCAACGGTGACGCCAGCGCGACCCTGTTCGTGCCGCCGGTGCCGCTGCTCAGCGGCCTGACCGTCTACGCCGGCGGCCTGACCACCGACCCGGCCAACTTCCCGATCGCGCGCACCGTGCTCGGCGAGGCCGTCGCGATCCCGATCCAGTAGCCGGGCAGACGGGACAAGGACGCGCCATCTTCCACGCCGACGCGTGCGTATGGTGGCGCCATGAACCGGACCCGTCTCGTTTCGTTCGTCACGCTCGCCGCCGCCTGCGCCGCGGCGCTGCCGGGCCAGGACCACGCGGAGATCGCCCAGAAGATCATCCGCGAAGGCACGGCCAACAGCCGCGTCATGCAGTTTCAGGACGAACTGTGCCACGACTACGGCAGCCGCCTGACCGGCTCACTGGCGTTCGACCGCGCCGCCGACTGGGCCGTCGAGCAGTTCCGCGCGATGGGCCTCGAGGCCAACCTGGTGCCGTGGGGCGAGTGGAAGGTGCGCTGGGACCGCGAGCAGTGGATGGGTCGCATGGTCGAGCCCGCTCAGCTCGAACTGCAGGTCGCGTGCCCGGCCTGGACCGGCGGCACCCGCGGCATCGCGCGCGGCACGCTGCTGAAGATGCCGACCGACGACGAGTCGTTCGAACGGATCGCCGCCCAGGTCTCGGGCGACGGCGGCTTCTGGCTCTACGGCCCGCTGCCACGCGGCGGCCTCGCCGACCGCGTGCGCGAACTGCTGCAGCGCGACAACGTGCACGGCATCGCGCAGTCGGCGACCAGCACACGCTGGAACAGCAAGGCCTACCCCAACCAGATCCGCGTGTTCGGCGACCGCACCGCGGCGCTCAAGCCGTTCGAGGATCGGCAGCGCTGGGCGCAGGCCGTGGTGCGCGACGACCAGTGCGAACAGCTCGAACAGGCGCTCGCCGGCGAACGGCCCGTGGTGGTCGAGTTCGAGCTGCGCAACCGCTGGACCCGCGGCCCGGTCACGCTCAACAACGTCGTCGCCGACCTGAAGGGCAGCGAGTTCCCCGACGAATACGTGATCGTCTGCGCCCACCTCGACAGCTGGCACCAGGCGACCGGCGCCACCGACAACGGCACCGGCACCTGCTCGACGCTCGAGGCCGCGCGGCTGATCACGCAGGCCGGCTTCACGCCCAAGCGCACCATCCGCTTCATCCTGTGGGGCGGCGAGGAGCAGGGCCTGCTCGGCTCGCGCGGCTACGTGGTGCAGAACCGCACCCGCATGCACAAGGTGTCGGCGGTGTTCAACCACGACAGCGGCACCAACTGGGCCCACGCGCTCGGCATCGCCGAATCGCAGCTCGGCGACTTCGAGCAGATCGTCGCGCCGATCCTGGCGTCGATGCAGCCGCCCGAGCCGGACCACGACGGCGAAGTGTTCACGCTGCGCCCGCGCAAGGTCGTCAAGCCGGCCGGCGGCGGCAGCGACCACGCGTCGTTCGCGGCGGTCGGCGTGCCGGCGTTCTCGTGGAGCCTCAAGGGCCCGGTCCCCTACGGCCGCGGCTGGCACTCGCAGTGGGACACCTACTCGATCGTGCGCCCGGACTTCCAGAAGCACAACGCGACGGTGTTCGCGGTGATCGCCGCCGGCGTCGCCAACCTCGACCACATGCTGTCGCGCGACGGCGTCGAACGGGCCACGCCCGGCGGCCGCCGCGGCCGCGTCGACGCGCAGCTGATCGTCGAGACCTGGCTCGGCCTCGAGCTCGACGGCGTCACGGTGCAGTCGGTGACCGAGGACGGCATCGCCGGCCGCAGCAAGCTGCAGGCGGGCGACCAGCTCGTCGCGGTCGGCGACGAGCCGGTCGACAACGCCCGCGAACTGCTGGCCGAGTTCCGCAAGGCGGCCTCGGACCTGGAGGTCGTGCCGCTGTTCGTCGAACGCGACGGCAAGCGGCTCGAGATCCGGGTTCGCCCGTAGGCCCGGCCCGGCCGATAATGCCGTCGTGGCGAAGCCGACCCCGATCACCTTCCACGTGCCGGCCAGCGCGGCCAACCTCGGCCCCGGCTACGGGGTCGTCGGCCTGGCGCTCGACCTGCCGCTCGGCATCACCGTCGAACCGCGCAGCGACGGCGAACTGATCGTCGAACGCCGCGACGACCCGTCGGCACATCTGGAGGATCCGCGCCACGACCCGGTGCTGCGCGGCCTGCGCCGCGGCGCCGAACTGTTCGGCTGTTCGCTCGCCAAGGGCGTGTCGATCACGGTCGAAGGCACGATCCCGCGCGGCACCGGCATGGGCACGATCTCGGCCAGCTACGCGGCCGGCATCGGCATCGCCGCGCGCATGGCGAAGAAGCGACCTTCTGCCGACCTCGCGATCGACGCGATGATCCCGCTCGGCGCCGACAGCGCCCACGGCGCAGCGGCCCTGCTCGGCGGACTGACGGTCACCACGCAGCTGTCGCTGCCGCAGGAGTCCGAGGTCCGGCACCGCCTGCTGCCGCATCCGGTGCACACCGACTGGCACTACGTGATCGCGCTGCCCGACCTGCAGATGGGCACCGCCGACACCAAGCGCGTGCTGCCGCCGACCCTGCCGCACGCGGCGACCCGCCGCAGCACCAGCCGGACGCTCGGCGTGCTGCGCGCGCTCGCCGAGGCCGACGAGGACCTGCTGCGCGCGTGCCTGCCCGACGAGATCCACCTCCCCTACCGCCGCCGCCTGGTCCCCGGCCTCGACGAAGCCCTGCACGCCGCCGTCGCCGCGGGCGCCGCCGGCGCCACCATCTGCGGCCACGGCCCCGGCCTGATCGCCTTCACGACGGTGCCCGGCCGCGTGCCCGAAATCGCCAAGGGGCTGGTGCACGCGTTTGCGCAGGCGGGGCGCGAAGCGACCACGCTGACCCTGCAGACGGCGTTCTACGGCGCGTTCCCGGCGGCGCCGAGCAGCGACTGAGCGGGCGTGGGACCGTTCGGAGAAGGGCTTGCGAACGCGCGCCGGGATCGGTAGCTTTCCCCGCCCTCGACGCCGCCACGGTGTCGTCGTGGGCCGTTAACTCAGTTGGTAGAGTGCGATCGTCACAAGGTCGAAGTCGCTGGTTCGAATCCAGCACGGCCCACCAATCCCGCCGACAGCTGCGGAAGGTGCCGAAAGGGCTGATGCCCACCACTGGCGGCCACGTTCCTGATCGCCCCCGCGCGAGCGCCTAGGGGATCCAGTCCAGCGACACCGGATCGTACCGCGACGGCACCTTGGCCACTGCATCACGCGCCTCGTTGCCCAGTCGCACCAGCTCGTCCAGGCCGGCTGGTGACAAGCCTTCGGACTCACAGCGAACGTGTCGGGCAACAGCGCCATCTGCAAGATGGAAGGCGCATCCCACGAGCGTGGGCACGACATACCGCTCGGGAAGCCGGGCGCCCGCCACGATGCGCTCAGCGCCAACGGCGAACAGGCCCTGCGGCGAACAGACCCGCACATAGACGTCCTCGTCGCCCAGCGGGACCCGGGCCGGCCCCGCTTGGTTACAAGCGCCGTCGAAGACCAGGTCGAGCGCGGCCAGACTGCGGGCGTTGTCGATCGCGCGCGCAGACCGAACCTGCCGACGTGTCGCGACGACGCGGCAACCGGCGACGGGCGCTCCGGTCGCGTCGACCACCTCGATATCCACGCCCGCATCCGCGGCGCCCCCGCGAACCTCCATCCGATCCGGCGCCGCCTGCTGGGGCTTTGTCACCGCGGACACAACACCTCGTGCGTCTGTCTGCCGTGCGTGGCTCTCCTTACCGCTTTCCGGGTCGGACACCTCCGCAAACATCTGCGCCAGCAAGACCGCCCCCGCGACCAACACCGCACCCGCAAGCACGACCCCACCTACAGATCTCATCCGCCGCTACTCCCGCCTGGCGCTCGACACTCGCATGTCAAGATCGCATCCGCCCCGCGCCCCTCGACTTCGTCTGCGCTTTGCCCATCGATGTCCTGACACGTCAGGCACGTATCGCTGCACCCACCGAGACATTGTTCGTCATACCAATTCCCTTCTATGTTGTAGTACACCGTCCCGCGACATTCCGGGTCGGACAACTGCCCGCCGCAGAAACACTGAATTCAAAGGCCGGGCCCGCTCTCGTCGGTGTCGGCACACTGATTGCCGATCGTGCAGTCTCCGCTCTCACACAACCCGCCACAGGTGTAGGGATGCAAGACCCCATCAACGATGGTAGCCTCCGGTTCCAGGTGGCAACCAGTACAGCGCACAGCTGTCTGGGTAAGCCCATAAGGCACTGCCAGCGATCGGCGCCATCAAGGCCGCGAACACAAACCTGCGAACACCAACGACAACGGTTTTCTCGGCACGCCTCCTCTTCCAACGGCACGGTCCTCCGGCAGACCATTAGGGACCTGCACCTCGCGCACCGACCAGACCCTAGCGCCGGCACCCGCCGCAGCAACCATCGCAATGCAATAAAAAAACTTGCCGCATATATTCTACGTATCTCACACCGCACAACACGCAAACTAATTCACTCCCAGCGACGCCCTCTACGCCCGCGACGCTCCCGTAAGAACGCGAAGGCAAGCGTGACGACGAACCAGATGACCAGGAGCCCCTTGCCGCTGTCGTCCACCACGTGAACAAGGAGCGCCGACGCAGCGAACCCTGCAAGCAGCAGACAGGCACACCTCCACCAGCGCTGCGCGCCATGGAGGTAGGACTGTGCCGCGATCGACAAAATGAACATCAGCACCGTGCCGGGAAAGATCGCCAGCGCCGTTCCCTGGTAGTCACCACCGATCGGCGCGGCCTCGACGGACACCGCTGCCAGCGACGCTGCAACGAGGGACAGGAGTGCGGCACCGGCAGCCCGCGCGGCATGCCTGCCCGGCGAGACGATCCGTGGAGGCCTGGTGCTGTGCCGCCGGTGCCGGCCGGGCTGTCGCCTCTTGGCCTCCATCAGGGCTTCACCAAGAAACGCACCGCATCCACGATGACGTGCCCGTCTGCCCCATCGTTGTGCACGACCACCTCCACCGGACCACCGAGCATCCACGCGCCCACGGTGTGGAAGCCCTCGCCCCCCGCCGAAGCCTTCCGCTGGTCGACGGTGACACGGTAGACCTCACGCCCCGCGCGCACCTCGACGGGCACGTTCGACGCGCGGTTGCGATGCGCGGTATAGGCAACCTGCACCTCGTAGCACCCGGGTTCGAGCTCGGCAGCAAAGGTCGCGCGGCACGAGCCGTCGCCGCGCGCCTGGTCGTGGCGGTAGCCGCGGTGCACGCCGGCCTGGATGTTGGACATGCGCCACGGGCCTTCGAGCCAGGCCTGGGTGTCGTCGACGACGATGCCGGTTAGCCGGTCGAGGCGGACGAACGGCGCGCCGCGCGCGCCCTCGAGGCGCAGCACCTGGCCGTCCTGCTCGAGGCGTTCGGCGAGGCGGTCATAGGCGACGTCCTGCACGGCGACGTCTTCTTCGAGCGCCAGCACGGCCGCGGTGGCCGCGGACTGGCCGAGGATCATGAACACCGGCTCCATCCGGATCGAGCCGTAGGCGATGTGCGACGACGACAGGCACACCGGCACCAGCAGGTTCTGGCACTCGCCCTTGCGCGGGACGATCGCGCCGTAGTCGACCGGGTACGGGCCGCCCGGGTTGATCTGGATGTCGCCCTCGTTGCGCGCGTGGCCGTCGGCGTCGACGTAGCGCTGCACGTTGTGGCTGTCCATGTTGTAGGAGCCCATGCCGATCGGCCGCGGCGTGTCGAGCTCGCGGCGCAGGTGGCGCTCGGTCTGCACCCAGTCGGACACCATGCGGCGCGCCTCGCGCACGTAGAGCTGGTGCGGCCAGTTGCCGTTGTCGACGAACTCGTCGGCGGCGAGCCCGAAGCGCTGCATGCGCGTGCGCACGTCCTCGGGCACGCGCGGGTCGTTGGCGAGGAACCACAAGAGCCCCTTCTGGTAGACCTCGTGCTCCGCCACGATCGCGCGGCGTTCTGCGTAGCTGCCGTCGGGATAGCCGTAGTTGGCGCCGATGTCGTCGAACGAGAACGCGCCGTGGTTGTTGGTGTCGGTCTTGCGGTTGGGGATCGGGTCGAACTTGTTGAAGACCCCGCGGCCGCCGGCCTGCAGGTAGCGCAGCAGCAGCTCGTACTGGCCGGCGTCGTAGCCGTCGGGCCTCGGCCACGCGACCCGGTTGTCCGGGTGGTCGGTCATGCAGGTGCGAAAGCAGTAGGCCTGCACGCGATGGTCACCGTCGCCGTCCTGGCCGGGCGGGCCCGCGTGGATGCGCGGCAGCAGCCCCGAGGTCGGATCGCCCGGCACCACGTACGGGTCGACGTCGCGGTCGAACTGGTGCGAGCGCGCCCGCCCCGTCTGCACGCCGTTGAGCGTCTCGCCGTAGACGTCGTTGGCTTCGCGGCCGACGGTGTACGAGACCCCGGCCGCCGCCATCAGGTCGCCCTCGTAGGTCGCGTCGACGAACATCGCGCCGTCGAACCGCCGGCCCGAGTGCATCGTGATCGAACGGATGCGCGCCCCGTCGCGTTCGACCCCGTGCTCGCGGTCGAGCCACTCGTCGCGGTGCACCTCGATGCGATGTTCGGCGACGAGCTGCTCGAACACCGCCTCGGCGACGTGCGGCTCGAAGATCCACATCGTGCGGGTGTCGCCGTCCGTGGCCGGCGTGCCCTGGCCGCGGTTGCCGTAGTCGGCGCGCGGCTGCCAGCGCCACGCCGCGTCGTCGGCGTAGTGCGCATGGATGCGGCCGTAGAACTCGCGCGCCAGTCCGCCGATGACCGCCTTGTTGCCCGAATCGGTCCAGCCGAGTCCTCCCGACGAGAGCCCGCCAAGGTGGCGGTCCGGCCCGACCACGACCACCGAACGGCCCATGCGGTGCGCCTGCACCGCGGCGATCACGCCGGCCGACGTGCAGCCGTAGACGACGACGTCGTGCCGACGCGTCGCGCAGGCAGCGAGCAGCGCGACGAGCAGCAGGGACGCGAGACGATGGGCGACCATGCCAGCAGGATGCGGCCCGGCCACCCGGGCCGTCAACCGGACGCTGCGCGGCCGGCCTATCGGAACCGGTCGGTCGCCTCGAGCAGCGCGCTGCGGATGCCGGGTTCGAACGCCGAGTGGCCGGCGTCCTCGACGATCACCAGCTCGGACTCCGGCCAGGCCCGCTGCAGGTCCCACGCCGAACGCGCCGGGCAGACGACGTCGTAGCGGCCCTGCACCACCACGGTCGGGATGTGGCGCACCTTGTCGACGTCGCGCAGCAATTGCTGCTCGGTCTCGAAGAAGCCGCCGTGCACGAAGTAGTGGCACTCGATGCGCGCGAACGCCACCGCGAAGTCGTCGGCGCCGGTCTCGGCGATCTTCTTCTCGTCGCGGTAGAGCAGGCTGGTCGTGCCCTCCCAGATCGACCACGCCCGCGCGGCCGCGACGCGGGTGCGTTCGTCGTCACTGGTCAGGCGCCGGTAGTAGGCGCTCATCAGGTCGCCGCGCTCGACCTCGGGGATCGGCTCGAGGTACTTCTCCCACGCGTCGGGGAAGATGTTGCTGGCGCCTTCCTGGTAGAACCAGAGCAGCTCCTTGCGCCGCAGCATGAAGATGCCGCGCAGCACCAGTTCGGTGACGCGTTCGGGGTGCTGCTGCGCGTAGGCGAGGCTGAGCGTGCTGCCCCACGAGCCGCCGAACACCTGCCACCGTTCGATCGCCAGGTGCTCGCGGATCTTCTCGATGTCGCGGACCAGGTCCCAGGTCGTGTTGTCCTGCAGGCTCGCGTACGGGCGGCTGCGCTTGCAGCCGCGCTGGTCGAACAGCACGATCCGGTACGCGGCCGGATCGAAGAACCGCCGGTAGTCCTCACCGGCGCCGCCGCCGGGGCCACCGTGCACGAACACCACCGGCTTGCCGTCGGGGTTGCCGCACTGCTCGTAGTAGATCTGGTGATGGTCGTCGACGGCGAGGTGGCCGTGGTCGTACGGCTCGATCTCTGGATAGAGCGAACGCAGGTCCGCGCGCGGCGGCTGCAGGCTGGTCACGGAGCGGACGGACATGGCCGACAGCGTAGGCCGTCGCGCCGCCCGGCGCATCCGGGTGAATCGGACCCCCCACGCGCCGCGACGAATGCGTAGCATGCGGGCATGAAGCGGCTCCGCCTCTTTCTCGCCACGGCCGTCGCCGCCGCCCTCGCCGGCGCCTGCGCATCCACTGATCTCGACGGCATGCACGTCCGTCACATGCAGGCGCCCAAGGGCCACGACAAGAGCTTCGCGTTCGTCTGGATGGACGTGATGCTCGAGGCCGCCGCGCGCGACGTCGAACGCATCGGCGCCCGGCCGACGATCCTGTCGCGGCAGATGGCGATCCCGACGATCGCGATGTACGAGGCGTGGGCCGCCTTCGACGACGTCGCGGTCGGCCCGTACTTCGGCGCGTCGCTGCGCCGTCCGCCGGCCGAGCGCACCGACGCCAACCGGCGCGCGGCGATCGCCTACGCGATGTTCGACGCCTGCATCGACCAGTACCCGCACCACCGCGACTACCTGCGCGAGCAGATGCAGGGCCTCGGCTACGACCCCGATGCCGAACTCGACGACGACAGCGCCGGGGCGCTCGGCCGCCGCATCGCCGCGCGGATCGTGACCGAACGGCACCACGACGGCGCCAACCAGCTCGGCGACCGCGACGGCAGCCGCGGCGGCCCCTACTCGGACTACACCGACTACCGACCGGTCAACCCGGTCGACGAGATCCGCGACCCGGACCGCTGGCAGCCGATCCCGTTCGACGACGGCAACGGCGGCAAGGTGGTGGTGCCGTTCTTGACGCCGCACTGGCTGCACGTGCAGCCGTTCGGCCTCGAACGCGGCGACCAGCTGCGCCCCGGACCGCCGCCGCTGGTCGGCTCCGAGCAGCTGCGCCGCGAGGTCGACGAGGTCCTCGCGATGAACGCGTCGCTCGACCCGGACCAGAAGGCACTGGTCGAGTTCATGCGCGACGGTCCGCGCTCGACCGGCCAGTCGGGCCACTGGCTCCGGTTCGCGCAGGACGTCTCGGTGCGCGACGGCAACGACCTCGACGCCGACGTCAAGCTGTTCCTGGCGGTCGCGGTCACCGCGATGGACACGTTCATCGCGTCGTGGGACGCCAAGCGCCACTACGACTCGTCGCGACCGTGGACGCTGGTCCGCCACTACTACCCGGACGCGACGATCCGCGGCTGGGCCGGCCCCGGCAAGGGCGTCGTCGAGATGAAGGGTTCGCAGTGGCACCCGTACTCGCCGTCGACCTTCATCACGCCGCCGTTCCCTGGCTACCCGTCGGGCCACAGCACCGTCAGCGGCGGCTGCGCCGAGATCCTGCGGCTGCTGACCGGCAGCGACCGATTCGGCGTGCTCGAGGAGCGCGTCGCCGGCGAACTGACCGAGGCCGGCGTCAGCTGCGACCAGATGCAGCAGGTCGACGGCGTGTTCCCGATACCGGGACCCGACGGCCAACCGCTGACCTGCGACGTGCGCATCCCGATCGCCACGTTCCGGCAGGCGGCCGAGCTCGCCGGCATCAGCCGCGTGCTCGGCGGCTACCACATCCAGGCCGACAACGTCGTCGGCCTCGAGCTCGGCCGAGAGGTGGCGCAGGTGCTGTGGCCGAAGCTGCAGGCGCTGTTCGACGGCACCGCCGGTGCGGCGCAGGCGACTGGCGGCGCAGGATCAGCCGTTCCTGGCCGCTAGTCGCTCGAGCAGTCGCGTCAGCGTCGGCTCGTGGTAGTCGCCCTCGGCCTTGCGCCGTTCGAGGTAGCGACGCGCCGCCGCATGCTCGCCCATGCAGAGCAGGCCGAACGCCGCGCCGACGCGCACGTCGACCACCTCGGCCTCGTCGGCGAGCCGCGCCTCGAGCGCCGCGCGACTCGGCGCATCCTCGAGCAGGCCGAGCGCCTGCGTCGCCGCCGCGCGCAGCTCGGTGTCGACGTCGGCCAGCATCGGCCGGATGTGCGGCAGCGCCTCGGCCGCGCCGATCTCGCCGAGCGCGCGCACCGCGTAGGACGACGTCAGCGGATCGGCCAGCAGCGGCAGCACCGCCGGCACCGCGTCGACGGCGGCGGGACCGAGCTCGGCCAGCACCTGCAGCGGCATCGTGCGCAGGTAGTGCTCCTCGGCGTGCAGCGTCGCCATCAACATCGGCACGCCGCCGGCGCCGAGCCGGTTGAGGATGTAGCGTGCATCGTCGACCGGTCGCAGCTGGGTGCCTTCGGGCGTCTGCAGGTGGTGCGCCAGCTGGGCTCGCAGCTGGCCCTCGTCCAGCTGCACCTCGTCGACCAACCGCGAACGGCCGGTCGCGCGGAAGTGTCGCAGCTGGTCATCGAGCAGCCGCCGCAGATCGTCCCAGGACGGCTCGCCGCCGACCTCGACGCCGCGCGCGCGCAGCGCGTCGATCGCCATCCGGCCCGCCTGCGGCGCGGTATCGGGGTTCTCGAACGCACCCGCCAGCCACGACAACCCGGCGTCGTTGCCGAGCCTGGCCAGCGCGTCGGCCACCCAGAGCACCGCGACGGGATCGAGTTCGTACTTCAAGCGCAGCAGCAGCGACGGCACCAGCGCGGCCTGCCGCGACTCGCCGCACAGCCAGGCGGCGCGCTGCCGGATCCCGGGGTCGTCGTCGAGCAATGCCGGCTCGAGCACGAACCACGCCTGCGGGTCCTCGAGCAGCCGCCGCGTCACCAGTGCCGCCGTGCGCGGATCGGCCTGCTCACGCTGCAGCGCGACCGACGCATACTCGCGCAGCGTGCGCTGCGCGGCCTCGTCGGGCGCCTGCCGGGTGGCGGCGATCCGACGCAGTTCTGCCAGCATCGGCCGCAGCTGCAGCGCCGGCAGCGGCGTGGCTGCAGGTGCAGCGGCTTCGGCGGGCCCGCGTCCACAGGCCGCGAACAGCAGCGCGCACGCGAGCGAACCCAGCAGGCCACTGGCCGACGCCCGGCCTGCGGCGAGCCGTGCCGAGCCGATCATCGCAGCACCACCTTCTGCTCGTCGAGCAGCGTGCTCATCGGGCTGTCGTCGCCGACGAACGGGGTCAGCCGGTACCACAGCCGCGCCTCCGCGGCGACCGCGTCGTCGGGCACCGCCACGCGCACCGCCTTGGTCGCGCCGGCCGGCAGCTGGGTGTTCTCGCCAGAAGCGTTGCCGGGGTTGATCGGCTCCTGCTCGTCTCGGTACGGCTGCCGGAAGCGCCAGGCACGCTGCCACGGGCCTGGCCCCGCCTCGGTGACGAAGCGGTAGACCATGTCGACCGCGCGGTGCCGTTCTTCGGTCGGAAAGTTGTGGCCGGCGCCGACGTTCTCGAGCGACAGCACCAGCTCGCCCTGCTCGTGGGCGACGACGAACCGGCCCGCGCTCCGCAGCGTGCGCTCGTCGTGGCAACCGTCCCAGACGTGCTTGCGCCCCATGCGACGGCTGCCGTCGGCGCGCACCCGCTCGACCTCCGGCATGTGGCACGACGCGCAGTCGGTGCCCTGGCGCGCGTAGTGGCTCTGGCGGTACTGGTCGGTGGTGCCGTGCTGGTTGTGGCACGACGCGCACGTGTCGACCGCCAGGAACTCCTTGCTCGCCTGCGGCCGACACGGCACCTCGGGCCGGTCGTTGCGGCCGAGGATGCCGCCGTCGGGCGCCAGGTGGCAGGTGATGCAGCTGACGCCTTCGTCGAAGTGCGTGCGGCGCGGCAGCGTGCGCCTGCCGAAGCCGGTGACCGCGAGCGGCCGCGGCAAGTGGCAGTCCATGCACTCCTCCTTGCGGAAGTCGTCGCTGAGTTCGCGCACCTCCGGGTTGGTGAACGCGATCTGGTGGTGCGATCCGTACCACTCGTCGTAGAGCGCCTGGTGGCAGTCGCGGCACTGGCGGGACGATTCCCAGCGCACGCCGGCAGCGTCGACGCGGTCGGGCGCGCCGCCGGTCGACAGCACGGCGACGACGCCGACGAAGGCGCCGACGACCAGCAGCAGGAGGGTCAGTCTGGTTGGCAGGCTCATGATTCGATGACTTGGGGCAGCAGGCGCGGCGGCACCGCGAGGCGCAGGCGCACGGCGGCACCGACCGGGGCGGTGTCGGCGCGGGCGACGACGATCTGGTCCTCGACGGCGGCGCGCACGCGCAGCCCGCCGCCTTCGCCGGGCAGCACTGCCAGCACGCGGCCCTCGGCAGGGCCGTGGTCGTCGACGACCGCCTCGCCCGGGAACACGACCAGCCGCTGCGCGTCGGCTCCGACCGGCGCCAGCGGCAGCCGCCCGAAGACCGTCGCGGCACCGTCGCCGTCGGATCGAACCGACAGGCACGCGGCGCCGCGCAGGAACGACGCCGTGAACGCGGTGCGCGGCCGTTCGAGCAGGTCGACCGCGGCCCCCTGCTCGACCAGCGCGCCGTCGCGCATCACGACCAGGTGGTCGGCCAGCGCCAGCGCCTCGTCGCGATCATGCGTGACCAGGATCGTCGTGACCGCTCCTTCGTCGCACAGTTCGCGAACCAGCAGGACCAGGCCGTCGCGCTGGTGCACGTCGACCGAACGCAGCGGCTCGTCGAGCAGCAGCACCTTCGGCGCGGGCGCGAGCGCGCGCAGCAGGCCGAGCCGCTGCGCCTCGCCGCCCGACAGCTGCGCCGGCTTCTTGCCCTCGTGGCCGCCGAGCCCGCCGCGCGCGAGCAGCGCGCGCGCGTCGTTCCGAGCCAGCCCCGGTGCTGCGAAGCACAGGTGCTGCAGCGCGTTCATGTGCGGCCACAGGGCACCATCCTGGAACACCAGCCCGAGTTCTCGTTCGGCGGGCGGAAGGTCGGTGCCATCGTCGAAGACGGTGCGGCCCCCGATCCGGATGGTGCCGGCGCCGGGCCGTTCGAGGCCGGCGAGGCAGCGCAGCAGCGTGGTCTTGCCGGAGCCCGACGGGCCGACGATCGCGACACGCGCCGAGGCGGGGATCTGCAGCGACAGTGGACCGAGCGTGAAGTGGCCGCGGCGGCAGTGGAGTCGTTCGATGTGGACGTCGAGGGTCACGGCGAGGCTACGACAGGGACGTGGGTCGGCGACCCAGCAACAGGCTCGGGATCAGCGGCATCAGCACCGCGAAGCTCAGGATCAGCAGCGCGATGACGCCGCTCCAGTCCTCGTGCTGGAAGTGCACGGCGTTGGCCAGGCGGCGAACCGCGGTGGCGTTGGCGGCCGGCAGCACGACGGCCAGATCGAGTTCGCGCAGCGCCAGCACGAAGGTCAGTACGAACGCGCTCCACGCCGCCGGCAGCAGCGGCGCGACGTGCAGACGCAGGCCGCGGGCCGTCGCCGAACGGGGCACGAACCGGCCCGCCTCCTCGGCCGCCAGCGGCTGCCGGCGCACCTGTGCCGCCAGCGTGATCGCCGCGAACGGCAGCAGCCGAGCCGCGTAGCCGGCCGCCGCGAACGGCCAGCCGTCGCGCAGCTCGAAGGCGTTGAAGGTGTGCACCAGCGAGATGCCGAGCAGGATCGCCGGCATCGCGGCCGGCATCGCGGCCAGCACGTCGAGGAACGGCCAGCGCCGCGCCGACTGGCGCGCCAGCGGGATCGCGAGCAGCACGACCAGAGCGCCGACCGCCAGCGCCAGCCACAGCGAGTGCAGCAGGTCGGGCAGGCCCTGGTCCATCGCCTTGGCCCAGCTCTCGCGTGCGTAGTCGAGGCCCATCGGTTCGCGCCGCTGGGCCGATCCGAATACCCAGCGCACCAGCACGACCACCGGCAGCACGATGCCCGCGCCGAGGTAGACCAGCGGCAACAGCAGCGCCGGCCAGCGCCAGCGGCCGAGCTCCTGCGCCGGCACCGGTCGCACCACACCGCGGTCCGGCGCGCCGGCGCGCAGCCGCAGCGCCGCCCACAGCAGGCAGCCGAGCCCGACGACGAACGGCAGCGCGGCGACGATCGGCGCCTGCAGTTCGGCAAACGTGGTGCCCACCGCCCGCCGCGTCCAGCGCGAGAAGATGCCTTCGGCGTAGGTGTGCCAGGTCTTGCCCTTGACGGTCAAGAACTCGGGCACGCCGTGGTCGGCGACCGTGAACAGGAACGCCAGCAGACAGCCCGCCAGCAGCTCCGGCATCACGCTGCGCAGCAGCATGCGATCCGCCGGGCCGCGACCGCGCAGCAGCAGCGCTGCCTCGTAGGCGCGGCCATCGGCGGCGCGCAGCCCGCGCGCAGCCAACACCGCGACGAACGGCGCGTGCGCGACCCCGAGCAGCAGCGCGCACGGCCAGAAGCCACTGACGTCGCCGAAGAAGTCGGTGAACCCCATCGCGACGAAGATCGGCGGCACCGCCAGCGGCGCGACGCCGAGCGGCGCCAGCCAGCGACGGCCGGGCAGGCGGCAGACGCAGGTCAGCCAGGCGTGGCCGGCGCCGAGCAGGGCCGACAACGCCGTCGCCGCGACGCCGAGCCGCAGTGACGCCAGCAGCTGCGTCTGGGCCTTGTCGTCGTCGAACAGCGCGCGCCATGCGTCGAGCGTGAAGCCGTCGGGCCCCGCGACCGTTCCGTACGCGAGCGCCGCCAGCGGCACGAAGACGAACACCAGGAGGAACCCCAGCGCCAACCACAGCGGCGCCTTCGCCGGATCGAACCGTTTCGAGACCATCGCGGTCCGCGCCGTTCCCTACAGGAACAGCGGCAGGATCTCCTGTTGGAAGCGACCGAGGTGGTTGCCGGTCCAGGTGATGTCCCACTGCATCTGGCGGAACTCGCCGAGCTTTGGGATCGACGGCTCGGCAGGGCCGGGCACCCCGTCGCGCAGCGGGATCTGCGCGCTGTCGGCGGCGGCGAGCAGCGCCTCGGTGGCACGTTCGAGGATCTTGTCGATCAGACGCTTGCCGTTCTCCTGGTCGGGGCCGCCGCGCACCAGCGCAACCGAGTTGGGGATCAGCATCGTGCCGATGCCGTCCGGGCCCTGGTCGGGGAACACCGCCGCCACCGGGAAGCCCTTGAGCCGGGCGACGTGGTAGTCGTCGGTGTCGGTGAACGCAAACGCCTTGGTGCCGTCCCGCACCGCGCGCATGGTCGCGCCGTTGCTGCCGAGGAACGCGACGTCGTTGTCCTGCATGTCGGCGATCCAACGCCGCAACCCCTCGTCGCCGAGCAGCTGCCACAGCGCCGTGAAGTGCGTCATCGTGGTGCCGGTCTTCGGCCGCGCGATCGCGCAGCGGCCCTTCCACTTCGGATCGGCCAGATCGCGGTAGCTGGTCGGCCAAGTCGACGGATCGGGCAGCAGCTCGGTGTTGACGATCAGGATGCGCGCGCGCGCGGCGAACGCCGTCCAGCGCCCCTTCGGGTCCTTCCACTGCGCCGGCACGTCGGCGGCGTTGGGCGAGACGTACGGCTCGAGCACCCCCTTCTCGGCGAGGCTGGCGGTGTGCGCGACCTCGTTGTTCCAGAACACCGTGCAGCGCTGGTGGTCGCGATCCTCGAGGATCGCCGTGACCAGGCCGACGGTCTTGTTGCTTTCGGCGTCGTGCCGCTGCCGCAGTTCGATGCCGAGTTCGCCGGCGAACCCGTCGAGCACGCGTTCGCTGAACTGCTGGTCGAGCGCGACGTAGATGCTCGGACCGGACACCTTGCTGCTGCATCCTGCCAGCAGCGTGCACAGGGCCAGCCAACGAAGGGCCAGCCAACGAAGGGCCAGCCATCGCCATGCCATGCGGGACGGAGCAGACGACGAACGGGCGGACGGGATCAGGGCGAAGGAGGGCATCGGAGCAATCGGCATCGACGGCGAGGAGTTGCGGGGCGAACGGGACGGATCAGCGGTTGCGGTAGACCTTGTGGCACGCCTTGCACGACGTGCCGATCGCCGCCAGCAGCTTGCCGGCCTCGATGGCGTCCCCGGCGCGCACGCGCTGGTCGAGCCGTTGGCTCAGGTCGATGCTGT
The DNA here is from genome assembly GCA_046290465.1 of Planctomycetota bacterium. Lineage (GTDB taxonomy): Bacteria > Planctomycetota > UBA1135 > UBA1135 > UBA2386. The sequence goes on along the minus strand of JBKAGP010000001.1, from coordinate 5,584,424 downwards.
GCGCGAGCATCTGCTGGTAGTCGTCGGGATAGGTGCGGCTCTCCTCGTCCTGCTGCATGTCGGCGAACAGCCTCGCCAGCCGACGAGTCTCGTGCTCGGCGACCAGGTCCGGGTGGTCCTGGGGCGCCCGCCAGCCCGCTTCGTGCGACTGGCGCACCAGGTCGATCACCTCGTCGACCTCGGCCATCAGGCCGACCATGCCGCTGACCTCGGCGACCGACGGGAACTGCGCCATGTCGGCCTGCAGCTGTTCGGCCGGCAACGCCGAAGCGCTGCGCACGGCCTCCCACAGCCCCTCGTAGCTCGGCGAGGTGCCGGACACGGACATGCGCGCGCAGGCCTGCTCGACCCCCATCGTGCCCGACATCACCATCGCGCTGGCCAGCGCCGCGGCGCTGCGGTGCTTGCCGTGGTGGCAGTGCATGTAGATCGGCCGCTCGGCGTGGACCAGCACCTGGGCCAGCTCGCGCTGCCGTTCGCGGGTCACCGTGTCGTAGCTGATCGGCAGGTGCACGTAGCGCAGACCGAGCTGCTCGGCGGTCGCGACGTCCGGGGTCGCACCGTCGACCGACACGACCGTGCGGATCCCCATGGCGCGCAGCACTTCGAGCCCCCGCCGCCCCTCGGGCACGCCGCCGCAGACGATCTGATCCCCGTAGCTGACGACGTTGTGCAGGCCGGGCAGGTCGACGGCCTCGGTCGCGTCGACCGCCGGTGCGACGACTTCGACGGCGGGGTGGCCGGCCGCGTGGCACGCGACCGCGGCGAACAGGACGACGGTCAGCGAGGCCGCGATGCAGGACGGAACGCGCAGGGAGGATTGGATCACGCGGCCGACAGAGCAACCGTCATGCCGCGATGCCTGGCGACGCGCGCCCGACGGCGGCGGGTGCACACATGCACCGCCGATCTCCGCAACTGTGCGTGGTCACGCTGGCACCGTCCTGCGACAGCGCGTTCCCGCGGCGTTACAACAGACGCGCGCCCGACCTGCGCCGATGCGCCGGCCCGTCAGCGATCGCGGCGCAGCTCGTGCACGATCTCGGCGCGCAGCTCCCGGTCCTGCTCGTAGACGCCGCACAGGTGCTGGGTGACGGTCAGCGCGCCGGGGTTGCGCACGCCGCGCATCGTCATGCAGTGGTGCTCGGCCTCGACGACGACGGCGACGCCGCGCGGGCGCAGCGCCGTCATCAGCGACGTCGCGATCTCGGCGGTCAGCCGTTCCTGGATCTGCAGGCGGCGGGCGTAGCCGTCGACCAGGCGCGCGAGCTTGCTGAGGCCGACGACCTTCTGGTCGGGCAGGTAGGCGACGTGCGCGCGGCCGACGAACGGCACCATGTGGTGCTCGCAGTGCGAGCGCACCGCGATGTCGCGCACGACGACCGCCCCGTTGTAGGACGCGGTCTCGTCGAACGTCTTGGCGAGCACGTCGGCGGGATCCTGGCCATAGCCCTGGAACACCTCGTCGTAGGCGCGCAGCACCCGATCCGGCGTCTCGAGCAGGCCTTCGCGCTCCGGGTCCTCGCCGATCCAGCGCAGCAGCGTGCGGATCGCGGCGACCGCCTCGGCACGCGTCGGACGGGTGGACACCGCACGCGGACGGGCGGACTCTCGGATCGGCAGCAGTTCGGTCATGGTCGCAGGATGCAGAGGCCGCGCTGCCCCGAGGTCTCCTCGACGCCGACCTCGATGCGCGCCCAGCTCACGTCGGGGACGGAGTCGCGGAGGCCGCGCAGCAGTTCGTTGGCGAGGTAGCCGGCCAGCTCTTCGGTGCTGGTGTTGGTGATCGGCAGCACGACGACTTCGTCGACCGGCACCACGTAGCGACGGCGATCGAAGCGCACGGTGAGTTCGTCGTCGTGTTCTTCGAAGGTCAGCAGTTCGTTGCGCCCCGGCACCAGGAAGCGTTCGTCGAGCCGCTCGAGCAGCGCCGCCAGCAGCTGCTTGACGACCAGGAAGTCGACGATCACGCCGTGCTCCAGCGCCGCCGCCTCGAGTTCGACCGCGACGCGGTAGTTGTGCCCGTGCAGCCGTTCGGCGGTGCCGTCGGCGAAGATCAGAAAGTGCGCCGCGCTGAACTTCAGGTGCTCCTTCTCGACGCGGATCGCGAAGGCGCGCGCCGCGAGAGGCTCGGCGGGTGCGATGGCGGGAGGAGTCACGGAGACGTGATCGCAGAGGATCCGCAGGCGGATGCGACCGGTGACAAGAAGTCCGGCGCGCGGCGCGCTTGCGCGCAACCCGCTGCTAGCGCCGTTCGCGCTCGGCGACGGCCGCCGCGACCCCCGCCGGCCCGAGCGGTCGGCGCCCCTTCGGCGCACTGCGCCCGCTCTGCTTGAGCTCCTGCAGCAGCGCCTGCATGCGCTGGCGGCGCGCCCGTTCGCGGAAGAACAGGTTGTCGGTCTCGCCCGGATCCTCGGCGAGGTCGTAGAGCTGGCCGCTGGCGTCCGGCTCCTTCTCGGGCAGCGCGTACTCCTTCATCGCGCCGCGGTCGTAGCGGTTGCCGCCCGAGCCCCGGTGGTCGAGGTACTTCCACGAACCGACGCGCAGCTGGAACTCGCCGCGGAAGCTCTGGGTCAACAAGTGCGGGCGGATGCTCTCGTCGGGCGGCTGCACGCCGAGCATCGCCGGCAGCATGTCGAAGCTGTCGCGCGCCTGCTCGTCGGGCAGCGCAAACCCCACCACCGACGCCAGCGTCGCGAACATGTCGGTCGTGTTGGTCATCTGGTCGGTGACCAGCCCGGCCGGGAAGCGCCCGGGCCACCACGCCAACAGCGGCACCCGGTGGCCGCCCTCCCAGCCGTCGCGCTTGACCCCGCGCCAGCCGCCGGCGGCGTCGTGGTCGTGGTCCTTGCGCATCCACGCGGTGTGGATCGTCTCGGGGCCGTTGTCGCTGTGGAACAGCACGATCGTGTCGTCGGCAATTCCCTGCTGCTCGAGCAGCGTGAACATCCGCCCCACCAGCGCGTCGAGCTCTTCGACGAAGTCGCCGCGCGGGCCGCCCTTGCTCCGGTTCGCGAACTCCTTGGCCGGCAGCACCGGCGCGTGGCAGATCTGCGTCGACAACAACAGGAAGAACGGCTGCTCCGGCGCCTTGGCGCGGTGTTCGGTGACGAACGCCTCGGCCTTGGCGAAGAACAGCAGGTCCGCCTCGACGAACTCGTAGCCCTCCGCCATCCAGCCCTCGTCGTTGTCCCAACGCCACTTGCCGCCCGGGTTCGGCAGGGTCTTGCGCTTGTGCCGCTTGCTCGCGGGCACCGGCACCATGCCGTTCTCGATGTAGATGTAGAGCGGGTCGGTGGTCGGACAGTTGGGCGTCACGAACGACTCGTCGAAGCCGCGTGCGTTGGGGCCGTCGACCAGCGGCGTGCTCTTCTCGTAGTCGATGCGCAGCGAGTTCTCGAAGCCGCCGCCGAGCTTGTTGCCGTCCTGGTCGAGCCAGGTCAGCCCGACGTGCCACTTGCCGAACACGCCGGTGCGGTAGCCCTTCTGCTGCAGCATCTGCGCCAGCGTCAGGGTGCCGGGCTTGAGGTAGCTCGGGCCGCCCGGCCCCTCCCACGCGCCGCCGCCGCGACCGGTCGAACGGTAGATCTGCTGGCCCGACAGCAGGCCGTAGCGCGACGGACTGCAGATCGTCGACGGGCTGTGCGCGTCGGTGAAGCGCACCCCCTCGGCCGCCATCCGGTCGAGGTGCGGCGTGCGGCAGGCGGCCTTGGCGTTGTAGCAGGACAGGTCGCCGTAGCCGAGATCGTCGGCGTAGACGATCACGACGTTCGGCAGCTGCTGCGCCGCGACCGACGCGCAGCAGAGCAGGGCTGCGGCGGCCAACCGGCGCAGGGGCGTGGCGCGCACGTGGCTACTCCAGCGTCTTGATCTGCTTGGCGACGAACTTGCCGTCCTTGATCTCGCCGCTCGCCTCGATCTTGGCGCCCGAGTCCTTCTTGCCGCACCACTCCATGCGGCCGAGGCTCGCATGCACGATCGGGATGTAGTGGCCGTCGATCATGACGAAGTTGCCGCAGTGGCCGACGCCCTCGATCGAGCAGCCGCACTTGGCGTCGAACGTCGCCGCCTCGGCGACCACGCGATCGCTGACCGCCGACGCCTCGGGCTTGGGAGCCTGCTGGTTCGGCGAACCCTGGTTGCTGGGCTTCTCGGAGGTGCACGCGCCGAACACCAGGGTCAGCGCGATCGCAGACGGGAACACGAGGTTGCGGATCATGCCGACAGCGTAAGGCGCCGCCGTGTCGACGACCACCGGCGGGCGGCCAGCACCCGCGAGGCGTCAGGCCGGCAGGCGCCGCGGCCGGTCGGTCTCCAGCTGCAGGCAGCCGGTGCGCAGCAGCCGCATCGCCATCGCGTGCTCGTCGCGCGTGCGGCACGACACCGAGACCAGCACCTGGCCGTTCTCGAGCGCGTGCACGGTGCGCACCAGCCGCGGGTTGACGAGGCCGGCGCCGACGATGCCGGACACCACCGCGCCGAACAACAGCCCCATGAACGTGCCGAACATCAGCCCGTTCCACGCCGACATCTCGAGCACGCTCCAGACCAGGCAGCCGGCGACGGCGCCGACCGAGCCGCCGAGCCCGAGGCCGATGGTGAGCCCGCGCCGGCCGTCCGACTCGGCCCAGGTGCCGTTGCTCATCAGGCCGTCCAGGATCGTCGCCTGCGAGTCGCGCGAACGGCACTCGAACAGCTTGACCTTGACGTAGCCGAGGCCGAAGTCGGGCAGGTCGACCAGCGCGGTCTGCGCGGTCTCACGATCCGGGAAGGTCGCGAAGGCGGCGTAGCTGTAGGCCATGGGACAACGGGCGGACCGGCAGGGCAGCCGCCGATTGTAGCCGTGATGGGGCGAGCTTCGCGCGGGGCCGGCCGCCGGATTCTTCAGAACCCCTGCTCAGAACCCTGCTCAGAACCCGGGCACGCCCTGCCGAATGCGCTGCGAGAAGTCGGGCGCGTCGACGTGGCGGCGCGCGGCGTCGTCGACCAGGCAGCGCGGCTTGAGCTGCTCGATCGGCAGCTCCGAGACCAGGCCGCCGCGCTCGTGCAGCAGTTCGTCGAGCTTGCCGCTCATCAGGATGCGCCAGTCCCACGGCCGCGGCCGCTCGGCGGTCGCGACCATGTGCGTGCGAATGTTGCTCGTGCAGTTGTTGGTCAGCACGTTGTAGAAGCGCGGGTGCTGCCGCAGCTCGTTGCACGCCTCGCAGTACTCGACGAACAGCTCGCGCGCGCGCTCAGGCCCGACCCGCAGCCGGTACAGGTAGACGTCCTCACCCTGGCGCCAGATCGCGCGCAGCCCGACGAAGTCGCGCTCCTCGCCGACCGAGTAGGTCAGTTCGTAGCGGCGGTAGAGGCCGCCGAACGTCGAGTAGCTCTCGCCGCGCTCCATGCGGGTCTCGATCGAGAAGCAGATCGGCTCGGCGTCCGCGAACCGGAAGCTCACGAACGGGTGCGCGATCCACGGGGAGCCCCAGTAGCACAAGAACAGGTCGACGCCCTGCAGCTGCGACAGGCGCACGACGCGGGTCTTGCGACGCACGGTGTAGTCGTGCTCGGTGCGGTAGTCGGTGTTGCGGACCCCGTACAGCGTGACGACGTCGCCGTCGCGTTCGGCGTGGGCCTGCACGGCGACGTTGGGCTGCCAGTCGCGGTCGTTGGACGGCGCCTGCAGCAGCCAGCCGGCGTTGACCAGCGCGCAGCACGCCAGCACCACCAGCAGGCGTCGGCGCCCGACCAACGCAGCGGCCGCGGCCGTCGCGACCAGGTAGGCGATCGCCAGCACGCCGCTCGGCCACGAAGGCGGCAGGTCGAACCACAGCGCACCGGCCGCCCACGCCAGCCAGACCACCGCCAGCGTCCACGCCGCGACGAGCCCGACGAGGCCCGCAACGCGCCGCCACCACGGCCTGGTGCCGCCGCTTCCGTACCCGGGTGCTCCGTCGACTGCCGACATCGCCAGCACCATAGCGACGTACCGCCGAGGCGAAGGCTCCGGTCAGAAACGGAAGTTGACGAGCGGCAGCCAGCGCAGCGGCCACGGGTTGCTCGGCACGTGGTTGATCAGGCCGATCTGCACGCCGCGCAGGTCCTCGGCGTAGTTGACCAGACCGACCTGCAGGCCGCGCTGCATGCCGCTGACCGAGTTGTGCAGCGACACGCCGATGCCGTCGAAGTCGCGGCTGCGGTTGAGCAGGCCGGCGACCGTGATGCCCTCGACGCTGGCCGCGTCGGCCTTCAGGCCGGCGACCAGGATGCCGCGGTTGCGCGACGCAGTGCGACCTTCGGCGGTCGCGCGGCGCGGCGAGAAGTCGAAGAAGCTGCCGCTCGGGTCGCCGAGCGCGACGCCGGCGACGCCGATCCCCTGCACGCCGGACTCGGCGACCAGGCCGAGGCCGGCCGCGTGCAGGCCGGCGACGCTGCCCTCACTGACGGTCGCGAGGCCGCTGACGCCGATACCGGTGATGCTGCCTTGGCTGACGGTCGCGAGGCCGGCGGCGTGGATGCCGGTGACCGAGCCCTCGGCGACGACCGCGAAGCCGCCGACGGTCAGGCCGGTGATGTCGCCCTGCGAGACCGACGCGATCCCCGAGGCGGTGATGCCGGTGATGTCGTGCTCGGCGACCGTCGCGAGGCCCGCGCCCTGGATGCCGGTGAAGCCGCCCTCGGCGACGGTCGCGAGGCCGCCGAAGTGCACGCCCGCCGCGCGCCCTTCGCTGACCGTGGCGAGGCCGGCGACCTCGATGCCGGTGGTGTCGGCCTCGCTGACGGCGGCCAGGCCCGCGACCCGGATCGCCGTGGCCGAGCCCTGCGACACCGCGGCCAGCAGCGAAACGTCGATGCCGGTGACGTCGCGGCCGGCGACGGTCGCGAAGCCGACCCGCAGGCCGGTGCTCGAACGGGCGGCCGGCGCGGCGCCGATCGCGATGCCGGTGAACGAGTCGATGCCGTCACCTCGCGGCGACCAGAGCGTCAGGTTGAGCCCGAGGACCTCGTCGACGCCGTGGTCGCGCCAGTTGCAGCGCAGGCCGTTCCACCGCTCGGAGTTGCCGAAGCTGATGCCGGTCTCGGCGACGCCGAGGTCGAGGCTGGCGTAGGTCGGCGGCGCGTCGTCGTAGCGGGCTTCGTCCTGTTCGCCGTCCTGGGGGCCACGATCCGGATCACCAGGGTCCTGCCAACCTGGCTCCTGGCGACCAGGGTCCTGGCGAGCTGGGTCCTTGCTGCCCGGATCGGAGCGCACCGGGTCCTGCACCTGCGGCGCGCCGACCGGCGCAACCGCCGAACTGCCCTGGACCTCGAACGGCGCAGCCGTCGCGAACGCGACCTTGTGCGCGGTCGCGCCACAGGCGGCGAGCGTCGCGGCCAGCGCCATCAGCGGTGCGGCCAGCAGGTTCTGGCAGAACGGAGAACGGACCGGGCTTTCGGGGGTCGGCATGGGCGGCGCGCGCTACGAACGGTTCGCGAAGGATTTCGCGAAGGCGGTCGGCGGCCGAAGTGGCCGCCGGCTGGCACGACCTGTCGGACGGCGGTCCTGCAGGCCGGTGCGCGGCGCTATCGTAGCCACCAGGATGCTCGTCTCCACCGCGTGCCTGTTGCTCTCGCTCGGCGCCCCGCCGCAGCGACCCGTCGCCACCACCGAGCCGCAGACGGTCGACCCGGAGTCGACGCCGGCCGGCCGCGAGCGTTACCTCGGCCGCGAGATCGCGCACACGATGCACTGGACCGGTGCCGGCTGGCTGATGCGCCGCACCCGCGAGGACGAGGAGAACGGCGTCGCGCTGCGCCGCTGGCTCGCCGTCCGGCCGGGCCAGTCGATCTGCGACCTCGGCTGCGGCAACGGTTACCACACCGTGCCGCTCGCCCGTCAGGTCGGCAGCGGCGGCCGCATGTTCGCGGTCGACCTGCAGCCGCAGATGCTGAAGATGCTCGAGCAGCGCACCGACGAAGTCGCCCTCGACAACGTCACGTTCGTCGAGGCCACCGTGGACGACCCGAAGCTGCCGAAGGCCTCGTGCGACCTCGTGCTGATGGTCGACGTCTACCACGAACTGTCCCACCCGGTGCGCGTGCTGCAGCACGTGCGCCGCGCGCTCGCGCCCGGCGGCGAGGTGGTGCTGGTCGAGTTCCGCGCCGAGGCCCCCGAGGTGCCGATCAAGCCCGAGCACATGATGAGCAAGGCGCAGGTGATCCGCGAGATGGCCAGCCACGGCTTCACGCTCGCGCGCGAGACCGACGCGCTCCCGTGGCAACACGCGATGGCGTTCGTGGCCGTCGACGAGCGCGGAAGAGGGTTCGAGCCGCGGCAGCTGGCCCGCGGCTTGGCGGCGGCGCTGCGCCTCGAGCAGACGGTCGCTGAAGAAGATCCGGCAGAAGATCCAGCGGCGCGACCGGGCAACCGGAGCAAGCGACACCAGCGCCCCACGATCGCCCGCGAACGAGTCGTCGCCCCCTACCTGGCCAAGGGCGTCGAGCTGCCGGCCGGGCTGGCGGCGCCACCTGGCGACGAGCCGTTCGCCGTCGTCGCGACCGACGGTGGCGGCTTTACCGCACAATGGCCGCAATGGCTCATCTCGATGCGGCGCGCGGCCGACGGCCGCTGGCAGGTGACCGGCTGCGCAGCCCGGACGCCGCGCTGAGTCCGGCCTGGCCGAACCAAACCGGCCGGATACGCACTGGGCACCGCCCCATGGCAAGGGATCTTCGGTATCGTCAAGGCCGTCGCAAGGGCCGGGCCCCGGCCCGACGCGACGACACCACGTCACCCAGGAGAGACCATGCGGATGCACCACGTGCTCGCGCCGATCGCCCTATGCGGGATCGCGCTGGCCCAATCCCCGTTGACCACGACCTTCGCCAGCAACAATGGCCAGTCGGGCAACATGTTCGACCTCGTCGCCACCAATGCCCAGGGGATCACCGTCGACTACTTCGACGTCAACCTCGACTCGGGCACATGGAACATGGAGGTCTACAAGCTGACCAACAACGGCCCGTACCTGCCGTCGGTCAACACCCCCGGCGACTGGACGCTGATCGGCAGCACCGACGTCACGTCCAACGGCCCCGACGTGCCGACGCAGCTGCGTATCCCGGTCTGCACGTTCGTCCCGGCCGGCGCGACGCAGGCGTTCTACGTGACCGTCACCAACGGCACGGCGATCAACTACACCTCCGGCACCGCCACCGGCGCGCTGTTCGCGTCGAACGCCGACCTCGAGTTCTACGAGGGCTCGGGCCTCGCCTACCCGTTCCAGCTCAACTTCAACCCGCGGGTCTGGAACGGCAACATCCACTACCTCGTCGGCGACACCAGCGCGCAGTGCACCGCATTCGCCAGCGCGACGCCGTACGGCCAGGGCTGCTACGAAGCGGCCGCCTCCTACTACGAGGTGATGGACGCGCTCGGCATGGACCTCGGCGGCCTCGCGGTCACCGCGACCGGCAACGGCAGCGGCTTCGACGTCGCGTCGGCCGCCGCGTCGATCCAGCCGATCGGCGGCGGCGCGGTCGCACTGACGCTCGGCGACGACGACCAGATCGACACCGCGACGGTGGGCGGCACGCTCGGCCTGCACGTCGGCTCCAACTGCTGGGTCGCCTACGGCGGTGGCAACAGCACCGGCTTCGAGCCGATCGTCGCGACGTTCCTCGCCAACCCCGACACCGCCGTCTACGCGTGGACCGACCTGCAGCCCAACGCTACGGGCAGCGGCCAGGTCTGGTACGAGGAGTCCGGCACGGTCGCGACCGTCACCTACGACGGCGTGTTCGGTTGGAACACGACCGAACCCAACACGGTGCAGTTCACGATCGACACCGCGACCGGGGACCACACGATCGCGTTCGGTGCGCTGAGCACGAGCAACCCGGAGGACTGGCTGATCGGCTACTCGCCGGGCGGCGCCAGCCTCGACGGCGGCCCGACCGACCTGTCGGCCGGCGCGTTCGCGGTGCCGGCGACCGACACCGCGCCGCTGGCGCTCGACAGCACCGCGCCGGTGCTCGGTGAGATCTGGCAGCTGACCGCCAGCAACATCGACCCTGCCGCGTCGGTCGCGGTGTTCGCGGTCGGCGACACCGAGCTGCCGGGCTTCAACCTGGCGCCGTTCGGCGGGCCCGGCTGCTTCGTCTACAACAACCTCAACCTGGCGCTCTACACCGCCCCGGCGAGCAGCGGCACCAGCAAGATCGAGTTCGTGCTGCCCAACCAGACGATCTTCCTGGGCGCCGAGGCGTTCGCGCAGGCGTCGGCGCCGACGACGCTCAACGCGATCGGCTTCGTGACGTCCAACGGCATGCGCTGCAAGGCCGGCCTCTAGGAGCGCGTCCATGTAGTGGACGCGCTGCCGACCGTGATCGCGGAAGCGGCGTGTACGCGTGCGGACGGGGCTTTGCCCACTAGCCGGCCTGTCGCAAGAAGGTCTGCAACGGTCCCGGCCGGCGCGCGCGACGGCCCAGGCCGGGTAGCCTGCGCGGCATGATGCTGCTCGCGCTCGCGCCGCTGCTGGCCGGCCTCGGCCAACCGCCGCTCCCCTCCCCGGCCGCCCCGGCCGCCCCGGCCCCGCGCATCGAGCCGGTCGTGCGGCAGCTGCACGGCTTCACCGTGCACGTCGATCCGGCCCTGCTCGAGGGCGAACACGCCGCAAGCGGCGCGCGCGCGCTGAGCATGCTCGGCAACCATCTGGAGCGCATCACCATCCTGGTGCGCGGCCCCCAGCTGCAGGCGCTGCGCCGGCTCGAGCTGTGGATCGAGCGCGAGCACCGCGAGCTGCGCAACATGCAGTACCACCCGAGCAGGCGCTGGCTCGAACACCACGGCTACGATCCGCGGCTCGCCAAAAAGGTGCACGTGCCGCGCGCAGCGGCGCTGCTGTCGCGCGAACAGATGCGCAAGCACCCGGCCGTGATCCTGCACGAGCTGGCGCACGCCTACCACGACCAGGTGCTCGGCTTCGACGACGAACGGATCCGCGGGGCGTTCCGTGCCGCGCGCGGCGCGCGCATCTACGAGCAGGTGCTGGCGCACACCGGCCGCCGCGTGCGGCACTACGCGCTGACCAACGAGAAGGAGTACTTCGCGGAGATGACCGAGGCGTATCTCTACCGCAACGACTTCCATCCGTTCGTGCGCGCCGAGCTGCTCGAGGTCGACCCGCGCGGCCACGCGGTGCTGCAGGAGATCTGGGACGGGCGGCAGGATCCGGCCGAGAAGCAGCTGCCGCTGCCCGGCGAGACGTTCGCGATCGACGGCCGGCCGGCGTTCGTGATCCTGCCGCCAGAGGCGCGCCGCCGCGCGCCGCAGCCGTGGGTCTGGTACGCACCGACCCTGCGCGGCCTGCCGTCCGCGGCCGAGCGCTGGATGTTCGAACGGTTCCTCGCCGCCGGCGTCGCGATCGCCGGCGTCGACGTCGGCGAGTCGTACGGCAGCCCGGCCGGCCGCGCCAGCTTCCAGCGGCTCTACGAACACCTGGTGCACCGACGCGGCATGGCACCGCAGCCGTGCCTGCTGGCCCGCAGCCGCGGCGGCCTGATGCTCTACTCGTGGGCCGCCGAGCACCCCGAGGCGGTCGCCGCGATCGCCGGCATCTATCCGGTCTGCGACCTGCGCAGCTACCCGGGCCTGCAGAAGGCGTGCGGCGCGTTCGGCATGGACCAGCAGCAGCTCGAAGGCGCGCTGCCGCGCCACAACCCGATCGAGCGGCTGGCACCGCTGGCGAACGCCAAGGTGCCGATCCTGCACCTGCACGGGGACGCCGACCGCGTCGTGCCGCTGGCGCAGAACTCGGCCGAACTGCGGCGCCGCTACCGCCAACTCGGCGGCGAGATGACGCTCGAGATCGCCGCCGGCCAGGGCCACAACATGTGGCAGGGCTTCTTCGAGAGCCAGGCGCTGGTCGACTTCGTGCTGGCGCACGCAGCGCCGCAGACGACGCGCGGCATCTGCGATCCGCGCCATCCCGGCAAGCCGCCGGGCGCGGTGCAGCTGGTCGGCCCCGAGGGCTCGGCGTTCGTGCCCGAGAAGGCGGACGGCGAGCAACTGTGGACGTTCGCCGACGGCGTGCTGACGGCGTCGCCCAAGTGGGACAGCGTCGTCACGCCGGAGTCCTACGACGACTTCCGCATGCACGTCGAGTTCGCCACCAACGTCGCCGACGGCGACAACCCCGAGGCGCGCGGCAACTCCGGGGTCTACATCCAGCAGCGCTACGAGGTGCAGATCCTCGACTCGCACGGGGTTGCGGCCGAGGACTACCAGGCGAGCTACTGCGGCAGCCTGTATCGACTCAAGAAGCCGGACGTGATCGCGTGTCGCCCCGCGGGCGAATGGCAGAGCTACGACATCGTGTTCCGCGCGGCGCGCTGGCGCGGCGACGAGAAGGTCGCGAACGCGCGCATCACCGTGTTCCACAACGGCGAACTGGCGCACGACGACTTCGCGCTGCCGCGCAAGACCGGCGCCGGTGCCAAGGAAGATCCAGAACCGCGGCCGATCCGGCTGCAGGGCCACCACAACGAGGTGCGCTTCCGCAACGTCTGGATCCAGCGGCTCGACCTCGGCGGCCCCGAGCCCGAGAAGTCGCGCTGACGCGTCCCCGCAGCGGCGAGGCCGAACGAGGCTCCCCCGACGACCGCGATGCACGCGCGGGACCTGTGCCGGGTAGCCTCAGCGGCATGCACGCCCGCCTGCTCGTCACCGCCCTGCTGCTCACGTTCGCCGTCGCCACCGCGCAGTCTCCGACCGAACTGCTGCTGTGGCCCGACGGGGCGCCCGGCGCGCTCGGCGACGAACCGAAGGACCAGCCCAGGCTGCTGGTCTGGCCGGCGGGCGAGGCCGCCAACGGCTGCGCCATCGTGGTCTGCCCCGGTGGCGGCTACGGCCACCTCGCGATGGACCACGAGGGCAAGCAGATCGCCGCGTGGCTCAACGCGATCGGCGTGACCGCGTGTGTGCTCGACTACCGCCATCGCGGCAAGGGCTACGGTCATCCGGCGCCGCTGCAGGACGCCCAGCGCGGGCTGCGCCTGGTGCGCGCCAACGCGAAGCGCTTCGCGGTCGACCCGGCGCGCGTCGGCGTGCTCGGCTTCTCGGCGGGCGGCCACCTCGCCTCGAGCGTCAGCGTGCACCACGACGCGGGCAAGGCGACGGCCGACGACCCGATCGAGCGCCAGTCGTGCCGGCCGGACTTCGCGGTGCTGTGCTACCCGGTGATCGCGTTCGGCCAGCCGTTCGCGCACAAGGGCTCGCAGCGCAATCTGCTCGGCAAGCAGCCGGACCCGCAGCTGGTCGAACGCATGTCGAGCGAACGGCAGGTCACCAAGGACACGCCGCCGACGTTCTTGTGGCACACGTCCGCGGACCGCGGCGTCTCGGTGCAGAACAGCCTGGTCTACTACGCCGCGCTGCACCGCGCCGGCGTGCCGTGCGAGCTGCACTGCTTCGAGCAGGGCCGGCACGGCATCGGCCTCGGCAAGGACCTGCCGGCCCGCGAGTGGCCGCAGCTGTGCCGCCGCTGGCTGGTCGCGCGCCGGATGCTGCCCGAGTAATGCGGCGCGCGTGCGCTATCGTGCGCCGCATGGAAGAACGACACTGGCTGCGTCACCCCAGCCTGCACGGCCACCAGGGCCCGTACGCGAAGAAGGACCTCGCCGAGGCGATCGAGAACGGCTCGTTCCCGCTCGACAGCTACGTGCTGCGCGACGCGGGACAGAACCTGCAGGACCGGCAGACGTCGGTCGAGTGGTTCCCGGTCACCCAACTGCTCGGGCTCGAGCCGCCGAAGTCGGCGGCCGCACCGAAGATCGTCGAACCGCCACAGCCGCCGACCGCCGCCGAACGGCTGCTGCACCTGCGCAAGCGCACCGCCTACACGACGCTGCGCACGCTGATCGTCGTCTGCCAGCTGATCCTGCTGATCGGCACGCTGGTGGTGGCGCTGGCCGGCGCGCGCGGCGCCGACGGCGCGATCGCCTTCGTCGCGTGGATCCTGCAGGCGGTCGTCGTGATCGTCGCCGGCATGCTGCTGCAGGCGCTGCTCGACATCGCCGACCATTCGGTCTGGACCACGCCGCACCCACACGACCACCGGCCGGGCTGATCGCGCTCCGCCGACGTGCGCCGACATGTTGGCGAAGTTGCCGTGGAAGTGCACGACGACCGCGTCGCGCGGGGTGCCGCGCGGCCGCAGGTGCCAGACGTGCAGGCGTTCGTCGCCGTCGACGGCGACGAACTGCTCGTCGCACGCGATCCCGATCTGCTGCGGCACCAGCGTCAGCTGCGGCTGCGGCAGGTAGAAGACGTGGTTGCAGGCGCCGAGCATCAGCAGCGCGGCGCCAGGAGCGCGTCCAGGCATTGGACGCGCTGCCAGCCGTGATCGCGGAAGCGGCGTCTACGCGTGCGGACGGGGCTTTGCCCGCCAGGAGCGCGTCCAGGCAGTGGACGCGCTGCCAACCGTGATCCCGGAAGCGGCGTCTACGCGTGCGGACGGGGCTTTGCCCGCTAGCGACGAGGCGTGACGTGGTAGTGCGCATCGGCCCTTGCCTCGAACGTGGTCGTGCCGTCCGCCGTGGCGGTCGCGACCGCGGCCCCGTCACAGGTCACGTCGAACGCGCCGAACAGCCGGCACGGCACGTTGGCCTCGGCGTGCAGATCGGCGTGCTGCAGCTTGCCGGCCGCCCAGCGGAGGTCGACCTCGAACGCGCCCCGCGCCCGCAGCCCGCGCACCTCGCCGTCGGCCCACTGCGGCGGCAGCGCCGGCAGCAGCTCGATCGCGCCGGCGTGGCTCTGCAGCAGCGCCTCGGCGATGCCGGCCGTGCCGCCGAAGTTGCCGTCGATCTGGAACGGCGGGTGGTTGTCGAACAGGTTGGGCAGCGTCGACTTCGCCAGCAGCAGGTCGAGGTGTCGCAGGACCGCAGCGCCGTCGCCGAGCCGCGCGTAGAAGTTGACGATCCACGCGCGCGACCAGCCGGTGTGGCCGCCGCCCTTCTCCAGCCGCGCCTCGAGCACCTTGCGGCAGGCCTCGGCGAGCTCGGGCGTGGTGCGGCGGGTGATCTGGCTGCCCGGGTGCAGCGCGTAGAGGTGCGACATGTGGCGGTGGCCCGGCTCCGGCTCGTCGAACTCCTCGTTCCACTCGAGCAGGCGGCCGTCCCTGCCGACCTGCGGCCCCTGCAGCCGACCGAGCGCCGTGCGCACGCGCTCGACGAACCGGCCCTCGATCTCGAGTTCGCCGGCCGCTTCGAGCACGTTGGTGAACAGCTCGTGCACGATCTGCTGGTCCATCGCCGGCCCCATCGTCACGTGCGCCTGCACCCCGTCCGCGGTCCGGAACGAGTTCTCCGGCGACATCGACGGGCCGGTGACCAGCTTGCCGGTCTCGGGATGCGCGACGAGGTAGTCGAGGAAGAACGTCGCCGACTCCTTCAGGATCGGCCAGGCGCGGTCGCGCAGGAAGTCGAGGTCCTGGGTGAAGCGCCAGTGCTCCATGAAGTGCGCGGTGCACCAGGCGCCGCCCATCGGCCACATGCCCCACCGCGTGCTGCCGATCGGCGACGTGAACGCCCAGGCGTCGGTGGTGTGGTGCACGACGAAGCCGCCGCAGCCGTACAGTTCGTGCGCCGTCCGGCGGCCGCTCGGTACCAGCTTCTCGACGAAGTCGAACAACGGCTGGTGGCAGGCCGACAGGTTGCAGGTCTCGGCCGGCCAGTAGTTCATCTGCAGGTTGATGTTGGTGTGGTAGTCGGCGTTCCACGGCGCGTCGATGTGCTCGTTCCAGATCCCCTGCAGGTTGGCCGGCAGCGAGCCCGGCCGGCTCGAGCCGAGCAGCAGGTAGCGGCCGAACTGGAACCAGGTCGCCAGCAGGTCGGGGTCGGAGCCACCCTGCCGGACCTTCGCCAGCCGTTCGTCGGTCGGCAGCTCGCGCAGGCGGTGGCAGCCGAGGTCGAGGTGCACGCGGTCGAACGACATCGCGTGCTCGGTGACCTGGCGGCGGTGCAGGTGGCCGTAGCCGATCGCGGTCGCCTGGCCGAGCGTGAACAGCGCTGCCAGTTCGGGGGCCATCGGCCGGATCGCGACGGTGCTGCCGGTCGGCTCCTCGGGCAGGTGGTAGTCGGTCGCCGCGGTCAGCACGAACGTCACCGCGTCGGCGTCGAGCACCCGCAGTTCGGCCGGACCACCCTCGACGGCGTCGAGCAGCCGGCCGCCGCGATGCAGCACCTGCATCGCGGCCGCGAACGCGACCCCCTCGTGCGGCTGGTGCCGGTCGGCCTTGCCCTTCATCACCAGGAACGCGTCGTCGCGCTCGACCTCGGCACATTCGCTGCGGGCCAGCCGCGCCTGCACGTCGACGGCGCCCTTGCGGTCGGCGGTGACGTGCACGACCAGGCAGTCGTTCTCCACCGGCGCGAACACCTCGCGGGTGTAGGTCACGTCCGCGACCTTGTAGGTGGTCGTGGCGATGCCGGTGCGCAGGTCCAGGCGGCGCTGGTAGTCGGTCACCTGCTTGTGCCCCGGGAACGTCAGCAGCAGGTCGCCGAGCGTCTGGTGGCTGCGCACCCAGCGCTCGGACAGGAACTCGCGCTGCACCAGCTGCTCGGCGGTGCGGTAGTCCCCGTCGAACAGCAGCGCGCGCGCCCGCTCCAGGTGCCGCCGCGCACCCTTGCGGTCGCGCTGCACCGGCTTGCCCGCCCACAGCGAATCGACGTTCAGCTGGATGCGTTCGGCCGCCGTCCGGCCGAACACCATCGCGCCGAGCTTGCCGTTGCCGACCGGCAGCGCGTGGGTCCAGCTTTCGGCGGGTCGGCGATACCAGAGCTCCGGCGGGTCCATCTGCGCGACCGAGACCGAAGAAAGCAGGGCGACCATCAGCGGGGCGATCCGACGCATCCCGGCATCTTGGGCGCCGGCCGCCGCGATGTCTGCCTCCCTTGGCGCGGGACGTTCGGGCCACGCTTACGGTGAGCAGCAGCGGACCCGGGCACGGTTACGGCCGGACCGTAATCTTGCCGGGACGCCGCCTTCACCCTTGCTCAGGGGTCAACGGCGGCCATCATCGGTAGATTACCCGGGTTCGGCCGGCGCCACGTTTGCCAGCTCACGCGAACCCCACCTCTCTCCCACCCCCGCCCAACTGATGACCGAAGAACAGCCCGAGAAGAAGAAGCGCAAGCCCAACCCGGCCCTGATGAAGCCCGTGCAGCCGGACGAGATCCTGGCCGTCGTGGTCGGCTCGGATCCGATCC
Source organism: Planctomycetota bacterium (assembly GCA_046290465.1). GTDB lineage: Bacteria > Planctomycetota > UBA1135 > UBA1135 > UBA2386. Next base: position 5,567,192 of record JBKAGP010000001.1, on the reverse strand, counting down.
CGCGCAGCGAGATCACCAAGAAGCTCTGGGACTACATCAAGTCCAAGGGCCTGCAGAACCCGGAGAAGAAGACCGAGATCGTCGCCGACGACGCACTCAAGGCGGTCTTCGGCGGCAAGGAGCGGGTCACGATGTTCGAGATGACCAAGCTCGTCTCGCAGCACATCAAGAGCCAGCCGCGCCCGGGCGGGGGCCGCTCCGGCCCCCGGCCAGCCACCGCGAGCCCGACGTTCGCAGGCCTGAGCTCAGGCCTTCGCCGGAACCGGGCCCTGCAGCACCGCCTCCAGCTGCACCAGCGCCCAGTCGAGATCCTCTCGGCTGATCATCAGCGGCGGCGCGAAGCGGATCACGTAGTCGTGGGTCTCCTTGCACAAGAGGCCACGATCGCGCAGCGCCTCGCAGAACGGCCGCGCGCCGCCGGTCTCCTCGGTGACCTCGAGGCCGATCCACAGGCCGAGGCCGCGCACCTCCCGCAGGTGCGGCGACGACAGCTTCTGCAGCCGCTCGAGCGCGTAGGCGCCCAGCTCGCGCGAGTTCTCGACCATGCCCTCGTCGACCAGCACCGACAGCGCGGTGCGCGCCACCGCGGCGCCGAGCGGGTTGCCGCCGTAGGTCGAGCCGTGGCTGCCGGGCTCGAACACGCCCAGCACGCGCTCGTCGCCGACGACCGCCGACACCGGGTAGGCGCCGCCCGACAGCGCCTTGCCGAGGATCACCAGGTCCGGCCGCGCATCCTCGTGCTGGCTGCACAGCAGCTTGCCGGTGCGGCCGAGGCCGGCCTGGATCTCGTCGCAGATCAAAAGGCAGTCGTGCCGGTCGGCGAGCGCGCGCAGGCCCTCGAGGTAGCCCTTCGGCGGCATCACGATGCCGGCCTCGCCCTGGATCGGCTCGATCAGCATCGCGACGACGTTGCCGTTCATCGCCTGCTCGACCGCCGCGAGGTCCCCGTACGGAACGCAGCGGAAGCCCGGCGTGAACGGCCCGAAGCCCGCCTTGTAGCCGTCGTCGCTCGAGAAGCCGACGATCGTCGTGGTGCGGCCGTGGAAGTTGCCGTCGAACACCAGGATCTCCGCGCTGCCGTCGGCGAGGCCCTTGTTGCGATAGCCCCAGCGACGCGCCGCCTTGATCGCGGTCTCGACCGCCTCGGCGCCGGTGTTCATCGGCAGCACCTTCTGGTAGCCGAGCAGCTTGCTCAACTGCTCGTAGAAGGGCCCGAGCTGGTCGTTGTAGAACGCGCGCGACGTCAGCGTGCACTTCTCCGCCTGGTCCCGCAGCGTCGCGACGATCTTCGGGTGGCAGTGGCCCTGGTTGACCGCCGAGTAGGCAGCCAGGCAGTCCATGTACTTGTTGCCCTCGACGTCCCACACCCACACCCCGCTGGCGCGGCTGATGACGACGTCCAGCGGGTGGTAGTTGCGCGCGCCGAAGGCGCTCTCCTGCTCGATGAAGTCGCGGCTTTGCATGCCGACAGGATGGCACCGCGGCGGCCGCCAGGCCACCCCACGGCAGCGATCGGGCCGCGGCCGTTCACCGGAACGTGAACCAGACCATGCCGAGAGCCGGCACGTCGACCTCGACGCCGCAGCGGCCACGCGCATCGAAGCGCAGGTCGTAGGTCTCGCCGTCCTGGTTGGTCGCGATCGCGCGGCCCTGCAGGCCGGTGTAGTACAGGTCGAGCGGCACGACGCGCTTGCGGCGCGCCGGCGTCGGGTTGAACGCGACCATCATACCGGGCGGGTCGCAGTTGGGGTTGCTGTGCAGCACCCAGTCGACGTCGCGGCCGTCGGGCCGGCGCGAACTCGAGTGGATGACGTCGCTCTCGAGGATCATCCGGTACTGCAAGAACCACTGCACCTGCGCCTTGACCATCGCCTTGGTCGCGTCGGTGTCGTAGAGCCGCGGCCCCCGCCAGCACGCCTGCGCGCCGTAGCCGAGGTTGCTCTCGAACATGCGGCGGTAGTGGTCGAGGTGCTCCGCCAGCGGCTCGATCGTCGCCGCGGCTCCGCCGCCGTGGTACTGCGTCAGCGGCACGAACATCCAGCCCATCGACGCGTTCTTCTCCCGGGTGCCGTCGAACAGGTTCTGGCGGGTGTGGATCACCTGCTGGCGGCGCGGCAGCGACCAGTTGGTCTCGCGGTAGCCCATGCCGGTCTTGCTGCTGCCGTTGAGGAAGTACCAGTCCGGCACGTTGAGGTAGACGCCGCGCGCCCGGCACCACTTGTAGAAGTCGGTGATGATCCGGTACTGCACCCAGCGCGAGTCCTCGTAGCCCTTCTGCAGCGGCGGCCGCGCCATCGCGTCCGGATCGCCCGGGTAGCTGCCGTCGTGCTCGAGCAGGTCGAAGCCGGTGTACTCGTAGAAGCGGTAGAGCTTCGCGAAGTAGTCCTGCCCCCACTTGCTGGCCAACGCCGGCGCGTGTCCGAACACCTGGCCGCCGGGCTTGCCGGTCTGCTTGTTGATGCAGTTGTCGGTCTCCGGCTCGATCTTGCGGCTGCTGAGCAGCGAATAGCCGCCGAGCTGCACGCCGCGCTCGTGCGCGTAGTCGGCCAGCTGCTTGCAGCGGTCGAGGTTCTGCTGGCTGTCGTCCTCGATGTCGAAGCCGCTGCCGAACGTCAGGATCACCATCTCGAAGCCGACCTCGGCGCACTGGTCGATCGCCGCGCGCACCTTGTCGGGCTCGGCGCTGCGCACGTGCATCATCAGCGGGTTCTCGGTGCTCCACGGCGCGATCGTGCGGTACATCCGCCGCTGCGCCAGCGAGCGCCGTTCGCGATCCTCGCTGTCCGGCGCCAGCACGAAGGTGCGGAACGTCGAGAACGTCTGCTCGGGCGCCACCGTCTGCGCCGGCCCGATCTCGGGGCCGACGTCGAGCATGCACAGCGTCTCCTTGCGGTAGTTGACCTGGGTGCCGAACTCGGGGTCCGTGGTCCAGCGCACGCAGTGCGAGCTGCCGTCGGCGCCGGTCATCGCGCGGAAGCTGAAGTCGGTCTCGACGTAGAGGTTGGGCAGCTGCACGCCCATGCGCTGCGGCTCGACCCGCGACTCGGCCTCGACGATCGGCAGCCGCAAGGACGTGAACCGGTCGATCGTGCGCGGCCGGTCGCCGTCGTTGTGCCACTCGAGCCAGTGGCAGAACAGCGGCAGGCCGTCGTAGAGCTCGAGGTGCACGGTGACCGAGTGGTCGCCGGCATCGACCGTCCAGCTGGCGCGCTTGCCGGTCGGCGGCCAGTTGGCGTGCGGGCTGGCGTGGCGGGTGCGCTTCCAGGCGAACCGCTCCTCGAGTTCGCCGTCGGCGAGCGTCGCGCGCGCGTCGATCGCCAGCGGGTCGCGCGGCATCTCCGGCAGCCACTCCGGCAACAAGAACGCCCGGTTCGGCTGGCCGACGAGTCCGCCGACGCGCTCGACCGCGCCGTCGACGGTGAACTCGCCGAGCGGTGCGGCGGCGCGCAGCAGCTGCTGGCCACTGGTCAGCTGCTCGATCCCGACCAGCGCCAGCGGGTGCTGCTGCACGCGCAGCCGCAGCAGGCCGTTCTCGAGCAGGATCTCGCCGCCCTGTTCGCGCAGCTGCGCCCGGAACGGCGACGGGTCGAGCAGCCAGTCGGTCTGCTGCGCGGGGACCGCGCAGATCGCGACGAACGTGACGAGCACTCCGGCGAGGTGGTTCACCCGAGCACCTGAGCAAGCGCCGCGACGACGCGCAACTACCCCGGATCCGAAAGTGCCGCGGCCACCGCCTGCAGCAGCGCAGCGCGCCGGATCGGCTTGCTGAGGTGGCCGTCGCAGCCGGCCGCGAGCGTCGCCGCGCGATCCTCGTCGCTGGCGTTGGCCGTCAGCGCCAGGATCGGCGTGCGGTCCCCGCCGGCGCGCAGCCGACGCGTCGCCTCGAGGCCGTCGACGCGCGGCATCTGCAGGTCCATCAGCACGAGGTCGAACGGCGAGCCGCCGACCGCGCCCAGCAGGTCGAGCGCCGATTGCCCGTCGTCGGCGCAATCGACCTCGGCACCCGACGCCGACAACACCGTCTGCAGCAGCGTGCGGTTGTCGGGCGCGTCGTCGACGACCAGGATGCGGCGCGCGTCGAGCCGCGGCAGGGCAGCGGCCGCAGCACCCGATGGCCGCGCCGCCGCCGCCGGCGCGGCGCGCTGCAGCTCGAGTTCGAGGCGCATCGTGGTGCCCTCGCCGGGCGCCGAGCGCAGCACGGACAGCTCGCCGGCCATCGCATCGGCGAAGCGCTTGCTGATCGTCAGGCCGAGCCCGCTGCCGCCGAACCGGCGCGACATCGTGTCGTCCGCCTGCGCGTACTCGTCGAACACCTTCGCCGCCTGCGCATCACTCATGCCGATGCCGCTGTCGCGCACGTCGAGGCGCAGCCGCGCCGACTCGGGACTCGCACCGGCGAGCACCTCGGCGTGCACCTCGACCTCACCGCGGTCGGTGAACTTGATCGCGTTGCCGACCAGGTTGATGACGATCTGCCGCAGCCGCTTGGGATCGACCACCAGCGTCGTGCGTTCGGCCGGCAGCGACCGCAGCAGCTGCAGCCCCTTGCTGCGCGCCTGCGCCGCGAACATCTCGACCGCGTCCGACAGCAGCAGCTGCACGTCGGTCGGCTCGGACGCGATCGGCATCATGCCCGCGTCGCTGCGCGACAGGTCGAGCACGTCGTTGATCACCGAGATCAGGTGCTCGCCGTTGCGCCGGATCACGCCGAGCCGGTCGCGATGCTCGGGCGCGAGCCGCGTGTCGTGGTCGAGCAGCTCGGCGAAGCCGAGGATCGCCGCCATCGGCGTGCGCAGCTCGTGGCTGACGTTGGCGGTGAAGCGCGCGCGCGCCTCGGCGGCGGCCTGGGCGGCGACGCGCGCCTGTTCGAGTTCGGCCGTGCGTCGCGACACCTCGTCCTCGAGCTGCTTGGGCGAGCGCATCTGGAAGAACTTGGGCAGCTCGAACACCAGCACGACGGCCGTGATCACCGAGATCCCGGCGGTCAGCACCTTGACCAGTCCCATGAACCGGTACGCCGGCCACCAGAACATCACCGCTTCGAGCAGGTGGGTCGCGCCGCAGCAGATGATGAACGCGCCGAACAGCGCCAGCAGGCCCGGGAACGGGATGTCGGACCGCTTGCGGATGATCAGCAGCAGCATCGTCGGGATCGCCATGTAGGCGAGCCAGGTCGCGACGTCCGCGAAGATGTGCACCCAACCGTGCACGTCCGACCAGGTGCCGCAGTACCACCTCGGCGGGAAGTCGCTGGTGTCGAACAGCACCGACGACGCCTGCTCCGGTGCGCCGCCCGCAGCCTGTGCCGCACCGACGTCGCCGGCGCACAGCTCGCAGTCGTCGCCCGGCGCGGGCGGGCGGCTGCACGCAACCGTCAGCGCCAGGGGGGCCCACCAGAGGCTTCTCATCTCCCCCGCCATCGGTCCCGATGCCGCACCCTCGCAACGGGCGTTCCCCCTACGCAGAACCGCTGCCGGAGGTCACCCGACGGGGGTTGGCTGGTTGGGAACGGGCCGGCTGTTGGGAATCCGTCGTTGGCATGGTTAGCTGTGCGCATGCGACGCTACCTAGCCCTGCCCCTGGCCGCCGCGATGACCCTCGCCGCCGCCTGCAGTTCCCCCGAATCCGGTGACCACGAGCAAGGCAGCGGCCAGGCTGGCGGCGACGTCGCCACGCTCGAGCAGCTGGGCATCAAGAACCCGTCGGCGCCGATGGACCACGTGTTCTGCTCGGGGCAGCCGACCGAGGAGCAGTTCGACAAGCTCGAGGCCGCCGGCATCACCCACGTGCTGCACCTGCGCACCAAGGGCGAGAGCGGCACCGGCTGGGAAGAGGAGCGCGCCGCCAAGGCCGACGTCCGGTTCGAGCGCCTGGAGATCGCGGGCGGCAAGGGCCTGACCCGCGAGAACGTCGAGGCGTTCGCGAGCAAGCTCGACAGCTACGGCGACGAGACCGTGCTGGTCAGCTGTGGCTCGAGCAACCGGGTCGGCGCGATGTTCGCGCTGAAGGCCGCGTGGATCGACGGCAAGAGCAAGGACGAGGCGATGGCGATCGGCAAGAGCGCCGGCATGAAGAGCCTGAGCGACACCGTCGACAAGCTGCTGAGCAAGTAGTCGATCCTGAGCAATCGCCGATCTGGCGCGCGCGCTCAGAAGCCGCCGCCGGCGCCGAGCCCGGCGCCGAAGCCCGCCAGCCGCGGCTGGTCCTTGGCGGGCAGCAGCACCACGAAGCACGCGCCGCCGGACTCCGAGCCCTCGCACCAGATCAGGCCGCCGAAGCGCGCGACGATCGCGCGGCTGGTCGCGAGGCCGATGCCGGTGCCGGACGGTTTCTCGGTCATCTGGTCGGGCAGCTGGTTGAACTTCTCGAACACCGCGTCGCGATCCTCCGGCGCGACGCCAGGCCCGTTGTCCTCGATGCGCAGCTCGAAGCCCTCGTCGCGCGCCGTCACCGTGACCCGCACGTGGCCGTTCTCCGGACTGAACTTGATCGCGTTGTCGAGCAGGTGGCGCACGACCTGTTCGAAGCGACGCCGGTCGGCGTGCAGGGTCGGCGTGTGTTCGTCGACGACGACCTCCAGGGTGATGCCGCGAGCATCCGCCTTCGACTGGCGCTTGCCCACCACCTTCTGCACCGAGCCGACGCCGTCGACCGGCTCGTTGACGAACTCGGCCTCGCCGCTCTCGAGCTGCAGGAAGTCGAACATCGCGTCGACCAGCTCGCTCAGCTCGATGCCCTGTTCGTGGATCACGCGCACGAACTCGGGCCACTCCACCGACTCGCCCGGCAGCATGTTGCACAGGATCTCGGAGAAGGCGCAGATGTTGGTCAGCGGCGTGCGCAGCTCGTGGCTGACGTTCGACAGGAACCGGTCCTTGATGCGCTGCAGTTCGTGCGTGCGGGTCGTGTCGACCAGCAGGAACACGATGCCGAAGTCCTGGCCGGTGCGCAGCGACTTGGCCTGCACCGCGGTCAGGTCGTAGACGCTGTCGTAGCACGGCACGCCGGAGTAGCGGATCTGCGGCAGTTCGTCCTGGTGGCGCGGTCGTTCTTGCAGCGCGTCGAACGCCTCGCGCGCGCGTCCGGCGAGTTCGGCGGGCAGCGCCTCCCAGAGCACCCGCCCGACCGGGCCACGCTCGGGCATCTCCATCGCGCGCCGCGCCGCCGGATTGGCCAGCACGATTTCGCCGACCTCGTCGACCACCAGCACGCCCTCGCGCAGCGCCTCGAGCACCGAGCGCGAACGTTCGTAGGCGAGCTCCAGCGACATCACCTGGGCGATCGCATCGCGCTGCCCCTCGGTCTGCGCCGCCGCGCTGACCACCTGCATGCGGGCGCCGGCCTCGCGGGTGACGGCCAGCCGTTCGACGAACATCGCCAGCCACGTCGACGATGCCAGCAGCAGGCTCGTCGCAAGCGACAGGCCGCACGCGTACGCGACCGCGCCGAGTCCCAACACGAGACCCAGGTTGCGTGCGAGCATCCGCTTGCTGTCGACCCCGAGCCGCGGTCGCGGTGCAGGGTCGAGGTGCGTGTCGGCAGCGCTTGGCATCTTGACCCTCCGGATATCGACGGGGTCGCAGATCCGGCTTGACCGGGATCTGTACTGCAGGAGTCACCCCACTCCGGCCGATGAGGGCCGACAAGAGGATGCCGATGGGTCTGATCGAACTGTGCCTGCTGTCGCTGGTGTCGCCGCAACAACCTGCCGCACAAGCGCCCCCTGCCGTCGAGCAGGTGGCGCCGGCGCAGGATCCACAGGGCCCTCGTGAGCAGCTCGCGCAGCTCGAGAAGGCCGGCGAATATGCCGACGCCGCAGCGCTCGGCAAGCTCGCCCTCGGGGACGACGAGGCGATCGCCGCCCGCGCCGCCTGGCTGCTCGCCCACAGCAAGAACGCGGCGCACCTCGCCGCGCTGCCGGCGATCATCGAGTCGAGCCCGTTCGCCGAAGCGCGCCTGCAGGCGCTGCAGGGCATCCTGCTGCACGGCGATGCGTCGGCGACGTCGATCGCGATCGGCGCGCTCGAGGACCTCGATCGACGCGTGCGCACGCTGGCGGTCAAGGTGCTCGGCAAGCTCCGCCGGCCGGCCTCGATCGACCCGCTGCTGCAGCTGGTGCGTACCGAATCGACCAACGCGACCGCGGGCACCGCCACCGACGTCAAGCTGGCGCTGCTGACGCTGGCGGACCTCGGCGCCTCGCAACATCTGCTGCGCATCGCGGCCGGCGTCGGCGACGGCAACCCCGAGGGCTGCGGCGACGCGCTGACCTACACCTTCCAGACGCTGTCGCCGAAGCTCGACGCCGACAAGGAGACCACCGTGCTGGTCGCCGTGCTCGACCACAAGGAGACGCTGCTGCGCCGCTACGCGATCACGCGCCTGACCGAGCTCGGCGACCCGAAGTCGGCGACCGCGCTGCAGGGCCGACTCGCCAAGGAGGACGAAGAACTCCGACCGCTGCTCGAGGTCGCGATCGCCCAGCTGCAGGGCGAGGGCACCGCCCCACCCGAGGACGAACTCGAGCGCGCGACCCACAACGCCAAGGTGCTCGGCACGCGCGCCGCGGACTGGTGGAACGGCCAGCCCGTGACCAGCAAGGCGATGTTCGGCGCGATCCCGGTCGCGCTGATCGTGATGCTCTGGCTGCTGCGCCGCGCCGCCCGCCGCCGCGCCCACGAAGCCGATGCGCAGGCAGCCGCAGCGCTGGTCGCGCCCTCCGACGAGTACCTCGAGGACCAGGACAGCTACGACGACGGCGGCTACGAGGACGGCGCCTACGACGACGAGGCGTACGAAGACGAGCAGGGCGCGTACGAAGACGACCAGGAGGTCGACGAGCAGTACGACGACGAGGCCTACGAGGGCGAGGAATACGACACCGAGGGCTGGGAAGACGACCAACAGGCGGTCTCCGCCGACGGCGCCGCGCTCGAGGATGAGCGCTTCCAGTAGCCGCGTGCTGCGGCTGTGGCTGCTGACGGCCACGCTGACGGCGGCGACGGTCGCCCAGGGCCCCCGGCTGCACGCCGCGATCGCGGCGAGCGAGCACCGCGGCGGCACGCCCGCCGTCGCGTGGCTGTGCGAGGACTTCCTGCCGACGCTGCCGTCGTGGCCCGACGGCCTCGACCCGCACGGCCCGCTGGCGTTGACGTTCTCGGCCGCCGGCGTCACGGTCGGCGCGACCAAGGTCGAGGTGCCGGCAGGCGCGGTCGCGATCGGCACCGCGTCGTTCACCGCGGAGAACGGCGGTCCGTCGCTGCTGTGGCGCTGCGAACGCAACGGCCGCGAGCAATGGACGGTGCAGCCCGGCTTCGAACTGCCGTCGCGCTGGCACGCGCTGCTGCAGGCGCTCGAGGCCGACGTGCTCGAGACCCCGCGCTCGCTGGCGGTGCCGGTGCTCGCCGGCCATCTCGGCGGCTGCATGATCGAGGGCGACCCGCGCGCGACGCTGCTGCGGATCTGCCCGATGATGTGCGGCGACGCCACCTGGCTGGCGTGGCGCGCCCAGGGCGCCGTGCACGTGCGCGGCCGCAGCGAAGGCGGCCTGATGCTGCCGCTGGCGCTGCTGATGATGGCAGTCGCCGACGGCGACGCCGAACCCACCGCGCTGCAGCTGCGCGCGTTCGCGGCGCGCGACCCCGACCAGCACGAGGCCGCCCGCCAGCTCGGCCGCGCCGACCGCGAGCTCGACGTCGACACGCTGCGCTCGCTGCTGCTGGCCGACGACGACGTCCGGCTGACCGCGATCGACGCGCTGATCCGCCGGCACGCTGCCGGTGAGCTGCCGCGCATCGTCGACGCCGCGGCGCCCGATCTGCCGTGGACGACGATCGCCGCCCGCGACGCCGTGCACGAGCTGTGGCCGCTCGCCGCCGCCGACGTGCGCCAGCGGACCCGGCAGGCGCTGCAGCGTAGCCGCTGCACCACGCTGCGCGCGATCGACGTCGACGCACTCGATCGACCGCACGCCGGCGAGCATGCCGAGCCGAACCCACCGCACGATCCGCGCGGCCGCGCGCTTGTGATCCTGATGTGCACGGCGATCGGCGTGCTCGGCCTGTGGAGCCGCGAACGGATCCGCCAGCAGACGCGCGCGAACGGATCCGGGCGCCAGTTGTCGCACACGTTCTGGCGGCAGCACGGGTAAGCTCCCGCGGCCGCGAACCCGCTGCGCGGCGGAGAGCCCCCTTGAGCGCCCCCAGAGCCCCCGATCCCGACACCCCCATCGACCCCGACGACCCGATCGCGAAGCGCTCCTTCTGGGCCAACGTGATCGGCAGCCTGCGGGGCGAGCAGCACGACTACACGCGCCTGGCGCTGCCGAGCGCAATCCTGCTGCTGGCCGTCCCGATGGTGCTCGAGATGGGCCTCGAGTCGCTGTTCGCGCTGGTCGACATCTGGTGGGTCAACCGCATCGACGACGGCTGGTTCGGCTCGGTGCCGACCGACGGCGGCGCGGTCGCGGCCATCGGCATGACCGAGGGCGTGCTGTCGCTGGTCTACGCGATCGCGTTCGGTCTCGGCATGGCGGTGACCGCGATGGTCGCGCGCCGCGTCGGCGAGAAGGACCTCGACGGCGCCGCCGCGGCCGGCAGCCAGGCGATCGGCCTCGGCGTGCTCGTCGGCGTCGTGCTGGCCGTGCCGGCCGCCTGGTTCGCGCCCGAACTGCTGGCGCTGATGTCGGACGGCAACCAGAACGTGCTCGACGTCGGCTCCGGCTACGCGCGCTGGTCCTTGGCCAGCACCGTGATCATCACGCTGCTGTTCCTGCAGAACGCGATCTTCCGCGGCGCCGGCGACCCGATGCTGGCGCTCAAGGTGCTGACGGTCAGCAACGGCCTCAACCTGATCCTCGACCCGTGCCTGATCTTCGGCTGGGGCCCGTTCCCGCAGCTGGGCGTCGAGGGCGCGGCGATCGCGACCTGCACCGGCCGCACGGTCGCGGTGCTCTACCAGTTCTGGCTGTTGACCCGCGGCAACGGCCGGATCCGCCTGCCCCGGCTGGTGTCGTTCGAGTTCGCGCCGATGTGGCAGATGACCAGGCTGTCGTTCGGCACGATCGGCCAGTTCCTGATCGGCACCAGCAGCTGGCTGTTCCTGACCAAGTTCGTCAACAGCTTCGGCGAGCAGGCCGGCGCCGGCTACACGACCGGCATCCGCATCCTGCTGTTCGCGCTGCTGCCGGCCTGGGGACTGAGCAACGCGGCGGCGACCCTGGTCGGCCAGAACCTCGGCGCCGGCCGCCCCGACCGCGCCGAGAAGGCCGTCTGGCTGACCGGCTTCTACGACATGCTGTTCCTGGCCTTCGTCACGGTGGTGATGGAGGTGTTCCCCGAGCCGATCGTCAACGCGTTCGCCAGCGGCAAGGAGGTGCAGGGTTACGCGCTCGACACGCTGCGCATCGTCGCGTCCGGCTACGTGTTCTACGCCTGGGGCATGGTCGCGATGCAGGCGTTCAACGGCGCCGGCGACACCAAGACGCCGACGTGGATCACGTTCTGGACGCTGTGGGTGCTGCAGCTGCCGCTCGCCGGCGCGCTGGCGTTCTGGCTCGACTGGGGACCGGTCGGCGTGTTCTGGGCGATCCCGATCTCGGAGTGCGCGTTCGCGGCGATGGCGGTCGTGCTGTTCCGCCGCGGCAGGTGGAAGCAGACCAGCCTGTGAGCGCCGTTCAGTTGACGATCACCTCGACCGCCGCGCTGAGCGCCACCGCGCCGTTGGGCGCGGTCGCATCGAGGCTCGCCGCCTGCGCGTGGAACGTGAAGCCCGCCAGCAGCGGGTCGTTGGGGATCGCCAGCGGCACGCTGCCGACCCCGGCCGGGTGCACGAAGCCGACGCTGCCGATCGGCGCGACGTAGACGGTGCAGCCGGTCCAGCCGATCAGGCCGGCGTCGAACGGCAGCGGCAGGGCGCCGAGCTGGTAGTTGCTCTCGCCGACCGCGAGCACGCCCGCGCCACCGGCGGCCGGCAGGTTGCCGATCGTGAAGCCGAAGTTGGCACCGATCGCCGGCAGCACGCCGCCGGTCGCGGCGAGGTTCGGCACGCCGGCCGAACCGACGCAGCCGGCGCCGTAGCTGGTGAACTGCGGCGTCGTCGCCGGCGCAAACTCCCACGTGTCGGTGTTGACGCCGTTGAAGCTGTAGCCACCGAACACCACCACGCGCCCGCGCAGCAGGTCGTAGCAGGTCGCGTTTTCGCCGCGCGCCGGCGCCGGCGTGCTCGGCACCAGCCGCCAGTTGCTACCGTCGTACTCCCAGCAGTCGAGCAGCTGCTGCGCGTTGGCCTGGCCGCCCTGCATGATGCTGACGCCGCGCAGCACGTCGTAGGCGAGGTAGTTCTTCTGCCGCGCGGGCGGCGTCGTCGCCGTCGCCACCAGCGTCCAGTCGGCCCCGTCGTATTCCCAGGTCTCGTCGGAGGCCTGGCTGCTGATGCCACCGAACAGCACCACCCGGCTGCGCAAGAGGTCGTAGCACATGCCGAAGCGATCGCGCGGCGACGGCAGGTTGTTGGTCGTCACCTGGGTCCAGGCGGTGCCGTCCCACTCCCAGGTGTCGTTGGTGAAGCCCGCACCCGACCAGCCGCCGTACAGCACGGTGACGTTGCGGCTGATGTCGTAGGCGAGCTTGCAGCCCCACCGCGCCTGCGGGCCGGGGCCGGCGGCCGGCGTCGCGTCGGTCCAGGTGCTGGTCAGCGGATCGAACTCCCAGGTCTCGCCGTTGGCCACGTAGTTGTTGTCGCTGCCGCCGAACATCACCACGACGCTGCGGACCTCGTCGTAGCAGATGCCGAACGTGTGGCGTTCGCCGGGATCGCCGGTCGTCGCCAGCAGGGTCCAGTCGACTCCGTCGTACGACCAGGTCTCGTTGCTGGTCGTGCCGCCGCCCGCGCCGCCGTAGAGGTAGCAGGCGCCGGTCGCGGTGGCGAACGTCATGCCGGGCCACAGGCCGCGGCTCGGCGCGTTGGCGGTGACGACCTGGGTCCAGACGTTCTGGGCGGCGAGCGGAAACGCGAGCGCGGCGACGGCCGCGGCCCGGACGAGCTTCGAGGTGTGGGGCATGGGGCGAGCCTCAGTCTAGCCGAGGGCGCGAACCTCGGCGGGGCCCGCCGTCAGACCACCACCATCACGTCGTCGAGCGGCCGCCGCTGCAGCGCCTTCTTGGGCACCTTGCAGTCGTCCGTCGGGTAGCCGACCGGGATCAGCAGGAACGCACGTTCGCTCTCGGGCCGACCGAGCACGTCGCCGAGGAACTTCATCGGCGACGGCGTGTGGGTCAGCGTCGCGAGGCCGGCGAGCTGCGCGGCTGCGAGGAACATGCCCGACGCCAGCCCGACCGACTCCTTGAGGTAGTAGACCTGGCCGCCGTCGTCGTCCTTGGTCATCTGGAACACCACCACCAGCCACGGCGCGACCGTCAGGAACTCCTTGGTGTCGTCGGTGCCGAGCGGCGCCAGGTCGTCGAGCCACTCCTCGTTGGCGCGCCGTTCGTAGAACTCGCGCTCCTCCTTCTCGGCCGCCTCGCGGATCTTCTGCTTGACCGCCTGGTCCTGCACGCAGACGAACCGCCACGGCTGCTTGTTGGCGCCGCTCGGCGAGGTGTGCGCGCAGCGCACCAGCCACTCGATGGTCTCGCGCGGCACCGGCCGGTCGCTGAACTCGCGCACGCTGCGGCGGCGCCGCAGCGCTTCGTGGAACGTGCGCAGCGCCTCCTCCGGAGGCACCGGCGGCACGTAGCGATCGGAGAACGGAACGAACTCGGCGTCGGTCACGGCCAGAGCCTGGAGGCTCGGCCGGTCGCGGACAAGCCCGCTCCGACGACTCCCGGCACGTCCGCCGACGACGAACGGCCGCGCACCCCGATCGGGGCGCGCGGCCGCTGGTCCGTCGCTGCGGCCGCTGCCGGCCGCGCCCCATGCTCGCCTACAGCACGTCGATCACCGCCGGCGTGCTCAGCTCGAACGTGCCGGTCGAGAAGCCGACGCCCTGGAACAGCACCTTGCCGGTGAACGCGGCCGGGAACGCCGGGGTCGGGAACGAGCCGAAGCCGGGGCCGACCGGCGTCCACGAGATGATCGACGGCGCGTAGAGGCCGGGGAAGCAGGTCGGCGAGAACGGGAACGCCGGGACCGAGGCCGGCACGACCGGCGAGACCAGCTCGATCAGGATCAGGCTGAGCACGAACGGGTTGTTGTAGTCGACCTGCACCGGCGGGGCCGGGCTGAACACGACGTGCTGCTGCGGCTCGAGCGTGTGCGTGCAGACCCGCGTGTTGGCCAGGGCGTTGACGAAGCTGGCGACACCGGTGGTCGTGCTCGGCGGTCGCACGCCCATCTGCGGCCCAAAGGTCGGGCCGCCCGACGAGCACGGCGTGCCGGCCAGGCCGCACGGGGTCGGCACGATGCTGCCGCCACCGGCGACCTGCAGCAGGCTGGCGCCGGTGCCGTTCTCGCACGAGTAGTAGAGGTTGGGGACCGGCACCGTGACGCCCGGGCACGGCGTCAGCGTCAGCGTCGGACCGAACAGGTCCATCTCGAGCGACTCGACGTCCCCGACCGTCGTGACGCAGGCGCCGAACCGGTCGGTGACCTGCGCGTTGGCGGTGAAGACGTTCATCTGCGCCTCGCTGTAGACGACGACCGCGCTGTTGGGCGTGGTCGCGGCGACGCGCAGGTCGCTGGTGTAGCCCATCGTGCCGCCGGGCAGGCACAGCACGTCGCCGTCGCGGATCATCATCGGGCCGCACATGGTCATCGCGATCACGTCGGCGTCGACCGAGAAGAACAGGCCGTAGTTCGGCTGGAACGCGGCGGCGTCGATGTCGATCGCGTAGGCCGGCGGCAGGCCGAGCGCGTTGTTGAGCAGTTCTTGCGTGATGAAGTGCTGCACCTGGCCGTCGGCGGCGCCGACGCGCACGATGCGGCCGATGTCGCCGGGGCGCAGGCCGGGCCCGCCGCTGATCGTGGTGCCCATCGGCTGCGACGGCGAGTAGCAGATCGAACGCTGGGTGTCGCCGCCGACCGGCGAGGTCCAGTTGGCCGTCGTGACCAGCGCGTCGATGCGGCCGAGCAGGTTGTTCTCGAAGAGCACGCCGTCGCCGTCCTCGTCGCCGGCCATCACGTGGGTGCAGGTGCGCGGCATCCACTTCTCGGCCGAGGCGAGCGCACACGGCACGGTGAAGTCGACGTAGGCGATCTCGTTGGGGAGCAGCTGGCCGAGCACGGTGCCGCCGCTGCCCGAGTTGGTCATCTCGGGCTGCGAGTAGGTCAGCAGGAAGGTCGGCGCCTGGGCCGTGGTGGCGGCGGCGAGGGCGGCGGTGGCGATCAGGGACAGGGAGAGCTGGTTCATGGTTCGATCCGGGGTTGGTGGTTGGTGGTCGTTCACCCCCCGAAGAACCAGCCGGCCCCGCGCGCACGCCGAGGGCCCAGTTTTTTTTGGCGCCCCGCAGGGCGCCTGCAACGCCGACGGGCTCGGGCCCGTTGTCCAGGGCGGTTGCAGACGAGAAGGCTCCTGAGGGGGAGCCGAGAGATGGGCACGAAGCGCCGCGGCTGGGGAGCCGCGGCGCTTTCTTTTGGGGGCGGGACCGGCCAAGGGCCTGGGGGCGGGCAGCTGCGCAGAACGCGAGACGGCCGCCCCACGCGTGCGCGCGGAGCGGCCGTCGTTCGACTTCGAACCAGCGTGCGGCTACTGCACGTCGACCACGCAGGGCGTGCTCAGCTCGAACGTGCCGGCGCCGAAGCCGACGTTCTGGTAGAGCACCTTGCCGCTCCAGGCCGGCGGGATCGCGACCATCGGGAAGCTGCCGAAGGTGCCGAACAGCGGGAACGCGTGCACCAGGATGCTGCTGGCGTAGAGGTCCGGGAAGCACATCTGCGACCACGGGAACGCCGGGATCGACCACGGCACGGTCGGCGGCACGATCTCGACCAGCGCGACGTTGAACGCGAACTCCGAGCCGTAGTCGATCGCGTTGGCGCCGGCCGGGGCGCCGAGCGGGAACACGTTCATGACGTGCTGCTGCGGCTCGAGCACGTTGTGGCAGGTGCGCGCGCCGGTCAGCGCGTTGACGTAGCTCGGCGCGCCCGTGGTCGCCGAGGTCGGCTGGATGCCCATCTGCGGCCCCCACGTCGGCCCGAAGCCGCAGCTGGTGCCGGCCGGGCCGCACAGCGTGTTGTGGATCTGGCCGCCGAACGCGGTCGTCAGCACGCTCGCGCCGGTGCCGGTCTCGACCGAGAACAGCAGCGACGGCACCGGCAGCGTGATGCCCGCGCACGACGTGACGGCGACGCTCGGGCCGGTGTAGTCGATCACCAGCGACTCGACGTCGACCGCGGCAGACAGGCAGTTGCCGAAGCGGTCGGTGACCTGCGCGTTGGCCGTGAACGCGTCCATCGTATTCTCGTCGTAGACGACCACCGCCGCCGACGGCACCACGCCGGCGATGCGCAGGTCGGGCGTGTAGTTCAGCGCGTACGGCGGGATGCACAGCACGTCGCCGTCGCGGACCAGGGTCGGGCCGCAGTCGGTCATCGCCAGCGTGTCCTGGTCGAGCGAGAAGAACACGCCGTAGTTGGGACCGAACGCGATCGCGTCGACGTCGACGATCGAGCTGGCCGGCAGGCCGAGCGCCGACTGGATCATCTCCTGGCGGATGAAGTGCTCGACCTGGCCTTCGCCGACCGCGTTGCGCACGATCCGGGCGACGTCGCCGGGGCGGAACGGCGTCGCGCTGATGTTGTTGCCCATCGCGCTGGACACCGACCAGAACACGCTGCGCTGGGTGTCGCCGCCGATGCCGGCTGCGTTGGGCACGCTGAGCAGCGCGTCGATCGGGCCGAAGATCGACGGGTTGAAGTAGAGGCCGTCGCCGTCCTCGTCGCCGGCCATCACGTGCGACGCGGTGCGCGGCAGCCACTTCTCGGCCGAGGCGGTGGCGCAGGTGACGCTGTTCGGCGCGAAGCTGCTGACCTCGTTGGGCAGCAACTGGCCGAGCACGGTGCCGCCGCTGCCCGAGAACGTGCTCTCGGTCTGCGAGTAGGTCACCAGGTAGCCGGGGATCTGGGCGGATGCGGTCGCGGCGAGCGCGGCGGCGGCGGACAGGGTCAGCAGGGTGCGGGAGGTCATGGTTCGATCGGGGTCGGTGGTTGGTGGATTCGTCGTTCTCCCGCTGAAGAACCGTCCGTGCCCGACCGCACGCCGTTGGAGCAGAAAACTTCGCATGCCATGATCTGCGGCATGACCGAGCCGTCGTGGGCGGACGAGACCCTGCCGGAGGACCTCGAGGAGGCCGCGCTCGAGATCCTCGAGGGCGACGACGACGCACGCGCCGCCGCGATCGACGAACTGCTCTCGGCACACCCTCGCCACGCCCGCGCGCTGCGCAACTGGCTGGTCGCCGCCGGCGCGATCGAAGGCGACTGGCACGGCGACGAGGGCGACGCCGAGCAGGCCGGTGACGACGACCGGTTGCCGCGGCGCCTCGGCCCCTACCTGCTGCAGGCGGTGATCGGTCGCGGCGGCTTCGGCACCGTCTACCGCTCCGACCAGCAGGAGCCGATCCGGCGGCCGGTCGCGGTCAAGGTGCTCAACCCGGGCATGGACTCGCGCGAGATCCTGGCGCGCTTCACCGCCGAACGCGAAGCCCTCAACCGCATGGACCATCCGTGCATCGCGCGCCTGCTCGACGCCGGCACGACGCCGAAGGGGCGGCCGTTCTTCGCGATGGAGCTGGTCGAGGGGCCGACATTGGTGGCCTGGTGCCGGCGCCAGAAGGTGCCGATGCGGCAGCGCATCGAGCTGTTCCTGCAGGTCTGCGACGCGATGCAGCACGCGCACCAGAAGCAGGTGCTGCACCGCGACCTCAGTTCGAACAACGTGCTGCTGGCGACGACCGACGAAGGTCCGCGGCCGAAGATCATCGACTTCGGCATCGCCAAGTCCCTCGCGGATCCGCTGTTGCAGGGCGGCGCGATGACGTTCCAGGGCACGCTGATGGGCACGCCGGAGTTCATGAGCCCCGAGCAGGCCGCCGGCCGCGTCGGCGACGTCGACACCCGCGCCGACGTCTACGCGCTCGGCGTGCAGCTCTACGAACTGCTGACCGAGCAGCTGCCGATCCCCGGCGTGGTGCTGCGCGCACAGGGGGTCGCCGGCATGGCCAGGGTGATCGCCAGCCACCAGCCGTCGCGTGCCAGCGACATCGCGCCGCCCGGCCGCGCGCCGGCGCTGCGCGGTGACCTCGACGCGATCCTCGGCAAGGCCTTGCAGAAGGAACGCGAACACCGCTACGCGGGCGTCGGGGAGCTGGCCGCGGACCTGCGCCGCTACCTCGCCGACCAGCCGGTCGAGGTCGCCACGCCGACGACGTGGTACCGGCTGCGCAAGTTCGTGCGGCGCAACCGCGGCCAGTCGATCGCGTTCGCCGCGGCGGCGCTGCTGCTGACGGTGTCGCTGGTGCTGCTGACGCTGGCGCTGCAGCGCGCCAACCGCGAGGCCAGCCTGCGGGAGCAGGCCAACCGCGAGTTGAAGGACAAGGCCGATGCCGGCTTCCGTCTGCTCGCCAACGAGGACCGCATCGAGCAGGGCCGCCGCCTCGAGCTGGAGCTGCCGCCGCCGTGGCCCGAGCACCTCGACGCCTACGACCGCTGGAACCGCACGTTCGCCGAGTCGCTGACCGCCGAACGCATCAAGGTGCAGGCCCGTCTGCTGGCGCTCGCCAACCGACGTGAGCAGCAGGGCGGCGAGCTGCTGGACCCCGTCGATCGCCACCTCGAGCGGGCCCTGCTGCGGCTGCGCGAGCACCTCGACACGTTCTTGGGTGACGACGGCACCGCCGCGAGGGTCGCGGCCCGGATGCAGTGGAGCCGCGAGACGTTCGCCGACGATCGGCAGTACGACGACGTCTGGCGGCGCGCGCGCGCCGCGATCCGCGCCAGCGACGGCGACCTCGCCAGCACCGAGTACCGCGGCCTGCCGCTGCCGCGGCTGCCCGGCCTGGTTCCGATAGGCTGCCACCCGCGCACCAAGCTGTGGGAGTTCCTGGACCTGCGCACGCATGCCGACGGCTACCCGCTGCCGACGCGCGACACGCGCAGCGGCGACCTGCAGACCGACGCCGGCACCGGCGTGGTGTTGGTGCTGGTGCCCGGCGGCCGCATCGCGGTCGGGGCGCGCCGCAACGAGCCGGGCATGGATCGCAACGACGAGCACGCCAGCAGCGACGAACTCAACGACGCGATCGTGGCGCTCGAGCCGTTCCTGGTCGCGCGCACCGAGCTGAGCGTGGTGCAGTTCGCCAGGTTGACGGGCCGGGACCTGTCCAACCTCGACCCGCGCCTGCCGATGACCGACGTCGACTGGCACACGTCGATGCGCGAACTGCGTCGCTGGGGCATGACGCTGCCGACCGAGGTGCAGTGGGAGTATGCGTGCCGTGCCGGCACCAGCACGCCCTGGTGCAGCGGCAGCGATCCCGAGGCCGCGGCTGCGTACGGCTGGTTCGACGGCGCCATCGCGCTGTGCGGGCAGCTGCGTTCCAACCGCTTCGGCCTCTGCGACGTGCACGGCAACGTGCGCGAGTGGTGTCGCGACGAGAAGCTGCCCTACCCGGACTTCGACGCGCGCGCCGACGACGGCCTGCGCGCGCGGGCCGAACGCGACCCGATGGCGTGGCGGGCCGTGCGCGGCGGCAGCGTGCGCGACGGCGCACTGGGCTGCCGATCGACGACGCGCTACGCACACGCACCGGACGGCGGTGACGGCGTGCTCGGCCTGCGACCGATCCGGGTGATCAGCCGCTGACGGCCGCCGATGCGTGCACGCCCGGCGCTACCGACCGGTGGGCACGATCTGCAGGGTGCCCGGGTCGACCCGGATCCACCGCAGTTCGCGGGCGTCGATCCCGAACCACTCACGGCCCTGGTCATCCGCCGTGCCATCAGCCAGACAGCGTCGATACTCCTTGATCGCTGCCGAGCGCTGCTCCACCGGCAGATTGTTGAAGTGCTGCAAGCGCTCAGCGAGATCGATCGCACGCAGCTCACGAATCCGGCGATCGAACTCTACGAGTTCTGCATCCTCCTCTTCGAGCACGACCAGCACCTCGAGGCCCTTCCCGAACAGCGACTCGCCACCGGACCAGCGCACATGCGTCTTCCCGGCGATCGCCTCGCGAAAGTCGCAGCCGCCGACGAGCAGCAGCCCGCGCCCGTCGGCCGTGGCCTGAGCAGCCAGTCGCCGCAACCGGACGGCATACCCGTCCTGCACGACCGACATGACGTCCGACATGCGATCCTGACTCCTGCCTGCCATCTGGCCGGAGATCAACGTGGCCTGCTGCGTGAAAGCCTTGCTAGCCGCTTCTTGCAAGTAGTCCGGAGCGGGTTCCAGATGCGCCTTGAAGAGAGCATCGAGACTCGCAGGCTTCCGGCCGTCGACGCTGCGGGATGGAGTCATCGGATGACGATCGCGAGCCGCAATCGCGGCCTCGGAATCTTGATCGGCTGCCCGCGGGCGCCGGTCATCCAGTTCCGACCCTGCGGACGGATTGGATCTGGGGTCGAGCACCTCGCCCCTCGTCGACTGCAGGTAGACGACGCAGCCAGCGGCGATCGCGACCGCCACGCAAACCAAGCGTGTTCTCATCCGGGCCTGATGCTATCCGGAGTGGAGGGAAGGGGGAGCAACCTCCCGAACCAGGAGATCGCCGCCGCTGCGAGCACCGTGAGCGCGGCCCCGATCACCCGCTGACCGGAAACGCCGTCGTGAACGGCGGCGCCGACATGTGCTTGCGTCGCGGCGGCGCGAAAGGCGGCGCCTCGTCGCGCCCGCGCGCCGCGACCGCGGGCTCGAATCCGGCCTCCGCCGCGCGCCGCAGCAGCTGGTTGGCGCGCGCTTCGTCGCGTTCGACACCCTGACCGCGGCGGTGCATGTAGGACAGGTAGAAGCAGCTCTCGCCGTCGCCGGCCTCGGCGGCCCGCTGCAGCTCCGGCGCGACCGCGCGCAGGTCGAAGCCTGGCCCCGCCGCGAGCCCGATGCGGGCGATGCCGCGCGCCGCGAACGGATCCGTCGGCGGGCAGCGCCGGTAGAACGACAGCGCGCCGCGCGGGTCCGGCCGCACGCCGACACCGGTCTCGACCGCCAGTCCGATCAGGAACGCCGCGCGCGCATCGCCCTGCACGCCGAGCGTCTGCGCGCGCTGCAGCGCTGCCCCGAGGTCGCGGTCGCTGCGGCGGGCGCGGTGGAACAGGAAGTGCTGCAGCACGTTCTTGCTGCCCTCGTCGCTGCCGAGTTCGGCCGCCTGCGCGAACCACTTCGCCGCGTTGCCGATGCGCGCCTGCTCGCTCGCATCGTCGATGCCCTCGGTCATGCTGAGGATACCGAGCTCGTTGTAGGCGGCGGCGCGCGCCGCGCCGTCGACCATCGGATCGACCGCACGCGAGCCGGTGATCTTGACCAGGCCGCGCGACGCGTTGGCGCGCTGCTCGGCGACCGCGCGCTTCCAGAACGTGATCGAGTTGCCAGGATGCGTGCGTTCGAAGTAGCCGGTCGAGAACAGGCCGACGAACACCGCCGCCCACAGCGCCATGTGGATCGCGTTGCTGACCCGCGGCGACACGCCGCGCTCCCAGCGTTCGTTGAGGCGGCCGATGGCGCCCCGGTGCGCGAACCGGTCCAGCCACTGCACGGTCAGGTTGAGCACCGGCACCGGATACAGCTTGGCGTAGAGGTCCGGCGCGCCGATCCGGTTGAGCAGTTCGAACGCGATGATGTAGCCGAGGCCATAGCCCGCGCCGAACAGCGTGCGGCCGACGTTGGTGCGCGGCGACGTCGACGGGTCGGTCATCAGCAGCATCAACCCGAGGAACGCGGCGGCCGGCAGGTTGGTGCTGATGAACAGGTAGACGCCGGTCACCTGCTGGTAGACGAGGTTGGTGGCGATCATCGCCAGCGCCGCGGCGAACGTCATCAGCGTCACCGCGAAGAAGTGCTGCACCACCAGACCGAGGGCGAAGATCAGCAGGAAGATGCCGGGCACCGCGATCGTGGTCGACAGCGGCTTGGCCCAGGTCGCGTCGGTCTCGCCAAGCAGGATCAGCACCGTCGCCGCGCACATCAGGCCGAAGCCCGACGGGTTGAAGATGTGCGTTCGGCGGCCATCCTTGCGCCAGCGCAGGAACTCCTTGCCGAGCAGACCGGCGGTGATCATCGCGAACTGCCAGACGAAGAAGTCGTCGCGGAACCAGATGAACAGGTTGGTCGACAGCACGATCGGCGTCGGCCCCGAACTCAGCCGCCAGGCGCGGCCGCGCGTCCACGACCACAGGCCGTCGAACGCGTACAGGTAGCAGAACTGCGCCAGGATCAGCGGCGCCTGCGCGTAGATCGGGCGCGTGCCGTCGACGTCCTGCCAGAGGAAGCCCCAGTAGAGGTACAGGACGATCTGCACCGAGGCCTGGATGTAGTGCTGCTTGACCGGACGGACCGCGTCGACCGCCAGCGACCGGCGGGACCGCGCCAGCAGCGCATACCAGACGCACAGGCCGGCGCCGACCCCGACGAACGACCACAGCAGGTGCTCGTGGCCGTGCACGCGCGGCACCGCGATCAGGGCCAGCAGCAGCAGGGCGAGCAGCAGCGGCAGCCTGGCGAGCAGGCCCTTGGTCGTGGGCGATGCGGTGCCGGGTGATGCGTTGCTGGTCGATGCGGCGACGGCGTCCATGCAGCGGGCATCGTAGCTCCTGCCGCGCCGGATGCAGCCCCGCCCGGAGTGGCCGTTGGCGGCCCAGCAAGGCTGCGCTGTGAGGCTGCGCTGTGAGGCTGCCCAGCGGGGATGCCCTGCGGATATTGCCCCGCGGAGCTACTCGAGGCCGAGCGCCTTGCGCACGGCCGCCTGGTCGACCGCGCCACCGGCGAAGTCGTCGAAGGCCTTGGCCGGCGGCTTGATCATGTGGGACATGATGAACGGCGCGCCTTCCTCGGCGCCCTGCTGGCTGTCCTTGAAGCAGCACTCCCACTCGATCACGGCCCAGCCGTCGTAGCCGTGCTTGGTCAGCTCGGTGAAGATGCCGACGAAGTCGACCTCGCCGTCGCCCGTCGAGCGGAAGCGGCCGGCGCGGTTCTGCCACGACTGGTAGCCGCCGTAGACACCGGTGCGGCCGTCCGGCTTGAACTCGGCATCCTTGACGTGGAACGCCTTGATGCGTTCGTGGTAGAGCTCGATGAAGTGCAGGTAGTCGAGCTGCTGCAGCACGAAGTGGCTCGGGTCGTAGAGCAGGCACGCGCGCGCGTGGTCGTCGACGTGCTCGAGGAACATCTCGTAGCTGGCGCCGTCGTGGATGTCCTCGCCCGGGTGCACCTCGAACGCGCAGTCGATGCCGCACTCGTCGGCGTAGTCGAGCAGCGGCCGCCAGCGGCGCGCCAGTTCCTTGAAGCCCTCCTCGACCAGGCCGGCCGGACGCTGCGGCCACGGGTAGACCGTGTGCCACATCAGCGCCCCGGGGAAGGTCGGCATCGCGTCGAGGCCAAGGTGCTGGCTCGCCTTCAGGCACCACTTGACCTGCTGCGCGCCGTACTCGTGCATCGCCTCGGGCGTGTTGACGTCGTCGGGCGCGAACACCTGGAACATCGACGTGTAGGCCGGGTGCACCGCGACCAGCTGGCCCTGCAGGTGCGTCGACAGCTCGCTGATCTCGACGCCGTTCTGCCTGGCGATGCCGGCGAGTTCGTCGCAGTAGTCCTTGCTCTCGGCCGCCTTCTGCAGGTCCAGGCAGCGGCCGTCCCACGACGGCACCTGCACGCCGACGTAGTCGAGGTCGGCGGCCCACTTGCAGGCGGTGTCGAACTGGTCGAGCGGCGCTTCGTCACTCATGAACTGCGCCAGGAAGATGCCGGGTCCTTTCATCATCGTCGGTTGCTGTGGGAGGCGGAGGGGTGCGGGGACGTTAGCCGATCGAGCGCCGGCCGCGCGAACCCGCGCAACTTGAACCGGGTTCGGTATGCGGCGTTCGGGGGGGTCAGCGTGGGACCTTGGTCCATTGGCCCTGCTGGGCGGACTGCAGGGCTGCTTCGAGCACGGCCTGGACGGCGACGCCGTCGTCGAAGTCGGGCGCGAACGGCTGGCCGGCGGCCAGCGCGGTGACGAAGTCGGCGACGTGGTGCACGAAGGTGTGCTCGTAGCCGACGATGTGGCCGTCCGGCCACCAGTTCGGCGCGTACGGGTGCACGTCGTCCATGCACATCACGGTGCGCCAGCCCTGCGCGTCGCGCTGGTCCTTCATCGAGAACACCTCGAGTTCGTTCATGCGCTCGAGGTTCCAGCGGATCGAGCCCTTGCTGCCGGACACCTCGATGCAGTTGTGGTTCTTGCGTCCGGGCGCGACCCGGGTCGCCTCGAACGTGCCGATCGCGCCGCCCTTGAACTTCGCCAGGAAGCAGAACGCGTCGTCGACGTCGACCTTGGCGGTCTTGCCGCGGCCGGCCGGGCGGCTCTTGTAGAACGTCTGCTGCAGACCACAGACCGAGTCGAACTCGAGCCCCGTCAGCGCGCGCGTCAGGTCGATCAGGTGGGCGTTGAGGTCGCCGTGCGCGCCACTGCCGGCGAGCTTCCGGCTGTTGCGCCAGCTCCAGCCGGCCTTCGGGTCGGCCAGCCAGTCCTGCAGGTAGACGCAGCGCACCTGCAGCACGTCGCCGATGTCGCCACGCGCGATCATCTTCGCGGCCAGCGCGGTCGCCGGCGCGCGGCGGTAGTTGTGCCACAGCCCGACGCGCACCTTGCGCTTCTTGGCGAGCCTGGCCATCTCCTTGGTCTCCGCCAACGTCATCGCCAGCGGCTTCTCGCACAGCACGTGCTTGCCGGCCTGCAGCGCCTGCATGCCGAGCGGGTAGTGGCTGTCGTTGGGCGTCGCGACGTCGACGACGTGGATCTCCGGATCGGCGAGCACCGCCTCGAGGTCGGTGGTCGCCGCCTCGAACCCGAGCTTATCGGCCGCCGCCGCGGCGCGCTTCTGGTCGCGGCCGACGATCACCTTCGGCACCACCTGCATCGGCAGGTCGAAGAAGCGGTTGACCTGGCGGTAGGCGTTGCCGTGCGCACGCCCCATGAAGGCGTGGCCGAGCATCGCGACGTTGAGGACCGGCAGCTGCTGCCTGCCGCGGCGATTCGATTGCGAGGAGAGGCTCATTGGGGCCGCACGATAGGCAGCCCGCCGACCGATCGCTACCTCGTGCCGCCGAACAGCACGCGCAGGTTGACCAGCGGATCGACGACCTCCCAGCCGAGCAGCAGGTCGACGACCCCGTCGCGATTCCAGTCGCCGAGCGCGCCGGACAGCACCGCGTCGAAGTCGCCGCTGCGGGTGCGCGACGCGAACCGCGCCGACTCGAACGAGCCCGAACCCGAGCTCAGGTAGGTCGCGACCGACGACTGCAGCACTCCCGACTGCAGCTGCTGCTGCACGAACACGACCGCGTCGAGGTTGCCGTCGCCGTTGACGTCGCTGAGGCGCAGCGCCGTCGGCGTGCCCGGATCGAGCGCGTACGGCGACGACAGCCCTTCGACGAACGCCGCGACGTCGACCTCGAACGCCGGCCCGCCCGGCAGCGACGTGTTGCGGAACAGCCGCAGCGTGTCGTCGCCGCGGCAGGCCACCAGCAGGTCCTGGCGGCCGTCCCCGTCGAAGTCGGCGGTGACCACCTCGGTCGGCCCGCTGCCGGCCAGCAGCGCCTGTTCGTTGGCGGTCACGAAGCTCGGCACGAACCGATCCTCCGCGACCGTGGCCCCCGCCTGGTAGCGGAAGAAGATCAGGTGGTTGCCGTCGACCGAGGTCGGGCTCGACCCCTCCGGCACCGCCACCGCCAGCTCCAGCCGCGTCGGCACCCCGCCGGGTTCGACCGCGAAGTCGCCGAGCGCGAACGACGAGGCATTGCCGTGCGCCGGCGCGAACACGACCGGCTGGTGGAACGGGAACTCCGTGCTGGCCGGCAGCACCTTGCCGCGCAGCAGCGCGATGCGGGTATCGCCGATACTCGGCACCGAGATGTCGAACGACATCATCACCACCAGGTCGCGCACGCCGTCGCCGTCGACGTCGGCGACCTGGATGCGGGTGTCGTCGTCGAGGTCGAGCGTGTCGAACGGTGCGCCGAGCGCGGTGCGCAGCGGCCCCGACAGGCTGTTGGGCGCCTGCAGCGCCGGCCCGGTCGGGTCCGGCCGCCAGAAGCCGACCGTCGAGTCGCGGTTGACGAACACCAGCCGGTCGTAGTCGGTCTCGGACGACAGCAGCGTCACCGAGTCGGGCAGCAGGCCGGGCGATTGCATCGAATTGCCGAGCCGCGGGATCCCGCCGAAGCCGTCGTTGAGCACGATCCGGATGCCCTCCTGCTGGTTCGGGATCGCGGTGCTGGCCAGCGCCAGGTCGCGCACCCGGCCCTGCGCGCCCAGCGCGGTGTCCGAGAAGTCGCCGGCGACCAGCCCTTCGATCGGGAACGCCAGGCTGGCGCCCGCGTCCGGCGGCAGCAGGATCGGTTCGTCGAGCTGCGGCACGTCGACGAGGCGCGTCGACAGCCGCCGTTCGCGCACGCCGTCGACGTCGACCTCGTGCACCAGGAACACCGCGTCCTTCTGCGGCTGGCCCGCGCCCGCCGCCGGGAACGCGGTGTCGAACGCGAGCGAACTGATCTGCACCGGCGCCTCGGCCAACAGCGCGGTGCCGCCGATGATCGAGCCGAGCAGCGGGTTGAAGCGGGTGCCGTCGAACTGCAGCAGGCCGAGCGAAACCGACGACGGCTCGCCGCGGATGCCGATGACCAGTTCGACCGGGCCGACACCGGGGTTCTGGCCGCCGTCGAGGTCGGCCGCCAGCGATTGGCCGATCGGCTCGACCGGCGCGACGTAGACCTCCTGCAGCGTCGGCGGCACGAACTCCCAGACCCCGGCGACCTGCTGCTGCGGCAGCACCGCGACCGTCGGCCGCGTGACCGTCGGCGCATCGAGGCCCGCCAGCACGACCGCCAGCGCCGGCTGCGCGCCGTTGCGGCACGAGTGCAGGCCGACCGCCGGCGACGCCGGGTCCGGCGTGTAGTCCGGGATCGTGAAGTCCGTCTGCACGCCGCTCGAGAACGTGCGTTCGTCGCCGCCGTAGGCGACGTCGAGCTTCAGTTCGGTGCCGCTGACGAGCGCGACGTCGAGGCGGCCGTCGCCGTCGAAGTCCTCGACCTCGGCGGCCTCGTAGGCGAACGCGCGCACGTCGAGCACGACCTCCGGTTCGAACAGCGGCGGTACGCCCGCGCCGGTGCCGAACAGCACCTGCGGCCGCTGGCCGAGCGGCGCGAGCGGTCCCGGCACCAGCAGCACGTCGAGGTGGCCGTCGCCGTCGAAATCGGCCACCCGGCCGCTGGTCGAGCCCGGCGCGGCGTTGACGACCACGACGTCGCCGAGCGGCGGATCGGGCCGCTGCTGACCGAGCACCAGCAGGTGGCTCGCGGTCGCGCCGCCCTCGTTGACGACGAACAGGTCCGGCACGTCGTCGCCGTTGAAGTCGCCGACCAACAGGTCCTTCGGATTGCGCTGCGGGCCGAGCTGGTGGTTGCCGATCTGCCGCGGCGTCGCGAACGGCTGGAACATGCCGTTCTGCTGGGCGAGCAGCAGCTGCAGGAAGCCGACGCCGCCCTGCTCGGTCAGGATCGCGAAGTCCGGCGCCGCGTCGGTGCTCGGCGCGCTGTCGAGGCGGATCGGCGCGGCCGCCACCGGCGTGCGGTCGAGCACCGCGCCGCGCGGGCCGAAGAACGGATCCGGGTTGGCGAACAGAAACTCCTCGTCGGCCTCGAAGGTCGCCGTGAACGGCGCGCCGCCGGGCCGCACGCCGTCGACCTGCAGCCGGATCGTGACGCGGCCGGGCCGGCCGTCGGGCGACGGCGGGATCGTGAACACCAGCCGGTCCGAGTCGGACTCCGCCGGGCGGAAGTCCTGCGGCGCCAGCTGCGTGATCCGCTGCCCCTTCTCGAACGTCAGCGTGATGCTGTCGAAGTCGAGCTGCGCCGGCGCGGTCGAGAAGTCGTACGGCACCAGCGCGGTGCCGATCAGCGTCACCAGGCTGCCGCCGGTCGTCGGTCCCTGCCCGGGCAGCGCGAACTCGACGCGCGGTTCGTAGATCGCGTTGGTCGCCGACGTCGACACGCCGGCGATCTGGTCGCGCACCAGGATCTCGAACTCGTCGGGGAAGTCGTTGCCGGGGATCAGCGCCTCCAACGTCGGCAGCCCGCCTTCGGGGGCGACGAACTCGACGTCGGTCGACAGGCGGATCGTGCGCGCACCCGGCACCACCGACTGCGGATCGCGCGTCGAGATGACCACCTCCAGTTCGGACTCGTCGGTCGCGCGCAGGCCGTCGACGGTCATCCTGACGAAGCCGCCGAGCGGCGACAGCTTCAGTTCGCCGACGCCCGTCGGCAGCACCAGGCGCGTCACCGGCTGACGGACCAGGTCGACGCCGGCGGGGCCGACCTCGCCGTCGACCGTCGTCACCACGAACTGCGCCGCCAGGTCCGCCGCGGTCGGGTCGATGCCGGCGCGCAGCGGCGCCGTGTCGAGCAGCACCGTGATCGTGGTCGCGCCGTTCTGCACGGCCACCGCGAGCACCGGCTGCTCGGCCGTCCTGCCGGCGGCGCGCAGTTCGACCTTGCGCAGCCGGTCCCCCGACAGGTCGGCGTTCGAGACCAGCACCCGCGCGGTGCGGCCGGCCTCCGGCATCAGCGGCAGCGGCGACGTCAGCACGTTGAGTTCGGAGACGCGCGCCTCGGGGTTGCTGCCGCTGTCGCTGGCCGCGATCCCGGTGATCAGGCCGGCGCCGCACCCGCTCGGCACGAACAGGCAGGCTGCGGCCAGCGCGAACGCGGCCGGGAGTCGACGCGGAGACCGTGCCATGGCTACCCACTAGTCAACCCCCCATTCGGAGCAACGGACGAGTCCTCGTCGCACCGCTGCCACCGGCGCCATGGCGACGGCCGCGCCCGCTGCTACAACAAGGAGTATGCCCGAACGACAGGCCGCCTGGTCGCCTCCCGCCGAACGGCGCGTGTTCTGCAACCGCACCCTCAACATGCGGTCGGTGCACGCGGTCGGCTTCGACATGGACTACACGCTCGTGCACTACGACGTGGTCGCCTGGGAGGCGCGGGCCTACGAACACGTGCGCCAGAAGCTGCTCGAACGCGGCCTGCCGGTGCAGGACCTCGAGTTCGACGCCGAGCAGTTCGCGCGCGGGCTGATCATCGACGTCGAGAAGGGCAACATCGTCAAGGCCAACCGCTTCGGCTACGTGACCCAGGCGGCGCACGGCACCGCGATGCTGTCGCACGAGCAGCAGCGCGAGGCCTACAGCCAGGTCTGGGTCGACCTCGGCGAGCCCCGCTGGGTGTTCCTCAACACGCTGTTCTCGCTGTCGGAGGCGTGCATCTACGGCCAGCTGGTCGACCTGCGCGACACAGGCCGGCTCGACGGCACGCCGAGCTACCGCGAGCTGTACGGCATCGTCAACGACAACATCAACGCCGCGCACCTCGAGGGGCAGCTGAAGGCCGAGATCATCGCCGACCCCGAGCGCTTCGTCGACCTCGACCCCGACCTGCCGCAGACGCTGCTCGACCTGAAGCGCGCCGGCAAGAAGCTGTTCCTGGCGACCAACAGCGAGTGGAGCTACACGCGGCCGATGATGCGCTACGCGTTCAACGGCCGGCTCGGCGAGCTCGGCTGGCGCGACCTGTTCGACCTGGTGATCGTCGAGGCCCGCAAGCCGGCGTTCTTCGAGCGCAGCGCGCCGTTCTTCGAGATCTTCGACGAGGAGGGCAACGAACGGCCGCTGCAGGGCGCGCTCAGGCCCGGCGTGATCTACCGCGGCGGCGACGCCGGCGCCGTGCAGGAACACCTCGGTCTCGACGGCGGCCAGATCCTCTACGTCGGCGACCACGTCTACGCCGACGTGCACGTGTCGAGCCGGATCCGCCGCTGGCGGACCGCGCTGGTGCTGCGCGAGCTCGAGGACGAAGTGCTGGCCGAGCGGTTGTTCGGCGTCGAGCAGCAGCAGCTCGAAGCACACATGCGCGACAAGGTCGCGCTCGACGAGGAGCAGGCGGCGCTGCGGCTGGCGCTGTTGCGGGTCGAGCACGGCGACGACCCGCCGCCGGGGCTGCCGCAGGGTCAGGAGGCGCTGCAGGAACGGCTGCGCGCGCTGCGACAGGAGATCGACGAACTCGACGCGAGGATCTCGCCGCTGGCGCAGGCATCGAGCCACCTCGGCCATTCGCGCTGGGGCCCGGCGATGCGCGCCGGCATCGACAAGAGCCGGCTGGCGCGCCAGATCGAAGGCCACGCCGACATCTACACGTCGCGGGTCAGCAACCTGCTGCACGTGACGCCCTACGGCTACCTGCGCGGCCCGCGCGGCTCGCTGCCGCACGACGCCGGGCCGTAGTCGGGCGGCGCTCCGCACGCCCGCCGCTTCCCGCGGCTGCGACCGCCGCTAAGCTTGCGTCCTGTCACGACGACGTCGTCCGACGCAGCCACCCGATGCTCACCTCCACGCTCCTCCTCGCGATCGCCAGCTGCCCGCAGGGCCCCGGCGCGCTGTTCCACCCCCCGGTCCGCGTCCAGGCGGGCGGCGCCGACGTCAAGGTCGAGGCCCCCGGCTACGCCGCGCCCTGCTGGCACGACGTCGACGGCGACGGCCACCACGACCTGGTCGTCGGCCAGTTCGCCGGCGGCAGGATGCTGCTGTGCAAGGGCAGCAAGGACGGCTCGCTGCAGAAGGGCGACTGGCTGCAGGCCGAGGGCGCCATCGCCGAGGTGCCCGGCGTCTGGTGATGCACGTCGTCGACTCCACAGTTCGTGGATCTCAACGGCGACGGCCACACCGACATCCTCTCGGGCTCGTACTCGCGACCGGGCCGCGACATGGCCGGCCTGTTCCAGGTGCTCTACGGTGACGGCAAGGGCGGCTTCCAGAAGCCCGAGGCGCTGCACGGAACCGACGGCGAGCCGCTGATCCTGCCGGCGACCGGCGGCGACGACGCCGATCCGATCATCGGCAAGATCTGCACGCGGCCGTTCGCCTGTGACCTCGACGGCGACGGCAAGCTCGACCTGGTCGCCGGCAACTTCCTCGGCACGTTCGGGTTCTTCCAGGGCGACGGCAAGGGCCGCTTCGCGCCGAAGGCGAGCTGGCTCGAGCGCGGCGGCGAGCCGCTGAAGGTCGGCATGCACAGCGACCCGTTCCTGGTCGACTGGGACCGGGACGGCGACCTCGACCTGCTCAGCGGCTCGGCCGAGGGCGGCGCGTTCCTGTTCGTCAACGAGGGCAGCAAGACCGCGCCGAAGTTCGGCGCGCGCCAGACGCTGCTCGAGCCGACCGGCCACGGCATGCGGATGGACGGCGCGCCACGCTTCGGTGACGAGCACGTCACCGGCCCGCAGAGCGGCACGCGCGTCTGGGCCAGCGACGTCGACGGCGACGGCAAGCTCGACCTGCTGGTCGGGGACCAGCTGACGCTGACGCACCTCAACGAAGGCGTCGACCAGAAGCAAGCGACCCAGAAGCTCGACGCCTGGAACAAGAAGCTGCAGAAGCTGTTCGAGTCGAACAACGGCGGCGACGACTTCGGCACGAAGTACGAGGCGATGCAGAAGGAGAAGGCGAAGCTCGTCAAGGAAGAGATCACGGGCTTCGTCTGGCTGCTGCGCCGCAAGTAGCCGCATGCGTCCCGTCCTCGCGCTGCTGCTCGCCGGCCTGTGCGCCGCACCGCTTGCGGGGCAGGCGTTCCACAAGCGGTCGCCGAACACCTACCGCCGCACCGAGGACGACAACGCGGCGACGCGCCTCGACGCGCGCCTCGCCGACGGCAGCGTCGAGCTGCCGAGCCAAGGCCGGCGCGGCCGCCTGCTGGCGCTGCTGCGCGCGCTCGAGATCCCCGTCGAGAGCCAGACGCTGGTGTTCAGCAAGACCAGCCTGCAGCGCCACCGGATCTCGCCGGCCAACCCGCGCGCGCTCTACTTCAACAGCGACGCCTACGTCGGCTGGATCCCGGGCGCCGCGTCGCTCGAGGTCGCCGTCGGCGACGACCGCCTCGGCGTCGCGTTCTACACGCTGACGCAGGACCCGGCGCAGCGACCGCGGCTGGTGCGCGACGACACCTGCCTGCGCTGCCACGCCAGCACCCGCACGCACGACGAGCCGGGCCTGCTGCTGCGCTCGGTGTTCCCGGACGAGGTCGGCGACCCGATCGTCGACGCCGGCGAAGCCGACATGGACTTCCGGCAGCCGATCGCCGACCGCTGGGGCGGCTGGCTGGTGACCGGCACGTTCGTCGGCACGCACCGCGGCAACGGCATCGCCGAGGACGACGGCCGCGGCGGCTACCTGGTCGCGTCGAAGCCCGCGGCGGACCTGACCGCACTCGCCGACGCGTTCGGCTTCGCCGCCGACACCTACCCGGTCGCGACCAGCGACATCGGCGCGCTGCTCGCGCTCGAGCAACAGGCGGCGATCCACAACCTGATGGTGCGTGCGTCGCTGCAGACGCGCTACCTGCTCGACAAGGACCGCGTCGTCAACGAGATCCTCGACGAGCAGGGCATGCGCGCGCAGACCCGCCGCATCGTCGACGACCTCGCCCGGCAGCTGGCGGCCGCGCTGCTGCTCGACGGCGAGGCCGACCTGTCGCCGCACGCCTGCGCCCCGGAGCCCGGGTTCGCGCGCGCGTTCGCCGCGCGGTGGCCGCGCTCCGGCGACGACATCGGGCTCGGCACCCTGGACCTGCACAGGCGCACGTTCACGCTGCCGCTGTCGCCCATGGTGCACGCGCCGGCGTTCGGCCGGATGCCGGACGAACTGCGTCGACGGGTCCTGCAGCGGCTGCAGGTGGCGATCGTGCGCGGCGTGCCGCCGGGCGACGTGCGCCTGACCCGCGACGAGCGCAGCACGCTCGACGCCCACCTGCGCGCGACGCTGCCGGGCTGGCCGCCGCGCGCTCAGTAGGCGCGGAACTGCGCCGCCTCGTCCGGCGGCGTCACGGCGGTCGGCGCGACGTCGCGATCGTAGGCCGCGAACCTCGCGGCGAACGCCTCCGGGTCGCGGGCCATCGCCGCGGCCGCGTCCGGGTCGCCGCGCAGAATGCGCTGCAGGCGCAGCTTGCGGATCATCACCCGCGACATGCGCACGCCGTCCTCACCCGCGGCCAGCAGCGCGCGTCGCTCGTCCGCCCGCAGGCCGGGCTCGCGCTCGGCCCGTTCGCGCAGGAACCCGGCGGGATCGGGCGTGCGCAACGCCGCCACCAGCAGCCGCTGCAGGTCGAGCAGCATCAGTTGGCCTCCACCATCGCGCGCGCGCGCTCGAAGTCGGCGGCGAACTGCGCGCCGGCCGCCGCGTCCATCGCGTCCGGAAACCACTCGCAGACGACCGCCCGGAGCCCGCTTGCGCGCGGCAGCGCGAACTGCAGCGCGCGCCAGACCTCGTCGGGCACGGCGCCGTCGTGCGAATCCAGCCGCAGCGACCGCCGCGACGGCAGCAGCTCCGGGTCGCTGTCGCTGCCGCCGCTCAGGTGCAGTTCGCGCACGCGCGGCCACGGCAGCCGTTCGAGAAACGCGTGCAGATCGACGCCGACGTTGCGACAGAACGCGAACGCGTTGTGCAGGTCGAGCAGCAGGCCGGCGTCGGCACGTTCGCAGATGCGCGCGAACAGCTCGGCCTGGTCGAGCGGATCGCCGAGGCAGAACAGGTCGGCGTTGTTCTCGAACAGCACCTCACCGCAGGCACCGCGCAGCTCGCGCAGCGAAGCGGCGACGACGTCGGCGGCCTCGTCGGTGCACGGCAGCGGCAGCGGCCAGGCGACGTGCAGGCCGTCGACGTCGGCGAAGCCGAGGTGCTCGCTGAGCCAGCCGAACCCGAACGCCTGCGCGTCGCGACGCAGCGCCTGCAGCCACCGCGCGCGGCGCGCCGGCGGCGCGGCGGCGCCGATCGAGCACAGCACGCCGTGGCCGACGACCGGCCGGCCCGCCGCGGCCGTGAACCGCAGCAGCCGTTGGTGCCCCGGGCCCGGCTCGCAGCCGTTCGTCCACAGCGTCTCGGGAGTCACCTCGAACAGCTGCGCGCGCTCCTCGAGCAGCCGCCGGTTGTGCTCGAAGAACACCGGCTCGGGCTGCAGCGCGATGCCGACCAGCGGAGCGTCGCTCATCGCTCGTCACAGAGTCTCATCGCCCGCCCTGCAGTTCGATCACGGCGTCGGCCAGCGCGAAGCCGATGCGCGAGTACCAGATCGCGCTGCCGAGGTAATGGTACGGGTGGTCCGAGCCGGTGCGCTCCCACTCCTCGAAGCGCTTCTTCCACTCCGGGTAGAGCTTGGCGGCCGCCGCATCCTGCAGGTCGGCGGTCGTCACCGCGACCACCCCGTCGAGATCGGCGACCTTGGTCTGCGCCCGCTGGATCGCCAGCATCGCGCCCTTGGCCGGCTCGGCGCCGTTCTGGCCCATCACGCCGATGACCACGGGCAGGTCGTCGACGCCGAGGTCCTTGCGCACGTCGGCGATCAGGTGGCGCAGGTTCTGCTCGTACTCGAGCTCGGCGCCGCCGTACTGGTCGTTCCAACCCTGGAACCAGACGAAGCCCGCCAGCTGCGCTTCGCGACCCTGCAGCTGCGGGAACAGCGAGCCGGCCGCCGCGACGGTCTGCTGCACCTCCTCGATCATCAGGCGGTAGTCGCGACCGTAGCCGGCCACGATCTGCTCGCGCGTCGGCAGCGGGTCGTTGCGCTTGCGCTTCTCGTTGTTGTTCCTGGTGCGCTTGACGGCGTCGGCGAGCTCCTTGTCGAGCACCGCGTCGCCCGGCAGCCCCGCCGACGGCGGCCGGAAGTCCCTGCGGATCGAACGGCCGCCCCACGCGGTCTTGATCAGCAGCACCGGCTCCTCGAAGTGATCGCCGACGCGCAGACCGAACGCATACTCGAGGCCGGTGCGCCCGTTGCTGCCGAAGCCGAGCGTCAACGGCCCCTTCCTGCCGAAGAACTTGATCCAGACGTCGTCGCGCACGACCCAGCTTTCGTTCGCGGCATCGCGGAACGGCGCGAAGAACGCGCGGGTCGCGTCGGCGACGCACTGGTGCTCCCAGAGCTTGTTCTGGGACTTGCCCTCCATGTTGGACTGGCCGGCCAGCACGAAGACCTGGACCGCCCGCTTGCTGCCGTTCTGGCACGGGCTCGCGGCGACGAACGCGATCGCGGCCAGCACGGCCGCGACGACGGAGGAGAGACGTGGCATGGCCGCGATCCTAACGGCCGGCGGATGGAAGGCGCTGCTGCTTCGCCGCCCCGGGGAGGAGTCGTTGCGATGGGACCCTTGGAGAGAAGACAGGATGCACGTGGCAGCGTGCAGCAGCGCCAGAGCCGGCGGACCGACTCAGCTCCTCCTAGGCATCGGCGACGACGAAGTTACGGCCCGACCAGCTTCAGGATCGTTTGCAGGGCGGGTGGCGTGTAGCCCATGCCGCACCCCGGGCACGGGTCGCCGAGCTGCTGCTCGGCCTTGGTCCCGAGCGGCGCACGCGCGCCCTCGATGCCCCACAACTCCCGCACCGGCGCGAGCTTGCCCTCACGTTCCTCGACCAGGGCCGGGCCCAGGTCGTGCAGCCGCGGCGCCAGCGTCGCGAGCTTCTGCTCGGCGGCGTAGGCGGACACCCGGCCCTCGTTCTCGCGCAGCTCCCGCTGCAGCGACGCCAGCGCCTGCCGACCGGCCGGGGTCACGGTCGCCTGCCGCGCCAGGATCGCCTGCCGGTCGAACAACGGCGCGCCGAGCGCCTTCACGAATGCGTCGCGGTTGAGCAGATCGAGACCGAAGCCGCGCAGCCGCTGGCCGCGCGCGTCGAGCAGCACGACGTTCTCGCGCTCCTTCGCGCCGCAGGCCGCGGCGCTGGCGAACACCGGCACGGACAGCGCGAACACCATCTGCGCATCGGTCGGCCTGGGCTGCTCCATCAGGGTTCCGTCGTAGCGCCGCAGCAGCTGCACCTGGCGCAGCATCACGTCCCTGGCCGTGCGCATCGCCGGCGCGCGACCGACCCGCAGGATGCCGGCCGCGACCTCGGCCTTGCGGGTCCGCGCGGCACGATCGCCGACGGCAAGCTGCCCCTTCGGTGGCAACACGAACGCCAGGATCGGTGCCTTGTGCTGCTTCGCCGCGGCCAAGGCATCCCACCAGGCGGCTGCCAGCGGGTCCTTGGGGCGGTCCTGCGCGGACAGCGCTGCGGCGACGGCGAGGCTCAGGACGAACGCGGTCGGGGTCGGGTTCATGGCAGCGGGCGGCCAACGCGGTGGCCGCGATCGGGTTCCGGGGCAGCGCCGCGGCATGCGCCGCCGCGAGCCTGCCGCGGATGCTACCCGCCCTTGCCAACGGCCGACACCGCCGCCGAGATCGTCTGCTCGGTCTGCAGCCCGCGCAGGCCGAATCGCACCATGCCCTGCTTGTCGACCACGTAGGTGATCGGCGTCACCTGCGACCACCTGGCCTTGTGGAACAGCTCCATGAACGCCTCGTCCGCCATCAGGATCGGCGCCGTGAACTCCTTGCGGGCGATGGTCGCCTCGGTGGTCGCCTCGTCGACGTCGAGCACGACGTCGGTCATCACGTGCAGCCAGATGGTGTCGTCCGGCCTGGCCTGCTCGAGCGCGCGGATCGCCGGCGCCTCGACGTCGCACGAGTGGCAGTACGAGCGGAAGAAGTGCAGCACCGCGCGCTTGCCGAGCAGGTCCTGCTTGGACCACGTCTTGCCGTCGCGGTCGACCAGCGTGAAGTCGGGCAGCGGCTTGTCGACGGCGTGCTGGATCAGGTCGGTGACGTGCGAGCGGATGTAGGCCATGCCGCCGAACCAGGCGGCCGGCAGCAACAGCAACAGGACGATCAGGGCGATCTTGGTGCGGCGACTCATGCGGCCCGGATGCTACGCGAACGGCCGCCCGGCGGTCCCTGCGGACCGCCAGAACCTCGGCCGGCCCGTTCGCCATGGCATCGAAGCGTCGGCACCACCGCGCGGTGCGCCGCGCGTTGTGGCCCGGCCGCGAGGACGGCCGATGCCTGCCGGAGCCATGGCCCTGCGCATCAACACCAACATCGCGTCGCGAACCGCGCAGCGGGCGCTGGCCTCGATCAACGAGCGCCTGGCCGGCAACTTCCGCAGGCTCGCGACCGGCCTGCGCATCAACACGGCGGCCGACGACGCCGCGGGCCTGGCGATCTCCGAACGGCTGCGCGCCCAGGTCCGCTCGCTCGACCAGGCCCGGCGCAACGCGCAGGACGGC
The DNA here is from genome assembly GCA_046290465.1 of Planctomycetota bacterium. Taxonomy (GTDB): domain Bacteria; phylum Planctomycetota; class UBA1135; order UBA1135; family UBA2386. The sequence goes on along the minus strand of JBKAGP010000001.1, from coordinate 5,529,862 downwards.
ATCTCCCTGGTGCAGACCGGCGAGGGCGCGCTCGACGAGGTCGGCAACATCCTGCTGCGTCTGCGCGAACTCGCGGTGCAGTCGGCCAACGGCACGATCTCGTCGGCCGACCGCCAGACGCTGGACGAGGAGTTCCAGGTGCTGGTCGACGAGATCGACCGCATCGGCCGTTCGACGGCGTTCAACGGCATCAACCTGCTGGACGGATCGTCGTCGACGGTGACGTTCCAGGTCGGCGCGGGTACCGACCAGACCGTCAACACCCTGAGCGCCGGCCTGTCCCCGGTGCTGGCGACCGGCCTCGGCCTCGACGTGCTCGGCCTCAGCAACGTCGGCGCGGCGACCACCGCGATGGACGCGATCGACACCGCGATCGACAGCGTCGCGCGCACCCGCGGCCGCTTCGGCGCGATGCAGAACCGGCTGCAGTTCACGATCAACAACCTGACCGTGCAGGCCGAGAACCTGGCCGCGGCCGAGTCGCGCATCCGCGACGTCGACATCGCGCGCGAGACCGCCGATCTGGCGCGCAACCAGATCCTGCAGCAGGCGGCGGTCGCGATCCTGGCCCAGGCCAACTCGCAGCCGCAGCTGGCCCTGCAGCTGATCGGCTGAGCCGGCCCCGGGGCTGCTGATTGCGACTTCTCGTCGCACTGGTGCCGCGCGGCACCAGGGCAGGGCGCCTGGCAGACGGGGCATGATCCGCGAGTCGGCGTCGTTCGTCGCCATGCGCTGCGACGAAGGCAGGTTCCGGACATCCTGTCGGCGAGCAGCTACGCCGGCGACGGTCGGCGACGGCCGCGCAGAATGCGACGCATGTCGGACGCTCTACACTAGACTCCGCAGCGGCGATGGACTTCTTCTCGATCGACAACCTCCTCACCCTGCTGATGCTGACGCTGCTGCAGGCGGTGCTCGGCTTCGACAACCTGCTCTACATCTCGATGGAGAGCAAACGCGTCGCGGAGCAGGACCGCCAGCGGGTGCGCCGCACGGGCATCTCGATCGCGATCGTGCTGCGCATCGCGCTGCTGTTCATCCTGACGCAGGCGATCAAGTTCTTCGAGGACCCGTTCCTGCACGTCGAGACCAGCCCGGTGCACATGGCGATGAGCGGCCACGCGCTGATCGTGCTGCTCGGCGGCGGCTTCATCCTGTGGACCGCCGTGAAGGAGATCTTCCACATGCTCGCGCCGCCGGACATCACCCGCCACGCCGACGGCCCGGCGCAGGTCAGCGTCGCCAAGGCGGTGACGATGATCGTGCTGATGAACCTGGTGTTCTCGTTCGACTCGATCCTCGGCGCGATCGCGCTGACCGACAACTTCGCGACGATGGCGGTGGCGGTGGTGATCTCGGGCCTGCTGATGATCTGGCTCGCCGACCGGGTCTCGCAGTTCTTGCAGAAGAACCGCATGTACGAGGTGCTCGGCCTGTTCGTGCTGCTGCTGGTCGGCGTGATGCTGCTCAGCGAAGGCGGCCACCTGGCCGACCTGGCGTTCTTCGGCTACCACATCGAACCGATGGCCAAGTCGACGTTCTACTTCGTGATCGCCGTGCTGGTGGTCGTCGACATCGTGCAGGGTCGCTACCAGAAGAAGTTGCTGGCGATGCAACAACCCCGACCGAAGGGCTGAGCCCGGCAGTGCAGAATCGCACGTTTCGGCGTTACCGGCGGCGACGGCGCGGGTACTGGCCGCGCCAATCTCTCTCACGCACTCCGTCGAACCACGGAGTCTGCATGACCCACACGCGCACCCTCGGCGCCGTCGCCCTGCTGGCCGGAGCCACCCTCGCCCAGACCAACCCGTTCGTCTTCTATCCGCAGGACCCGGAGCGGCAGACCATTACCTGCACGTCGTACGTCGGCCGGCCGGACATGGCCAACCAGGCCGAGGCGATGATGGAGGTGACGACCGACCACTTCCGCAGCGTCGGCGACGCCAACGGCCCGATCTACCTGTTCGGCGTCTACCACTGGCTCGCCGACGAGAACCTGTCGACGTCGGAGACCTACGACGTGGTGATCCGCAACCAGGACCCGAACGGCCCCGGCCCCGACATGTCGCCGGCCGGCGAGGCGCTGCGGATCTCGGGCCTGACGTCGCCGCCGTCGACGTCGACCGCACGCGGCACCTGGATCGTCAACGACGGCTTCGGCTCGCAAGCGCCGCTGGCGCTGCTGCCGACGTTCGCGCCGTCGGAGGGCCGCTACTACGTCGGCATCGATCTGCCCGCCAACCCCAACTGGCCCGCGACCGACGGCCACGCGCTGTTCCGCGCCGACCTGCTGAGCGCCGGCACCGCCGCGACCGTCGGCGAGAACGAACGCCTCGGCGCCCCCGACCCGACCTGGGGAGGCAGCCTCAACGGCGTGCCCTACACGACCCCGTGGACCTACATCCTCGGCCCGCTGGTCACGTCACCCAACCTGCACGTCGGTGGCCTCGACCCGAACAGCACGCGCCTCGGCGCCCCCGGCGCCAACCTGAGCATGAACGGCCTGTGGCCCGACGTCAGCGGCACGCCGCGATGCGACGGCCTGATGGTCCGCATCACCGACTCGCTGGCGCCGAACGGCGTCGTGATGCTCGGCGCGAACTACCAGTTCGAGCCGCCGCTGTTCGTCTGGCCGCTGATCGGCACGCTGATCGCGCACAGCCACATCGGCGACACCTCGCAGGCGATCCCGCTCGGCATCACGTCGCTGAGCAACGGCGAGGTCGACCTGCCGCTGGCGCCGCCGGCGAGCATCCCGCCGACCATGATGGGCTCCGACATCATCCTGCAGGCGATCGTCTGGGACACCGGCATCAACCTCGCGCAGTGGACCAACGCGCAGGCGGTGCACCTGTGATCCGCACGGGCACGGTCGCGGCCCTGCTGCTCGCGGTCCTGTTGCTCGCAGTCGGGGCCGGCGCGGCGTTCGCCGCCGGCGGCCGGGACGGCGAGCCGGCTCTGGGCACGACCAGCAGGACGGGCGTCGACGCGGCGACGCCGCCGCCGGCCGCCCCGGCCCGGGGCCGACTCGCCACGGCGCCACCGACCGCTGCCCCCGCCGCCGACCACCGTCGCGAACTGCTGCTGCCCGACGGCACCTACGTGCCGACGCTCAACGGCGCGACCGACGCGGCCCCGCTGCACGAGTACTGGGGCCCGCGCGAGTGGAGCCCGATCGTCGCCGTCGAACGCAACGACGCCGGGGTCGACTGGTACCGGCACGCCAACGGTTCGTACAGCACCACCGAGATGGTGATGCGCAGCGACCTCGGCCGCCTCGCCGCCCTGACCCGGGTCGCGCACATCGGCCAGGCCCCCGTCGCCCCGGCGCCGGCGCGCAAAGCCCCGAAGTGAGACCCGAGCGGCCTGCCGGATGGCGGGCCGGCCCGCCGGAGCCAAGGCCGTTTTCGCGGGCCCGCAAGGCCGCGCATCGCGCCGAACGCGCCGCGCGCGGCTGCCAACCGCGGCGGCCCCCAATCGGGCACGCCGACGGGCTATCCTGCCAGCGCCTGCAACCGCCTTCCGCGGCGACCACACCTCGATGACCGACCTCGCTTCCTGCCGGCGTGCGCTGCGCTTCTCGCTCGCGCTCGCCATCCTCGGCTCGGCAGCTGCCGAAGCCCGCGCCCAGCACTCCGAAGCCCGCGAGTGGAACGAGCTGCTGCTCGAGTCGATCCGCAGCGACTTCGCCCGGCCGACGGTGCACGCGCGCAACCTCTACCACGTCTCGGTGGCGATGTGGGACGCGTGGGCGACCTACAGCCCGACGGCCGATTGCGTGCTGTTCGACGAGGAGCACCCGACCACCGACCCGAACATCGACGCGTGGCGCAGCGAGGCGCTCAGCTTCGCCGCCTACCGGATCCTGACCGCGCGCTTCCAGGCGTCGCCGGGCGGCCCGACGATGCTGCCGCTCTACGACGGCATGATGACGCAGCTCGGCTACGTCGCGTCGAACACGACGACGACCGGCAACACCCCGGCCGCGATCGGCAACCGCATCGCCGCGACCGTGCTCGCCTACGGCCTCGACGACCGCTCGAACGAAGCCAACGGCTACGCCAACACGATCTACTTCCCGGTCAACGCGCCGCTGCTGCCCGATTTCCCCGGCAACCCGAACATGTGGAACCCGGACCGCTGGCAACCGCTGGCGCTGCAGTTCTTCATCGGCCAGTCGGGCATCCCGATCCCGACCGGCTACCCGGACTTCCTCAGCCCCGAGTGGGGCCGGGTCAAGCAGTTCGCGCTGTCGCAGAACGACCTGACGGTGCACGAACGGTTCGGCTCCGAATGGTGGGTCTACCACGACCCGGGCGCGCCGCCGCTGCTCAACACGCCGTCGGCGAACGACTACAAGTGGGGCTTCGAGATGGTCTCGGCGTGGTCGTCGCACCTCGACCCGGCCGACGGCGTGATGATCGACGCATCGCCGGCGTCGATCGGCAACATCCAGCTCAACCAGCTGCCGACCAGCACCGCCAGCTACCCGGCGTTCTACGACTTCGCCAACGGCGGCGACCTCGGCACCGGTTACGCGACCAACCCGGTGACCGGCCAGCCGTACGCGCCGCAGATGGTCCCGCGCGCCGACTACGCGCGCGTGCTCGCCGAGTTCTGGGCCGACGGCCCCGACTCGGAGACGCCGCCGGGCCACTGGTTCACGATCTTCAACTACGTCACCGACCACCCGCAGACCGCCAAGCAGATCGGCGGCACCGGCCCGGTCGTCAGCGACCTCGAGTGGGACGTGAAGGGCTACCTGGCGCTCGGTGGCGCGATGCACGACGCGGCGATCTCGGCGTGGGGCGTCAAGGGCTGGTACGACTACCTGCGCCCGATCAGCGCGCTGCGCTACCTGGGCGATCGCTACTTCGCCAACCCGGCCGACCCCGAGGCGGTGACGATCCGGCCGGGCTTCATCGAGGAGGTCACGCTGGCGAGCACCGCGCCCGGCCAGCGTCACGAACACCTCGCCGGTGAGGAGGGCAAGGTCGCCGTCTACGCCTGGCGCGGACCGGACTACATCAGCAACCCGGCGACCGACCTGGCCGGCGTCGGCTGGATCCTGCTCGAGAACTGGTGGCCGTACCAGCGGCCGACGTTCGTGACGCCGCCGTTCGCCGGCTACGTCTCCGGCCACAGCACCTACAGCCGCGCCGCGGCGGTGGTCATGGACCGGTTCACCGGCTCGCCGTACTTCCCCGGCGGCCTCGGCGAGTTCGTCTGTCCGCAGAACCAGTTCCTGGTGTTCGAGGAGGGGCCGAGCGTGACCGTCACGCTGCAGTGGGCCAGCTACTACGACGCCTCCGACCAGTGCTCGCTGTCGCGCATCTGGGGCGGCATCCACCCGCCGTGCGACGACATCCCGGGGCGCCTGATGGGCCAGGAGATCGGCACCGACGCCTACGACCGCGCCGAGCAGATCTGGGCCGGCGCGGCGGCGCCGATCGCCGGCTACCGGACCAGCGGCAGCGGCTGTGCCGGCTCCAGCGGCCTGGCCATGCAGGTCGCGGGCGTTGCGAGCGCACGCCCGGTGCTCGGCTCGACGATGCTGGTCGACGTCGCCAATGCGCCGACCGCGGTGCCGGCGTTCGTGATGATCGCGGGCGTGACGCCGTTCGACCCGAAGGTCGATCTCGGCCCGGTCGGCATGCCCGGCTGCGAACTCGGCCTCGACATGATCGTGCTCGAGGTCGTGCCGCAGACCGCCGGCAGCGGCCAATGGGCGCTGCCGATCCCCAACGATCCGCTGTGGCTCGGCCAATCGGTCTGGCACCAGGCGGTCGGCTTCGACGTCGCCGCCAACCCGCGCGGCTTCATCACCTCCAACACCGGCGAAGGCGCGGTCGGCCTGTAACGCGGCGTCAGCCAGCCGCGAGCACCGGGCTGCCGGTGTCGCGGATGCGATCGGTCGCCGCGACCAGCTGCTCGGTGATGCCCGGTTCGTGCGAGCTGTGGCCGGCATCGGGCACGACCACCAGCGACGCCTCGGGCCAGGCGCGGTGCAGGTCGATCGCTGACTTGATCGGGCAGATGATGTCGTAGCGGCCGTGCACGACGAAGCCGGGGATCGACCGAATCCGGTCGACACCGCGCAGCAGCCGGTCGTCCGGCTCGAACCGCACGTTGCGGAAGTAGTGCGCCTCGAGCCGCGCGACCGCCCAGGCGACGTCGGGATCCTCGAAGTGCGACAGGAACTCCGGGTTGTCGCGCAGCGTGCAGCTGGCGCCTTCGTAGATCGACCAGCGCATCGCCGCGGCCAGCGCGACCTCGCGGTCATCGTCGTTGAGGCGCCGCCAGTAGGCCTCGAGCAGGTCGCCGCGCTCGGCTTCCGGCACGTGGCCCGCGAACTCGTCCCATCGCTCGGGCTGGATGTGGCGCATCCCGTACAGCCACCAGTCGAGCTCCTCCTGTAGCAGCAGCCAGATGCCGCGCAGGGTCAGCGTGCGGCAGCGATCGGGGTGCGCCTGCGCGTAGGCGAGCGACAGCGTGCTCCCCCACGACCCGCCGAACACGTGCCAGCTGTCGATGCCGAGCTGCTCGCGCAGCCGTTCGTAGTCGCCGATCAGGTGGTCGGTGGTGTTGTCGCGCAGCTCCCCGACCGGCCGCGAACGGCCGCAACCGCGCTGGTCGAGCAGCACGATGCGGAAGTGGGCCGGATCGAAGAAGCGGCGATCGGTCTCGCCACAGCCGGCCCCCGGACCGCCGTGCACGAACAGGATCGGCTCGCCGTCGGGGTTGCCGCACTGTTCCCAGTAGAGCGTGTGCGGGCCGCCAACGTCGAGCTCCCCGCGCTCGAACGGCTCGATCACGGGATAGAAGTGCTGGTTTGCCACGCGTGCAGACTACGGCGAGCCGCGGGCGATGGCGACGGCGCCTACGCGGTCGGCTGGTATGCTCTCGCGGTCACCGACGTCGACAGCCTGGCCCTGAGCGAGACCTTCTGCCGCATCCTGCAACGCAACGACGCCACGATCATGAGCACGCTCGAACGCACGTTCCAGAAGGGGATCCGCCAGGGTAAGGCAGAGGGCAAGGCAGAAGGCTACGCCGCAGGCCGGGTCGCACTGCTGCTCCGCCAGCTCCGCAAGCGCTTCGGCGATGCGGTCACGACCGAGACCGAACGTCGCGTGCTCGCCGCGGACCTGGACGCGCTCGACTGCATCGGCGAACGGCTGCTCGATGCCGCAACCATCGACGACGTGTTCGTGGACCCCGCGTAGGTGGCCGGTCACCCCCTCGCGCACCATCGGGCCGGCGCGATGACGCCGATGGCAGTGGGGTGACGTTCGCGTGAGGTCGAACGAAACGATGCGGACCGTTCGTGGGTTATCCTGCTCGGCGCTCCCTGCATCCAACGCACGACCCTTCATGTACCGCACCCCCCTGCTCGCGCTGCTCGCCGCCGCGCTGCCCGCTCAGAACATCATCGACACCACGATCGTCGCCGACGAAGGCACGGTCGACCTCGGCCCCGGCTACACCAGCGAGCCGGCGATGCTCTACAACGGCATCCTGCCCGGTCCGGTCGTCCGGGCCACCGAAGGCGACACCCTGCGCATCCGGCTGGTCAACCGACTCGACGAGACGACCATCCTGCACGTGCACGGCCAGCCGATGCGACTCGGCATGGACGGCACCCAGCGCATCTCGCGTCCGGAGACGCCGCCCGGCCAGGAGTTCACCTACGAACTCGACAACCTCGCGCCCGGCACCTACTGGTTCCACCCGCACAGCGACAACCACCACCAGCTCGACGCCGGCATGTACGGCGTGCTGATCGTCGACCCCGCCAATCCGGCCAACGACCCGGCGTCCGACATCGACCAGGTGATCGCGCTCGACGACTGGAACGCGCAGGTGACCGGCGGCACGTTCTTCGGCCACCTGCTCAACGGCAAGACCAGTGACGGCCAGTCGGCGATCACGGTCGCACAGGGCAACCAGCTGCGGCTGCGGTTCTCCAACATGGCGGCGCGCACCAACTACGTCGTCGCGCTCGACGGCCACCCGATGACCGTCACCCACAAGGACGGCAACCGCGTGCAGCCGGTCGTGACCGACGCGATCCCGGTCGGCATCGGCGAACGCTACGACGTGCTCGTCGACTGCAACAACCCCGGCGTCTGGAGCCTGGCCGTCGCCGCGCTGCAGAACCGCAGCGCCACGGTGGTGCGGGGCGTCGTTCGCTACCAGGGCCAGACCGGCGCCGACCCGTCGCCGTCGTTCGTGCCCACCAACCTGTCGAGCGGTGCCCTGCTCAGCTACGCGCAGCTGGCGAGCTTCTGGCCGGCGACGCACCCGATCACCGCCACGCCGGATCGCACCTACCCGATGGCGCTCGCCGTGCAGCCGGGCCCCGGCGGCGGCACCTGGACGATCAACAACGAGGCGTGGCCCAACGTCACTCCGACCAGCGTCGCCTTCGACGAGATCATCCAGTTCGATCTGACCACCACGACGCCGTCGCCCACGCACGTGCACCCGATGCACATGCACGGCCACTTCGTCCAGCTGATGGGCACGGCCGGCGGCACCACCCACCCGCCGATCATGGACACGATCCTGATCATGCCGGCGGGCCAACCGGGCGATACCTGGTCGTGCCAGTGGCACGCCGACAACCCGGGCACGTGGCTGTACCACTGCCACGAGATGCACCACATGATGCGCGGCATGATGACGGTGATCTCCTACACCGGCGACTACGACGGCGACGGCATCCCGGACGCGAGCGACAAGGAGCCGACGCTGGCCGTGCCGGTCGCGATGATCTCGGACGACGAGCAGGAGTTCCGCATCGGCAGCAGCGGCGAACTCGACTTCCAGTGGCAGCCCAACGAGACGCTGTGCGTGTTCGCGTCGCCGACCGAACTGGTGGTGCCGAGCCCGATGCCGCCGCACGGCGACCTGCGCATCGACCAGAGCAACATGGTCTACCTCGGCATGAGCACGCTCGATGCCAACGGTGACGCGCAGCTGCCCTACTCGCTGCCGAACATCCTGCCGTTCGTCGGCGTGCGCCTGTTCGTGCAGGCGGTCGGCTCGAGCGCCTCGCTCGGCGTGGCGCGCCTGTCGACGCACCAGGCCTTCAACGTCGTGCAGTAGCGCGCAACGCGGGCGGGCCAGCGCAACGCGAGCGGGGCTGCGCGCCCCGATCGCATCGCCCTTGGTCAGCCGATCAGTTCGGGCCGACGCGGCTCTCGATGCCGTTCGAGGTCAGGATCCCGAACGCGTTGACGCCATCCGACAGGCACGCGGCCTGGGCGTAGATCATCAGGCCTTGCGGCAGGCCCGGCGGCAGCTGCAGCGACGCCGTGTGCGGCTGGCCAACCGGACCGACGAACGGCAGCGTCAGGTCGAGGCCGCCGACGTAGGCGAAGCAACCCGGCGCGCCGACCCCGGTCAGGTCGAGGTTGCCCGAGGTCAGGCTCAGGGCGACGATGCCGGCGGCGATGCCACCGCTGGGCGTGATCTCCTGCGAGTTGGCGACCGTGTAGTCGACCGTCGAGCCGGTCGACGTGGTGCTGATCGGGGCCGGCGAGGCGCTCATCGCCAGCGCGAACACGTCGGGCGACGTCACCACCGGCAGGCCGGTCGCGAGGTCCACGGGGCCCGGATCGACCGACGCGCCCGGGGGCGTGAAGCCGATCAGGTGGTCCTGCGGGTAGATGCCGAAGATCGGGTTGTTGTCCGAGTCGATGCTGACGAACAGCAGGAACATGTCGCCCGTCGCCTGGTTGATCTGCAGCTGCCAGGTGCTCGGGTTGGCCACGCCCAGCGGGAAGTTCTCGACGTCCTGGAAGGTGATGTAGATCGTGCCGTTGAGCTCCTCGGCCCAGACGTCCCCGTTCTCCTCCTCGTTGTAGGCGTGCCAGAAGTAGACGCCGCCGTGGTAGGCGTCGAGCATGCGCTCCGGCGACGGGATCCAGTTGTCGACGGTCGGCTCGGTCGGACCGGCGCCGAACGCGACGATGCCGTTGCCCTGCACGGTCAGCTCGTTGACGGTGCCGCCCGGGATCGGGAAGCCGGTCGCCGGCGTGAACGTCACTTCGTCGTCGTTGAGCACCGGCAGGTTGGTCGCGTTCGCGCTCGGCGGCACGTAGAGCGCCTGCGCGATGCCGGGCAGCCAGCTGGCGAGGTAGCCGTCGCCGGTCGGCGCCAGGTTGATCGCGTTGCCGGTCAGGGTCGCCGAGGCGACGCCCGCGTCGGTGAACCACTGGTAGAACGAAGCCCGGCCGACGTCGTAGCAACCGGCGCCGACGCTGTCGTGCCGGGCACTGCCGCAGGTCAGCAGGCTGGTGAAGCCGCCCTGGCCGTTGGGGATGATCGTCAGCCCCTTGCCGTTGAGGTCGAAGCCGTTGGCCCAGCCGGTTTCGTAGAGCAGCGCCAGCGTGCCGGAGTCGGCGCCCTGGTCGAGGTCGCTCGACGGGGTCGTCGCGGCACCGACGCCGTCGCCGGCCGAGATGCCGGTGATGTCGAAGATGCCCGGCGTGCCGAAGTTGCCTTCGTAGTCGAACTCGACGATGCCGGCGGCGTTCATCTTGACGCTCATGTTCCAGTCCTCGCCGCCGAGGTAGTGGCGCACCCCGACCCAGGTCACCTTGACCTCGCCGGCGACGCTCGAGTCGACCAGCACGTCCCAGCTGGCGAGGTTCGGCACCGCGGTCAGGTCCCCGGCAAACCCGCAGATGCGCGGGGAGTCGCCGGCGACGCCGCGCAGGGCGTTGACGTTGGTGACGCCGTAGAGCACGGAGCCGACCGCGCCGGTGCCGTCGGTCAGGTAGATCTCGCCGTTGGACGAGACCACGAAGTGCGTCCAGTTGGTGCCGTCGAGCGGGAACGGGAAGCCGAACGCGAGGTCGGGGCTGATGCCCTCGTCATCGACCGTGTAGATGGTGGTCGCCGTCATCTGGCCGGCGATCGACGTGCCGGAGGCCGAGAAGCACTGGGCGCTCGCGTGGGCGGCCAACAGGCAGGCCGCGCCGAACAGGGGCAGGGTACGAAGCATGGGTATCTGGGGATTCGCTGCGGGGTTACACGAAGGGCGCGGCCCGACCGGGCGCGCCTGCCGCCGGCAGTCCGGCGACACCCCCAGAGGCGGAAAACGCCCCCGGCCGTCACCCCGTTTTCGTTGCGCTTGTGTATCTGCCGTCCCACGGCCCGTTTCCGACCGCCCCGTTCCGCTAGCCTCAGATCTGCAATGAGCCGAACCGTTTTCGTCGCCGCCGCAATGGCCATGGCGACCGCGCTCGCCGCGCAGCGCCAGACTCCCCCGCCCGTATCGACCGGCCCGGCCGAGACCACGGTCTCCGCCGAGCGCCTCGCCGAGATCTTCGCCGGTGACGACCCGGCCAGCCTGGCCGAGCTGCGGGCGATGCAGGACCACGTGCAGAAGCTGATCCAGCGTGTGCTGCCCGCAACGGTCGCGCTGCCCGGCGCCAGCGGCGTGCTGGTGCAACGCGACGGCAAGCCGTTCTTGCTGTGCGCGGCGCACGTGACGCTGACCGCCGACAAGGAGGTCGACATCCGGCTGACCGATGGCAAGCGCCTGAAGGGCACGTCGCTCGGCGCCAACCACCAGAGCGACGTCAGCCTCGTGCGCATCGACACCGAGGGCCAGCACGCCGCAGCCGAGATCGGCAGGTCGTCGGAGCTGAAGCGCGGCCAGTGGGTGCTGATGCTCGGCCACCCGAGCGGCCGCAAGCCGGGCCGCACCGCCCCCGCGCGCCTCGGCCGCGTGCTGCGCGTGCCCGAGAACGGCTACCTGGTCACCGACTGCACGATGCAGGGCGGCGACTCGGGTGGACCGCTGTTCGACATGCAGGGTCGGGTCGTCGGCATCAACAGCCGCATCAACGGCAACCTCGCGATGAACATGCACGCCCCGGTCGACGCGCTGGTCGCCGAGTGGCAGCAACTGCAGGAGGGCAAGGTCACCGAGGCGCGCCGCCGCCGCGGCCGCAGCCGACCCGACTTCGGCGTGCCGTTGACCTACGGCGACGGCTGCCCGGTGTTCGGTGAGGTGCCCGAGGACGGGGACGCCGCCAAGGCGGGCCTGCAGCAGGGCGACCGCCTGTTCGAGATCGACGGCACCGAGATCGAGTCGCGTCGCGACGTGCTGCGCATCCTGCGCGACTTCCGCATCGGCGACCGCGTGCAGGTCGTCGTCGAACGCGACGGCAAGGGCGTCGAACTGGAACTGCCGATCGTGCAAGGAGCCCGCCGATGAACCCCCGCGCCCTCTCCGCCGCCGCGCTGGTCGCGGCGCTCCCGCTCGCGCTGCCCGCGCAGAGCATGCGCAGCCTCAGCCAGGGCGATGCCGTGCGCAAGCTGTGGAAGCCGGTCGTCGCGACCGCCAACCGCAGCGTCGTCGAGGTCTGCGTCGACGAGCGCGCGATGGTGCTCGGCACCGTCGTCGGCAAGGACCTGGTGGTCACCAAGCTCAGCGAACTGACGTCGCGCACCGCCAAGGCCGGCCAACCGGTCGAACTGTCAATCGACCAGGGCGACGCGTCGTGGCCGTGCGTGCAGGTCGCCTTCGACCGACCGTCGGACCTGGCGCTGCTGCGCGTCGAAGGCGCGAAGCTGGTGCCGGTGCAGTGGGCCGAGCAGGAGCCGAAGCCCGGCGCATTCCTGGCCAGCGTCGACGGCAGCGACAAGCCGTTCGGCGTCGGCATCCTGGCTGCGGCACCGTACGTGCACACGCGGCCGCGGGCGTTCCTGGGCATCCGCTTCGCCAACCCCAACGGTGGCATCGCCAAGATCGACGAGGCCGTCGCCCACGGCGCCGCGAAGGCGGCCGGCATCCGCGGCGGTGACGTCGTGGTCGCGTTCGACGGCGAGGAGATCGACGACACCGACGCGCTGCGCGCTGCGATCCGCCGGCAGAAGCCCGGTGACAAGATCGAGGTCGTCGTGCTGCGCGACGCCGAGCGCGTCACGTTCCAGGTCGAACTCGGCACCAACTCGAGCCCGATGCGAAGCAACCAGGAGAGCGTCTGGGGCGAGCTGAGCGAGGTGCGCAGCGGCTTTCAGCGGGTGTTGCAGCACGACACGGTGCTGAAGCCGGAGGACTGCGGCGGCCCGGTGATCGGGCTGGATGGTCGGTGTGTCGGGGTGAACGTCGCGCGTGCGGGGCGGATCGAGACGTTGGCGATTCCGGCGCGGGAGGTGCGGGAGTTGGTGGGGCGGGTTGGGAAGGGGTAGGGAGTGTGTGGGAGGTGTGGGGTGTGGGGTGTGGGGGTGGCGCTGACGCGCGCGCTTGCGCGCGCTTTGGGTGCGCGGTTGGGGAGGTGAGGCCAGCGCTGACGCGCGCGCTTTGCGCGCGCTTTCGCGCTCCGCGCGCGCTTCGCGCGCGCGGTTACTGCCCCAGCAACGCCTTGCCTCCGTTCGACGTCACCAGGCCGATGCCGTTCGCCTGCGCGTCGAGCACCACCCACTGGTAGAACACGTCGAGCCCTTCCAGAGCGCTCGAGTTGGGCACCGAGATCGTCTGGCTGCCGGCACCCTGTGCGTCGGTCACGATCGCGTCGGTCACCTCGGGCGAGACCAGGATGTCGCAGCCCTGGGTGCCGGGCAGCGTGGCCGGCAGCGTGCCGCCGGGGAACGTCTGGTCGGACAGGCCCTGCACCAGCACCGCAAACGTCGACGGCAGCGCGTCGGACAGGTCGACGTCGAAGGTCGTGCCCACCACCGGACGACCGGTGTTGCCGAGCGACGGGACCTGGTAGTCCGGCACGCAGTTGACGACGTAGGCCGGCCGGATCACCTGCAGCGTCCACGGCGAAGCCGCGTTCGGCCGCGAGTAGGCGACGTTGAACGAACCGAACTGGATCTCCGACAGGTAGACGTCGAGCGCCGACGTATCGATGCCGATGTAGCACGCGTTCGACACCGTCACCGGCGTGTTGAACGTCGCGGTGTAGAAGCCGGGCGTGCCGCCGACCGTCATCGTCGTCGTCGCGACCGGCGTCGGGCCGGGCGTGCCGCCGATGTAGAGGCGCGCCGGCACCGTCACGACCCCACCACCGACCGAAGCCGTCAGCAGTTCGAAGCTCTGGATCTGCTCGGTGCCGCTGATGCCGATGCGGTAGATGACCTCGTCGGTCGTCGTGCTGCTGGTCAGCACGCCGCCGCCCGGGTTCCACTCGTTGCACGGCGGAGCCGGCACCGGCACCGAGCCGTTGCAGCCGGTGCCGAACGTCGCGAAGTTGGCAAAGATGATGTTCGACCCGGTGCCGCCGGTGACCACCAGGCCGTAGTCGGCGTCGACCGCCGGCGTCTCGACGTGGTTGTCCTGCACGATCGCGGTCGCCAGGACCTCGACGTTCCAGGTGCCGGCCTGCGGGTTCTGCACGAACACGCACTCGAGCGAGTTGACCGTGTCCTCACTGCCCCCGGGAACCGACCAGACGCCGTTCTCGAGGTTGTGGTTGCCCCAGTAGATCGTGCCGTTCGGCGCCGTGACCTTGAGCGACAGGTTGTTGATCAGGTGCTGCGCCGACGCCGGGTTGGCGCCCGGCTCGTTCCAGTTGAGGCAGACCTTCAGCGCCGGTTCGCCGGCGGCGACGGTGATTGGGTGCGAGCGCGCCGAGCCCTGCGTCAGCACGTCGGTCTCGTCGATGATGTAGGTCTTGCCGCGCAGGTCCCACATCTTGCGCAGGTCCGGGAAGCCCCAGCCCTGGTGCTCGCGACGGTTGTCGCTGCTCGCCCCGGTAAACGCGTACTGGGCCGCGCTGACGACCTGCAGCGCCTTGAGCGTCGGGAAGTGCGGACGGTTCTCGTGCGACGAGCCGCCGGGCACCCGCAGCTGGTTGCCGAACGGACCGAAGCCGGGCACGACCTCGTCCGTGAACATCTCGATCGCGATCACGTTGTGGCCGGCGACGATCGGCGTCGCGCCCGACGTGCCGCCGAAGTTCGAGTACCAGTTCTGGTTCGAGTAGCCCGAGCTGCCGCTGCGGTCCGACGTGCCGATGTTCTCGTAGTAGGCGCACAGCGTCGGCTTGATGCGGCCGTCGGACGCCGGGCCGATCGACGCGCCGCCGCCCTGCCACGAGTCGTTGTTGGGGTTGCTGTCGTTGTTGTGGTTGACGCCGCCGATCGAGAAGATGTTCTTGGCCCAGGCTTCGGGACGCGAATCCTGGTTGCCGGCGTTCGACTGGCTCTGGGTCCAGGCGATGTCGTGGTCGAACACGAGGTCGTCCGAATCGGCCGACGTCGCGTTGTAGAAGAACGTGCGGCTGCCGCCCCACGACGCCGTCGTGTGGCTGACGTCGTGGATGTTGACCAGGTCCGACACGACCTGCCAGCGCGAGCCCTGCACCGAACCGTAGTTGGTGTAGAACTTGCCCGCGTCCGGCGCCATGCCGCGCACCGCCGGGTTGGACGTGCCGTTGCCGAACACGATGCCGCCGGTGCAGTGGCCGTGCGTCTGCGCGTTGCCGCTGCTGCGCACGTTGGTCGCGCCACCGGTGAAGTCCGGGTGCGTGGCCTCGATGCCCTCGTAGATGTGGGCGTTGACGCCGACACCGGTGTAGCCGGTCTGGTTCTCGACGTAGTTGCCGCCGCCCTGGATGCGGGCGTTGTCCATGTCCTCCTGCGGCGCGGACCAGGCGTTGATCCACAGCACCTGGTCGAACGACAGCGTCTGCAGCAGCTGCGGCCCGGTCAGCGTCGCGGTCATCAGCAGGCCGCCGTGGTGCAGGTCGTCGACGACGCCACCGATCGCCACGATGGCGCGGCGCAGCGACGGCTTGTCGGCGTGCTTGTCGGCGACCACGATGTCGTAGCGGACCGGCGTCGCATCGGCGAACGCGTTGGCGACGATCAGCGCCGGGTCGACGCGGTAGGCCGGCTCGTAGGAGCCGACCCAGCGCACGGTGTCGACGGCGCGCAGGGCCGCGACGCTGGCCGGATCGATGCGCACCACGTAGGCGTTCTCCGGCAGGTAGCTGACGATCTGGCCGCCGGCGGCGGCGATGGCATCGCGCCCGTTCTGGGTCGGGATCCCGGCGAACTGCACGATCTGCAGACGCTGGGATGCGGTGCTGGCGAGGCCGGCCGGCAGCTCGGGGGCGCTGACGGTCGGGTCGAACGAGGCGAATCGGAGCAGGAGACTGCCGCTGGCATGCCTGGCAGGATCCTGCGCAGACACCGAGACGGCCACGGCACACGCGAGGATCGCGGCGCGGGAGAAGGTGGAGATCATTGGCGGAGACGACCGATCGAAATCGGGGGAGGCAGGACGTAGGAGTCTATCCGGATTACGGCCGAGGAGTTCGTCCCAGGTTGGGACCTGGATGCCTGGGCGGAACGCCTCCCCGCTCGCATTGCCCACGGCGGCCGAACGGAGAACCGAAAGGCGGACCTGGCGCGGCCGACCTGCTCTAGCAGTCGGCATATGGCAACGAGCAGCCTCCCGATCCTCGAGTTCGTCACCCGCAACTACCAGAACTTCAACGCCCGCGCGACGCGCGACGCGCTGTTCGCCTACTGGGACCACATCCAGAAGGGCGGCCGGATGTACTGGGCGGTGGCCGGAGCGATGTCGTCGGCGCAGCTCGGCATCACGCTCGCGCCCGCGATCCGCGCCGGCCTGATCCACGGCATGTCGGTGACCGGGGCCAACCTCGAGGAGTCGCTGTTCCGCCTGGTGGCGCACGACCACTACAAGGACTTCCCCGACTACCGCTACTTCACCAAGCAGGACGACACCCGGATCCTCGAGCAGCGCATGCGCCGGGTCACCGACACCAGCATCCCCGAGGACGAGGCGTTCCGCGCCGTCGAGGACGTGATGGTGCCGATGTGGAAGAAGGCCTCCGCGGACGGCGAGCGCCGCTATTGGCACGAGTACTTCTACGAGCTGATCCAGAAGCTGCCCAAGCACAAGCACCGCGGCAACGCCGACGAGTGCTGGCTGCTGGCCGCCGCGAAGGCCGGGCTACCGATGGTCGTTCCCGGCCACGAGGACTCGACGTTCGGCAACATCTTCGCCAGCCACGTCAAGTTCGGCGAATGCAGCGCCAGCATCGTGAAGTCCGGCATCGAGTACATGGCCGGGCTCTACGACGACTACAAGGACCTCAGCAAGGGCAAGGGGGTCGGCTTCTTCCAGATCGGCGGCGGCATCGCCGGCGACTTCCCGATCTGCGTGGTGCCGTCGATCAAGTACGACCTCGAACAGCGCGCCAGGCCGTGGGCCTACTTCTGCCAGATCAGCGACTCGACGACGTCCTACGGCTCCTACTCGGGCGCGACGCCGAACGAGAAAATCACCTGGGACAAGCTCACCGAGAAGACGCCGATGTTCGTCATCGAGTCCGACGCCACGATCGTCGCGCCGCTGCTGCTCAGCGCCCTGCTCGAGTGCAAGGCCAACCCCAAGGCCGCCGACAGCCTCATCAAGAAGGCCCGCGAGTCCCACAAGAAGAGCCGAGCCCGCCGCTGAGCGCGTCGACTGCGACTGGTTCATCCTCCGACTTCCGCGAGCGCGCAGCGGCAAGTCGGAGGATGAACCAGGTACCGTACCGCTACTCGGGCAGGGGGCGGACGGCGAGGTCCTTGAAGCGGACCTCGGAGCCCGGATCGTGGCACTGCAGCGCGAACGTGCCGCGGCCGATCAGGCGGCCTTCGAAGCCGCGCTGCCGCTTGACGTCGTCGGGCTCGACGTAGTCGGCGGTGGTCTTGCCGTCGACCTTGATCGTGACGTGCTTGCCGACGACGCGCACCTCGAGCAGGAACCACTTGTCGTCCTGCGCGGGCGCCTCCTTGACGTCCTGGATCGCGTAGAGCCCGCCGGTCCGCCGCCAGTCCGACTGCGAGTTGTTGACCTGCACCTCGTAGCCCTTGGCCGGCCATCCGTTCTGCTGGAACTGCGTGTGGAAGTAGACGCCGGAGTTGGCGTTCTTCTTCGTCATCACCAGCGCGCGCAGCTCGAAGTTCTTGAAGTCGTGGTGGTAGACCGGGCCGTCGTAGAAGACGTGGGCGCGCTCGCCGCGCACGACGATCGCGCCGTCCTCGACGCGCACCGAGTCCGGGTTCTCGTTGACCTTCCAGCCGGTGAGGTCCTTGCCGTTGAACAACGGCGCAAAGCCGCCGCCGTCGCCGAGCTCGCGGATGCGCAGGTTGCGCCACGCGACCTGCCACTTCGGATCGCCGCCGACCGAGTGTACCTGCAGGCCGAGGAAGCCGCTCGGCGACACGTCGTCGACGATGTTGGCGATCTGCACGTCGTTGACCCAGGTGCGGATCGTCGGGCCGAGACAGATCACGCGGTAGCGGTTCCACTCGCCGTTCTTGAACGCCGCGCGGCGCAGCGGGTCGTCGCGGTCGTTGCTGAGCCAGCCCCGGCGCGCCTCGTCGTAGACGAAGCCGGCGTGTCCGTTGGTCGAGACCTCGACCTGGTAGCCGTGCACGCGACCCTTCTTGTGGCTCGCAAACGAGTGGCTGCGGATCTGCACACCCGAGTTGAGCCGGTCGTCGAACAGCTTGACCTCGAACTCGAGTTCGAAGTCGCCGTAGAACCGATCGCTGCACAAGAACGAGTTCGGGCTGCCCTTGACCGTCGTGCCGACGATCGCACCGTCCTTCACCTCGTAGCTGGCGGTGCCGTTGCGCTGGGTCCAGCCGTCGAGCGACTTGCCGTCGAACAGCGAGGTCCAGCCGCCGTCCTGCGCGGACAGCGACATCGGGAGCGCGGCGAGCAGGCCGCAGGAGAGCGAGGCGAAGCGGAGTCGGGACATGGGGTCGTGGCGCGCGGGGCGGCGCGGCGCCACGATCGCACCTCACGCGTCGGCGTCAAGCCTGCAGCAGCGGCAACAGCACCCCGCGCGCGAACGGTTCGTGGAACAGCAGCGGCAGCGGCGCGAGCAGCCACGCGAACGTCCAGGCACGCCCCCACGCGCCACCGATTCGCACGCCGCGTCGGGCCAGCAGGTCCTCGGCGGCGACCGCGACCGCGTGCAGCGCGAAGTAAGCCGTCGGCCAGCCGAAGCCGGCCATCACCGGCACGCTGCAGGCGACCTCGTGCAGCAGTCCGCTGAACAGGAAGCCCGCCGCCGTCGCGCCGCCGTCGCCGGCCACGCGCGACAGCGGCCGGTGCACCGCCAGCTGCGTCAGCGTCGAGAATGCGAGGTTCCAGCGCAGCGCCCAGAACTCGCGCAGGTTCTGCGCCAGCCACGGCGCCTTGAACTGCGGATCGACCTGGAAGCCGCAGGCGCGCAGCAGTGCCGCGTGTGCACCCATGACGCCGAAGTGCATCGTCATGCTGAACGCGACCACCGCGAAGGTCGAAAGCCAACGCCAGGCGGGTTCGCCGAGTTCACGGTAGAGCGCGCGCAGCAGCCACCACGTCAGCACGCCGGCCACCATCCAGCCGACGCTGCGCAGCAGCAGCGCGAGCACCGACTTGGCGCGCGCCCCGAGGCGGCGCCGTTCGAACCACCGCGGCTGCATGCCGAGCCAGCCCGCGACGAACGCGGTCCAGCCGAGCGGCGCCAGCGCCGGCCGACCGCCGAGGCGCGCCTCGACCGCCACGACGGCCTTCATCGCGGCGGCCAGCAGCGCAACCAGCGCCAGCATGCGGAAGCCGGCACCTTCGCCGTCGAGCTGCCGGTGCGCGAACCAGACCACCGCCACCGCCACCAGCCACGCGAGCGGTCGCCCCCACCGCCGCGCCGACCGCTGCAGCACGAACCCGTAGGTGCCGAGCAGCGCCAGGCCGCCGAGCACGGCCCACAGCACCGCGGCGGTCGTCGGCACGTAACCCGGCACGTCAGAGCTCGACCAGCATCGCGGTCGCGTAGACCGCGGTCAGGAACACGAACGCGAGCAGGAAGCCGATGTCCGCAAGCGCGAAGAACCACCCCTTCGGCCTCGCCTGTCGGTAGGCGAACAGCTGGATCGCGACGCGCCCGCCCCAATACGCGGTGACGAAGCCACAGAACGTGCGCGCCAGCGGCGTGCCGTCCGTCAACAGCTCCGGCCGCAGCATCGAAACCCCGGCGAAGAACATGTTGGTGCAGAAGATGTAGACCGCGTAGGTCCAGAACACGTGGCGCGTCAGCGGCTCGAGCCGCGCCGTCTGCTCACGCCAGCCGAGGATGCGCGGCAATGCCAGGCTCGCGAGCGCGATGCCCAGCTGGGTCGCGCCGGCGGCGAACACGAAGGTCTCGATCATGGGTCTCCCCGGCCGACGAACGCACGGTCCCTCGACCGCCAGAACAATGCCCCGGACCGGCGGTACTTTCGACGTAGCAGGCCCCAGACGAAGACCGCCCAGACACCGCATACCGAACCGGGTTCATCCTGCGCCACTTGTCGCGCGCATGCACGCGACAAGTGGCGCAGGATGAACCCGGTTCGGTATGCGGTGTCTGGGTCAGCGCAGGCCGCGACGGTGGAGCAGGCGGCGGCTCGGGGACTTGAGGCCGACGCGGAACAACAGCAGCTCGATCTCGTCGTGGACCTGGGGCGACTGGCGGATCAGGAACAGGCCGTTCTGGTTGATCAGCTTGACGCCGTCGCGCTCCCACGTGTCCGGCCGCACGCTGGTTCGCAGCAGCTCCTCGATGCCGTCGGCGGTGAAGCCGCTGATGGTCTGCTCGGTCTCGATCGGCTCCGGGAACAGCGGCCGTTCGCCGCGATCGATGCCCAGACCGAGCTCCGGGCCGGGGAACTGCCGCAGCGTCGCGACCATCCCGCGCAGGTCGTAGACCTCGAGGTGGGTCCACGGCCGGACGTCGTCCTCGGGCACCAGGAACACGACGCCGAATCGGTAGACGAACCGCAGGCCCGTCTCCATCTGCGCGATCGACATCAGCGACCACAGCGACGTGCCGCGCAGTTCGAGGTCGAGTTTCGGCGCATCGTCCGCGTGCGAGGCACGGCAGTGGAACGTCGTCGCGTCCGCCAGCGAGGCGCTCAGGAACCGGCACAGCTCGCGCGCGCCCAGCTCCGTCGCGGTGACGCTGACGCGGTTGCGGTGCAGGGCCTGCACCAGCCGCGCGTGGCCCGCCAGATCCGACTTGCGTTCGACGGCGAGCACGTCGTCCTGGCCGATGGCATGGACGGCTACGAACCACGACGTAATCAACAGGGCGACGATGCGCATGCGGGCCTCGTGTGGGTGCGGGATCCGGGGACGTTCGGCATTGGACCCGCACCGGCAGCCGACGTCAGCGCCGATCGGCCAGGTCGGGAACATCGCGCGCCCCCACCCGGCCCCTGCTGCGCCAGCCGCCGGGCCGCGACAGGCTCGCTGTAAGGGAAGTGCACCAGCCCAAAACGCCCGCTGCGAGCCGTCTACGGTAGCATTTCGATCGTCCGATCGCGCCCGATCCGACCGCCTCGACGAGCCACGCCCATGAGCCACGACGCAGCCCCCCGTTCGTCCGCCCACCTCGATCGCCGGTCCTTCCTGGCAGGCTCGGCGAGCCTCGGCCTCGCCGCGGCGATGCCGGCGCAATGGCGCGCCCCAGCGCTGGCCGAGCCGGCCCCGGGCTCGTTGCTCGAGCCGCGCGCCGAAGCCGTGATCCAGATCTACCTGGGCGGCGGCATGAGCCACATCGACTCGTTCGATCCGAAGCCGGACGCACCGGTCGACACGCGCGGCCCGTTCCGCTCGGTCCCGACGAAGCTCGACGACGTGCGCTTCTCGGAGCTGTGCCGCAACCTCGCCAAGGTCGCCGACAAGCTGACCGTGGTGCGTTCGATGACGCACACCGAGGCGGCCCACGAGCGCGGCCGGCACAACATGCTGACCGGCTACCGCCCGAGCCCGGCGATCGTCTACCCGAGCTTCGGCGCGGTGGTCAGCCACGAGCTGGGGGTGCGCAACGACCTGCCGCCGTACGTCTGCGTGCCGGGCGCCCGCGAACCGGACCTCGGCACCGGCTACCTGAGCTCGGCGTACGGACCGTTCAGCGTCGGCGGCGAACCGTCCAGCAGCGGCTTCCAGGTCAAGGACCTCGGCCCGTCGAGCAAGCTCGACGACGCGCGCAAGGAACGTCGCCGCCGCATGCTGGCCGAACTGGACTCGGGCTTCGACGGCGCCGCCGACGGCATCTCGGCGACGCACGAGTTCTACCGTCAGGCCTGGAACCTGATCGACTCGCCGAAGGCGCAGGAGGCGTTCAAGATCGAGCAGGAGGACGGCAAGACGCGCGACCGCTACGGGCGCACGACGATCGGCCAGCGCCTGCTGTTGGCGCGCCGCCTGGTCGCCGCCGGCGTGCGCTTCGTCGCGATCCCGTCGGGCGGCTGGGACCACCACGAACGCATCAGCGACGCGATGCGCCGCCAGCTGCCACCGGTCGACCAGGCGCTGGCCGCGCTGATCTCCGACCTCGACGAGCGCGGCATGCTCGACAAGACGATGGTCGTGCTGTCGACCGAGTTCGGCCGCACGCCGCGCGTCAACCGGACCCAGGGACGCGACCACTGGCCGCGGGTGTTCTCGCTGGTCGCGGCCGGCGGCGGCCTCAAGCGCGGCTACGTGCACGGCGCCTCCGATCCGAGCGGCGGCGAGCCGAGCGAACGCCCGACGTCCCCGGCGGACTTCGCCGCCACCATGTTCACGCAGCTCGGCATCGACCCGCACAAGCGCCTGATGAGCCCCGGCGATCGCCCGATCGACATCGTGCGCGGCGGCAGCGTCGTCCGGGAGCTGTTGGCGTGAACGTCCCGGGCATCGCGGCCGCGCTGGCGCTGGCGGTTGCCGCGACGGCGCAGGACCTGCGGCTGGTGCTGCCGGCCGGCGCGACCCGCGGCGACACCGCGACGTTCCGCTGCTACGGCCGCGACCTCGACGACACGATCTCGGTCATCTGGCTGCGCGAAGGGCTCGAGCTGATCGAGCTGAGCGGCCACAAGCGCGACCGCGTCTACCTGAAGGTGCACGTGCCCGAGGATGCCGAGCTCGGCGTCTATCCGTTCGCTCTGCAGACCCGGCGCGGCATCACCCGCGCCAAGTTCCTGCGCGTCGGCGCGCTGCCGTCGGTCGCCGAGGCGAAGGACCACGACAGCCGGGAGACCGCACAGAAGGTCGCGCTCGAGACCACCGTCGACGGCCGCATCCTCGCCGAGGACGTCGACTGGTATGCGTTCGACGCCAGCAAGGGCCAGCCGATCCGCATCGAGGCGGAGGGCGTGCGCCTCGGCCTCTACGACCTCGACCTGCAGTTCGAGGTGTTCGGCCCCGACGGCGAGATGGTGCTGCGCGCCGACGAGAGTTCGATCGGGCGCGCCGATCCCTGGGCGGCGTTCCGCGCCGAACAGGACGGCACCTACCACGTGGCGCTGCGCGACGTCGCCTACCGCGGTTCGTCGTATGGCGCCTACCGCCTGCACATCGGCACGTTCCCGCGGCCGATCGGCGCGCTGCCGGCCGGCGGCCGCCCGGGCGAGACGGTCGAGGTCGACCTGATCGGCGACCTCGTCGCCGCCAAGGCCGAGGTGACGCTGCCGCAACGCGTCGGCATGCACGAGGTGTTCCCGATCGTCGACGGCAAGGTCACCCCGTCGCCGATCCGGATGATCGTCGACGACCGCCCGAACTTCGTCGAGGCCATAAAGCCGAAGGAGGCGCCGACCGCTCCTTGCGCGTTCCACGGCGTGCTCGCCGAGCCACGCGAAGCCGACTACCACCTGTTCCGCGCCAACAAGGGCCAACGCCTCGAGATCCGCGCCCTGGCCCGCGGCCTGCTGTCGCCGGTCGACCCGGTGCTGGTCGTCCGCGACGCCAAGGACAAGGCGCTGACCTCCAACGACGACGGCATCGGCCTCGACGGCCGCGTGCGCTTCACGGCGCCTGCCGACGGCACCTACTTCGTCACCGTGCGCGACCACCTGTGGCGCGGCGGCGCCGACATGTTCTACCGCCTCGAGATCGGCGCCCTGGCCGGCACCGCCGGCACCTCGGAAGCCGTGCCCGGTCGCCGCTCGGAGTACTTCGGGGTCAGCGTGCCGCAGGGCGGCCGCAACGCGACCGTCGTGCAGACCGCGGGCGTCGACCTGCGCGCCGGCATCACGCTCGACTGGGCCGCGCTGCCGCCCGGCGTCACGGTGCGCCCGGTGCGCGTGCCGACGGCCGGCTTCGTGCCGGTCGTGCTGAGCGCCGCGCCCGACGCAGAACTCGGCAACTCGCTGGCGATGCCGCGCATGCAGGCCGACCAGGAACCGCACCAACGTGAGGTCCAGCACCTGCATCGCTACCCGACGCTGCGCGTGCGCAACAACGTCTCCTACGAGAACCGCACGCTGCGCGCGCTGCCGGTCGCGGTGACCTCGCCGGTGCCGTTCGCGGTCGTCGCGACCTCCCCGAAGGTCCCGATCGTGCGCAGCGGTCGGCTGACCCTGAAGGTGCGGATCGAACGCGCCGACAAGTTCGCCAGCACGGTGACGGTGCGCGCGATGTGGTTGCCGGCCGGCGTCTCGGCCACGACGCTGACGCTGCGCAAGGGCAAGAGCGAGGGCACGCTGACGCTCAACGCCAACTCGCGCGCGAGCCTCGGCAGCGTGCCGATCGTGCTGTCCGCCAGCTACGCGTCGGGCAGCGTGCGCCGCGCCGTCAGCAGCGACGTGCTGCAGCTCGACGTGCAGGAACCGTGGATCACCGCCAAGCTGCCGCGCGCCAAGATGGAGCAGGGCCAGCAGGCCACGTTCGCGGTCGAACTCGAACGCAAGCGCGAGTTCGACGGTGAGGTCTCCGTCGAGATCGGCCGACTGCCCAAGGGCGTGGCCTACGAGGTGCCGTCGATCGCGAAGGCGACGACGGACCTGCCGATCGCGCTGACCGCCGCCGCCGACGCCGCACCGGGTCGGCACCGTTCGATCTACCTGCTGCTGCACGTCACCACGCCCGACGGCGTGGTCAGCCACACGGTCGGTGGCGGCGAACTGCGCGTCGACCGCCCCCTGCCGCCGGAGCTGCGCGGCGGAACCGCCAACAAGGAACCCCGATGAACGTCTCCAACTGCTGCGGGCTCGCGCTGCGGTCCGGCTTGGCGGTGGCCCTCGCCACCGGCCTCGCGTGCGCCCAGGGCGGCCTGACCGCCTACCCCGCCAAGGTCACGCTCGACAGCGGCCTCGACGCGCACCGGCTGGTCGTGGTCAGCAGCGACGCGCAGGGCATGACCGTCGACGTCACGGCTGCGGCCGAGGTGACCTTCTCGAAGGCCGGCATCGCCGAGTGGCGTGACGGCGAGCTGCTGCCGGTCGGCGACGGCGAGACGGTCGCCAACGTCCGGCACGGGGGCCACACCACCACCGTCGCGGTCACCGTGCGCGACGCCGAGGTCGAGCCGCCGGTCAGCTACCGCAACGACGTGATCCCGGTGTTGACGCGCGCCGGCTGTAACGGCGGCGCCTGCCACGGCGCGGCCGCGGGCAAGAACGGCTTCGGCCTGACGCTGTTCGGCTACGACCCCGCGCGCGACCTGCGCGCTCTGAGCCGCGACTACCGCGGTCGGCGCATGGACTGCGCCGCGCCCGAGGAGAGCCTGATGCTGACCAAGCCGACCGGCGAGGTGAAGCACAAGGGCGGCAAGCGCTTCGAGCGTGACGGCGAGATGTGGCACACGCTGCGGGCGTGGATCGCCGACGGCGCGGCCGACGACGGCGACGCGGTGCCGTCGCTGGTGTCGCTGCGCGTCGAACCGAACGAACTGGTGCTCGCCGGCCCCGAACGCAGCAACCAGCTGGTCGTGACCGCGACCTACTCGGACGGCTCGCTGCGCGACGTCACCGAGCTGTCGCTGATGTCGTCGAGCAACCCGACGTCGGCCAAGGTCAGCGACGGCGCGGTGACCTCGGCGGCCCGCGGCGAAGCGTTCGTGATGGCGCGGTTCGGCTACCTGACCGAGGTCGCGCAGGTCATCGTGCTGCCGAACGCCGAGCCGTGGACGCCGCCGACGATGGACCAGCGCAACGAGATCGACGCGCTGGTGCAGCAGAAGCTGGTCAAGCTGCAGCTGGCGCCGGCGCCGGGCTGCGACGACGCGACCTACCTCCGGCGCGTCTACCTCGACATCATCGGCCAGCTGCCGACGGCCGCCGACGTGCGCGCGTTCCTCGCCGACGAGAGCGACGACAAGCGCGCCCGCATCGTCGACGAACTGCTGCAGCGGCCGGAGTTCCCCGACGTCTGGGCGATGACGTGGGCCGAGGTGCTGCGCATCGAGCCGCAGAACCTCGAGCAGAAGGGCGTGCACATCTTCACGCGGTGGCTGCGCGAGGCGCTGCGCGACGGCACCCCGATGGACCAGGTCGTGACCCGCATGTTGACCGCGTCGGGCAGCGCGTTCCGGGTGCCCGAGGCCAACTACTGGGCGACCGCGCGCGACCCGAAGGTGCTCGCCGAGAATGCGGCGCAGACGTTCCTCGGCATCCGCCTGCAGTGCGCGCAGTGCCACAACCATCCGTTCGAGCGCTGGCGGATGGACGACTACTACGGCTTTGCCGCGTTCTTCGCGCAGCTCGGCCGCAAGAACGGCGACACGCCGCGCGAGCAGATCATCTACGACCGCTCCAGCGGCGACATCCGCAACGCGCGCACCCTGCAGAGGGCGAAGCCGCGGTTCCTCGGCGGCGACGCACCGGAGATCCCGGGCGACGTCGACCGCCGCAAGGTGCTCGCCGAGTGGCTGACCTCGCGCAAGAACCCGTGGTTCGCGAAGAACCTCGCCAACCGCGTCTGGGCACGGTTCTTCGGCCGCGGCCTGGTGCACCCGGTCGACGACGTGCGCGTCAGCAACCCGCCTTCGCACCCGGACCTGCACCGCCGCCTCGGCGAGAAGCTGGCCGCATCCGGCTTCGACGTGCGCGAACTGATCCGCGAGATCTGCGCGTCGGCGACCTACCAGTCGGCGCAGCACCCCGACGCCGCGCCGGCCGCGACGTTCGCCGGCATGACGCCGCGCCGCCTGTCGGCCGAGCAGATGCTCGACGCGATCGGCCAGGTGACCGAGGTGCCGACCAAGTTCCGCGGCGTGCCGCTCGGCGCGAGCGCCGTCCAGGTCGTCTCCCCGGACAGCGGCAACCGCTTCCTCGACCTGTTCGGCCGGCCGGACCGCGACTCGGTCTGCACCTGCGAACGCCGCGAGGAGCCGACGCTCAACCAAGTGCTGCACCTGATCAACGGCACGACGATCGAACAGAAGGTGCGCAGCGCCGACGGTCGCCTCGTGCGCCTGCTGTCGGACGAGACCGAGCCCGAACAGATCCTCGAGGAGCTGTTCCTGGCCACCTACGCGCGCCGACCGCGCGCCGACGAACGCGACCGCGTGCTCGGCGCGATCCAGGCCGCCGGCGACGACGCCCGCGGCGCCTGGGAGGATGTCCTCTGGGCGATGTTCAACAGCAAGGAATTCCTCTTCCAACACTAGAGCCATGACCCGCAACCACGGATGGAAGCTCCGCGTCGCCAGCGCGGCGCTCGCCCCCGCCCTGCTGTTCGCGCCCGTGCTGCGGGCGCAACAGCCGGAACCCGGCGACCTCGACGCCCTGCTCGCACAGCTCAAGGGAGCCGACGGCAAGACCTGGCAGGCGCGCAGCGCCGCGATGACGGCCGCCGCCAAGAAGGCGCGCGACGAGGCCGCCGCGCTGCGCAAGCAGGCCGGCGAACGCGACCAACAGGCCGCGGCCGAGGTCGCGGCTTCGAAGCAGTTGCTCGCCGAGATCGAGAAGCTGGAGCAGGTCCGCGCCGCGCTCACAACGCTCGGCTTCGTCGATCCCGCCGGCAGCGGCGAGGCCAAGGCCAGCGCCCAGGGCCAGCTCGAACTGGCCCTCGCCGGGCTGCGCAAGCTGCCGAAAGCCGCCTGGGACGCGCGCGGCGGCGCGATGCGCGCCAGGTCCGCGTCGCACGACAAGCGCGCCGCCGACCTCCGCGCGCAGAGCAAGCAACTGCTCGCCGACGCCGCCGGCAAGGACGCGCAGGCCAGTTCGCTGGACACCGAACAGCAGAAGCTGCAGCAACTGCAGAAGCTGGTCGCGTCGATCGAGATGAAGGTGCTCGCCAGCACCGCCCCGGCCAGGCAGCCCGCCACCAAGCCCACCGTCGCCAAGGCAGAAGCCGCGAGCAAAGACATGGCCGCAGCCGAGAAGCCGGCGGCGAAGCAGCCTGCATCGAGCAAGGCGACGACGAAGAAGGCGAGCGACGCCAAGCCGGCCTCGAAGGAGGCGATGGCGAAGCAACCCGAGGCGAGCAAGGCCGCCGCGATGAAGGCAGCCGCGATGAAGGCTGCCGCTGCGAAGGAAGCTGCTGCCAAGGAAGCCGCCGCCAAGGGGACGGCAGCCAAGAAGGCTGCCGCGAAGAAGGCCAAGCCGAAGCCCACCCCCAAGCCGAAGCCCACTGCCAAGCCAAAGCCCACTGCCGAGCCACCGGCTGCCGCCGCGCCGGCCGCCGCGATGCCGTCGCAACAGGCTTCCTCCGGTGCGAACGGCAACGACAAGCTCGTCACCTACGAACAGCACGTCTACCCGATCTTCGACGAGCACTGCATCGCCTGCCACGACCAGGGCGACGAGTCGGGCGGCCTGGACCTCAGCTCACACGCATCGACCCTGCAGGGCGGCAGCTCGGGCAAAACGCTGCGGCCCGGCAGTCCGGACGACAGCCGCCTCTACCTGCTGGTGTCGCACAAGGAGAAGCCGACGATGCCGCCGAAGGAGCCGCGCATCGACAGTGCCCTGATCGACACGATCCGCACGTGGATCGCGCAGGGCGCACCGAAGGACGAAGCGCAGGCGCAGAAGCTCGCCGAGCAGCGCGCCAAGGCCCGCGCCAAGGCGGCGGCCGAAGCCAAGCAGCGCGAGCTCGCCAAGGTCGTCGTGCAGGCCGTGATGCCGGAAGAACTGCCGCGCATCAAGAAGCGCTACCCTCAGCGCCCTGGCGCGATGCGCTGCATCGCGGCGAGCCCCGGCGCGCCGCTGCTGGCCGCACCGGGCTTCGGCCAGATCCTGCTGCTGCACCAGGACAACCTCCGCGAACTGGGCGTGCTCGAGTTCCCGTTCGGCCAGGTCGAGAGCCTGTCGTTCTCCGCCGACGCGACTACCCTGGTGGCGGCCGGTGGCACCCCGGGCAAGGAAGGCGGCGCCGTCGTCTACGACTTGCGCACCGGGGCCGAACGCGGTCGCTTCGGCGCGCGCCGCGACGCCGCCCTGACCGCCTCGCTGTCGCCGCGCGGCGACCTGGTCGCGGTCGGCGGCACCCGCCGCCGCGCGCAGGTCTTCCGCGTCGCGGACGGCAAGGTGCTGTGGCGCAGCGCCCACGACGACTGGGTCACGGCGCTGACCTTCTCTCCCGACGGCAAGCTGCTCGCCAGCGCCGACCGCCAGGGCATGGTCGCCGTTCACGAGGCAGCCAACGGCCGCGAGGTGCACGACTTCAAGGCCGCCGACGGCCTGCTCAGCAGCCTCGCCTTCGCCCCCGACTCGGCGACCCTCGCCGCCGCCGGCGCCGACCGCTCCGTCAGCCTCTGGCGCATGCGCGACGGCCGCCGCCTGTTCCGCAACACCACCCACAGCGACCAGGCCCTGTGCCTCACCTGGCGCACCGCGACGCGCATCGTCAGCAGCGGCGCAGACGGCCGGGTGATCACCTGGAAGACCAACGGCAGCCGTGATCCCGAACTGCCGCGCATCGCCGACTGGGTCTACGGAGTCGCCGCGAGCAACGACGGCAAGCGCGTGTTCACCGCGGACTGGCAGGGCCGGGTCATCGCTCTGGACGCCAAGACCCGCAAGGTCCTCGGCAAGATCACGCCGCTCGCCATCACGGGGAGCTGATCGACTGGGTGTTGGCGCACCAACACCCGAGCGATCAGCTCTAGTTGAGTCCGGCGGTGACCTTGAGGCCGTTGGAGATCGCGAAGCCGAACGCGTTGATCCCCGGCGCCAATGCCGCCGACTGGCACCAGGCCTCGAAACCGGCCAGCGCCGGGTTGGCCGGCAGCGGCCACGGCACGTACGACGTGCCCGCACCGGCCCAGAGGACCGCGATGTCGAGGTTCTGGTGGAGCTGGCAGCCCGGCATGCCGAGCGCGGTCAGGTCGAACGACGGGTTCAGCGGGGTCGTCGACAGGATCATCGTGCCGAACAGCGCCGACTGCGGAATGTTCGTCGTCACCAGGTCGAAGGTCGTGCCGAGGATCGGCCGCGCCGAGCCGTCGAGGTCCATCTCCGGCTGGTTGGTGCCGCAGACCCCGACCCCTCCGTTGAGGTTGTTGGCGAGCACGATGCTGCCCGGATCGGCGCCGAGGCCCATCGAGAAGCCGGCGAGGTAGTCGCCCTGCACGTTGATGTTCTGGTAGACGTAGTGCACGTCGCCGTTGGCCCAGAACTGCACCTGGAACGTCGACGAGCCGCTGTTGAAGAAGTTCGGCACCGAGGCCCAGGTGACCACGCAGCGCTGCGCCGTCACGTCGAACCAGACCGAACCGCCGGCCGCCGGGTTGAGGTCACGCCAGAGCGGCGCCCACATGATGTGGTTCAGGAAGTCGTTCGGCACCGGCAGGATGTTCGATGCGCCGGTGAACTGACCGACCGTGATCCAGCCGTTGCTGCAGATGCGGATCGTGCCGGTCGAACCACCGGGGTAGGGCAGCGTGAAGCCGACGTTGCGGATCACCTCGCTGTTGTCGCCGAGGCCGAGGTTGCTGCCCGCCGGCGGGATCCAGGTGCCCTGGCCCTGCATCAGCGTGTAGTCGCCGTTCTCGTAGTCGAACGTCAGGCCGTTGTTGGCCATGCTGAAGGTCGGGAACTCGTAGACCGCGTCGACGCAGACCGAGCCGTCACAGCCGATGCCGATCTTCTCGAGGTTCGCGAACGCGCCGGAAGGACCCGCCTGGCCGTCGCCCCCGATGACCACGAGCGCGTAGTCCGAGTCGACCGCCGCGGTTTCGACGTGGTTGTCCTCGACGACGGCGGTTGCCTGCACCTGCACGTACCAGTCCCCTGCCTGCGGGTTCTGCACGAACACGTTCTCGATCGTGTTGATCGTGTCGAGGTTGCCGCCGGTGACCGACCACATGCCGTCCGTGAGGCCGGCGTTGCCGACGTAGATGGTGCCGTCCGGCGCGGCGACGCGCAGCGACAGGTCGTTGATCGCGTGCCGGTTGGCCGACGGGTTGGCGCCCGGCTCGCTCCAGTTGAGCACGATCTTGAGCGACGGCTCGCCCGGCTGCACGGTGATCTGCCAGACGTCCGACTCGCCCTGCGTCAGCACGCTCTCCTCGTCGACGATGAACGTCTCGTCGCGGCGATCCCACAGCTCGCGCAGGTCCGGGTGACCCCAGCCCTGGTGCACGCGGATGTTGTCGGCGCTGCTGGCGTTGAACGTGTACTGCGAGCCGGTCGCGACCATCAGCGCCTTGAGCGTGGCGGCATGCGGCTTGTTCTCGAACGACGAGCCGCCGGGCGTGCGCAGCGGGTTGCCGAACTTGCCGAAGCCGGGGTTGCCGGTCTCGTCGGTGAACATCTCGATCGCCAGCACGCAGTGGCCGGCGACGATCGGCGTCGCGCCCGACGTGCCGCCGAAGCCCGGGTTCCAGCTGTTGTTGGTGTAGCCAGCTGCGCCGACGATGTCGGACGTGCCGATGTTGTCGTAGTAGGAGCACATCGTCGGCTTGATGCGACCGTCGTTGGCCGGGCCGATGCTCGCGTTGCCCGCGTTCCACGAATCGTTGTTCGGGTTGGCGTCGTCGAAGTGCTGCACGCCGCCGACCGAGAACACGTTCTTGGCCCATGCCTGCGGGCGCGAATCGCGGTTGCCGGCGTTCGACTGGCTCTGCGTCCAGGTGAGGTCGTGGTCGAACACGATGTCGTCCGACTCCATCGAGATCGACGTGTAGACGGTGGTGCGCTGGTCACCCCACGAGGCCGTCGACAGGCTGACGTCGTGGATGTTGACGAGGTCGTCGAAGACCTGCCAGCGCGACGCCGTGACGGTGTTGTAGTTGGTGTAGAACTTGCCGGCGTCCGGCGCCATGCCGCGCACGGCGGGGTTGGAGTTGCCGTTGCCGAACACGATGCCGCCGGTCGCGTGGCCGTGGTCCTCGGCCGTGCCGCCGCTCTGCACGTTGGTCGCCCCGCCGGTGAAGTCCGGGTGGTTGGCCTGGATGCCTTCGTAGATATGCACGTTGACGCCCGTGCCGGTGTAGCCGGCCTGGCCCTCGATGTAGTCGCCACCGCCCTGGACCCGGGCGTTGTCCATGTCGACCTCGGGCTGCGACCACAGGTCGATCCACAGCACTTCGTCGAAGCCGGCGACCTGCGCCAGCTGCGCGCCGTTCAGCGTCGCATCGATCAGCACGCTGCCGACGTGCAGGTCCTCGACCTTGCCGCCGACGCCGGCGATCTTCGCAACCAGGGCCGGCTTGTCGCTGTGCTTGTCCGCGACCACGATGTTGTAGCGGGCGTTGCCCGCGCCGAGGTGCGCGCGCCGCTGCAGCAGCGCCGGGTCGATCCGGTAGGCCGTCTCGTAGCTGCCGATCCAGCGGACCGACGGGAGCGCGCGCGCCGTGTCGGCCGCGGCGCCGTTCATGCGCACGATGTAGGCGTTGTCGGGCAGGTAGCCGATGCGCTGGCCGCCGACCGCCTCGATCGCGTCGCGGTCGGCCTGCGTCGGCGTCGCGTCGAACTGCACGATCCAGAGACCTCCTTCATTGGTGGCCCGCAGCAATTCCGGGACGGTCGGAACCGACTGCAAGGGATCGAACGACGCATAGCGGATGTCGATGCGCGACGCGTCGGCCGGTTGCGGCCCGGCCTGCGCCAGCAGGGTCGAACCGAGGGAGAGGGCGAGGAGATACGTCCTTGATGAGGTAATGATCATGGCGGGACCGGGGCAGGCCAGTGGCAATCGGCCGTCGAGAGGGGTCGGCGACTCAACCAGAGATGGTAGCGGGCGATCGCCACGTCGGCATCACCCCTGCGGCTCGGCGCGGACGCCGCCGCCGCCGCCCGGTTCCCGGTACGCCGCAAACCTCGGCCAGCAACGGCCATGGAGCGCGGGCCTAGCAGCGCGCGCCGGCCGACCATGGCACCGCGGCGACGGGGCCGGCCCGCCGCGCCGCGCCGCGCCTGGCCCACCGCCTGGCCTGCAGCGGCTCCCTGCTGGCCCGTCGGACGGAGCGCCGGCGCAGGATGAACCCGGTTCGGTATGCGCGCTTCGGGATGCGGTTGGGGATGCGCTCCGCGATCGGTTCGGTCAGTAGACGCCGCCGCGGCAGACGCCGGCGACCCACTGGCGTTCGAAGCTCCAGCGCTCCTTGCCGTCGGGATCGAACAGCGCCGCCTTGGCGCTGCCGCAGATCAGGATCGAACCGTCCTCGAGCAGCATCGCGTCGCTCGGGTTCTCGAGCTTCTGCCACTGCTTGATCACCTTGCCCTCGGGGCCGACCAGCACGACCCCGTCGCCCGCGCGCGTCGCCAGCAGCGTGTTGCCGTCGGGCAGGCGGCGCATGCCGTAGATCTGATCCGGCACGTCGACCGAACGCACGGTCTTGCCGTCGCGGTCGATCTCGACCAGCTTGCCGCCGCCGGTCGCGAACAGCGTGTGGCCGTTGAACAGGCGCTGCATGCAGTTAGCGCCGGTCTCGTGGCGCCACACGACCTTGCCGGTCGGGTCGAACTCGGTCAGCCCCTTCTGGCTGTCGCTGATCAGCGTGTTGCCGTTCCACAGCCGTCGGCCACGCAGCGGCGTGTTGGCATCCCCGCCGAATGCACGCCGCTCCTTGCCCTCGCCGTCGAGTTCGCGCGCGCCCTGCTTGGACACCTGCGTCAGCAGCATGCGCGCGCCCGGCAGGGTCTGCACGTCCCACGCGCTGGCGAAGCCTTCGAGCGTGCGCGCGATCTCGCCGTCGTCGTCGACGAACAGCAGTTCGCCGTTCCAGGTCGCGAACGTGAAGCCGCGGGCCTCGATCGCGTGCAGCGCCCACTCGTAGGCGAGCCGCCGGTCCCCCTTCGACCCACGCCGCTCGCGGATCAGGATCTCGCGCACCGGCGCCGCGACCCCGCCGATCTCGTGCAGCACTGCACATGCCGCCTGGACCACCGCCAGATCCTTGCTGCGGACGGCACGGGACAACACCGGCAAGGCGTCCCGCTGCAGCTGCCACAGCACGTGCATCGCCTCGGGGCGCGACGCCTCGGCCAGCAGCAGCTGGTAGCAGCGCTCGGCGCGCACGGCCGCGGGCAGATCTTCGTCCTGCGGATCCTGGCCCTGCGGATCCTGGCCCTGCGGATTCTGGCCCTGCGAATCGTGGCCCTGGTACCCCTTCTCCGGTTGCCCCTCTCCGCCCTGGGCGGGCACCGCCGCGAGGCAACAGGACAGGGCGGCCACGGCCGCCCGAGACGTTCTCCACACCATGCCGCGGATCGTAGCCGATCTCGCGTGCTCGCGTCGGCTGCCAGGCACGTCGCCCGGAAAGCGATTGACCCGGCGCACCGAGCCCAGGATCGTGCAATGCAGACGTCATGAAAGGCCTCCTCAGCCAGATGAAGCAGTTCCTGCTGCCCTCCAAACCGCCGGCTGCGGCTGGGCGCGGCATCGAGGCAGGCGACTGGCTGCAGTGTGTCAGACGCCTGCAGGAGCACTCGGCGCGCTTCGGCAACGCCCCCTGCCTGCTCGCGACCTGCAACGTGTGCGGCGAGACGACCGCCTTCTACTGCAAGGAGACGCCCCTGGCGCGCGAGTCCTACTTGTGCGCCGGATGCCTCACGACCAGCCGCTACCGCTCGGTCGCGCGCGGTGTCCTGCGGTTCTTCGCGGAAGAACTCGGAGTCGAGGCCTCCTCGCTGCGCGAACTGCGCAACCACCGCCTA
This sequence comes from Planctomycetota bacterium, assembly GCA_046290465.1. GTDB lineage: Bacteria > Planctomycetota > UBA1135 > UBA1135 > UBA2386. The sequence goes on along the minus strand of JBKAGP010000001.1, from coordinate 5,495,032 downwards.
CCTCGGCCCATCCGCATCTACGACACCCAGCTGCCGTTTGCCTACCTGACCTGCGCCTATCCGATCCCTCTGGAGCTGGCCGCGATCGACGGCGTCGACGTGCAGCTCTCGCGCTTTCGCTGCGACGACCCACTCGGCTCGCCAATCGACGGCAAGCAGAACGTCACCAACCAGAACCTCGAGCGCCTCACGTTCCCGGACGGGCACTTCGACCTGATCCTCACCAGCGACGTGATGGAGCACGTTCGGCTCGACGACCTCGCACACCGTGAGATCCGACGGGTGCTGGGCGACGGCGGCGCATACGTCTTCAACGTGCCGCACACCCGCGAGGCCCACGAGACGATGCATCGCGTCGTGGTTCGCGATCCCGACGACCCGGAGCAGGACGACTACGTCATGGAGCGCGAGTACCACGGTGACGCCAACGATCCGGAGAACGCGGCGCTGTCGTACCGCGTCTACGGCAGGGAACTCGACGACTCGCTGCGTTCGCTTGGCTTCGATGTCGATTACGCCTTCTACGACCACTCGCCGAACGCCGTCGTCAACACCGAGTTGTTCTACTGCCGCGCGACGCGGCCGCCGGCCTCGTAGACCGGAGCTGGAAAGCCCGTGGACAGCGCCCTTGCTTCCGGTGACGCGGCGGCCCGTCGGCAACCCTGACACCCGACCGCCGCAAAACGCATTTCCCGAGCGCGGGCGCGTCGCTAGGATCGGCCCGGTCCGGGCTGGTCAGAGCCCGGACCCGTGCACGTGCGCACGCAAGCGGCGGTTCCGCAGGAGCACGACACGGTGGAGCCACGCAACCGAGACCACCACCCCCATGAGCAACACGTCCGGGCAGCAAGACCTGTTCGCCGGCGCGACCGACGACGACACGATGGCAGCCAGCAAGAACAAGGCGCCGACGGCGGCGAAGAAGGCCAGCAAGAGCAAGACCATCAACGCCGAGACGATGGCCAAGCGCCAGCGCGAGATCTCGGTCAGCGAGTTCTTCACCAAGAACCGCCACCTGCTCGGCTTCGACAGTCCGCGCAAGGCGCTGCTGACCGCGGTCAAGGAAGCGGTCGACAACAGCCTGGACGCCTGCGAGGAAGCCCGCATCCTGCCGGACATCAAGGTCACGATCGAACGCATCGGCGACAACGAGAAGCAGTTCACGATGGTCGTCGAGGACAACGGTCCCGGCATCGTCAAGGCGCAGGTGCCGCACGTGTTCGGCCGGCTGCTCTACGGTTCGAAGTTCCACCGCCTGCGGCAGAGCCGCGGCCAGCAGGGCATCGGCATCTCGGCAGCGGGCATGTATGGCCAGCTGACCACCGGCCAGCCGGTCAAGGTGCGCAGCAAGGCCGGCCGCCGCGCGGTGCCGATGCAGTACACGATCCGCATCGACACCGCCAAGAACCGCCCGGAGGCCAAGGACGAGCCGATCGAGTGGGACAAGAAGCACGGCACCGAGGTGTCGATCCCGATGGAGGGCGAGTACCGCCGCGGCCAGCGCAGCATCCAGGAGTTCCTCAAGCTGATGGCGGTGTCCAACCCGCACGTGAACCTGACGTTCACCGAGCCGGACGGCACCGTCACCGAGTACGTGCGCAACACCAACGAGCTCCCAAAGGAGGTCGAGGAGATCAAGCCGCACCCGCACGGCGTCGAGCTCGGCATCCTGCTGAAGATGATCCAGGAGAGCGAGAACCGCACGGTCAGCGCGTTCTTGCAGCAGGACTTCTCGCGAGTCGGACCGACGGTCGCCAAGGAGATCTGCGAGAAGGCCGGCGTCAACCCGGGCAGCAACCCGCGGCGCCTCGACACCAAGACCGTGCAGAAGCTGAAGGACGCGATCGAGGCGACCAAGATCAAGTCGCCGCCGCTGACCTGCATCGCGCCGATCGGCGAGGACCTGATCATCGCCGGCCTCAAGAAGGAGGTCGAAGCCGACTTCTACCAGGCCGCGTCGCGCAAGCCGGTCGTCTACCGCGGCCGCCCGTTCGCGGTCGAGGTCGGCATCGCCTACGGCCGTCCCGGCGACACGCTCGAGATGACCGAGACCGGCAAGATCGTCGAGAAGTCGGTCAAGAAGAACGAAGAGCTGCTGATGGGCAACGCGGACGACCCGGTGCGGCTGATCCGCTTCGCCAACCGCGTGCCGCTGGTGTTCCAGCAGTCGGCCTGTGCGATCACCAAGGCGGTGGTCGGCACCAACTGGAAGAACTACGGCCTGCAGCAGCCGCGCGGCGCGCTGCCGATCGGCCCGATGGTGATCTTCGTGCACATCGCGTCGGTGTGGGTGCCGTTCACGAGCGAGTCGAAGGAGGCCATCGCCGGCTACGACGAGATCATGGAGGAGCTGAAGCGCGCGCTGATGGAGTGCGGCCGCAAGCTCGGCACGCACGTGCGCAAGGGCAAGAAGCTCGCCAACGAGTTCAAGAAGCGCAACTACATCACGATGTACATCCCGCACGTGGTCGACGCGCTGAAGGACATCCTCGAACTCGACGACAAGGACGTCGAGGCGGCGACCGGCAACCTGACCGACGTGCTCGAGCGCAGCCGCAAGATGTAGCGGCGATCCGACGAGCGACCGGACCGACCGACCGCGCACGCGGCGGAGCCCGCTTGCCAAACGGGCGCGGGCAGCCCAACGTGGCGGCATGAGCACGTCCACCCCGTCCGGTTCGCCGGCCATCGCGGACCTCGTCTTCGTCGCCTTCAACTCCCGCGCCGCAGCGCTCGACCGGGAGACCGGCGAGCTGGTCTGGAAGTGGCGCTCCCCGCGCGGTTACGGCCCGGTCGCGCTGATGCTCGACGGCGACCGCGTGATCGCCTCGGTGCAGGGTTACACCTACTGCATCGACGCCGCCACCGGCCGCCAGCTGTGGCAGAACGACATGAAGGGCTTCGGCATCGGCATCCCGTGCCTGACGTCGTTCCGCAGCAGCTCGATGGCGACCTCGATGCTGGCCCAGCACGAGGAGAGCCAGAACACGTCGAACACGTCGGCCTCGACCTGAGCGGTGACGCCCGCGCATTTCGATGCCGACGGCCGGCTGCGCTCGACGCAGTTCGGCGACGTCTACTTCAGCGGCGACGGCGTGCAGCAGGCGGCGCACGTGTTCGTCGACGGCAACGACCTGCGCGAACGGTTCGCGGCGGCGCGCGGCACGTTCGTCGTCGCCGAACTGGGCTTCGGCACCGGCATGAACTTCCTGGTGACGCTGCGCGCGTTCGCCGAGCACGCCCACCCCGACGCGCGACTCGTCTACATCAGCTGCGAACGCACACCGCTCGGCGCGGACGTGCTCGGCCCCGTGCACGCGCGGCTGCCAGAGGCATGGCACGACGCAGCGCAGCGGGTGCGGCAGACCCTGCAGGGCGGCGACACCCGCGCCGTGTTCGCAGACGGACGGGTCACGCTCAACCTGCTGCTCGGCGATGCCCGCACGGTGCTGCACGGCCACACGTTCGCGGCGGATGCCTGGTACCTCGACGGTTTCGCACCACGCGTCAACCCGGAGCTGTGGACGCCCGAACTGCTCCGCGCCGTCGCCGACCGCTGCCGACCGGGCGCGACCGCCGCCACCTACACCGTCGCCGGCGACGTCCGGCGTGCGCTGCTCGCGGCCGGCTTCGAGCTCGAGCGCCGACGCGGCTTCGGCGACAAGCGCGAAATGCTGCACGCCCGCTGGCTCGGCGAGGACGCCGCCGTCGCTCGCACGCGCGCACCGCAGCACGTGCTGGTCCGCGGCGCCGGCATCGCGGGTGCGTCGGCGGCGCGCGCGTTCGCCGCGCGCGGCTGCCGGGTCACCGTGCACGGGCCCGACGGCATCGCCGACGGTGCCTCCGGCATCCCCGCCGCCGCCGTGCGGCCGCGGCTGTGGCGGCCGAGCCGCCATTCGGTGCCCGACGCCGAGATCGTCGCCGAGGCCTTCCGCTGGACTTCGCGATGGCTGCCGCAGAACGCGCCGGCTTCGTTCCGCGGCTGCGGCGTGCTGCTCTGCGCGGTCGACGCCGACGACGAAGCCCGCGTGCGCGCCCGCGCCGAGAACCCGCGCACCGCCGACCTCGCCCACTGGTGCCCGCGCGAACGCGCCAGTGAGCAGGCCGGCATCGCGCTGCCGTTCGGCGCCGCCTGGATCCCGACCGGCGGCGTCGTCGACCTCAGCGGCGCCGTGCACGAACTGCTCGCCCACCAGGCGATCGAGGTCGTCGCCGAACCGCCGACGACCGCCGTCGACCTCGAGGTCGACGCGACCGCGCGCATCGCCGACGGCGAGCTGGTGCGCGGCCAGGCGATCGCGATCCCGGCACCCGCGGCCGCGCCGCGCGCGGTGCTCTGCACGACCGGCTACCTGTGCCCGCCCGACCGGGACGGACGCCTCTGGCTCGGCTCGACCTACGACCGCCGCGACGACGCGGGCGACGAGCGGCCCGACGACGACGCGCGCGTGCTGCAGAAGTTCGACGCCTTGCCGGCGGTCGCCGCAGCGCTGCGCGACCTGCCGACCGTGCGCCGCTTCGTCGGCGTGCGCGCCACCACCGCGCAGCGGCTAGCGCGCATCGGCATGCCGTCGCCCGACCGCGCGGTCACGCTGGCCCACGGCTCGCGTGGTGCGGTCACCGGACCGTGGGCCGGCGAGCTGCTCGCGGCGGCCGCGTTCGGCGAGGCGATGCCGATCACCCCGTCGCACTGGTCGCGGCTGCACGAGCGCGCCGCGTGCCGCCGAGCCGACTGACGAACGGTCGGGTCGACGTCCGGCCGGCGGCGTTACCGCGCCGGCGGACGGGGCTACGACGCCGGCTGCTCGACCACGAACTGCGACGTCAGCGCGTTCAGCATCGCGGCGGCGGCGGCGTTCTCGGCGACCCCCGCGGCCAGCTGCTGGGTGCCGGCCGCGGTCCGGTTGGCGTCGCCGTCGACCTGCACGATCGCGTCCTGCAGCACCGACACCGACCGGTTCTGCGATTCGGCCTGGTCCACGGTCCTGGCGATCTCTTCGCCGAGCGCCTTCGACTGGTCGAGGATGACCTCGAACGACGCCGTCGCCGCCTGCATGCACTCGGTGCCCTGCTCGACGTTCTCGATCGACGCATGCACAAGCCCTTCGGTCTGCTGCGCCGCAGCACCGGCGCGAGCCGCCAGCGTGCGCACCTCCTCGGCGACGACGGCGAAGCCCTTGCCGGCCTCGCCGGCACGCGCGGCCTCGACCGCGGCGTTGAGCGCCAGCAGGTTGGTCTGGAACGCGATGTTCTGCACCACGTCGATGACCTTGCCGATCTCGTGCGCCGACTCGGTGATCGCCTGCATCTTGACGGTCGCGTCCTGCATGTTGGCGCGACCGGTCGCAACACCGTCACTGGTCTTCTGTGACGACACCTCGACCCGCTTCGCCGCCTCGGCAAACGCGGCGGTGCCGTCGGCGATCTCGTGCAGCGTGCCGCGCATGGCCTGCGTCGACGCAGCCTGGGACGACGCTCGCTCGACGATCTCCTGGATCTCGCAGTCCAGCGTGGTGGTGCCCCGTTCGATCGTCATCGCCTGTGCCTGCACGTCGCAGATCAGGTCGTGCAGCCCGCCGACGAACGTGTTGAACGATCCGGCCAGCGCGCGCACCTCGTGCACCCCGACCTCGGGCACGCGGGCGCGCAGGTCGCTGCCGCCGCTGGCGATCGCCGCCAGCCGCGTGCCCACCGACGACAGGCTGCGGGTCAGCCGCGCGGCGACCAGCGCACCGAGCCCGACCAGCAGGCCGATGGCGGCCAGGCCGAGCGAGAAGTTCACGGCCGCCAGCGTGCGCACGGGCGCCAGCGCGACGGCAGCCGGCGCGCCGACCCGCAGCTCGAGCCTGGCGTCGATCCGGCCCGCCTCGATCGGCCGGGTGGCCGCCACCGCATCGTCGAACACCTGCTCGCCGCCGACGCCGCTGAGCACGTCGCCGCCGGCGCGCGACAGGCGACAGGCACCGCCCGGCATGCCGGTCTCATGCAGCTGTGCCACCGGCATTCCGACGATGCCGGCGACCTCACTCCAGCGCAAGAACGCCAGCACGCTGCCGTTCGCCTCGCCGACGCTCGAGCTGGTCGCGAACGACGCCACCAGCGTGCGGGGCTGCGCGCTCCCGATCGCGTCGAGCGCGGGATGGCGCATCAGCGCGAAGCGGCCGTCGGCCGGCACGCGGTCCAGCAGCAGCGGCACCTCGGCCTCCCGCAACCTCGCCAGCAGCCCGGCCCGCCCATCGCCATCCGCGGCCTGCACCAGCTTGCCGTCGGCATCGACGAGCAGCAGCAGTTCGAAGCCATCGGCTGTAGACAACATGCCCTGCAGCACCGAGCGCACCTCGTCGCCGTTCTCGAACTCGAGGCCGAGGCCGAGCGAGTCCGCGGCGTTGCGCTGCCACGACGCGACCGTCTGCGCAGCACGCTCGACGCGGGCCTCGACCCGCATCGCGGCGTTGTCGGCGACCAGCTGCACGATCCGTTCGCGATCGCACAGCATGCTCTCGGACGTGCTCGAGTAGGTCCAAAGCGTCGAGCCGACGAGCGGCAGGAGCGCCGGCGCAAGGCCGACCAGGATCGCGGTTCTGAGGCGCACGGGGTTGGTCCGGTTGGCGTTACTTGCCGGGCTTCGCGGCGGCGCGCTGGCGCGTCCGGATGCCCTTCATCAGCTTGTTGTACTTGACCCACAGCTTGCGGCCTTCGGCGGCCGTCACCGTGCCCTCCTTCTGGATCAGCTTCTGGCCGTCCTTCAGGGTCCAGGCGACGAACTGCTTCACTGCGGCCGAGGCCTTCTTGTTGCTCACGAGGTAGAGCGGGCGAACGACCGGGTAGGCGCCGGTCATGATGTTCTTCGCGTCCGGAGCCTTGCCGTTGACCTGCAGCATCTTCAGCTTGCGCTTGTGCGCGCTGCTGACGCCGGTCAGGCCGAGTGCGTGCGGCGACTTCTCGAGCGCCAGTTCGAGCGGGCCGCTCGAGCGGAACGTCCTGGTGGCCCCGGCGAACTCGAAGTCGGGGTTCCAGAAGATCAGTTCGCGCGCCATCAGGCCGACCCCCGACGTCTTGCTCTTGCGAGCGAACACGTCGATCGCGTGGTCCTCACCACCGAGCTGCTGCCAGTTGGTGACGGCGCCGGTCAGCACCTTCTTCAGGTCCCCGAAGGAGATGCTCTGGATCGGGTTGTCCGGATGCACGACGACGACGATCGCGTCCCAACCGACCGGGTGCAGCACCGCGTCGGCCTCGTCCGGTCGGTCGAGCTTGTGGCGGCAGGTGCCGCCGAGGTCCGCCTTGCCAGCGGCGACGTCGCGGATGCCGCGCGTCGCGCCGCCGCCGGCGAGCGAGATCCGCACTCCACAGTGCTTCTCGTAGCCCTCCGCGAGCGACGTCATGAACGCCTTCTTGGCGATGCCGCAGCCGACCCATTCGAGCTTCGGCGCCTGCTGCGCGACAGCGGCGGCGCCGGTCAGGAACAACGCGACGATCGTGTGCTTGCTCATACCCCCTCCGGCCCGGTCTATCGGGAGTCGATGGCGTAGCCCTCAAGCGTTTGCCAGCACGAGCGCCCATGCGATGGATGCCCGCAGTGGGACCATCCCCTAAGCGGTTGCCGCCATGGCCGACGCCGCCGCCGCTACCATCGGGAGAGCAGCGACCACGCACCGACCACGACGAACGCGGCGCACGACAGCCACAGCGCGACGTCCCACGCGCGGCCCGGTCGCAGCCCGACGTCGGTCCAGCGATAGCGGGCCCACAGCGCCGCGAAGCCGAGCACCGGCAGCATCAGCGCCTGCGCGACGCCGCCGGCGAGCACGAGTTGGGCTGGCGCTTCGACCCACGCGAACACCGCGAAGCTGATCACCGGCAACAGGCCGCAGAAGACGCGGGTCCAGCGGCGCCGCGCACCATCCGTTCGCGGTGTGAGGCCGAGCACCATGACGCAGTCGGCCGCGATCCGCGCGAGGCCGGCGCTGGCCACGAAGAAGGTCGAGTAGAGCACGCAGAACGCGCCGACCAGGAACATCGGTCGCGCCCACTCGCCGAACACCGGCACGTACATCTGCGCCAGCGTGCGCACCATGGCGCCCTTCTCGGGGTTGAGTCCGACGCGGCCGAGCACCGCGGCGCCGAGAAGGTAGAACGCCACCGTCGCGAACGTGTAGACGATCGCCGACAGCCACGCGTCCCAACGCATCACCCGCAGCCAGCCGCGCGCGCGGCCGCGCCAGTCGGCGCTGCCGTCGGCCTCGCCGGTCCAGCGCGCGTAGCCCTTCTCGAGGCACCAGTACGGATACATCACCAGTTCGGCCGCGCCGACCCCGATGATCCCGAACGCCGCCAGCGCGGTCCCCATCGACGACGCCGCACCGCCGCCCGCCTCGGGCAGCGAGAACGACATCCCGTGCAGCAGCTCCGCCGAACGGATCGCCCAGTCCGGCTGCGCCTGCAGCATCGCGACGGTCAGCACGGTGACGATCGTGAAGGCGACCACCATGCCGGTCGCGAACAGCTGGATCAGCGTGAAGCGGCCGACGACCAGCACGACGGCGGTCGGCGCGGTCAGGATCGCCGCCCACAGCACCGCGTCGGACGAGCCGCCGAGCGCCTCGATGCGTCCCTGCAGCAGGGCCGCCTGCACCTGCATCGCGCCGAGATCGAGCACGTCCGGCTGCATCGCCATCTGCACCTGCAGCGCGACCAGTTCGCCCTGCAGCTGCTGCAGCTCGGCGCCGCGTTCGGTCAGCGGCACCGCCATCGTCAGCGCCTGGCCGACCCCGCCGACGATGCCGCCCTGCTGCGCCAGCGTCAGCAGCGTCATCGCGACCCACAGCCACACCGCCCAGCCGGCGCGCCAGCGCGGCCCCGGCAGGTCGTCGAGCAGCTGCAGCGCGGTGCGCCCGCGCCCGATCGCACCGCGGCCGAACTCGACCTGCGTGAACACCTTGACGACGCAACCGACGACGATCAGCCACAGCAGCGTGAAGCCCGCTTCGGCGCCGACCTTGGTGGTCGCGATCAGCTCGCCCGAGCCGACGATCGAGCCGGCGATGATCAGCCCGGGTCCGAGCCGCCGCAACGTTGGCAACACTCCACGAGGAGGCTCTTGTGGCGCTGGGGAGCCGTTCATTTCTGCCTGCGAACTGTCGACGCGCTTCGCTACGATCCGGTCGAAGCGGGCTGGTCAGAGCCCGATGAGAATCCATGGCAGCCAAGAAGACCAAGAAGATCACCAAGAAGCCGGCGAAGCCCAAGCAGCGCAAGCCGATGTCGAAGCTGGACCAGGTGACGGTCGGGGAGATCAACCGCTGCGCCGAGCACGTCTACGGCCGCATCCAGAAGCTCGACAAGCCCGAGCTGAAGTTCCCCGAGCGATCGCTGAAGAATGCGCGCTACGACAAGAAGGGCGGCTTCCAGATGGGCCGCGGCCGCATCGAACGCACGCTGACGGTCAACACCGTCAAGACGTTCGCGCAGACGCTCAAGCTGATGGCGCTCAGCAAGGACATGGTCCAGGAGGACGACTTCGCGACCAAGCGAGAGGCCTACTACGTGTCCAAGAACTGGGGCGAGGCGAAGTTCACGTCGCAGCCCGAGTCGGACACGGTGATGGACGACATCGAGGCGCTGTTCAGCCTCGAGGGCGTCGCGCGCGAGCAGCTGCGGTTCCGTCCGGAGGATCACGGCGGCAACGTCGCGGGTTCGCTGGTGGTGATCGACCGCGACCGCGAGACCGGCGCCGAGGAGCGCATCGACTGCACGCGCTTCGGCAGCGGCAGCTACACGATTCCGAGCTCCGTCGAACACTTCAAGTTCGAGACCAAGGCCGAGTTCATCCTGGTCATCGAGACCGGCGGCATGTTCGCGCGGCTGCACGAACACAAGTGGTGGCGCGACGTCAACTGCATCATCATCGGCACGTCCGGCGTGCCGACGCGCTCGACGCGGCGCTTCATCCGCAAGCTGTCCGACGACAACAAGCTGCCCGTCTACTGCTTCAACGACTGCGATCCGTACGGGATCTCCAACATCTACCGCACGCTCAAGGTCGGCTCCGGCAACGCGGTGCACCTCAACAAGTTCTTCTGCGTGCCGCAGGCGCGCTACCTCGGCGTGACGCCGCAGGACATCCTCGACTTCGAGCTGCAGGACGCGACCCACCCGCTCAAGGACGTCGACGTCAAGCGCGCCAAGGACGCACTCAAGAACGACCCGTTCTTCCAGGCGCACAAGGAGTGGCAGAAGGCGATCAAGATGATGCTGAAGATGGGCGTTCGCGCCGAGCAGCAGGCGCTGGCCAAGTGGGGCCTCAACTTCGTGATCGAGGAGTACCTGCCGCGCAAGCTCGCGGAGCCGAAGAAGTTCCTGCCGTAAGGCAGGAACCGCGCATCCTGCGGGGAGCGCGCTCAGCGCAGCGGCAGCAGCACCGCGCGCAACTGCGGCGCCTGCGGGCCGAACCCGGTGACCACGGTCGCCGCCAGGCCCGACGCGGTGCGCGCCTCGATGCGGAACGTCCCGAACGGCAGCAGTACGTAGGGCCCTTCCTGGTTGAAGCGGCCGCCGCGGTAGATCGAACGGTGCAGCAGCGCCCCGTCGGCGTCGAAGACCTCGAGGTCGACGCTCTCGTCGCCGGCCGCGCCATCGGGCCAGACGATCGCCATGTGCACCGGGTGCTCGCCGCCGACCAGCTTGCGCAGCCGCGGCCCGCGGTAGTCGGCGCGCGGCGGCACCGTCAGCACCGCCTCGCTGCCGACGCGCAAATCGCGAGCCCCGGTGTGCGGCGTGCCCTGCACGTGGCCGCGCGCGTTGCGCGGATCCTCGAGGTAGACGAACACCGACTGCTCGAGCGCGGCCTCGCGCTCCGAGACCGGCACCGCGAAGCGGCCGTCGCCATCCGTTCGCAGCACGCGCGTGCCGATGCGCCCGCGGTGCACGATCCACGCCGCGAACGGCTGACCGCCTGGCGTCTGCAGCCGGCCGCGCAGGACCAGATCCTCGGCGGTGAACGTCGGCGACCACGGCGCGGCCTGCCCGGCGACGACCTCCAGCACGGTGCTCGCGAAGCCGTCGCGGTAGTCGCACGCCTCGATCCGCACGTCTCCGACCGGCACGCCCGAGAGCCGGAACGAACCGTCCGCCCCACTGACGCACGAGCGGTGGTCGACGGCGCCGCGACGTCCGACCCGCACCATCGCCCCCGCCAGCGGCCGACCGTCGGCACCGGTGACGACGCCCTGCACCGAACCGGTGCCGCGCAGCCGCAGCTCCGGGGTGGCCTCGCCGCCGGCCGCCAGCTGCACGACCTCGCTGCACACGCCGGCGTCGGGAGTGAACGCGCGCAGACGAACCGCGCCAGGCACCAGCCCGACACAGGTGAAGCGGCCGTCGTCGTCGGTCACGATGCGCGTCGCGCGCGCGACAACCTGGGGCTGTTGCGGCCACGAACGGACCTTCGCGTCGCGCGAGTGGCCGACCTGCACGACCGCGCCGGCCACCGGCCGCCCCGCGGCGTCGACGACGCGACCGCGGATGCTGGCGCCGGGCTGCTCGAGCACCATGCGCACGTCGAGCGGCGGCATGTCGGCGAGCCGGCCGACGGCGACGGCCACCGGTGCCAGTCCGGCGGCGACCACGCCGACGGTGGTCGAAGGCGCGACCGCGAGCTGGAAGCGACCGGCCTCGTCGCACGCGGTGACGAACCGCCGCACCCGGCTGCGGTGTTCCTGGCACGTCCAGACGCGGGCTCCGACCAGAGGCAAGCCATCGCCGTCGAGCGCGATGCCGCGCACCAGACGGCTGCCCGGCTCGACCGTCAGGCGCACCTCGCCGGCGCTGCCGGCACGCACCTCGAACACGGTGCAGACACCGAGCGCGCGACCGACCCAGATCCCCGGCGGCAGCCGGTTGAACACGCAGGCACCGTCGTTGCCGGTGGTCGCGCGGCGGACCAGCGCGGGCGGATTGGGCAGCGCCGGCACGACGTCGCGCCAGCTGCCGCGCGTAGTCGACGTCGCGTGCACGAACGCCTGCGGTGGGTCGCCGAGCGGTTCGATCTCGACCGCGGCGAACGGCATGCCCCGATCGCGGCGCAACACCCGCACCACCGTCGAGCCGGCCGCTTCGACGCGCGCGCTCGACGGCGGCGCGGACGGCGTCGGCAGGGGCAGTTCGCGCACCTCGGACTGGGTCTCGGTGACCACCCCGAACAGCTCGTCGATCGGCTCCGGCAGCTCGGGATCGGATCGCGCGAGCACCAGCGCCCAGATCAGCGCCGCGATCGCCAGCACGCCGCCGGTGCCGAACAACCAGAGCTTGAGTGTGGCCAGCGGCGCCTGCATCTCGAGCGCGCGCTGCACTTCGGCGGCCCGCTTCAGCACGACCTCACGCGCGGCGGTCAGCCCCCGGGGCAGCGCCAGCGTGCCGAGGATCAGGCCTGCGACGCCGGCGGGCAGGACCTTGCGCAGCATCTCGACACCGCGCGTCAGCTGCGCGCGCACGGTGCTCGGCTTGCGATCGAGCGCGACCGCGATGTCGGCCGGTTCGAGGCCGTTGCGGAGTCGCAGCAGCACGACCGTCCGATACGGCTGCGGCAGGTGCGTGATCGCGTCGTCGATGCGGGTCAGCAGCTCGCTCGCCTGCAGCTCCGACGAGGGATCCGGAACGTCCGGCTGCGCGATGCGGCCGGGATCGGGCGTGCGGTTGGCGCGGTAGGCCGACTGGCGCAGGCGGTTGACCAGGATGCCGAGCAGCCACGGCACCAGCGGCCGGGTTTCGTCCCAGCGTTCTGGGTGTTCGAGCGCGAACAGGAACGTGTCCTGCACCGCGTCCTCGGCGGCGTTGGCGCTGCTGGCCAGGTGCAGCGCGACGGCGAGCATGCGCGACGACGTGCCGTCGTAGACCGCGGCCAGCGCCGCCGGGTCGCGGTCCTTGCGGTAGGCCAGGAAGGCCTCCTCCACGCTCTGCTCGGGGATGGTCATGGGCAGCCAGGCTTCGGGGGACGGGAGCGTTCTTCCGAACGCCGCGGCCGCTGCAGGAAATCCAACTCTACCCCACGCGGTGACGCCGCCGCCGGGCCCTCGATACTCCGGCGCGTATCTCTGCGCGCGTCGCGCTGGCGCCACCGCCATCGAGCCGCGAACATGGCGCGATGCTCCGTGCGACCACCGTGCTCCTTCTGCTGCTCGCGACCGCGTGCAGCTCGATGCGCTACGACCTCGACGGCGTGCCCTTCCCGGTGCGCGCCGACTCCCACGGCGCCCCCGGCGGCGAGCCGTTCTCCCTGGACAGCAAGTACGTGATGTACGTGCACGGCCTGCTCGGCGAGAAGCAGCCGAAGGTCGCCGACCTGCTGCGCGAACGCTGCGACGGTGCGACCTCGATCTCGGACTTCCGCGTGCGCGCCGGCGCCAACTTCTGGGACTGGCTCGGCACCCACCTCTCCCTCGGCCTCGTCCGCCTCAAGACCGTCCGCATCACCGGCACCCTCCACCGCTGAGTAGCCGTACGGTACCTGGTTCATCCTCCAACTTCCGCGAGCGCGCAGCAGCTGCAGGATGAGCCAGCGACTCGTACGGCTACTTCGGCGGTCGCGGCGGCGTTGGCGGCGTTCTTCGCTCCAGCAGAAGCAGACGTCGCAGCATTCGCAGGCGAAGCAGCAGCCCTCGCCGGCGCAGCAGCCTTCGCCGCCGCCGCAGCCCTCGCAGGCGCAGTCGCAGTCGCCGGCCTCCGACGGGCGCGCGGCGGCGACCTCGGGGCGGCCGAGCAGGCGATCGCGGCAGGTGTCCGAACGGCGCACCAGCTGCTGCAGGATCTCGCCGACCATGCGCTGGCGGTCCTCGGGCAACAGCCGCGTCGCGAGCTGCTGTGCCTCGATCGCCGCTCCCTGCACGGAGGCGGCAGCGGCCTGCACGGCGGCCCCGTGGCCGAGCCGGGCCGCGGTCCGGGCGATCGCGTTGAAGCGACCGCGGCGCCGATCCTCGTCGTGGTCCTCGAGCGCGTCGAGACCGTAGACCGCGCGGGCGACCGCGGCCCCGAACCGACGCACGTCGGGCTCGCGTTCGGCAGCGCCGCCGAGCCGCGCCCCGTGGGCGAAGATCTCGCCGAGCAGATCCGCCGACGGCTCGGCGAACCCCCCAAGGTCGTGCCCGTTGCCGCGCTCCGCCTGCGCCTGCCGCGCCGGCAGCCCGGTCACGCGCGCGACGTCGAAGCCGAGTTCGCGCAGCGCCTGCAGCGCCTTCTGGACCTTGCGTCCGAGCAGCCAGCGCAGCGGCCGCGCATACCAGCGGCCGCCGTCGTCGACGTCGTCGCGCAGCTTGGCGTCGATCAGCGCCAGGTTGCCGGCAGCCACGAACGTCTGCAGCGCCGCGGGCAGCTGCTGCACGGCGACGGTCCGCCACGGCACCGCGGTGCAGCGGCGCGGCTCGGGCTCGCCGCCGGCCAGCGCCGACAGCACCAGCACCAGCAGCGACTGGTCGTAGTTGGCGAGCAGCGACGACGCCCGGCCACTCAAGCCGTGCATCGCGTGGCACGATGCGCACAGCTGCGCCTTGTAAAGCCGACGCGCTTCGGCGTCGGCGCCGCACCGCGACCATCGCAGGTTGCCGAACACGTGGAAATCACACCGCCGGCCGGGCCCCGAGGCAAGCAGTTGCGAAGCTCAACCCAACGTCGCACGCACGGTCGCCTCGTAGACGTCGACGGTGTCCGCGATGTCCTTGCCGTAGCCGCCGCCCATCACCGTGACGTGCGGCAGCGACCGCCGCCGGAGCTCGCCGAGCACGTGTTCGTCGCGGGCGCGCAGCCCCGCCTTGCTCAGCGCCAGCCGCCCCAGCCGATCCCCCACGAACGGATCCGCGCCGCTCAGGAACAACACGAACTGCGGCCGCGCCCGCCGCAGCGCCTCGGCCAGACCGTCGCGCAGCTGCGCCAGGAACGCCTCGTCGCCGGTGCCAGTCGGCATCGCGATGTCCAGATCGCTGACCGCCTTCTGCGCGGGGAAGTTCTGGTCGCCGTGCATCGAGAACGTGAACACCCGCTCGTCGCCCGCGAAGATCGCCGCGGTGCCGTCCCCCTGGTGCACGTCCGTGTCGACGACCAGCACGCGCGCGATGCCCGCCTCGCGCTGCAGCACCCGCGCCGCCACCGCACAGTCGTTGTAGACGCAGTAGCCGGCCCCGCGGTCGGCGCGCGCGTGGTGCGTGCCGCCGGCCAGGTAGGCCGCGCGTCCGTCGACGATCGCGCGCCGGGCCGCCGCGACCGTGCCGCCGCAGCTGCGCCGCGAACGCTCGACCAGCTCCGGACTCCACGGAAAGCCGATCCGCTTCTGCGCTTCGTCACCGAGCGTGCCGGCAGCGAAGCCGTCGAGGTAGTCGACCGTGTGCACCAGCCGCAGCTCGTCGTCGGTCGCGCGCGGCGCGAGCCGCAGTTCGACCCCGGTCGATGCCGGCCAGCGCTCGACCCGTTCGCGCAGCAGCCGGTACTTCTGCGACGGAAAGCGATGCTCCGGCGGCAGCGGGAACGTGAACGGATCCGAGTAGAAGACGTGCACGGTCAGTCGACGATCAGCGGCGGGTGGCCGCGGCGCTCGCGCATGCGGTTGACGACCCGCAGGATCGTCGGCCGCGTCAGGATGCGGCGCTCGAGGCCGCGCTTGCCGGGAAAGTCCACCATCATCAATCCGATCAGCATCGTCAGCAGCCCCTGCCCGGGCAGCAGCAGCAGGATCGCGCCGACCACGACGAACAGCCAACCGAGCACGTTGCGCAGCACGCGGCCGATCCAGCCCAGCAGCGTTCGCGGCGGCGGCGCCGACGGACGCGCCGGGTCGAAATGATCGGCCGGCAGCCGCACCACGACCACCGGCAGCAGCGCGATCACGAGCACCAGCGACGCGAGCGAACCGACGAACAGCCACGTCATCAGCGCGGCGTGCTCGTCACACCAGGACCAGAGCTGGTCCCACCACGTCGCGGCCTGGTCGTCGGCGAGCATCATCGTCCCTCAGCGGCGGGGTCGCCGCGCCGGCCGGTCGTCCTCGTCGTCGCCGCCGAGGACGAACGCCTGGATCGGCAGCGTCAGGATGTCGATCGCGAGCGTCACCGGGGTCCACGCGAGCTTGTTCCAGAAGTCGGATCCGGCGTCGATCGGCGGCACGGTCTCGACCAGTTCGAAGCGCCGGGTACGGATGTCGGCGACGTAGGCGACCCGCCGCGAACCGTCGCCCGGCGGCTCGTCGGGATCCGCGGGGAACAGCGTCCAGCGCCCGGTGTGCACCAGCCGACGCCCGGACCTCTCGGCGCTGGACCACAGCCACAGCTGCTCGGGGTCGAGCTGCAGCAGCCGTTCTTCACCGCCGATGCGCGCGCGCACCAGCAGCTGCACCTGACCGAGCAGCTCGAGCCGTTCGTCGAACGTCACCTGCCGGTCGGCCAGCGGCGGCGCGGCGCGCCGCGTCGAACCCGGCTCGAAACACGGCAGCCCCTCGTCGTCGACCAGCACGAACGCCAGCACGTCGCAGCTCTGGCCGCCCGACCCGCCGACCAGCCGACCGAGGTCGACGGTGTCGAGCCGCTGCACGCACTCGCGATAGACCCGCGGGAAGCGCAGCCAGGGATCGGCCGCGAACGCGAACGCGTTGCGCCGTTCGACCGACAACACGTCGGCGGCAGCATCGCCGACCTCGCGCCACGTGACCGCGCGCCCGATGCGCTCGGGTTCGAAGCGGGTCTCGACCCGCACCTCGGCCGTGCTCATGGTCAGGTCCGCGTCGACGAAGCTGCGACTGCCGAGGACCGTGACGTGCTCGACCGCACCGCAGCGGCCCGCGAGCACGACCGCGGCGGCGTCGCCGCCGTGCGGCGCGAGCACCGACCAGTTGGCGCGCCCCTGCTGGTCGCACATCCAGGCCTCACCGGCGCGGCCGTCCCCTCCGAACGCGAGGTCGCCCGCAACCGACTGCGCGTCCTCCCCGAGCAGCTCGGGCTAGGTCCGCGGCTGCCGCCGACGTCCCGGCCCGCCGTCATCCTGCCAGAGCATCGTCGTGACGCACGACGGCAACAGGACCAGGCAGGCCAGCATCGCCAGCGCGGGACGCACCATGCCAAGGCGCCGTGCCTGCCTGCCGTCTCGGTTGCCCACGGCGACCATCGTCGCAGCCCGTGAGCCCCCCGTCAAAGCTGTGCGCCGAGTCAGGCCGCGCTGGCCCGATTGCCGATGACGCGATACTCCTATGCGCGAATCCATGGCCGCGACCTCACCCGCTGCACAGCTCGAACAGAAGCTCCAGTCCCGCACCGCCACCATCGGTGTCGTCGGCCTGGGCTACGTCGGGCTCCCCCTCCTCCGCGCGTTCTTCCGGGCCGGTTTCCCGGTGATCGGCTTCGACGTCGACCAGCAGAAGATCGACCTGCTCAACAAGGGCGAGTCGTACCTCAAGCACCTCGGCGAGGACTTCGTCGCCGATCTCGCCCGTTCGGACACGTTCGTCGCGACGGCCGACGCGCAAAACCTCGGCAACGCCGACGTGATCATCCTGTGCGTGCCGACGCCGCTCGGCGGCCACGGCGAGCCGGACATGAGCTACATCGTGCAGTCGTCCGAGATGGTCGCCAAGGTGCTGCGCAAGGGCCAGCTGGTCACGCTCGAGTCGACGACCTACCCCGGCACGACCCGCGGCGACATGATGCCGATCCTGGAGCGGACCGGGCTGAAGGCCGGCGAAGACTTCTTCCTCGCCTACAGCCCCGAGCGTGAGGACCCGGGCCGACAGGACCACTCGACCCAGACGATCCCGAAGCTGGTCGGCGGCATCGACGAGACCAGCGGCAAGCTGGCGACGCTCTGCTACAGCGCGGCGATCGCGCAGGTCGTGCCGGTCGAGACCGCCGAGGTCGCCGAGGCGGCCAAGCTGCTCGAGAACATCTACCGCTGCGTCAACATCGCGCTGGTCAACGAGCTCAAGCCGGTGCTGACCGACATGGGCATCGACATCTGGAAGGTCGTCGAAGCCGCCAAGACCAAGCCGTTCGGCTTCCAGGCCTTCTACCCCGGGCCGGGCCTCGGCGGCCACTGCATCCCGATCGACCCGTTCTACCTGACCTGGAAGGCCAAGGAGTTCGGCCACCACACGCGGTTCATCGAACTGGCCGGCGAGGTCAACAACTCGATGCCGATGTACGTGGTGCGCCGCACGATGGAGGGCCTCAACGACCTCGGCAAGCCGCTGCGCGGCAGCAAGGTGCTGGTCGTCGGCCTCGCCTACAAGCCGGACGTCGACGACGTGCGCGAGACGCCGGCCGCGGAGATCATCAAGCTGCTGTTCGAGCACGGTGCCGACGTGTCGTACCACGATCCGCACGTGCCGCTGTTCGCCGGGATGCGCAAGTACATGGAGTACCGCATGCACTCGACGCCGCTCGACGCCGAGGCGCTGCAGCGCGCCGACTGCGTGCTGATCGTGACCAACCACAAGGCGGTCGACTGGCGGTTGATCGGCCAGCACGCGCGACTGGTGGTCGACTCGCGCAACGCGATGGCGGACGTGCTGCCGATCGCGGGCAAGTACGTGCAGGCCTAGGCGACGAAAATTGGCTGGCACATCTGGTGCCGAGTCGCTCTCGTCCGCTGCATGACGAAGATGGTGACCAGGGGCGACTTCTACACCAACGCGACCAACAACGACGTTCGACTGACCGTGTTGGTCCGGCGGCCCAACGACGTGAGCGGTTCGATCACCCTGAAGTTCGAAGGACAGGGATCGCCGGAGTCCGTCACCCTGAGCGCGAACGAACCGGCGATGGCGATCAGTGGCATCGTGAGCCCCGGCAAGGAGGCGTCGGTGAGCAAGCCGGTGATCATCGAGATCATCGAGGTTCGATAGCCGCCCGGCGACGAGCCAGGAACCGGTCGACGACGACGCGGACGGCCTCGCCACCCCCGCGCCACAGATCCCGGTGCGCGATACCCGGCACCTCGTACCGGACCTTGTCGGCGGCCGCCGACGCTTCGAACAGGCGACGCAGCCCATCGCGCCCGACCTTGCGGTCGCGATCGCCGCAGAGCAGCAGCGTCGGCGCAGGCTGCTGCCGCAGGGCCGCCACGGCGTCCATCGCCTCGACGTCGAGGTCGAGCAGCCACTCCGCCAGCCAGAGCATCGGCCAGTAGCAGGCCTGCGGCACGCCGCGGGCGCGCGCAGCGGCCGCCTCGGCGAGGTTGGTGTAGCAGGCCTCGAGCACCAGGAAGTGCCAGCGCGCCGCGTCGCGATCGCGCAACGCCGTGAACGCCGCCGCCGCCGCGCCGAGGCTCTGGCCGTGCACGCCGACCTGCTCGACCCCCCGCTGCAGCAGCCACTGCCGCCACGCGAGCAGGTCGAGCGCCTCGTGCCAGCCCATCGAGATGCGCACGCGTTCGCTCTCGCCGGTGCCGCGCAGGTCGACCAGCAGCGTCGACCAGCCGCGCTCGAGATAGAACCGGGCGCGGCCGAGCATGCGTTGGCGATCGCCGCGGATGCCGGCGCAGAGCACCACGGCGCGGCGCGCGTCGCCAGCCGGGATCCACCAGGCCCGGCTCGTGACACCGTCGACGGCCTGCACCGAATGGACGGCGACCGCATGGCCGGCGAGCTGCTGCAGCGGCTGGATCGGCCGCGGGTTGGGCCTGGTCGCCGCGAAGTAGCCGGCGGCACCGACGAGCCACCAGGCCATCAGCAACGAGACCAGGGCGATCCCCCACCTGCGGAGCCGTCGGCGCCGCTTGTCGTTTCGTCGGGGTAGCGATCGCTCGGGTTTCGTCACGGATCGCGCACACCTTCGCCGCTGGCACGGCCATTGCCAAGAGGGTGCATGCACGCTGTCGCCGCGTGCGCGAACCCAAGGAGACCCCTATGCAATCTCGCATCCTCTCGTGCGCGCTCGGCGTCGTCGTCTGCGCGCTGTTGAGCAACGAAGCCGAGGCCCACGGCGGCCAGTACCGCGGCCCCGAGGACGTCGTCCCGCCCGGTGGCGGCGGCAGCGGCGGCCGGACCGGCCGACCGAGCGGCCCGACCGGCGCGCCGCGAACCGGCGGCCCGCGCGGCCCGTCGGCGCCGATCCCGTCCGGCCCCGGCACCGGCGGCAGCACCGGCCCCAGCGGCCCGCGTGGCGGCAGCCCGGCCGGTCGCACCGGCGGCGGCATCCGGCTCGACGCCGACCTCACCGGCTGGAGCTACTGGTGGGAGTTCAACAAGCACGACTTCATCGGCCTGCGCGATGCCGTGCACCGCTCCAACACCTCGACCGGCTACGAGGGCTTCTGGAAGGGCCGCGGCACGATGAGCAGCAACAGCAACCTGCTCGAACCGACCCGCGACCAGATCCAGAACGACATCCTGCCGTCGCTGAAGAAGGCGATCGACTCTACCGAGCAGCGCGACATCGTGTCGTCCTGCCTGATCGGCATGGCCAAGATCGGCCAGAACCACCCCGAGTTCGCGCTCGCCGACGTGTTCCAACCGCGGCTGTCGCGCGACAACCAGGAGATCCGCGAGACCGCGGCACTGGTCTACGGCATCGCGGCGATCAAGCAGGGCGATGCGATCGAGACGCTCAGCGACCTGGCGCTCGACAACGAACGTGGCCGCAAGCTGCGCGGCGGCGAACTCGGCGTGCGCACCCGGTCGTTCGCGCTCTACGGCCTCGGCCTCTACGCCAGCGAACACAACGACGACAAGGTCAAGCAGCAGGCGCTGACGACGCTGCGCAAGGTGCTCGAGGACGACCGGCTGCGCGACCGCAACCTCAAGGTCGCGGCGATCACCGGCATCGGCCTGCTGGCGCTCGACCCGCGCGACACCGAACAGGCGGCAATGCTCGACGACGCGCTCGACGCGCTGCTGCGCTACTACGAACGGCCGCTCGGCGCCGGCCAGCAGCTGATCCAGTCGCACTGCCCGACGGCGATCACCCGGCTGCTCGATCCGGGCAGCGCGCGCGCCGACGAGTTCCGGCAGCGCTTCGCCGAGGAGCTCGACGGCAAGAACCGCAAGCGCCGCAGCCACGACCTGGCGCGTTCGTGCGTGCTGGCGCTCGGCCAGCTGTGCGAGCCGCGTGACGACAAGCGCAGCCGCCACGCCGGCTACAGCGAACTGCTCGAGAAGACGTTCGCGAACCACAAGGACGCGCAGACCCGCAACTTCTCGCTGCTGGCGCTCGGCCAGATCGGCGGCACCAAGAACCGCGACTTCCTGCTGCGGATGCTGCGCAAGGGCAACAACCTCGAGCAGCCGTGGGCGGCGATCGCGCTCGGCGTGCAGGCGCACGAGCGCTACCGCGCGGCCGAGGCGCAGCAGCTGGCCGCCGACATCGACGAGACCGTCGGCGACGCGCTGCTCGAAGAGCTCGAGAAGGCCAAGCAGCCGGAGTTCGTCGGCGCGCTCGGTGTCGCGCTCGGCCTGACCCGCCACCGGGACGCCGCGCCGGCGATGGTGCGGATCATGAAGCGTGACCTGCAGAAGGAAGTGCAGGCCGGCTACCTGTGCCTCGGCGTCGCGCTGATGCGGGACGACGGCAGCGTCGAGGACATCCAGGAGGCAATGTCGGTGTCGGAGCGCCGCAGCAACCTGTTCGTGCAGGCGGCGATCGCGCTCGGCCTGCTCGGCGACAAGTCGGCCGCCGAGGAGCTGCACAAGAAGCTCGACGAAGAGGACAGCAACCTCGCGACGCTGGCCGCGATCGCCGAGGCGCTCGGCCAGATCGGCGACCGTCGGTCGGTCGCGCCGCTCAAGCGGGCGCTGTTCGACGAAGGCCGCGGCGACCTGCAGCGGGCGTTCGCGGCGGTCGCGCTCGGCGCCGTCGCCGACCGTGCAAAGCTGCCTTGGCACTCGAAGATCAGCACCAACATCAACTACCGCGCGGCGGTGGAGACGCTGACCAACCAGGTCTCGGGCGTGCTCGACCTTCTGTAGAACGCCGGCGGCGGAGCTGCGCTGGGGGCCGGGTTTCGACCCAAGCCCCCACAACCCGCTACCATCTCCGCCATGCGCTGGCTCGCCCTGCCCCTGCTGCTCCTCACCACGCCCCTGGTCGCCCAACGCCCGCTGTTCCGCGGCGGCATCGGCATCTCCTTTGGCACCTACACCTTCGAGTCCGACCTCGCGGGCTTCGACGACGACGCCACCGCCGGCCTGTTCCAGGCCGAGTTCGAGGTCACCACGCGCCGCGGCTTCGGCGGCGGCATCCGCTACGAGGCGTTCGCGACCGACGACGACGAGAGCCTGTTCCGCGACCCCGGCAATCCGTTCGACCGCGGCACGCAGGCGACCAGCGGCACGTTCCTCGGCCACTTCACCTACCGCATCCAGCAGCACCGCTTCGAGATGCCCGTCCGCGTCGGCGTGCTGCTCAACGGCCTGGTGCTCGACGACCAGGGATCGGTCAACCCGGAGACGACCTACGCGTCGATCGGACCGTTCTTCGAAGTCGAACCGGAGCTGACGCTGGTCCGCGCCGGCGCGGTTCGCTGGACGATCTACGGCCAGTTCGGGTTCGGCGTCGCCGGCACCGCGATCGACGTCGACGGCGACTTCCGCGACTACGAGTCCGACTCGGGCTTCCTCAACGTCGAGGCCGGCACCCGGGTCGCGTTCGGCCCGGCCGAGTTCGGCCTCGCGTTCATCGGTCGCTACCAGTCGATGGACCGCAGCGACATCGAGTCCGGCCAGTTCGTCTACGGCTTCGACGCCGGCTACGAAGGCCTGCTGCTGACGGCGGGCTTCCGCTTCTAGAGGCCCCTTCTCGGCCGGCCCTCCAGGAGCGCGTCCATGTAGTGGACGCGCTGCCGACCGTGATCGCGGAAGCCGCGTGTACGCGTGACGGGGCTTCGCCCGCTAACGCCCGAAGTCGAACTCGCCCTCGCCCAGCGGCTCACCGTCGCGCGCCGGGCCGGTCGCGAACCGCCCGACCAGCTGCTGCGCCAGCAGCGTCTCGTCGCAGTGCATCTCGACGTCGGACGGCGCGCTGTGCCACTGCGACAGGATGCCGATCACGGCACCGCACAGCACGAACGCCGACAGCGCCGGATCGCCCGCGGCCAGGGTGCCGTCGCGCGCCCCGAGTTCGAGCAGTTCGCGCACCTGCGCACGGAACCAGCGCTGCTCCTGGCGGTCGTCCTCGCGCAGCCGCGCGGTGAAGCGGCCGCGCAGCTCGGTCGACAGCACGCGCAGCAGGTGCGTCGCCGCCGGCTCGCGCAGGTGGAACGACAGGTAGCCGGCCAGGAACGAACGCAGCGCGCCAGCCGCACCGTCACCCGACGGCCCCTGCAGCTGCAGCTCGCGCCGCCGGTGCTCGCGCCAGTGGTCGAGCACCGCGAAGAACAGCTCTTCCTTGCCGGCGAAGTGGAAGTAGAGGCCGCCCTTGGTGACCCCGGCGCGCGTCGCGATCGCGTCGAGCGTCGAGCCCGAATAGCCGCCCTCGGCGAACTCCGCGGTCGCCGCCGCGATCAGCCGTTCGCGCAGCGTCGGGTCGGCCGGCCTCGGCATCGCGCTCAGCGGTTGGAGTAGAAGTTCTCGCGCACGTCGGGCGGCAGGTAGAAGTCGATCAGGAACGGGTTCCACGCCCGTTCCTCCTGCGAGAACTGGTCCATGTCCATGTAGGTGACCGTCCAGTCCTGCAGGATCTCGTCCTGCATGTCGACCGGCTGCACCCGCAGGCCGATGCGCTCCTCGTACGGCACGATCGGCAGGATCTGTCCCTCCTCGCCGTCGTCGATGCGGCGCACGATCGAGCGCGCCCGGCGCAGCAGGAAGATGCGCTTGTTCTCGTTCTCGTTGCGCTTGTAGAGCGACGCCAGGTGGATCGAGAACACGTCCGAGTTGACCGTAAGCCGGGTCATGATCTTCGACTTGACCTCGGGATCCGGGATCTGCGCGAACTCCTCGACCTGCTCGAGGTCCTCGAGCGTCTCGAAGAACCGCTTCAGCGGCTGGTCGCCGAGCATCATGTCGCCGAAGTCGGAGGTCTCCTCGGCCTGCTGGTCGGACGCCTCGTCGGTCGCTTCCTCGTCGATCTCGTTGCGGTAGCGGATGATCCCGTCGATGACGCGATCGGGCACCATGTCCTCGGGGAACAGCGCGCGCAGCACCGGCCGGGTGGCGGTGTTGACGTTGACCTTGATGCCGATGCCCTCGGGCTGCTGCGGCTCGTCGCCCTCGGCGCCGGCCTCGTTGCCGGCCTCGTTGCCACCTTCGGCGCCGGCACCTTCGCCTTCGCCCTCACCCTGCGGCGCGCGCTGGCCGCGGGCCTCGGCGATCGCGCGCTGGCGGGCGAGCTTCTCGGGGTTGCCCGGGTCCTGGATCTGCGCGGTCCAGATCGTCAGCACCGACTCGAGGCCGAGGTAGACCTTCTGGTCGATCGCCTTGTCGAAGAACAGCTCCGCGTCGACCGACGGCAGCATCATCAGCTCGTCGAGGTGCAGCGGGATCGCGAAGTCGCGGTCGTCCTCCTTCATGCTCTTGAGCGGCGGCACCGGCATCGCCTCGGTGGCCGGCCGGCGCGCCCACTCGACGATCTCCTGCACGATCAGCGACGCGTCGGTCGACGGCACGTCCCACTCGGTGTCCTCGCGCAGCGTGTCGATCAGGCGCACCAGGCCTTCGCGCGACTCCTGGGCGAACTCCTCGTCGGGGCTCCAGATCGACAGCAGGTTGAACTTGCGGTTCTCGTCCTCGATCCAGACGTAGGTGGTCAGGTCGTTGTCGGGGTGGCCGCTCGGCTCGAACCACGCATCGCGGCTCGAATCGCACTTGGTCGTCGGGTCCTCTTCGGCCCCCTCCTCGCCGAGCCCCTCGCCGCCGGCCGGCGCAGAGCCCAGCGCCTCGCCGAGCGCGCCGCCGCCGCCGCCGGGCATCGCGCCGCCTTCGCCCTCGGCCGTCGCGCTCGCCATGTCCGCGAGCAGCTTGTCCTCGGCCTCGCCCAGCTCATAGAGCATCTGGGTGTTCATCCTGGCCAGCAGCGCGTCGTTCTCACCCGTGGCGCGCACCATGCGGCTCGAGACGACCAGTTCGGCCACCAGGATGTAGAGCAGGATCGAGAAGATCATCGCCATCACCAGCGCGACGCCGGCCTGCGGATCGCTGGCGGCACCGGTGGCAGCGGCGGATCGGCTGCGGGCACGGTTGTGGAGGCTCGACATGGCTGGTTTCCGACGGAGATCCTAGCCGTTCCTTCCCGCTGGCGGCGCGGGGACCGCGAATCGCCGCCACCGAAATCGCCGCTACCGCCAGCCGAGGGCCACCACCATGCAAACCCTGCTATCGTCGGCGCGATGCGAACGGGACGATCGGCGAGGCTTCTGCTGGCGACCACCCTGGCCTGCGCCGCGCTCGGCGCGCAGGAGGTGCTGCACTTCCGCTTCGAGGAGGGCTGCGGCTCGGAGGTGATCGGGCTGGCACCCGGCAGCGCGCGCGGCACGCTGACCGCGCAGGGCGCCGCCGCCGGCAGTGGCCGCCTGACCGGAGCCTTCGGCCAGGGGCTCTCGGGCAGCATCCCCGGCCAGACCAGCGTGCGGGTCGACACCGGCTGGGTGCCGGACGCGCCGACCGGCGACTTCTCGTTCGCGATGTGGCTGCGCAACCACCAGGGCAACCCGACGACGATCCCGTTCGGCTACCTGTTCGGCGCGACCGGCGGCCAGCTGCGCATGTACATCGGCAGCACCGGCCGGGTGACGCTGGACGGCTTTCCGGCGGTGGCGGTGACCAACGCCAGCCTGACCGCCGACCTCAACGCCGGCTGGACCCACCTGGCCTGCGTCGTCGACTCGGGCTCGGTCGAGGCGACCTTCTACATCAACGGGGTGCCCGAACAGCCGGCGTTCTTCGGCGCACCGGCGTGGATCAGCGGCAGCAACTTCACCATCGGCGCGCGCGACGACAGCGGCTCGAGCCCGTCGCCGCTCGACATCGACGAGTTCCTGTGGATCGACGGCCTGTGGAACGCGAACCAGGTACAGGCGCTGGCGGCCGCTCCGCGCGCCGGAGTCGGCACGTTCGACTCGAACACCGGCCCCGGCTGCGGCGCACCGGGCAGCCTGCAGCTGACCGCGATCGGCACGCCGACCCTCGGCAACTCCACGTTCGCGCTGCGCGCGGCGCCTGCGAGCGCGAGCCTGGTGGTGCTGGCGGTGGGCCTCGACCGCTGCGCGCTCGGCGGTGTAGCGCCCCTGCCGCTGGACGTCGGCACCGTGTTCGCGCCGCTCGCAGGCTGCCCGCTGCTGGTCGATCCGGTGGTCACGATCGCGGCTGCCGGCGCCGGACCGCTGGTGGTTCCACTGCCGATCCCGGCCGTGCTGCCCGGCCTGCCGACGGTGTTCACGCAGGCGTTCGGCCTCGACCTGAGCACGCTCGCGGCTGCGAGCAGCCAGGGGATCGCGGCGCACCCCGGCTTCTGAGATGACGATGGAGCCCTGATGCTGGGCACCTGATGGTCGAGCCGCTGATGATCGGGCTCTTGCCAGCCGGCGCCCACGCGCCGACCGCGACTCAGAACTGCGTGCCGATCGTCGGCGAGCCGCGGTCCTCGACGATCCGGGGCGTGATGTGGAACTCGACCGTGGTCTCGTTGCGCACCGTCGACGTCGAGCGGAACAGGAAGCCGAGCACCGGGATGTCGCCGAGGATCGGGACCTTGGTCTCGCTCTCGAACAGGGTCTTCGACTTGAGCCCGCCGATCACCAGCGTGTGTCCGTCCTTGAGGTAGACGGTCGTCACGGCGCTGCGCTGGCTGGTCACCGGCGTCACGATCGGCGTCGTATCGGCGAAGCTGGTGATCGCGGACACGTCGGCGAACACCTGCAGGATCACCGAGTCGGTGCCGGCGATGACCGGGATGATGTTCATCCGCACGCCGACCGGCTTGAAGCTGATGTCGGTCGCGACCTCGGAACCGAGCTGCGAGAACTTCGCCTTCGGGAACGGCACCTGCGTCAGCGTCGAGATCGCCGCGACGCCGCCGTTGCGCACGACCATCTTGGGCGAGCTGGTGATGTCGGCGAGGTTGTTGGCCTCGAGCGCCTCGATCAGCGCGTTGAGCTCCCACGCGTCGTGGATGCCGCCGAGCGCGAACCGGCCGATGTCGGCCACCGGCGTCGTGCCGACGATCGGCTGGCTGGCCGGGAACGCCGACGAGTACGAACGCACCAGCTGGCTGCTGGTCAGGTTGTTGAGGATCGGCGTGTTCTCGTCGAGCTGCGCGACGCCGAACGACAGCGCGTCACCGGTGTTGTACTCGATGACCAGCACGCTGATCTCGACCTGCGGGATGCTGCTGTAGAACAGGTCGAGCGCCGCCTCGAACGCGGCCAGGCCAGCCGGCTGCGCCGTGACCAACGCCAGCGACACGGTCGGAGCGTCCTTGTACTTCCAGTTCGGCGGCTCGCCGGTGATCACCGACGCCTTGTTGGTCTGATCGACCAGCTTGGCCCCGCTCAGGACCTCGAAGTCCGGCACGAACGTTACCTCGACGGTGTGCTCGCGCAGCATGCGGCCGAGGATGCTGGTCGCCGCCGGACCGCCGATCTTGGTGCCCGGCTTGGGCACCGGCTGCGGCTGCCGGCCGTCGACCGGCGGCTTTTCCGGCGTGATCTCCGCGATCAGCTTGAGGAACGTCTGCGCCAGGTCGCCCGCGAGGAAGAACTGCTTGGTGACCGAGCCGTCGGCGCTGATCAGCACGTTGCTGCCGAACTCGAGACGCAGCCGCGCATCGCGCTGTTCGGCCGTCTCCGGGTCCTGACCCTGCGGGTCCTGCGGCGAAGCACTGGCCGCGCGATAGGAGGCGGAGTCGAGCTTGTGGTCGTCGCCGAGCCGCCAGGCGACCGGGCCGGCACTCCGCGAACCACCGAAGACCGCGCCCTCGACGCGGGTCTCGGCGACACGCTTGGGCGGGCCGGCGTTGACGCAACCCAACGCCAGCAGCGCCGAGGCCCAGGCCCCCGTGCGCAGCGCGGGCCAGAGAAGATCGAGACGTGGCACGGACGGAGATTGTGGAGCAGATGAAGGATCTGCGCGAGGCTTTCGGCGCCTCGCAACTGCGCAAACCGGGTTCCCCGACGACCGCCCTACGCCTCGATCTCGGCGATGACCAGATCGGTCAGGTCGACGACCTCGCGACCCTGGTCGTCCCGCAGGTCCATCTTGCGCGTCACCATGTCGCGGCTCTCGCTGTCGGCGACTGCCTTGACCGCCTTGCGGATGCGCTTGTTCATCTTG
This sequence comes from Planctomycetota bacterium, assembly GCA_046290465.1. Classification (GTDB taxonomy): domain Bacteria; phylum Planctomycetota; class UBA1135; order UBA1135; family UBA2386. The sequence goes on along the minus strand of JBKAGP010000001.1, from coordinate 5,466,804 downwards.
GTGATCAGCTGCTTGCCGCGAGCCGAGTCCGGGTCGATCCCGTCGCTCTTGATCTTCTTCCACTCAGGAGTGGCCGAGCGCACCTTTTTCGCGACCAGCGTGGCGGGCGCGGACGTATTGGCTGCGCTGCCGACGTAGACCACCGCCTTCTTCTTCAGGGAGACCTGGGCAGAAGCCGTCGCGGCCAGGAAGGTGGTGAGGAACAAGCTGACGATCAGGTTGGTGCGCATGACTGTGTCGCGTGGCGTTGCGTGGTTCGCGTTGCGTGGTGCTGTGGCGTTCGGCGGCCGCTGACCCGGTTGGAGATTCGGCCAATCGCTGCATGCCGGATGAGCAAGCTTCGGGCCTGCAATCGGCCAATCGGACGAATCCTCCGCCAACCTGTTGCGGGAAAGGCTTCTACGACTTCAGAAAAAGTAATGGCCACACCCTTGGCGAGATGTGGACAGAACTGGCCACGCTGTGGATTCAATCGGACGCAGAATCGGTCACGCCGGCCGAAAGCCGATACCAGGCTCCCCGACGAACCCCGACACGCTCGATAAACCCCTGCGAGACAAGCGCCTGCAGGTCACGCAGCGCCGTCCGGTGAGACACTCCCGAATTGGCCATGTGCTCCTGCGTGGTGCATCGGCCCCGCTCCCGGATCAGGGATAGCAGCCCCCTGAGACGTGGCGAGAGATCGGCCGGGTCGGGCTCGGAATGGGATTCGGCCACACCGGATTCGCGATCCGGAACCGTCGCATCCGGCCGCGGTACCTCGACCGCCTTGGCCTCGACCGCCGGATTGCGCGACACTTCGGGGGCCGCACCGTCGGGATCCCCGGCAGGGCGCGGGATCCTCGCTGGCGCCTCCGCACCAGCGGGCTCGACGGCGATCCCGGCCGGCGGCGCGGTCCCGGCCAGCGGTTCTTCGGCGGCCGCCCCTTCGATGACCGGGCCCGACTCGGCCGACCCGCCGGGAGCCACCGGCTCGGCGGGCGGGACCGTGACCGCATCCGGCAGCTCCGGAGCCGCCGCCCCGCCCGCGAGCGCCGCCAGCACGTCGTGCTGGCGCACGACCGCCCCACGCGCCAGCACCAGCGCCCGGAACACCGTCGTGCGCAGTTGCCGGATGTTGCCCGGCCACTCCTGCCGGTAGAGCTCGTCGAGCGCACCCGTGGACAGCTCGCGCGCCGGCGCGTGGCCGTCGGCGACGATCTCCTGCCGGAACCGCTCGACCAGCGGCGGCAACTCCTCGCGGCGGTCGCGCAGCGGTGGCACGACCACGACCATGCCCTGCAGGCGATAGTACAGGTCCTCCCGGAACCGGCCGTCCGCGACCATCTGCTTCATGTCGCGGTTGGTCGCCGCGATGACGCGCACGTCGACCTGGACCGGCTCGGTGCCGCCGACGCGATCGATCTCGCCTTCCTGCAGTGCTCGCAGCAGCGCGACCTGCACGTCGAGCGGGATCTCGCCGACCTCGTCGAGGAACAGCGTGCCGCCGCTCGCCTGCTCGAAGCGGCCGACCTTGCGTCGGTCCGCGCCGGTGAACGCGCCGCGCTCGTGGCCGAACAGTTCGCTCGCGAGCAGGGTCTCGGACAGCGACGCGCAGTGCACCTTGACCAGCGGCCCGCGGGCGCGGCGGCTCCAGCGGTGCACCAGGTTGGTCAGCACCTCCTTGCCGACGCCGGTCTCGCCCTCGAGCAGGATCGGCAGGTCGGTCGGCGCGACGCGCCGCAGCGTGCCGTAGACCGGACGCATCGCGGCGCTGACCGCGGTCACGCCGGCGCGCAGCAGGCTGGCGTCGGACTCGGCCTCGACCGCGTCGCGCACCGGATCCTTGGCGAGCTGTGCGCGCACCGCCTCGAACAGGAACTCGGCCGACGCCGCCTCCTCGGGGAACACCACGACCGCGCTGCCGAACGCGGCGCCACCGGCCTCGATGCCGTCGCGCCGCCCCTCCTCGCGCCAGTCCGCCGCGACGCCCTGGCGCACCAGTTCGGCGTCGCTGCGATCGACACCCGGCAGCGCCACGTAGAAGCGACCTCCCTCGCCGTGCCCGACGACGCCGCGGTCGGCGACCCGTTCGCCGAGCAGGTGGGCGAACCGCTGCAGCCGCAGCGCGCTGCGGTTGCGCTCGGAGACGCGGAACGCGAGCAGGGCGAACGGATGGCCGCCGTGCTGCGCCAGCGACACCTCGTCGACGACGCGGCGACGGAAGTAGTCGGTCGCAAACGCTCCGGTCACCGGATCCTGCACCGCCAGCCGCTGCAGCTGCGATCGCTCACACGCCGACGCCGCCTGCGCGACCACCGTCGTCAACAGCTCCAGGTCGACCGGCGACGGGTGGCCCAGGTCGAAGCCGAGCAGGACCACGCCACGCGTCTGGCCGGCGAACACGATCGGCAAGCCGAGCACCGAACCCGATTGCGGCAGCGCGTCGCTCCACGGCGGCGGCAGGCTGCCGCTGCGAGCGCGCGCACAGAACGGGCCGCCGAGCGAGACGATCGCGAAGCCGCCGAGCTCGATCCGTTCGCCGACGACCTCGCCGTCGCTGTGCACGACCAGCGCCGTGCCGCTGTCGTCGAGCATCGTCGCGACCACCGCGTCGGCGGCCGTGTGGTTGGCGCAGAACCGCCGCAGGACCTCGATCGCGCGCGCCTCGTCGTGTTCTGCGGCGAGCTCCCCCATCGTGCGGTTGAGCGCCTGCAGGTCGCGCAGGCGACCGTGCAGGTCCTCGGCCATCTGGTTGAACGCGCGCGTCAGGCGACCGACCTGGCCGCCCTCGTCGTCCGGCACGCGGGTGTCGAACTGGCCGCGCGAGAGCGCCTGCGCGCCCTTCTCGAGCCGCTCGATCGGACGGCTGATGCGGCCGCTGACGACGAACGACAAGAACGCCGCGAGCACGACCAGCGAGCCGGCGACCAGCAGGAAGAACGCGCGCACCGGGATCCGCCCGATCGCGAGTTCGAGCGTCGCGCGCTCGTCGGGCATCGCCGCCACCAGCAGCGCGCGCGGCGTCTCCTGCAGGTCGCGCAGCACCTCGGCGCCGACCACCTGGTCGCCGGTCGGCCCGGACTCGCGCACGATCACCGGCTGGCGGGTCTCCTCGACGGTCGCGACCGCGCGTTCGCGTTCGGCCATCGTCGGCGGGTCGTAGGCGTGCTGCACCAGCCGCTGCGCGCGTTCGCGCCCGTCGCTGGCCGCGAGCGGGTAGCCGCGCACGTCGGTCAACAGCAGGTCGCGCCCGGGCGCCAGCGCGCCCAGCAGGCTGCCGTCGATCGGGCGGCCGGCGGTCAGCGACAGCGTGCCGCCGTGCACGACCTGCTCGGCGCGCACGCCGAGCATCAACCGCCCCCACTGCATGAACAGGCCCGGATCGAGGCGCGCCGGCGCCTCCGCCTGCACCATGCGGTCGTCGCCCGAGACCAGCACCAGCGGCGCGGCCGCACCTTCGCCGGGCTGCTGCCACTCGAGCCGCAGGAAGCCGCCGCCCCACTCGGGCGGCAGCTGGCCGGACAGCAGCGCCTGCAGCTCGTCGGAGAACGACGCGATCGAGATGCCCTGCTCCTGGCCCTGCGGCTGCTGCGGCAGCCCCTCGAGCTTCTCGTTGGCCAGCGTCGCCAGGTCGCGCAGCCACTGCTGCGCCGATTGCTGCACCCGCACCTTCTGGTCCTCGAGCTGCGCCATTGCGCTGCGCACGGTGGCGCGCACGCTGCCTTCGAGTTCGGTCTCGTGGCCGCTCTCGAGCACCTGCACGAGCACCAGCGACAGCAGGCCGAGCGGTGCCAGCGACGCGACCGAGAGCACCGTCATCAGGCGGAAGCGCAGGTTGGTCACGACCGCCAGCAGTTCGCTCAGCAGCACCAGCAGGAACGGCGTGCTCAACAGGCACAGCAGCAGCCCCATGCGGTTGCCCGACTGCTCGGACGCCGCCCACTGGTCGTCGGTCGCCGAGACCGCCAGCACCGCGCCGTCCCAACCGTCGCCGCGCAGCGGCGCGAACAGCGACAGACGGCGGCCGCCGCTCGGCAGCAGCGACGCGGTCTCGGTCGACTCGGCCGAGCCGACCGAGCGCGGCAGCGTCTGCACGTCGACGCGCTGCTCGAGGCCGAGCGTCGACTCACTGAGTTCGCCGGTGCGGTAGATCGAGACCACCAGGTCGTCGAGTTCGGCGAGCGCCGCCTCGCTCAGGAACCGCTGGTTGCCCTTCTTGACCAGCGGCGAGTCGGGCGGATCCTGCGGCGCGACCGCGCGCTGGTTGACGAACACCACCGAACGGAACCGCATGCGGTAGTCGGCGAGGTTCTTGAACTCGATCGCCTCGACCGACGTGTCGGTCGGCAGCTCCAGCAGCGGGTAGCCGACGTTGACGTGCCGCTCCTGGGTGTCGTCGACCCACGTCAGCGCGATCGACGCAGCCGACTCCTCGGGCGGGTCATCGCGCGTGTTGTGCACCGCCAGCTCGTAGAACATCGAGACCTGGTGCTCGAGCACGTGGGTCTGCTTCTGGCGGCCGTCGCGGAAGTGCAGCACGACCTCGGCGACGCGCGAGCCCGGGTTGGACGCCGGCAGGCCGGGGTAGACCGCGCGGTAGAACAGCCACATCTTCTCCGGCGACTCGACGTCCTCCGGGATCGTGACCTTGGCGACCGCGCCCGGCGCCAGCTCGAGGCCGGCGTCCTGTGGGTAGGCGCCGCGCAGATCGGTCAGCACGCCGTCGCGCGACGGCTTGCCGAGCGACAGCGGCTCGACCGAGCCGACCTCGGCACCTTCGAGCGACATGCCGACCAGGCGCACGTCGGGGTTGCCGGCGCAGCCGAGCGTCGCCGACCGCAGCTGGCCCGACAGCTCGAGCTGCACGATGCCGGCCTCCCAGAAGTCGCGGCCGAGCGACGTCGCGTCGTCGAACGGCAGGTCGAGCGAGATCTGCTGCTGCACCTTCTCCTCGCCGTAGTCGAGCTCGATGTCGAGCACCGCCGGCGGCAGCGGATCGGTGGTCAGCGCGATCGACGGCGCGAACGGGCGCGCCACCACCAGGAACAGCTTGTTGCCCTGCAGTTCGCGGTCGAACTGGAAGCTCTCGGTGCGCTCCTCGGGCAGCGGCAGCCAGTAGCAGCGCACCGGCAGGCCGTCGAACGAACGCACCGGCGGCCCGAACTGCTCGGGCGCGATGTCGACCAGCGACCGGTAGGTCGTGTAGCGCTGGCGGGTGATGCCGCGGCCGCTGACGAGGTCGACGACGGCGCGGTCGCGGCTGGCGCCGCGGTAGCTCTTCAGCGAGCCGCCCTCGAGCAACGGCAGCATGGCCTGCAGGTTGCCGAGCCGTGCCGCCAGCTGCTGGCGCTGCTCGTCGGCGCGCCACGACGTCATCAGCGACGGCAGCCACAGCCCGACCAGGAAGGTCGTGACCCCGACCACCACCAGCGCACTGCGCAGCCAGCGCACCCGGCCGCGGATGCGCGCCCAGCCGCGCAACAGCAGCACCAGCGCGACCAGCGCGAGCAGCGGCACCAGCAGGTACGGCAGATCGACCAGCAGTTCGCCCGACAGCAGCGGCCGCGGCTCGACAGTCGGCGCCAGCAGGCCCGGCTCGCCGAGCCGCAGCACCGCGTTGCGCGGCCCGAAGAACGGGTCGGTGCGGCTCCACGACATCGACGTGCCGCCGCCACCTCCGGCGAGGTCGTGGTCGCGCAGGGCCAGATCGAACCCGAAGCTGGTGGTGCCGGGGCGCAGGTTCGGGAAGTGATGGAACGGGATCGCCGCCTCGAACTGGTACGAGGTCGCGTCGAGCTGCTTGCCGACGACCGTCAGGCCGGCCAGCTGGGTGATCTGCTGGACCGGCTCCTCACCGACGGCCGCGCGCTGGCCGCCGCCCCACGCCCACGGCCGGTGCGCCTGCATCGGGAACAGCCGCAGCACGCTGCGCTCGGTGCGGGTCGCCGCGTCGCGGGTGTCGCCGCCGACGTGGACCTCGATGCAGTCGACCTGACGCTGCGCGGCGAGTTCGTCTGCGGCGAACTGGTCGTCCCGGACCGTGCCGGCGAGGTAGAGCCGGTTGTTGTCCCAGCTGACCAATAAATTGGCCGAGAGGTCCTTGCCGCTCTTCCACTTGTCGGCGCCCTCGAAGATCTGGTCACGCCCGAAGCCGTTCCCAGTAAAGGCCTTCCAATCCGCCAGGTCGCCGTCGACGACCGGGGTGAAACGGCTGGCGACCAATTCCGGCCCCTGCGGATCGGAGGTGTTCTGGCCAGAACTGGTCCCCGCCAGGGCGGTGACCAGCAGCGTCGTGAGCAGCATGCGGACCATCGAGGTCGCGGCATGCTAGTCGCGAAGTGGCCTGGCCGACAAGCGACCGGCCTGAGGATCGGGCCCGGGATGCGCTGATGCGCATCGCCCGGGCGGCCCAGTCGGCGGCGCGCTCGACAGCGCGCCGCGGGGTTCCGATCAGTCGCGGCGGCGCGGGCGGCGGCCACGACCGCGGCGCGGACGCTCCTCGCCATCGCCGATCACGCTGTCGATCGACTCCAGCTCGGGCTCGCCGCCGAAGCCGGCTTCCTTGCCGCCTTCGTCGAACTCGGCCATCGGCATCGACGAGCTGCGGCCACCGCGGCGGCTCGGGCGCTCGTCTTCGTCGTCGCGGCGCGGACGGCGCGGGCGATCCTCACCTTCGTCGCGGCGACGCGAACGGCGCGGGCGCTCGTCGCCCTCGTCGTCCCGGCGCGAACGGCGCGGGCGATCGTCGTCGTCGTCGCGGCGCGGGCGGTCGTCCCCGGCGTCATCGCGGCGCGGGCGGCGCGGGCGATCCTCGTCGTCGTCGCGACGCGAGCGGCGCGGACGGTCGTCCCCGGCGTCGTCGCGACGCGGACGGCGCGGACGATCCTCACCTTGGTCGTCGCGACGCGGACGGCGCGGACGATCCTCACCTTGGTCGTCACGACGCGGACGGCGCGGACGATCCTCACCTTCGTCGTCGCGACGCGGACGGCGCGGACGATCCTCACCTTCGTCGTCGCGACGCGGACGGCGCGGGCGATCCTCACCTTCGTCGTCGCGACGCGGGCGACGGCCGCGGCGCGGCGCGTCGTCGCGGGCCTCGACCTCGTCGTCGCGATCGTCACGGCGACCGCGGCGCGGGCGGCGCTCCTCGCGCTCCCCGTCCTCGTCGCGCGCCGGGCGGCGCGGACGATCCTCGACCTCGTCGTCGCGGCGCGGGCCGCGACCACGGGCCGGGCGCTCTTCGCGACCTTCGCCCTCTTCGTCCCACTCGCGGCTACGGCGCGGCCGGCGCTCTTCGCGATCGCCGCGATCGCCACGCTCCTCGCGCGAGCGACGCGGACGCTCCTCGCCTTCGTCGTCGCGACGCGGGCGGCGGCCACGCGGGCCTTCGTCGCCCTCGTCCCCACCTTCGGCGCCGCCCTCGGCGGGCTCCATCAGCGCCTTGCGGCTCAGCTTGACCTTGCCGAAGTCGTCGATCGCGATGACCTTGACCTCGACCTCATCGCCGATGCGCACGACGTCGGTGACCGCCCGGATGAACTCGTTGGAGAGCTCACTGACGTGCACCAGGCCTTCCTGGCCCGGCAGGATCTCGACGAACGCGCCGAACTCCTTGATCGCCGTGACGCGGCCGGTGTAGACGGTGCCGAGTTCGACCTCGGCGGTCATCGCCTTGATGTGCTCGAGGCACTTGTCGACCTTCTCGCCGTTGACGCCGGTGATCGTGCAGAGGCCGCTGTCCTCGATCGAGATCTTGACCTCGTACTCCTCCTGCATCGAACGGATGTTCTTGCCGCCGGGGCCGATGATCAGGCCGATCTTCTCGCTCGGCACCTGCACCGACTCGAGTCGCGGCGCGTTCGGGCTGAGCTGCTTGCGCGGCGAACGCAGCGCCTTGAGCATCTCCCGCAGGATGTGCAGACGGCCTTCCTTGGCCTGCTCGAGCGCTTCCGCGAGGATCTCTCGGGTCAGGCCCTCGCACTTGATGTCCATCTGCAGCGCGGTGATGCCGCGCCCGGTGCCGACGACCTTGAAGTCCATGTCGCCGCACGCGTCCTCGCTGCCGAGGATGTCGGACAGGATCGCATAGTCCTTGCCCTCCATCACCAGGCCCATCGCGATGCCCGCGACCGGCTGCTTGATCGGCACCCCGGCGTCCATCATCGACAGCGTGCCGGCGCAGGCCGTGGCCATCGACGACGAGCCGTTCGACTCCATGATCTCGCTGGTGACGCGGATCGTGTAGGGGAACTCTTCGAGGCTCGGCAGCAGCGGCTCGAGGCCGCGCTCGGCGAGCGCGCCGTGGCCGATCTCGCGGCGACCGGGCGCCAGCATGCGCTTGGTCTCCCCGACCGAGAACGGCGGGAACGCGTAGTGCAGCAGGAAGCGCTTGCGCGGCTCCGGCATCAGGCCGTCGATGATCTGCTGGTCATCGGTGCCGCCGAGCGTGACGACGCCGAGCGCCTGCGTCTCGCCGCGGGTGAACAGCACCGAGCCGTGCACGCGCGGCAGCACGCCGACCTCGATCGTGATCGGACGCACCGTCGAGGTGTCGCGGCCGTCGGCACGCACGCCCTTGTCGAGGATCGACTCGCGCTCGCCCTGCTTGACGAGCTTGCCGATGATCTCCCCGACCTTCTTGTTGTGCGCCTTCGCTTCGGCCTCGTCCATGTCGGCCGGCGCGGCGAAGTCGGCCTCGGCGGCCGCCTTGGCCTCCTTGATCGCGGCCTGGCGCTCCTGCTTGATGCCGAGCGTCAGCGGCGCGGCGCGCAGCGCCTTGCCGTGCGCCTTCTCGATCTTGGCCTCGAGCTTGGCGTCGGCCTCCGGAGCGTCGAACTCCATCTTCGGCTTGCCGGCCTTCTCGGCCAGCTCCTCGACCATCTCGACGACGACCTTGATGACCTCGTGCGCCTTGGCGAGCGCCTCGAGCACGACGTCTTCCTTCACTTCCTTGGCGCCGGCCTCGACCATCACGACCGCGTCCGAGTGGCCGGCGACCGTCAGGTTGAGCTTGTTCTCCTCGCTCTGCAGCTGCGTCCAGGTCGGGTTGACGACCAGTTCGCCGTCGACGTAGCCCATCCGTACCATGCCGAGCGAACGGCCGTGCGGCAGCGAACTGACCGCCAGCGCGGCGAAGCTCGCGATCGCGGCGAGGATGTCGCCGTCGTTCTCCCGGTCGCTGGCGATGCACTGCGACAGCACCTGCACGTCGCGACGGAAGCCGTCGGGGAACATCGGCCGGATCGAGCGGTCGATGATCCGGCAGGTCAGGATCTCCTTCGTGTTCGGCCGGCCTTCGCGCTTGAAGAAGCCGCCGGGGATCACGCCCGCAGCCGACATCTTCTCGCGGTAGTCGACCGTCAGGGGGAAGAAGTCCATGAAGTCGGGGGCCTTGCTGCTGTTGGCCGCAGCGAACACCACCGTGTCGCCGTAGCGCGCCAGCACGGCGCCGTCCGAGAGCTTGGCCAGGCGGCCGGTCTCGAGGGTCAGCGTGCGGCCGCCGATCTCGCGCTCGACGACGACGTGGCCGCTGGCCGGCGCAACCGCCTTCTTGCTCGCGCTCTTCTTGGAGGCCTTCTTGGTGGCCTTCTTCGTGGTCTTGCGCGCGGTGGCCTTGCGGGTGGTGGAACTGCGCGTCTTCTTGGTCGCGCTCGCGCCGTCGGCGCTCTTCTTGGTTGCCATTTGGGTTCTTGGTTCTCTCTGCTTCTTGATCTGTTGTCGAAGCGCCGACGAACCCCGATCAGCCCCTACCTGGGGCTCACGATCGGGATGCGGACCTCCTGCCCGCTTCGCCAGCTGGTGCGACCGGCGTCATCTCGGCCGGATCGCGAGGCGCCGCGACGGGATCTCCGGTCGCTGGCGCGAGGGGCCACCGGCAAACGATGCGGCGGTGGCGGTATCGGGTTCTGTCGTTGCGACCCCCGGCCATCTGCCGGCAGGATCGCGATGTGTTCGAAAGGAGGGTCTCCTGGGGTGTGGCGAACCCCGAGGCAGATCGATCGCGTTCGAGCTCGTCGGCCGAGAGATTCAGCGACGCAGGCCGAGCTTGGCGGCCAGTTCGGCGTGCTTCTTCGGGTCGGTGCGACGGAGATAGGTGCTCAGCTTGTTGCGCCGGTTGACCTTGGCCAGCAGACCGTGACGGCTGTGGTAGTCCTTCGGGTGGCGCTGCATGTGCGCGGTCAGTTCCTTGATCTGAGCCGTCAGCACGGCGATCTGCACTTCCGGCGAACCACTGTCGGTATCGTGACGGCGGTTGTCGGAGATGATCTGCTTCTTGGTATCGCGTTCGATGGTCATCCCTGTGTCCTCGTTGAGGGTTTCAGAACCAACGCTCCAGAACAGGGCTTCCGGAGGCGTGGTCGGCCCGCCCGGCGGATCCGGACGAGCAGGTTTCGGGCCCAGTTGGCCCGTTAATGCGGCAGCAGGATAGCGACGTGCCTACCCCGGCCGCAAGCGCGGCGCCCATTTCCCCACGTCTTTGTGGGAAACCCACGTCCTCGTGGGAAGTGCGCCGGCATCCAGGTGCATCGGACATCCGGAGCCCTCGGGCCGAGCCGAATCCGGCCATTCCAGCCGATCGGGCGCCCCGACGATCCGGTCTCAGCGGACGCTGCGATCGGGCAGACGGAGCAGCAGTTCGTGCACGGCCAGCTCGACGCAGCTGCGCGCCGAGGCGTCCCGCCCGAGCGGCGCCGCGCCGGCGCCACCGGCCTTGACGCGGCCCTGGATCGTGCCGCTCCACAGCGGCGTGCCGTCGCTGGCCACCATCGCGGCCTCGAACTGGAAGCGCACCTTGCGGGTCGACATCAGCGCCGACTCGTCCCACTCGGCCACGCGCACGGCCAGCACCGCGTCGTCCTTGCCCGAACGGGCGAGGCTCGCGAGCGTCGCCGGGGTCAGGATCGACTCGCCCGCCGGCACCGCGCCGCGCAGCGACGCATCGACCCAGGTCTGGCGCGTCGGCGCGTACAGGCGGTCGGGCAGCTGGCGGTTGATCTCCTGACGGAGGTAGGTCAGGTGGCGCGCGGCCGAGCCGTCCTTGGTGCCATCCTCGATCGGCAGCAGCGACAGGATCGACGGGCTTTGCGTCGTGAACTCGGAAGTGGTCACGAACGTCGCGTCGACGTCGACCGGGTTGGGAGTCTTGCAGCCGGCGAGCAGCAGCAGACCACACGCCGCGGCGCAGCTGACGAGGCCGCGCGCGGACGAAAGGAGCGTGTTGACCATGTTTGACCGTTCCTCAGCAGAGGTTCGATTGGACCATACCAGCGGTTCCTGGCCGGTTGAAGCCCGAGCTTGCGTGCTCGTCGCCGGACGGCTGCGGCGCGCCGGACGCGGCTGGGGAACGTGTGTGAGCAGCCTGGGGACAACCGACCCGTCGCAGCGCATCAGAACGTGACGAGGAGCGGGGTGACGTCCCCGTTGGCGTGTACCACGACCTGCGCCGGCTCGATCCCGGGCACCGCGCGCCCCAGGCTACGCTATTCGCTCGTTTCCCGCTTGCTCCTCACGCGACGTGAGGTCGGACCATCTGCGCATGAACCCGAGCCAACCCACCCGCTTCAAGGTCGGCGACGTGGCCAGGGCGACCGGACTGTCCGTTCGCGCGCTGCACCACTACGACGAGCTCGGCCTGCTGCGTCCGTCCGGACGCACGGCCGCGGGACACCGCTACTACCTGCCCAAGGACCTGCTCCGGCTGCAGCGCATCGCGTCGCTGAAGCAGCTGGGCCTGTCGCTGCAGGAGGTCGCGGCGTGCCTGGAGCGACCCGACGGCGAACTGCTGGCCGTGCTGGACCGACACCTGCACGCGCTCGACGCGCGCATCCAGGAACAGGAACGGCTGCGCGGCAGGATCGCCTGGCTTCCAACCGTGATCGCAGAAGCGGCGTGTACGCATGCGGACGGGGCTTTGCCCGCTAGGCGTCGGGCAGCAGGCCGAACTGGTTGGCGTGGTGGGCGGTGTGGTGGCGCACCAGCGCGATCACGTCCTGCTTGCGCATGCGGCCGTAGAGCGGGTGGCGGTGCTCGGCCGGCAGCGCTTCGAGTTCGTCGAAGCGCGCGGCGAGATCGCGGCGCGCGCCGTCGAGGTCGACCTGCGCGTCGCCGGTGCGCAGCGGCTTCAGCGTCGTCAGGTCCTTGGGCGCCTGCCTCGGTGACTTCGCCAGCATGCGCCGGAGGAACATCGGACCGAGCAGGCGCGCAAGCAGCCGGACCGGCAGCCCGACCGGCACCCGGCCGAGACACAGGTCGACGAACGTGCGGCAGTGCAGCAGCATCTGCGGCGCGTTCATGCGCCCCCATCGCGGCTTCGACGTCGGCTCGAGGCGGTCGAACGACGCGCGCAGTCCGGCGAGCGTCGGGGTGTCGGGCGACGGGTCAGGCAGGTCACGCATGCACGTCGCAACGGGCGCGTCGCGCAGCGTGTTTCGCCCCGGGGAACGGTTCCCCGGATGCAATTCGGGCCGACTACTTGCCCGACGAGCGACGACGGCGGCGACCCTTGAACGTGCGGTGGCCGGTCTTCTTCTGCGCAACCATCTCGTCGACGGCCTTCTCGGCGGCCTTGTAGTCCTTGTTGAGCAGCGCGTCCTCGAGGTCGAGCATCGAACGCAGCATCTTGTTCATCGCGAGCCGGTAGTTGCGCACGAACTCGGCCTGCTTCTCCTTCGGCTGCTGCTCGGTGATGCGCGGCGGGTGCTGCTTCGACTCCTGCAGCGCGGCCTGCGCGGCGGCGACCTCCTTCATCGGCGCCTTGTCCGACGGCTTCTCGAGGAAGTCGATCACGGCGTCGAGCGCCTTGTCGAACTTCTTCATCTCCGCCTTGATCGGCGGCGTCGCCGGCTTGGCGTCTTCCTGGGCGAACAGCGAGGTCGTCGGCAGCGCGACGGCGAGCAGGGCGGTCAACAGGGTCTTGTGCATCGTGGACTCCAGTGTCGGGGCCATATCGCAGCATGCAACCACGAACGGGGGCACCGCACGATCGGAGCGACCGGAAAACCTGCGGATTCGCGGCACTGGGGATACCGATTTCGGCTCACGAGGAAGAGACGAGATGACGACGAGACTGCTGCCGTGCCTGCTGGCACTCTGTGCTTCGCTGCTGGGTTGTTCGCTGCTGGCCCAGGACGAAGCCGGCGGCCGCTGACGCCCGCGCGGCCGAGCCGCGATCGCCGCGGCGGCGAACAACGCACGCGCCGCGGCACGCGGCCCGGTATCCTGCCACGATGATCAAGCACCTCCTCTCCGGGGCGCTGCTGCTCGCGTTCGTCGCGTCGTGCACCAGCGAACCCGTCACCGACAACCCGGCCGACGAGCCGACCGCGAAGCCGGAAGCTCCCGCGCAGCCTGCTCGCAGGCTCACGCTGACGTACTACAACATCGAGGGTTGATTCCTCTGTGGCCAAGTCGAGCGCATCGTGAATGAGCTCGCGGAACAGTACGACGGCAAGATGGAATTCGAGGTCCTCCTGACGACCGCGCCCGGCGCGGCCGAGCACATCCGGGAGTTGGGCTTCGACAAGCACGGCATGGTGATCACCGACGCCCAGGACAAGGTCCTCTGGAAGCAGGACGGTCACACCCAGAAGAAGCCGGCGATCCAGTCGCAGATCGACAAGCTGCTGAAGGCCGAGTAGGCCTTCGCCGCTACGGCATCACCCAACCGGCCGGGTTCGTGGTCGCGACGATCTCGAGCCCGGTGCCATCGAGCACGACCGCCACCGTCTGGAACGGCAGCCCCGACAGGAACGGGGCGACCGACGCCGGCACGTCCAGCGTCGTCGTCGCGCGCCCCGATGCATCCAGCACGCCCGCGGTGTCGGGCGCGACGGGCGTCCCCGACAGGCTATCCGCCAGCGTCGTGATGCCGTCGATGTTCAGCGGCACCAGCGGCCAGCCTGCACCGACGAAGCCCGGCTCGGTGCCGGTGATCGAGAACAGCTGCCAGTAATCCTGGCCGGCCCGGGCCGCGCCGAAGTCGATCGTGCTCGACGCCGTGACACCCGCCGGGGACGACGCTGCGCAGACCTCCAGACCGGTGGCGAACAGCCAGGCTTCGGCGAGCCCACACAGGCCCGATGCGTAGGCCATCATCAGTTCACCACGGCCATCGCCGGTGGTGTCGTCGATCGACCACAGGGTCGGCGCACCGGCACAGGTCGTCGTGATGGTCTCCTGGATGGAGCCGTCCTGCCGCAACACCTCGACGACGGCCGGCAACGCACCGCCGTTGCCGCGTGTCACCATGACCTCGTCCTCACCGTCGCCGTCGAGGTCGTGGCATCGGGCGACCGACGCGCCGAGTGACGCGATCGGAACGGCGCCGGCATGCTCGAACAACTCGAAGCCGCTGAGCTCGTGCAGCCACAACGCGCCGGAGTTGTTGCCGTTCACGTCGGCCGACGTCAGCGCGATCGCGACGCGAAGCCCACCGGAGACCTTCGGCACCAAGGCGAGGTTCGCGGCGACGTGGCTGCCGGGCGGCTTGTCGCGGAACAGCGTCGGCGCGGCGAGACCCGCCACTGGCGCTGGCACCATGTAGACGCGACCGACTGCGTCGCCGACGAACACGGCGAGCTGGCTGGTCGAACCGACCGAGGTCGTGCCGAAGGAGGACAGCGCCAGCGGGCCGATCGCTTCACCGGCGGTCGCACCGGTCGCACCGTTGAGGAACACGGCGCGGCCACGGCCGAGGCCGCCGACGCTGTATCCAGGTTCGCCGGCGAGCACGTCGGGCACACCATCGCCGGTGATGTCGGGCATCGCTGCGAGGCAGGTGCCCCGCTCGAGCCCCTGTCCGTCGCCGTCGCTGCTCCACAGCAACGAACCGTCGGCGCCGGAGTACATGGTCACCCGGCCAGCATTACCGAACGCGAAGTCGTGGCTCGGCGAACCGACACACAGGTCCGGCACGCCGTCACCACTGACGTCACCGAGCGACACCATCGCCTTGCCGAGATCCGCACCGAGTTGGTCGCCGAGCATGGTCACCAGCAGCGCCCCGTCCCGGCCGCTGTGCACGTAGATCACACCGAACGGGTCGAGCCCGCCGAGCGGCATCGCCGCGCCGGGCGCGACCACCGCGTAGTCCTCGAAGCCGTCGTCATCGACATCCCCCATGCCCGTGATGTTGTCGCCATAGCCGCCGCTGGCGAACGGCGCGGCAGGGCTGTTGGTGGTCGCGAAGTTGAAGGGGCGACTCTGGGCGAGCGCCGAACAGGCCAGCAGGGCGGCCACGAAGGAGATGCGGAGCATGGTCGGAATCCTCGGTAGGTCTGCGTGCTGGATCGGGGGCCGCTGCGGACGCAGACAGGAAATCCGCGAACTGCGCTACATTCCTGGTTCGCGATGCCCTCGTCCTCCTCGCCGCCCCCATCCGACCAAGACGCGCTGTTCGACCAATGGCTCGACCGTGCGTTGGCCGGCGACGTCGAACCGCCAGCGGCGTTCTGCGGACGCCACGGCGCCGGCCCGGCGCTTCGCGCCGCGCTGGAACGCATCTGCGAGCAGCTCGGCGGAGATGCGCGGGCAAACGACGGAACGCAAGGCGACGGACGACTGCTGCCGGCCGACGACGGCCTCCCCTGCGAGATGCTGGGGGAGTTCCGCCTGCTGAAGCAGCTAGGCGAAGGCGGCATGGGCACCGTGTTCCTCGCCGAACAACCGTCGCTGCAACGCCTCGTGGCACTCAAGGTCGTGCGCGGCGACCTGCTCGGCTCGCCGACCGCGCGCCAGCGGTTCGAGCTCGAAGCACGCGCCGTGGCGCGGCTCCGGCATCCGCACATCGTCACGCTGTTCAGCAGCGGCGAGCAACACGGAGTACGGTTCCTGGTGATGGAGCTGGTGCCCGGCCGCAGCCTCGACGAGGTGCTGGCGACCGACCAGGTGCGCGTCGATCGCGCGGTGCGGTGGTGCCACGAGATCGCCACGGCACTCCAGATCGCCCACGGCGAAGGCATCGTGCATCGCGACGTCAAGCCGTCGAACATCCGTATCGATCCGCAACATCGTGCGGTGCTGCTCGACTTCGGCCTCGCCCGCGACCTGCTCGAGCACGGTCCGCCGCGCACGATCGAGTTCGCGGGGAGCCCGCAGTACGCATCGCCCGAACAGCGTCGCGGCGAACGCGATGCAGTCGACCACCGCAGCGACATCTATTCGCTCGGCGTGGTCCTCTACGAAGCGCTCACCGGCTGCCTGCCATACGAAGGCACGACGCTCGAGTCGATCGCCGCGGAGGCGAGCCACCGCGAACCACCGGCGGTGCGCCAGCGCAATCCGGGCATCGCGCGCGACCTTGCGCTGGTCGTGGAGAAGGCGATGGAGGCCTCGCCGGACGACCGCTACGCGACGATGCAGGCGTTCGCCGGCGACCTGCTCGCCGTGCTCGAGCTGCGTCCGGTCGCCGCATCGCCGCCATCCCGCGGACGTCGCCTTTCGCGATGGTGTCGCCGCAACCGCGGCACGGTCCTGACCGCCGCCGCGATGGCCGCAGCACTCGTGCTCGTCGTCGTGCTGCAGTGGATCGAGCAACGCCGCGACCAGCAGCATCGCCGCCAGCAGGCCGCGAACCTGCTGCAGGAGGCGCGCGACGAGATCAACGCCTACCGCGAACGCCGCGCCGCGTTCAGCATCGCCGCCGACCGCGCCTACCAGCTGGAGAAGGCCAGGCTCGAACGCTTCCTGAGCGAGGACGAGCTCGCGTTCCTGCAGCGGCACAGCATCAACCGGGAGGTGCACTGGGGTTCGACGGATGCGTTGTTCGCGGTGCTGGCCCAGAAGGTGCACCTCGCCGAGGAGCTCGATCCCGACTCTCGCGAAGGCGACGAGGTCTGGGCACGGTTCTGGTTCGAACGCTGGACGGATCACCGCACCTCGCTCGACTGGCGCGCACTGTTCGCGTTCTGTCGGCAGCAGGCGGAGCTGCACGACCACGACGGTGACGAGCGTCGCCGCATGCGGGGCGCCGTCGAGATCTCCATCGTCAGCGACCCACCTGGCGCCGAGGTACACATGTTCCGTTCGGTCGAAGCCGCCGACCTCGGCCGCGACGAACCCCTGCAGCCAGTGCAGGCCCTCGCCGGCGACCGACGCATGATCCGGATCCCTTGGCCCGACGAAACCAGCCTGCTCGGCAAGGCTCCGATCGCGCGGCTGCCGATCGAGCGCGGCGAGTACATCATCGAGCTCCGCATGCCCGAGCACGAGACGGTGACCCTGCCGGTCGTCGTCCCGTACCGCGAACCCGAACGCGCCCTGCACCGAGAATACGGCGGCCGCATGCTGCCGCTCGGCACGACCCCTGCCGGATTCGTCCGGGTCTCCGACGCACGCGGGCGCTGGCCGGGCGTCTTCATGCAGGAACGCGAAGTGACCAACGGGGAGTATCTGACGTTCCTCAACAGCTCTTCGCGCGACCCGGAAGAGCGGCTGGCGCAACCACCGCGGCCGCTCGGCCGCACGCCCTGGACGGAGCGCGAGCACGGCAGCCACGAACTGCCGGCGACGACCGAGCACGACCATCCCGTGGTCGGTGTGTCTTGGCACGACGCGGCGCGCTACGCACGCTGGTGGAACCGCAACCACGAACTGCGCATCCTCGACGTTTCGTACGAGGCACGCCTGCCCACCCGCAAGGAGTGGCGCCGTGCCGCCGGCGCCGTCAACACGCCGTCGTTCCGCCGCTATCCGTTCGGAAACTACTTCTCGCCGCACTGGTGCAAGGGTCGATTCGCGCGCCCGACCGCCACCCTCGAGCCGATCCGTTCGTACCCGTTCGACGTCTCGCTGTACGGCGCACTCGACATGGCCGGCAGCGCAGCCGAGTGGTGCAACGACTTCCTCGACGAAGGCCAGACCCTTCGCCCGCTGGCTGGCGGATCGTGGCAGGACAGCCACCCCGACGCGTTCGCCATCGACGCCGTACGTGCGCTCGATGCCGGAGCCGCCGGCCTGCATACCGGCTTCCGCCTGGTGTGGGCGCCGCGTGAGTGACGGCGACCGCTACCGGGCAGGAAGCACGAGGCGAACGACTATGATGCAATCGGCCATCAAGGGTCGAACGCATCGTTGCGCGACCGCGACCCGTGCGGCGCCCGTCGGATGACACCATGCCACCCCCCACCCTCGAAGCCCTGCTCGACCGCAACCGCAGTCGCCTGAACGCGTTCGTACGAAGCCACGCAGGCGCCCTGCTCGGCTTCGAAGGCGTCGACGATCTGCGGCAGGGCATCGAGGTCCGCGCGCTCGAGCAACGCGGCCGGTTCGAGTACCGCAGCGACCCCGAGTTCGTGGCCTGGCTGTTCACGCTGGCGCGCGCGCATCTGGCCGACCGCCACGACTACTGGACGTCGCTGAAGCGGCGCTCGGGCAAGGTGCTGCGCTACACGGTCTCCCAGGGCCGCACCGGCGTCCGGCTCCCGGCGAGCACGCGCACCGGCCCGGGCACGTTCGCCGAGCGGCGCGAGCTGTTGCAGCTCGCGACGCGCGCGCTCGCGTCGCTGCCGGATCGCGATCGCGAACTGGTGCAGATGCACAGCGAGCAGGTCCCTCTCGACGAACAAGCCGAGCGTCTGTGCATCAGCTACGCCGCCACACAGAAGGCGTCGCTGCGGGCACAAGAACGCCTGCGCAAGACGTTCGAACTGCTGCTTCGCAGCTAGACCGCGGCGACCGACAACTGCACGGCCGTGCCGTCGCTGCCGACCTTGCCGCTGGCCGTGAACGAGCCGTGCCCAGCCACACCGAACACGAACTCGTTGGCGAGCACCTGCTCCTCGATGTAGGAGCGGTGCGCCTCGAACGCCTCGCGGGTCGCGTCGTCGACCTCGGCCGTCAACCGGATCCGGTCACTGACGTGCAGCCCCGCGTCCTTGCGCGCCTGCTGCACCAGACGCACGAAGTCGCGCGCCACTCCCTCGGCTTCGAGCTCCGGCGTGACCTCGGTGTCGAGCACCAGCACGACGTCGTTGGTCGACAGCGCCGCCGCGGTGATGCCGTCCTTGGGCTGCAGCTGCAGCACGAACTCGCCGGGCTCGAGCGTCACGCCACCGGCCACCGCGCGATCCCCGTCGAGCTGCCAGTCGCCCGAACGCGTCGCCGCGAGCACGTCCTTCATCTGCTTGCCGAGCTTCGGGCCCAGCGCCTTGGCGTCGACCTGCAGCCGGAACGTGCCGTACTGCTCGAGGTCGTCGGCGAAGGCGACCGCCTTGATGTTCAGCTCGTCCTGCAGCAGATGCACGAACGGCTCCATCTGCCGCGCGTCGGCGCCGGCGAGCGTGACCCTCGGCAGCGGCAGGCGCGTGCGCAGCTTCTGCTGCTCGCGCAGCGACAGGCCCACCGAACAACCGTCGCGCACGCGGTCCATCTCGCGCGTCAGCGCCGCGTCCTGCGGGAGCCGCGCCGCATCGGGCCAGTCCGCCAGGTGCACCGACGGCTCGCCGGTCAGCCCGGTGTAGACCTTCTCGGTCAGCATCGGCAGCAGCGGCGCGGTCGCCTGGCACAGCGTGACGAGGCAGGTGTAGAGCGTGTCGTAGGCACTCTGGCGATCGGCGTCGCCGGTCTCCCCCCAGAACCGCGGCCGGCTGCGGCGGATGTACCAGTTGTTGAGCGCGTCGAGGTATTCGCGCACGACCTCGCAGGTGCCGGCGAGGTCGTAGTCGTCCATGCGCTGCTGCACCTGCTCGACCATCGCGCGGGTCTTGCCGAGCGCGTAGCGGTCGAGCACCGCCTCCTGGTCGTAGCGCAGCTCGGCCTTCACCCCGTCGGTGTTGGCATAGAGGGTGAAGAAGTAGTACGCGTTCCAGATCGGGTTCAGCACCAGGCGCACGACCTCGTGCATCTGCTTGCCGTCCTTGCTGATCGCGAGATCGCCACCGCGCAGGATCGGTGAGGACATCAGGAACCAGCGCAGCGCGTCGGCCCCGACCGTCTCGAACATCTCCTCGGGGTCCGGGTAGTTGCGCAGCGACTTCGACAGCTTCTGGCCCTCGGTGTCGAGCACGACGCCGTGGCAGATGACGTTCTTGAACGGCGGCTTGTCGAACAGCGCCGTCGCCAGCACCACCAGCGTGTAGAACCAGCCGCGCGTCTGCGCGACGTACTCGACGATGAAGTCGGCCGGGAAATGGCTCTCGAACCACTCCTTGTTCTCGAACGGGTAGTGCACCTGCGCGAACGGCATCGAGCCAGACTCGAACCAGCAGTCGAGCACCTCCGGCACGCGCCGCATCGTCGACTTGCCGGTCGGATCATCCGGGTTGGGCCGCGTGAGCTCGTCGACGAACGGGCGGTGCAGGTCGGTGACCTGCACGCCGAAGTCGCGCTCCATCTCCTCGATCGAGCCGTAGACGTCGGTGCGCGGGTGGTTCGGGTCGTCCGACTTCCACACCGGGATCGGCGCACCCCAGTAGCGGTTGCGGCTGATCGACCAGTCGCGCGCGTTCTCCAGCCACTTGCCGAACTGGCCGTCGCGGATGTGCTCCGGGATCCAGCGGATGGTGCGGTTGTGCGCCTGCATCCGCTCCTTGATCTCGGTCACCTTGACGAACCACGCGCCCGGCAGCGCCTTGTAGATCAGCGGCTCGCGGGTGCGCCAGCAGTGCGGGTAGTTGTGCTCGTAGGTGACGTGGCGGACCAGGATGCCGCGGTCCTTGAGGACCTTGATGATGTCCTTGTTGGCGTCGAACACGAGCGTGCCGACCCAGTCCTCGACCTCCGCGGTGTAGCGGCCGCGATCGTCGACCGGGCAGACCAGCTCGATGCCGTTGGCCTCGCAGACCTTCTGGTCGTCCTCGCCGAAGCCCGGCGCCATGTGCACGACGCCGGTGCCCTCGGTGGTGTCGACGAACTCGCCCGGCAGCACCCGGAAGCTGTTCGGGTGGCCGGCGAAGTAGGCGAACATCGGCTCGTAGGTGCGTTCGACCAGTTCGCTGCCCTTGAGCTTCGCGACCTCCTCGTAGCCCTTCAGCTCCTTCTTGTAGGCCGCGCGGCAGGCGTCGCCGATGACGACATGGTCGCCGTCCTTGCTGAGCACCGCGTAGTCGATGTCCGGCCCAACCGCGAGCGCCAGGTTGCTCGGCAGCGTCCACGGCGTCGTCGTCCAGACCAGGATGTGCAGGTCGCCCGGATCGCCGTCCTTCTTGTGCAGCTTGAAGCGCACCGTCACCGCGGGGTCCTGGCGCGGCCGCGTCGCGTCGTCGATGCGCGTCTCGAAGTTGCTGACCGGCGTCTGCATCGCCCACGAGTACGGCATCACGCGCTGGCCCTCGTAGGCGAGCCCCTTGTCGTGCAGCGTCTTGAACGCCCACATGACGCTCTCCATGTAGGAGAGGTCCATGGTCTTGTAGTCGTTGTCGAAGTCGACCCAGCGCGCCTGGCGCGTCACGTAGCTGCGCCACTCGCCGGCATACTTCTGCACGCTCTCACGACAGACCGCGTTGTACTTGTCGATGCCGAGTTCGAGGATCTGGTCGCGGCCCGAGATCTTCAGCTGCTTCTCGGCCTCCATCTCGGCCGGCAGGCCGTGGCAGTCCCAGCCGAACCGGCGTTCGACCCTACGACCGCGCATCGTGTGGTAGCGCGGCACCACGTCCTTGACGTAGCCGGTCAAGAGGTGCCCGTAGTGCGGCAGGCCGTTGGCGAACGGCGGGCCGTCGTAGAACACGTATTCGTTGTCCCCGGCCGCGCGCCCCTCGACCGAGCTGCGGAACGTGCCTTCGTCCTGCCAGCGCGCCAGGATCTCCTTCTCGATCTCCGGGAAGCTGGCCTGGGCGCGGACCTCGGGGTAGGGCTGGTTCTGGTTCTGCTCGGTCATCGGGACGAGCAGTGTGGCGACCGCGCGCCGGCAACGCAAATGCGGGCACGCCGGCCGGCGTCGGCCAGGGCGGCGCGCCCGCGACGCCGAAGGTTTTTCGGGCGCGCGTTTAAGGTGCCTGCATAGTCCCGGATGGAAGAGGCCCTGCGGCCTTGGACGATGCCCTCGAGCAACCCCAGCACGACCCCCGTCGACGACCAGGTGATCGCCCGCCAGCTCCGTGAGCGGAACGGAACCGGTCTGCGCTGCCTGCTCGAAGTGCACGGGGGGACCGTGCGGCGGGCGCTGCAGAAGACGTTCGGAACCATGCTGACCCAGATCGAGATCGACGAAGCCGTCTCCACCGCCTCCTACAGCGCGTGGCGTTCGGCCGACACCTTCGACCCCGCCAAGGGCACGCTGCGCGCCTGGTTCTTCACGATCGCGCGCAACGCCGGCAACGAGATCCTGCGCCAGCGGCAGCGCCGCAGCGCCGAGGTCCTGGACCAGGACATCGAGCGACGGGCGGCGCCGGCCTCCGGCCAGCCGAGCGACGGCGCGAGCGGAGCTTCGACGTCGCCGTTCCTGCTGGCGCTGCGCGAGTCCATCGACGCCCTGCCGCGCGTGCAGCGCGGCGTGATCGAGGCCGACCTGCGCTGCGGCGGCGTCGCCGACGCCGGCGAACTGGCTGCCGAGCTCGGCACGTCGAAGAACTCCATCTACGTGTCCCGCAACACCGCCCGCAAGACGCTGCGCCGCGTACTGAGCGAACGCGGCTTCGAACCCACCGGCGAACGGAGCCAGATCGCATGACCCGAGATCCGAGCAACGTGGACCGCAACCTGATCGACGACGACGAGTACTGGCAGCGTCTGCAGCAGGCCTCCGACGAGGCGCAGGCCCCGTCGGCCGACGAGCTGACCGACGCCGAGCAGCTGCTCGCCGAGCTGGACGAGCAGGGTGAGGCCGAGCCGCTGGCCGACACGATGGTCGACGCGATCGTCGCCGACGTCACCGCCGTCGCCGACGCGACCGGCATCGGGCACGGAGCGCCGCAGGCGAAGGTGCACGACCTGTCGAGCTGGCGCGGCCTGCTCGCGGCCGCCGCCGCGCTGCTGGTGGCGCCGAAGTTCCTGCTGGCCGCCGGCGCGATCACGGCGATCGCGGTCAGCGCCCTGGTGCTGCGCCACACCACCACCAGCCTGCCGTTCCAGGAGGCGATCGCGATCCTGACCGATGCGCAGCAGGACCTCGACGCGCGCAGCGCGGCGCAGGGCCGTGTCTACTTCGACGTGATCGAGTCGATCGGCATCCTGCGCGACGTCGCCGCCGAGCCGGCGATGGCCGCCGGCGCCGAGCGCGGGCTGGCGATGATCCGCGCGGCGGTCGACGACGACCAGCCGTTTGCGATCTCGTCGTTCGCGATGCAGCACCAGCTGCTCGGCAGCCAGGCGCTCGCATCCGACGGCGACCTGTCGGCGCGGCTCTCGTCGGTCGACCAGCTGACCGAGCAGATCGTCTACGGCGTGCGCGCGCTCAAGGCGATCGCCGCGGCCGGCGAGCCGCAAGAACTGATGGCGCAGAACCAGGCGCAGCTGCAGCGCATCCGCGCGTTCGCGCAGCGGTAGCCGGACGGCGCGCGGTCAGACGATGGTCGCGTGCTGCTCGGCCGCCTCGGGCGCGTTGAAGTTCGCGCCGAACCACTGCGGCACGGTCCAGGTCGCGGAGCCGCGTCCCTTGGCGTCGAGGTGGATCTCGATGACGGCGGTCTGCGTCTCGCGACGCATGCCGTTGTCGACCTCGATGATCACCGTCTGCCCCGCCATCGCGGGGTTGGTGTAGCCGATCGAAACCGACTTGCCGGCGTTCATCAGCTTGGGCACGTCGAGTCGCGGCTGCGACGACGACTGCGCCGAAGCGCTGGTTGCGAAGGTGAGGATGGCCACGAAGGCCAGGGTCAAGGCTCGAAGCGCGTGCAAGGTCTGGCGTCTGCTCCCGGGTGTTGCCGGAACCTCCCGGCGACCTGGGATATCGGTGAGGCCCCGCAGCCAGGGCCGCCGACGAGGCTCGCCAGGGCGCTCACGTTCTCGATCCGGGACCGCAGCAACGCCGCTGCCAGCGGGCGTTGGCGCGCGTCGGCTGCGCAGCCCGCGACTTCGTGTCGCGTACTAAAGCACGCGGAGAACCCCTAGGCCCTTGCGCAGGATCGCCGCCGCACGACCCGCGGCCGCGCGTGGCTCACAGCGGCACGATGCGGCGATCCGCGGCCGCCGACCGGCGGCCACCCTGCTCGACGACCTCGACCACTCCGACGTCGACGACGGCAGCCTGGCCGCGCCAGGTGAGCCGGTAGCGACCGATGGGCACGCGCGCCGCGCGCACCCGGCCGCGGTCGTCCGGCGTCGCGACCAGCGTGCAGCCGTGGTCGCCGCGCAGCACCAGCAGGCCGCCGCTCGGCACGCCGCCATCGGGGCTGGCCAGCTCGAGGTCGATGCGGCCGGTCGCCACCTGGATCGCGTCGTCGTCGCGGCGCGCGGCCGGGCCGAGCTCGACCCACCCCGTCAACGGCACGCGCACGTCCTGGCCGGCGCACGTCCACGGCGCGTGCAGCGCGTAGCACCCGGGTGGCAGCGCCGCACCGACGAAGCGGCCATGCTCGTCGAGCGCGACGCGTTCGACGTGCACCGAGCGCACATCGCCGTCCGGGCCGCGTTCGCCGCGCTCCAGTTCGACGATGCGCAGCGGCTGCCCGTCGAACAGGACCCGCGTGGTCCAGGTCGCCGGCACGATCGCGGCGCGCAGGTCGCGTTCGACCGCGACGCGCTCGCCGGCGCAGACCCGCAGCCCTTGCCGGAGCGAGACCGTTCGGCGGCGGCCTCGGTGCGTCGCGGTGACGCTCAGGTCCCAGCGCCCGGCCGGCAGGCGCAGCGTCGCGCGGCCATCGTCGCCGATCGTGCAGGGGCCGCTCCACGGCGGCGGCGACACCGAGCCGTCGGCGCCGGTCGCGACGACGTTCCAACCGGACACGCCGCGAAGCCGGAGGTCGACGAGGCCGGCAGGCGCGGCACGCACGACCACGCCATCGCGCGTCAGCCGCACGCCCGTCATCTCGAACGGCACGACGCCGCCGCCGTCGACGCGCAGCGTGCGCGGCTCGGGATCGTCGAACCAGCGCAACGTCGCCACGCCGTCGGCGCCGGTCGCCGCAGTCGCGACCCGCACCGTCAGGCGGCTGCGGCTGGCGCCGCTGCGCAAAAGGTCACGGTGGTCGCGCACCAGCTCGTGCTCGCCCGGCACCAGCAGCTGCACGCGCGCGCCGACGACCGGCACGTCGGCGCCGTCGACGACCAGCACGCGGCACGGCCGCGCCGGCTGCAGCGCCAGGCGCAGCTCGCGCGGCGACCCGGCCTCGACGGCGAACGCGGTCGGCAGGTTGGGCAACCATCGCGCATCGTCGGGCCAGACGACCAGCCGATGGTCCCCCGGCGCGAGCCCCCTGAGCGCCGACCAGCCACCGGGATGCCGCCCGTCGGCGCGCGGCTCGCCGCCGCGGGCCGAACGCACGCCCGACACGCGCACGCACTGGACCGCGTAGCGTTCGATTGGCTGGCCGGTGGCGGCGTCGTGCACGTGCAGCGCGACGGCACCGCCCGGCTCGAGCTGCAGCGTGACGCCGGCGCTGCCCCATGCGACCCCGTCGAGATGGCCCTCCTGCAGGTGTGCCCCGCGCGTGCACGTCGCCGTCAGGGAGCACGGACGGTCGTGCGGCCGTTCGCCGAGCAGGCAGAACCGACCGCTGCGGTCCGTGCGCCCCGCGGCGATCGGCATGCCGTCGACGCGGGCGTGCACCAGCGCGTCCGGCACCGGCGCGCCGTCGGCACCGAGCACCAGGCCGCGGATCACCTCGCCGATCGCGACCGCGCGGCAGCGCAGGTCGAGGAAGGTGTGCGCCTCGACCACGTGTCGGGCCGTGCCGATGAGCGGCGCCGCGCCGTCGACCGACACCGTCACCGGTCCGCGCGGCACGCCGCGCAAGAACCCGAACGTGCCGTCGGCGGCGACCGACGCGGACCGAGCGTGCGGTTCGTCCCAGCCGTCGTTCCGCTCGGCAGCGGACGGGTAGGCGAGGCGCACGACCGCGCCGACCGGTGCGGCGCCATCGGCGTGCAGCAGCAGGCCCTCGACCCGACCCGCGCGGCGCAGCGGGATCTCGATCGCGGCACGGTGCGGCAGGTCGAAGGTGCGCGCGACCGGCAGGTAGCCGGACGCAGCCGCGCGGACGCGCACCGCCCACGCATCGTCCGCGGACTCAATGCGCCAGTTGCCGGCCAGGTCGGAATACGCCGACGCGCCCCCGACGACGGCGACCTCACTGCCCGGGATCGGCGCGCCCGTGTCCCAGTCGACGCAGCGACCGGCCAGCGTCGGCGCCGGCCGGGCGAGCGCGCGCTGCAGCGGCTCGGCCGCGGCCTCGGGCCGGGGCCCCGACGCCAGCCTCGGAGGGGCGACGCCGCCCCCATCGGGCGCGACGGCGAACGGCGCGATCCAGCCAGCGAGCAGGCAGGCCCCGGCGACCGCGACCATCGCGAACAGGGCAACCGGGAGCAGGGGCGGACGGCTCATCCCGGGACTATCGACCGATTTTCGGAGATTGCTCCAAACCCCTTTCGCGACAAGCACTTCGCACCCGCGAACCAGCGGTGGCAAGGGCGGCTTCTTAAGGTCTTCGCATAGTTGCTGATGTCGCCGGATTCCCCCCCGAGACGGCGCGTGGAAGCCCCGAGCCATGGAAGCCCAGTCCCATGGCGCCACAAACCAGAAGCCGCCAGCCATGACCACGATCAGCACCGCACCCGCAACGGACCTGCAGCGCCCCGAAGGAGTCGAAGCCCTCGTCCAGGAGTCGCTCGCGCACCCCGCCGTGCACCACCCGTTCCTGACCCGGTTCTCGCGCTGCGAGTTCCGCGACCCGGTCGCGGCGCTGCGCACCTAC
Organism: Planctomycetota bacterium; assembly: GCA_046290465.1. Classification (GTDB taxonomy): domain Bacteria; phylum Planctomycetota; class UBA1135; order UBA1135; family UBA2386. The sequence goes on along the minus strand of JBKAGP010000001.1, from coordinate 5,440,033 downwards.
GCGGTCGAATACAGCGGCTACGCGGCCTGGTTCCCGCGCTACCTGAAGGCGGTCATCTCGCGCCTCGAGTCGGAGGAGCACCGCCATCTGCTGGCCCACAACCTCGAAGAGGAGCAGGGCCATCTCGGCGAGGACGAGTGCGACGAGCTGCGCAAGGTCGGCATCGACCCGCGCACCGTGCAGGGCGTGCCGCACCCGAAGCTGTTCCGCCGCTTCTGTGACGCGATGGGCATCGCCGACCGCGAACTGCAGCAGCCGCGCCCCGCCGCGCGCCGCTGGCGCGAGCGCTTCGAGAACTTCCTGCGTCGCGCGACGCCGGCGCAGGCCGTCGGCGCGCTCGGCCTCGGCACCGAGCACATCGTGCGTCCGGTCTACGAGCAGCTGATCGAAGGCATCCTGTCGATGGGCAAGCTGCGCCGCCACGAGTTCGTGTTCTTCGAGCTGCACTGCCTGGTCGACGACCAGCACCAGCAGGACCTGCTCGAGATCGCCAGGGACCTGGCGCAGGCGCCGGGCGGATTCGCCGAGCTGCGCAGCGGCATGCTGACCGCGCTGCAGCTGCGCTGCGAGTTCTGGGACGACCTCTACCGCACGATCCTCGGCGACGAGACGGAGGTGCGGGCGTGAGCGTCTCGACCCAACAGCTCTACGACCAGGCCAGCGACGACTGGCAGCGCACCGAGCCGATCCTGCTGTCGGACTTCACCGCGCGGCCGTTCCTGCTCGAGTGGTGCCAGCCGGTGAAGGGCCTCGACGTGCTCGACCTCGGCTGCGGCGAAGGCTACTTCGCGCGCAAGCTCAAGGAGCGAGGCGCCGGCCGCATCCACGGCATCGACGTCTCCGAGGAGATGATCCGCGGTGCGCAGCAGCGCGAGCAGCGCGAAGGCCTCGGCATCACCTACTCGGCCGGCGACGCCAGCGACCTCTCGGAGATCGCGTCGGAGAGCCGCGACCTGTGCGTCGCCGTGTTCCTGTTCAACTACATCGACCTGAACCGCACCCGCCACGTGATGCGCGAGGTGCACCGCGTGCTGCGCCCGGGTGGGCGCTTCGTGTTCGCGGTGCCGCACCCGTCGCTCGCGTTCCTGGGGGAGAAGGTCGCCCCGTTCTATTTCGAGCCCGAAGGCAAGGGTTACTTCTCCGGCCGCGACCGCCAGTTCGAAGGCAAGATCTGGCGCCGCGACGGCAAGAGCGTTCCGGTCCGCAGCGTGCACAAGACGCTCGAGGACTACATGACCGGCCTCGCAGCGGCCGGCTTCGAACGCATGCCCAAGCTGAGCGAACTGCGCGCGACCGAGGAGCACCTGGCGCTGGACCCCGAGTGGTTCGGCCCGCTCCGCGATCTGCCGCTGCACCTTGCCTTCCAGATCCAGAAGTGACCGGAGCTCGCACATGACCGCCGCCGTCGTCCCGATCCCTTCCCTCGAGCCAGAGTGGCTCTGGTCAGCCCCGCAGCTGCAGGGTAGCGCTCGCTGGCGACGCTGCCTGCCGGCCGGGGTGTCGAACGAAATCCTGGTGTTCGTCTCGGGGGCTCCCGGGACGGCGGCGGCGGACTTCTCCTGGCAGCCCGAGCAGTGGCCCGAGCTGCGCCGCTTCGCCGACGAGGTGCGCACCGAGCTCGAGTCGGGCTGCGGCCTGGTCGTGCTCGAAGGCATCGAGCAGCTCGGCCTCGACGAGGAGCAGCTGCGCTGCTTCTACACCGCCTACGGGTGCGCGCTCGGCCAACCGATGCTGCAGTACGGCCGGCTCTACCCGGTCGTCGACCGCGGCGGCTCGCACGAGCAGCAGGCGATCCCGGTCTCGATGACCAACGCCGAGACCAGCTTCCATACCGACAGCAGCTCGGTCGACGTGGTGCCGGACTTCGTCGGCCTGCTGTGCGAACAGCCGAGCCACAACGGCGGCGAGAGCCTCGTCAGCAACGCGGTGCGCGCCTACCACCAGCTGCGCGACCGCGCCCCCGAGCTGGCGGCGCTGCTCGAGCGTCCGCTGATCCGCGACGTCGTCACGCCCGGCCGCGAGAAGAACCTCGCCAACCTGCTGCGCAACCGGTTCCCGGTGTTCCAGCTGTGCGACCGTCCGGGTGGCCTGCTGTTCCGCTACATGCGCTACTGGATCGAGACCGGCCAGCGTCGCGCCGAGCAGCCGCTCGCCCCGCGGCAACTCGAGGCACTCGACGAACTCGACCGCCTGCTCGAGAGCGAGGACAACGTGATGCGGTTCCAGCTCGAACGCAGCGAGATCCTGTGGGTCAACAACCGCAGGCTCGCGCACAACCGCACCGCCTACCGCGACACGCCGGGCAACGTGCGCCAGCTCCAGCGCATGTGGATCGAATCGACGCCGCGCTGAGGCCCGCCACGGCGAGATCTGCGCGGCATGGAACCGCCCACGGCTAGGCCTGTTCGAACACCGGCCTAGGGAACTCCCCCATGCTCCGCCGCATCGTCGGTTTGACCCGACGGTACGGAAAACCCGATAGCGAGATCACCATGTATGGACTCGTGAATCGTGCCGTCGAAGGGCTGATCAAGGAGAAGTTCGGAGAGCCGACCTGGACGCGCATCTGCGAACGCGCCGAGATCAGCGAGCCGAACTTCGTGGCCATGGACGCGTACGACGACGCGATCACCTACGCACTCGTCGGGGCCGCCTCGCAGGAACTCGAGATGGAGCCGGCAGCGGTGCTCGAGGCGTTCGGCGAGTACTGGACGGCCTACACGATCGAGGAGGGCTACGGCGACCTGCTCGCGATGATGGGCAACACGCTCGAGGACTTCCTCGAGAACCTCGACTCGATGCACGCGCGCATCGGCGGCACCATGCCGAAGCTGATCCCGCCGAGCTTCGAGCGCGAACCGCTCGACGACGGCTCGAGCATCCTGCACTACCGATCGGAGCGCGAAGGCCTCTCGCCGATGGTGCTCGGCCTGCTGAAGGGCCTGGCACGCCGCTTCGAGGTCGAGATCCAGGTGGAGCAGCTCGAGTCGGAGAGTCCCGGTCACGACCGCTTCCACGTTCGCACCAACTGAGCGGCCGATGGCCCAGGGCAACATCCAACTCGGAACCGACGACTTCGCGGCCGCGGTTCCGTTCGGGTTCGTGATGAACCCGGAGGGCGTACTGACGTGCGTCGGAGACGCGCTGCGGCGGCGCCTCTCGGTGGATGCGGGCCAGCACGTGGACGAGGTGTTCCGGGTCACCAGGCCGCCGCGCAAGCAGTCACTGTGCGACCTCGCGGTCGATCCGACCACGACCGTCGTGCTGCGCGCCGTCGGCGACAGCGGCCTCGAGGTCAAGGGCATGACCATCGCCGTCGACGGCGGCGCCCGCGTCGGCTTCCTCGGCACCGCCATCGTCACCGACGTCGAGCAGTTCCGGCAGCGCGACCTGTTGATCTCCGACTTCCCGCCGAGCGACGCGACCCCGGACCTGCTGCTGAGCATGCAGGCGACCAGCACCGCGCTGCGCGACGCCCGCAAGCTGAGTTCGGACCTCGAGTCGGCGCTGGTCAAGGCGCGCTCGGCGACCGAGGCCAAGGCTCGCTTCCTGGCGATCATGAGCCACGAGATCCGCACGCCGCTCAACGGCTTCGGCTCGATGATCGACCTGCTGCGCGACGGCGGCCTCGACCAGGACCAGCTCGGCCACCTCGACACGATGGACCTGTGCGCGCGCTCGCTGCTGGTCCTGGTCAACGACATCCTCGACTTCAGCAAGCTCGAGGCGGGCAAGATCGACCTGCACCCGAGCGTGACGGACCTGCCCGACGCGATCCGCCGGATGACCGCGCACTTCGAGGCCGCCGCCAGGGAGCGCGGCCTGCAGCTCGACGTCGAGCTCGACCTCGGCTGCGTGCAGCACGTCGAGATGGACTACGAACGGGTCCGGCAGGTGGTCGCCAACCTGCTCGGCAACGCGCTGAAGTTCACGCTCGAAGGCAGCATCAAGCTGACCGCCACCGTCGCGGGTCCGGGCACGATCGCGATCGACGTCGAGGACAGCGGCGTCGGCATCCCGCCGGAGGACCGCGACGGCCTGTTCGATCCGTTCGTCCAGGTCGACACCTCGGCGACCCGACGATTCGGCGGCACCGGGCTCGGCCTGACGATCTCGCGGCAGCTCGCCGAGGCGATGGGCGGCACGGTCGAGCTCGTCGCCAGCAGCAGCGCCGGCACGCGCTTCCGGTTCTCGTTCGAGGCGCCGCGTGCGCAGGCGCCGGCGCTCGCCGAGCGTGCCCGCGACGACGGCGAGGCGGCAAGCTTCGGCGAGTTCTCGGTGCTGATCGCCGAGGACGACGCGACCAACCAGCTGATCGTCCGCAAGATGCTGAAGAAGCTCGACGTCGCACCGACCATCGTCGGCGACGGCGCCGCCGCGCTGCAGGCGGCGAGCGAACGGCACTACGACCTGATCCTGATGGACGTGATGATGCCCAACATGAACGGCATCGAGGCGACCGGGCGCATCCGCAGCTCGGACGGGCCGTGCCGAGACATCCCGATCATCGCGTTCACCGCGGCCGCGTTCGACTCGGACCGCGAGAAGGCCCTGGAGGCCGGCATGACCGACTTCATCGAGAAGCCGGCGCGCCTGGAGACGCTGCGCACGGTGCTGCGCCGGCACCTGCCGCGCGACGGCGAGCCGGACTGAGCGCGGACCGAGCGCGGCGCCGCGACCGATTTGCGGCAAGGTTGGCCGACCTCGGCGCCACCCGTCGTTCCTGGGGCCAGAACCATGACCCAGGAGCACGACCCGATGCCCAACTGTGAGACCGCCCTCGACCTCGAGGTGATCCAGGAGCTGCACGACTGCCGCTGCAGCTTCAACGTGATGCCGGACCGCCCGGTGGAAGAAGTGATGAAGGTGCGCGAATACCGCGTCGGCCCCGGCTACGTCGAGGCGCACTTCGACCGCACCTACCACAGCACGATGCTCGCCAGCCCGAGCCACCTGATCTTCCTGACCGCGCTCGCGCACACGCAGAAGATGCTCTACCTGGCGCTGTGCCGCGAGTTCGACCTCGACTACGACCCGCACGGCCCCGAGCAGTTCAAGATGTGGCCGACCAAGATCGACGTGAAGATCCCGACGTTGATCGCGGACGAGCAGGACCTCGTGCAGCAGCTGTGGCTGCGCAGCGTCAAGCGGCTGCCGAACGGCGCCCGCCGCGCCGTCGTCGACACCCGGGTGGGCTCGATGCAGATCCACGCGACGGTGCCGATCTTCATGATCGAGGACGCCGAGGCGGCGATCGCGTGAGCGCCTCCGTGCACGAGTGGATCGCCGCGGCGTTCCTGCTGCTGCTGTGCGCGCTGTCCGCGCGCAGCTACCGGCGAGACCACGCGGCGCGCGACTACGCCGACGGCAGCCGCGAGGCGATGCCCTCGCCGCGCGGCTTCGCGGCCGTCTACGCGTGGATCCGGACGTCGACGCTGGTCTGTGGCCTCGGCGCGCTGCTGTCGCCCCACGCCGTCTGGCTGGTCGTGCACCGCTCGCCCGTGGCGATCTACGCGGGCATGGCGGTCGCCGCGGCCGGCTACCTGATGTTCGCCCTGTCGCGCCGCGCACTCGGCCGCCACTACAGTCCGTGCTACGACAGCTACGTGCCGCACGCGATCGTCACGGCCGGACCGTACGCGCGCATCCGGCACCCGATCTACACCGCCAACCAGCTGGTGCTGCTCGGTCTCGCGCTGGCGACCGGCTCCGTCTGGCTGGTCGCCAACCTGGTCATGCTGTGGTGGTACTACCGGCGCAGCGCCCGCGACGAGGAGGCCCGCCTGCTGCAGGAACACGACCGGTACGCACCGTACTACCGGCGCACCGGCCGCTTCCTGCCGCGCCTGTTCGGCCGCAGCCGCGCGGCCTGAGCTAGCCGGGCCCGCCTTCGCCCCAGGCGCGCACGAACGTCTCGAGCTCGACGCCCAGCGCGTCGGCGATGCGGTTGATGTAGTTGAAGTAGCTGACGACCTGGCTCGCGTCGTGGATCGCGGCGTCCGACCAGCCGACCGCGCGCAGCGCGTCGACGTCGTTCTGCGCCATCGACGAAGGGCTCGCCGTCAACCTGTCGGCGAACGCACACAGCGCCGCGTCGGCCGGTGCCAGCCGGACCTCGCGCCAGTCCCGCGCCAACGCCTCGACCCACTCGTCCCCTTCTTCGTCACCGACCTCGGCACGGAGGTCGTGGGCGTGGCTGCGCAGTCAATAGGTGCAGCCGTTGGCCTTGCTGACGACGACCGCCAGCATCTCGCGCTACCGGCGCGACAGCTGCGACGGTCCGTACATCACCGCCTGGTAGAGCTGCATCGACGCGCGCAACACCGCCGGGTTGGGGGTCATGATGCGCACGATGTTCCAGACCCGGCCCGCGCGCTGCCTTGTGGCCTCGAGTTCGCGCCGGCAGTCGCCGGTCGCCTCCTCGTCGGAAACCTGTCGGATGAACGGCATCGCCGCAGTATCGCCGAAGCCTCGCCGCCAGCCGAGCATCCCGCCCGCGAACACCCGCCGCTGCCGCGACGAGGTAGCATCGCGGCATGACCGCTGCAGCCCGCATCCTGTCCCTGCTGGCCATCTCCGTCTGGGCCGGCTGCGCGGCCAGGCCGACACCGACGGCGGCCGTGCCGCTGCCCGATCGCTGGCAGTTCGCCGCGGCGATGGCGCAGCTCGCCGAGGGCGACCGCTACGAGCGCGTGCTGGAGCTGCTCGGCCCACCGGACGACATCGTCGATGCGCGCAGCCGCGGCGACGCCGGCCGCGGCGTCGTGCAGTGGTGCTACGGCACCGACGGCCATGGCACGCTGCCGACGCTCGGGCAGGTGCACATCGACGCGCGCGGCGTCGTCGTCGAACGCAATGGCGCGGAGCCGTGCCGGCTGCCGCGCGGGCTGCTGACGGAGCACCGGCTGCGCCAGCTGCTGCGCTGCGCGATGCGCACCACACCACGCTGGCCGGAGGCCGACCCTCGCGGCGTGCTGGCACTCGCCAACGCCTGGATCGACGTCGGCGAGCAGGCGGCGGTGGCGTCGTTCGTCGAGCTGCACCGGATCGTCTCGTGGCACGAGGATGCCGCCCTGCGCGGCGCCCTGCTCGCGGCCCGCGTCGCGTTCGCGCTGCCGCCGGGCGGCACCCTGCCGGACGCGGAGCTGGGCGCCCCCGACGTGCAGCCGGCGATCGATCGGCGACGGACGCCGCGCTTTCCGATGCACGCCGTGCACGACCACGTGTTCGAACTGTGCTCCGCCTACCGCATCGGCGGCGAGATCGACTACCTGTGGCAGATGCACGAGCTGGCGCGGGTTGCCGACCTGCGCGCCGAGCCGCTCGAGCCCGGCGCTCCCGGTGCCGCACTCGAACGGCTGTTCGCGCAGCTGCGGGCGATCGACACCGACGAGTCGCGGACCGATCGCGACGCGCTGCTGGGAGGCGGCACGCGCCACGGCTTTGCGGTCACGGCCTGGCGCACGGCCGGCGCCGACGACGCCCTGATCGGGCACGTTGAACGGCACCTCGCCGGCCGACCGGTCGCAGCCGCGCACCGCGGTGCCGTCGAGCACATGCTGGCCGGCCTGTCGCAGCACAACCGCGACACGCTCGCCGCGAGGATCCGCGCCGACGAACCGTGGCGCGATCGCGAAGCCAGCGATCACCGCGAAGCCAGAGACTGAGGACGGCCTGCCCGGGAAGGGCGAGCCGTCGAATCAGGAGGTGGCGGCGCGATGGCGCAGCGTCGACGGCGCCACGCCGTGGTCGGCCGACACCGGCAAGCCGCGCACCCGGCAGCTCGCCGCGACCATCGCCGAGTGGTGCACGGTGTGGCTGACCAGGAACTGCAGCTCGCGGCCGACCGACGAGCGCTGCCAGTCGACCTGGCCGTTCGGCGTCGACGCGGTGCGCACGTCGACCGCGCTGGTCAGGTCAGTGTCGCGCAGGATCGCCCCCAGGTCGTCGCGCAGCGAACGGGCCCACCTCGCCGCGCACTCGCGATCGCACTCGACGTCGACGGCGCGGCCGCGCTGGTCGTAGTCGAAGCGCCCGGTGCGCAGGCCCTGCAGCAGCGTCGCGTAGTGGTCCAGGCAGTGCCGCACGTGCATGCCGATGCTGGAGCCGGCGAGCTCCGGGGTGGTCTCGGCGTACGCGTCGGCCGGCAGCGCCGCCACGTGCGCGGCCAGCGCTTCGAGGGAAGCGCAGACCGCGCCGGTCATGTCTTCGCCGGTCGTGTCGTCGCCGGTCGTGTCGTCGCCCGTCATGCCTTGGTCGGTTCCGTCTGTCGATGGCGCCATCATCCTGGCGCGCAGCCTAAGCGCCGCGAGCGTCTCGAGGAAGGGCGTTGGATACGGCCCCGCCCGGGCCCGGTTCCGCCGACCTGCTCCCGGCGGCGTCGTATTCGAACGCCGGCCGGCGCCAGGCATCGAACAGCACCGAGAACAATTGCCGCATCGTGGCCGGCCGGTGGCCGGCCCGCCGGTTGGCCGCCCCGATCCGGCTCGCCCGCCGCAGGTGCGCGATCATGTCGCGGACCCCGCGCCACCACGGATAGCCCGGCTGGTAGACGTGGGTCGCCTCGCCGGTCACACCGTTGAACTCGAGCACGCGGATGCCGCGCCCTGCGGCGACCGCCTCGCGGTCGGGGGCGCGCACGTCGAAGCGGCCGAAGTCGACCTCGGGCACGTCGCCGAGGTAGCGATCGAACGCCGCGTGCAGCGCCGGCGTCGCGAGGCTGCGAACGTCGTAGAACGTCGCCCCGCGCGCGTGCGTGCCGAGGTCGCCGAGCGACACCCGTTCGCCCGCGGCCGGCACCCACTGCAACCGCGCCGCCTGCTTCTTCAGGTGGAACGGCGCCATCGCGACCTGGCGCGGATCGCCGAGGATCAGCTCCTCGAGGCTCGCCTCGCCGTCACCGACGACCGCCGGCAGCACCTTGTGGGTGATCGAGTGGATCTGCCCGCGGCCGGTCTCCGGGTCGCGGCACCACGAGATGCCGAACTCGGCGCCGTCGACGAACTGCTGCACGATCGCGTCGTGCGGGCAGCTCTCGAGCCAGACGCGCGCCTCGTCCTCGCTGCGCACGACCACGACGCCGGCGCCGCGTTCGCCCTGGTCGGGCTTCAGCACGCAGCGGCCGGCAGCCAGGAACGGCCGGACCTCGGCCATCCGTTCGTCGATCGTGGCGCCGTGACGCAGGCGTCGGTAGCCGGCGACCGACACGCCGCCGTCGCCGACGTCGCCGACGTCGCCGTGCAGCAGGTCGAGGATGTCGCCCTTCGACTCGCCGAACAGCCCACCGAACGGGATGCCGCGGTTGCACGCGGTGAACACCGCCGGCGTGCGATGCACGATCGCGGTGCGCACCAGGTCGAGCACCACCGGCGGGAACACGAACAGCGGCGGCCAGTACTCCCAGCGCGTCATTCGCCGCCAGCGCCCGAGCAGCAGCCGGCGGCCGCGCCACGACGTCAGCAGCGTCAGCAGACGCAGCACCAGCCACGCGACCAGCAGCGCGCACGGCACCGCGATCCACGCGTAGGCACCCCACTGTTCGAGCACGTCGAGCACGACCTTGCCGGAGATCGCGGCGGCGCCGACCAGCAGCGGCGTCCAGATGACGACCGCGATGCCGAGCACGGTCGCGAACCGCAGCAGCGAGAAGCCGATCGCACCGGCGACCAGGTAGCTCGGCACCCGCGTGCCGGGCAGGAACCGCGACGTGAACAGGATCTTGTTGCCGTGCTGTTCGAACGCGGTCCGCCACGAGCTGTTGCCGAGCCGGTCCATCTTGCGGCGCGCCCAGCCCCAGCGCAGCAGGCCGCGCGCGGTCAGCCAGCCGATCAGGTAGAGGCCGATGTCGCCGAGCCAGATGCCGAGCGTGCAGGCGATCGTCGCGGTGACGATGTCGATGCGGCCCTCGGCGGCGAAGATCCCGGCCGCGACGCACGACAGGTCCTCGGTGATGAACGTGCCGACGAACAGCGACCCGGGCAGCCACACCCCGGCCGTGCCGGCGCCGAACAACGCGGCCAGCCAGCCGTCGTTCTGCGGGGCGATGCGGGCGAGGAGCGTTCGGAGCACGGGAGCAGCTTAGGTCGATGCGGCGGCGGCCCTGTTACGAAATCCCGCGCGAAGGTTCGCGCGTATACGCCATCGTCCGGATCGCGCGCGGGGCCGCTCGCCGCACAATCCTGCCATGACGACGCCGCGCATGCGCCCCCGCTTCGCGCGGGACCTCCCCGGCACCGGCGAGGACTTCTTCAAGGCCCTCGACCTGGCGCTGACGCGCGGGCAGGCGCCGTGCCGCGGTTCGATGTTCGGCGACGGCATCGCCGGCGGCGGCGCGATCCTGCGACGCCACGAGCCGGACCGGCACTTCTGGAGCCCGGCGCTGCACCTCGACGTCGAGCGACGCGACGACGGCTACGTGCTGCACGGTCGCTTCTGTCCGAGCAGTCCGGTGTGGACCGGCTTCGTCGCCATCTACCTGACGCTGACGATCGTCGCGATCGCCGGCGTCAGCTACGGCGGCGCGCAGATCATCCTCGACCAGACCCCGTGGGCGTTCGTCGCGGCCCCGATCGCGGTCGCGCTGGCGCTGTTCACCTACGGCGCCGCCTTCATCGGCCAGGGGCTCGGCAGCGAGGACATGTACGAGCTGCGCGCGTTCGTCGACCGGATCGCCGACAAGCCGCCGCGGGAGTGAACGGTCCGCCACGGGACCGAACGGGCGAACGCGATGGGCTTGTTACGAATCCGCCCCGCCGGTCGCTGCGAGCCCGCCTATCGTCGGGCCCGTCGTTCTCCCAACGCGCACCATGAAGCACCCGATCCTCGCGTCCCTCGTCCTGCCCGTGCTGGCGGCCGCCACCGCGGCCCAACAGCTGCCCGACCTGTCCGAACTGCGGTTCCGCAACGTCGGCCCGTCGCGCGGCGGCCGGGTCACCGCGGTCTGCGGCGACGCGACCACGATGGGCACCTTCTACATGGGTGCGACCGGCGGCGGCGTCTGGAAGACGACCGACTTCGGCAACAGCTGGCGCAACGTCTCGGACGGGTTCTTCTCGACGCCGTCGATCGGCGCGATCACGGTGGCCCACGACGACGGCGACCTGGTCTGGGTCGGCACCGGCTCCGACGGCCTGCGCAGCAACGTGATCCCCGGCCGCGGCGTCTACAAGTCGACCGACGCCGGCAAGACCTGGCGGTGCATGGGCCTCGAGCAGACCGGCCAGATCGGCGCGGTGCTGATCCACCCGACCGACCACGACGTCGTCTTCGTCGCCGCGATCGGCAACGCCTTCGCACCCAACGACGAACGCGGCGTCTACCGCAGCAAGGACGGCGGCAGCAGCTGGGAGCGGGTGTTCCGCGTCTCGTCGACCTGCGGCGCCGTCGACCTCGAGTTCCACCCGGCCGACCCCGACGTGATCTACGCGTCGATGTGGGAAGCCGAGCGCAAGCCGTGGACGATCAAGTCCGGCGGCACGCAGGGCGGCGTGTGGCGCAGCACCGACGGCGGCAACGCGTGGCAGCAGCTCGGCGGCGGCCTGCCGACCGGCGTGGTCGGCAAGAGCGACCTGGCGGTGTCGCCGGCGCAGCCGGACCGGCTGTGGGTGCTGATCGAGGCACTCGATCGACCGGGCCTCTACCGCAGTGACGACGCCGGCGAGACCTTCGCGTTCGTGTCGAACCAGCGCGGCATCCTCGATCGCCCGTTCTACTACTGCAACCTCGACTGCGACCCGACCGACGCCGACCACCTGTTCGCCAGCGCGACCGGCTACCAGGAGTCGAGCGACGGCGGCAAGCGCTGGCGGCGGCGCTTCACGCCGCACGGCGACAACCACGAGGTATGGATCCACCCGGCCAACCCGAAGGTGATGGTGCAGTGCAACGACGGCGGCGCCAACGTCACGATGGACGGCGGCGCGACCTGGTCGCGGCAGACCAACCAGCCGACCGCCGAGCTCTACCAGATCGCGGTCGACGGCCGCTTCCCGTACTGGCTCTACGCCGGCCAGCAGGACAACAGCACGATCCGCGTGCCGAGCCGCTCGCCGCATTCGGCGACCGGCGGCGTCGGTTCATTCTGGGAGTCGGTCGGCGGCTGCGAGACCGGTCCGGCGGTGCCCAAGCCGGACGACCACGACATCGTCTACGCCAACTGCAAGGGCCGCTTCGGCGTCTACAACCACCGCACCGGCCAGGAACAGCAGTACTACGTCGGCGCCGAGAGCCTCTACGGCCACAACCCGAAGGACCTGCGCTACCGCTTCCAGCGGGTCGCGCCGATCTCGATCTCGCCGTTCGATCCCGGCACGGTCTACCACGGTTCGCAATACCTGCACCGCACCCGCGACGACGGCAGGACCTGGCAGACGATCTCGCCGGACCTGACCGCGTTCGAGGCCGACAAGCAGGTCGACAGCGGCTACCCGATCACCCGCGACATCACCGGCGAGGAGTACTACTCGACGCTCTACGAGATCGCCGAGTCGCCGGTGCAGCGCGGCGTGATCTGGACCGGCGCCAACGACGGGCCGATCTACGTCACCCGCGACGACGGCCGCAACTGGACCGACGTCACCCCGAGCATGCCGAAGGGCGGCCGCGTGCAGACGATCGAACCGTCGTGGGCCGACGCCGGCACGGCCTACGCGTGCGTGCTGCGCTACCAGCTGGGCGATCCGTCGTCGCACGTCTACAAGACCACCGACTTCGGCAAGAGCTGGAAGCGGCTCGCCAACGGCCTGCCCGACAACTGCCCGACGCGCGTCGTGCGCGAGGACCCGCAGGACCAGAACGTCGTCTACCTCGGCACCGAATGGGGCCTCTACGTCTCGCTCGACGCCGGCGCGAGCTGGCGGCCGTTCCAGCTCAACCTGCCGGTCACGCCGATCACCGACATGCTGGTGCACGAGGACGACCTGGTGCTCTCGACGATGGGGCGTTCGTTCTGGATCCTCGACGACGTATCGGCGCTGCGCGGCCTGCGCAGCTACGACGCCAGCACCGTCACGATGTTCGAACCGCGGCGAACGGTCCGTTCGCGCCTGTCGGGCTCGGGCTGCAACGTGCACTACGTGCTGCCCGAGGACGTGCAGGGCCTGCGCCTCGAGATCCGTGACCTGTCGACGGCGACCCCGACCCTGGTGCGCACCGTGCGCGCCAGCGGCGAACGCGGCAGCAACGGCCGCCGCGACCAGGGCATGCGCGGCCCGTTCCGCCGCGGCGGCCGAGGTCGGGGCCTGTCGGCCAGCAAGGGCTTCCACCGCTACGTGTGGAACCTGCGCGGCGAGGGCAGCACGCTGGTGCTGCCGGGCGACTACGAGCTGCGGCTGATCCATGACGGCGGCGAGAGCGCCCAGCGCGTCACGCTCGAGCTCGACCCGCGGGTCAAGGCCGAGGGCATCACGCGCGCCGACCTGCAGGCGCAGATCGACCTGGTCGAGAAGGTGCAGGCCCTGAGCCAGCGCGCCTCGAAGCTCGCCGGCGACGTGCGCAGCCTGTCCCGCGCGCAGATGTCCGAGGAGCGCGGCGCCAGACTCGACGCGATCGCGGCGCGGCTGAACAACGCGCGCCAGACCTATCCCCAGCAGATGCTGCTGTCGCAGATCCGCTACCTCGGCTCGATGATCAACCGCGCCGACCAGCGCCCCGGCAACCACGCCTACCAGCGCTACGAGCAGCTGGTCGAGGAGCTGAGCGGACTCGAGCAGCAGCTGGCCGAACTGCGCGGCAAGTAAGCTGCGCGGCAAGTGAGCCGCGCGGCTACTGCAGCGTCACCACCGGCGCGTTGCGGCCGAAGGCGATGCTGCCGCCGTCGACCACCACCGCCTGGAACGCGATCGGCACGCCGATCAGGCCACCCTGCACCGGCAGCGGCAGCTCGATCGCGGCAAAGCTGCTGGCCGTCATCGGCTGCAGCGGGAACAGCGCGACCGTGCCCGGATCGAGCAGCAGCGTGCCCGCCACGCCCGGTGCGGTCAGCCCCGGGCCGAGGCCGAGCGCGCCGACCGGCAGCACCAACCCACCGGCCGGACCGGTCATGCCGACGCGCAGGCTGGTCCCGAGCACGCCGCTGCCGAGCAGCGTGACCGCGCCGTCCGGCGCCGGCGCGACGATCTCGAAGCCGTCGACCGCGGCCTCGACCAGCGACGGCGCCAGGTCCTGCGCGCGCACCCGCACGACCACTTCGTCGGTCAGCGGCGTCGGCAGCGGCAGTTCGAGGCGCTGCCAGCCACCGGTCGAACTGTTGCTCGCGTAGAGCGATTGCCAGGTGGCACCGCCGTCGAGGCTGGCGTCGACCTGCAGCGCGTCGTCCGAGGTGCTTTCGGCGTAGTGTAGGTCGAACGCCACGCTCGCCGCGGCCAGGTGCGACAGGTCGACCGGCGGCGTGTGCAGGTCGGTGTAGCCGGCGTCGACGTCGAAGCTGCCGACCGACGTGCCGGGGTTGGCCTGCGTCACCCAGCACTGCGAACCGCCGGCCGTCGTCTGCGTGCCCGGCTGCATCACCTGCCCGTTCCAGATCGTCTGCTGCGGCACGGCCCGCTCCCACATGCCCGTGGTCGCGGTGCCGCCGCTGGCGCGCACGAAGCCGCGGTCGACTTCGAAGTCGTCGTCGACGCAGCGTCGCGTCGGCAGCAGCGCGACGTCGACCACCTGTTCCTGCGTGCGGCCGTCGCCACGGACGCGCAGCACCAGCGGGGCGACCGCGCCGACGTAGCCGGCCGGCACGTCGAACGTCAGCGGCATCGCCTGGTTGCCGGCGCTGGCGAACTCCGGCAGCCCGCCGAGCGCGACCAGGTTGGTGCCGAGCACGATCTGGGGATCGGGCGTCAGCAGCTCGACCGTCAGCGCGGCTGCGGCCGCGCCGACGTTGTCGACCAGAACCACCACCTCGCCGGTCTCACCCGGCTCGACGACGCCGTTGCCGTTGCCGCCGGTCGCCTCGGTGATCGCGACGCCGTCGATGCGGAACGCCGCGCCGGCGGTCAGCGCCGCCTTCCGGAACATGCGCTGGTGGCGGCGCGCGATCGCCTCGATGGTCGCGCCCACCGGCCAGAAGCCGCCCTCGTTGGCGCGGCCGAGCTCCGCGGTCCAGGCATACGAACCGCGCACCGCGTGGTGATGGTCGATCGACGTGCCCGACGAGATGTAGAGCAGCGAGCCCCAGCGACCGTGCTGGATGCCGTTCTCCTGCACCATGAACGCGCCGAGCACGTCGTAGGCCGCGACGTTCTGCGGGTCGCCGAGCTGGTAGGCCCACGGCCGCAGCAGCACGTCGGTGTAGCTGTGCGAACTGAACACCTGCACGAACTGGCGCGTCGCCGAGAACGCCTCGACCGCCGCCGTCTCCGGCTCCGAGAACGGCGCCGTGCCGCGATACAGGTCGCTCGACGGGCTGCTCGAACTGCCGCCGTTCGGCGCGTTCCACCAGGTCGCGTAGTTGCGGTTGAGGTCGACCCCGAAGCTGCCGTTGCCGTTGTCGCGGCGGTTCTTCCGCCACATGCCGCCGCCGTTGGGCGCGATCGCGCGGTTGTATTCGTAGCCGTCCGGATTGACGCACGGCACGAAGTAGAGCTCGCGCTCGTCGATCAGGAACGTCGCCTCCGGATCGACACCGTAGCCGTCGAGCAGCTCGTCCATGAACAGCAGCGTCGTCGACATCGACAGCGGCTCGCGCGCGTGGTGCAGCGCGTCGTAGAGCACCTCCGGCTCGTTCTCGTCGACGCCGACGTTGTCGCTGATCTTGACCATCCAGATGTCGCGGCCCTCGATCGACTGCCCGATGCTGACCTTCTGCGAACACAGGTTCGGATGGTTGCTGTGGAAGTCGTCGAGGATCGCCTCCATCTCGGCGAGCGTGTAGTGGCCGCCCATCGCGCCCTGGCCGATCGGCGGCGTCAGCGTGTCCTCGACCGGCAGCGCGTGCTGGGCGAGCGCTGCCGCGTGCTGCGCCATCAGGTCCGGCACCACCACGCGGCACGGGATGCCGGCCTGCTGCAGCGTCGCGAGATCGCCCGGCCGGCCGATCACCTCGATGCGCCGCTGGCCGAGCAGCGGCGTGCGGCAGCCGGCGAGGTCGAGGTCGAGCGCCAGCAGCTGCAGCAGCTGGGCCGGACCCGAGACGCGGACCTCGAGCAGCGATCGCTGCAGCCCCGCGACGTCCGGGGTCTGGCACGGAACGGCGGCCACGAGCAGCGCGGCGGCGAGGACGAGACGTTGCGACGAGCGAAGCATGGTTCGACCAATGTAGCAGCCGGAAGAAAGCCGTGATGGCCAGCGCCCCGGCCGCGCTACATTGGGCCCGGCTCCCATGAGCACCTCGAATCACGATCGGACGAACCAGGAGTCCGGACGTTGCAGTGGCCAGGCGTGCCTGCTCGACGACCAGGGTGTGATCGCCTGGGTCAACGACGCATGGCGCCGCTGCGACGCGCCGATCCCGGGCGCTCACGACAAGGGCGACAGCTACGCGAGAGCCTGCCAAGGCCTCGCCGACCCCGCTTTGCTGGGCTCGCTGCGGCGGCTGCTCGACGGCTCCGTCGACCACTTCGACCAGGAGGTCACGACGTCGACCGGCGGCGAGACCCGGCGCCTGCAGGTCCGTGGCCAGATCCTCGTGCTCGACGCCACCCGCTGCGCGTTGATCTCGCACGAGGACGTCACCCAGGCGCGGATCGCGGAGACGGCGCTGCAGGCGAGCGAAGAGCGCTACCGGCAGTTCTTCGAAGCGGCCCCGGACGCGGTGTTCCTGCTGTCGACCGAGCCCGGTGAGACCGGCAAGATCCTCGACGCCAACACGCTCGCGGCGACCATGCACGGCTACACCCGCGACGAACTGCTGCAGATGCACATCGGCGACCTCGACGCCCCGCGCGACGCCGAGCTGGTGCAGCAGCGCATCGCGCAGCTGATGCGCGACGGCGAGATCCACTTCGAGGCGCTGCACCGGCACCGCGACGGACGCGAGTTCCCGACCGAGATCTCGGCCCGCCGGGCGACGATCGCGGGGCGCACCTGCGTCGTCACGTTCAACCGCGACATCAGCGAACGGCGCCGCTACCAGCTGGAGCTGGCCGAGAACCAGCTGCGCCTCGACGTCGCCGCACGCGCCAGCCAGATCGGCTTCTGGGAGTGGGACCTGACCACCAACAGCGTGCACTTCAGCCCCGAGTGGAAGGCGCAGATCGGCTACCAGCCGCACGAGATCGCCGACGACTTCGAGGAGTGGCGCAGCCGCGTGCATCCGGACGACCTCGAGCCCGCGATGGCGGCGGTGCAGCAGCACGTCGAGGGCCAGAGCAGCGTCTACGAGACGCGGTTTCGCTTCCGGCACAAGGACGGCAGCTACCGCTGGATCTACGTGCGCGGCGAGGCGGTGCGCGACGGCGACGGCAAGCCGCTGCGGTTCTTCGGCTGCCACGTCGACGTGACCGCCCAGAAGCAGGACGAGGACCAGCGCGTCGAGCTGGCGCAGCGCATGAGCACGCTGCAGCGGCTGGAGGCGATGGGCACGCTGGCCGGCGGCATCGCGCACGACTTCAACAACATCCTGAGCATCATCTCGGGCAACTGCGAACTCGCGCTGCTCGAGACCGAGGCGCCCGAGCTGGTCGAGTCGCTGCAGGAGATCAAGAAGGCCGGCGAACGGGCGCGCTCGCTGGTCCGCCAGATCCTCGCGTTCAGCCGCAACGAGACGCCGGTGCGACGGCGCGTCTGCCTCGCCCAGACCACGCGGGAGGCGGTGCGGCTGGTGCGCTCGACGACCCCGCAGCGGGTCGCCGTCGACAGCCAGATCCACGAGGCGATCCCGGCCGTCGCCGCCGATCCGGAGCAGCTGCACCAGGTGCTCGTCAACCTCGGCACCAACGCGTGGCACGCGATCGGCGACGGCGAGGGGCACGTGACCTTCCAGACCTTCGCCGGCCCGCTGCCACCCGAGGTCGGCGGCGAGGACCTCGAACGCGTCGACGCGGACTACGCGATCGTCGAGGTCCGCGACGACGGCGCCGGCATGGATGCGCACACCCTGCAACACATCTTCGAGCCGTTCTTCACGACCAAGCCGTCGGGACAGGGCACCGGCCTCGGGCTCTCGGTCGTGCACGGCATCGTCAAGAACCACGGCGGCGCGATCGACGTGCGCAGCGCCCCGGGCCAGGGCACGACGTTCCGCGTCTACCTGCCGCCGGCCGCCGAGGCCGCCGCCGCCGACGAGCCGGCCACGGACCGCGATCCGGTCGAGAACGCGCGGGTGCTGCTGGTCGACGACGAACCGAAGCTGCTGAGCGTGCTCAGCCGCGGGCTGCAGCGCTTCGGCCTGCGCATCACCGCCGTCGAGGATCCGCGCCGCGCCCTCGAGACGCTGCAGGACGACCCGACGCAGTTCGACGTGGTCGTCACCGACCTCGACATGCCCGGCCTCGACGGCATCGAGACCGCGACCCGGGTCCGCGCGCTGCGCGCCGATCTGCCGATCGTGCTGTGCTCGGGCTTCATGGAGACCGAGGCGCAAGAGCGCGCGCTGGAGTCGGGGGTGACGCGTGTCCTCGGCAAGCCGCTGCTCGCGACCGAACTCGCGACCGCGATCCGCGAACTGCTGCAGCCGTCGCCGCGCTGATCCTCGCCGAGCGGGTCGTTGCCGCTGGCCGATCTCCTGCGAGGGGATTGCACAGCGGGACCGGCGCTGGCATCATCCCGCGCCGATCGGTCGGCGAACGCCGGCCGCAACGCAGAGTCATGCTGTTCCTCCTCCATCCCTCCTCGGTCCGCGCCTGAAGGCGGCAGACCGCCGTCGCGCCCGCCGCGCCATAGCGCCGGGCCGCCGGCACGCCGTCATCGGCACCAGAGGACGCTCCCGTCGACGCCGCCACCCGGCGGCCAGGGGGCGAGGTGCGCAGCCACCGCTTCGTCGGTAGCTGCGCGACCCGGCCCGTCACGGGCCCAGGATCGAGTCACGAGAGATCACCATGGCCAGCAAGTCGCGCCGCAAGAAGGCGCGCGTCGGACCTTCGTTCGACCAGCTCTCCGCCGACATGCAGCGACACGTCAGGCTGCTCGGCTTCGCCTCCGTCGCCACCTACCTCGAGTGGTGTCGGCGCCACCACTTCCCCCACCACGTCCGCAAGACGACGTTCGAACGGCGACGCGAGGCGCGCCACGCCCGCCGCGTGGCCGTCGAACGACGTGCCCGCGAGGGCCGCCGCACGCGCAACCCGAAGGCCGCGACGCGCCGCCTGCTGCGCGGAGAGTGCGAGGCTGGGGACAACGGCTTCGCGCCGTTGCACGCGGCGCTGCAGACACCGACGGACGACGGCCGCCGCACCCTGCTGCGCGCGCTGTTGCGCCGACTGCTGCGGGTCGCGCCGAAGCTGCTCGAACCGGACGACGACACGTTCGCCGTGCTGGTCCGCATGCTCGACCACTGGCGCGATCGCTGCCGGGATCCGGAGACCTGGCGGCCGACCACCCACAACCGCACGCGCATGCTCGAGAGCCTGCTCCGCCACTGCTTCGTCGAGTTCGAACCGCCGCGGCTGCTGCAGGCGTGCTGGCACGAGGGCGACGACCACGCGGCCCGTCACCGGCGCTGGTTCGTCGGGCTCGCGCGCGGCCGCAGCGTGCGCTCGCTCGACCTGCCGCTCGCCTACACCCGCAGGATGGCGCACTGGTTCCAGCAGGCACCCGACGACCTCGACCCGGACGCAGCGTTGCGCTACGGCCAGGTCCGCGGCCTCGGCGGCAGCGAGGAGCTGGCCCGCGCGCTGTGCGCCTCTCGGCTCGGTCGCGCGTTCGAGCACGACGACTTCTGGCGAACGGTCGTCGCGTTCCTGGTGCAGCACCGCTTCGAGCGCCGCTACGAGGTCATCGCGATCGTCGACTACCTGTACGACCAGCGCTTCGTCGGCGCTGCGTGCGTCGACGCCAACGGCCAGCGGCGGCGGCTGCCGCCGCCGCAACCCAACCTGACGATGGCGGGCCGCGACCCGGACGCGCTGCGCCGCCAGAGCGACGCCTGGCATCGCCGCTTCGGCTTCGTGGTCGACGGCAGCCAGAGCGGGCGCAGCTGGGAACGCAGCGAGCTCGGGGGCTACCGCGAAGAGCGGCAGGGCGCGACCGGCCGCGAGACCTGGGTCGTGGTCGAACTGTGCAGCGCCCCCGAACTGCGGCACGAGGGCCAGACCATGGGGCACTGCGTCTACACCTACACCGGCGACTGCGCCGAAGGGCAGTCGCGGATCTTCTCGATCCGCGCGCTGCGCGGTGGCAAGGTCGAGCACGTCGCGACCGTCGAGTGGTGGCGCGGCCGGATCTTCCAGGCGCGCGGCCGCCGCAACGCGCGCGCACCCGATGACGCCGAACGGGTGATCCGCAGCTGGGCCGCGCACGTCGACGTGCCGATCCGGAGCAGCGCCTGGTGAACTCTCCGTCGACGACGCGGCTGCGTATCATCCCGCCATGCACCGCCCCCTCGTGTTGGTCGTCGCGCTGCTGGCCCTGTTGCTCGGGCTCTGGCTGGCGTTCGGCGACCCGACTCCGGCCCCCGTTCCGGACTCCGGCCCGCGGCCGTCGCAGCAGCCTGCCGCGCCCGCCGGCGCCGAGGGCGAACGTGACGACGCTCCGCTCGGGCGCACGGAGGTGGAGGCCACCGCGCGCCAGCCGGAGCACGCCGACACGTCGCGCCTCACGCTGCTCGGGCGCTGCGTCGATGCCGGCACCGCGCCGCTCGCCGGCGTCGCGGTGCAGCTGCGCCGCGAGGCGACGCGCGCCGAACGCGACGCCGCGTGGGACGGCGCGCCGGCAGCCGCGCTCACGGCCGAGGACGGCAGGTTTCGCTGCGAGATCGGCTACGACGACTGGGTCGACACGGTCGCGCTGCGGGTGCACGCGGACGGCTACTGCGCGCGCAGCGCGCGGTGGCCACAGCCGCAGCCCGGGCAGACCATCGACCTCGGCGACATCGCGATGCTGCGCGCCATCCCGGTGAAGGGCATCGTCGTCGACCAGCAGGGCGTCGGTGTCGAGAACGTCAGCATGATGTTCGTCTACATCGCGCTCGACGGCGGCCAGACGACCGAGACCCGCTCGATGCTGCGCGCCACCAGCGATGCCGCGGGACGGTTCGCGTTCCCGAGGGCCGCGCACCCCGGCGAGTGGTACATCGGCGCCGAGGACACCGGCGCGCTGGTCGCGCCACGGTCGGTCAAGCTGAGCGACGAGACCTCGTACGACCTGCGGGTCGTCGTCGAACGACCGGATCCCCAGTTCGACATCCGCGGCACGGTGCGCGACACCGCCGGCAACCCGATCGCCGGCCTGCGCCTCAGCGTGCAGGGCGAGGGCTTCATCGGCCGCGGCCGCAGCGGCCCGTCCGGCGCGTTCACGATCCGGCGCGCTGGACCGATCCCCGACAACGGCAAGGCCGGCGCCGCGCTGTCGGTCAGCGACCCCGAGGCCCGCTACGACCGCGTCCAGCCCGCCGTCGGCGAACGGGTCGCGTGGGGCGCCAGGGACGTCGCGGTCGTCATGCAGCAACGCGGCGCTCAGGCCGTCCAGGTCGTCGACGAGGCGGGCGCGCCCGTCGAGGACTACACGCTGTTCGTGCTGCGCGGCGAACGCAAGCTAACGCCGGTTGGAGGACGCACGCTGCGCGGCCACCACCCCGACGGACGGGCGCGCATCGAGCGCCTGCCGGCGGGCCCACACGCCGTCCTGGCGATGCCGCGCCGCGGCGATCTGGCGATCTCGGCCCCGACGCCGTTCGCGGTGCAGTCGGGCGTCGAGACGAGCCAGCTACAGGTGCGCACGCCGCCGCCGGTGCCGACCACCGTGCAGGTGCGCACCGCCGACGGCCGCCCCGTCGCCGGCAGCCAGGTCGAGCTGCTGCTCGCGCTCCAAGGCGAGGCGCCGAAGCCGAGTTCGCCCGCGATCGACCTGCGCGACCTCGACCGCTACCGACGGCAGACGCCGTGCGTCGTGCTGGCGCGCGCGCCCACGGCCGACGACGGCACCGCGTCGCTGCGCGCTCCGCACGGCCGCTGCTACGTGCGCGTGACCGGCCTCGCCCACACCCCCCACGTCCAGGCGCTGGACGTCGTCGCGCCGCGCGCCCACGCGAACGTCACCGTGCAGAGCGCCGCGGTCGTGCGCGGCCGCCTCACGCCACCTGCGGCGTTCGCGCGGCTGCAGGAACTCGCGCGCGGCGGCAAGCTGCCGGTCGCGGTGCTGGCGGCGCGCGAGGGCAGCGATCCGCCGCCGCCCGCGGTCGCGGACGACGAGGGCCGGTTCGTGATCGGCGGTCTGTCGCCGGGCAGCTACACGCTGTCGCTGCGCTACTGGCTGCGCACCGGCGAGGTGCGCGAGGGCGAGGTCAAGCTGAAGACCGGGCAGGTCACGCTCGCCGACGGCGAAACCCGAACGGTCGAGCTCGACGTGTCGCAGCTGCTGCCGGGCCGGGTGCGTGGACGGATCGTCGCCGGCGGCAAGCCGCTGGCCGACGTGCACTGCTTCCTGCGGCGCACCGGGCCTGGCTCGTTCCTGATGCTGCGCATCGCGACGGACCACGACGGCCGCTTCGAGGGCCTGGTGCCCGCCGGCGACTACGGCTTCGCCATGACCTATCCGGCCCAGCCCGGCCCCGGCTGGCTCAACATCGTGCTGCCCGACAGCTGGACGCTCGCCCCGGGAGGCGAGCGTGAGGTCGCACTCGACGTGCCGCTGCGGCGCGCACGCCTGCGCGTCGTCCGCGACGACCGCGCGGTCGCGGGCGCCCGCATCCGGATCCTGCGCACCGGCTACCACATGCCCGGTGGCCTCACCACCGACGCCGAAGGGCGCGTCGACGTGTTCCCGGCGCCGCTCGAGCCGTTCGACGTCGAGGTCACCTTCGACGGCGACAAGCAGCGCGTCGGTCCGTTCGACCTGCCACTCGGCGCGACCGAGGGCGACGTGCTGGTGCAGCTGCCGGGCTGATCAGCGGAACAGCTCGGCGGTGCCGTCGTACGGATCGCCGACGACCAGCACGCGGCCGGTGGTCGGCAGCGCGATCGCGAACGCATACTGGCGCGCGACGCCGAGGTTGCCGACCAGCGAGAACGTGCCCGACGCGACGTCGAACACCTCGGCCGTGTTGAGCGCCACCAGCGAGCTGCCGTAGCCCGCGGCGACCAGCACGTCGCCGTTGGCCGTGGTCGCGATCGCCGCGGTGCGGCGTGCGTTGACCAGCGAGCCGGTGCTCGTCCAGGCGCCCGTCGCCGGATCGTAGATCTCCGCCGAAGCCTGCACCGAGAACAGCGAGCCGCCACCGCAGACCAGCACCCGGCCGTCGCGCAGCCGCGCGGCCATCGCGTCGGCGCGCGCCGTCGCCATCGAACCGGTCGCCGTGAACGTGCCGGCCGCGGGGTCGTACAGTTCGCACGACGACAGCATCGCGCTGGACGCATCGAGGCCGCCGATCACCAGCACCAGACCGTTGTGCAGCGGCACGACCTCGTGCGCGCGACGCGCGGTCGCGAGCGACCCGGTCGTCGCCCAGGTGCCGGCCGCGGGATCGTAGACCTCCGCGGTCGCGGTCGGCGCGGTGACCTGCAGGCCGCCGCACAGCAGCACCTTGCCGTCGGCCATGCGCACGGCTGGCGCCGACGAGCGCGCCACCGTCAGCGAGCCGGTCGCGGTCCACGTTCCGGTGGCCGGATCGTACAGCTCCGCGGTCGCCGTCGGCGTGAACAGCGACGCCTGGCCCCCGGCGGCCAGCACCCTGCCGTCGGGCAGCAGCACCTGGGCGGCGTCGATGCGGCCGGTGACGAGGTCGCCGGTCGCCGACCACGTGCCCGCGGCGGGATCGTAGATCTCGGTCGTCTTCACCGACGAGAAGCCGACCAGCGTGCCGCCCGACGCCAGCACGCGACCGTCGGGCAGCAGGCTGAGCCCGAACTGGGTGCGGCCGGTCATCGCCGACGTGCTGCGGAACGTGCCGGGTGCCGGGATCTCCGGATCGTAGACCTCGGTCGTGCTGAGCATCGACGAGGCCCCCTCGCCGCCGGCTACGAGCCAGGTGCCGTCGGGCAGCGGCGCCGGCGACAGCCGCGCGCGCGCCGTGCCGAGCGAACCCGACGCGAGCCAGCTGCCGGTCGCCGGATCGTAGACCTCGGTGGTCGCGACCGGGTCGTCGCTGGCGTCCTCGCCGCCGGTCACGACGACGCGGCCGTTGCCGAGCAGGTGCGCCGCGGCCCGGTCGCGCGCCGTCGCCAGGCTGCCCGTCGTCGCGAACGTGCCGGTGTCCGGGTCGTACAGCTCGGCCGCCGCGATCACGTTGGTGCCGTTGTCGCCGCCGCCGACCAGCACCCGGCCGTCGCCCAGCAGGACCGCGAACTGCCGCTGCCGCGCGTTCGCCATCGAGCCGGTCGCGGTGAACGTGCCGGTCCCAGGATCGAACAGCTCCGCCGTCGCACTCGCCGCCGCGCCACCGCCGACGATCAGCACCTTGCCGTCGTTGAGCAGCGTCGCGGTGTGCGAGCGGCGCGCCACCGTCATCGAGCCGGTCGCCGCGAACGTGCCGGTCGCCGGGTCGAACAGCTCCGCCGACGACAGCGCGCCGCCGTTGTCGCCACCGGCGAGCAGCACCCGACCGTCGGGCAGCAGCGTCGCCGTGTGCAGGTAGCGGGCGACGACCTGGGCGCCGGTGGTCGCGGCGAACGTGTCGGTGGCCGGATCGAACCACTCGGCCGCGGTCGGCGGCCCGAAGCGGTGGCCGGTCATCAGCACGCGACCGTCCGCCAGCCGGACGGCGAGGTGCTCGGTCCGCGTCTGCGTCATCAGGCCGGTCGCCGCGAAGCCGGGCGTCGCGTGGTCGTAGCGGAAGCCGGTCGTCTTGTAGCCGGACGCCAGCGCGTCCTGGCCGCCGGCGATCAGCACGTCGCCGTCGCCCAGCGCGGTCGCGGTGTGGCGGCCGTGCGCGGAGCCGAGCGCGGTGCCGGCCGCGAACGTGCCGCCGACCACGCCGAGCTCGCCGGCGTCGCTGGTGACGGTCGTGCCGAAGCTGTCGGTCACGCGCAGCTGGAACCGCTGGCCGTCGTCCGCCGTGGTCGTCGCCGGCGTCGTGTGGCTGGTGCCGGTCGCGCCGCCGATGGTGGCGCCGTCGACGAGCCACTGGTAGGTCAGCACCCCCGTGCCCGACGCGGTCGCGGAGAAGCCGGCGGTCGCGCCCCCGACCACCGTGACGTTCGCCGGCGCGACCGAGATCGTCAGCGACGGCGCGCTGACGCCCAGCGTCAACAGCACCGTGTCCGAACCGCCTTCGTTCGATGCGGTCACGGTGTAGACGGCGTTCGCGGCGACCTCGGTGGCCGTGCCGCTCAGCTCGCCGGTGGTCGCGTTGAGCGACAGGCCGGCCGGCAGGTCCGGGGAGATCGTGAAGCCGACGATCGCACCGCCAGCGTTGCTCGGCGTGCTCGGGGTCATCGCGACGCCGCCGGTCAGCGCGAACGTCGTGGTGCCGTAGCTGATCTCGGGCAGGGCATCGGTGACCTTCAGCACCAGGTCGACCGTGTCGCTGCCCTGCTCGTTGGTCGCCGTGATCGTGTAGGTCGCCTGCGCCGTGATCGCCGTCGGCGTGCCGGTGATGCGCCCGGTCTCGGTGTCGAACGTCAGGCCGACCGGCAGCGCCGGGCTGATCGCGTAGCTGTCCACCGAGCTGCCATCGGCGGACGGCGTGTTCTGCGCGGCGCTGCCCATCGGGTAGATCGCCGGGTTGCTCGAGTACGACAGGTTGCTCGGCGCCGACGGCCCCCCGCCGCTGCTGCAGGCGGAGAAGGTGACGACGGCCGCGGCCGCGAACAGGCTGACGACGCTGTGGATCTTGCTGCCCAAGGGTTCCCTCCGGCGCACGGATCGTCGCGGCGACGAGCGCACCTGAAGCCCGCGTTGGGATGCCTTTTGCCCGGTCGCGGCGGGTGGCGGGATCGCCGCTGCCAAGGGATGATGCGGTTCGCACACGAACGCCGAGGAGACCCATGAGCCGCTGTTGCCTGCCCGTCGTCCTGACCGCCATCACGACCTGCTGCGCCGCGCTGCCCGCGCAACAGGCCGAGCCCGCGCGCCAACTGCGGATCGGCGGCGTCGCGCTGCAGGTCGTGCACGAGCAGGAAGGCGCGGCCGCCGCCGGCCACACGGTGGTCGCCATCTACGATCACGAACGCGGTCCGTTCGCCGACCAGGTGCAGTACCTGACCGACCTGCAGGCGCGCTTTCGCGACAAGGGCATCGCGTTCGCGGTCGCGCTGCCGGACGAAGCCGCCGGCCGCGTCGCCGCCGGCAAGCCACGGCTGGTCGTCGCGCGCTCGATCGAGCACCTGTCGGCGATGGGCGGCCACGCGCTGCTGACCGGCCGCAACGGCGAGGTGCGCTACGACATGCGCGGCATCGACGGCCTCGTCGACGTGCTCGACGCGGTCGTCGCCGGCACGTTCGATGCCGCCGACACGACCACGTCGCTCGAGGTCGTCGAGCACCTGGTCGGCTCGGTTGCCGACGGCGGCGACTTCGACGACGAGGTCGCGCACGTGCTCGAGAAGTTCCCGCGCAGCGGCCGGGCGCACGCCGCCGCGGTGCTCAACCAGTGGTGGTGCAAGGGTGACCCGCTGGCGGCGCGGCAGGCGGTCGAACGCGCGATCGCTCGCCTGTCCAACGAAGCCGTGCCGATGTCACGGTTCGCCGACCTGGTGCTGCGCGGCGATCGCAACGACCCGCTGGTCGCGAAGAAGGTCGCGATGGCGATGGCGCCGGTCGCCGCCGGCGCCCCCGACGGCACGTTCACCCAGCTGGTGCACCTGCGCGGCATGCTGCGCGCCGGCCAGGACCGGCTCGCCGGCCGCATCGCCGCGTTGCTGCCCAACAAGCTCGGCGGCCAGGCCGAGCAGCAGCTGATCTTCGCCGAGACGCTGATGGAGGCGGCGGTGCCGCTGCCCTACCGCGACGTCGCCGAGCGCGCCATCCAGAACGCCGAGGCCAACGGCGGCAACCGCAAGTGGGTCTACGCCGCGCGCCACAAGCTCCTGAAGCGCTGTGGCGAGGACGAGGCGGCAGCCAAGCTGATGGTCGAGTACCGCAAGCAGGACGTCTCGTCGAGCGGCCTCAACAACGACGCCTGGTACACGATCATCCGCCCCGACTCGATGGGCCGCTTCGACACGCTGGCGCTGGCGCAAGGCGAGGAGATGCTGCGCGTCGAGGGCGACGCGATCGACTTCGGCAGCAAGGACACGGTCGCGCTGGCGATGTTCGTCAACGGCAGGATCGATCGCGCCATCGAGCTGCAGACCGCCGCGGCGAAGGGAGCCCAGAACGACCCGGTCTACCTCGGCCGGCTCAACCGCTACCGGGCGACCCGCAAGCTGTTGGCCGAGCTCGAGAAGGCCGGCAGGTAGCGCGCCTACTCGCCGGCCGGGACCAGCTTGTAGACCTTGCCCTTCTTCTGGATGAAGCAGGTCACCAGCAGCTCACCGTCCGGCGTCTCGCCGTAGCTCGACGGCGGGAACGGCGTGCTGGCGAGCTTGACGACCCGGCCCTCGGCGTCGCACGCCCAGGCGCGCTTGGTGATGAAGTCGCTGTAGACGTAGAGACCGCGCAGGCCCGGGATCGCCTTGCCGCGGTAGACGTAGCCGCCGGTGATCGACAGGCCCTCGCGGTGCGTGTAGCTCGCGACCGGCGCGATCGGGTCCGGCGGCGTCGGCGCCTTGCTGCGCCGCAGGTCGAACTCCTGGTTGGCCTCGAACGAGTTCCAGCCGTAGAAGCCGCCGCGCACCAGCACGTCGACCTCCTCGATCTTGTTCTGGCCGACGTCGGCCGCCCACAGCTTGCCGGTCTCGCGGTCGAACGACATGCGCCAGACGTTGCGCAGGCCGTAGCACCAGATCTCCCCACGCGCGCCATCCCTGGCGACGAACGGGTTGTCCTTCGGGATCCGGTAGGGCGCGTCGACGGTCGCGCCGCGCACGTCGATGCGCAGCACCTTGCCGAGCAGCATCGCGAGCGACTCGGCGTTGCCGTAGATGTCGTTCTTGTGGCCGCCGTCGCCGAGCGCGATGTACAGCATGCCGTCCGGACCGAACACGATGGTGCCGCCGTTGTGGTTGCCGAACGGCTGGAACACCTCCATCACCCGCAGTTCGCTGCCGACGTCGACGACGCTCTGGCCGTCGCGTTCGACAACCGTGTAGCGCGCGATGATCGACTGGCGATCGCTCTTGCGGCTGCCGCGCGCCTGCTTCTCCTCGCGCGGCTCGATGCGCTCGGACCAGTACGTCCAGACGTGGTGGTTGTCGGCGTAGTCCGGATCGAACTGGAAGCCGAGCAGGCCCTCCTCCCAGTTCTTGGTCAGCACCTTGTCGCTGAGGTCGAGGAACGTCTCGCGTTCGCCGCCGTCGCCGTCACGCGGCACGCGGTAGACGAAGCCGGGCTGGCAGACGACGAACGCCGACTGCGGCTCGGCCGCGTCGTAGGCGACGAACAGCGGCTGCGGAAACGCCTCCTGGCCGACAAACGCGTCGACGTAGGCGATCGCCGGGCCGTTCTGGGGCTCGGCCTGCTGGCGTTCGTCGGCGGCACCGTCCTGGCCCAGGACGGGCGCGGCGGCGGCGAGGGCGAACAGGAGCGGACGGAAGTCGGGTCGATTCATCGGTGTTGGCACGGAGTCGGGCGTTGGGTTTCGGGCATGGCGGGCGCGCAGACAAGCCCGATCGCGGACTCCGGGCGCACGGACGCGCAAATGCCGCTCATCGCCCGCTGCCGATCGGCGAGCCGGGCGGGGTCTCGAGCCGCGGCGAACGTCGCGGCTCCCGGTCGCGCCGCTCCAGGAACGCGCCGACCCGACGCCACAGGCCGGTCGCGTGCGCGCGCTGTTCGACCGGGTTGGCGTGGTCGACCCGCCAGTCGTTGGCGCGGGCCGCGACGTGCTCCAGGTGGTACTCGACCAGCGCGCGCACGGCCGCCGGCGCGCGGCCGCTGTCGGCCAGCGCCAGCAGCTGGTCGACGTAGACCGACTGCACTGCGTGCTGCACCGGCGTCCACGCGAGCGACCCTTCGCCGACGGCGAACACGGTCCGGTACAGCCCGTCGAGCACGTCGCCGAACGCGAGGCCCTGGCCGTCGCCGCGCAGCATCAGCCGCGCCGCGCGCTGCGGCTGCAGCAGCGCGCCGATCGTCAGCTCGGCCGACACCGCCGCCATCGCCACCGGGTCCAGCAGCTGGCCGGTGCTGCGCGGAAACCGTTCGGCGGTCGACGGATGGCCGGGCGGCGCCGGCGGGATGCGCGCCAGCATGCGCGGGTCGAGCTGCAGGAACTCCGGGCGCAGCGTGCCGAGCACCACCTCGAGCGCCTTGCGCTGCGTGCCCTCGAGCACCGGCGTGGTCGCGTCCTGGCCGTCGCCCTTGACCGCGTGGCGGAAGTCGACGCCGCCGATCACCTTGACCGCCGCCTCCAGCTGGTAGCGATGGTGCAGGTACAGCGGCACCAGCGTGTCCTCGAGCGTCGCCAGCGCGACCCCGGGCCGCAGCGCCGCGACGCCGAAGCGACGCAGGCCGATCGCGCGCACGCGCAGTTCGTGTTCGAGCTGCGCGACCGGGTCGCGGCCGTTGTC
Organism: Planctomycetota bacterium; assembly: GCA_046290465.1. Taxonomy (GTDB): domain Bacteria; phylum Planctomycetota; class UBA1135; order UBA1135; family UBA2386. The sequence goes on along the minus strand of JBKAGP010000001.1, from coordinate 5,410,403 downwards.
CCACAGGCTCGCCAGCGGATGGCCGGTGCCGGCGGCGCGCGCGTCCTGGTCGGTCAGGAACACGTAGTTCTTGCGCAGGCCGATCTCGACGACGCGCTGCAGTTCGCGCTGCTCGTCGGCGCCGTCGCGGAACTGCATGTAGCCGTAGACGATCGCCCACTTGTCGTAGTCGCCGATGCCGACGTCGTAGGCGTCGCCGAAGTCGAGCCGTTCGCCCTGGATCGCGACCATCGGCGCCGGGTAGTCCATCACCGACGCGCGGCCGTAGGTGCTCGCCGCGAAGTTGTGCGACAACCCGAGCGTGTGGCCGACCTCGTGCGCCGCCAGCTGCCGGATCCGCATCAACGCGACCTTCTGCGCCAGCGCGTCGTCGCCGAACGTCAGGTGGCCGGCGCCCGGCGAGGCCGACGCCGCGCACGCCCCGCGGCCTTCGTCGAACGGCGCCTGCAGGCCGACGAACTTCAGCAGGTCCTGGCGCACGCGCAGGGAGCCGAGCAGCACGTTGCCCTTGATGATCTCGCCGGTGCGCGGATCCGAGATGCTCGCGCCGTACGACCAGCCGCGCGTCCGCCGGTGCACCCAGTGGATCATGTTGTAGCGCACGTCCATCGGGTCGGCGTCGTCGGGCAGCATCTCGACGCGGAACGCATCGCGGAAGCCCGCGGCCTCGAACGCCTCGGCCCACCACATCGCACCTTCCTTCAGCGCCGAACGCACCGGCTCCGGCGTACCCGGGTCGATGTAGCAGACCAGCGGCTCCACCGGATCCGACACGGCCTGCTCGGGATCCTGCTTCTGCAGGCGGTGCCGCGCGATGTAGCGACGGTGCATCGAGCCGCCGAGCGGCGCCGCATAGTCCTGGAACGACGGCCCGAAGAAGCCGATGCGGGGGTCGAAGCGCCGCGGCCGGTAGCCGTCGTCGGGCAGCCGGATCAGGCTGTGGTGCTGGCGCAGCGTCACCGCTTCGCCACCGGCCGCGGTCGCGACCTCACCGCGCGGCTTGTTGGCCGTGAACGTCAACAGCACCTCGACCTCGGTGTTGTCGGGAAAGCCCCTGGTGCGCTCCAGCCACAGCGCGCTGCGCTCGGCGTCGACCCGGTAGGTGCTGCCGTCGCCGCTCAGCCGCCGCGCCGCGTTGGTCGCGTCGCGCACGAAGAACGAGGTCGCGTCGACCAGCACGCCGCCCGTCTCGCGCACGACCACCGGCAGCGCCGCCAGCACCGACGGCGCGAACGACTCGCGCACGGCCAGCCGTTCGCGTTCGTTGTCGGACAGCGCCCGGAACCGCAGGTTCTGCGCCGTCACCAGCACCTTGGGGCCGGCGTCGCGGAAGCGCACCACGTGCTGCGGCCCGAGCGAGCCGCGGTCGAGGCCGATCGGGTTGGAGCCGAGACCCGACGCCTGCGCGGTCGCATACAGCAGGTCCTCGTCGAACGAGGTCAGGTGCAGGTAGATGCGTGCCTTCTGCTGGTCGACGTAGGTCTCGACGAAGCCCGGCAGGTGGCGCAGGTCCTTGGTGAAGCCCTCGATCGTCTTCGCATCCTGGCCCTGCTGCTGCTGGGCGGCCAGCGGCAGCGACATCGGCAGCGACAGGGTGACGGCGACGATCCACGCGGTGACGTTGCGGCGCATGTTCCCCACGCATACCGCCTGCGGCCTCCGGAGTCCTCGCGCTGGCCGATTCGTGACGAGCAGGGCACAATCTCGGCATGACGCGCCACGCCCTCGGGTTCGTCCTCGTCTCGTTCCTCGCCGCCGCGCTGCCCGCGCAGGTGACCTGGTGGGACAAGGACTTCGCCGCCGCCCTGACTGCCGCCAAGGACAAGCCTGCCGGCGTCGTGCTGCTCTATTGCTGGCAGGACGACCACGGCAACTGCCAGGCGATGTTCGACGGCACGATGTCGGACAAGCAGGTCAGCGAGCCGATGACCGACTTCCTGTGCATGGGCATCCGCAACGACGACGCCGGCAAGGAGACCTGGGCCCGCTACAAGATCCAGACCGTGCCGACGGTGCTGTTCGTCAACCCGGACGGCGCGATCGTCGACAGCGTGATCGGCTACGACACGATCGTCGACTTCGCCGCGACCCTGAAGCGCGTGCGCGACGGCGCCGAGACGATCCCGGCGCTGCAGAAGGAGGTCGACGCCGGCACCGCGACGCTGCCCCAGATGCAGCTGCTGATGCAGAAGCTGCAGGCGATCCAGGAGCACGAACGCGCCCGCAAGGTCATCGACGCGATGATCGAAAAGGACCCCAAGGGCCGCAGCGAGGAGGCGGCCGAGGCGCAGCTGTGGAAGATCAGCGCCGAGACGTTCCGCGACGGCGTCGCACCGCAGGACCTCGACCTCGGCCCGCTGCGTCGCTTCCTCAAGTCGCAGCGCAACAAGCGCGTGCTGTTCCTGGGCTACGACCGGATGGCGACCGCGCACTGGTCGCGCGGCGAGGCCAAGGACGCGGCGTCCTACGCCAACAAGGCCTGGAAGAGCATCCCCGACGACCGCGTCGTCGAGTGGGGCCAGCGCATGTGCCGGTTTGCCTACGGCAACTGGAAGGACCTCGACAAGGCCAACAAGCGGATCCTGAAGGACGCCCTGAAGGTCAGCAAGGCGACCCTGAAGGCCGTCGAGAAGCGCCACGCGAAGCAGCCCGACAAGGCCTTCTACGCCAACGCGATGAGCATCCACGCCTCCATCCTGATCGTGAACAAGAAGCGCAAGGAAGCGCTCGACCTGATGGACGAGGCCATCACCCTCGACCCCAACAACAAGAACCTCAAGACCTGGCGCGACAAGTGGCTCAGCGGCGACAAGTAGCCGTACGGTACGCGGTTCATCCTCCAACTTTCGCGAACCGCGCACACGGCACCAAGGGGGCCAACGGCACCAAGGGGGCCAGCGGCACCAAGGAGGCCAGCGGCACCAACTGGGCCAACGGCACCAACTGGGTCGCGCGCCCGTTCCGCTAGTTCGCGAACGCCCGTTCCAGCAGCAGCTGCAGTTCGGTCCACGAGTTCTCGTCGGCCTCCTTCTGGTAGCCGATCGGGATCTCGAACTGCTCGCCCTTGGCGGTCGCATCCGGGTTGGTGAACCCGTGCAGCGCGCCGGCGTAGACCACGGTCCGCACGCTCGGAGCACCGCCGTCCTTCATCTCGGACTCGACCGCGGCGACCTGCTCGAGCGGCACCATCTTGTCGGCGCCGCCATGGCAGATCAGCACGTGCGCCTGGACCGCGCCGGGCTTCGCCGGCGTCTCGGTCGCGAGGCTGCCGTGGAAGCTGGCGACGGCATCGAGGTCCGCCCCCTGGCGCGCCATGCCGAGCACGATCGCCCCGCCGAAGCAGTAGCCGATCGCAGCGATCTGATCCGGGTCCGTCGTCGCATGGTCGCGCAGCAGCTTCTCCGCCGCCTCGAACCGCGCCACGCCGGCCGGCATGTTGGCGAACACCTCCTGCATGAACTTCTGCGCGTCCTTCGGGTGCTGCGCCGACTTGCCGTCGCCGTACATGTCGAGCGCGAACGCCGTGTAGCCGAGTTCGGCCAACATGCGCGCACGCCGCCGCACATAGTCGTTGTGCCCCCACCACTCGTGAACGATCAGCACGCCGGGGCGCGGCCCGGTGCGGTTCTTGTCGTAGGCGACGTAGCCGGTGCAGTTGGCACCGCCGGCCGAGTAGCTGAGCTCCTGCGTGACGACGCGCACGTCCGCGCCGGACGGGCCGGAAGCGCAGGCGGCCAACAGGAGGGCGGACGGGAGCAGGACGGACCAGGAACGCATGGACATGGCGCCGGTGTACGCCGCGCGGCGGGATTTGCCATAGCCACGGCACTCCGACCGGGTGCCCGCCCGGCCGGACCAACCGGCAGCCCTCGCAGCGGACAGCAGCGAAGCCGTTCAGACCAGGCGCGCCCCGTTGGGCACCGGCCGCTCCGGTCCGGCGAGCACGATCGCGCCGTCCTCGTGCGCATAGCCGGTCACCAGGCACTCCGAACGCATCGGACCGATCTGCTTCGGCGGGAAGTTGACGACCGCCTGCACCTGGCGCCCAACCAGGTCGTCCGGCTGGTAGAGGTCCGTGATCTGGGCGCTCGACTTGCGCTCGCCGATCTCCGGACCGAAGTCGATGCGCAGCCGGTAGGCAGGCTTGCGCGCCTCCGGGAACGGCAGCACCTCGAGGATCGTGCCGACCCGGATCTGCACGCGCTCGAAGTCGCTCCAGTCGATGGTCTCCATGCCGCGAACGTAGCCGCGCGGCAACGCCGTCTCCACGCAGCCGCGCCGTCGCCCCGCGGCAGCATCAGGCGTCGATCGCCGCCAGCACCGCGTCGACGTGCTCGTCGACGTTGTGTGGCCCGAAGCTGACCCGGATGCAGCCGTCGGGCCGGCCGAGCGCCGCGAGCGCCATCGGTGCACAGTGCGTGCCGGCGCGCACCACCACGCCGTGCTCGCGGAAGTGCTGCTGCGCCTGGTCGAGCGGCACCCGGTCGAGCAGCAGCGACACCGTCGCCGTGCGCGGGCCGTCGCCGCCGAGCACGTGGCAGCCCTCGCGTTCGCGGCACGCGTCGAGCAGGTGGCGTGCGAGTCGACGCGGCCGTTCGCGCTGCTCGTCGTCGCATTGTCGGTGCCAGCGCAGCGCCGCGGTCAGCCCCGCGAGCGCCGGGAAGTTGACCGAGCCCAGGTCGCAGAAGCCGGGGAACGGCGCGCGCACGCCGACGGCAGGATCGCCGCCGATCTCGCAGGTCGCCGTCGGGCAGGTGAAGCGCACGTGCTCCGCAGCCCACAGCCCGCCGATCCCGAGCGGTCCCAGCATCGCCTTGTGCCCGGCGAACACCAGCAGGTCGACGCCGAGCGCCGCGACGTCGACCGGCACCACGCCGGCCACCTGTGCTGCGTCCAGCAACAGCAGCGCGCCGTGCGCCCTGGCCAGCGCCGCGAGTTCGGCGACCGGCAGCAGTTCGCCGGTGACGTTGCTCGCTCCGGTCACGGCGATCATCCGGACTGCGCCCGCGCGCAACCGCTGCTCGACCCACGCGAGGTCGAGCGGCGCATCGACGCGATACGGCACCTGCTCGTGCACGACGCCGCGCTCCCAGACCAGCTTCTGCACCGGCCGGGCCAGCGCGTGGTGCTCGAGCGACGACGTCAGCACGACGTCGCCCTCGTTCCAGACCAGGTCGGCCAGCGCGACCGCCAGCGCCGACGTGCACGACGGCGCCAGCAGCAGCCGTCCTGCCGAGGCCTCCGGGATGCCGAAGAACCGGCGCACCGCCGCGTGGCCGTCGCGATACAGCTCGGCGTTGGCGGCAGGCTCGGCGAGCATCGCCCGCTCGGCCGCCGAGACGACGCCCGGCGGCTTCGGCCAGCTGGTGCCGGCAGCGTTGGCGTAGATCACGCCGCCGCCGCGCGGCTGCGCATCATCGACAGCAATCGCCACGTCGCGATCACCAGACCCACGCCGAGCGCCGAGCCGACGACCGGCAGCAGCAGCCGGCTGGTGCCGACCCACTCCGGCGTCGGCTCGCCATAGTAGCGGCTCGATCCGTGCGCGAAGCCGGCGACGCTCAGCCAGATCACCAGCACCGCCAGCGACACGCTGATCAGCAGGATCGCGAAGCGGGTGATCGGCGCGTTCATGCGGGCCTGGATCGCCTCGCCGCGCAGTTCGTAGACCAGCCACGACGAGGTGCCGAGCAGCACCAGCGTGTCGATGCCGACGGTCGCGCCCATCGCGTGGCCCATGACCAGCTGGGTGCCGTGGATCAGCGTGTTGAACGTCGGCACCGAGATGATGATCGACGTCGTCAACATCGCGACGGTCCAGTACTTGGCCTGCGTCAACCAGCCGCCGCGGCCGCAGAACGGCAACTGCACCTTGCTGCCGCGCAACATCCTGCCGAGGTCCATCATCAGCTTGATGAGGATGATGATCTCCATCATCGACACGATGAACGCCACCCACTTGACCACCTCGGTCTGCGGCAGGTGGTAGGTGTGGTGCACGTAGTTGGTGAAGCTGTTGAGGCAGCCGACGCCGAACAGCCAGAACGCCACCGGCGACTGCGCGTAGGTCTTGTCGCCCGACATCTTCTCGCCGACGTAGGTCAGCGAGCCGTACATCAGGAAGTTGAACGAGCCGACCAGCGTGCCGCACGACTTCCACTGCACCTGCAGGTCGCGGATCGGGCTCTCGAACACGCCGGGCAGCAGGTAGGCGTGGCCTTCGACGAACGTGTAGACGAAGTACAGCGTGCCGACGGTCCAGAACCAGATGTAGATCGGCTGGCCCCAGAAGCCGTGACGCAAGCGCTTGAGCAGGCTGACGGCGAAGCACAGCCAGCCGAACAGCAGGATCGCGCTGAACGCCGGGTGGAAGCCGAGGTACTCGCGACCCGTGCTGATGCCGGACAGCAGCGTCGCGAAGATGCCGACACCGGCGACGATCCAGCAGACCGTGTGGATGCGGAAGCGCAGCAGGTCGCCGCGGTCGAGGCCGTCGTGGCTGGTCGCCATCCAGTGGTAGGCGACCGCGACGCTCGCGCCGAAGATCCACATCGACGCGAACGCGGTGTGGATCGGACGCATCGAGGTCATCTGCACGCCCATCTCGTTGAGCGCGGTCGCGACCGAAGGGATGTAGTAGAGCGCGCTGAACGCGCCGCCGAAGACGGTCACCAGCACGCAGATCAGCGCCATGCGAACCTGCACGCCGCTGGTCTTCTGCAGCATCGCGTCGGTGAAATCGTCGGTCATCGGTACTCCCACCACGGAATCGGCTGGGCCACGCCCGCGCCGCCGGCCTGCGCCGCGATCGCGTCACGGTCGTCGTTCAGCCACTTCACGAACGCGGTCAGGTCCGCGATCGGCTGTTCGCCGAGGTGCTGCCACGCCTGCATGCCGCGCTCGGGGCGGCCGTTGGTGATCGTGTCGCGCACCGCGGCCTCGTCGATGCGCCGCAGCGCGGTCGACAGGTCAGGCGCCGTCTGCAGGCCGAGCGGCGTCGCCTGCAGCGGCACGTGGCACGAGATGCAGTTCATCTTGAACGCGCCGGCACCGCGCGCGACGGCCTCGCCCGGGCTGGCCTCCGCCAGCCGCGAATCGATCGCGGCCAGCACCACGCCGAGGTCGACCGGCTGCACCGCACGCGGCACGCCGACCCCCATCACGCTCAGCTCGTCGAGGAACGTCGCGAGCTGGTAGACCTGGTCCTCGTCGAAGTGGAACGCCGGCATCTGCGCTGTGCCGACGGTCAGCACCTCGGTGAGGCGCTCGTCGGTCAGACGGCGGGCGGCGTTGGTCAGGTCGGGGCCGAGGAAGCCCCCGAACCCGTGGATCTGGTGACAGGTCTGGCAGTTGTATTCGTGCCAGAGGCGGCGGCCGCGCAGCGCCTCCTCGCTCAGGGTCTCGAACGAAGAAGCCGTATCATCGGTGTAGACGAGGGCGGTCTGCACCGCGAACGCAGCCACCAGCCCACCCATCAAGAGCTTGCGCTGGACGAGGTTCACGGGGCGAAACCCTAGCGTCTGCGTCGTCCGTGGCGAGAAAAAGTGGCGGGTCCGCGCAGCCACCGGCGCCGGCCGAGGCGGATGGAACCCCAACCAGACGCGCCGCGAGGCGGCGAGGCCCTGATCTGCCGAAACTGTGGCTCGGTGCCGGAGAAACGGCCGGCCGACGACCGCTGCCCCCACTGCGGCCGTGCCGCGCTCGCGGCGCTGTGTGCGCACTGCGGCGCAGTCTGCAACGGCACCTGTGCGGGCGATCCCGCCGAATGATGCGCAGCGATCGAGCGACCACCGCCGTGCGCGGGCCCGCCGTCGGCCGGCCCTACTTGTCGTTCGCCCGCCCCGCGCGCTGCGTCGCGGCCACCAGCGCGCGCACCCCGACGCGCAGCGCCGACGCGTAGTCGGGGTAGTAGCCGCCGCTGTGCAGACCCGGGACGTCGCCCGCCCGTCGCATCGCCGCGAGCCGTTCCGGCGCGATCGTGCCGAGCCGGAACATGCACAGCGGCACCCCCTGGCCGCGCAGCCGCCCGAAGTCCTCGGCGACCATCGCCGGCGCGACCTCGACGACCTGCTCGGCGCCGAGCACCGAGGCGATGCCGGCGCGCACCTTGGCGGTCAGTTCGGCGTGGTTGCGCAGCGCCGGCGTGCTCTCGCTGAACTCGACCTTCGGGGCCTTGGCGCCGCACGACGCCGCGGCCGCCGCCGCCTTGCGCCGGATCGCCGCCAGCATCTGCTCGCGCACTTCGTCGGTGTAGCTGCGGATCGTCAGCTGCAGGAGGCACGACGACGGGATGATGTTGTGCTTCTGGCCGCCGTGGATCGAACCGACGGTGATCACGCACGCGTCGACCGGGTCGACCTCGCGCGACACGATCGTCTGCAGGTCGAGCACCAGCTTGGCCGCCTGCACGATCGGATCGATGGTCAGGTGCGGCGCGGCACCGTGGCCGGCCTTGCCGTAGAGCGTGATGTCGCAGCTGTCGACGTTGGCCATCGCCGGGCCGGCGCGCAGGCCGACCTTGCCGACCGGCAGGTCGTGCGTCGTGTGCAGCGCGATCGCGAAGTCGGCGCGCGGGAAGCGCGTCAGCAGCCCGTCGTCGATCATCCGGTTCATGCCGCCCGAACGTTCTTCGGCGGGCTGCAGCTGGAACACGATGGTGCCGTCGAACGCGTCCCGGTGCCTGGCGAAGTAGCCAGCCGCCCCGATCAGGCAGGTCATGTGCAGGTCGTGACCGCACGCGTGCATCACCCCGATCGCGCGGCCGTCGGCGCTGTCGGCGCGGATCTTCGACGCATACGGCAGCCCGGTCTCCTCGGCGACCGGCAGCGCGTCCATGTCGGCGCGCAGCAGCGCGACCGGCCCGTCGCCGCAGCGCAGCACCCCGACGACGCCGGTGCCGCCGACTTTCTCGGTCACCTCGATGCCGAGCGCGCGCAGCTCCTCGGCCATGCGCGCCGCGGTCTTCACCTCGCGGAACGACAGCTCCGGGTGCTGGTGCAGGTGGCGGTAGAGCGCTTCGAGGTGCTGCTTCTGGTCGTCGAGGTAGGTCTCGACCGGCTGCTGGGCCACGGCCGACGAGCCGAGGCACGCGACCCACGAGGCGAGGACGACGGACGAGGCCGGGATGCGCATGCATGCAGTCTGCCGCACGGGCGCGACCGCGTCACCATCCCACGTGCGCGCGGGCCGTCGATCAACGCGGCGTGACCTTCTCGACCCGCAACACCTCGCTGCCGCGCTCGGTCGCGACGCAGAACGGAAACCGCTGGCTCGACGACGCCGCGCCGTAGCGGCCCTGCTTGTCGAGCGCGACGAAGCACGCGCTCAGCTCGTAGCCGCGCGGATCGATCGCCGCCATCCGGTGGATCGCCTCCTCGCAGGCGCGCTGCGGCGACAGCCCCTGCCGCATCAGCTCCACCACCAGGAACGCCCCGCAGTGGCGCATGATGTTCTCGCCGAGGCCAGTCGCGCCGGCGGCGCCGACCTGGTCGTCGACGTAGAGGCCGGCGCCGAGGATCGGCGAATCGCCGACGCGTCCCGGCAGCTTGCCGCCAGCCCCGCTGGTCGAACAGCCTCCCGCCAGGTGGCCGTCGGCGTCGCGAACCAGCAGCGCGATGGTGTCGTGGCCGCGCGTGTCGGGATCCTGCGGGCGGTGGCCCGCCTGCCACGCGGCCTTCTGCTCGTCGTAGCCGGACACGTCGATCGACTCGACGCCGTGCTCGAGCGCGAACCAGCGCGCCCCCTCGCCGACGAGCATCACGTGGCGACACTTCTCCATCACCAGGCGCGCCACGCTGATCGGGTAGACGATGCCCTCCATGCCCGCGACGCTGCCCGCGCGATGACCGGGGCCGTCCATGATGCAGGCGTCGAGCTGCGGGTAGCCGGCCGCGTTGGGCCGCCCCTCGATGCCGACCGAACCATCCGAGCTGCGCCGTTCGATCTCGCGGATGCCGAGCTCGATCGCGTCGATGCGCGACCTGCCGCTGGCGAACGCCGCGATCGCCTCGTCGTTGGCGAACCGGCCGAACGGCCACGTCGAGATCGCGATCGGACCGTCGAGCGCCGGCCTCGCTGGCCCCGCAGCGCATGCGGCGAACGGCAGAACGGACAGCAACAGCAGCAGACGCGGCGAAAACAACGGTCGCATGGTGGCCGAGATCCTACGGTCCGCGCGCGCGGGACGTATGCTCCGCGGCATGCCGCGTCCGTCCATCGCCCGCCACGGCGCCGCGTGGCTCGCGCTCGTCCTGCCCACGACGAGCTGCGGGTCGCCCGTCGAACGCCCCGACCACGCCCCGGTCGTCGCCGGCCTCGCCGAAGCCGAGTTCGAACCGATCGTTCGCGGCCGCGTGCTGCTCGGCGAACTCGGCTGCACCAACTGCCACGCCGATCCGGACGGGCTCGCCGAAGCGCGGCCCGCGCCCGACCTGCAGACGGTCGGCGCGCGCGTGCGCGGCGACTACCTGCGCCACTACCTCGCCTCGCCGCTGCACGTCGAGCCGGGCACCGCGATGCCCGACCTGCTGCGCGCCGTCGACGGCAGCACGGCGCGCGACACCGCCGACTCCCTGGCCAGCTACCTGCAGTCGTTCGCGACCGCCGTGCTCGACGACGTGCCGGCCGACGCCGCCGCGGTCGCGCCGGGCCAGCAGCTCTGGGACACGCTCGGCTGCCGCGCCTGCCACGACCAGAACCCGGCGGGCATGCACAACCTGCGCGACAAGTACACGATCGCCTCGCTGCAGGCGTTCCTGCTGGCGCCGCACCGGGCGCGGCCGGCGGCGCGCATGCCGGAGTTCGAGCTGTCGCCGACCGAGGCCAACGCGCTCGCCAACCACCTGCTGCGCGACCCGGCCTCGTCGGTGCCGGCCCAGCCGTCGACGGCGGCCGCGGTCGAAGCCGGCCGCGCCCACTTCGCCGAGCTGGGCTGCGGCAACTGCCACCAGCTCGAGGACGCGGCGCGTCCTGCCAGCAAGCAGGCCCGACCGCTCGCCGAACTGGACGCCAGCGCTGGCTGCCTGTCGGGCACGGTCGGTGCGTGGCCCTACTACGCGCTCGACCAACGGCAGCGCCAGGACCTGGCGCTCGCGCTGCAGGGCAACCCGCTGGCGGGCGAGGCGCGCATCCGCCAGCAGCTCGCCTCGCGCAACTGCATCGCCTGCCACGTGCGCGGCGAGATCGACCTGCTCGACGCGCACGCCGACCGCTTCGACAGCCATGATCCGACGCTCGGCCCCGAAGGCCGCGTGCCGCCGCCGCTGACCGGCGTCGGCGCCAAGCTGCAGCGCGCGTGGCTGGGCAACACGATCGCGCACGGCCAGCACGAACGGCCGTACCTGAAGACGCGCATGCCGGGCTTCGGCGTCGCGTTCGCCGAACGGCTCGCCGACGACCTGGCCGCGACCGACACGCTCGAACCGGTTGCGATCGCACCGCTGCCCGCAGACCGCAAGCAGGCCGACGAGGTCGTCAAGCTCGGCCAGCAGCTGGCCGGCGACAAGGGCATGGGCTGCATCGCGTGCCACCTGTTCGCGGGCGAGCAGGGCGGCTCGATGGCCGGCATCGACCTGCTGCACTCGACCGGCGAACGGCTGCGGCCGGAGTGGTTCGTGCACTTCATGAAGGACCCGTTCGCGTTCAAGCCGGGCACGCTGATGCCGCAGTTCTTCCCCGGCGGCACGTCGACCCGCCCCGAGCTCGCCGACGGCGACGTCGACGCGCAGCTCGCCGGGCTCTGGCACTACCTCGCCAAGGGTCGCAACGTGCGCAAGCCGAGCGGCCTGCGCCGGCCGCCGATCGAGCTGACGGTCGCCGACGAAGCGGTGATGCTGCGGCGCGCGGTGCAGAACACCGGCAAGCGCGGCATCAGCGTCGGCTACCCGGGCGGCGTCAACCTGACGTTCGACGCCGAGACGCTGGTGCTCAACCAGATCTGGTGGGGCCGCTTCGTCGACGCGCGGCCGGTGTGGACCAGCCAGGGCAGCGGCCAGGCGCACGTGCTCGAACGGCGCCGCGCCCGGCTGCCGCTGCAGCCGCAGTTCGCGCCCTCGAACGTCGCGCAGGCGAGCTGGCCGGCCACGACCCGCCGCGAGCGCGGCGACCGCTGGCTCGGCTACGACCTCGACGCGCAGCAGCGGCCGTCGTTCCGCTACACCTGCTGTGACGTGCAGATCACCGACACGCCGCGCGAACGGCGCGACGGCGAGGCCACGGTCCTCGAGCGCACGATGCAGCTGGTCGGCGACGGCCAGCTGGTACTGCGCCTGGCCCGCGACGAGAACCTGAAGCTCGTCGACGAGCACACCGCGCTGGTCGGCGGCTTCCTGCTGGTGCGCTGCGCGCAGTCGCCGCTGCTGCTGGTCGAGGACGGCAAGCACCGCGAGGTGCGCGTCGCCGTGACCGCCACCGCGGCAGGCACCGAACTGCAAGTCGACTACCGCCGCCAGGAGGACAAGTGATGCACGCGTTCCGCAGTTCGTTGGTCACGGCGATGCTCGCGGCCGCCGCCGGCGCGCAGGAGCTCGGCGGCACCTGGGGCACCGCCAACGCCGAGGCCCGGCACTACCGCATCGTCGAGCTGCCGATCCCGCGCGAGCTGTCGCTCGAGTGCGGCAGCTTCGTCGCCCTGCCCGAGGGTCGGCTCGCGATCGGCACGCGCCGCGGCGAGATCCTGATCGTCGACGGCGCGTTCGAGGAGCTGCCCCGACCGGAGATCACGACGTTCGCTTCGGGACTCGACGAGGTGCTCGGGCTCGGCTACCGCGACGGCGCGTTCTACGCGACGCAGCAGACCGAGCTCACCCGCATCTCCGACCGCGACGGCGACGGCCGCGCCGACCGCTTCGAGAACCTCAGCGACGTCTGGGGCTTCGAGCACTACCACGAGTTCGCGTGGGGCTCGCCGGTGCAGCCCGACGGCAGCGTCTACGTCGTGCTCGGGTTGTCGTCGTCCTACCACTACAAGGCCGACTACCGCGGCTTCGCGTTCCAGATCACGCCCGAGGGCAAGAGCATCCCGATCGCCACCGGCATCCGCAGCGCCGGCGGCGTCGCGCCGAACGAGCACGGCGTGATGTTCTACGTCGAGAGCCAGGGCCCGTGGAACGGCTCGTGCTCGCTCAAGCACCTGAAGCCAGGCGGCTTCATGGGCCACCCGATCTGCTTCCCGGGCTACGACCTGCCGCTCGGCAAGCAGCTCGGTGCCAGGCCGAAGGAGCCGGAGAACCGCTCACGGCTGCACGCCGAGAGCCAGCGCATCGACGAGCTGGTGCCGTATGCGGTGGTGTTCCCGTATCGCCGCATGGGCCAGTCGATCACCGCGTTCCGACCCGACCGCACCGAGGGCCGCTTCGGCCCGTTCCAGGACCAGCTGTTCGTCGGCGACTACAGCCTGAGCATCGTGATGCGCGCCACGACCGAAGAGGTCGACGGCGTCTGGCAGGGCGCGTGCTACCCGTTCCGCGAAGGGCTCGGCAACGGCATCCTGGCGCTCGAGTTCTCCGATCGCGGCTACCTGATCACCGGCGGCACCAACCGCGGCTGGCCGGTGCGCGGCAACAAGAGCTACGTGCTCGAGCGCCTGGAGTGGACCGGCGTGACGCCGTTCGACGTGCTGAAGATCACGGCCGCCAAAGACGGCTTCGACGTGTCGTTCACCAAACCGTGCGACCCGAAGACGCTGCAGGACGTCGACAACTACGCGTTGCGCAGCTTCACGCACCACTACCAGAAGTTCTACGGCAGCCCCGAGGTCGACGAGACCACGCCGAAGGTCACCCGCGCCATCGCGTCGGCCGACGGCCGCAGCGTGCACTTGGTCGTCGACGGGCTGGTCGAAGGCCACGTGCACGACTTCACGTTCGGCGCGATCGAGAGCGCCGACGGCGACGCGCTGGTGCACACCACCGCCCACTACACCCTCAACAGGATCCCGAAGTGAACGCCCTCCGCACCGTCGTCGCCGCAGCGCTCGCGCTCGCGGCCGTTCCGGCCCAGGACGCCGCCGCCGACCGCCAGGAGCCGCAGTGGCTCCACTACCAGGGCACGAAGGGCGTCGGCAAGGGCCTGCACGTCGTCCTCATCGCCGCCGAGCAGGAGTACCGCGCCGAGCAGTCGATGCCGATGATGGCGAAGCTGCTCGCCGAACGGCACGGCTTCGAGACCACCGTGCTGTTCGGCCAGCGCAACGGCATGGTCGACCCGACCGAGGAGGCGCCGCCGAAGGACCCCAAGGCGTTCCAGACGATTCCCGGCATGCACCTGCTCGCCGACGCCGACCTCGCGATCGTGTTCACGCGGTTCATGAAGCTGCCCGACGAGCAGCTCGCGCACCTCGACACCTACCTCGACTCGGGCAAGCCGATCCTCGGCATCCGCACCGCCAACCACGGCTTCCGCGGCAACTGGACCTACCAGAAGGACGGCAAGCGGGTGCGCTTCGGCGACGACGTGCTCGGCGGCGCGTTCCGCGGCCACTACGGCGGCTGGCACCGTGAGTCGACGCGCGGCATCGTCGTCGAGGCCAACAAGGATCACCCGATCCTGCGCGGGGTCGACGACGTCTGGGGGCCCACCGACGTCTACCGGATGTTCGACAAGGGCAAGTCCCTGCCGGCCTCGTGCACGCCGCTGCTGCTCGGCCAGCCGCTGAAGACGCTCGAGAAGGACGCCGAACCCAACCCGAAGAAGCCGCCTTTGCCGATCGCGTGGACCAACAGCTGGACCGGCAACCTCGGCAGGACGGCGCGCGTGTTCCACGTCACGATGGGCAGCGCGCGCGACTACCAGTCGGCCGGCCTGCGCCGCCTGACGCTCAACGCCGCGCTGTGGTGCGTCGGCCGCGAGGACAAGATCACGGCCGACCTCAACGTCGAGATCGTCGGCGACTACCAGCCGCTCGAGGGCGGCTTCCAATACGACAAGCTCGGCGTCCGGCCGCGCCCCGTCAGCCACTACAAGTAGCGATGCCGACCAAGCTGCCTCCGAGCATCTTCAACGACGTCGTCGGCCCGGTGATGCGCGGGCCGTCGAGTTCGCACTCGGCCGCGTCGGTGCGCATCGGCCGGCTGGCGCGCGACCTGTGCGGCGGCGATCCCGAACGCGTGCTGGTCGAGTTCGACACACACGGCTCGCTGCCGACGACCCACGAGAGCCAGGGCTCCGACATGGGCCTGTTCGGCGGCCTGCTCGGCTGGCAGGCCGACGACGAACGGCTGCCCGACTCGGGCGCGGCGCTGCGCGCGGCCGGCGTCGATCTCGAGATCCGCTACGTCGAGCTGCACGATCCGCACCCCAACACCTATCGGCTGACGCTGCACAAGGGCGGCGTCGAGCACCGCCTGGTCGCGATCTCGACCGGCGGCGGCATGATCGAGGTGCTCGAGATCGACGGCCACGCGGTGTCGCTGTTCGGCGACTACGACGTGACGCTGCTCGAGGTCGACGGCGACGGCACCGCGCTCTGCGAACGGCTGCGCGCCGACTTCGACGCCGTGCTCGCTACCGGCAACGACCCGGCGCTGGTCGTCGTCAGCGGCCAGACGTTCGTCGACGACGCGACCGTGCGCGGCCTGCCGGGCGTGCAGCGGGTGCGGCGCCTCGGCGCAGTGCTGCCGGTGCGCTCGCGCCAGGGACTCGAGGTGCCGTTCTTGCACGCCTCGGAGATGCTGCAGGGCCGCGATCCGAAGGCCGGGCCGCTGTCGGACTTCGCGCTCGAGTACGAGCGCGCCCGCGGCGGCCTCGACGACGCCGGGGTGCTCGATCGCATGCGGCACATCCTGCAGATCGTCCGGCAGGGCGTCGAGAACGGCCTGGCCGGCACCGACTACGCCGACCGCATCCTGCCGCAGCAGAGCCACCGCTTCCGGCAGATGATGGACCAGGGCCAACTGCTCGACGGCGGCATGCTCAACCAGGCGATCCTCTACGTCACCGCGCTGATGGAGACCAAGAGTTCGATGGGCGTGATCGTCGCCGCCCCCACCGCCGGCTCGTGCGCGACGTTCCCGGCGACCTGCCTCGCCGCGGCCGAATCGGTGCAGGCGGACGAGGAGCGCACGCTGCGCGCGATGCTGTCGGCCGGGCTGATCGGCGTGTTCGTCACGACCCGCTCGAGCTTCGCCGCCGAGGTCGGTGGCTGCCAGGCCGAGACCGGTGCCGGTGCTGCGATGGCCGCGGCCGCGCTGGTCGAACTCGGCGGCGGCACCGCCGCGCAGGCGCTGTCGGCCGCCAGCCACGCACTGCAGAACGTGCTGGGCCTGATCTGCGATCCGGTCGCCAACCGCGTCGAGGCGCCGTGCCTGGGCCGCAACATCGCCGGCGCCTCGAACGCCCTGGTCTCCGCCAACATGGCGCTCGCCGGCTACGACCACCTGATCCCGCTCGACGAGGTGCTCGACGCCCACCGCGAGGTCAGCGAGAGCATGGCCAGAGAACTGCGCTGCACCGCCCTCGGCGGCCTCTCGATCACCCCCACCTCCAAAGCCATCCAAGCCAGACTCCGTCCGTGAACCTGGCTCCGGGAGTTCCGTTCCGGGCGCAAGGCTCGCGGACCAGCTCGAACGGTCGGTGCGTTGCGGCAGATCGTCTCTGGCCGCGTATGCTGCCGCGGCCATGCACGTGCTCCGCCTCGCCTCGCTGCTCCCGCTGGTCGTCGCCGCCTGCGCCGCCCCCGCCACGATCACCGGCTGGCCGCAGGGCGCCGGGCCCGACGGCGACTGGACCGCACAGGGCGAAGCGCCGCCGCTGCGCTTCTCGGGCACGACCGGACGCAACATCCGCTGGCGAACGCCCCTGCCCGAGACCGGCCAGGGCGGCATCGCGGTGCAGAACGGCCGCGTGTTCGTCGCGACGCTTTCACCGTGGACCGGCGCCGGCCTGAGCGAGGCCGACGCCAGCAAGTATGCGCACGCGATCGAGAAGCGCGAGGTCGTCGGCAAGCACATCGACGCGCACTGCCTCGACGCCGACACCGGCGCGATCCTGTGGACCCGCCGCATCGCCGGCGAAGTGCCGTCGATCTACAGCTACCCGTTCTCGGACGCGACCAGCGCGTCCCCGTGCGCCGACGACCAACACGTCTGGTTCACCAACGCCGGCGGCACCGTGACCTGCTTCACGCACGACGGTGCGCAGGTCTGGACACGAACGTTCACCCCGACCTTCGACGGCCCGTTCAACAAGCAGTTCGAGCCGTTCCTGGTCCCCGACCCGCACCGCGGCGAGGACGCGCGCACGCTGGTGCACATGGAGCCGTTCGCCGTCGAGGGCCGAGACAAGCCGTGGAACCTGCTGGTCGGCCTCGACGCCGCGACCGGCGCAGAACTGTGGCGCAGCGAGGACGCGCTGACCCACTACAACGCGCCGACGCTGGTCACGACCGCGTCCGGCCCGTGCGCGCTGCACGGCCGCGGCGGCCCGCACGCCGTGCCCGAACGTCCGGTCGGCCTGTCGCTGACGCGGCTGACCGGCCCCGACGCAGGCCGTGCCGTCTGGCGCTACGAGGATCCGCGCGGCAACCACGAGGCCGCGCTGCAGACGATGGCTGCGGACGACCGCTTCGCCTACTGGCTGCTCAAGCAGCCGCGCAACCTGCTGGTCGTGCTCGACGTCGCCACCGGCGAGCCGCGCGGCGAGATCTCGTTGACCGACGGCGTCTCCCTGCGCGAACACGACGACCCCGCCGCCACGACCACGACGCTCGAACGGGGCGTGTTCCCGATCCGCTACTCGATGCACGCCGCCAACGGCCGCGTCTACTTCCAGTGCTACGCCACCGCGTGGGGCAAGCCGACGCTCGGCGCGCCATGGTGCGTCGCGGCGATCGACCCCGACCCCGACACGGACCGTTCGCCGGTCGTGTTCTACCGCGAGTTGCCGACCAGCTACGACCACGACGACGACGGCCTGCGCTGGCGCGAGAAGCTCTCGGCCAAGGCCGTCAACAGCCGCGGCGAGGAGGTCACCGGCGACCCGCGCAGCCGCTGGGACGGCTGGGACTGGGTCTTCAACGGCAGCCCGACCCGCGTCAACGACCACCTCTACTTCACGATGGCGACCGGCATCGTCTACGTCGTCGACGCCAGCGGGGACGACCATCCGCAGCTCGTCGCGATCAACGACCTCGGCCCGCTCGGCGAGACCTGGACCGCCAACTCGGTCAGCTACGCTGCGGGCCTGCTGTTCCACCGCACGGCGCGCGAACTGCTGTGCATCGGCGAGCGATGACCGATCCCAACGACAAGAAGCGCACCGTGCAGCGCTACCTGAAGGCCAGCAAGCACTGGCGTTCGCGCGAGGAGGAGCAGCAGATCGCCGATGCGCGCAAGACTCGCGGCAAGGCCGATCGCAAGCGCCGGCGTGGCGACCCCGACGTCGACGGCGGCTTCGAGAAGATCCGTCGGCGCGAGCGGGTGCTGTCGGCCGAGGCCCGCCAGCCAAAGGTCACCCCCAACAGCGCGCAGCTGCAGGGCACCGTCGTCTGGCTGTCGCGCGGCCGATGCGTCGTCGCCACCACCGACGGCGAACGTCGCGCCGTGCTCGCGCCCGAGCTCGCCAGGACCCAGCAGACCTCGGTCGCCGTCGGCGACGAGGTCACGCTGTTCGAGCAGGACGACGCCGACCCGGTCGTCGTCGAGGTCGCCGAGCGCCGCAGCGAGCTGGTGCGCACCGACCCGGGCAACGAAGAACGCCGCCGCGTGCTGGCCGCCAACGTCGACGTCGTCGCGCTGGTGCTGACCGCCGACCGCCCGCGCACCGGACTGATCGACCGGCTGCTGGTCGCGCTCGACGGCAGCGGCGCGGCGCTGGCCGTCGTCGTCAACAAGTGCGACCTCGAACACGAACGCGACGCGCTCGAGTCCAGGCTGCGCCCGCACCGCGCGAACGGCCTGCCGATCGTGCTCGCGTCGGCGACCCGCGGCGACGGCATCGAGGAACTCGCGGCCCTGGTCCGCACCCGCACGGTCGCGTTCGTCGGCCACAGCGGCGTCGGCAAGTCGACGCTGCTCAACCGCCTCGATCCGCCTGCCGAAGGCGACGCCGGCCGCGCCACCGGTGCGGTCCGCGACCAAGACGGTCGCGGACGGCATACCACCACAGCGTCGCGACTTACGACACTGGCCGACGGCACGCGCCTGATCGACACGCCCGGCGTGCGCGCGTTCGGCCTCGCCGAAGGCACGTCCGACGCGGTCGCGGCGTTCCCCGACGTGCTGGCCTTCGCCGACGGCTGCAGGTTTCGGGACTGCGCACACGACGCCGAGCCGGGCTGCGCGGTGCGCGCCGCGGTCGAAGCCGGCCAACTCGAAGCCGAACGGCTGGCCGCGTTCCGGCAGCTGTCCGGAACGCGCTGACGCGCTATCATCACGACCGGACAACGGTCTCCTCGCCGGATCGGTTGCCTGCCAGATCAGGTCAGCACCTTCATGCGCGACTACGAGAGACTGTTCCTGCACACCGCGGACGCGATGTGCGAGCTGTTGCCGGACGGCACCATCCTGCGCGCCAACCGCGCCTTCGAGACGATGCTCGGCATCGAACCGCCGGCCGAACTGCTGTGCTGCTTCGACACCGACGGCGCCAGGGCGATGGCCACCGCGCTGCGCGCGCTCGACGAGCAGCACCCGACGCGCACCGTCGACACGCACGTGCCGGAGTCCTCACGCTGGATCAGCTGGCAGCTGACGCGCATCGGCGAGCACGCCACCGTCGCCGTCGGCCGCAACGTCTCGGCGCACCACGAGACCGCCAGGGCGCTCGCCGAGAAGAGCTCGTTCCTGCACTCGATCATCGAAGCCGAGCCCGAGTGCGTGAAGATCGTCGGCAGCGACGGCACCCTGCTCGACATGAACCAGGCCGGCCTGCGCATGATCGGCGCGAACGACCGCGACGAGGCGATCGGCCAGTGCGTCTACGACATCATCGCCCCCGAGGACCGCGAGCGCTTCGTCGCGTTCAACGACGACGTCTGCGGCGGCCAGGGCGGCGAACTCGCGTTCGACATCGTCGGCCTGGACGGCACCCGCCGTTCGATGGAGACGGTCGCGGTGCCGCTGCCGAAGGCACCGGACGGCGACCTGCTGCACCTCGCGATCACGCGCGACGTCACCGAGCGCCGGGCGCTCGAGGGCCAGCTGCGGCAGGCGCAGAAGATGGAGGCGATCGGCCAGCTCGCCGGCGGCATCGCGCACGACTTCAACAACCTGCTGACCGCGATCATCGGCCCCGCCGAGCTGGCGATGGCCGACGCGGAGCCCGGCAGCCAGCTCGCCGCCGACCTCCGGCAGATCAAGAACACCGGCGAACGCGCCGCCCGCCTGACGCAGAAGCTGCTGGCGTTCGCGCGCCGCCACGTCGTGCAGCTGCAGCCGACGTCGATCGCGGCGCTCGTGCTCGCCACCCAGGAGATGCTCGAGCGCCTGCTCGGCGAGGCCTACGAACTGCACCTCGAGGTCGACGTCGACACGCCGACCGTGCGAGCCGATCGCGGCCACCTCGAGCAGGTGCTGCTCAACCTGGTCGTCAACGCGCGCGACGCGGTCGCAGAGGGCGGCCGCATCACCGTCGAGGTCGGCAACGAGGAGGTCACGCCGGCGCGCGCCCGCGAGCTCGGCTGCGAACCGGGCCGGCACGTCGCGATGCGCGTCAGCGACAACGGCGCCGGCATCCCCGCCGACGCGCTGCCGCACATCTTCGACCCGTTCTTCACGACCAAGCCGACCGGGTCCGGCACCGGCCTCGGCCTGTCGACGTGCTACGGCATCGTCGCGCAGCTCGGCGGCGCCATCGACGTGCGCACCGGCACCGGCCACGGCGCGAAGTTCTCGGTGCTGATCCCGGCGGTCGCCGAGGAGACCCTGGTGGTCGTGCCGCAACCGCTGGTGCCGCCCGGCAATGGCGAGACGATCCTCGTCGTCGAGGACGAAGCGGTCGTGCGCGCCGCGGTGTCGCGCATGCTGGAGGCGCTCGGCTACCGCGTCGTGCCGTTCGACGGCGCCGAGCCGGCGCTGGCGCAGCTCGAAACACTCCCGCAGGTCGCGCTGCTGATCACCGACATGACGATGCCCGGCATGAGCGGCCGCGACCTCGCCCGGCAGATGCACGCCCGCCAGCCGGACCTGCCGGTGCTGTTCATGACCGGCTACCTGCCCGGCTCTTCGCAGAGCACGATCCAGGACGACGACGACGGCAGCGAAGTGCTGCAGAAGCCGTTCACCAGCCGTTCGCTGTCGGCCGCAGTCGCCCGCGCGCTGAGCCGCAGGCCGAGCATCGGGGCCTGACCGCGCGCGCCTACGCGCCGAGCTTGGCCAGCAACGCTGCCGGGTCGCAGTCGACCTCGAGCATGTCGCGGTACGGCGAGCGCACGTAGCCGTCGGCGACCGCGTGATCGAGCCAGGCCAGCAGGCCGTCGTAGTAGCCGTTGACGTTGAGCAGGCCCATCGGCTTGTCGTGGTAGCGCAGCTGCCGCCACGTCCACGTCTCGAACAGCTCCTCGAGCGTGCCGAGCCCGCCGGGCAGGGTCACGAACGCATCGCAACGGTCGGCCATCATCGCCTTGCGCTGGTGCATGTCGGCGGTCACGTGCAGCTCGGTCAGCCCGTCGTGTGCGACCTCGGCGCGCATCAGCGCTTTCGGAATCACGCCGACGACCTCCCCGCCGCGCGCCAGCACGCGATCGGCGATCCGCCCCATCATGCCGACGTGGCCGCCACCGAACACCAGCCCGATGCCGCGATCGGCCAGCGCGTCGCCCATCGCCTCGGCCGCCTGCACGTAGGCCGGGTCGCGCCCGTTCTGGGAGCCGCAATAGACGCAGATCGACCGGATCGCTGCCATCGGGGCACCTGACGCGATCGCCCGTCCGGATGGAAGGGGGCCCGCGACGGATTTCTCGTACCCTTTGCGCGAAGGCGGACACTGGACCGTCGTCCATGAACCACGCCATCGCAACCCCACCGCACAGCACCGCGCTCGACGCCTTCGTCGAACGGCATCAGGCCGGCGTCTGGCGGTGGCTGCGCGCGCTCGGCTGCGACGCGCAGCACGCCGACGAGCACTGCCAGGACGCGCTGCTGGCGGCGCTGCACGAAGGCATCCCCGAACTGCCGCACGCCGACGCCAGCCGCTGGCTGCGCCGCGCCGCGAAGAACCTGTTCTTGATGCGCCTGCGCAGCGAGCGACGGCACCCGCAGTGGCACGACCTCGACGAACTCGAGCACGCCTGGGTCGACCTCGGTGGCGACGATGACGGCGGCGCCGCGGCGCTGACGGCGCTCAACCGCTGCCTGCTGACGCTGGCCGCCCGCGACCGCGACCTGATCGCCCGCCGCTACGAGCACGACGAGCCGCGCGCCGTGACCGCGACGGCGCTCGGCGTGACCGAAGCCGGCGTCAAGCAGGCGCTGCGCCGCATCCGCGACAAGCTGCGCCAGTGCGTGCGGCGCCGTCTCGACGCCCAGGGTTGCGATCCGGCTTCTGGCGATCCGGCTTCTGGCGATCTGCGTTCTGGCGATCCGGGTTCTGGCGATCAGGGCCTCGACCGAACCACCACCCGCTGACATCCGATGACCGATCCACACGACCAACTCCGCCCCGGCGAAGCCCCGATCGACGCGCTGCTGCGCGAACGGGTCGGCCACGCGGCCCCGCCGGACCTGACCCGCACCGTCGCCGAGCGCTACGCCCGCGGCGACGCCGCCGACGTGGCCGCCCAGCTCGCGTCGACGCCCGCATCCACGCACACGACGTCGCGCCCGCTGCTCGCCGCTGCCGTGGTGCTGCTCGGCATCGGCGCCGTCACCGGCACGATCTGGAGCACGCAGCAGGACCCGCACGACGGTCCGGGGACCGCGCAGACCGTGCAGCAGCCGGAGCCCGCCGACGAGCAGGATCCGAAACCCGCACCGAAGCAGGAGCAGGACCCGAAGGGCGGCCGCAGGCAGGTCGACGTCGAGATCCCGCTGAACGACATCGGCAACGCCCGTCGCGAGCCCGGCCCTTTGTCGATGCGGCTGCGCGTGCTCGACCAGAATGGCGGCCCGGTCCAGGACTTCCGCGTGCAGGTGCTGACGGCGACCAAGAACCAGGACGCGCTGGCCGGACAACGCAACGCACCGAAGGAGCGCTTCGGCGTCGTCGACACGCTGCGCGACGTCGCGCGCCATCCGCGCGACTTCGAAGGCGACTTCACGCGGATCGAAGGGCTGTGGCCGGGCCGCTACGTGGTCGTGGTCACCGACCGCATGCACGCGCGCACGATCTCGGCGCCGTTCGTCGTCGGCGGAGACGACGTCGATCTCGTCGTCACGATGAGCCGCGGCGGCCGCGTCCGCGGCGTCGTGCTCGACGACCAGGGCAAGCCGGTCGCCGGCGCCGAGGTCGCCACCGCAGCCCCGCAGCGCGGTCCGGACCTGGCCGGGCACAATCCGTTCGCCAAGCTGCTCGAACGGCTGGTGCCCGACCTGCACACGCAAAAGACCGTGCGCACGCGCGCCGACGGCTCGTTCGACCTCGACCGGCTGATGCTCGGCGAGTACGTGCTGCGCGCCAGGCACCTCGAGTTCTGCGCCTCGCAGCGCGACGGCGTGCACGTGACCGCCAGCGGCGACGTGCAGCTGACGTTCCGCCTCGAGCCCGGCGCGGTCGTGAACGGCGTCGTGCGCAAGGGCGGCAAGCCGCTCGCCGGTGTCGCGATCCAGATCTCGACCGTGGTCGGCAAGGGCAAGACGCCGAAGACGTGGCGGGTGCGCTCCGACGCCGAGGGCCGCTATCGCGCGCCGACGCGGCTGCCCGCGGGCACCTACAAGATCACCGGCTTCGTCGAGGGCGACGGCGCCGAGAATCCGTTCGAGAAGCTGCTGCAGCTCAAGCGCAGCGAACGCACGTTCGAGATCGGCAAGGGCGGAGGCAAGGTCGAGCAGAACCTCGACATCCGGTAGCGGACACGCTGGCGGGGCCCGCGCAACCAGCGTCGCGCTCCGCTACAACAGCGCCCATGACCCGACACCTCGTCGTCATGACCGGCGCCGGCATCTCGGCGGACTCGGGCGTGCGCACGTTTCGCGATGCCGGCGGCCTGTGGGAGGGCCACCGCCCCGAGGACGTCGCCACACCGGAAGCCTGGCAGCGCGACCCGCAGCTGGTCTGGCGCTTCTACCAGGCGCGGCGTGCGCAGCTGGCCGAGGTCGAACCCAACCCGGCGCACCACGCGCTCGCCGACGCCGCGCGCGCGATGGCGGCGCGGGGCGACCGCTTGACGCTGGTCACCCAGAACGTCGACGACCTGCACGAACGCGCCGGCAGCGAGGCTTTGCACATGCACGGCGAACTGGCGCGGCTGCGCTGCGAGAGCTGCAGCCACGCGGTGCGGGACCTCGAACGCACCGCGCCGGAGTTCTTGCCGTGTCCGTCGTGCGGCCACCCGCGGCTGCGGCCCGACATCGTCTGGTTCGGCGAGGTGCCGTTCCACCTCGACACCATCGAACGGGCGCTCGCGGACTGCACGGAGTTCGTCGCGATCGGCACCAGCGGCCAGGTGTGGCCGGCGGCCGGCATGCTGCACGCGGCGCGCAGCCGCGGCGCCCGGACCTGGGTGCAGGCCCTCGAG
The DNA here is from genome assembly GCA_046290465.1 of Planctomycetota bacterium. GTDB lineage: Bacteria > Planctomycetota > UBA1135 > UBA1135 > UBA2386. Next base: position 5,385,796 of record JBKAGP010000001.1, on the reverse strand, counting down.
GTGCCGGCCAACGCCGAGCGCGAGGACACGTTCGTCGCCGGGCGCGCCGCCGAGGTCGTGCCGGGCATGATGCAGCGTATCGTGGCGGGCACATGCTGATCCAAACCGCGCCGATCCTCGCCCCGCTCGCCCGCCTGTCGCTGGCCCTCTGCGTCACCGTGGCGGTGGTTGCGCAGCAGGCGCTGCCGACCCGGCTGCCGCGCGGCTGGCAGCGGCAGGGCGACGTGCTGGTCGGCGCGCCGCACGCCGAGCCGCTCGGCAGCGGCTTCACCCTGGCCGGGGCACGAGCGCGCATCGACGTCGAACTGAAGCTGCGCGATGGGACCACCACCGCGGCCTCGCTGGTGATCGGCGACAGCCACGTCGGCTTCTGCGGCCGCAGCGGCAAGCCGTTCCTCGAAGGGCCGCTGTTCGGCGGCAGGACGCGCTTCCTCGACGTCGCAGCACCGAAGGCGGGCGCGACGTTCCGGCTCACGGTGACGCGCAAGGACCGCGCGCTGACGATCGACTGGAACGGCGAACGCGACCTGGTCGTGCCCGAGGACGGCGGCGACCTCGGCGCGGTCCGGTTGCGGCCGCACCGCGACACGATGGAGGTGCGGCGGTTCGTCGTCACCGGCGGCGCGCCCGTCCCGGAGCCGGTCGGACGTGGCTACCCGGTCTGGCGCGCCGGCGAAGCCGGCATCGACACCTACCGCATCCCGGCGCTGGTCGTCGCCGGCAACGGCGACCTGCTCGCGTTCGCCGAGGCGCGGCACGCGAGCCGCAGCGACACCGGCGACATCGACCTGGTCATGAAGCGATCCCGCGACGGCGGTCTTTCCTGGTCCAAGCAGCAGGTCGTCTGGGACGACGGCGCGAATACCTGCGGCAACCCGTGCCCGGTGGTCGTGTCGAAGACCGGGGAGGTCCTGCTGCTGGCGACGCACAACCTCGGGACCGACCACGAGTCGCGCATCATCGCAGGGACCTCGAAGGGCAGCCGAACCGTCTGGCTGCTGCGCAGCGACGATCACGGCGCGACCTGGAGCGCGCCGCGTGAGATCACCCGGACCACCAAACGCGACGACTGGACCTGGTACGCGACCGGTCCCGGCGCCGGCATCGAACTGCGCGTCGGCGAGCACCGCGGCCGGCTGGTGATCCCGTGCGACCACATCGAGCAGCAGAGCAAGCGCTACTACTCGCACGTGATCTACAGCGACGATCGCGGCGCGACCTGGCAGCTCGGCGGCAGGTCGCCCGACGACCAGGTCAACGAATGCGAGGTGGTCGAACGGTCGGACGGCCACCTGCTGCTCAACATGCGCAACTACGACCGTTCGCAGCGCACCCGCCAGCAGGCGATCAGCCGCGACGGCGGGCGGACGTGGACCGACCAGCGCCACGTCCCCGAACTGGTCGAGCCGATCTGCCAGGCGAGCATCCGCCGGCTCGCGGACGGTGTGCTGATGTTCAGCAACCCGGCCAGCCGCACCGGCCGGCAGCGCATGACGCTGCGGCTCTCGTTCGACGACGGCCGGACCTGGCCGGTCTCGTCGCTGCTCGACCCCGGACCGTCGGCCTACTCGTGCCTGCAGCCGACGCGGCAGGGCGGCGTGATCTGCCTCTACGAGGCCGGCGGCTACGGCGAGATCCGGGCGCACCTGCTCGCCCCGGACGAACTGCCGCGCTGACCCGACCGGAGCCGTTCAGGCTTCGGCGAGCGCCTCCAGGAAGCGTTCTCCGAACGAGTCGAACTTCTTCGGGCCGACGCCCTTGCAGTCGAGCATCGCCGCGCGCGACTGTGGCCGTTCGCGCGCGAACTCCTCGAGCGTGACGTCGGAGAACACCACGTACGGCGGCACCCCGAGGCTGCTGGCGATCTCGCGACGCAGGCCGCGCAGCTTGTCGAACAGCTCCTGCTCCGGAGCGGTCAGCGCGCGGCCCTCGTCGGCGCTGCCGCCGCGGCGGCGACGTCGCGCCGGCTGGTCGAGGCCGCCCTTGGGGGAGCGCAGTTCGACCTCGCGGTTGCCGCGCAGCACCTCGGCCGACAGCTCGTTGAGCACCAGCACCGGATACTCGCCTTCGGTGCGCACCAGCGAACCGTCGTCGATCAGCTGGTCGATGTAGTTGCCGAGCCGCATCGGCGGCAGGTCCTTGAGCAGGCCGAACGTCGGGATCTGGTCGTGGCCGCGCGTGCGCACCCGTTCGTTCTTGCTGCCGCGCAGCACGTCGATGATGTAGCTGGCGCCGTAGCGCTGGCCGGTGCGCGCCACCGCCGACAGGATCTTCTGCGCGGTCACCATGCTGTCCGGCACCAGGTCGAGTTCGTCGAGGCAGACGTCACAGGCGCCGCAGCTAGACTCGCCGTAGTCCTGGCCGAAGTACTCGCTGAGCGTGCGGTGGCGGCAGCGCGCGCGCCCGGCGAACCGCTGCATCTGATTGAGTAGCTGCAGCTGCGCCTGCATCGACTCCTGGTCGCCGTGCTCGGCGCCGCCGCGCTCGACGATCATGCGCCACTTGGCCGCGTCGGCGCCCGAGTAGAGCAGCAGGCACTCCGACGGCAGCCCGTCGCGGCCGGCGCGGCCGGTCTCCTGCTGGTAGTGCTCGATGCTCTTGGGCATCGCGGCGTGCACGACCAGCCGCACGTCGCTGCGGTCGATGCCCATGCCGAACGCGACGGTCGCGCAGACCACGTGCAGCTTCTCGGCGCGGAAGTCCGAACTCAGCCGCGTGCGCGCATCGGCCGACAACCCGGCGTGGTAGGCCTGGGCCTCGATGCCGCGCGAACGCAGCTGCGTGCTGAGCGTCTCGGTGTCCTTGCGCGAGATGCAGTAGACGATCGTCGCCGCGTCGCGGTGGCGGCCAATCGCCTCGACCACCTGGTCGATCAGCCCCTGGCGCGGCAGCACGCGGTAGGTCAGCTCCGGACGATCGAACGTGCCGACCAGCTCGACCGGGTCGCGCAGCGCCAGCTGCCGCTGGATGTCCTCGCGAACGCGCGGCGTCGCGGTCGCCGTACAGGCGTGCACCGGCACGCCCTCGAACCGTTCGCGCAGCTCGGCGAGGCGGCGGTACTCGGGGCGGAAGTCGTGCCCCCACTGGCTGATGCAGTGCGCTTCGTCGATCGCGATCGCGGCGATGTCGCGGCCGCCGAGCCACTCGAGGAAGTCCTCGCGGAACAGCCGCTCCGGCGCGACGAACAGCAGCCGCAGCTCGCCGGACTCGGACAGTTCGCGCAGCTCGCGGCGGCCCTCGGCGTCGAGGTTGCTGTGCGCGGCGGCGGCCGGCACGCCGTTGAGCCGCAGGCCGTCGACCTGGTCCTGCATCAGCGCGATCAGCGGCGACACCACCACCGTCAGCCGGTCCAGCACCAGCGGCGGCAGCTGGTAGCACAGCGACTTGCCGCCGCCCGTCGGCAGCACCACCAGTGCGTCGCGGCCGTCGAGCGCCGCGTCGATCGCCTCCTTCTGCAGCGGGCGCAGGGAGGAGAACCCGAACCAGCGTTCGAGCGTTTCGTGCAGCAGGCGGTTGCGGTCTTCCAAGGTCACGTCAGGTGCGAGTGGGCAAACGGGGGCGTCACGATTCGACTACACTGCGCGCCATGGGCAAGGAATCGATCGCGTTCTTGTGGCGTGCACTCGCGCTGCTGGCCGCCACAGCGGCCACCATGACGGCGCAGGAGAAACGGCCGACGTGCGACCTCGGCGGCGCGGTCGGCGCCCACCGCGGCGAGCGCGTGCGGGTCACGGTCTGGCACGACGACGGAAGGCGCGTGTCGATGAAGATGATGGCCGAGGGCTTCACCGAACGCGACGGCACGTTCGAGTTCGCCGACCTGCCGTGGTTCGCCCCCAACGGCTGGGGCAGCAGCAAGGTGGTCGTCGTCGCCCGTTCGCGGACCCGCGTCGGGTTGACCGCGGTGCGCGGCGTGCGGATGGACCCGGGCAACCTGCACATCGCGATGAAGCGCAAGGTCGACGTGCGCGGCGTGCTGACCGACGCCAGGACCGGCAAGCCGGTGCAGCACGGCTGGATCTGGCCGACGATCTTCGAGCAGCGACCGCAGGTCTGGGTGACCGAGCCGCTGCTGCCGTGGCGCGCCGAGACCGACGAACGCGGCCGCTTCGTGCTGCGCGGCATGCCCGAGGGCATCCCGGTCAAGGCGCTGGCCGGCGGCCGCGACCACGCCCGCACCTGGGTCGACCTCGGCGACGCCGTCGACCACCACCGCTTCGCGCTGCAGCCCGGCGGCCGCATCACGGGCCGCGTGCTGAACCCCGACGGAACCCCGGCGGCGCGCGTGCAGGTCGAGACCACCAGCCGCGGCGCCGGCCGCGGCCACACGCGCACCGACGACCAGGGGCGGTTCACGCTGACCAGCCTCGAACGCGGCGAGTACAAGGTGTGGGCGGAGGTGCCCGAACGGACCGTCGTCGCCGCGCTCGGCATCGACGTGCGGCCCGGCGAGACCAGCGACTGCGGCGTCGTGCAGCTGGTGCGCGGCGGCTTCATCGTCGGCCGCATCACCGACGCCACCACCGGCAAGCCGATCACGCCGGGTCCGCAGACCGACGTCGCGATGTACGGGCCGGCCCGCGGCGACGGCGGCTCGTGCCAGTGCACGCCGGTGCAGGCGGACGGCACGTTCCGGATCCGCGCGCCCGCCGGCCGCAACCGCATCTACCTGCGCGCGGCCAACGGCTACAACGAGCCGAGCGAGTTCGTCGACGTCGTCGAGGGCGAAGAAGTGCAGGTCGAATGGAAGCTGAACCGGCGTTGACCGTCCCAGGGGCCATCCCCCATCCCACCCCGCCCGTGCCCCCAATGCGCAGCTACCTGTCCGGTCTGATGTTCTCGGCGTTGCTCCTGTCGGCCTGCAACACCGCCCCGCCTGCCGCCCGCGATGCCGACCTGATCCAGGTCGTGCGCCTCGAACACGTGCAGGCCGCCGAACTCGCGACGACGCTGCAGGCGTTCGCGGCGGTCGAGTCCGGCGACGACGCCAGCGGCGGCCCGCGCCTGCGCGTGGTCCCCGACGCCAGCAGCAACTCGATTGTCCTCAACGGCTCCGCGTCCGGTATCGACAAGATGCTCGAGCTGATCGCGCGCCTCGACGTCGCCAACGACGGCCCGCGCCAGCCCGCCTTCTCGGTCGTCTACCTGAAGCACGTTCGGGCGAAGGACATGGCGACGACGCTCAACCAGTTCCTCGCCCAGGACGCCGCTGCGAGCGGCGCCGAGCGCGTCGTCGTCACCAGCCACGAAGGCAGCAACTCGCTGCTGATCCAGGCCTCGGACGAGAAGTACCGGCAGATCGTGGCGCTCGCCGAACGGTTCGACGTCGAGACGAAGAAGTAGCGCGCCGCCAACACCAGCGGCAGCGAACTCGGCGGCCCGCACGGCCCAGTCGAAACCGACCGCAACGGCGCGCCGCCGACGACCCGCCGCGCTATGGTGCGCGCATGCCGATCCGCCGCCGGTTGCTCGCCACGCTCGCCGCCGCACTCGGCGCGACGGCCGTGCCCGGCCAGGACGTCGATTTCGCCCGCGACGTGCTGCCGATCCTGTCGGACCGGTGCTTCCAGTGCCACGGACCGGACGCGAACGCGCGCAAGGGTGACCTGCGGCTCGACGACCGCCTCGACGTGCTGCGCGCGCGCGACGGCTACGCGGTCGTCACGGCGGGCAAGCCGGACGAGAGCGAGCTGATCGCGCGGCTGACGGCCGCCGACGACGACGTGATGCCGCCGCGGCACACCAACCTGAAGGTGACGGCCGACGAGGTCGCGCTGCTGCGCCGCTGGATCGAGCAGGGCGCGAAGTGGTCGGTGCACTGGGCGTTCGCCCCGAGCGAGGCGACGGCGGTGCCGCAGGTGCGCGACCGGTCGTGGCCGCGCAACGGCATCGACCACTTCGTGCTCGCACGGCTCGAGACGAACGGTACGCGACCCAACGCCGCCGCCGAACCTGCCGCGCTGCTGCGCCGCCTGCACCTCGACCTGACCGGGCTGCCGCCGACGCCCGAACAGGTCGACGCGTTCGTCGCCGATCCGAGCGAGGCGCGCTACCTCGAGGTGGTCGACGCGCTGTTGGCGTCGCCGCACTACGGCGAACGCATGGCGTGGCCGTGGCTCGAGGCGGCGCGCTATGCCGATACCGACGGCTTCCAGAACGACCCGACGCGCACGGCGTGGCCGTGGCGCGACTGGCTGGTGCGCGCGCTGAACGACAACCTGCCGTTCGACCGGTTCACGACCGAGGTGCTGGCCGGCGATCTGCTCGACGCACCGACCGACGAGCAGCGGCTTGCCACCGGCTTGCTGCGCAACAACCCGCACAACGGCGAAGGCGGCCGGATCCCCGAGGAGACCCGGGTCGAGAACGTGTTCGACCGCACCGAGACGGTCGGCACGGTCTGGCTCGGCATGACGTTCGAGTGCGCGCGCTGCCACGACCACAAGTACGACCCGATCTCGCAGCGCGACTACTACCGCTTCTACTCGTTCTTCGACCAGAGCTCCGAGACCGGGCGCGGACGCAGCGGCGGCGTGCTCGCGCCGTCGATGCGGTTCGTGCCCGACGCAGGCCAGCGCGCCGAGGCCGCTGAGGTAGAGGCGCAGATTGCGCAGCTCACCGCCGAACTGCAGCGACCCGACGAGGCGCTCGATCGCGCCGAAGCGGTCTGGGCCCGGGCAGCCTCGGCCCGCGTGCGCGCGCAGGCAGCTTCGCTGCAGGCGGCGAAGCTGTCGCCGTGGCGCCGCAGCAAGCCGTTCCAAGCCGAGACCGACGCGATGTTCGCCAAGGTGTTCGCGCCGGAACGCGGCGACGCCGACGCCGGCTGGCGGCCCGAACCGGACTTCGTCGACGGCAAGGTCCTGCGCCTTCCGGCCGGCGCGTTCACGACCTACTTCACGCGGCAGATCACCGCAGCGTCGGCACGCCGCATGGTCCTGTCGCTCGGCTCGGACGACGCGATCAAGCTGTGGTGCAACGGCGAGCTGGTGCTGGCCAAGGACGTGCGCCGCGGCGCCAAGGCCGACCAGGAGCGCGTCGAGGTGCAGCTCCAGGCCGGAGAGAACCGGCTGCTGCTCAAGATCGTCAACACCGGCGGCATCGGCGGCGCCTACTTCCGCGTCGCAGAGGAGATGGTCGGCGACCTTGCCGCCGACGTCGTGCGCGCCCTGCAGGTGCCGCGTGCCGACCGCGATGCGCAGCAGGCCCTGGCGCTGCAGCGCCACTACCGCCGCATCCACCAGCCGGGCTTCCGCGAGCGCGAGGCCGAACGGCAGCAGCTGCAGCAGCGCTACGACGCGCTCCTGCGCGGCAGCGTCACCGTCTCGGTGATGGACCAGCTGCCCGAGGGCAAGCGGCGCGACACGCGCGTGCTGGCGCGCGGCGACTACCAGACGCCGGGCGAAGTGGTGCAGGCCGGCACGCCGTCGTTCCTGCCGCCGCTGCTCGGCAGCAAGGAAGAACCGGACCGCCTGGCCCTGGCACGTTGGCTGGTCTCCGGTGACAACCCGCTGGTCGCGCGCGTCGCGGCGAACCGCGCCTGGCAGACGTTCTTCGGCCGCGGGCTGGTCACGACCAGCGAGAACTTCGGCCGCCAGGGCGAACGGCCGACGCATCCGGAGCTGCTGGAATGGCTCGGCCAGCGCTTCGTCGCCGGCGGCTGGGACGTCAAGGCGATGCACCGCCTGATCGTGACGAGCGCGACCTACCGACAATCCGCGGCGACATCCGCCGAGCGCTTTGCGGCCGACCCCGGCAACCGCACGCTGGCGCGCTTCCCGCGGCGGCGCATGCCGGCATGGATGCTGCGGGACCAGGCGCTCGCGCTGAGCGGCCAGCTGGTGCCGCAGCTCGGTGGACCGCCGGTGCGCCCCTACCAGCCGGCCGGGATCTGGGCCGAGGCGACCTTCGGCTTCATCCGCTACACGCAGGGCAGCGGCGACGAACTGCGGCGGCGCAGCCTCTACACGTTCTGGCGGCGCATCGTCGGCCCGACGATGCTGTTCGACACGCCGGCGCGGCAGCAGTGCGTCGTGCGTCGCGCGATCACCAACACGCCGCTGCACGCGCTGACCACGCTCAACGAGACCGGCTTCGTCGAGGCGGCGCGCGGCTTCGCGACGCGCGCCCTCGAGCACGGCGACCGCGCCGAGCAGCGCATCGGCTGGCTGTTCCGAGCGGCGACCGCGCGGCCGGCGGAGGCGGACGAACTGCGCGTGCTGACGCGCCGCTTCGCCGCGACCCGCGCGCGCTTCGTCGACGGCAGCCTCGACCGCGATGCCTTCCTCGGCGTCGGCACCGCCCAGCCCGCCGCCGACCTCGACCGTGACGACCTCGCCGCGATGACGGTCGTCGCGTCGCTCGTGCTCAACCTCGACGAAGTGCTGTGCCTGCCATGAACCCCGCGATCGATGCCTCGCGCCACTGGACGCGCCGCGCCCTGCTCGGCAACACCGCCGTCGGCCTCGGCGCGACCGCGCTCGGCTCGCTGCTGCGCAGCGACCCCGACGGCTGCCACTTCGCGCCGCGCGCCAAGCGCGTCATCTACCTGCTGCAGAACGGTGCGCCGTCGCACGTCGACCTGTTCGACCACAAGCCGATGCTGCAGAGGATGCACGGCAAGCAGATCCCCGACAGCGTCGTCGGTGGCGCCCGCTTCAGCACGATGACGGGCGGCCAGAAGGCGCGGCCGTGCCTGCAGGCGATCCGGCCGATCCGTCGGCACGGCCAGAGCGGCGCGACGGTCAGCGACCTGCTGCCGTACACCGCCGCGATCGCCGACCAGCTGTGCTTCGTCAAGTCGATGAAGACCACGCAGGTCAACCACGCGCCCGCGATCACGTTCTTCCTGACGGGCAGCGAACGGCCGGGTCGGCCGAGCATGGGTGCCTGGCTGTCGTACGGGCTCGGCAAGAGCTGCGACGACCTGCCGACGTTCGTCGCGATGACGTCGCGCGACCAGGAGGCGTCGTGCGGCCAGATGTTCTACGACTACTACTGGGGCAGCGGCTTCCTGCCGTCGGTGCACCAGGGCGTGAAGTTCCGCGGCTCGGGCGATCCAGTGCTCTACCTCGAGGACCCGGCCGGCACCGACCGCATGCTGCGCCGCGGCGTGCTCGACGACCTCGCCGAGCTCAACGGCCGCCACCTTCGGCGCACCGGCGACCCGGAGGTCGCGACGCGCATCGCGCAGTACGAGATGGCCTACAAGATGCAGGCCTCGGTGCCCGAGCTGACCGACTTCTCCGACGAGCCGCAGCACGTGCTCGACATGTACGGCCCCGACGTGCACCGCAAGGGATCGTTCGCCTACAACTGCCTGATGGCGCGCCGCCTGGTCGAGCGCGGCACGCGGTTCGTGCAGCTGATGCACGCCGGCTGGGACCAGCACCGCAACCTCTACACCCAGCTCGAGATCCAGTGCCGCGACACCGACGCGCCGTCGGCCGCGCTGGTGCTCGACCTGCAGCAGCGAGGGCTGCTCGACGACACGCTGGTGATCTGGGGCGGCGAGTTCGGCCGCACGCCGTTCCTGCAGGGCTCGTTCGAGGGCAAGCAAGGCCGCGACCACCACCCGTACGCGTTCACCATCTGGATGGCGGGTGGTGGCATCCGCCCGGGCACGACCTACGGCAGCAGCGACGAGTTCGGCTTCAACGTCGCCGAGAACGAAGTCACCCCGCACGACTTCCAGGCGACGCTGCTGCACCTGCTCGGCATCGACCACGAGCGGCTGACGTTCCGGTTCCAGGGGCGGCGCTACCGGTTGACGGACGTGCACGGCAAGGTCGTGCGGCCGCTGCTGGCGTAGGCAGGAGCGCTACTCCGCCGCCTCGAACGCGCGCTTCAGGAACGCGACCAGTTCCTTGTCGACCTCGCCGGTCTCGGTCAGCCACACCTTGAACTGGCACATGCCGCCGGCCTTCTGCGCGACGAACCGTTCGTCGCCCTCGGCGTCCTTCAGGTTGACGCCGATCTCGAGCCGGCCCTTGGTGCCCGGGCCCACCATCGCGAACTGCTTCTTGCGGCGCAGGCTGACGTAGCCCTTCTTGGGCGCGACCTCGAAGGCCCCGAACTTCTCGACCTTCTTCATCACGGCCTCGTGCAGCGGGCGCAGCTCCGCCTTCTTGCCGGTGTAGATCGCGTCGAGCGGGTCGTCGCCTGCAGCCGCCGTCGGCGCCTCGCTCTGCTTGCGCCACGTGTGCACCAGCGTGTTGGCGTCGCCGTGGCCCATGCCGAGATCCTCCTTGAGCATCTTGACCATCTCGCCGTGCTTCTCGAGCCCGGCCTTCTTGAGCACCGCGAACAGCTGCTTCAGCGTCTTCCCGGTGCGCGCCTCGATGTTCGCGAGCTGCGTCTGCAGCGCCTTGTCGGTGGAGCTCATCGCCCCATCTGACACCATCGACGCGCCGACCGGAACCGGCAGCGCCGGGCTTCACTCGATCCGCACCGCGAATCGCCCGCCCCCGGTCGGCGGCACCGTCACCGTCGCGCGGCCCTTGCGCCCGAGCCATCCCTCGAACTCCAGCTGCAGCTGCCCGGGCGGCAGCGGCACTTCGATCGTGAAGCGCTGCCGGTAGACGCCGCGGAAGCGGTGCCGGACGCGCAGGTCGAACACCCGCTTGCCGCCGCGCGTCGCGACCAGGTCGGCGATCCAGGCGCTGCTGTTGCGCGGATGGTCGTGCGGCAGCTCGACCTCGATCGTCGAGGCGCGGTGCGCGACGAACACCGCCTCGGCGCGCTGCTCCGACCGGCGCAGCGAGATCGCCGACGGCGCCAACCACAGCGTGCCGCTCCAGCCCTGCAGTTCGTAGTCGCCGAAGAACAGGCTGCGCGACCGCCACGTGCCGTCCTGTTGGCGGCGCAGACGGTGGGTGTCGCCGCGCTCGTCGACGAGCCGCAGACGCAGCCCGTCGTCGCCGCCAGCACCGGTGACGTCGACCACGATCACGCCGACGTCCCCGACCTCGAGCCGACCGAGCGAGCAGGTCGCAGCACCGCGCACGTCCAGGTTGCGGAACGAACGCCACGGCTTGCCGGCCGCCTGCACCGCGACCCGGTAGCGACCCGGCGGCATGCCCTCACGGCGGAACGTGCCGTCCGCGCCGGTCTCGACCGCGACCGAGACCACGTTGCCGTAGCCCGAGTAGAACGACACCTTGGCGCCGCCGACCCCGACGCCGTTGGCGTCGACGACCTCGCCGGTGACGACGTGCACCGTGCGCGCCGCGTCCGGCACGCGGATCTCGTGCTCGACCCCGACGCGCAGCGGCGGCGTCAGGTAGTTGGGCAGTCGGCTGTGGTCGCGCCACTTCTCCTCGCTCCTGCCCAGCGGGCGGTGCAGCGCGTAGCGACGGAACGTGCCGGCCGGGTGCTGCCAGCCCGAGTGGTGCTCGTGGAAGCGGCCGTCGGCACCGGTGATCGTGCCCCGCGACGGCGCATCGCTGTCCGGATACAGCTCGTGCACCATCCAGCCTTCCAGCGGGTTGCCGAGCGCGTCGAGCAGCCGCAGCGAGATCGTCTCGAGCCCCACGCGCGCCGCGTCCCAGCGATACTCCTCGCCCTCGCGCAGCGTCACCAGCTGCGACGGCACGTGCTCGCTCTCGAGCTCGTAGCCGCCGGGCACCAGCGACGACAGCACGAACGTCCCGTCTCGCTGCGTTCGCGTCCAGGTCTCGAGGAACGGCAGCTTGCGGATCGCCTCGGGGCGATCGCGCGCCACCACGTTGGTGCCGGCGAGCGCGACCCCGTTGGCGTCGACCAGCCTGCCGACGACCCGCGCGCCGCGCGACAGCACCAGCTCGACGTCGACGTCGCCCTTGCCGTGGTGCTCGAACCGGACCAGCCCGCGGCGCAACGTGCCGTCGTCGTGCACGCCGACCAGCGCGTGGCGGCCGGTGCGCAGCGTCGCCAGCCGGAACGCCCCCGCGGCGTCGGCGGCGAACATCAGCGGTTCGTCGGGCAGCGCGCCGAGCTGCACCAGCGCCAGTCGCGCGCCGGCCAGGACCCGTCCGGCCTCGTCGACCACGACGCCGCGCGCCGCGTGCGCACCGGACCGCAGCGTGATCGTGCGCTCGCAGCGTTCGCCGACCTTGCCGTTGGCGTCGACGATGCGACTCGGCAGGAAGCCGTCCGCCCAGACCCGCAGCTGCCCGCGCGTGCCGACGTGGTCGTGCACGTAGCGCCCCTGCCCGTCGGCGCGGCCGACCGTGGTCAGCATCGTGCCCTCGAACGCGAAGCCGTGCGAACTCTCGACGTGCGCGCCCGGCACCGGGTCGCCCTGCTCGTCGACGACCCGCAGGTCGAGCGTCATGCCCGCTTCGAGCACGATGCGTTCCTTGACCACGCGCGGCCGCCGCAGGCCGTCGAACCAGATCAACGGCTTCTGGATGTGGGTGCCGACGACGAACAGGTTGTAGAAGCCCGGCCACGGCAGGTTGAGTTCGATGCGGCCGCGCGCGTCGGCGTCCCAGCGCTTCATCATGCCGTTGACGCGCAGCGCCACCTGCGCGAACGCGGCCGGCTTGCCGTCGTGGTAGACCAGCTTGAGCGCGACGCGCTGCAGGTCCTCGCCGGCGGCAGGCCGCTGTTGCTCGGGCTGCTCCGCCGCCGCCGGTCCGCGACCTTCGACGAGTTCGCGTTCGCTCGCGACCGCGGCACGTGCCGCCACCGGCACGCCGTCCTGTGCCCGCGCCACCTCGCCGGGCACCGCCGGCGGATCCGCCGACAGCACCGCCAACAGATACGAAAGAACCAACGTCATCACCGCAGCCGTCATCGCGTAGAGCCTCCATCCCGAGAGAACCAGCGACGACGCCCCGCCCGCAGTGGCCACCGCCGGCAGCGACGCGAGCACGTTGGCCCGCACCGCCGCCAGGATCGGACCCGGCGTCAGCACCATGCCGAGCGCCGCCGCGGTGAACCCCGCGGGCAACAGCGTGCGCAGCCTCTCCATGCCGCGCACCAGCTGGGTCCGAACGGTTCCCGCAGGACGGCCGAGCGCCTCGCCGATCTCGTTCGCGGTCAGGCCGTGCTGCAGGTGCAGCACGATCGCCTCCCGGAACGGCGACGGCAGCCGCTTCATCGCCGTGCGCGCCGCGGTGCCGAACTCGGCCCGCTGCACCTCGGCGACCGGCGAGTCCCCCGCCGCGAGCCCGACCTCGGCCACGTCCACGCCCCGCCCCTTGTCAGCGGTTCGGCGTTCCTTCCGGACGTGGTTGGCCAGGATCCCGAGCAGCCACGGCCGCACGTCGCGCTCGGCGTCGTAGCGGTCGGCCTGCTCGATCGCGGTCAGGAACGTCGCCTGCAGCGCGTCCTGCGTCAGCTCGCGATCGCCGTTGCTCAGGTGTCCCGCGACGCGCAGCAGTTCTGGCGCGGTCGCGTCGAACACCTTGCCGAGCAGGCGCGGATCTCGCGTCTGCTGGAAGCGGCGGAAGCATCGGTTCTCGTGCGAGCGGGTCATCGTCGACGGCTTCTGCCGAGCGGGCGCGACAGTGCGCCCGGATTCTCGGAAAAACCGGCGCCGATGACAGCGGTGGGGCCGCCGGCGCGGCCGCGCCCGGCCTGCCACCTACCGCCGCGACGCGTGCCAGTGGTAGATGCGGAAGTCGCCCAGCTCGTTGCGCTCCCAGCGCAACAGCGCGGTGGCGCGCAGCTGGTGCTCGACCGGCTCGGCGCCGTCGACTTCGTAGCGGCGGGTGAACTCGACCGTCGCGAGCGAGCAGGCCTCGGACTGGCAGTTGGCGCGGATGCGGTCGACGGTCGTCGTCACCTTGCGGCTGGCGCCGGCGTCGGTCGCGACCAGCTTGCCGAGCTGCGCGGCGAACTGCGCGGTCGTGCGGGCGGCGAACGGACCCCGCGGCCCCAGCTCCTGGAACGACGGCACCCGCGCATCGCCCTTGCCGGCCTGCTTCATCGCGCCGTCGTCGAACACGAACTCGAGATCGTGCGCGCTGACGTCGAGCAGGGGGCGGACGCCGGCGCCCTGGTCGAGGCGCTCCAGGAACGTCGTCACCGCAGCGGCGACGCCGCCGGGGCCCGGCAGCAGCGGCGGTTGCGGCGCGCTGTCGGCGGTCGGGCGGAACATCGGGCCGGCCAGCAGCGCGGCGAACAGGGCAGAGAGCCCGGTGGTCAGGGTCTTGTGCATTCGAGTTGCCTCCGCACGATGGGACGACCGCGGACCGCGGCCTGTTAGCGAGCCGGTGGACATCGTGTCATCCGGCCCCTACTTTGTCCTGCAAAGCCAGCCATGGAAGAAGACACGCCGCCGACTCCCCCGCCGACTCCGACGCCAGGCGACGACGACAAGCTGCAACAGGCCGCCCCGGCGCGGTCGCGGACGAGGCCCGAGCGACCGGCGCAACCGCCGGCAGAACCGTTCGCGCACGCCGAGCTGTCGGCGTCGCTGCGGCGGCCGTACCGGATGCTCGACGTCGTGCTCGGCGAGCGCCGCCGACTGGTCGAGAACCTCAAGACCGGCCGCGACCTGCGCGCGCTGGTCGCGACGCTGCTGGCCTGCAGCGCGCTGTTCGCGATCCCGTACGGGCTCGTCGACGGTTGGGGCAAGGTCGGCCACGTCGCGCTGCTGTTCCTCGGCTCGGTGCTGCTGTGCGTGCCGTCGCTGCTGATCTTCGGCAGCTACCTCGGCATCAAGCTGCACTGGTCGCAGAACCTCGCGATCGCACTGGTGATCCCGGCGGCCGCGGCGCTGTTCACCTTCGGGTTCGCGCCGATCTACTGGTTCCTCGAGGTCACCATGCCGGACGACGGCGGCCTCGGCGGGGTCGCGACGCGCGTGACGCTGCTGGTGTTCTCGCTGCTGCTGGCGCTGAGCCACCTCAACCGCTGCCTGTTCGTCGACGCCGACTTCCGCGTCCTGCGCGACAACTGGGCGCTGTGGGTCGGCTGGCAGATCCTGCTGGTGTTCCTCAGCTATCGGATGGCGAGCACGCTCGGGATGTTCGAGTGAAGCGGACCGTGCTGTTGCTGGTCGCGGCCTCGGCCGCCTACGGCTTCAGCATCGGGCTGAGCAACAGCTGGGTCTACGCGATCCGCAACCTCATAAAGTTCCCGCTGCTGATCCTGTCGACGTCGACGATCTGCGCGCTGTGCTACTTCGTGCTGGCGCGCTTCCTCGGCGCGGCGCTGCGCTTCCTCGACGTGCAGCGGATCGTGCTCGAGGTGTTCCGCGACACGGCGCGGCTGCTGGCGTCGCTCGGGATGGTCGTGGCGTTCCTGTCGCTGACGATGGAACCGCAGACCGAACGCGACCTCGGCGGCTTCCCGGCGTTCCTCGGCTTCAACGTGGTCGCGATCGCGCTGTGCGGCGGCCTGACCGTCTACCGCTGCACCCACGCGCTCGGCGAAGCGGTCGCGACCAGGTCGCAGCGGCGCATGCTGGTCGCGTCGTGGCTGCTCGCGTCGCTGCTCGTCGGCGGCCAGACGTGCTGGTTGATCCGGCCGTTCTTCGGCGTGTCGACGACGGCCAACTGGGAGTCACCGTGGTTCTCGGGCAGCGCGCCGGGCTTCCGTGGTGCGCGCAGCTTCTACGAGGCGGTCTGGTTCGTGCTTGCGCCGCCGGACGACCGGCGCTGAGGCTCGCCGGGCTCAGCGCGAACGAGCGGCTGCGAGCACCACGGTGGCGACGCCGCCCGCGACGATCTCGAAGCCGACCGCGCGGCGCCGACCACCGTCGTTCCAGACCAGCACGTGCTCGCCCGGCGGCAGTTCGAACGCGTCGTCGACGAGCCGATGGCGGCTGAGCACGTCGCAGTCGTCGGTGCGGCGGTAGAACGAGAACTGGCCTTCGCGCAGCGGCTCGAGGCCACCGACGCAGCGCACCTGCACGCGGCCCGGCCGCGGCAACTCGATGCGGCCGACGTCCCACAGGCCGCGACCGTCGACCACGACGTCGCCGGTCTCGACCCAGCCGGCACCGGTGGCGCCGACCTGCAGCCGGTAGGCACCGGGCGGCAGCAGCCGCAGCTCGAACGCGTCCTCGTGGCCGACCGGAGCGAGGCGAGAGACCACCCCGGTCTCGACCTGCAGCACCCGCGCGTCGACGCGCGCCCCCTGCAGCGCCGCCGGCACGCCGACGTGTGCGCGCAGCCGGGCACGCGTCGGCACGTCGCGGTGCAGCATCAGTTCGAGTTCCTGCGCGTCGACCATCGCCGCGGTGCCGTAGATCACCGGCATGCCGCGCGCGGCGTCGCGCGGCCACACCGACGTGACCACCGTGCCGGGCACGCCGTGCACCGCGAACGCGCCTTCGCGATCGGTCTGGGCGACCGCCGCCCATTCGCCCTCGTCGCGCGACAGTTCGACGAACCAGCCTTCGAGCGGCCGACGCCGGTCGTCCCGCACCGTGCCGGCGACGGTCCGGAACCGCCGCAGCTCCGGTGTCCACTCGGTCTTCTGCCCGGCGACGACCGAGAGCCGCGTCGCCGCGAAGCCGGCGCGGCCGCCGGCCGCGATCACGCTGACGGGTCCGGTCTCGAACGGGCCGAGGCGGAACCGGCCGCCCTCTTCGCTGAGCGTCGAGCGGACCAGCTCGCCGTGCTCGTCGACGCTGGCGACCGGCACGCCTTCGACCGGCCGGCCCTCGAGGTCGGTCACGACGCCGACCACGTAGCCACCGCGCGGCGTGCCGCCGCGGCGATCCGACGACTCCTGCTGCACCTGTGCGACCAGCTGCCGCGCCAGCTTGCGCCGCTCGCGTTCGACGCCGCGCTCGTCGCGCTGGTGGGCCCCGAGGTCCTGGAACACCGCGTGCGGATGCAGCCCGGTGCGCATCGCTCCGGCCGACGACAGCGCCCGGTAGCCGCCGACCCGGCCGGGCTCGTGGCACTCGACGCACCGGAACGCCCCGAACATCAGCATCGATCGGCCGCACAGGATGTCGAGTTCGTCGAGCCGCTCCATGCGCCCCTGCTTGACCCGTTCGCGCTCGCGCCGCACGAGCCGTGCGTCGCGTTCGACGTCCTGGTCGCGACGGCTCGCGACCCTGGCCCGCGCGGTCACCGACTGCTGCATCGAGCGCACGCCGAGCGCCAGCTGGCGCGGCACGTCGTGCTCGAGTTCGACGCGTCGCATCGGCTGCAACACGCCGTGCGCGAGCACCGCGACGGTCACCACCATCGTGCGCCGACGGCCTCGCCAGCGCAGGTCGACCTGGCCGCGCCCCGTCGACGGCTCCGGCCAACGCGTGAAGCCGCACTGCTCGGGCGCGACGAACACGGTCGCGTCCGCGACCGGCACGCCGAAGCGGCCGCGCAGGTTGAGCCGCAGCCGGAACGCGAACGGATGGTCGAGTTCGTCCGGCGCCAGCTCTTCGCTCGGCTCCGGCTCGTCCTCGACCCGCTCGATCGCCAGCGCCTCGCGCTCGGCCGCCAGCGGCCGCGGCGCCGGTGGCGGCGGCTGCGCACGGCTCGCCGCCTGCGCGTCCGGCTCCTCGGCGGGTGGCCGGCCGGGCTCGCCCTCACCCCACCACAGCAGCAGGAAGAGCAGCGCGAGCGCGACGAGCGCGCCGGCCAGCACGTAGCGACGTTCCTTCAAGGCGGCTCCATTCTGCGCGCCGGCCCGGACACGGCAAGGGGGCCGACGCGCGCAACGGCGTCAGCCGCGACGTCCCGAGTCCGACAGCGCGCGGTCGAGGTAGTGCGCCGCCGAGATCAGCGCCAGGTGCGTAAACGCCTGCGGGAAGTTGCCGAGGTGCTCGCCCGAGCGGCCGATCTCCTCGGCGAACAGGCCGAGGTGGTTGGCGTAGCCGAGCGTCTTCTCGAACACGAAGCGCGCCCGATCGAGATCCCCCGAACGCGCCAGGCACTCGACGTACCAGAACGAACAGATGCAGAACGTGCCCTCCTCGCCGGACAGGCCGTCGGACGCGCCCTCGCCCATCCGGTAGCGGTAGACCAGCGAGTCCTCGACCAGGTCCTCCTCGATCGCGCGCATCGTCGACAGCCAGCGCGGATCGGTCGGGCTGATGAACTTGACCAGCGGCATCATCAGCGCCGACGCGTCCATGCTCTTGCTGCCGAGGTGCTGCACGAAGGCCGACCGCTCCTCGTCCCAGAAGTTGGCGAAGATGTCGTTGTAGATCTGGGTGCGTACCGCGAGCCACTTCTCGAGCGGCGCCGGCAGCGATCGTTTGCTGGCCAGCCGCACGCCGCGGTCGACCGCGACCCAGCACATCAGGCGCGAATAGAGGAAGTGCTGCTGGCCTCCGCGCACCTCCCAGATGCCTTCATCGGACTCCTGCCAGTGCACGCAGACCCAGTCGACCAGCTTGCTGAGCTGCACCCACAGGTCGTGGTGCACCGGCTCGCCGTACTTGTCGTGCAGGTAGACCGAGTCCATCAGCTCGCCGTAGATGTCGAGCTGCTTCTGATCGTAGGCGGCGTTGCCGACCCGCACCGGCGACGAGTCCTTGTAGCCCGACAGGTGTGGCAGCATGTCTTCGGGCAGTTCGTGGCGGCCGTCGATGCCGTACATGATCTGCAGCGAGTCGCCCTCACCGAGCTCGCCGCAGCGCTCCTCGATCCAGCGCATGAAGTCGGCGGCCTCCTGCGCGTAGCCGATCCGGATCAGCGCGTAGACGGTGAACGACGCGTCGCGGATCCAGGTGAAGCGATAGTCCCAGTTGCGTTCGCCGCCGATCTCCTCGGGCAGCCCGAACGTCGCCGCCGCGACGATCGAGCCGTGGTCGCGCGAGGTCAGCAGCTTCAGCACCAGCGCCGAGCGGCGCACGATCTCCTGCCAGCGGCCGCGATAGGTGCAGCGGCCGACCCAGCGGTGCCAGTAGTCCTGGGTCGCCTTGAACGCGTTCACCACGAAGTCCTCGGCGGCGCACTTGTAGTCGTCGCTGGTGTCGGCGCTCGACAGCACGAACGCGGCGGTTTCGCCGGCGTCGAGCTTGAACGTCACCACCGCGGCGCCGTTCTCGATCGTGATCGGGGCATCGACGCGGATGCGCAGCATCATGCGTTCCTGGCCCGTCGAGACGAACAGCACGTCCTGGTGGCGACGGATGACCTCGTGACCGGCGCGGCCGTAGTCGAACTGCGGGTCGCAGACCAGCCGGAACGAGACGCTGCCGCGCACGCACTTGACGCGCCGCACCAGCGCCTGCGGCATCGAGCCGTCGATCGCCACCGACATGAAGTCGGAGATCTCGCCGACGCCGTCCTCGGACAGGAACCGGGTCAGCAGGATGTTGGTGTCGGGCAGGTACAGCTGGCGACGGCGCACGTCGCGCAGCGTCGGCTCGATCGAGAAGCTGCCGCCCTTGTCGCCGTCGAGCAGCGCGCCGAACACGGTCGGTGAGTCGAAGCGCGGCCAGCACAGGTAGTCGACCACGCCGTCCGTGTTGATCAGCGCGACCGTGCGCATGTCACCGACGACGCCGTGGTTCTCGATGGGCAGCTGTGGCACGGACATCGCGCACTAGCAGAACGTCAACGCGAGCCGGCGACAAACGCACAGTGCAAAGAAACGTCGGTTACCGTGGCCGCCGATGCACGACGACGGCGCCTTCCTGAGCTGGCTCGAACGGCAGGAGCTGCCGCGCACGCCGCTCTACGACTGCCCCTACCTGCCGGGGCGCAGCGCGCGCCAGTACGGCTTTGCGGCGGAGACGCTGCCACCGGAGCTCTACCACGATCTGATGGACCGCGGCTATCGCCGCAGCGGCCAGATCTTCTACGCGATGGACTGTCCCGACTGTCGCCGCTGCGTGCCGCTGCGGGTCGCGACCGACACGTTCCGGCCGAGCCGCAGCCAGCGCCGCGTGCTGCGTCGCAACCGCGACGTGACGGTGCGCTTCGGCGTCCCGGAGTTCACCTCCGCGTCGTTCGAGCTGTACCGCCGCTACCTGCATGCACAGCATCCGGGCACGCCCCAGAGCGACGAAGAGCACGAGTTCCGCGCCTCGTTCTACGACCGCGTCGTCGACACGCTCGAAGCGCGCTACTTCGTCGACGCACGGCTGGTCGGCGTCAGCCTGCTCGACTGCAGCTCGCGCTCGTGGTCGTCGGTCTACCACTTCTTCGATCCGGACGAACGCCACCGCAGCATCGGCGTGCACTCGGTGCTGGTCGAGATCGCCGAGGCCGCGCGCCGCGGCGTGCCGCACTACTACCTCGGCTTCTGGGTCGAGGGTGCCGCAACGATGCACTACAAGGCCGACTACCGACCGCACGAGCTGCTGGTCGACGGTGTCTGGATCCGGGACGGACGACGGCACGACGCCGCTGCCACCGACGGGTCCGACAACGTCCCGAACTGACGCCCGGGCCGGCTAAACCTGCTCCGGCCACAAACCGATTCGAAGCCAGGGAAATACCTTGGTTTCGTTCACTCGTCAGATGGCCCGCACGCTCGCGGCCGCCGCCACGGCCGCGCTGGTGGCGACCGCGACCGCGCTGCCCGCCCAGAGCAAGCGCGAGCGCGAGCAGATGCAACGCATCGTGTTCCGCGCGTTCCCCGAGGCCGACGCCTACCGCTGCATCGAGCGCGACGTCGGCCTCGAGGCGCGCGCGCGCATCGAGCGGCTGCTGCCGTTCAAGGTGCACTTCGACGAACTCGGCGAGCACACGCTGCTGGTCGCGTTCCGCGGCCGCCGCCCGGTCGGCCTGGTCTACCGCCGCACCGAGGAGGCCGACTGGGGCCTGACCGAGGTCGCCTGGCACGTCACGCTCGACCGCCGGATCGTCGGCTTCCGCTACCTGCGCGGCCGCAACCGCAACATCAAGTCGCTCGAGCGCGGCCGGTTCGCGGACGACCTCACCAGCGCCGACTTCCAGGACCTCGTCAAGCTGCTGGCCCGCCACCGCGGCGAGCCGCGCAAGGCCGACCTCGGCGCGCTCGAACGCACGACCCTGCGCTCGGCCGCCAAGACGCTGGCGGTGCTCGACACCGTCTGGCGCGACGACATCGAGAAGCTGCACGACCGGGCCACCGGCTTCGACCTGTTCCCGGCCGCGGCCCGCTTCACCAGCCGCACCGCGCCGGTCGAACTCGATCGCGGCGGCGTGCACCAGACGCTGCAGACCAGGGTGCTGTACGCCTACGACAGCGGCAACACGTTCCTCGGCTGCGTCGCCTGGACCGAGGGCACCCGCGACATCGAACGCCACGCGCTGCGCTGGGCCTTGGACCGCAACCTGCGTATCCAGTCGCTGCGACCGGTGCGCGAACACCGTGACGTCGCCCTGCGCAAGGCCTGCAACCAGCTGCAGGGCCGACCGCTGAGCGAACCGTGCGCCGAGAGCGCGCTGGCGCCGCTGTCGCGCAGCCTCGGCTCGGCGCTGCCGGAGCTGCAGCGACGGAGGGCCAGGCGTTGAACCTCAAGATGCACACCGGTCGCCTGCTGGCGATCTGCACCGTGAGCGGCTTCGCGATCGGCTCGGCGCTGGTGCTCGGCTACCGGCACGTCGACCAGAAGGCCTACCAGCAGGGCACCGAGGCGATCGCGCTGCGCGAGGTCGACCACCTCGACACCCAGCTGCGCACCTACGTGCACCTGGTCGACAAGGTGCTGGTCGAGGACCAGAGCGCCTTGCTCAACAGCACCGTGCGCTGGGCCGACGACATCGAGCGCAGCGTCGCGCAGCTCGCCGAGACCTCGCTGGCCGAGGACAAGGCGCAGGAGCTGCTGGCGCTCGCCGTCGACGTGCAGAACGTGCAGCGGCTGATCGACGAGGGCGCGGGCTACCGCGGCACCGACCGCCGCGACCGGCTCGCCGACCTCGCGGTCGAGGCCGAGGGTTCGATCGGTTCGATCATCGCCGGCATCGCCGAACTCGAGACCCAGCTGCAGCGCCGCACCGTCAACCTGAAGGAGGACCTCGCGGCGCAACGCGTGCTGCTGATGGTCGCCACCTGGATCGCCGCGGTCGTCTACGTGGTGATCGTGCTGATGTCGTGGTTCTGGTCGGTGCAGACGATGGTGCGCCCGATCGAGGAGCTCAGCGACGCCGCCGAACGGGCCAAGCTCGACAACGACTCGTTCGTGGTCGACGAGAGCGGCCCCGACGAGGTCCGCCGGCTGACGCGCAACATCTCGGCGTTCGTGCGCACGCGCGCGGACTTCCTGGCGACGATGTCGCACGAGCTGCGCACGCCGCTCAACGGCATCATCAACATGAACGAGCTGATGCTCGGCACGCGGCTCGACGACGAGCAGCAGGACCTGGCGCGCTCGGCCAAGGGCGCCGGCGAGGCGTTGCTGTCGATCATCAACGACATCCTCGACTTCTCGAAGATCCAGGCCAAGAAGCTGAGCATCGAGAGCGCGCCGTTCGGCCTGCGTCGCCTGGTCGACGCCGCCACCGAGATCGTCGCCACCACCGCCTCGGGCAAGGGCCTGCAGGTCGCCGCGGTGATCGACCACGGCCTGACCGAGAGCGTCGTCGGCGACTCGACGCGCCTGCGCCAGGTGCTCGTCAACCTGCTCAACAACGCCGTCAAGTTCACCAGCGAGGGCCGCATCACCCTCGAGGTCGCGCCCGTCGACGGGACCCCGGACCTGGTGCGCTTCGCGGTCGTCGACACCGGCGTCGGCATCTCGGACGAGGTGCAGGCGACGCTGTTCCGCGCGTTCCAGCAGGGCGACTCGTCCACCACCCGCAAGTTCGGCGGCACCGGCCTCGGCCTCGCGATCTGCCGCGAACTGGCGACGCTGATGGGCGGCGAGATCGGGGTCGACAGCGTCGTCGGCGAAGGCTCGACGTTCTGGTTCACGGCCCGCCTGGAGCCGGACACCAGCACCACCACGACCACCCCGCGACCGACCTTCTCGTGCACGCGCCTGGTCGTCGCAGCCCACAACCCGGCGGTGCGCGCCGGCCTGCGCGAACGCGCGCTGGCGCTGACGCTGCCACCCGACGCCGTGCTCGAGCTCGACGATCCGGCGCGGGTCGAGGCCGCCCTGCGTGACGGCGACTGGCTGGCGATCGATCCGGTCGACAGCGCGGCCGACGTCGAGCACGTGCTCGCGGCAGCCAGCCGCCGCCTCGAGGGCAGCGGCCGCGTCGCCGTGGTCGAACCGCTGGTCGGCAGCGGCGCGGCCACCCGCTACCGGACCCCGGCCGACCGGCTGCCGATCAGCGCCCGGCTCGGCGCGATGCACGACTGGCTCAACAAGGCGCCGACGACGGCCGCCGACGACGTCGCTCCCACAGCAGAGAAGGCCACGCAGCTGAGCGCGCGCGTGCTGATCGCCGACGACAACCCGATCAACCGGCGCGCGGCCCGCACGTTCCTGGAGCGGACCGGCTGCCAGGTCACCACGGCCCAGGACGGCCAGGAGGCGATCGACCTGCTGCTCGGCATGCCGTTCGACGTGGTGCTGATGGACTGCCAGATGCCGCGGCTCGACGGCCTCGAGGCGAGCCGCCGGATCCGCCAGCTCGAAGCCGACCGCAGCCTCGCCGACGGCATGGTCCGGCCGCTGCCGGTGCTGGCGCTGACCGCGTCGACCGACGCCGAGGACCGCGCCGCGTGCGCCGCCGCCGGCATGGACGAGGTGCTGCCGAAGCCGTTTGCGGCCAGCGACCTGATCGACGCGGTGGCGCGCGCGCTCGATCGCGAACGCGCTCCGCAGAACACCGGCACGGCCGAGCGCGCCGACGCGGGCCACAAGGCCGCCATCCTGATCGTCGACGACAACCCGATGAACCAGCGGGTGCTGGCGGCGATCGTCAAGAAGGCCGGCTACGCGACCACGCTCGCCAACGACGGCCAGCAGGCCGTCGACCACCTGCGCGAGCACGCCTGCGACCTGGTGCTGATGGACTGCCAGATGCCGGTGCTCGACGGCTGGGAGGCCACCCGCCTGATCCGCGAGCTCGAGTCGCTCGGCCAGCTGCCGCGCGATCCGCGCAGCCAGCTGCCGGTGCTGGCGGTCACCGCCAACGCGATGGAGGGCGACCGCGAGAAGTGCCTCGACGCAGGCATGAACGACTACCTGACGAAACCGGTCAAGCCGCAGAAGGTGCTCGAGGCGATCGCCCAGCACCTGCGTCGGCACGCCACCGCCGGTTCGTAGACCGAGGACCGACCGTGACGAAGCAAGACGACCAGACGCCAAAGAAGAACGACAAGCCGACGCTCGGCGGAGAGACCGTCGAGCCGCGCATCCTGCTGTCGGCGACGTGGATCACCGGCACCGACGGCGACGAGACGGTGACCGGCACCGACGGACACGACAACCTTGCCGGCCTCGGCGGCAACGACGTGCTGGTCGGCGCCGACGGCAACGACGTGCTCGACGGCGGCGACGGGATCGACATCGTCGACTACTCCAGCGCTGGCGGCACGGTACTGGTCGACCTCGGGGCCGGCACGGTTACGGGCTCGGCGGGCCGCGACACCCTGCAGAACATCGAAGGCGTGACCGGCTCCGACAATGCCGACACGATCGTCGGCAGCGGCGGCGACGACCTCATCGACGCCGGGGGCGGGGACGACATGGTCTACGCGAGCGCCGGCGACGACCGCCTCGACGGTGGCGCGGGCACAGACACGCTCAGCTACGTGGGCTTCGACGGCGGGGTCACGGTCGACCTGACCGACGGCAACCCCCAGGACACCGGCGCCGCCGGGACCGACACGATCCTGGGCTTCGAGCGCGTCGAGGGCAGCGCCGGCGACGACACGTTCGTGTTCTCCAACCCGCAGGCCGGCGCCGAGTACACCGTCGCCGGCAACCGCGGCACCGACACGATCGACCTGTCCAATTACGCCTCGACCGACGCCGTGATCAGCGGCAAGACGATCACGGTCAGCATCGACAAGGATACGTCCTTCGTCATCAACTACACCGGCATCGCGTCGATCCAATTCAGCGACATGGCGGCCGCTGCCGTGGCTGACAGCGACACCGGCAGCGCGCCGGTCGCCGACGCCGGCGCCAACCAGGTGGTCTCCGAGGGCACCGAGGTCACGCTCGACGGCGGCGCCAGCTTCGACGCCGACGGCGACGAGCTGAAGTACTACTGGACCCAGGTCAGCGGCCCGAGCGTCACGCTCAACGACGCGACCACGTCGGCGCCGACGTTCGCAGCGCCCGAAGGCCTGGTCAACTCGTCGCTCGAGTTCGAGCTGACCGTCAGCGACGGCGAGAACTTCACCACCGACCGGGTCGTCGTCACCGTCAACGCCGACGACGACGCCCCGACCGCCGACGCCGGCACCGACCAGATCGTCGACGAGGGCGACGTCGTCACGTTGACGGGGCTGGGCAGCACGGACCCCGAGGGCCAGAGCCTGACCTACACGTGGACGCAGGTCAGCGGTCCGACCGTGACCCTCGACGACGCCAACGCGGCGCAGCCGACCTTCACGGCGCCCGAAGGGATCAGCAACACCAGCGTCGGGTTCGAGCTGACCGTCAGCGACGGCACCAACGTCTCGAGCGTCGACACCGTGACCGTCACGGTCAACGCCGACAACGACGCGCCGAGCTCGCACGCGGGCGCCGACCAGAGCGTCGACGAGGGCGACGTCGTCACGCTGAACGGGCTCGGCAGCAGCGATCCCGAAGGCCAGGGGCTGACCTACACGTGGGTGCAGACCGGCGGGCCGACCGTCACGCTCAGCGACGCCAACGCCGCCCAGCCGACGTTCACGGCGCCCGAAACGACCTCGAGCAGCAGCCTGACGTTCGAGCTGACGGTCTCCGACGGCACCAACGTGTCGAGCGTCGACACCGTCGAGATCACCGTCGGCGGCGACGACGACGCCCCGACCGCCGACGCCGGCAGCAACGCGACCGTCGAAGAGGGCGACGTCGTCGTGCTGCGCGGCTCGGGCACCGACCCCGAGGGCCAGGGGCTGACCTACTCGTGGCGTCAGGTGCAGGGGCCGACGGTGCAGCTCGAAGACGCCGACAGCGCGACCACGCGCTTCCGCGCGCCGGAGTCGATGCGCAATACGATCGTGCAGTTCGAACTGACCGTCAGCGACGGCGTCAACAGCTCGACCGATCTGGTCACGTTCGGCATCCAGGCCGACGACGACGCGCCGCGCATCGACGCCGGCGACGACCAGGTGGTGCGACGCAACCAGGACGTGCAGCTCCGGGCCCGCGCCAGCGACCCGGAGAACGGCACGCTCAGCTACCAATGGCGCCAGATCGGCGGGCCGTCGGTCGACCTGCAGGACGGCGACAGCGGCGCGCCGACGTTCACCGCGCCCGACCTGCCCGAGGGCACCGTGTTGACGTTCGTGGCCGGGGTCGACGACGGCACCAACCAGGCGTTCGACACCGTGACGGTCGTGGTCGCGCCCAACGTCGGCCCGCAGGTGACGATCGACGGCGTGCCCGACCTCGCCTCCGGCGCGCCGGGCGTGATCCAGGCCAACGCGGCCGATCCGGACGGCGACCCGCTGCGGTTCCGCTGGACGCAGGTCGGCGGCCCGACCGCGCGCATGCCGGCCAACGACCAGCCGCAGCTGCGCTTCCAGGCGCCGGAGGTCGACGTCGACACGACGCTGACGTTCCAGGTCGAGGTGTTCGACGGCGACCGGGCGACGATTCAGGTCGTCAACGTGCAGGTGCAGGCGGCCACCGCCAGCGCCGCGACGCCGGCGCCGCAGCCCGCGCCGACCACCACCGACGATGCCTCGGGCGGCGACACCGTCGATGCCGCAACGAGCGAACGCGACGAGGCCGCCGACCGCATCCGCGAGGCGATCCAGTCGAGCGCGAGCAACCGGCTCGACGACATGCTCGCGACCGCTGCCGGCAATTCGCTGGACCTCGACGACCGCAGCGACGACGACGGTTCCCCCGGCCTCCTGGCCAGCGTCACGCTCGACGCCGACGCCGGCGCGACCAGCGACGACGCCGGCGACAACACGGCCGCGGGCGACGAGGAGCTGCGGTCCTCCAACCTGACCGGCGACGCGTCCGAGGCCGGGCTCGACAGCTACTACGCCAACCTGCTCGAGGAACCCGCGGCGGCGGCAACCGCCGCCGGCACGCGCATCGAGCTGCCGGACCTGGTCCTGGTCGAGGCCGGCGACGCGATCGAGCTGACCGCCCGCGCGGCGGCCGAGGCGACCGCGGCCGAGCTGGCCGACGCGCGCTGGACCCAGGTCTCCGGCACGCCGGTCGACCTCGACGCGTCCGGCGCCGACGGCATGCTGCGGATCCGCACCCCGGAGCTGTTCGTCGAAGAGGAGCTGGTGTTCGAGGTCGAGGTCTGGAGCGGCGGCGAACGCGTCGTGCAGGAGGTCACCGTGCAGGTCGAGCCGGTCGGCATGACCAGCCGCTCGCTGTCGATCGACGAGCACGTCGAGTCGCAGCAGGAACGGGCCAACACCGACGAGGAGCAGGGCGCGCGCGGCGTCGGCCGCATCTGGGGGGCGCTGCTCGCGTTCTTCGGCGCGCAGACCGGCCGCAGGAAGCGCGACTCGTAGCGCCGGTGCCATCGGGCCTGGCGGCGCGCGCGGCGTTCCCCTGCACCAGGGACACCCCCAAGTCCGATGACCTGGCACGATGTCCTGCAAACTGCTGCTCCCTGCGCTCGGCCTGGCGACCGTGTTCGCCAGCGCATCGGGCTCCCGCCGCGAGGTGGCGCCACCGGGTTCGCTGGTCGGCATCACCGTGCCGAGCAAGGTCGCGCTGGTCTCCCCCGAGCAGGCCGGCAAGCTGGTCGAACTGGCGGTGCAGGCCGGCGACAAGGTGACCGAAGAGACCGTCGTCTTCCGCCTCAACGCGACGCTCGAGCAGCTCGAGGTCGAGCGGCTGCGGCGCCTCGCCGACTCGGACCTGTTCGAACGGCGCGCCCGTGTCAGCCTGCAGCACTGCCAGCAGCAGGCGGCACGCATGCGCGACCTGCTCGAGAAGGACATCCGCAGCGAGCACGACGTGCAGAAGTACGAGCACGAGCTGGCGCTCGCCGAACTGGCGCTCGAGCAGGCCACGCTCGACAAGAAGCAGTCGCACAACCAGCTGGCGCAGGCCGAGGAACGGCTGGCGCAGCGCAGCGTGCACAGCCCGTTCGCCGGCGTCGTGACCGCGCGCTACAAGCAGGCCGGCGAAGCGGTCGAGAAGTTCGTGCCGGTCGTCGAGGTGATGTGCCTCGACCCGCTGTGGATCGAGTTCGAGTGCCCGATCCAGCAGCAGCAGGAGTTCCGCGTCGGCACCCGGGTGCTGGTCGCGCCGGCGCGTCGACCGACCGACACCCGCATCGCGACAGTGACGTTCTTGTCGCCCAAGGCCAACGCGTCGAGCCACAGCTTCATGGTGCGCGCGTCGATCGCCAACCCCGACCACGACTGGAAGACCGGGCTCAAGATGCTGATCGAGCCGGCCCCGGCCTACGACCCGAGCGCGCCGTCCGGCAAGTGAGGAACGCCATGCACCAGTTCGACAACCACCCGGAGATGAACGACACCCAGGACGCGCTGCTGGACGACCTCGAGGTCCGCTGCACGACCAACGTCGCCGAACTGCGCGAGGCCAAGGCGCCGGGCAGGCCGATGCGCGTCGAGGTGCACGCGGCCAACGCCTGCGACCGAGACGGCGCCGAGACCGAGCTGCAGGCCGGCGACACCGGCGACCAGGGCCTGTCCGGCATCGCACCGAAGCCGGTGATGGTCGGCAGCGTGTTCCAGCTGCGCTTCGACCGCGCCACAACCGACCTGCCGCCGGCGCTGGCCGTCTGCGAACGCTGCACGATGCTGAGCGACACGTCGTTCGAGCTGCGGTTCCGCTTCGCCCACCCCGTCGACCTGAGCTGAGACCCGAGGAACGGTTGCACACCCCCGACGACAACACCCAGGTCGCGACCAGCGAGAAGACGGCCGCGGCGACCAGCCTGACCGCGCTGCAGTGCGAACTGCGTGAGCTGTTCGCCAACCGCCCCGGCAACCGCGCGCTGGCCGAGACCCTGCAACGCATCTGCCGGCGCCTCGGCGCCCTCTACGCGGTCGTGCACACCCGCCTCGGCATGCACGTGTTGTCCGAGGAGTGGAGCGGCGACGACGACCAGATCGACACCGACGACCGCGACCGCATCAACCAGGCGCTGTGGGAGTCGGTCTCCAGCGAGGAGGCGCGCTGTGTCCGGCTCAAGCCCGGTGGCAACGCGCTGCTGCTGCTGACGGTCGTCATGTACGACCAGGGCGCCGAGCCGTCCGGCGGTGCGGCGCTGGTGCTGCCGCCGTGCGACCGCGCCCACATCCTGCAGATCATGGCGCAGCTCGAGGGCATCCTCGGCTACGTCTCGCTGCTGTTCGACCAGGGCGGCTCGAGCATCCGCCGCAGCGCCGAACGGCGCGAGATGCGGCCGTCCGAGGAGGCCGAGCACCCGATGCGCCTGGCGCACGCGATTCTCGGCGACCTCGGATCGCGCTACGGCCTGGAGATGGCGGCCGTCGGCTTCGTGCAGCGCGGCGCCGTGCAGGTCGCCGCGATCAGCGGCGTCGACCACGTGCGGCCGTCCAACCCGGGCGTGCTGGCGATCCGTTCGGCGATGGAGGAATGCGTCGACCGCGGCGAACCGATCGTCTGCCGCGGCCGCGACAGCGAGGGCGAGGGCGAGGACGAGGACGACTGCCGGCTGCACGCGCAGTGGAGCCAGCGCCACCAGGGCAACGCGGTCGCATCGCTGCCGCTGCGGTTCACGGACCGCATCGTCGCGGTGGTCTCGATGAGCCAGGGCGGTGGCACCCGGCTGACGCGCGACCAGGTCGTGCTGATGCAGGAGGAGCTGTCGGGCTACGCCGCGCTGGTGCCGCTGTCGCTGACCGCCAACCGCAGCCTGCGGCAGCACGCCCTCGACCTGGTGCGACAAAACGTGCGGCGCCTGTTCGCGCGCGGCCCGGCCCGCGCGCTGACGCTGATCGCGGCCGTGCTCGGGCTCGCCGGATGGCTCGCGTTCGGCACGTTGCACCACACGTTCACGGTGCCGTGCACCGTCAAGGCGACCGACCGGCGCACGATCGCCTGCCCGCGCGCCGGCGTGCTCGCCGAGCTGTTCGTGCGGCCGGGCGACCGCGTGCAGGAGGGCCAGCTGCTGGCCGCGATCGACGCCAGCGACGACTTCCTGCAGCGCGCCGAGCTGAACGCCGAGATCGAGTCGCTGGCGGCGCTGATCGATCAGGCGGTCGGCGAACGGGAGGCCGGCCAGGTGCGCGTCAACGAAGCCAAGAAGCGCAGCCTCGAAGCGCAGCTGGCGATCGTCGACGCCAGCATCGCCCAGGCGCAGATCCGCGCACCGCACGACGGCCTGATCCTCGACGGCGACCTGCGCGAACGCCTCGGCAGCCGCCTCGAACTCGGCGTGCCGCTGTTCGAACTGGCCCGCTACGACCGCGCGTCGATCGAGCTGCGCATTCCCGAGCGCATGGTGCTCGCCGCCAACGAGTGCGTGCGCGCCGAGTTCGCGCCGGCGGCCGAACCCGACCGCGGCTACCAGCTCGACAACCTGGCGATCGCGCCGTCGAGCACGATCGTCGACGAACAGAACGTGTTCCTCGGCGAGGCCGACGTCGAGATCGACCTCGGCCTGCTGCCGCCCGGCATGGAGGGCACCGCGCGCATCGACGCCGGCTCGCGCAGCGCCTGGTGGGTGCTGACGCACCGCATCACCGACTGGCTGCACCTGAACTTCTGGCTGTAGCGATGACGGACACCAGCAGAACCGAACGCGTGCTGGGCCCGCTCCGGGTCGGCCTGCGCAGCGACCTGCACTTCACGCGCCAGCAGACCCGCGGCGGCGTGCGCTACGTCGTGCACGACCCGGTCAGCTTCCAGAACCACGCGTTCCGGGGCGCCGACTACCGCGTGCTGACCGCGATCGTCCGCCACCGCACGCTCGGGGAGTGCTACGCGCAGCTGGTCCGCGACGACGTGCTCGACGACGACGACGACGATCGCCAGGGCTTCTACAAGTTCGTGCTGTGGCTGCACGGCATCGGCCTGCTGCACCTGCCGATCAGCGGCGGCGACCAGACCTACCAGCGCATGCTGGAGAAGCAGGCGCGCGGCAGCGGGCCGTGGTACCGCATGCTGATGAGCCACCGCATCCCGGTCGGCAACCCGGACGCGTTCCTCGATCGCACGCTGCGCTACACCGGCTGGCTGTTCGGCTGGCCCGGCCTGCTGCTGTGGCTGTCGCTGCTCGGGCTGGTCGGCTGGAAGTGCCTCGGCCGGTTCGACGAGATGTTCGCCGAGACCGGCAACCTGCTGGCCCTCGCCAACCTGCCGGTGCTGTGGCTCGCGCTGATCGGCCTGAAGGTGCTGCACGAGTTCGGCCACGCCTACGCCGCCAAGCGGTTCGGCGCGTCGGTGCCGGAGATGGGCGTGCAGATGATCATGATGACGCCGTGCGCGTACGTCGACGCCGGCGCCTCGTGGAAGCTGCCCGGCGCCCGGCAGCGCGCGGTCGTCGCGCTCGGCGGCATGTACTTCGAGACCTTCGTCGCGGCGATCGCGGCCTTGGTCTGGGCCGGCACGACCGAGGGCTTCGTGCACGACCTGGCCTTCAACGTGATCGCGTTGGCGAGCGTCGTGACGATCCTGTTCAACGTCAACCCGCTGATGAAGTACGACGGCTACTTCCTGTTCAGCGACCTGGTCGGCGTGTTCAACCTGCAGCAGCGCGCGCAGTCGTTCCTCAACGGCTGGGCCAACCGCGTGGCGCTCGGCAAGGCGCGCGCACCCGACGGCTACGCAGCGTCCGAACGGCTGCTCTACGGCATCTACGGCCCCGCCGCGTTCGTCTACCGCGTCACCCTCGCGTTCTTGCTGACCGGCTTGATGATGACCCAGTGGCCGGCGGCCGGCATGTTCCTCGGCGTGGTGTTCGCGTGGGCGCTGATCGCGAAGCCGGTGCTGGCGCTGACCATCCACCTGTGGAACGGCAAGGCCACCGCCGACTACCGCACCCGCGCGCGGCTGGTCGCGCTGGCGACGCTGACGCTACTGCCGCTGCTCGGCGGCATGGTGCCGATCTCGTGGAGCATCGTCGCGCCGGGTGTGCTCGACCCGCAGCAACGGCAGTCGGTGCGCGCACCGACCGGCGGCTTCGTGCAGCAGCTCGAGGTGCACAACGGCGACGTCGTCGAAGCCGGCGACCAGCTGGCGGTGTTGCACAACCCCGAACTCGAGATGCGGCGCCAGCGCCTGGTCGGCGAGCTCGACGCCGAACGCGAAGGCCTCGACGCGATCGAGCTCGACGATCCGACCCAGGCGGCGATCCACCAGGCGCGCATCTCGTACCTGACCGCCAGCGTCAAGGAGCTCGAGGCGCGGCAGTACTCGCTGAGCCTCAGCGCCGACGCCGACGGCACCATCGCGAGCCCGCTGCACGACCGTCTGCCGGGACGGTTCGTGCAACAGGGCGAGGAGCTGTTCCAGGTGCACAGCGGCCACCGCTACCTGCGCATGGTGCTGACCGAAGAAGATGTGTCGCGCGCGCGGCTCGAGGTCGACAGCGAGGCCGAGGTGCGCTGGAGCTGCGATCCGACCCGTTCGGTGCGCGCGGTGGTGCGCGAGATCCGCGCGTCGGCGTCGCGCTTCGAGGTGCCGCCGGCCCTGACGATGCTCGGCGGCGGCGACCTCTACGTGACCCGGACCAGCGGCGAGCTGCTGGCGGCCGACCGGCCGTACCTGCACGTGATGCTCGAGGTCGACTCGGTGCCGCTCGACGCGCGCGGCTCGGGCCTGACCGCGCGGGTGCTGCTGCCGGCGCGCGTGCAGCTGCTCGGTGGCTGGCTGCAGAACCGCCTGCTGTCGTTCTGGAACGCCTGGCGGATGTCGTAGCCGAACGACCGGGACGTTCCGCCCGATGGCGTGGACGTGTTACCGCCTCGGCGACCGACGCGGATGCGGCGCTCCGTCTGTCCCAAGATCGCCCGGGGATTGCACGCTTGTGCGCAGGGCGCGTCGCGATGGATGATGTGCCGACATGACCCGCTTCCTTCGTTCGCTCTCGCTGCTCGCCGGCGCAACCGTCACCACGGTTGCGGCCACCGCGCAGAGCACTCCCGTCCCGCTCAACTACAACTTCAACGGCATGATCCACGCCGGCGAAGCCGGCCTGCCCGACGACCCGAACGGCTTCCGTTCGATCTCGGACCGCGCGCTCGACTTCTCGGCCGGCATCCCGAGCGATCCGCTGCTCGCCAACTACAGCCTGGTCGCGACGCCGGGTGTGCTCGACATCGTGCACCTCGGCAACCGCAACGCGGTCGCCGGCGGCATCTGGGCGTTCGATCCGACGCCGGACGGCGACAACATCGGTATCCAGCCGTCGTGGCTGCCGGTCGTCGACCAGACCGGCCCGCAGCAGACCGTGCTGGCGACGCCGATCGTCGTCACGCCGGGCTCGAGCCTCGGCTTCCTCTACCAGATCAGCAACGGCGGCGGCTCGTTCGACGTGACCGTGACGTTCCTGACCGGCGCCACCACCACCGCGACCCTGTCGGGCCCCGACTGGTTCCAGGGCGCCTACCCGGGCACTGGCGGCACCGACCAGGCCAGCCCCGACCAGAACCTGTCGCTGACCGAAGGTCGCATCGACCTCAGCGCGTTCGTCGGCGACGCGGTCTCCGAGATCACGTTCAGCAACCAGTCCAACGCCAACGGCGGCTACGCGATCGTCGCGTGCAACTTCGGCGTGCAGGCGGCGACCAAGGTGATCGGCCAGGGCTGCATCCGTGAGTTCACGTCGTTCTACGAGCAGATGGACACGGCGGCGTTCGACCTGACCAACACCGACATCACCGGCACCAACACCGGCGCCGGCTACCTGGTGCTGACCGCGGCCGGCACCGGCCCGCTGCCCGTCGGCGGCATCGATCCGGCCGGCGGCACCGTGCTGACGCTGCCCGACGACGGCCAGGTGGCCGCCGGCACGCTCGGCATGTCGGTCGGCTCCAACGGCTGGTTCGCGATGGGCGCCGGCAACAGCAACGGCTTCACGCCGAACGTCAACGAGCTGCTCAACAACCCGTCGGGCGCGGTCTACACGTGGACCGACCTGCAGCCCGACCAGTCGGGCACGGTCACCTACGAGGAAGACGTCGCGACCGGCCAGACCCGCGTCACCTACGACGGGGTCAACGGCTGGAACACGCAGGACCCGTGCTACATCCAGATCGACTACAACGTCATCACCGGCGACTGGGCGATCCGCTTCGGCACGGTCGGCTTCGCCAACCCCGAGGACTGGCTCGTCGGCTACTCGCCGGCCGGCCCGAGCGCCGACCCGGGCGCGGTCGACATCTCGGCCACGCCGGCGCTGATCACCGGCAGCACCGACATCATCCCGCTGTCGCTCGACTCGGTCACCAACCCGGTGCTCGGCAGCAGCTGGGACCTCGAGGTCGTCGACATCCCGGCGACGACAGTGTTCGGCCTGACGATCTGGGGCGAGACCGACCCGGCGATCCCGGACCTCGGCTTCCTCGGCATGCCCGGCTGTGAGCTGCGCGCCAACCTCGATCTGGTGCTCGGCCCGTGGTTCCCGACCGGCTCGACCTACGCCTACAACCTGGCGATCCCGGCGACGCCGGCGGCGCTGATCGGCTCCAAGCTGTTCACGCAGGCCGCGACGTTCAGCAACCCGGCGGTCAACACGTTCGGCGCGATCACCAGCAACGGCATCGAAGGCACGCTGGGCTCGTTCTGAGCCCGGCGTTGCGATCCCGGACGCAACCGGTTGCGGGCGCGCCTACGGCCCGACCACCCGCAGCCTGACCACGTTGGTCAGGCTGCCGCCCGCCGGGAACGGGATCGGGACCAGCAGTCCCTGCACCGACATCTCGAAGCCGTTGAGCAGCGGATCGGGCGGCACCGCGAAGTGCACCGCCGCCGTGCTCGGCCCGAAGCCGAGCGTGATCAGCTGCGGGAAGCCGGTGTTGAGGATCCCGTACGGCTGCAGCAGCGCCAGGCCGCCGACGTGGCCGACGCCCGCGCCGACGAAGCCGAGGCCGTGGTTGGCCGGGCTGCCGGGCAGCAGGCCGAACGTGATCGTGTCGCCGACGTGCGGCACCGGTCGATCGACCAGCAGGCGACAGCCGACGACCTCGTAGGCGCCCATGTCGGGCAGCGCCGTCGGGCCGAAGCCGGGTGCGCTGACGCGCGAGTTGCCGACCACGTCGGTCGCGACCGGGACCGCGGCGGCGAGACCCGCCGCATCGACGCACGGCGACGACGCCGACAGCGTCAGCACCAGCGGATCGGCGAACTGCGGGTTGGCGACGAGGTTGCCGTTCTGGCCGGCGAAGTCGCCGCACGAGTCGAACACCGAACTCGCGGTGATGCCGACGAAGTTGCCGCCGACGTTGTTCCACGCGATCGAGTTGCGCACTGCGCCGGAGAAGCCGGTCGCGTCGATGCCGGCGTCGGCGCAGCCGGCGACCGACGCGTGCCGCACGTCGTAGCCGCTGCCGGAGACCCGCAGGCCGTCGCGGGTGCAGTCGGCGGCGACCAGGTTGTCGAGCGGCCCCTGGTGCGCCGACAGCGAGAAGCCGTCGCGGCAGCGCAGCGCGCGCGCCGCACGCAGCACGCCCTGCGAGGACTGCACCTGCACCCCGGTCGTCGCGTAGCGCACGTCGAAGTGCACGGCGCGCGACGCGGTCGAGCCGTTCATGCGCACGCCGGTCCAGTTGCCGGCCACCGGCATGGTCGCCGCACCGTCGCCGTTGGTGTCACCGCCGACGGTGTCGTCGAGCAGCGACGTGAACACAATCGGCGCGTCGGGCGTGCCGAGCAGTTCGAAGATGCCGGACTGCGTCGTGATCGACGTGCCGTTGAAGAACTTCCAGGCGCTGCCGTCGAGCACCGTCAGGCGCAGCCCCGACGGCACCGAGACCGAACCGGCGATGTGTGCGACCCCGGCGACCAGGTTGGCCGGCCCGACCACGGTGTCGCGCCGCAGCAGCGGCAGCACCTGCGTGACCGCCGGCGTCGTGCCGACGGCCTGGTTGCCGCGATGGTCGGGCAGGTCGTCGAGCGGCGCGTCGTGGATGCCCGCGTCGGTCAGGTCGACGAACGTGCAGTCGACGACCGACGAGTGGTTGGGGCTCGACGTGTTGGTCACGCCGAAGTCGATGCCGAAGCCGAGCGTGTCGCGCACCGTCAGCCGCTGCGCGTCACAGCGGCCGGTGCCGACCAGGACCCCGCCGCCGAAGCTGAGCGAACCGCCGGCATAGCGCACCTCCGCGTCGACGAAGCCGAACTCGCCGGTCGCCGCGTCACACCGCAGCGAACGCCAGTCGCCCGGCGCCGGCGAAGTCGCCGCGCCGTCGAGGTTGGTGTCGCCGCCGACCGTGTCGTCGCGCAGCGACGTGAACACCGACGGATCCGCTGGCGTGCCGATCGCTTCGAAGCCGCCGCGGATCAGGAACGCGCCGTTCGCGGTCAGCTTGCAGTCGAGGCCAAGGTCGAGCGTCAGATGGTTGCCCGCGGGCACGTTGACGACCCCGTTGACGACCATCACGCCGGTGCCGCCCAGCGTGTGTTGCGGCCCGAACGTCAGCGCCGCCGGCCCGTTGAGCGGCCACTGCGGCTGGCCGCCGGGCGCGGTCCGCCGCTCGATGTAGTTGCCGCCCGCGCAGTTCCACGCCGTGCAGTTGACGACCCGGTCGAGCATCACGAACGAGCCGGTCATCGCGACGCCGGCGCAGTCGGCCACCAGCAGGTTGTTGAAGATCGGCCGCGAGTTGCCGAGTTCGGCGCCGACGCCGTCGGAGTCGCCGATCACCGCGTTGGTCATCGACAGCTCGACCGAGGAGCTGTTGATGCGCAGCGCCGGGCTGCCGCCGCGACCGGCGTGGCGGATCGACGCGTTGAGGATCGAGCTGCCGGTCGCACCGCTCGGAAACCGCACGCCCTGCCAGTCACCCGCCTGCGCCACCGTCGCCGCGCCGTTGCCGTTGGTGTCACCGCCGACCGCGTCGTCGTGCACCGAGGTCAGGAACGCACCCTGGCTGGCGTCGACCGTGCCCTCGATCGTGAACGACCGGTTGTCGTGGAACTTCAGGTTGACGCCCGACAGCGTCAGCGTCTGCCCCGGCGGCACGCGGATGTTCTGGCAGTGGAAGGTGTCGTTCTGCAGCGGGCCGATCTGGCCGTCGTAGACGTCCCCCGAGAGG
Organism: Planctomycetota bacterium; assembly: GCA_046290465.1. Classification (GTDB taxonomy): domain Bacteria; phylum Planctomycetota; class UBA1135; order UBA1135; family UBA2386. Next base: position 5,348,686 of record JBKAGP010000001.1, on the reverse strand, counting down.
GTCACGACCTGGGCCGGCAGCGCGGCGGCGAGCCCCAGCAGCATGGCGAGGGCGAAGAATACGGAGGTGCGGGTATGGAACACGGGGATCTCGTGGCTCTGGAGTCGCAGGCGGCACGCGGCGCCCGGACCCGCCACAAGATTACGACCCGACCGCGCAGCTGGCGGCGCGCCGGAGCCGGCCACGCCCGGCGTCGACGGCCACAGGCGGCCCCGCCCATCGATGGCACCGACGGTCCAAGGCCCCTGCCCGACGCGCTCAGCGCTACTTCGGCTCGGCGAGGTGGATCGCGAACCACAAGAACTGCGGGATCCAGTGGCGGATGACCGTGAAGTCGCCGTTCCACAGGTCCTCGCGCGCGAGGTAGCGCGCCAGCTCCCGGTCGAGCCGTTCGCGCGCGGCCGGATCGGTGCGCGCCGCGATCGCCAGCGGCCACAGCCGCGAGATCCACTTGCCGAGCGAGTGCGTGTCGCGCAGCGTCACCTGGTCGGGCAGCGGCAGTCCGGTGTCGATCTCCGGCAGCTTCGGCGCCTGCGGCAGCGGCCGGACGTCGTGCACCAGGAACGCGATCGCCGGCACGTCGAGGAACTCGTAGACGGTCAGCTCGCGCTCCGCGAGCATGCCGGCCGCGTTGGGCATCAGCTTGTCGGCGAACAGCTTCTCGAGCCGCGCCGCGACGCCCTCGCCGATCGGCTCACTGCGCGCCAGCTGGTACCAGTTCCACGCCCACGAGCGATACGAGCCGAGGAACCTGCGGCCGGCGAACGGTCCCTTGCGCCGCTGCTCGGGGATGCCCGGGAACGGCCGCGCCTCGAGCCATGCGAGCACCTCGAGTTCGATCTCCCGCCGCCACGCCCGCGTCGACGCGGCGACCTCGCGATGGTGTTCGAGCTCGTCCAGCAGCTGCAGCAGCCAGCCTTCGCCGTACGGGAACACCGCGCGCCGACGCTGGCTCACCTTGGCCAGCCGTTCGCGTTCTTGCTGCAGCGCCGCCGGCGTCAACGGCGCGAGCACCCCGCGGGCCAGCTCTTCGTCGCCGCTGCGGCGGGCGTGCACCAGCAGCGCCCAGTGCGCGAACAGGTTGGAGTGCCAGTCGTAGGAGCCGTCGAACAGCGACGCACCCGTGGCACGGCGCACCGCATTGGTGGTCGGCTCGGGCACCCGCAGGCAGCCCTTCATCGCGGCCACCAGGCGGTCGACGACCGGCACCGGAGCCGCCCGAGAATCCGACTCCACCGGATCCTGAGCGACCAACAGCACCGGCAGCAGCAGGGTCGCGAAGCGCGTCGACAGGCGGGTCCCGAGCGGGCCCCAAAGGCGGCTGTGCATGGCGTGATCGTGCCGCAACCGCCCGATCCGACGTTGCATACTTGCGGGTATCTAACTGGCCTTCCCCGGGGTGGCTGCCTACTCTCCCTGGCCTTCAGCCGCGGTGTCCGCGGCTTGCGGCGCAACCCCGCAATGTCGTCGATCCACAGCAAGCGCATCACCCCCGGGCAGAAGCCCGACTGGCTGAAGGTCCCGATCCCCTCGGGTCCGACCGTGGCGCGTCTGACCAAGACCCTGCGCGACCGCGGCCTGCACACGGTCTGCGAGGAGGCGCGCTGCCCCAACATGGGCGAGTGCTGGGATGGCGGCACGGCGACGTTCATGGTGCTCGGCGACACCTGCACCCGCGGCTGCCGCTTCTGCGCGGTCAAGACGCACAGCAAGGGCGTGCCGGTCGACGCCGAGGAGCCCGAGAAGGTCGCCGAGTCGTGCGTCGCGATGGGGCTCAAGTACGTCGTGCTGACGATGGTCGACCGCGACGACCTGCCGGACGGCGGCGCGCAGCACGTCGCCGACACCATCCGCGCGATCAAGCGGCGCGCGCCGGAGATGCTGGTCGAGGCGCTGGTCGGCGACTGGCTGCCGACCGACAAAACCCAGCGCGAGGACCTGCAGCGCCGCGAGTCGAGCATCCGCACCGTGCTCGAGTCGGGCGTCGACGTCTACGCCCACAACATCGAGACCGTGCTGCGCCTGACGGCGCGCGTCCGCGACCACCGCTGCAGCTACCTCGGCTCGCTCGAGACGCTGCGCATGGCCAAGCGGATCCGCCCCGACGTCGTGACCAAGAGTTCGCTGATGCTCGGCCTCGGCGAGAGCGAGCGCGAGCTGGATCAGGCGATGGACGACCTGCGCGAGTTCGAGGTCGACGTGGTGACGTTCGGCCAGTACCTGCGTCCGTCGATGCTGCACCTGCCGGTGCGCGAGCACGTCACGCCGGCGCGCTTCCAGGCACTGCAACAACGGGCGATGACCAAGGGCTTCCTCTACGTCGCGTCCGGTCCGCTGGTCCGGTCCAGCTACAAGGCGGCCGAGTTCTACATCGAAGGGCTGCTGCGCCAACGCAAGGCGGAGGAAGCCAGGCAGGATCGACCATCCAAGCTGGCCGAAGGAAACGAATCATGAGTCTCGAACTACTGACGATCCTCGACAAGGACGGCAAGGCACAGAAGGGCAAGGACCCGAACCTGCCGCCGGAAGAGCTCAAGCGGCTCTACAAGCTGATGTGCGCCACGCGCGCCCTCGACGACCGCGGCCTGGCGCTGCAGCGTCAGGGCCGCATCGGCTTCTACCTGCAGTCGACCGGGCAGGAGGCCTCGCACCTCGGCACCGCCTACGCGCTGCAGGACAGCGACTGGCTGTTCCCAGCCTACCGCCAGCCGGGAATCCTGCTGCTGCGCGACATCCCGTACGAGAAGATCATCGCCGAGTGGTTCGGCAACTCGGGCGACACCAGCAAGGGTCGCCAGATGCCGGTGCACTACAGCTTCCGCCAGGCGAACTTCGTCTCGATCAGCTCGCCGATCGGCACGCAGCTGAGCCAGGCCGCCGGCGCCGGCATGGCCGCCAGGGCCCGCGGCGACGACACGGTCTTCATGACCTACTGCGGCGACGGCGGCACCTCGAGCAACGACTTCCACTGCGGCCTCAACTTCGCCGCGGTCTACAAGGCGCCGGTCGTGTTCGTCTGCGAGAACAACGGCTGGGCGATCTCGGTGCCCAACGACAAGCAGACCGCGAGCGAGTCGATGGCGATCAAGGCCGACGCCTACGGCATGCCGGGCGTGCGCGTCGACGGCAACGACATCCTCGCCGTCTACCGCGTCACCAAGGAAGCGGTCGAGCGCGCCCGCCGCGGCGACGGCCCGACGCTGATCGAGACGGTGACCTACCGGATCGCCTCGCACTCGTCGTCCGACGACGCCGACCGCTACCGCGACAAGAAGGAGTTCGAGGCCTGGAAGAAGAAGGACCCGATCGCGCGCTTCCAGCGCTACCTCAAGCACAAGAAGCTCTGGAGCGAGGACTTCGAGAAGGAGTGCGTCGAGGGCAGCAAGGAGGAGATCGCCGCGGCCGTCAAGGTCGCCGAGGCGATGCCGCCGGTCGGCCCCGAGACGATGTTCGAGGACGTCTACATGAACCCGACGCAACAGCTGAAGGACCAGAAGAAGTACCTGCACGAGCTCGTCGAGAAGGGCGGCATCGGCGCCGAGGTCGGCCACTTCCCGCTCTGACCGAATCGCCCGCGAGCGGTCGAGTCGGCCAGAGATCATCCTGGTCGTCGCTCCGCGGGAAGCAACATCCACGAGTCCACACACCATTGACCCTGGAGCGGCGCGACCCCGCCCTCCCACCCAACAGAACATGACTGCTACCAACACCAAGGCGGGCGAAGGCAAGACCGGCACCAAGGTCATGACGATGCTCGAGGCGATCAACGACGCGATGCGCGTCGAGATGGCCAACGACGACCGCGTCGTCGTCTTCGGCGAAGACGTCGGCAAGAAGGGCGGCGTGTTCGGCACGACGATGGGCCTCTACGAGGAGTTCGGCGAGAACCGCTGCTTCGACACGCCGCTCAGCGAGTGTGGCATCCTCGGCGCCGGCGTCGGCATGGCCGTCTACGGCATGCGGCCGATCGCCGAGATCCAGTTCCTCGACTTCATCTACCCGGGCTTCGACCAGATCGTCAGCGAGGCCGCCAAGATGCGGTACCGCTCCGGCGGCGAATACACGTGCCCGATGGTGATCCGTTCGCCGTATGGCGGCGGCATCCGCGGCGGCCACTACCACAGCCAGTCGGCCGAGGCGTACTTCTGCCACACGCCGGGCCTCAAGGTCGTGATCCCGTCGACGCCGGCCGACGCCAAGGGCCTGCTGATCTCGTCGATCCGCGACGAGGACCCGGTCATGTTCCTGGAGCCGAAGGCGATCTACCGCCACGCCAAGGACGAGGTCCCGCTCGGCGAGCACACGGTCGAACTCGGCAAGGCGCGCATCGCGCGCGAGGGCACCGACGTCACCGTGCTGTGCTACGGCGCGATGGTGCCGGTCTGCCAGAAGGCCGCCGATCTCGCCCAGGAAGAGCAAGGCCGCAGCGTCGAGATCGTCGACCTGCGCACGCTGGTGCCGCTCGACGAGCAGACCATCCTCGAGTCGGTCAAGAAGACCGGCCGCGTCGTGATCGTCTACGAAGCGCCGAAGACCGGCGGCTTCGGCGGCGAGCTGAGCGCGATCATCGCCGAGAAGGCCATCGAGTACATGGAAGGCCCGATCGTGCGCGTCGCCGGCTTCGACACCCCGTTCCCCTATTCCCTCGAACACCTCTACATGCCCGATCCGAAGCGCGTCGCTGCGGGCATCGAGAAGACGTTCGTCTGGTAACCCACCCCTCACTGCACAGCACCACCCAATCTCCCAATCATGGCACTCAAGGAATTCAAACTGCCCGACATCGGTGAGGGCATCGCGGAAGGCGAAATCGTCAGCTGGAAGGTCTCGGCCGGCCAGGCGGTGAAGGAAGAGGACGAGTTCGTCGAGGTGATGACGGACAAGGCGACCGTGACGATCACGGTGCCGTTCACCGGCTCGATCGCCGAGCTGAAGTGTGCCGAGGGCGACGTCGTCCCGGTCGGCTCGGTGATCGCCGTGATCGACGCCGGCGCTGCCGGTGCCGCCGCTCCGGCCAAGGAGGAGGCGAAGCCTGCCAAGGAGGAGGCCGCGCCGGCCCCCGCGAAGGAAGAGGCCAAGCCCGCCGCCGCCGCCGCGCCGGCCCCCGCCGCGCAAGCCCCGGCGTCGTTCGTGCAGTCGAGCCCGGGCAAGGTGCTCGCCGCGCCGGCGACCCGCCGCCGCGCACGGGAGATGGGCATCGACCTGTCGACGATTGCGCCGACCGGCCCGCGCGGCCGGATCACCAACGACGATCTGAGCACCGCGACCCCGGCTGCCGCCGGCGGCGCCTCGGTCGGCGGCCACGCGTTCCAGCCGATCGCGATCCCGCCGGCCCCGGAAGGCCGCACCGAGACCCGCACGCCGTTCCGCGGCCTGCGCCGCAAGATCGCCGAGGCGATGACGCGGTCGAAGTACACCGCGACGCACTTCACCTACGTCGACGACATCGACGTCACCGAACTCGTCAAGATCCGCAAGGAGGCCAAGGCCGCCTACGCGGACAAGGGCGTCAACGTCACGTACCTGCCGTTCATCATGAAGGCGATCGTGTCGGCGATGAAGGCGCACCCGACGATGAACGCGTCGCTCGACGAGGTCACCAACGAGTTCGTCGTGAAGGAGTACTACAACTTCGGCATCGCGACCGACACCGACAGCGGCCTGATCGTCCCGGTCATCAAGGACGTCGACCGCAAGTCGATCGGCGAGCTCGCCGCCGAGCTGCAGGACCTCGCCAAGCGCACGCGCGAAGGCAAGGTCACCGTCGACGACCTGACCGGCGGCACCTTCACGATCACCAACGCCGGCAACATCGGCGGCCTGTTCGCGACGCCGGTCATCAACTTCCCCGAGGTCGCGATCTGCGGCGTGCACGCCATCAAGGACACCCCGGTGATCCGCGACGGCGCCTGCGTGCCCGGCAAGAAGATGTACCTGTCGGTGTCGATCGACCACCGCCTGGTCGACGGCGCCACCGGCGCGCACTGGATGAACGTCGTCAAGGACCACCTCGAGCAGCCGTACCGGATGCTGCTGGGCTGATGGCCGCGAAGAAGACCGCCAAGAAGGCGACGCGCAAGGCGACGTCGCGCAAGGCCCCGGCCGCCCGACCGGCGGCCCGGAAGCCTGCGGCCGCGAAGCCAACAGCCGGAAGGTCCGCAGCCGGAAGGTCCGCAGCCGGAAGGCCTGCTGGCAGCAAGCAGGCAGCGCCCGCCGCCGGGCCCGCCAAGCCGCAGGGCCTGGTGCGCGTGCTCGAGGACGACGGCAGCGTCGCCGCCGGCAAGGACCCGAACCTCGCCGACGAGACGCTGCTCTACCTGTACGAGCAGATGGTGCAGGTCCGTGAGTTCGACCGCCGCATGCTGATGCTGCAGCGCCAGGGCCGGATCGGCTTCTACGGCCCGATCCTCGGCCAGGAGGCTGCGACCGTCGGATCGGTCGCCGCGCTCGAGCAGCGGGACTGGATCTTTCCGGCGCTGCGCGAAGGGGCCGCCGCGATGATGCGCGGCCTGTCGCTGACCGAGGCGATCAACCAGCTGATCGGCAACGGCGCCGATCGCTGCAAGGGCCGCCAGATGCCGTGCCACTACACGGTCAAGGAAGGCAACTACTACGGCATGTCGTCGGTGATCGGCACGCAGATCAGCCACGCCACCGGCGCGGCGATGGCGGCGAAGATCCGGGGCGACGACATCGTCGTGCTCGGCTACATGGGCGACGGCGCCACCAGCGCCAACGACTTCCACTGCGGCATGAACTTCGCGGCGGTCTACAAGAGCCCGTGCATCATGTTCTGCCAGAACAACCAGTGGGCGATCTCGGTGCCACTGAGCAAGCAGAGCGCGTCGGAGACGCTGGCGCAGAAGGGCAAGGCCTACGGCATGCCCTACGTGCGCGTCGACGGCAACGACGTGCTGGCGGTCTATTCGGTCACCCGGGAGGCCGCCGCGCGCGCCCGCAAGGGCGACGGGCCGACCTTCATCGAGGCGGTCACCTACCGCCGCCTCGGCCACAGCTCGTCCGACGATCCGACGCGGTATCGCGACGAGGCCGAGGTCAAGCTGTGGGAGCAGCGCGACCCGGTCGACCGCTTCCGCACCTACCTGCAGAAGAAGGGGCTGTGGGACGACGGCAAGGAGGCTGCCTTCAAGGACGACATCGCGCAGCGCGTCAACGACGCGATCGCGGCCGCCGAGAAGGAAGGGCCGCCGGCGGACGAGACGCTGGTCACCGACGTCTACGCCCGCGTCACCGAGCAGCAGAAGGAGCAGCTGGCGGAAGTGCTGGCTCTCGAAGGGCGCGGCGTCAACACCGGCGCGTTCCCGCTGTAGGCTAGGCGGCACCCGGCGCTGCGCCGGGCCGCCCTCGCACCGATGCCCGACCAGCCCGGCCCCACACCTCCCCAAGGCTTCCTGTTCGACCAGTGGAGCCGGTATGCCGCAGCCGCCGAGGGCGTACGCGCGCTCGCGCCGGCCGGCGGCACGGTGCTCGACGTCGGCTGCGGCGAGTCGATGCTGCTGGGCTCGTTCCTGCCCGAGCACGAACTGTCCTACCTCGACCCGCTGCTGCAGGCGCGCGACGGCGAGCACACCGGCAACGGCACCATCGTCGGCAAGCCGCTCGACGCCGCGTCGGTGCCCGACGACAGCTACGACGTGGTGGTCTGCGTCGACGTGCTCGAGCACGTGCCGGCCGAGGCGCGCCAGCGGTTCGTCGCCCAGATGGTCCGGGCGAGCCGGCTCGGCGTCGTCATCGCCGCGCCGTTCGCCGACGTCGGCGAGGCCCGCCGCACCGACGACATCGTGCACCTCGCCTACCACGCCAAGCACGGCCGCGACTACGACTGGCTGCACGAACACGAACTCTACGGCCTGCCGCGGCTGGGTGACGTCGAGCAGCAGCTGCGCGGCGACGGCCTGCAGGTGGCGCGCTTCGGCAACGGCCACACGCCGTGGCTGCAGGACCTGCTGTCGCTGCACGTGGTGCTGCTCGACCGCGCCGAGCACACGCCGCTGCTGCGCGAGATGGGCGACCGGTTCGCCGAGCAGCTGCTGCGCTTCGACCACCTGGAGCCGACCTACCGCCAGGTCGTGATCGCGGGCCGCGATGCGCCGACGGCGCCGCCGCACGCCCCCGACGACCGCGCGACGCGCGAGGCTGCGCGCGAGGCCTGGCACCGCTTCCGGACCTGGGCCGATGCGCGCCTGTCGAGCTACGCCGACCAGCTGGTCGCGCAGCGCGATGGCACCCTCGAGCAGTTGACGCTGTTGCGCCGACGCCTCGACCAGGCCAACGAACAGGTCGCCTGCTGGCGCGAAGAGATCGACGAGGCGCGCACGGCGCTCGACGAGGCCAACGCCGAACTCGCGCAGCTGCGCGCCGCACCGTCGCAGGCCGTCGACGACCTCGAGGCGATGCAGAACAGCCTGTCGTGGCGCGTGACCGGCCCGCTGCGGCTGGCGCTGCGGCTGCCCGGCGCATCGGCCCGCGTGGTCCGCAAGGGGCTGATCGCGCTGGCCAACCGCGGCGCGCGCAGCAAGCTCGCCGACCGCTGGCGCTGGCCGCTGAAGGTCGCGTTCTTCGCGGTGTTCCGGCCGCTCCTGAAGGACTCGCGCGAATACGCCGACTTTCTCGCCGCGAAGCGCTGGCGCAACCGCCCGGCGCCGCCGCACGTCGCCGACGTCGAGCCGCCGCACGCGACGCTGCCGGACGTGATCGTGTTCGGCGTGATCGACTGGCACCTGCGCACGCAGCGGCCGCAGCACCTGGCCGTCGAACTGGCGCGGCGCGGCCACCGCGTGCTCTACCTGTCGCCGGCCTTCCAGTCGTCGACCCAGCCCGGCTACCAGCTCGACGTCGTGCACGAACGGCCGCGCATCCACCAGGTGCGCCTGCACACCAACCGGCCGACCTCGATCTACGAGGACGTGCCGCCGCCGGTCGTCAGCGCGTTCTTGATCGGCGGCCTGCGCAAGCTGCTCGGCGACGTGTCGCTTTCGACCTGCATCGCGCTGGTCGACCACCCGTGCTGGATCGACCTGGTCGAGCAGGTGCCGCGGTGCCTGCGCATCTACGACTGCATGGACAACCATCACGGCTTCGAGGACTCCGGAGCCGGCCTGCCGCGCGCCGAGCAGCGGCTGCTGCACAAGAGCGACGCGGTGATCGTCACCAGCAACCACATCGAACGCGACATCGCGCCGCAGCACGACTCGGTGCACATGGTGCGCAACGCCTGCGCGCCGGACGACTTCGCGGCCGCGACGGCGGCGCCGCCCGACGGCCGGCGACCGGTCGTCGGCTACTTCGGCGCGATCGCGGCGTGGTTCGACGTCGACCTGGTCGAGGCCGTCGCCAGGGCGCTGCCCGAGGTCGACTTCCTGCTGGTCGGCGACGACACCGCCGGCGTGCAGAAGCGCCTGCAGCACGTGCGCAACGTGCGCTTCACCGGCGAGGTGGCCTACGCGCTGCTGCCCGAGCACCTGCGGCTGATGGACGTGCTGCTGATCCCGTTCGTGATCAACCAGCTGACGCTGGCGACCAACCCGGTCAAGGCCTACGAGGCGCTCGCCGCCGGCAAGCCGGTGGTGGCGACGCCGATGCCGGAGCTGATCGAGACCGACGTGCGGCCGTTCGTGCGCATCGGCGAAGACGCCGAGGGCATCGCCACGGCGCTGCGCGCCGCGCTGGCGGACGCCCACGATCCGGACGCCATGGCCCAGCGCGTGGCGTTCGCGCGCCGCCAGACCTGGGCGCACCGCGCCGAGGCGCTGCTCGAGGCGGTGGCGGCCGCCCCGCGCCCGAAGGTCTGCGTCGTGGTCGTGTCGTGGAACGGTCTGGAGCTGACGCGACGCTGCGTGCATTCGGTGCTCGACGACCCGATGGCGTGCGAACTCGACGTCGTGGTCGTCGACAACGACTCGCAGGACGACACCCCCGCCTGGCTCGACGAGATCGAGCAGCACCCACGGGTGCGCGTGATCCGCAACGACGACAACCTCGGCTTCGCCGCGGCCTGCAACCAGGGCCTCGAGGCCGGCGCGACCCACGATCCCGACCTGCTGGTGATCCTCAACAACGACCTGGTGGTCACGCCCGGTTGGGCCTGGACGCTGCACCACCACCTGCAGGACCACCCCGACGTCGGCCTGATCGGCCCGGTGACCAACAACATCGGCAACGAGGCCAAGATCGCGACCAGCTACACGTCGGTCGACGAGATGCTCGGCGAGCAGCGGGCGCTGACCGGCAGGGTCGCGGGCCAGACCTTCGACATCCCGGTGCTGGCCTTCTTCTGCGTAGCGATGCCGTTCGACGTCTATCGCCAGGTCGGCGGCCTCGACGAGAACTTCGGCCAGGGCTTCTTCGAGGACGACGACTACTGCCAGCGCGTCCGCGGCATCGGCCGCCGGATCGTCTGCGCCGAGGACGTGTTCATCCACCACGAGCTGTCGGCGTCGTTCGACAAGATCGACCAGGAGGCCCGCCGGCGCCTGTTCGAGCGCAACAAGGCCTACTACGAGTCCAAGTGGGGCCCGTGGCAGCGGCACGAGTACCGCTCGCGCAACTCGGGCTGAGCGGTGGTCGTTCGCAGCGTGGTGCTGCGGCGGGATGCGGGCTAGGATTCGCGGCGGCGTGCGCGCAATCCGGTCCTTCTTCCTCCGCCCCTACACCTCCGCCTGGCGGCATCGCCAGCTGCTGCGAGAGCTGTCGCGCCGAGAGATCCACACCGCGTTCAACGGCTCGATGCTCGGCGTCGCGTGGCTGGTGCTGCAGCCGCTGCTGAGCCTCGCCGTCTACGCGGCCGTGTTCGGCGGCATCCTGAACATCGCCGGCGGCACCGCCGACATGGCGTTCGTCAGCCAGCTGTTCACGGGGATGATCGTCTACCAGGCGTTCGCCGACTCGGTCGGCCGCGCCTCCCAGCTGGTGCTCGCGCGACCCAACTACGTCACCAAGGTCGCGTTCCCGCTGCACCTGCTGCCGTGGCCGGTGATGCTGCAGACCGCACTGAACGCAGCGATCTCGACCGCACTGCTGGCGCTGCTGCACCTGCTGTTCGTCGGCGTGCCGGCCTGGACCGTCGTGCTGGTTCCGGTCGCGCTGCTGCCGGTGCTGCTGCTCGGTCTCGGCGTCAGCTGGGTGCTGGCGTCGCTGGCCGTCTACGTGCGCGACGTGCAGGACGTGACGCGCGTCGTGCTGCAGCTGATGTTCTTCCTCAGCCCGATCGTCTGGAGCGTCGACAAGATCCAGAACGAGTCGATGCGCACGCTCGTGCTGCTGAACCCACTGGCGGTCGCCATGGAAAGCAGCCGCGCGCTGATCGCTGGCAGTGCCGGGCCGGGCGCGATCTGGGTCGGCGGGCTGGTCGTGCTGACCGTGCTCGCGACGTCGCTCGGGCACGCGTTCTTCCGCCGCGTGGAGGACGGCTTCGCCGATGTCCTCTGAACCAGCGAGCGAATCGGACTACGTGCTCGAGGCCCGGGGCCTGAGCAAGTGCTACCAGGTGTTCGGCAAGCCGATCGACCGCCTGCGTCAGTTCTTCGCGCGCGGCGACAAGCGCTACTACACGGAGTTCTGGGCGCTGCAGGACCTCGACCTGCAGGTGCGACGCGGCGAGACCCTCGGCATCATCGGGCGCAACGGCGCCGGCAAGTCGACCCTGCTGCAGCTGATCGCCGGCACGCTCAAGCCGACGCGCGGCGAGATCGTGCGCCGCGGCCGGATCACGGCGCTGCTCGAACTCGGCAGCGGCTTCCACATGGACTTCACCGGCCGCGAGAACATCTTCGTCGCGGGCGCCATGCTCGGCCTCGCGCGCGAGCAGATGGAGGAGCGCATGGAGCGCATCGAGTCGTTCGCCGACATCGGGGACTTCATCGATCGCCCGGTCAAGACCTACAGCCAGGGCATGTTCGCGCGGCTGTCGTTTTCGGTCTACGCCAACCTCGACCCCGAGGTGTTCATCGTCGACGAGGCGCTCGCGGTCGGCGACGCGCGGTTCCGGCACAAGTGCATGTATCGGTTCCACCAGATGCAGGAGCAGGGCGTGGCGGTGCTGTACGTGTCGCACGATGCGATGTCGCTCAAGCACCTGTGCAACCGCGTCGCGTGGATCCACGACGGCAAGCTGGAGCAGGTCGGCGAGCCGAGCCCGGTCGTGGACGCCTACCTCAACCACCTGTTCTACGACGTCACGCCGAAGGCGACGGCCGCTGCTTCGGAAGCGCCGATCGCGGCCGATGACGACCAGGGCTCGCGCGCGGCGACGATCGTGCGCTGCCGCCTGCTCGACGCCGACGGCGACCCGACCGACCACGTCACCGGCGGCGACGTCTGCACGATCGACCTGCGCCTGCAGAACAACACGCTTGCGGAGGACGCCGACCGCATCATCGTCGGCTTCCACTTCGACGACGTGCACGGCATCGCGATCACCGGCGCCAACAACCTGCCGGACGACGTGCAGATCCCGCTGCCGGCGAAGGGCGAGGCGGTCGACATCCGCTACCGGTTCGCGATGCCGCTGCTGGTCCCCGGCAGCTACGCGATCACGATCACGGCGGTCACGCTCGACCCGTTCGGCGAGACGCGGTTGCTGCACCTGCTGCAGAACACGTTGACGTTCAACGCGTCGTCGCACCGCCAGGTCTTCGGCCTGCTCGGCCTGCCGGTCGAGATCGAGGTCGAGCCGGTCGCGCGGCAGGCCGATGGCAGCCAGCCGTAGCGTCTGGATCGGCGCGCTCCTGTGGGGCGCGGTCGCGGCGCTCGCGTTCTCCGGCACCTGCGACGCGGCGTTCACGCAGGACGACTTCTGGCTGCTGCAGGCGCTGGAGCAGCCGCTCCCGAACCGCGCGATGTTCGCCGGCTCGTTGCCCGACTACGTGCGGCCGCTGCCGACCTGGTGGTTTCCGTGGACGAACGTGCAGCTGTTCGGCCTCGACGCGCGCGGCCATCACCTGTCGATGCTGGTGCTGCACGCGGCGGCGACCGCGACCTGGTTCGTCGCGCTCTGCCGATGGACCCGATCGCTGCTCGGAGCGAGCCTCGGCGTCGCCGTCTACGGGCTCTGCGAGGTGCACCTGGTGCCGCTCGGCTGGATCGCCGGCGTCGGCGATCCGCTGTGCGCGCTCGGCACCGGCGCCGTGATGGTCGCGCTCGCCGATCGCCGCGAACGGATCTGGCCACTGGTGGTCGGCTTCGGCTTCGCGCTGCTATGCAAGGAGCACGCGGTGGTGTTCGCAGCCGCGTTCGTCGGCACGCTGCTCGTGCAGCGCGTCGCCGGCGATGCCATCGAACGCGCGGACCGGCGGCGCCTGCTGGCGTTCGCCGCCACCGGGACCGTGCATGCCGTCTACTGGCTCGCGACCGTGCAGGGCAGCGAGACGGGCGCCACGCTCGGTCTGGACCCGCTGCGCATGGGCCTGGTGCTGCGGCACAGTGTGCTGGTCGTGCACCCGACGATCGACCACGGCGATGCGATCTCCAACCTGTGGGTGCTTGGGCCGCCCGTGCTCGCGGCCGGCACGCTGTGGCTCGGCGGCCGCCCGGCGCTGCGTGCGGTCAGCTTCGCGATGCTGCTGTGGATCGCCGCGGCGGCCCTGTTCGCGTTCACCAGGCGGCCGGCGTTCCTCGAGGATTACTACGCGCACTTCTCCGTGCTGGGCCTCGCGCTGCTCGCCGCGAGCCTGGTCGCCGCCGTGCAGCGGCGCTGGCGCAGCGCCTGGACCGACCGGTGCGTCGCGCTGCTGGTCGCCGCCCATGCGCTGCACGCGCTGCTGGCGCGCACCGCCGACGTGGCCGACGCCGACACCCCCTCGCTGCGCTCCGCGCGCATCAGCGCCGCGTTCGGCCAGGCGCTCGCCGAAGGGTTGGCCAGCGATCGGGCCCGACACGTGCTCGTGCTCGATGCGACCGAGGCCACCTGGTGGGCTACCGGCAAGGGGGCGCAGGTGCCGGTCTGCCATCCGGGCGTGAGCGTGACGTTCGCCGGCTTCGGCCAGGACCAGCAGGACGGCGCCAGCGCCGCGCTGACGCTGCGCCAGACCGGCCCCCACACGTTCGTGCGAGAGTAGCGGTACCGCTACTCAGCCGGCTTGGGTCTGGGAGCCTGGCTTGTGCTTGTCGAGGACCGGGGCGTCCTCGACGTCGGCGAGGAAGTTGGCGAACGCGCGCGAGTCCTCCTGCATGTCGACGTGCAGGGGCGCCTGCGGCTCGCTCTGCACGTCGAGCAGGATCGCCTGCAGCAGCAGCTGCACGCCGACGATGATCGGCAGCAGCGACAGCATCACCGTGCCGGTCGTCGCGAGCTCTCCCGTCGTGTAGCTGATCCACCAGTTCCACGCGCCGAACACGACCCCGAACAACGTCGCCAGCACCCCGCTGACCAGGAACACCGGCATCAGGCCGAAGTCGCGCATGAAGTACTGCGTCCAGATCCGTCGCACGAAGCCGCGCAGCTGTCGCGGCGGGAACGCGAGCAGCGACTTCCACTCCGACAGATTGCTGGTCTCGTCGCCGTAGCGTGCCGGCAGGAACACGTCGCGGACCACCGCGCGCTGCAGGCCCAGCTCGAACAGCATGCTGGTCTCGAAGAAGTAGCGGCGGCCGAGCCGCCGTTCGTCGAGCAGCGACACGACCCGGGCGTGGATCGCGGTGTAGCCGTTGGTCGGGTCGAAGCAGCGCCAGTAGCCCGACGCGAGCTTGGTCATGAACGACAGCCCCAGGTTCCCGACGCGGCGCAGCAGCGGCATGCTGCGCAGCTCGCGAACGTGCAGGAACCGGTTGCCCTTGGTGTAGTCCGCGACGCCGCGCAGGATCGGCGCGGTCAGCGCCGGCAGCCCGGCCGGATCCATCTGGCCGTCGGCGTCCATCTTGACCAGCACGGTGGCGCCCCGTCGCGCGGCCTCGCGGTAGCCCGTCAGGGTCGCGCCGCCGACCCCCTGGTTGTGCTCGTGCCGCAGCAGCGCGACGCGCGGGTCGGCGAGCTCTTCGACGACGCGCGAGCTGTCGTCGGGGCTGCAGTCGTCGACGACGACGATCGTGCGCACCCACGTCGGGATCGTGCGGATCACGTCGGCGATGTGCGCCTCGGCGCGATACATCGGAATGACCACCGCGATGTGCGCGACCGTCGCTTCGCCGGCATCCTGCGTCACACTGGCCGGTCCGTCCTGCATGCGTTCGGCACGGTAGCAGAGCCCCCGAACGGAAGAAACGTGATTCCCGCCGCACGATGCTGGAGCATGCGGGCGGTTACGGATGAACGATTCGCCACGCGCTGCAGCTGACCCCACGGACGCCGAATCCCTCCGTGCCGAGGCGGACTGGCTGCACGTCAACCTGTTCGGCGGGCCGATCGAGCAGCGTCTCGCCGACCGCTACGTCGCGGCGCACCAACACCTCGAACTGCGCAGCGGCGTCGACGTCGAACGGATCGTCGCGCGACGGCTCGACGCCGAAGCCATCGAGTTCTACGCGCGTCGACGGAACCCCGCCAATCCACTGACGCAGAAGCTGCGCACGCTGCTCTACCTGGCCGAGATCGAGGCTCGCTACTACCGCCACTTCGTGCGCCACGAAGGCTCGTTCTGGAGCAGCCTGCCGGTGCTGGTCTGGTCCCCGTTCCGATCGGCGTTCAAGCTCCTCAAGGGTCGCTTCCAGGCCCGCCGGCACCATGTCGTTTGACGCGGTGGTCGTCGGCGCCGGCCCGGCCGGCGTGTTCGCGGCGGAGTCGCTCGCCGGGGCGCGCGTCTGCGTGCTCGACGTCGGCACGCCGCCACCACAGAAGGGCGGCGAACTGCAGCGCAACCAGTACGACCTCAAGCAGTCGGGCGAGGACCTGTTCGCACCGCTGATCGGCGAACGCTTCGAGAGCCTGCACAACGTGCACCGCAACTACCTGAGCCCCAAGCTCAAGGGGCCGCGCATGCGCTACGTCACCGAGCGCTGGCGCGAACTCGGCAACGTCGACGTCGACGGCTTCGATCCGATGATGAGCTTCGCGACCGGCGGCCTGGCCAACGCCTGGGGGGCGGGCGCGTATCGCTTCACCGACGACGAGCTGCGCGACTTCCCGATCGACGCCGGCGACCTCGCCGTGCACTACGACGCGTTGACCAGCCACATCGGCATCACCGGCACCGACGACGACCTGGCGCCGTTCGTCGGCAGCTCCCGCGACTGCCAGCCGGTGCACCGGATGAACCGACTCGGCCAGCTGCTGGCCCGGCGCTACGACCGGCACCGCGCGCACTTCCACCGCCACGGCATCCACATCGGCGCGCCGCGCATGGCGGTGCTGAGCTGCGCCCATCGCGGCCGGCCGGCGTACGACTACCAGGGACTCGAGTTCTTCCAGGGGCACATCCCGTCGATCTACAACCCCGCGTTCACGCTCGCCGAACTGGTCCGCGAAGGTCGCGTCGAGCACCGCACCGGGCGGCTGGTCGAGCGCTTCGAGACCGACGAGCACGGCGTGCGCGTGTTCGCGCGCGACGTCGCGACCGGCGAAGTGCAGATCGTGCGGGCCCGCCGCCTGGTGCTGGCCGCCGGCGCGCTCAACACCGCGCGCATCGTGCTGCGTTCACGCGGCGACGGCGAGACCCGCCTGCCGCTGCTCGACAACCCGATCTCGTACGTTCCGTTCGTCACCCTGCGCCTGATCGGCAGAGGCCTCGAGCGCGAGTCGCTGCCGCTGCAGCTGACCGTGGTCTGCCGCGACGAACTGGAGCCGGTGCCGATCTTCGCGTCGTTCTACGGCGTCAGCGCCACGCTGTGGAACGACCTGCTGTTCGACCTGCCGCTGTCGGCGCGCGACAACATCCGGATGCTCAAGCATCTGCTGCCGGCGATGAGCGTCGTGCAGCTGTTCTACCCCGACCACGCGCGTCCGGAGAACCACGTGCGCCTGCTCGACGACGGCCGCACCCGTCTGGTCTACCGCGGCCGCCAGCTCGGTCGCCTCGAGCGCCGGATGATCCGCGCGTTCCGGCGCGCCGGCTTCTTCGGCTGGCCGTCGCTGTGCAAGTACCCGGATGCTGGCAACAGCTTCCACTACGCCGGCTGCCTGCCGATGCGCGGCAGCTCGCCGGGCCCGTTCGAGACCGACGCCGACGGCCGCCTCGGCGGCGAAGGTCCGGTGTTCGTCGCCGACGCGGCGACGTTTCCGAGCCTGCCCTCCAAGAACCTGACGCTGACCATCATGGCCAACGCGCGTCGCATCGGCGCCCGGGTGCGCGACGGGCTGGTCGAATGAGGGTCTTCGTCACCGGGGTCAACGGCTTCGTCGCCGCGCGGCTGGTGCGCACCCTGCTCGCCGCCGGTCACGAAGTGCGCGGCACGGTCCGTTCGGCGGACCGCCTGCCGGCCGCGCTCGACGGCGTGCAACCGATCGAGTGGAGCCTCGATCGGCCGTTGCCGGCGGACGCCCTGCGCGGCTGTGACCTTGCCGTGCACGCCGCCTACAGCGCCGCGCGCGACGCCGAGCAGGACAACGTGGCCGGCACCCGCACCGCCCTGTTCGCGGCGCGGGCCGCGGGCGTGCCGCGGCAGCTGTTCCTGTCCTCGTTCTCGGCGGTGCCCAACGCCGCCAGCGCCTACGGCCGGATGAAGTTCACGCTGGAGCAGGACTTCGTCGGCGACGGCCTGACGATCGTGCGCCCGGGACTGGTCACCGGCCGCGGCGGCCTGTTCGCCGACATGGTCGCCTCGGTCCGGCGCCTGCCGGTCGTGCCGCTGCCCGGCGGCGGCCACCGGCCGGTGCCGCTGATCGACTGCGACGACCTCGCGGCGAGCCTGCTCGAGATCGCATCGACGGACCGCGCCCCCGCCGCGGTCAACCTCTGCTACGCCGAACGGCCGTCGCTGCGCGCGCTGCTGCAGGCGATCGCCCGCGGGCTCGGCAGGCGCCGGGCGATGCTGACGATTCCGATCTCCGTGCTGCTGCCGCCGGTGCGCGTGCTCGCCCTATTCGGCTTGCGATTCGGCGTGAGCCCGGAGAGCCTGAAGGCCTACCGGACCAACACCGAAGACCAGCACGTCAGCGATTATCCGGCGTTCACACGGCCCGAACGCACGCTCGACGAGGTCGTGCAGCGGGCGCTGGTACCGGCACACGAATAGCTCGAATGGGACTCTTCCAGGCAACGCGGAACTGGCTGCAGGAGCCGATGCTGCAGGGCGTCGACGTCGACGGGGAGGACCGCATCCCCGCCCACCGCCGCATCCTCAGAAGCAAGCCGATGCTCAAGGGGGTCTTCGACGAGACCTACCACAAGCTGATGCAACTGGACGCCCGCCACTTCGAGGGCGAGGGCAGCAAGGTCGAGATCGGCGCCGGCGTCAGCGGCTTCAAGGACCTGTATCCGGAGCTGGTCACGACCGACGTGATGCCGGCCGAGCACCTCGACATGGTGCTCGACGCGCACGACATGGACCTGCCCGACGCGTCCGTGCGCGCCATCTTCGGGATCCACTGCTTCCACCACTTCCACGACCCCGACCGCTTCTTCCGCGAACTCGAACGCGTGCTGGTGCCCGGCGGCGGCTGCGTGCTGATCGAGCCCTACCACGGCCCGGTGGCGGCGCGGTTCTTCCGCGACATCTTCGACAGCGAGACGTTCGACCGGACCCAGCGCGAGTGGGAGTCGGATTCGAGCGTGATGGACAACGCCAACCAGGCGCTGTCGTGGATCGTGTTCCGACGCGACCGCGAACGGTTCCTGCGCAGCCATCCCGACCTCGAGATCGTCGAGGAGCGCTGGATCCGCAACTACCCGCGCTACCTGCTGTCGGGCGGCCTGAACTTCCGCCAATTGATGCCGTCGTTCACGATCCCGATCTGGAAGGCGATCGAATGGCTGCTGGCGCCGATCGGTCGCTGGACCGCGCTGCACCACTACGTCGTGCTGAAGAAGCGCAAGTAGATGGAGGCACGCCGCAGCAACCTGCTCGCCGCGACCGCCGCGGCCCTCGCGGTCGCGGGCGGCGGCTGGTTGACGGTGCGCGGCGTGCAGGCGATCCCGGCGGGCGCATCGCCGATCGGCGACCACCTGCCGCTGCTCGGGATCCTGTTCGGCGCGCTGCTGCTGATCGCGCTGCTGCCGATCGTGCTGCGGGCCGGACGTGGCATGCGCCTCGGCGTGCTGCCCGCCACCGCCGGCGCGATGCTGCTGCTGGCCGCGGCCTGCGGGCAGCTCGCGGCGTTCGCCACCGTGGTCGCGCTGTTCCTGTCGGCGTGCTGCGCCGGCCGCCTGCTGCTGCCGCGCCGCCTCGAGGCCGACGGGTTCGAGAGCCTGCTGCTCGGGCTCGCCGTCTTCGGCACGATCGTCGGCGCGACCGCGCACCTGCCGATCCACTACCGCGGCACCGCCACCGGCCTGTTGCTGCTGCCGCTGCTGCTCGGCTGGCGACACGCCGGCCGCACCGTGCAGGCGGCCTGGGCCTGGGCCGGCGAACGGCAGCGAGCGCCGGTCGCGACCGCGCTGCTGCATGCCGCCATCGGCGCGGTCGCGCTGCTGCTGTTCGCCGTGGCGATGATGCCCGAACGCGGCCACGACGCGCTCGCGATGCACCTGCTGGTGCCCGAGTACGTGCGCTGGCACCAGCACTGGCCGTTTGACGTCGAGCACTACGTGTGGGCGGTGATGCCGATGCTCGGCGACTGGCTCTACACGCTCGCGGTGCTGCTCGACGGCGAGGTCGCAGCCCGGCTGTGCAACTTCGCCGCGCTGCTGCTGCTGGCGCGCACCGTGCACGCCCTTTCGCGCTGGGCCGGCGCCGGCCCGCGCAGCGCCCTGCTGGCGGTGCTGGTGCTGGTCTCGACGCCGCTGACGATGTGCGAGATCAGCAGCCTGTTCGTCGACTCGATCTGGTCGTCGCTGCTGCTCGGCGGCACGCTCGCCGCGCTGCGCCTCGCCACGGCCGAAGGCTCACCCAACAAGAACCTGCTGCTGGCCGGCGCCCTGCTCGGCGGCGCGATGGCCGCCAAGGCGGTGACGTTCATGGCGCTGCCCGTGCTGGCGCTGGTGTTCGTCGCCGCGTTCCGTCGCTGGCTGCGCGCCGACGCGATCGGCGGCCTGCTGACGGGTGGGGCGCTGTTCGCCGGCATCGGCTGCCTGCCGTACCTGCGCGCGTGGCTCTACACCGGCAACCCGGTGTTCCCGTTCTTCAACGGCATCTTCCGCTCCGAGCACTACCCACACGAGAACTTCGAGGCGCCGGTCGTGTTCGACAAGGGTATGACCTGGGACGTGCTCTACCGGATCACGTTCGACGCGTCGCGCTTCCTCGAAGGCATGCCGGGCGCCGGCGGCTTCCAGTGGCTGCTCGCGGTCGCACCGGCCCTGCTGGTGTTCGCGCTGACGCGACACTGGCGGGGCGTGACGCTGCTGGTGCTGTGCGGCGCGATCGCGTTCCTGACCTTCCGCCAGACCGCCTACCTGCGCTACGTGCTGCCGAGCTTCGCGATGGCGGCGGCCGCGGTCGGCGCGCTGGCCGCCCGCCCGACGGGACTGCCGAGCGCGGTCGGCTGGATCGGGGCGCTGGCTGCCGTCGGACTCAACCTGACGTTCTACGCGTCGGCCACCTTCCACGGCCAGCTCGAGTGGCGTGTGCTTGCCGACGAGGCCGAGCGCCACGCGTTCGTGACGCACCACCTGCCGATGCGCCACGTGGTGCAGACCCTCAACGGCATCAACCCCGAGGGCAACGACGTCGCGTTCTTCGCCGCGCCAATGGTCGCCGGCCTGCACGCGGAGGGGCTGTTCCCCAACTGGTACAACCACCGCTTCGATGCGGCCGTCGCGGCCGCCGCGGACGCCGACGCGTTCGGTGCGCTGCTCGGCGCGCGGCACGTGCGCTACGTCGTGCTCGCCGACACCTGGCAGGACGAAGCCCGCCGGAGCCTTCTGCGCGGCGCGACCCGCAGCGTCCGGCGGATCGAGCACCTCGACGTGCGCGAACTGCTGCCGCGCCACCGGGCACCGACAGAGCTGCTCGCGGCCCCGCGGTTCGACCAACCGACCCGCTGGTACGCCCCGGCCGACGTCACCTTCGGCGAGGGCCTCGCGACGCTCGCCGAAGGCGCGATCTGCAACCAGACGGTCGAGATCACGCCAGAACGCGAACACCTGCTGTCGGTCGACGTCGACGCGGCGACGACCGACGGCGAAGGCCAGCTGATGCTGGTCTGGGCCGACCGCCGCGGCCGCTTCGTGCACCAGCTGGTGACGCCGCTGCGGCAGCGCACCGGGCGCGTCACCGTCGAGGTCGTCGCGCCGCGGCGGGCCCGCCAGGCGATCCTGTCGGCGACGTGTCGCGCCGGCACGGTGGCGATCCGCGAGATCTCGCTCCGGCACTGACCCGATCTTGCCTCGGCCGCACGTTGCCCCCATCGTGGCGCGCCGAATGACGCAGCAGAAACGCATCCTCGTCGCCGTCGGCACCCGCCCGGAGGCGGTCAAGATGGCCCCGGTCGTGCACGCGCTGAAGGACCAGCCGTGGGCCGACGTGCGCGTGCTCGCGACCGCGCAGCACCGCCAGATGCTCGACCAGATCCACGCGTTCTTCGGCATCGAGCCCGACCGCGACCTCGACCTGATGCGGCAGAACCAGACGCTCGCCGACCTGACCGCGCGCATGGTCGCGGCGATGGACCCGGTGCTCGCCGACGAGGCGCCGGACCTGGTGCTGGCGCAGGGCGACACGACCACGGTGATGGTCACCGCGCTGGCGAGCTTCTACCGCAAGGTCCCGTTCGGGCACGTCGAGGCCGGCCTGCGCACGGGCAACGTGCACAACCCGTTCCCCGAGGAGATGAACCGGGTGCTGGTCGGTCGGATGGCTGCGCTGCACTTCGCGCCGACCCAGGGTTCGGCCGACAACCTCGCGAAGGAAGGCCTGACCGACGACGTGCACGTCACCGGCAACACGGTGATCGACGCACTGCTGTGGGCCGCCGAACGGGTCGATGCGGCGCCGTTCGCGCCGCCTGCGGGCAAGAAGCTGGTGCTGGTCACCGCGCACCGCCGCGAGAACTTCGGCGCGCCGTTCGAGTCGGTCTGCCAGGCGCTGCGCGCGGTCGCCGACCGCGGCGACGTGCAGCTGCTCTACCCGGTGCACCCCAACCCCAACGTGCGCGACACCGCCCACCGCGTGCTCGGCGACCACGCCGCGATCGACCTGGTCGAGCCGCTCGACTACCCGCGCATGGTCGCGGCGATGCGCGCCTGCGACCTGATCCTGACCGATTCGGGCGGCGTGCAGGAGGAGGCGCCGTCGCTCGGCAAGCCGGTGCTGGTGCTGCGCACGACCACCGAACGGCCCGAAGGCGTCACCGCCGGCGCGGCGAAGCTGGTCGGCACCGACCGCGATGCGATCGTGGCAGCGGCCAACCAGCTGCTCGACGACGACGACGCCTACCAGGCGATGGCCAAGGTCGAGAACCCGTACGGCGACGGCCGCGCCGCGCACAAGATCGCCGAGCTCTGCGGCGCGTTCGTCAACGCGTGAACCAGCGCACGTCGTCGGGTCGGCCGACGCCGACCCGCGGCGGCTCGTCGCCCTCGAACGCCAGCACGAACGTCTCCGGCACCACGGTGCCGACGGCGCAGCGATCCAGCGGCCGCGCGCCGAGCGTGCTGCCGAGCGCCACCGCCTTCGACTCGCCTCCGACCGCGACGCGCAGCTCCGGCGCGTCCGCCAGCGCCCCGTCGGTTCGCAGCCAGAACACGGTCACCGTCAGGTAGCGCTGCTCTTTGCGACGGAAGTCGCGCAGGTCGTAGCCGAGCGCGTCGACCCCGGCCGCAGCGGGGACCCGTTCGCCACGTTCGGGCTGCACGCGGTCGGCACGCAGCGCGATCCGGTCGAGCTGGGCCGCGGTCGCGAGCACGTGCCAGCGGTTGCCGCCGCCGTCGCCCAGCGATCGCGCCACGTAGCGAGGCGGCTGCTCGGCCAGCGCCGCGGCGAGATCGGCGTCGGCCACGACCGGAAAGCGGCCGTGCACGTCGGCCGCGACCGCGAGTTCGGCGTAGCGGTCGCGGACCTCGGGTCCTTCGTCACCGAGCAGCGCGAACGTCGACCCCTCGGGCAGGATCTGCCAGATCACGTAGGCGTGCTCGTCCGGCATCCGCCAGTAGCGCCGCGGCACCAGCCGCGCGGCCGGCACGTTGCCGCGCCACGAGATGCCGTGCTGCCAGCCGGCGATCGGCTGGTAGTCGGCGAACCAGGTGATGCCGCGATCGGCGAAGTAGTCGCCGAACCGGTCCCGCTTCAAGAAGTCGTCGAGGTAGCGACGGTTGTTGATCAAGCCGTCGAGGTTGACGACGTGCTGGTCGCTCGCATACCAGCCGACGAGGCCGGAGCTGAGCGCGCCGACGACGGTGCCGGGCGGCGTGTGCTCCTGTAGCCACTGCCCGGCCCGCTTGAACTGATTGGTGCGCACGTCGTGCGTGACGTTGCCGCCGTCGAGCGCACCGGCCAGCGACAGCAACCCGGCCGCGACGATGCAGGCACGCCATCCCCATCGCGACGAGGCGGGCACCAGCAGCGCCAGCACCAGCCAGACGGCCGTCGTCTCGCTGGCGAAGTACCACTTCGCGTAGCTGGTGAAGTGCGACAGCGTGAGCCCGACCAGCACGACGTGCACGACCGCGTAGGCCACGAAGCACCAGACCACGGCCAGCGGCGGCACCGCGCGTTCGCCCGGCTCACGACGTCGCGCGCCGCGCGCGATGCGCACCACGGCAGCCACCAGGCCCACTGCGAGCAGCACCCAGATCGCGTTGCGGAACGGGCGATGGCCGAGCGGGGTCACGTCCGCGAGCAGCGCCGGCACGTGCTCGCGCAGCGGCGCGATCGACAGCCGGGTCGCGAACTGCAGGTGCCAGGCGGCCATGCGCCACGGCCCGCCGCGGCCGGCGGCGTGGTGGCCCGGATCGTCGTAGGCACCCCACGAAGCCTCGTAGAACTGCTTCACGCTGCCGCTGATCGGCAGGAAGCTGTCGAACCACAGCCGGCTCAGCGCGCAGGCACCACCGACCAGGACCACGCCGGGCAGCGCCATCCACAGCGCCGTGCCGAGCCGCCGGCCCGGCCCGCCGGGCGCGCCGAGCCAGCCGAACACCATCGGCGCCGCCACGATCGGACCGAGCAGCACGCCCTCGGTCCGACTCAGGCCGAACAACGCCAGCGCGACGCCGAGCTGCAGGGTCGCGCCCCGCGACCAGGCGCGGCCGATCGCGCGCGCACCGGCCAACAGCACCAGCACACCGACCAGCGCGTGCAGCCCGTTCTCCATGCCCTGGAACGCGACGCGGTCGTGCACGCCCGCCCAGGCGAAGCCGACGGCGGCCAGCATGCCGGCCAGCAGCGAGCGCCGGCGCAGCAGCACGAACAGGCCGCCGCCAGCCAACAGCCAGCACAGCGCCGACAGGCCGACCATCGCGCGCAGCATCGACAGCGGCTCCGAGAACACGCCGGCAAGCGCAATGCACACCAGCGCCCACAGCGTCTGCACGCCGTTGGTCAGCTCGACGCCGTCGAACGAGAAGCCGTGCCCCTCCCACCAGTGGCGCGCCGGCAGCGCGAAGTAGAGCGCGTCGTCGACCAGCACGTTGGTGACCAGCACGTCCTCGGGCAGGAACACCAGTTGCCACCAGGCCCACAGCCACATCGGCAGCACCAGGACCGCGGCCCCCAGCGCGTGCCCGCGCCACGACGCCCGCTCCAGCACCATCTCGTTCACGCCGGCGACCATACCGTTGCGCTCGCCGAAGCCACCGCCAGAATCGTGGCCAGATGCGCGTCCTCCTGCTCAGCCACGTCGCCCCGCCGCACATTGGCGGCGTCGAGAACGTCGTGGCGCTCGAGGCCGAGGCGTTCCGGGACGCGGGCCACGACGTCGTCTGGATCACCAGCGACGGCACCGGCGACGGCAGAGCGCCGACCGAGGGCGAACGGCTGCGCATCGTGCGCGTGCCGTCGCTGCACCTGCTCGAGCGCTGGTTCGGCATCTGCTACCCGTTCTACGCGCCGTCGATCCTCTGGCACCTGTGGCGCGAGATCGGCCGCGCCGACCTCGTGCACCTGCACGGCATGGTGTTCGTCGGCTCCCCGTTCGCCGCGCTATTCGCGCGCATGCGCGGCCGACGCTGCCTGCTGACCGAGCACAGCGGCCTGCTGCGCTACCCGTCGCGGCTCGCGACCTGGTCGCTGCGGCTGCTGGTCGAAACCGTCGGCCGCTTCACGACCCGCTGCGCGCGCAAGCTGATCGCGCTCAACCGCGACGCCGAGGACCTGCTGGTGCGCCTGAGCGGGAACCCCGCGAAGGTGCGGTTCCTGCCCAATCCGGTCGACGTCGCGATGTTCCAGCCACCGACGCCGGAGCAGCGGCGCGCGGCCCGCGCCGAGCTCGGCTGGGACGACCGGCCGCGCGTGCTGAGCGTCGGCCGCCTGCTGCCACACAAGGGCATCGACGTGCTGCTCGACGCGCAGCAGCCGTCGTTCGAACTGGTGTTCTGCGGGCCGGGTGAGGACGCGGTCCGGCAACGCATCCGCGAACGCGGCGCGGTCTGCCTCGAACCGCGCCCGCGCGAGCAGATCCTGACGCTCTACCATGCGGCCGACGTGTTTGCGCTGCCGTCGCACAACGAGGGCTTTCCGGTCGTGATCCAGGAGGCGCTCGCCTGCGGCCTGCCGGTCGTCACCAGCGATCTGCCGGCCTACGCACCGTACCGCGGCACGCCGGGTCTGCACCTCGTCGAGCCGACCGCGCCGGTCGTGCAGCAGCGCGTGCTCGAACTGCTGGCCAGGGACGCAGCGACCGCCGCGGTGCGCGGCAGCGACGGCCGCATCGAGAAGTGGCTCGACGATCTTCTGGCCGAGGGTGCGGCGTGAAGGCCAGCGCGATCCTGACGGGCCTGCTGCTCGCCCACCTCGCGCTCGGCGTCGTCCGGCTGCCCGGCAAGGTCTGGCTGCGCCGCGTAGAAGAGGTCGAGGCCTATCGCGACCAGGGCGCGCCGCACTTCCTGCTCGGCAGCGCCCGGCTCGGCGGCGCCGACGAGATCGCGTGGCTGTGCGACCACCTGCCCGAACGCTGCGTCGTGCTGTGGCGTTGGCCGGCGAAGGGCGCGCTCGAGTTCGTCGCGCCGCTGATCGCACCGCGGCTGCTGGTCGACGAACGGCTGGTGCCGGCCGACGCGAGCACATTCGCCGGGTTGCCGATCGCGACCGGCGCACACGGCCGCATCGTCGCGCAGGGCACCGAGGACCACGGACTGATCCTGCAAGGCCGATGAACCTCGAACGCCTCGTCGCCGGCACGCTGCTGGGGCTCGCGACCTTCTGGGTCGGTGCGAGCTTCTGGCTGCGCGGCGACGGCGTGCCGGACTGGTGGCTGCCGGTCGCGCTCGGCGCCGGCCTCGGCGGGGCCCAAGCGTTGCCAGACCGGGCATGGCCCGCCCATGCACGCACGCCGGCGCCGCCGTGGGCGCGCTGGTCGCTGCTCGCGCTGGTCGCCATCGCGTTCGCCGCCGTCGCCTACGGCGCGCTCGCGACCCCTTCGCGGCACTGGGACGGCGCGGCGTCGTTCGACGCGAAGGTGTTCTGGCTGACCGAGGAAGCGACGCTGCAGCAGCCGTTCTTCGCGGCTGAGGGCGTGTTCCACCACAGCCCCGACTACCCGCTGCTGCCGGCCCTGCTGGTGGCGATGGCCGACCGGCTGGCGCCGGGATTCGGGCGCGGGATGCTGCCGCTGCTGTACCTGGTGCTGTGCGCACTGGTCGCCGCCGCGCTGCACCGCCGCGGCGTGCACCCGCTGCTGCGGCTCGGCGCCACTGCCGCCGTCGCGCTGACGCCGGCGCTGTTGACCTCGGGGGGCGGCGCCGTCGACTCCGGATACGCCGAACTGCCGCTGCTGCTCGCCACCACGACCATCGCGGCCGGCCTGCTGCAGCGCAGCGCGCTGTGGTTCGGTCTCGGGATCGGGCTCGCCGTCGTCACCAAACCGGAGGGCCTGTTCTACGGACTCGGTGCCGCGATCGTCGCGTTCGCCAACGGCGATCGCGCCCTGCTGCGCAGCGCGTGGGTCGCGTTCGCGCTCGCCGCGATCACCTGGCTGCCGGTGCGCGCCGAGCTGCTGCACCGAGACCTCGACTGGCTGCCGCTCGGCGTGCTCGCCGCGTTCGCCGCAGCCGCGCAGCTGGCGCTGCGCTGGACCGATGGCCTGGCCCGCCCCGTGCGGACCCGATGGACGATCGGCCTCGTGGTACCGATGCTCGCACTGCTCGCGCTGCCGCTGCTCGCCGACCTGGTCGCGGCCGACAGTGCGCTCGGCGTCTACCTGCGGCAGGCCTCGAACGTCTGGTCCGGCCTCGCCAACCTGCCCGCGTATCTGGGCGCGCTCGTCGACCACGGCGTCGGCCGCCTGCGTCTGGGCATGGCCCTGGTGGTGCCGCCGGTCGCATGGCTGGTCGCGCGCCTGCGCCAGAAGCCGCTCGACGACGCGCCGCTCGCGGCCTTCGTGCTGCTGGGCATCGCCACTACGCCGCTGCCGTTCGTGCTGTCGCCCGAGGACGACCTGCAGCACCATCTGCGCTCGAGCCTGCCGCGCCTGCTGCTGCACTGGGTCGGGCCGGCATGGCTGCTGTCCGCGGCGTGGATCGAGCGCCTGCGCGAAGCAGACGCCCCGGCGTTGCGCGGCTAGCCCGGAGCCGCCATCGTGCAGCGCGCATGGGTCTCTATCGCAAGCTCGTTCCGTTCGGCAGCCGCCGGGATCGGTTCGTGTGGATCGCGATGGTCACGATCCGCAAGATGCGCGAGGGCCCGGGGCCGTGGCTGCGCGCCGTCAAGAAGGGCATCTACCAGCTGCTGCCCAACCGCTGGCAGCAGCGCGTGCTGCGCTGGACCGGCAAGGACGAGTTCTTCCGGCGCGACGACGTGCGGCACGTCGGCGCTGCCGCCGGCGTCGAACGACCGGGACACGTCAGCGTGGTGCTGCCGGTCTACCAGCAGGCCGACATGGTCGCCCAGGCGATCGACAGCGTGCTGGCACAGAGCTACGGGTCGTTCGAGCTGATCGTCGTCGACGACGGCAGCAGCGACGGGCTGCACGAGGCGGTGCGCCCCTATCTGCAAGATCCGCGCGTGCGCGTCGTGGCGCAGCCCAACCAGGGCCTGCCGAAGGCGCTCAGCACCGGCTTCGAGTTCGCAACCGGCGAGTACTTCACGTGGACGTCGGCCGACAACCGCATGCACCGGGACCAGCTCGCGCGGCTGGTGACGTTCTTGCAGAACCGGCCCGAGGTCGCGATGGTCTACGCCGACTACGAGCTGATCGACGAGCAGGGCCAGCTGCTCGAGGGCGGCGAGTTCCGCGTCATGGACCGCACCGACAAGGGCAACCTGTCCGTGGTCCGCGTCAACCGCAGCACGCACGACCTCAACCGCTACGAGGACAACTTCATCGGCGCGTGCTTCCTCTACCGCGGCCAGGTCGGCCGGCTGCTCGGCGACTACAACCCGGAGCTCGGCCTCGAGGACTACGACTACTGGATGCGGATCAACCGGCTGTTCCGCATCGAACACCTCGGCACCGACGAGGTGCTCTACCAGTACCGCGTGCACGACAACACGCTGAGCGCCAGGGCGCGCGAGCTGAAGATCGCCGAGCGGGCGAAGGTGTTGATGGCGTACGAGCGCGAACGCGCTGCGTGGTTTGCCGATGCGTTCGTGGTGCTGGCGCACGGCGAACTGGCAGCGTGGTGCAAGCAGCAGTGCCCCGAGGATGCCGTGCTCGGGGACGACGCCGACGCCGTCGACGGCAAGGCGATGCTCGTCGCGCCGCCCGAGCGCCTCGCCGCGCCCGGGAAGCCCAGCCCCGTGCCCGTCGTCAGCTGGTTCGAGACGCCGACCCAGGCCCACGACGCCCACCTCGCGCTGCGAAACCTGCCGCTGCTCGCGTTCGCCGCCGACGCCGACACCGCCGCCCGGCTTTCGGTCCACACCCGCACGGCGTGCATCGGCGAACGTGACGAAGGGTCGTTGCAGCTGGCACGGCGATTCGCTTCGAACCGCTCGTTTTTCGGCAGGACCCGGGACCCGCAGCAGCTCCGGCGGGCGGTGCCGACGCCGCTGCCGATGCCGGGCGAGGAGCGGCTGCGCGTGTTGCTGCAGCTCGACACGTTCGGCAAGGGCGGGCTCGAACGGGTCGCGGAGGATCTCGCGGCGTGCTGGCTCGAGCAGGGCTGCGACGTCGGCCTGCTCGCCCTCGACGGATCGACCGGACATCTCCCTGCCGGCGTGCAGCGCGTCGCGCTGCCGTCGCGGGACGACGCCTCGTACGCGCGCATGCTCGCCGACGGCGGCTGGCACGTCGTCAGCGCGCACGCGAGCACGTTCGGCGCGTCGGCGGCCGCCGCGGCCGGGGTGCCGTTCGTGCAGGTCGTGCACAACAGCTACGTCTGGTTCGAACCGGAGCAGGTCGAGGCCTACCGCAAAGCCGACCCCCACACCGCGGCCTACGCGTGCGTCTCGGCGCAGGCGCTCGGCTACGCGGACCTGCGGCTGCAGCTCGACGTGCAGAAGATGCTCGTCATCGAGAACGGCATCGCGCCGCGCGCGGACCTGCCGACCGACACGCGCGCCCGCCTGCGCAACGAGTTCGGCTTCGCGGACGACGACTTCGTGTTCGTGCAGGTCGCGTCGCTGCAGCCGGCCAAGGCGCACCGCGCCGGCATGCGCGCGCTGGCGAAGCTCCGCGAGCAGCGACCCGGCATCCGGCTCGTCTGCCTCGGCAGCGAGATGAACCCGATGCACGCGGCGGCCGTGCGCTCCGACATCCGCAAACTCGGACTCGAGCAAGCGGTCGTGCTCGCCGGCCACCGCGACGATGTGGAAGCCTGCTACGAGATGGCCGATGCGTTCTTCCTGCCGTCGTACTGGGAGGGCTGCAGCCTCGCGGTCTTCGAAGCCATGCGCGCCGGGCTGCCGATGGTGCTCAGCGACGTCGGCGCGGCACGCGAGCAGCTGCTGCTGCACGCCGACCACGGCCGGCTGGTCGCGCCCCCGTTCGAGAGCATGTTCGGACTCGACGCCGGCAACCTGGACCAACTCGTCGGCAACGTCGACGAGGCGTTCGTCGACGACCTCGCGACCAGCATGCAAGCCGTGCTCGGCTTGGGGCGCAGCACGCGGAGGCTGCCCGAGGTCGCCGAACGCGCGACGATGGCCGCGCGCCACCTGCTGCTGTTCCGCTGGCTCCGGCAGGGCGGATCGGTGCCGGCGATCCGCGAGGCCATCGCCCGGGTGGCCAACGCCCCGGTTGCCGAGACGCTGGTTGCCGAGGCCCCGGTTGCCGACCCGAGGGCTGCCGACGCACCGGCCCCCGACAGTCCGGCCCCCGACGCACCGACGACACGATGACCTCAACCCAAAGGCTCCTGCGCGACGTGCGCGCGTGCAACCTGTGCGCGGCACACCTCGAGCACGGCGTGCGCCCGGTGCTGCAGTTCGATCCCAAGGCCCGCATCCTGATCGCCGGCCAGGCTCCCGGCCGCAAGGTGCACGAGTCGGGCGTGCCGTTCGACGACGCCAGCGGCGAGCGGCTGCGCGCCTGGCTCGGCGTCGACCGCGACACGTTCTACGATCCGGAGAGGATCGCCATCCTGCCGATGGGGTTCTGCTTTCCCGGCACCGGCCGCAGCGGCGACCTGCCGCCGCGATCGGAGTGCGCGCCGGCGTGGCGCCAGCCGCTGCTCGACCGCCTGCCCGAGCTTTCGTGCACGTTCGTGATCGGCAGCTACGCGATGGCGTGGCACCTGTCCCGGCTGCCGCTGCGGGTGGACGGGCTCGACCTCGGCAAGCCGGACGTGACCGCAACCGTGCGCGCGCACCGCGCGTTCGCGAAGCACCGCATCACCCCGCTGCCCCACCCGAGCCCGCGCAACAACATCTGGCTGCGCAAGAACGGCTGGTTCGAGCAACAGGTGCTGCCGCTGGTGCGACGGCGCGTGCGCGCCGCGCTGCGCTGACTCCCTCCCGACCACTTGACTGGGCTGGCTCCATATGTGACCATGTGGTCACATGTCGGACGACGACGATCTCGTGTTCAAGGCCCTGGCCGACGCCACCCGCAGGGCGGTGCTCGACCTGCTGCGCAAGCGCCCGCACACCACGGGCGAACTGTGCGAGCACTTCGACACCACCCGCTTTTCGGTGATGAAGCACCTGAAGGTGCTCGTCGACGCCGGGCTGGTGGTCGCCGAACGCCGCGGCCGCGAACGCATGAACCACCTCAACCCCGTGCCGCTGCGCAAGATCCAGCGCCGCTGGCTGCGCCGCTTCGACGCGCCCGCCGCCGACCGCATGCTCGACCTGAAGCAGCAGCTCGAATCCCCACGCAAGCAGACCCGTTCGCGCAACCGCGCCTGAGAACCACCATGACCGAGACCCACCCGCTCTCTCCGGCCACCGTCGCCGACTACGTGCTCGAGATCGAACTGAAGGCCACGCCGCAGCAGGTCTGGCAGGCGCTGACCGACGACCTCGCACGCTGGTGGCCCGGCATGTTCTACATGTGCTCCGGCCCCGGCCCGCAGAAGATCACGCTCGACGCCCGCCCTGGCGGCCAGATGTTCGAAGACGCGGGCGGCGGCAACGGCATGATCTGGGGCACGGTCATCCACGTGCAGAAGGACAAGCTGATCGAGTTGACCGGCTCGTACGGCAGCCCGCTGACGTGGGTCGGCAAGTACGAGCTCGAGGCGACCGAGACCGGCACCACGCTGCGCTTCACCGAGCGCATGTTCGGCCGCGTCACCGAGGACGAACTCGCCAGCAAGGACCACGGTTGGCGGTTCCTCTACGACGGCTGCATGCGCGCGCACCTCGAGGGCACCGAGCCGCCGGAGTGGCAGCCGGACCCGACCGGACGCTGCCAGAGGGCAAAGCCCCGTCCGCACGCGTACACGCCGCTTCCGCGATCACGGTTGGCAGCGCGTCCACTACATGGACGCGCTCCTAGCGAAGCTACCTGCGAGCCGCCGCGTTGCTCGCGGCGATCGAGCCGCTGGCTGCTTGCCGGCGCAGGACGCCAACGAAACGGGACGGACGGAATCGGAATCGGGGCCCTTGGCGCAAGGCGGCGACGAGGCCCGCCAACCCCGTCTGCATCGCCCTGGCCGCGAAAACTCCTGGCCGGTCGTCGGCCAACCGTGCGCCTGTGCCGGCGCGGCGAAGTCACGTCGACGTCGTCGCGCTCACCACCGACTCAGGAGCCAGTCCGATGAACATCCGCTCGATTCCGTTCTTCTCGATCCTCGCTGCAGCCGCCACGCTGGCGGCGCAGTCGCCGACCAACGGCGACGCCACCACGAACGCGCAGGCGGTCGCCACCGACCTGCGGGTCCCGATCCACGGCGCCGACCCCGACCCCGTCGGCGGCGACTACGGCATCTGGGCCGCGGGCCCCGACTACAAGGTGTCGTTCCACGACGGCATGACGTTCGTGCCGGTGCTCGGCGCGTCCGCCCCGCACAACGAGACGCTGCACTGGCGCACGACCTCCGTGCGCGTCGGCGAACGGGAGCTCGTGCAGCAGCTGCCCGAGCCGCACCAGGTCGGCGACTTCCGCTACGAGTACCACTTCGGCACCGTCGTCGAGGCCTACGACGTGCGCACCGACGGCCTCGAGCAGACGTTCGTGTTCTCGCAGCGGCCGAACGCGTCCGGGGACCTCGTCATCGACGGGGCCGTCACCGGCACCACCACCTCGGCACGCCGCGGCGCCGCGCACGCCCCGCTCGCCTTCGTCGACGCCAACGGCCGCGAGGTCGTGCGCTACGGCGTCGCGATCGCAATCGATGCCTACGGCCGCCGCTTCCCGATGACGACCTCGCTGCGCGACGGCACCGTGCGCCTGCGCCTCGGCGCCGCCGACGTCGACCGCGCCGCCTTCCCGCTGGTCGTCGACCCGCTGCTCGGCAACTCGCTGCTCGACACCGGCAACGAGGTCGAGCACGTCGACCTGTTCGTCGATGCCGAGCAGAGCAGCAGCAACGTCTGGCTGGTGTTCTCCCGCGCTTCGTCGGCGACCGACCGCGACCTGATCGTTACCCGCAACCAGGCCAGCCTGTCCGGCCCCAACGCGGTCGTGTTCAGCGACCTGCAGAGCACCTGGAGCGCGACCGAGGGCCAGCTCGCCGGCACCGGCGGCAGCGGCGCCGGCAAGGTCGTGGCCGCGTTCACCCGCGAGTTCCCGGTCAGCAACACGCGCCGCGTGCGCTGGCACACGCACGCCAAGAGCAGCGCGTCGTTCAACACCAACTACGGCTCGGCACCGTACGCGTCGGCGACGCACCAGTGGCGGCCGGACGTCGGCGGCAGCCGCGCGATGTCGATCGGCAACCACGTGCTGATCGTCTACCAGCGTGAGTCGAACCCGTTCTTCGCCAACGTCGCGGACAGCGAGATCGTCGGCTTCCGCGTCGACGTCTCGAGCGGCCTCAACGGCGCGGTCGACGGCAGCACGTTCGTCATCGGCAACAGCAGCGTCGTCACCGACAAGGAGCACCCGTCGGTCAACCAGGCCGCCGAGGGCGGCATCGAATACTCGTGGGTCGTCGCCTGGCAGCTGCACGGCAACGCCTCGTCGAGCACCTGGAACGTGCTGGCCCAGCGGGTCCAGGCGACGTTCGGCAACCTCGGCAACGTGCGCAGCATCGCGACCGGCAGCGAGCACGAGCTCAGCCCGAAGGTCGCCGGCGCCGACGGCCGCTACCTGGTCAGCTACGCCCGCCGCGACAACACCGCGAACAAGCCGCTGAACATCCAGGGTGACGAGGTCGTCGCGCGCCGCCTCGACTGGGAGCACAGCGCCCAGAACGGCACCCTGCCGCACCCGGCGCAGGTGCTCGCCACCACGCCGCTGTTCACGATGCAGGTCGCCGACTGCGCGTTCGACCTCGACTCGGGTTCGCACTGGAGCGTGCTGACGAGCGACTACGGCGCCGGCACCGTCCAGGCGAGCAAGCTCGGCTACGACGGCATGGTCTCGGAGCAGAACACCGCGTGGGCGGTCGCCGGCTCCACGCCCGAGGACGGCGGCATCTGCTACGACCCGGTCAGCAACCGCTTCGCGCTGGCCTTCGGCGTCGACAACGGCAGCGCGACCCAGCCGATCTGGGCCACGTGGCAGAACTACGTCGCGCTGACGCCGCCGACGCTGCTCGGCAGCAACTGCGCCAACGCGAACGTCAGCCACCAGGGCACGCAGCACATCGGCAGCGAGTGGGAGACGTTCCGCGTCGACACCGCCCTGCCGGGTCGCTTCGTGATCTTCGGCGCGTCGCTGGCGCCGGCGAACGCGCCGCTCGACTCCCTCGGCATGACCGGCTGCGTGCTGTCGGTCGACCCGACGGCGCCGAACCTGCTCGGCACCGTGCTGATGTATGCCGACAACGTCGGCGACGCCGAGATCACGCTGGCGATCCCGAGCGCGATGGGCCCGTTCGAGCTGTTCACGCAGTGGTTCGTGCTCGAAACCGGCGCCAACCCCGCCGGAATTCTCGCCACGCACGGCCTGCGCACGCCGTTCGGCAAGTAGCCGCAACCACTTGCGGCAATCTCGCTGGCCGGGCGAAAGCCTGGCCGGCGCCGGCGCGTTCCTGCGCCTATCGTGCTGCCATGGTCTCCCCCGACCGCAACGACACGGTGCAGGACCTGTTCCAGCGCGCCCTCGATCTCGACCGCGACGAACGCACGGGCTTCCTCGAGGAGGCCTGCGACGACCACGCGGTGCGCGACGAGGTGCGCTCGCTGCTCGCGGCGTTCGACGAAGCCGACGAGTTCCTGGCCGAGCCACCGCAGCTGCCGGGCGAGCAGGAGGGCGACCAGATCGATCGCTACCGACTGCTCGAACGCATCGGCGAAGGCGGCTTCGGCGTCGTCTGGATGGCCGAGCAACAGGAGCCGATCCGTCGCCGCGTCGCGGTGAAGATCATCAAGCTCGGCATGGACACCCGCCAGGTCGTCGCGCGCTTCGAGGCGGAGCGGCAGGCGCTGGCGCTGATGGACCACCCGAACATCGCCAAGGTGCTCGACGGCGGCGCGACCGGCTCGGGCCGGCCCTACTTCGTCATGGAGCTGGTGCGCGGCATGCCGGTCACCGAGTACTGCGACAAGGCCAACCTCGACACGCCGTCGCGACTGGAGCTGTTCCAGTCGATCTGCCTCGCCGTGCAGCACGCCCACCAGAAGGGCATCATCCACCGGGACCTGAAGCCGTCGAACATCCTGGTGACGATGCACGACGGGGTGCCGGTTCCGAAGGTGATCGACTTCGGCGTCGCCAAGGCGACCACGCAGGAGCTGACCCAGCGCACGCTGTTCACGCAGTTCCGGCAGATGATCGGCACGCCCGAATACATGGCGCCCGAGCAGGCCGAGATGAGCGGCCTCGACGTCGACACGCGGGCCGACGTCTACAGCCTCGGCGTGGTGCTCTACGAGCTGCTGACCGGCACCAAGCCGTTCGACGCGCAAGAACTGCTGCAGCACGGCTACGACGAGATGTTGCGCCACGTGCGCGAGGTCGACCCGCCCAAGCCGAGCACGCGGGTCAGTTCGCTCGGCGAACGGCTCGGCGTCGTCGCGCAGAGCCGGCGCACCGATCCGGCCCGCCTCGGCCGGGTGATCCGCGGCGAGCTCGACTGGATCGCGATGCGCGCGCTCGACAAGCAGCGCGTGCGGCGCTATCCGACGGCGCGGGCGCTCGCCGAGGACGTGCGCCGCTACCTCGACGACGAGCCGGTCGACGCCGGGCCGCCGACCGCCGGCTATCGCGCCTGGAAGTTCCTGCGCCGCCACCGGGGCCTCGCCTCGGCGGTCGCCGTCGTGTTCGTGGCGCTGCTCGCCGGCGTCGTGACCACGTCGCTGGCGCTCGACCGCGCGGTCGCGTCCGAGCGGGACACGGCGGCGGCGCTCGACCAGGTCCGCGCCGAGAAGACCGAGGTCGCGCTGCAGGCCGAACGTGCCGGCGTGATCGCCGGCCTGATGCAGAGCATGCTGGTCGCGTCCGATCCGCACGCGCCGCGCCGGCCGGACATGACCGTTCGGCAGCTGCTCGACGAGTTCGACCGCGACGCGCCGGCCCTCGACACCGATGCGACCGTCGCCGCGGCGATCCGCACGACGGTGGGCACCGCGTATCGCAACCTCGGTTTGCTGGACAAGGCCGAGGTGCACCTGCAGCGCGCCCTCGAGCTGCGCGAACAGGAACTCGGCGGGCAGCACAGCCTGGTCGCCGACAGCCTGCGCGCATGGGCGTGGCTGCAGCACGATCGCGGCGACCACGAAGGTGCGCGCAAGACCGCCCTGCGGGCGCTGCAGATCCACGGCGACGCGCTCGGTGCGGATGCCGCAACCTGCGGCGGCGACCACGCGTTGCTCGCCGACTGCGCGCGCCACCTGGGTCGCTACGACGAGGCGCTGGAGCACGTCGAACGGGCGACGGCGCTGCTGCAGGGCGACCAGAAGACCGAGGACGCGCTGCTCTCGGCGCTCGAGACCAGGGTCCTGATCCAGATCGAACGCAGCCAGCTCGACGAGGCCGAGCGGCTGCAGCGCGAACTGATCGAGGGCCTGCGCCTCAAGTACGGCGCGCGCCACCTGCGGGTCGCCAACGCGCTGGCGCGGCTCGGCGACATCCACTGGCGGCGCGGGCGCAACGACGATGCCGAGGCGGCCCACCGCGAGGCGCTCGAGCAGCGGCGCGAGTTCGTCGGCGAACGCGACCAGCGCACCATCAGCAGCATCAACAACCTCGCCGGCATCAGCGAGGCGCGCGGCGACTTCGAAACCGCGGAGAAGCTCTACCGCCGCGCGATCGAGGCGGACCAGCGCGTCGGCGTCAACCCGGCGATCACGCGCGCCAACCATGCGTTGGCCCTGATGCGGCTGAAGCGCTACGAGGAGGCCGAGGCCGGCTACGCCGCGGCGATCGAGAAGCTGCAGCAGCTGCTGCCGAGCGACCACCCGACGACGGCGATGATCCTGCAGAACCAGGCCCGCCTGTTCGAGCTGACCGGTCGCCTGCCGCAGGCGGACGCGACCATGCGCCGGGTGATGGCGATGCGCCAGCGAACCTTGCCCAAGGGCCATCCGCAGCTCGGGGTCGGCACGTCGATCCTGGCGATGATCGTCGCCGCGCGCGGCGACGCCGAGACCGCCGACGAGATGCTGGCCTGGTCCGAACGACTGCTGCGTCGCGCCTACTCCGAACCGCACCCCTACCTCGGCGTGACGCTCAAGGACCGCGCCGTCGTGCTGCGCATGCTCGGCCGCGACGACGAGGCCGCGAAGCTGCTCGACGAGGCGCTGTCGGTGTTCTCGAAGGTGCAGGACCGGACCATCGGCTGGTGCGAGACGCGCGTCACGCAGGCGATGCTGCAGTTCGACCAGGGCGACCTCGAGGGCGCCGCGCGCTGCGCCGACGAGGGCTTCGCGCGGCTGCCCGAAGCGCACCGGGGCTCGTGGATCGGCTGCATGGCGCAGGCCATCGCCGCGCGCTGTGCGGCGGGCGACGAACCCCGCCGCGAACACTACGACCGGCTCGCCGATGCCGCACGGGACTTCGCGTCGCGGCGCCCGTACAGCGCCGCGTATCGGCGCGGGCTGGTCGAGGCCGCGCGCGACATGGCGCGACGACTGCAACTCGACGACGAGGCACGACGATGGCAGCACGAACTGCAGGCGATGCAACGGTGACCGAACCGACCGACGACATCCAGCTGACGGCCATCCACGACAAGCTGCGCGCGCTGGCGCGCAAGCAGATGGCCGGCGAACGCGACGGGCACACGCTGCAGGCGACCGCGCTGGTCAACGAGGCGTGGCTGTCGATGCGCGACCGCCTCGAGGGCGTGCGCGGCGACCCGGCACGGTTCTACTCGATGGCCGCCGAGTCGATGCGGCGCATCCTGATCGACCACGCGCGGCGCCGCGGCGCCAAGAAGCGCGGCGGCCCCGACCTGAAGAAGCTGTCGCTCGACCTCGCCGAGGTCGCGCAGACCGCGGACGTCACCGAGGTGATGGCGATCGACGAGGCGATCGCCGAGCTGCAGAACATCAACCAGCGCGCCGCCGAAGTGGTGCGGCTGCGGTTCTTCGCCGGCCTCGACGAGGCCGCGGTCGCCGACGCGATGACGTTGTCCGAGCGCACCGTTCGCCGCGAGTGGGCGTTCGCGCGGGCGTGGCTCTACCGCCGTCTGGCCGGCGACTGACGAAGTCTGGCCGGCGCCGGGCCGGTCCTGCGCCTTGGGAGGAAACACCTTTCCTTCCAGGACTCCAATGCGCTTCTTCATCCTCGGCTACGGCCTGTTCGCCTACCTCGGCTTCCACGCCTCGTTCGTCTACCTGATCGCGTTCCTCGCGAACCTGTTGGTCCCGACCACGGTCGCCGCGGGCGGTCCGCAGAGCGGGCTCGCGACCAGCGTGCTGATCAACGTCGGGCTGATCACGCTGTTCGGCGTGCAGCACGGCGTCATGGCCCGCCAGCCGTTCAAGCGGTGGCTGCGCACGCTGGTGCCGCCGGCGATCGAGCGCAGCACGTTCGTGCTGGCGACCGTCGCCGTGCTGGCCTTGCTCTACTGGCAATGGCGGCCGCTGCCGGACGTCGTCTGGCAGCTCGACGGCGTGCTCGCGACCGTCGCGTGGTCGGTGTTCGGGCTCGGCTGGCTGATCGCCGTGCTGTCGACGTTCCTGATCGACCACTTCGAACTGTTCGGGGTCAAGCAGACCATCGCCGCCTTCCGCGGCCGCGCGTTCGAGCCGCCGCGCTTCGCCGAGAAGGGCTTCTACCGCTACATGCGCCACCCGCTGATG
Organism: Planctomycetota bacterium; assembly: GCA_046290465.1. GTDB lineage: Bacteria > Planctomycetota > UBA1135 > UBA1135 > UBA2386. The sequence goes on along the minus strand of JBKAGP010000001.1, from coordinate 5,309,809 downwards.
TTCGGCATGCTACTGTCGTTCTGGTCGGTGCCGACGATGACCGTCGGCGGCCTGGTGTTCGCCGCCACCTACACCGTCTACATCCTGATCGCCCTGCAGATCGAGGAGCGCGACCTGCTCAGCGCACACGGCCCCGACTACGCCTCCTACCAACGCCGCGTGCCAATGCTCCTGCCGCTGCCGCGCCGTTCCCCCACCCCCGTCGAGAACACCATCTAGCCCCAAGAAGGCGCAACATGAACCCGGTTCCGTATGCGGTGTTTGGGCCGCATACGGAACCGGGTTCATGTTGCGCCTCTTGGGGCAAGGGGTTCCAGGGTGGGGGTGTGCAGTAGAACCACTTGTTCCAGCGCGCGTCGTCGTCGAGGGTCGGGAGCAGCAGCTGGCCGTACTGTTGCGCGACGAGGCGGCGCTGCGGGTCGGCGGAGGTCTGCGACAGCATCAGCAGGCCGGTGGCGAGCAGCGAGTGGGCGCCGCCGAGCGGGTCGTCGCCGAACGAGATCTCGTGGCTGGCGTCGAACACCGAGGGCGCGACGGCCTGGCCCTGGTAGCCGACCGGCACGTAGTAGCGCAGCCCGTCGACGACGAAGCCGAACTGCGGGTGACCGACGTTCTGCACCCAGCCGTGCGCGACCCCGTAGGTGACGTCGTCGCAGATCGTCAGCAGCAGCGGATCACCGAAGAACTTCCATGCGGCGAGGTAGCCGAACAGCACCGCGCCGTGCTGCCACGGCATGTAGAAGCGGTGCGGGCCCGGCCAGTTGGTGCGCGGATCGGTGCCGCTGACGAACAGGGCCCGGTAGGCGCCGTCGGCGACGCGGTCGCGATCGACGACCCCGTGCGCGCGGTCGAGCGCAGCGTCGCGAAAGCGCAGGTCGCCGGTCGCGAGGAACGCGTGCACGAACGACTGCATGCACCAGCCCTCGGCGCGCGCCGCCAACGCATCGCTGGTGTAGAAGCCGTTGAGCCGCAGCACGCCGCGCAGGCTCTCGCCGAGCTGCCGGAGCTCCTCGCGCGCCCATTCGTCGCCGCTGACGGTCCAGTAGTCGAACAACAGGTCCGTCGACCAGTGCTCGACGTCGAACGGCTCGAACCCGTGCGCCCGGTCGGCGCCGTTGGCGTGTTGCCGGTAGTCGTCGTAGAGCCCCTGCTCGCGCAACCGCCGCCGACCGAACGACTCGGGCGACAGGTCCTGCGGGCCCGGCACCCCGCTCCACAGCAGCACGCCGCCGAGCTGGTGCACGCTCAGGCCGAACAGGTGGTACGGCCGCGCCGCCTGGATCCACGCCTTCTGCTCGAGCACCGTCAGCATACGCAGGTCGCGCGACTGCACCGCGTGCGCCAGCTCCGGCGACAGCGGGTGGTTGCGCGGCGTACCGGTCTGCCCGGTGACCAGCGGATCGCCGCGCGAACCCCAGGTGCCGAAGTGCGCCGCCGACGACCAGTCGCTCCAGGCCACGGCCGCACGCTGCGCGGCGTCGCTCGGCGGTTGTCCCGGCCCTCCGAGCAACCCGAGCGCATGCGTGTCGCGCCAGCTCTGGTGCGTCGCGAGCGTGCGCACCGGCGTCGCCACCCGCGCCTCGGCGGCCGCGCGCGCCTGCTGCAGCTGCGGCGTCGTCGCCGCAGGATCGTCGCGATAGAGCAGGAAGCGGTAGCGCCGCGTCTGCCCGTCGGCCAGCCAGGTCGCGCTCATGACTCGGCGCGAGACGAAGCCGTCGGGGTCGCTGCTCGCCGGGCCGACGCCGTGCTCGGCGCCGCGATACGCGAGCCCGAGGTCGGCGCCACGGAAGCGGAACGAGGCCGCCTCGACGTCGACGTCGCCGAGCGGATAGAGATCGGGATCGGAGCTGCCGTTCGGCTGGTCCTCGCCGAGGTAGTCGTTGCCGAGCAGCCAGTCGACCAGCACCACCGGCTCGTCATGCAGTTCGGTGACGTAGAACGTCGACGACAGGAAGTCGCGATCGATGCCGACGGCCGGCGCGGTGCGATGGTGCGTGCGCCAGCGACGCACGCGCACCAGCGGACTCTGCTGCAACACCTCGCCAGCACCGGCGATCTCGGCGTGGTAGGCGATCCCGAAGCGGTCGACGACCCGGCTGCCCAACTCCGGCAACCCACCAGCGAACACCGGGTGCGGCACGAACGGCCCAACCATCGTGGTCGCGTGGTCGATCGTCACCGTGGCCACGCTCGATGCCGGCAACGTCTGCGTCCACTGCGCCTGTGCGACCCGGATCGACTGGTCCGGCCACCGCTGCAGCACGTGCCAGGCCGTCTGCTGCCCCGTAACGCCGAGACCGTCGAGCGTGCTGACCTGCCCCCACGCGAACGGCACCGAAGCGCGCCAGGTGCCCGTTCTTTCCACACCGGAATTCGCGACTTCGATGGCCGGCATCGTCGCTCCGCCGACGATCTCGCCGGGTCCGCGCGGCCCTGGCGGCAGCGGTCCCCACTGCTGCGGCTCGATCGTCGGCTTCGGCTGCGGCCCGGGATCGACCGGCGGCGGCGCGGAACCTCCGCCGCCACCGCCGCATCCGGTAGCCAGCAGGACGGACAACAGGATCGGCAGGCGAGACGACGGAACGGGAGCGCGCATGACGAGAAGCGGGGCAACGACCATACGCAGGATCGGCCACTGACGGGTCGGCAATTGGAATGCGGCGGACCGCCCCCTATCCTGCTCGCCCCAAACTATGACCTACGACGCCATCGTGATCGGAGCCGGCCCTGCCGGCTACGTCTGCGCCATCCGCTGCGCCCAGCTCGGACTGAAGACCGCCGTCGTCGAGAAGGAGAACCTCGGCGGTGTCTGCCTCAACGTCGGCTGCATCCCCAGCAAGGCCCTGATCGCCGCCAGCAAGCTGGTGCACAAGATCCAGACCGCCGACGTGATGGGCATCAAGGCCAAGTACGAAGGCCTCGACGTCGACGCGCTGGTGTCGTGGAAGGCCGGCATCGTCAACAAGCTGACCTCGGGCGTCGGCGGCCTGCTGAAGAACCACAAGATCGACACGTTCATGGGTGACGCCAAGGTCGTCGCGAAGGGCAAGGTCGAGGTCACCGGCAAGGACGGCAAGCAGACGCTCGAGACCAACAACATCGTGGTCGCGTCCGGCAGCACGCCGATCGCGGTGCCCGGCTTCGACTTCGACGGCAAGAACGTCTGGTCGTCGACCGACGCGCTGGCGCCGCAGAAGCTGCCCAAGCGCATGATCGTCATCGGCGGCGGCTACATCGGTCTCGAGCTCGGCCTGGTCTACCACAAGCTCGGCACCGAGGTGCGTGTGCTCGAGTTCATGGATCGGGTGCTGCCCGGCATGGAAGCCGACCTGTCCAAGGAGATGGGTCGCTCGCTCAAGAAGAAGAAGATGCCGGTCCACCTCAAGACCAAGGCAGTCGGCTACAAGAAGGTGAAGGGCGGCCTCGAGGTCACCGCCGAGGTCGACGGCAAGACCGAGACGTTCGAATGCGACGTCGTGCTGTCGTGCGTCGGCCGCTTCCCCAACGGCAAGGGACTCGGACTCGAGGAGGTCGGCGTCGAGGTCACCGACCGCGGCTTCGTCGAGGTCGACCACACCCGCCAGACCAACGTGCCCGGCATCTACGCGATCGGCGACGTCGCCGGCCAGCCGATGCTCGCCCACAAGGGCTCGCACGAAGGCCTGATCGCCGCGTCGGCGATCGCCGGCGACAAGGGCGCCGCCTACGACCCGGCCTGCATCCCGGCGGTGATCTTCACCGACCCGGAGATCGCTTCGGTCGGCCTGTCGGTCGACGAAGCCAAGGAGGCGGGCTTCGAGCCGGTCGAGGGCAAGTTCCCGTTCGGCGCCTCGGGCCGCGCGATGTCGCTCAACGAGACCGAAGGCTGGGTCAAGGTCGTCGCCGACAAGGAGACCGACAAGGTGCTCGGCGTGCACATGATCGGCCCGGAGGTCACCGAACTGGTCGCCGAGGCGGCGCTGGCGATCGAGATGGGCGCGACGGTCGGCGACATGGCCGCGACCATCCACGCGCACCCGACGCTGCCGGAGGCGGTCATGGAAGCCGCCGAGGCGGTGCACAGCATGGCGGTGCACATCTTCCAGAAGCCGACCAAGAAGTAGGTCGGCCGCGACGTGCTCGAGGGCGCGGGCGCGCCGCCGCTACGAGCAGCTGCCCCCGCGACCGCAGAGCTCCTCCGCCCCTTCCCGCTGCTCGGCGCTGACCACGCGCATCATCTCGGACAGCGAGACCTCGCCGCGCTGCACCAGGTCGATGGCGCTGGCGATCAGCGAGCGCAGGCCGTTCTGACGAGCGATCGGGCCGAGGTCGTGCGGCGCGACGCCGCGTCGCAGCGCGCGCCGCAGCGCCGGGCCGTTGGGCAGGAACTCGACGACCGGCACCTGGCCCATCACGCCGGTGTCGCAGCAGTCGTCGCAGCCGTTGGCCTCGTAGGCGACGAAGCCGTCGGGCACTCCCTGCACGAACAGCTCTCCGACCAGCGACGCATCGGGCTCGACCTCGCGCCGGCAACCTTCGCACAGCCGCTGCGCAAGATGCTGCACGACGACGGCGTTGACGTTGGTCGCGATCGCGTTGCCGTCGAGGCCGCCCTCGATCAGCTGCTGCAACGCGTCGGCCGCGTCGTTGCCGGCGCCAGTCATGACCACGAGCTTGCCGCGGTGCGCAGCCCGCACCGCAGCGGCCAGCGTGGCGCCTTCGCCGTCGCAGTCGACGCCGAGCACGTCGACGTCCTGCGCCGCCAGCGAACGGACCCGCGCCGCGGTCTCGCCGTCGTCGCCGACGACCCGCGCGAACGAGACCTCGCCGCCGACCGACACCGGCCGTTCGCCGCACGCGACGACCTTGTTGTAGCCGTTGGCGAGCGCATCGAGAGCCGCCTGCATCGTCGTCGATCGCCCGGCGCGCGCCGGCCCCGCGACGAGCACGACGCCGCGCGGCTCGTGCAGCGCGGCGCGCAGCCCGGCCAGCACGTGCTCGTGCAGGCCGAGGTCCTCGAGGTGGACGACTCCGTCGCTGGCCTCGTCGAGCTGCACCGTCACCGAACGTCCGGCCACGGTCCCCTCGTCCGAGCAGGAGACGTCGACCAGCCGGCCGTCGACCTCCCAGGCCCGACCGGCGCGGCCTGCGAGCATCGCAACCAGCTCCGTCACCGCCGCCAGCGAAAGCTCGGCCTCGAACGGCATCAACGCGCCGGCGACGCGCGCGCGCGCCGTCACCTCGTCGCGACGGACCTCGAGGTGCACGGCGGTCGCGCTGCGGGCGAGCGCGCGCGACAGCAGTTCGCCGACGACGTCGCCGGCGGCGGTCGCCTCGACGGTCGACGTCGGCAGCGGCGTGCGCGGACCTTCGCGGTCGGCGGCGACGGCCGCGGCGCCGATGCCCGAGGTGAGCCGTTGGTGGTCGAGGAACGACCAGATCCGCTCGAGGTCGCTCGGGCAGATCAGCTCGCGCACGATCTCGGCACCTTCGAACACCGAGCGCAATTCGCCGAGCGGCAGCGACGTGTCCGGTGACGCGATCCAGACGCGGCCGTCGGTCGCGCACACCGGCACGAAGCGATAGTGCTCGAGGAACGTGCGCGGCAGCTGCTGCACCAGCTGGGCGTCGACGCGTGCCAGCACCTCGCGCGCGCTCGCGAACGGCAGCTGCTGCTGTTCGGCCAGCGCCCGGTAGAGGTCCGGTTCGCGCACCGAGCCGCGCGCGAGCAGTTGCTCACCGAGCAGGCGACCGCTCTGGCGGGCAGCCTTGACGGCCTCGGCGACCTCCTGCCGCAACGCGACGCCGGCATCGACCAGCATGTCGCCGAGCAGCGGCATGTAGTGCACGAGGTCGAGGTCCTCCTCGAGCGTCAGCCCGTCGGCGACGCGCAGCAGCCGGCGTACCCGGCGCGACGGCATCGAACGATCGACCGACCAGACCGCGCGACCGTGCGGCGCCAGGTGGCCGAGCAGCACCGGCCCGAGGTCTTCGTTGGCCGGCTGCACCACGACCATGCGGTCATAGCTGTGGCCGCCGTCCTCGCGGTCCTGCAAGAACGTCTGCACGCGCACGTTGGTGGCGGCCGCGTCGACCAGTTCCCGCCGCAACGTCTCGGCGCGCCCGGTGTCGCTGACGACGACGTCGACGTCGAACGCCAGCTTGGCGAGCAGGTGTGGCAGGTAGCCGCTGACCGGTTCGACCACCAGCGACCGCGCGGTCTCGGTCACCTGCAGGTCCTCGAGGATGCGCACCACGGCCTCGACGGGCAGCTCGCGCAGGCCAGCGCCAAGCGGCTGGAAGGCGGTGGTCGAGGCCGCCCGGACCGCCGCCGCAACGCGGGGATCGCGCGCGGTGACCGGAGACGAGACGAGGTTCTGCGAGGGGGCGTCGGTGGCGGACATGGGGGCTTCTTCGGACTGCGGGCACCGTCGGCGCCAGGGCGCCCCAACCCCCCGATGGCAGCGGCGCTACGAAGGCACCTCCAGGTAACCTCGTACGCACTCCTGCGCGTTCTCGTAGCTGAAGCCGCCCTCGCGCTCCTGCATGTCGTGCGCGACCCGCACGAACAGCGACAGGCCGACGCGCAACACCTGGTCCATGTTCGTCTGCGCGTAGCTGCGGATGACCTCGACGTCCTCGGTCGAAGCCGGCCCCTGCTCGCCGTCGAAACCGTGGGCGACCGTGGCCACGTGCACGAACTGCTGCGAGGTCCACTCGCGATCGCGCACCCGCCCCGGCTCGGCCATCCACAGCGCCACCAGGCCACCCAGGACCTTGCGGTCGAGGTCGTTCATCGGTCGCACCAGCTCGTGCATCTCGTCGGGCGTCGGGACGTGGTCCATGCCCGCATGTTGCCGTCAGGACCGTAGCGCGCGCAAGCAGCCGCCGATCGCGACGAGCAACAGCACGAGGCCCAGCGGCACCAGCGCGATGCCGACGCCCGGATCACCCCCGTGGCTGCCGAACGCGCCGAGCAGGAATCCGCCCGGCAGCGCGATGCTCGCGCCGACCAGGCACGCCGACGCGATCCTCGGCCGCGTCGACGCGCGCGCGACGGTCACGGCGAACGCGACGTGCACCAGCGACAAGAACGTGCCGTGCGCGTGCGCCAGCCGCCACAACAGCCGCTGGGTCTCGTTGCCGACGGCGAGGTACCAGTCGACCTTGAAGCCGTGCATGCCCTCGAGCACCCCGCCGAGCAGCACGAACACCAGCAGGCTGCTCCAGCCGAAGCGCAGGTGGCGGGCCGTCAGCGGCGCGTTGTCGGTGTCGTTCGTCATTCGTGGATGAAGACCATCCGGTCGTCACGGCGCGCGTAGAGGCGCCGGAAGCGGTCGACGTCGAGGCCGCGCGGCCCCATCAGCACGTTCGCGCGCGCGCCGCCGGTGTAGCGAGCTTGCCAGACCGAGCGCACGCTGTCGACGAACGGCTTCACCGCCGCATCGCCGGCGACGTAGTCGTAGCCCTTCAGCACGCCGCCGTAGCCGCCGATCGAGCGCAGCGAGCGCGCCGCGTTGAAGCGCACGACGTAGTAGGGATCGTCGAGCAGCCGCGACAGGTAGGGCGCCATCCAGTCGGTGCCGGACGCCTGCTGCGCGTCGGACCAGCCGTAGCTCCACGCGGCCAGCATGCGCAGGCCGGCGTCGCCGGTCAGTAGCCAGCGCACCGATGCGGCGACCTCGCGCTGTTCGGCGTCGAGCTGCGGCGCGGCGATCCCCCAGCCGTCGGCCAGCTGGTCGGCGGTCCAGCCGAGCGAACGGTCGAGGTGGCACTGGTTGCACGCGTTGGGTCGACCGGTCGCCAGTTCGCTCTGCACGCTCGGCACGGTGATGGCGTGGCTGCGTGACGCCTTCATCAGCCCGATCGACGTGAACGTCATGTGGCAGTCGTAGCAGTTGCTGCCGGACGACCCCGGCGCGTGCCGCGTGTGCTGCTGCAGCTGCTGCTCGTCGGCCAGCTGCTGGTGGCACTGCGTGCACGCGCGGTTGCCGCGCATGCCGAGGCCGAGCTGGTCGTCGCGCCAGGCATCGTCGGCGCTGCCGTCGGCGTGGTGCATCACGTGGCACGACGTGCAGTCGATCTGCCGGGACGCGTCGCCGTGCTGGTAGCACGGCGAGTCGCGCAGCCCGCTGAACTCGCGCCCCGACAGCCGCACCTGGCCGTCGGGCCAGAACGAACTCGCGAAGAAGTCCGGGTTCTGGCGGAGCTGCTGGCGCAGTTCGGGTGCGTCCCCGTCGTCGACGTCGATCACCAGGTGCGAGCTCTGCAGGTCGTTGCCCGGCACGAACGGCGAGCCGTGCTCACGCCAGGCGTCGAAGTGCCGCTGCTTGAGGATGCGCACCGAGTGGCAGTGGCCGCAGACCTCGGCCGATCGCGCCGGCCGCAGCGTGGCCGGGTTGACGATGGTGTCGTCGCTGCCCTCGCCGCGCTGCAGCAGGCGGCGGACCGGGCTGCGGTTGGCGGCGACGTGCGCCTCGCCGGGTCCGTGGCAGGCTTCGCAGCTGATGCCGAACTCGCCGACGTGCGTGTCGGTGCGACCGATGTCCATGCGCGGCCGCGGATCGGTCGTGTGGCACATCGCGCAGCTCTGGTTCCACTTGCCGGGGTCCGGTGGATCACGCAGCTCCGGCGGCACCACGAACACCGACGTCAGCGGGATCCACAGGCCCTCCTCGATCTTGTAGCAGACCGGCACCGGCGCCAGTTCGCGGTCGACGCCGGTCGAGTACCAGAACACCTGCATGTGGTGCGATCCGGTCAGCTGCTCGATCGGCCGCTCGACCGGCCCCGGCCGCCCGCCGCCGCGCACGAACCGGGTCCACAGCTGCTCGCCGCGCCACTCGAGCATGACCGGCTGGCCGAACCAGTCGAGCTCCAGCCGTTCGAACTGCGGCAGCACCGTGACCCGCGACGCCTGCTGCGTCATCGTGCGGTGGAACGACCCGTACCACGACGCGTGCTCACCCGGGTGGCACGAACGGCACGTCGCCGAACCGACGTGGCCCTGCGCGAGCACCTCGATCGGGCGGTCCTGGCGCGGCCGTTCGGGTGCCGGCGCCCACCGCGTCGCCAGCACGACGCTCGCCACCGCGACCGCCACGCACAGGCCCCCCGCCGCCTGCGCCGACCGTCCCTGCGACCACAGCCGGAGCAGCGGCAGCAGCGCGAACACGCCTCCGAGGATCACCGCGATCAGGACCACGACGGCAGTCTAGCCGGCGGACCGACGCGATCAGCCGGCTTCGTGGTCGTCCTCGAGGGCCCGAGGAACGATCCCGAGCAGGGCCCGATACTCGGCCTGCAGGGCCTTGGCCAGAGGCTCGAGCGCGTCGTAGTCGCCGCAGTCGACGAGCTCGATCATGCGCATCAGGATGCGGGCGTCGGCGCGGTCCGAGGACGAGCGCGCGTTCTCGGCGACGCTCCAGGCACGTCGCTGGAAGGAAGTCTGGCTCAAGGCGAGGTCGGGGGCGAAAGGAAGGCGTCTTGGCTGCACACGTAGAAACCCCCGCGACCGCCGAACCCTTATCAGCGATACTTTTTCGATACAACGCACGCGACACGCCGTAGAACGAGCGCATCCAACCCCCTGCGTGCGGTCGACTCCCAACGACCCGCGCGTCGTTATGCACCCGATCTTCAAGACGGCTTTTCCGTATCCTCGCGGCGGGCTCTGAAATGCAATCCATGTCCCTCAACGGACGCATCGCACTGGTCGCCGTCGCAGCGCTGCTGGTCTCGCCGCTGTGGCTGCCGCTGCTGCCGGCAGGGATCCTGTGGTGGCGTCGCCTGCGCATGCAGGCACGCGCGCAGGGCCTGCAGCAGCTGAACGCGCTGCAGGCGCGGGCGATCGTCGCACACGCCGAAGCGACGCTGCCGACGCCGCCGCAGGACGGCTGGTTCGCCGTCGCCCGCAACGTCGACCGCTACTTCGCGTCGGTCGACTCGCCGCGCCACTGGCGCAGCCACGCGGTGCTGGTCGCGCTCGAGTTCTGTCCGCTGCTGCGCGGCAAGGCGCCGCTCTCGAAGCTGCCGCTCGCGCGACGCCGCGCGTTCCTCGAGAAGCACCTGAGCACGACCAAGGGGCTGCTGGCGATCCCGGCCCTGTCGCGGCAGCTGATCCGCATGGGCTACTACACCGACCCGGGCGTCGCCGAACGCCTCGGCTTCCGCACCATGCGCGAGCGCCGCACCGCGCCGGTCGCGTCGGTGCACGCAGCGGCCGTCACCCGCAAGCCCGGCAGCGACCCCGCCGGCAAGGCGGCCGGATGAGGAACCTCACGACCGACTTCGCGGTGGTCGGCTCGGGCGCTGGCGGCAGCGTCGTGGCCTACCACCTGGCCGCTTCGGGCGCGCGCGTCGCGATGCTCGAGCGCGGGCCGTGGCTGCACCCCAAGGACCTGTCCCACGACGAACCGCAGATGATCGCGCGGCTCTACAAGGACGGCGGCGCGCAGACCAACAACGACGCCGACATGTTCGTGCTGCAGGGCTCGTGCGTCGGCGGCTCGACGGTGCTGACCAACGCGGTCTGCTTCCGCATGCCCGAGGACGTGCGCCAGAGCTTCGCACGCCACGGCATGCCGCTCTACAGAGACCAGCTGCAGCAGGCGCACGCGCGCGTCGAGTCGGTGCTCGGCGTCGGGCCGCTGCCGCGCGAGGTGCACAACCCGGCGACCGCGGTGCTGGCCCAGGGCTTCGAGCGCATCGGCGCCGAACACGGCGAGTTCGACAAGGCGATGCAGCAGTGCATCGGCTGCGGCTACTGCAACGTCGGCTGCCGCTACGGCCGCAAGCTCGACGCCTCGCAGACCTGGGTGCCGATGGCGGTCGAGCACGGCGCCGAGGTGGTGCCGAACCTCGACGTCGTCCGCATCGACCACGCCCGCGGCACGGTCCGCGGCCTGGTCGCCAAGGACAAGCAGACGGGCGAACCGGTGCGCGTCGTCGCCGACCGCTACGTACTGGCCGGCGGCGCCATCAACACCCCCGAACTGCTGCTGCGTTCGGGCCTGCACCGCGGCCGCGCCGGCAAGCGCACGTCGTTCAACGCCGGCGGCATCGTGTTCGGCGATTTCCCGGACCAGCTCGACGGCTTCGACGGCGACCAGATGTGCGTGCACCACATCAACGAACGCTTCGTCATCGAGCAGTGCCAGAACCCGCCGGTGTCGCTGGCGCTGACGCTGCCGGGCTTCTACGGCGACCACGCCGAACGCATGCAGCGCTACCGCAACCTGACCGCGCTGGGTGTGCTGGTGCCGACGCGGCCGAGCGGCGAGGTGTTCCTCGGCCTCGGCCACAAGCTGTTCCGTCGCTTCTTCGACCACGCCGACCTGCGCTACCGGATGTCGGAGGACGAACTGACGGCATTCCGCGACGGCTGCAAGACGGCGGCGCGCGCGATGCTGGCGGCCGGCGCCCGGCAGGTGTTCGTGCCGTGCGCGACGCCGGTCGAGATCACCGAGCAGGCGCACCTCGATCGCATCGATGACGGCATGCGGAGCCAGCGCGACCTGATCGGCTTCGGCAGTTCGCACCCGCAGGGCGGCGCCTGCATGGGCTCGGACCCGGACCGCGACGTGGTCGACGAACAGTTCCGCGTGCGCGGGCTCGACAACCTGTTCGTGGCGGACGGCAGCCTGTTCCCGCACAGTGTGCGCGTGAACCCGATGCTGTCGATCATGGCCACCGCCGACTGCGCCGTGCGGTCGATCGGCGGCGTCACGCCAGCGGCGACGATCGACGAGGGACCGGCGCACGCGCTGCGTCAGAAGACGATCCAGGAGAAGGGAGCCGAGGCATGAGCCTGATCGGCTCGGTCGCCGCGCGCATCGCGAAGCGGCGACTCAAGACCATGCTGCAGCACGCTGCTGCGCCGCGCGCGCCGCAGCAGCGGGTGTTCGACCAGCTGCTCGCGCGCATGCGCAAGACGGCGTTCGGTCGCGAACACGGCTTCGACCAGGTGCGCAGCCACGACGACCTGCGTCGCGCGGTGCCGCTGCACGACTACCACAGCATGGCGCCGTGGTGGGAACGCGCGCGGGCCGGCGAACGGGACGTCGTCTGGCCCGGGCTGACCAAGTTCTGGGCGATCTCGTCGGGCACGACCAGCGGCGAGAAGTTCCTGCCGGTCAGCGCGGCGACGATCGCCAACAACAAGCGCGGCGGCTTCGACTCGCTGGTCCCCCACCTCGCCGACGGCCGCGGCGACCTGTTCGGCGGCAAGCTGCTGTTCCTCGGCGGCTCGACCGCGCTGCGCGAACACGGCGACGTCTACATCGGCGACAACACCGGCATCATGGCGCTGCACGTGCCGCGCTGCCTGCGCGGCATGCACGCGCCGGACGCCAAGGTGCGTGCGATGCCGTCGTGGGAGCAGAAGGTCGAGCAGGCCGCGGCGCAGACCGCCGACGTCGACCTGCGCATGCTCGCCGGCGTGCCGTCGTGGATCGTGCTGTTCGGCGAGAAGGTGCTGGAACACTGCCGGCGACAGGGCCGCGCGGCCACGACGCTGCGCGAGGTCTGGCCCAACCTGCAGCTGTTCGTGCACGGCGGGGTGACGTTCGCCCCCTATGCCGACCGCTGCCGCGTGCTGGTCGGCGAGGACATCCGCTACACGGACACCTACTCGGCGTCCGAAGGCGGCATGCTCGCCGTGCAGGACCGCATCGACGACCCCGGCATGCTGCCGCTGCTCGACCGCAGCACCTTCTTCGAGTTCGTGCCGGCCGACGAGCTCGGCAAGCCGGACGCGCGCCGGCTGGCCGCGCACGAGGTCGAGCCTGACGTCGACTACGCGGTCGCGCTGACGACCGACTCCGGCATCGTCTCGTACCTGGTCGGCGACCTGGTGCGCTTCCCGTCGATCGAACCACTGCGCATGGTGTTCGCCGGACGCATCGCCCACACGCTCAACGCGTTCGGCGAGCACGTCAGCGGCGGCGAGCTCGAACGCGCAATCGCCCGCGCCGCCGAGGCCACCGCCGCGGTCGTCAGCGAGTTCGCGGTCGGGGTGCGCTACCCGGAGCACGGCGAGCCGATGGGCGGCCACAGCTACCTGGTCGAGTTCCACCGCCAGCCCGACGACGCCGAGACGTTCGGCCGCGTGCTCGACGAGACGCTGCAGGCGGGCAACGAGGACTACGCGACCCATCGCACCTACGGCCTGCTGCCGCCCGCCGTCGACAGCCTGCCGATCGGCACGTTCCTCGACTTCATGAAGAAGCGCGGCAAGGTCGGCGGCCAGCACAAGGTCCCCCGCGTGCTCGACGACGACCAGCTGCGCGAGATCCGCGGCATCTTCAGCCTGCCGTGATCCCAGCCTGACACCGCATACCGAACCCGGTTCATCCTGCGCCACTTGTCGCGCCTTGCGCGACCGGGTCGGTGCGGTGTCGGGTGCGGGTGAGGAAGGCGGGGTCGGTGGCGACCAGCAGGATCAGGTCGCGCAGGGTCACGGTGTCGCGCTGCTGCAGCTGGTGGACCGCGTGGTCGATGCGCAGGCGGTCGACCGGGCGCAGGTCGCGGCCGACCGCGTAGACGAACAGCTTGTGGGCCACCGTGCGCACGAACGTCGGGTCCGCAGCCAGCGCGCGCTTGAGGTCGACCAGGCCGTCGAGGCGGCGGCCGTCGGGCAGGTCGCCGCTGGCGTCGATGACGCCGGCGGCGTCGCGTTCGCGGTAGCGGCCGATCGCGTCGAAGCGCTCGAGCGCCAGGCCCAACGTGTCCATGCGCACGTGGCAGACCGCGCACTTCGAACGTTCCCGGTGCTGGGCCATGCGTTCGCGCAGCGTCGCCGAACCGTCGATCGCGGCCTCGTCCTCGAACGAGTCGTTGCCGGGCGGCGGCGGCGGCGGCGCCTGGCCGAGCAGGTTGTCGAGGATCCACTTGCCGCGCAGCACCGGCGACGTGCGCGTCGGGCTCGACGTGACCGCCAGCACGCTGCCGTGGCCGAGCAGACCACCCCGGCGCCGCGCGTCGCCCTCGAGCGCGACCCGCACGAACGCGTCGGACGCGCCCTCGTGTGGCAGGCCGTAGAACGTCGCCAGCCGCGCGTCCACGTGGGTGAAGTCGGCGTCGAGCAGTTCGCGCACGTCACGCCCCTCGCGCAGCACCGCCAGGAACAGCAGTTCGGTCTCGCGCGCGAGCGAGGCCCGCAAGGCGTCGTCGAACGGATAGCGGTCCGGGTCCGGCCGCACCGTCGCCAGCGAGCGCAGTTCGAGCCACTGCCCGGCGAACTCCCGGGCCAGGCTCTCGCCGCGCCGATCGCGCAGCATCCGGTCGACCTCGGCGACCAGCACGTCCGGCTCGTGCAACCGCCCCTGCTGCGCCAGCGCGCGCAGCCGCCCGTCCGGCGCGCTCGCCCACAGGAAGTACGACAACCGCGACGCCAGCGCCGCACCTTCGAGCGGCGCGTCGGAAGCGCCGCGCTCGACCCGAAACAGGAAGTTCGGCGACGTCAGCGCCGCAGCCAGCACGAACCGCTGCGCATCGAGCAATGTCGCTCCCTGGCGCAGGCGCTGCTCGCCGGCCCGCTGCAGCCGCTGACGCTCCGCCGGGGTGACCGGCCGCCGCCACAGCTGCGGCAGCAGCGCGTCGATCTGGCTGCGCAGCCGGACCGCGTCGGAGCGGCCGGTCGCCGACGCCTCGAGCCAGCGCACCTCGTCCGGCACGATCCGCGCGTCGATCGGCCCCTCGATCGTGACCGACTCGACGTCGAGGTTGCGATCGCGACGGCTCTTGTCCCGGTTCTTCGGATCGTAGAAGTCGTTGATGAACGACACCGCGATCTTGTGCTGGCCGCGCGTCATCCTGGTCTCGACCACGAAGTCGCGCACGCTCGTGTTGGCGACGTCGATCACGTCGAGCGGTCGGCCGTCGATCGCCGGCCGCATCCGCGCCGGCTCGTCGCCGGCCTGTCGCCCGGCCGCCGCGATCCGCAGCCGGTAGACCCCGTCGCGCGGCAGGTCGACCGCCTGCTCGACCGTCGCGTTGGTGTACATGTGCGCGCGGCTGCGCATGGTCGCGCCGCGGCCGTCGACCAGGTGCATCGTGCCGCCTGCGAACACACGCTGCGCGGGATGCTCCGGATCCTCGCCGTGGAACACCTCCGCCGCCACCTCGGTCGCCGCGGCCAGGTACTTCTCGAGGTGCAGCGTCGAGAACGTCAGCGCGTCCCCGATCGTGTCGAAGCCGTAGCCGAGGTCGTCCGCCGGAAAGCTGCGCACGTCGACGTCGACCCCGAGCAGGTCCCGCACGGTGTTGCGCCACTGGCTGCGGCTGAGCCGCCGCACCGTGACCCGGCCGGCGTCGGCCGGCAGCTTCGGCACCTCGCGCTCGAGCAGTTGGTCGACGAACGCGACCACCTTCTGGCGCTCCTCGAGGGTCACCTCGCTGACGTGCACCGGCGGCATCTCGAACGACCGAATGCGCTCGCGCACGCGGCTCCAGCGCCACAGCGTCTCGATCCGTCCCTCCGGCGGCCGGGTCAGGTCGAGGTCGCCGGACACCTTGTCCTCACCGTGGCACGAATGGCAGTGCTCCTCGACGAACCCCGTGACGAACGGATCCTGCTGGGCGGGCAGGCCGAGCGCGAACAGCAATGGCAACAGGCAGACCGGGCGCATGGTCGCGCATCGTAGCGTCGAATGACCCGCTCGTGACACGCTGCCGTGCTGGCGCCGTATGGTGCTCCCCGTTGGCGCCCCTGATGCCGAACGATCTCTGCACCCGATCGGTCCCAGATCTCGAACGGCGCCGCGTTAGTCTGCCGTATTCGTGATCCGCTCCTCCAGCAGCCTGCTGTTCGCGTTCGTGCTCTGCCTGTCCTTCGCCCTGCTGGCGTGGTGGGCGACGTTCCTGCTGTTGGCCAGCGCGGACCTGGCCGCGGCGAGCGACCGACTGGTCGCCGCCGATGCCGACGGCGCGGCGCGCGCGCTCGGCGCCCCCGACGCCGAGGCGCTGGCCACGGTCGGCGTGCGACGCCAGTGGATGTTCGCCAGCGAGGCGGTGTTCTTCGCGATCGTGCTCGCGGTCTGCGGCATGCTGTTCCTGGCCTCGGTGCGCCGCGAGGCGGCCCTGCGCGCCAACCAGGATCGCTTCCTGGCGGCGGCGACCCACGAGCTGAAGACCCCGCTGGCAACGATCTCGCTGCTGCTCGAATCGCTGCGCGATGGCCGCGTGCCCGACGAGAAGCGTCAGCGCTACCTGACCAACGGACTGCTCGAGGCCGAGCGGCTCGAACGCGGCCTGCACAACGTGCTGAAGGCAGCCGGCCTGCGCAGCGCCGGTTCGTCGATGGTCAAGACCCGGGGCGACCTCGCCGCCGACGTGCGCCAGGCCACCGAGGCGATGCACGCGCGCGCGCTCGCCGCCGACATCGAGATCGCGGTCGACGCGCCCGAGCAACTGCCGGCGCTGCGCGACGCCGCGGCGATCCAGCTGGTGCTGCGCAACCTGCTCGACAACGCGATCAAGTTCTCGCCGGCCGCATCGACCGTCTCGGTGGCGTTGCAGCGCGACGCCGGCCACGCGCAACTGACCGTGCGGGACGCCGGCCGCGGCCTCGACGACGACGAGCGCCGCCACGCCTTCCAGCCGTTCTGGCGCGGCGACGACCGCGCCAGCGGCGGCACCGGCCTCGGCCTGCACCTGGTGCACGAGATGGTCACCGCGCACGACGGCACCGTGCAGGCCGCCAGCCCCGGCCGCGACCAGGGCAGCACCTTCGTCGTCCGCATCCCCCTGGAGGAACGTTCATGAGCCGCTGGATCCTGGTCGCCGAGGACGAACGTCAGCTCGGCGAGATGCTGTGCGACAACCTCTCGCACGAGTCCTACCACGCCGAGCACGTGTTGACCGGCCCGCGCGCCCTCGAGCGCATGGCGAAGGGCGGCATCGACCTGCTGATCCTCGACGTGATGCTGCCCGGCAAGGACGGCTTCGAGGTGCTCGAGGAGCTGCGCGGCCGCGGCGACGATACCCCGGTGCTGATCCTCAGCGCGCGCGCCGACGACCAGGACCGGATCCGCGGCCTCGAGCTGCAGGCCGACGACTACCTGACCAAGCCGTTCAACCTGCGCGAGCTGTTGCTGCGCGTCGACGCGTTGCTGCGTCGTCAGCCAGCACCCGCGGCCGGCGACGACACCCTCGAGTTCGGCGGCAACCGCATCGACTTCCGCGCGATGACGGCCCTTTGCCACGACGGCCAGACCGCCAAGCTGACCGCGACCGAGACGCGCCTGCTCAAGCTGCTCGCCGGCCACGCGTCGACCGTGGTCTCGCGTCGGACCGTGGTCGAGACGCTGTTCGGAGCATCTGCGCCGCGCACCGTGCGCACGCTCGACAACGTCGTGCTGCACCTGCGCAAGATGTTCGAGCTGGACCCCGGCGATCCGCGCCACCTGCACACCGTGCGCGGCGTCGGCTTCCGCTTCGAACCGTAGCCCGGCCGCCCTGCGCCCAAGGGCCCACGGGCGACACCTGAGGATCGTTCCCCTACTGCCGCTGCCAACAGCGGCAGGCGCGTGCATGCCCGCATCTGCAGCATGCACGGGCCCATGAAATCCGCGGCGCGACCCGGCCATGCCGGCGGGCCGTGCACGCCAGGCAGCAGCGACCGTCAAGCCGGCGCCAGCTGCGTCGCGATAGGCGCGCGGGGACCCAGCCCCAGGAGAAACGATGCAGATCAGGGAACTTGCCGAACGCGCGCTCGAAGAGGCGTGCCAATCGAACCTGCCCGCGCTCGAGCAGGGCAACGCCGACACGGAGCCGCTCCGCACCGCGGCGATCATCGGATTCACCGGCGACCAGCTGCGCGGCACCATCGCGGTCGCCGTCGGCACCAATGCGCTGGTCACGGTGCGCGAGCACCTCGGCGCCGGCGAAGCGCAGGCCGAGGACTCGCTCGGCGAGACCGCCAACCTGATCGCGGGCCACCTCAAGCGCGGCCTCGCTCGCTACGGCCAGGTGATCACGATCACGCCGCCGATCGTGGTGCGCGGCGTCACCATCGAGGTTTGCAACACCGGCGAGTCGTGCCGCGCCGAGCACCAGTCGAAGACCGACGACCAGAACATCGTCGCCTGGCTCGACTACGAGAGCGCCAAGGACATCGAACTGGTCGAGGTCCCCGACGACGAGACCGTCGCCGAGGGCGAGACGCTGTTCTTCTGAGGCGCACGACCTCACAGCCCCGGAGCCAACGCAGGTGACGATCCCATCGAGCACGACCGACGCGCCGACCGACGGCAGCCGCTTCCGCACCATCACGGCGCGGGTGCTGCTGTTCGTCTGGGCGCCGATGGTGCTGTTGGTGCTGTCGTCGCTGATGACCGGCCACTGGGCGCCGCTACCGACGCCGCAGGCGCACGACGCGACCCTGCGTCGCGGCCTCGCCGAACTGCCGGCGCGCGCGCGCTTCGACGATTGGACGGCCTACCACGTGCTCTACTCGGGCTGCCGCTGCTCGCGGTTCGTGTTCGACTACGTCGCAGAACGGCCGACCCCGACCGGCCTGCGCGAGGTCGTGCTGCTGGTCGGCGCGCCCGACGAGGAGTTCGCCGCCGCCTGCCGCGAGCGCGACATGCCGTGCATCGTGTTGAGCCAGGAGCAGCTCGAGCAGCGCTTCGGCATCGAGGCCGCGCCGCTGTTGCTGGTCACCGCACCCGGCCACGAGGTGGCCTACCTCGGCGGCTACACCGACCGCAAGCAGGCCATCGACTACCGCGACCTGGAGATCGTCGAGCGTCTGCGCGCCGGCGAGCAGGTCGACCCGATGCCGGTGTTCGGCTGCGGCGTGTCCTCGTCGCTGCAGGACGCGCTCGACCCGTTCGGCATCAAGTACTGATCCACCGCCACTCGCCATCGCCAACCAGACCATCACCATGAGCGAAGACACCGACGCCACGATCGAGCGCCCGGGCCTGTTCCGGCGCCTCCTGCAGGCCTGCGTGCTGCCCAAGACCATCAGCGCGTTCGAGAAGAGCTACCTCGAACGGATGAACAAGGTCGCGCTGGGCTTCTTCTACGCGCACCTGCCGATCTTCCTGCTGATCAGCTGGGTCAACGACACCGACCCGCTGTTCACGCTGCTGCTGACCGCCTCGGTGCTGATGGTGCCGTTCTTCGGCTGCCGCGCGTTCACGTCGCAGCGCTCGAAGTCGCTGGTGTTCGGCTTCACGTCGATGTGCATGGGCGGAATCCTCGTTCACATCGGGCAGGGCCCGGTGCAGATCGAGATGCACTTCTACTTCTTCAGCGTGTTGGCGATGCTCGCGCTGTTCGCCAACCCGATGGTGATCATCGTGGCGGCGGTGACCGTCGCGCTGCACCACCTGGTGCTGTGGTACCTGGTGCCGCAGAGCGTGTTCAACTACGACGCGCCGATCTGGGTCGTGCTGGTGCACGCCGGCTTCGTGGTGCTCGAAACGTTCGCGGCGTGCTTCATCGCCCGCAACTTCTTCGACAACGTCATCGGCCTCGAGAAGAAGGTCGAGGCGCGCACCGCCGAGATCCGCAAGCGCAACGAGGACATGCGCCTGGTGCTCGACAACGTGCGCCAGGGCCTGGTCACGATCAACCGCGACGGCAGCCTGTGCGCCGAGCACTCCAAGGCGCTGGCCGAGTGGTTCGGCGACTACGAGGCCGGCGAGGCGTTCTCGGGCTACATGGCCCGCGGCAACCAGGAGTTCGGCGACTGGTGGGCGATCTGCTGGGAGGGCGTCGTCGACGGCTTCCTGCCGGCCGAGCTGGCGCTGGACCAGCTGCCGAAGACCGCGAAGTTCGGCGAGCGCCACGTGACCTTCGACTACCAGCCGATCCACGACGACGCCGGCGAGATCGAGAAGATGATGATCGTCGTCACTGACGTCACCGCCGACGTCGCGCAGCAGGAGGCCGAGTCGCGCCAGCGTGAGATCCTGGTGCTGTTTGAACGGATCCTGGCCGACCGCAACGGCTTCGTCGACTTCTACGAGGAGGCCTCGCGCCTGGTCGAGGCGTCGAGCCCGACCGCCGGCGACGACGTCGCCGCGCGGAAGCGCAGCGTGCACACCCTCAAGGGCAACACCTCGCTGTTCGGCGTCGACTCGGTCGCCAAGCTGTGCCACGAGCTCGAGGAGCGCATGGCCGAGGGCGACGACGTCGCCGTCAACAGCACCTACGAGACGCTCAAGGATCGTTGGGTTTCGCTGACGTCGACCGTCGACCGCATGCTCGGCCACCGCGAGCAGGACGACGTCACCATCACCGGCGACGACTACCGGGCGCTGCTGGGCAAGGTCGTCGACGGCACCGACCACCCGGAGATCGCGCGCTTGCTGGTCGACCTGGCGCTGGAGCCGACCGAGGTCCGCCTCAGCCGCTTCGCCGAACAGGCGCGGGCGCTGGCCGACCGCCTCGAGAAGGGCAGCATCGAGGTCGAGATCGACGCCAACGACGTGCGCATCGAGCGGGCCCGCTTCCAGCAGTTCTGGAGCGCGTTCACGCACGTGCTGCGCAACGCCATCGACCACGGCATCGAGTCGCCCGACCAGCGCAGCGAGGTCGGCAAGCCCGACGTCGCGCACCTGGACCTGCGCACGTTCGAGGAGAACGACGAGGTCGTCGTCGAGGTCAAGGACGACGGTCGCGGCATCGACTGGGACGGCGTGCGCAACCGCGCACAGGAGCGCGGCCTGCCGTGCGAGACCGACCAGGACCTCGTGCAGGCGCTGTTCGCGGCCGGCCTGTCGACCCGCGACGACGTCTCCGACACGTCCGGCCGCGGCGTCGGCCTCGCCGCCGTGCGCGAGGCCTGCGACGCGCTCGGCGGCCGCATCGAGACCATCAGCCAGCCGGGTAGCGGCACGACCTTCCAGTTCCGCTTCCCGAGCGCCGTCGCCAAGAACGACGACGCGCTGACGACCGCCTGAACCGACCGATCACCCGACACCCAGGAACCACAGCTATGAGCAAGATCATCGTCGTCGACGACTCCGCCACCATGCGCCAGCAGGTCAAGCAGGCGCTCTCGCCCGCCGGCATCGACATCGTCGAAGCCGTCGACGGTCAGGACGGCCTCAACAAGGTCCAGGCCGACGCCGCCATCGACATCATGATCCTCGACGTCAACATGCCGCGCATGAACGGCATCGAGCTCGCCGAGGCGCTGAGCAAGGAGGGCCGCGTGCAGCAGGGCCTCAGCATCGTGATGCTGACGACGGAAGGCCACGCCGACCTGATCAAGCGCGCGAAGGCCGCCGGTGCGAAGGGCTGGATCGTCAAGCCGTTCAAGCCGGAGATGCTGCTCGCCGCGGTCCAGAAGATGGCCAAGTAGGTCTACGTGCTGAAGCGATGGCTCCAGAGGGTCCGCGGCCTGTGGCCGTGGACGAGCAACAACGCGCCTGCGGACGATCGACCGTCCGAGGCCGCGCTGTTGGAGGCGCTGCGCGCCGAGCACGAACGCACCCGCACCGAGGCCCATCGCGAGGTCGGCGCCGTGCTCGGCGAGACCGAGCAGGCGACGCTGTCGGTCAGCAGCAGCCTCGACCAGGTGGTCCACGCGGCCCAGGCGTTCATCGGCGACATCAAGGGCCGCCTCGGCGACCTCGAGGCCGGCGGCGAGGACGGCGTCAGCGCCAAGCTCGAACGCCAGTGCACGCTGGTCACCGACTTCCTGGCCGAGCTGCGCGAGTGCGTGCACGTGCAGCGCTGTGCCGCCGAACGCATGCTGGCGACCTCGCACAAGGTCGCCGCAGCGGCCGACTCGGTCTCGAAGATCTCGACCGCGTCGCGCGTGCTGTGCCTCAACACGATGATCGAGGCCGGCCGCCTCGGCGACGCGGGCCAACCGATGATCGTGATCGCCGACCAGATGCGCACGCTCAGCGAACAGATCGGCAAGTCCAACGAGGAGATCTCGTCGTCGATCAACGCGCTGCTGCCGACCCTCGAGGAAGTCGGCGCCAGCAGCACGAGGGTCGACGAACGCGCCGCGTCGTTCTCCGGGGAGTTCGAGGTGCAGGCGGCCGAGGTCGGCGACATCGCCGAGCGCCTGCGCGAGACCGCGCACGCGGCGCTCGACGGCGGCGACGACAAGCTCGACACGATCCTCGGCAATTCGCGCCGGGCGATCGAGAACCTGCAGACGCAGGACCTCGTGTCGCAGCGGCTGCGCCGCGTGCTGCAGCTGCTCGACCGCTCGGGCGTGCACCTGGAGGAGGCGCCGCAGACGCCGTCGGTCGACGACGTGCCCGCCCCGCCGATGGGCCCGTCCCAGGACGAGGCGAAGCCGGACGTCTACCTGTCCGAGAAGATGGGCGGCGAGGACGAACGCGAACTCGACGCCGGCGAAATGATGATGTTCTGATCGGGCCGCCCATTCGGCCGGCTCCTGCGCGACAATCCGCGTATGCAGAACCTCCCACGCTGGCTGCTGGCCATCGCACCCTGCGCGTCGCTCGCGGCGCAACAGGACGCCGAGACGTTCGACCTGTCGGTGCAGGCCCGCACCGGCGAGCGGATCGTGCTGGTCGAGGCGACCGAGCAGCTGCTCCGGGTCCGGCTGAAGGACCAGGACGCCACCATCGACAACCGCCTCCGCTACCAACGGCTGTTCGGCATCCGCGTCGAGGACCAGACCGACGACGGCGGCCTGGTGGTGCGACTGGCGGTGCTGCGCGTGCACGGGTCCGTCACGATGCCGATGGGCCGCGAGAAGCGCTTCGACTCGGCCGACGAGAAGCTCAAGAACGACAACCGCCAGATGGCCGGCATCAGCACCAGCGTCGTGCGCATGCTCGAGACGGCCGGGCTCGAACTGCGCGCGACCGTCGACCGCAGTGGGCGGGCGAAGGGTGCGTTCGTGGCCGGCCCGGGCGCGCCGAAGCCCGACGACCCCGAAACCGCGCGCGACGTCGAGAAGCTGGAGGCCCTGGTCGAGGCGGCGTTCGGTCGGCTGCCCGGCAAGCAGGTCGCCGTCGGCGCCACCTGGCCACACGTCATCCGCACCGACGACCCGGCGATGCCGACGCTGCGCGAGAGCGAGGTCCGGCTGGCCGCGGTCGACGACGACGCCTACCGACTGGTCTGGAGCGGCACGCTGAAGAAGAACGACCGCGGTTCGTTCGACCCGGCCACTTCCGCGGTCGTCGACGGCACCATCCGCGGCGAGCAGACGCTCGACCGCCGCAGCTGCGTCGTGGTCTCGGCGAAGACCAGCGCCGCCGCGGACCTGACCGTGCCCGGCTCGCCGGGAACCAAGGCCAGCATGCGGGTCTCGAGCACGCTGCGTCGCGCCACCCCGGCCGACATCCGCGAGCTCGCCCGGCTGCGCGGCGGCGGGGTGCTGCAGGCGGTCGAGGAGGCGCGCATCGCCAAGGCCGGGAGCGAAGTGCGCGTGATCGCCGGCGCCGTCCGCACGTTCTACGCCAAGAACGGTCGCCTGCCCGACAAGCTCGAGGACCTGGCCACCAGGGACGAGAAGGGCCGCAGCGAACTCGAAGAACTGCCCACCGATCCTTGGGGCAACCACTACGTGCTGGTCGAGGGCGACACGCCGCGGGCGTTCCGGGTGCGAAGCAACGGCCCTGACGGCAAGCCCGGCACCGCCGACGACATCGACAACGCGTCGAAGCAGCGCTGACGCCGTTCAGCGCTTCGACTTCGGCAGCAGCGACGAGCGCAGGCCGGTCGACGCCGCCACCTCGCCGTCGAGCCCGACGACGATCGCCTCGACGCGCGGCAGCTTCTCGACCAGCGCGAGGCCGCGCTCGGGCCCGAGCACGCAAAGGGCGGTCGCCAGCGCATCCGCATACTCGGCGTTGACGGCGACCACCGTCGCCGTGATGCAGCCGGTGCTCGGATAGCCGGTGCGCGGGTCGAGGATGTGGTGGTAGCGCTTGCCGTCGACCTCGAAGAACCGCTCGTAGTCGCCCGACGTCACCACGCACGTGTTGCTGACCTTCAGCGCGGCGAGCGCCCGTTCCTTGTCCCGCGGGTGGGCGATGCCAACTTCCCAGGCCTTGCCGTGCTTACGCCCGAGCACCTTCATGTCCCCTCCGACGCTGACGACGCCGCTGGCGACACCGTGCTTGCGCAGCACGGCCATGGCCCGGTCGATGCCGTAGCCCTTGGCGATGCCGCCGAGGCCGATGCGAAAACCGCGTGGGATCGCCACCGTCGACTGGTGCTCGTCGATCCGGATGCGGCGGTAGTCGACCCGCTGCAGCGCCTGTTCGACCTCGGCCCCGGTCGGCACGATCGGCGGCTGTCGTTTGAAGTCCCACAGCTTGCCGACGCCGGCGAACGTGATGTCGAACGCCCCGCCGGTCAGCCCACCGAGCGCCTTGCCGCGGCCGATGATCGCAGCGAGCTCGACCGGCAGCTTCACCGGCTCCTTGCCGGCGGCAAGGTTGAGCGTGGTCAGCGGGGACGGGCGCCAGTCGGTCATCAGGTCTTCGACTCGCCGCAGTTCGACGATCGCGGCTTCGAGCGCCGCGTCCAACCGCGGGGCGTCGTTGCCGATCGCCGTCAGCCGGAAGTCGGTGCCCATGACGCCGCCCGTACGGACGCGCTCGACGGGCTCCTGAGCAGCGGCCCCGAGGCCGATCATGGCGGCCGACAACGCGACGAGCACGGTTCGCATGTCGATCATGCTAGCCGTGCGCATCGGACTGGACACGCCGAGCGTCGCTCGACGCTCGCGCCAGCGCGCCGAACCATCGGGCCTCACCGCAGCTGCGACCAGTCGCGCGGCAGGTTGCTGCCGCGGTAGCGCACCCGCCCGTCGCCCCCGACCATCACGACCATCGGCGTCGAACGCACATCGAAGCGACGCGTCAATGCCAGGTCGCGATCGCGGACCTGCGGGTAGGTCAGACCGAGTTCGTCGACGCTCTGGTCGAACAGCGCGCCGTCGACCGCCTCGTCGGGTCCCGAGACGACCCCGACGAACGCCATCTCGCCACCGAGCTCCACCGACGCAGCAACCGCTTCGGGCGCCTCCTCGCGGCAGGCCTTGCACCACGGCTGCCAGAACACGAACACGGTCGGCTGCTCGAGCCGGTGCGTGACCCCATCGACGTCGACGAACGTGGCGCCGCGGTGGTCGACGTCCGGCGCGGTCGCCGAGCCGGGCCCGGCGCAGGCCGCGATCAGGCTCGTCAGCGCCATCGCCAGCAGCCAACGCCGACCGTTCAGAAGGTGGTGGTCCATCCGATGCTCCCGTACAGGTAGTCCAGCCCGTCGTCGCGGGACTGGTAGTCGAAGGTCAGGTCCCAACGCGTCGAGGACGAGGTGAACCAGTCGAAACGAAGGCCCAAGCCGTGCGACGTGAACTCGCCGAGGTCGGCGTCCTGGGTCCGGAAGCGCGGCAGGTCGGACTCCATCGTGCCCGCAAAACGCTCGCGGTAGTCGTCCGCGGCGGTTTGCATGTAGTAGCGGTAGCCGACGCGCGTGCGCAGGACCTCGGGCACCAGCCAGAAGTACGCCGCGGGCTCCAGGGTCACGCTGGTCACCCCCCAGTCGTCGCCGTAGAGACGACCGCCGAGTTCGAGTGCGACATTGTCGCTGACCAGCCGTCGAACGCGGCCGTGCACGGTGACGCGCACGCGGCTGTCGGGCAGGTCCTCGGCGAACTCGAGGCCGCGCGCGCTGCCGACGAGGTTGGGGTTGGGCGCCAGCGACGGGTCCTCGGCGACCACCGCGTTGTACGGCGTGCCGAGGAAGCCGTTCTGGTAGGTCAGGTTGAAGCCGGTCTCCGCGTGCATGCGCGGATCGATCACCTGGTACCAGCTGCCGCCGAGGTTCAGCGACGTGCGGTTGTCGCTACCGGTCTCCATGCCGTTGAACCGGATCAGATCGAGACTGTCCAGGAACAGGCTGCCGGTCCACTTGATGGTCGTGCTGTCGTCGTCGTAGTCGCGGGCGTAGCTGCCGCCGACCCCGAACGAACGGTAGTCGTACTCGACGCTGCCGTGCAGGAACGCCCCGACGCGCGTGTCGGCATCGAGCGCCCACGTCGCGCCGCCTTCGAGGCCGAAGTAGTAGTCGCCCGACGCCCCGCTCTGATCGGGGAAGTTGCTGAGCCGGTCGATCGACGCGCTCGACACGTTGTCGTAGCTGAACTTGCCCCAGACGTTGGTCTTGCGGGACACGTTGTAGTCGAAGAACAGCACCGGCTCGATCACCGTCAACGACTCGTCGAGGAACGGGTTGCCGTCGCCGCTGTCCGAGTTGTCGTAATAGCCGAGCCGGAAGCCGAGGTGGCCCGCGCCGACCTCACCGAAGCTCTCGACCGGCGCGTTGCTGCTGCCGGGCGCGCTCTGATCGGCCCCCGGGACCGGCTGCTGGCCGCGCGTGGTCTGGCCCGCGACGTTGCGGCCACTCGACTGCGCGGGCAGCGTCGCGGCCAGCGCCACAAACGCGAGGGACACGGCGAGCGCGGAGCGCCAGCTCAGTTGGTGCATCCGCAGCCTCCGCCGGCCTTGGCGCCGATGCCGCCGGTCGTCGCCTCGCGCGAGTAGAGCACCTTCTGCTGGAAGTTGGCCAGCGTCGGGTCCTCGTCGAACTGCATCAACGCACTCGACAGGTGGCGCTTCTGGTAGAACTCGACCTTCTGGCACGAGGCCAGGCCGAGCACGAGCGTGCCGAGCACGAAGCTGGCCGCCCGTCGATACCGGGGTTGATCCATGCCCCAACTATCGTCGGCCTCGACCGACGGCAACGTGACAGTCCGTTCATGTTGGCTCGGATCGCCTTCCAAAGGCGGCGCGCCGCTCCCATGATCGCCGCCATGCCGTTGGCCCAGGGAGCGCGTGTTCTGGTCGTCGACGACGATCCGAAGCTCGTCGCATTGGTCGTGCAGGGGCTGGTCGAATCCGACCTCGTCGCCGAAGGCGCCCGTGACACCGACGCGGCCCGTGCGCTGCTGCGCGACCAGCGCTTCGACATCGTGCTGCTCGACGTCATGCTCGGCACGACCGACGGACGCAACCTGCTGACCGAGATGCGCGCAGCCGGCGACGACGTCGCGGTCATCCTGGTCACCGCCCGCGACGCGACCGACGACCGCATCGAAGGCCTGCGACTCGGCGCCGACGACTACGTCGTGAAGCCGTTCGCGTTCGCCGAACTGTTGGCGCGCATCCAGGCGGTGCTGCGTCGGCGCCACGGCCGGATCGCGTTCGGCTACGGCGAACTGTCGATCGAGCCGGCACGGCGCCGGGCCATGTGCTGTGGCCGCGAGCTGGAACTCAGTCCGCGCGAGTTCGACCTTCTGTCGACGTTCGTCCGCGCCCGCGGCCGAGTGCTCAGCCGCACCGAACTGCTCGCCGACGTCTGGGACATGCAGCACGACCCAGGCACCAATGTCGTCGACGTGATCGTCGGCCGCGTGCGCCGCAAGCTGAAGGCGGCCGGAGGGCCGGAGCTGGTCACCGTGCGCGGTGAGGGCTACCGACTCGAGGAACCGAGGTGAACGCGCCGCACCGCTCCTGGTCGCTACGCCGCCGGGTCGCGCTGGTGTCGGCCTGCCTGTCGACCCTGCCGGCCGCCGTCGCCACCATCGTCGGGGTCACCTGGCTCAGCCAGTCCGTCGACGCAGAGCTGGCCACGCTGGTGCGTGAGGAACTCGAGGAGGCGCACGTCTCGCTCGCGAGCAGCGAGGTGCCGGCACGGGACCTCGCGGTGGTCGCGCCGCACCTGTCCCGTTCTCACCCACAGGTCCGGATGGCGTTCCGCCTCGTCGACCTCGTCGACGGCAACGCGATCGCCGAACACGGCGACCGCGACCTGGTCGCGCGACTGCCGACCGCGTCGACCACCCCGACGGCGCAATTCGTCGAGGACCCGGCCGTGCGCCGCCCCGAGGACGGCCTGTTCGTCGCCGACCTGCGGCTGCGCGACGACCTCGGCCTGACGCTGCTGCTCGACGGCGCCGAACGGCGCCTCCGGATCGACCGCTACTGGACCATCGGACTCGCGACCAGCGCACTCGCCCTGCTGCTCGGCGTGGTCGCGGCGAACGTGCTCTCGCGCCGGTTGCGCACCATGTTGGCACACGTCACCCAGGACCTCGGCGCCGGCGGCGAGGCCCCCGGACCGGCGCGGCTACCCGACGAGCTGGTGCCGATGCGCGAACGCCTGTGGAACATGCTCGAGGACGTGCGGCGACGAGCCGACCAGACCAAGGTGTTCACCGCGGGCCTGGCCCACGAGCTGCGATCGCCGCTGCAGAACCTGATCGGCGAGGCCGAAGTGGCGCTGCTACGCGAGCGCGACCGCGACACCTACCGCGCGCTGCTCGAACGCCAGCTGCAGGAACACCACGAGTTCGCGCGGGCCGTCGACAACCTGCTGCACGTCTGCGCGGCCCACGAGCCCGAGCGCCGCTCCCACCGCGAACGCTTCTCGATGACCGAGGAGTGCCAGCTGCGGCTGCAGGCCGAGCGCCAGCTGGCGTCAACGCGAGGCGTGCGGCTGCAGTTCGAGACCGACGGCTCGACCGACATGATCGGCGACCGGGAGGCCCTGGCCCGCGTGATCCGCAACCTGGTCAACAACGCGATCCGGTGGTCGCCCGACGGTGGCCTGGTGCGCGTGGTGCTGGCCGGCGACGAACGAGACCTGCGTATCGAGGTGCACGACGAAGGGCCGGGTGTGCCAGTAGCTGAACGCGAACGAATCTTCGTACCGTTCGAAACCAGCACGTCGCCCATCGGCAGCCGCGCCGGCTTCGGCTTCGGGCTCGGGCTCGCCATCACCCGTATGGCCGTCGACGACCACGGGGGCAGCATCCAGGTGCTCGACTCGCCGCAGGGCGGCGCCCGGTTCGTCGTCGTGCTTCCCCGCAAGGCAGGCGACGCCGACGGGTGACGCCGCAACCGGCACGGGAATCACCCGTGCCGAACGCATAGCATCCGGGCACCGCACTTCCGAACCACATGCCCGACCGCGAATCCCTCCACGTCGCCGAACTGCTCGGCGACGGCATCTCCGCCGAACTGTCGCAGAGCGTGCACCAGGTCGCCGAGACCCTGCCCCTCAACGTGCACTTCCACCCGGCCGACCTGACGCTCGCGTCGCGCCGCAAGGACGCCGACGCGTGCTACGACCAGGCGTTGGCCGCGATGAAGCGGCACGGGGTGTCGATCAAGTATCCGACCGTCACCGAGACCGAGAGCCCCAACAAGGTGCTGCGCGAGCGCTGCAACTTCTCGGTGATCCATCGCCCCGTCGCGAGCCTGCCCGGCGTCGAGACGCGGCACGACGGCAAGGTCGACCTGCACATCATCCGCATCGCGGTCGGCGGCACCTACGAGGACGCCGGCCGTCGCATCGGCGACGAGGTGGCGGTTTCGATCCGCGTGATCGAACGCCGGCCGGCCCGCGAGGCGGCGCGCTACGCGTTCCGTCTGGCGCAGCGGCTCGGCTGCGACCTGGTCAGCTCGAGCAAGTACACGATCCAGCGCGCCACCGACGGCTTCTTCGAGGAGATCGTGCGCGGGGTCGCCACCGACTTCGAAGGCGTCGGCCACCAGAGCGAGCTGTTCGACGCGCTGCTCTACAAGCTGCTGAAGAACCCCGAGGGCTACCGCGTCGTGGTCACGCCCAACGAATACGGCGACTTCCTCTCGGACATGGCGTGCGGCATGGTCGGCAGCATCGGCCTCGGCGCCAGCGCCAACTACGCGTTCGACGACGCCGGCGAGGTCTCGCTGGCGATGTTCGACCCGGCCGGCGGCACCGCGCCCGACATCGCCGGCAAGGGCGTCTGCAACCCGTCCGCTGCGCTGCTGGCATTCGCGATGCTGCTGACGCACAGCGGCTTCCGCGGGCTCGGCACGATGCTTGACGAGGCCGTTCGCGGCGCGATCGCAGCCGGTGAGGCGACCGCCGACCTCGGCGGCGCGCTCGACACCGCCGCGTTCACCAAGGCGATCTGCGCGCGCCTGCAGCAGTAGCGACCTCGGAGCTGGCTCAGGAGCCGGCGGCGAGTTCGAGACGCTGCTGCAGCCAGCGCTTCGCGCGCAGCAGATCCTCCGGCTCCTCGCGGGTGTCCACCCACAACCACCGATCGAGCCAGCCGCGCTGGCGCAGCCAATCCAGCTCCGGACCCGACGGCCCGTCGTCCAGCCACACGAACGGCTCGTCGACCTGCGGCAGCGCCTCGACCTTGTGGGTCTCGAAGCGCGTCGCCTGGACCTTGCTGCCCAGCGACATCAGCCGTTCGCGTTCGCTCATCGGCGTGTGCCGCACGACGTGTTGCAGGGCGGCCGCAGCGCCACCGCGGCTCAGGTCCGACAGCCAGAACACGCTGCAGTGCCGCAGCGCGAACTCGAGGAAGTCACCTGCGTGGTCGGCCAGCGCCGCCCGGCTCGCGCGGGTGCGGTCGGTGCCGAGCAGCACGCCGTCGATGTCGAGGAACACCTTCATCGGCGCGCAGCATAGGCCGCAGATCGCGCCGGGCACCGCTACTTTGCGGGCGAACGCGGGGACCGGCAAACGCCGCGTCGCGACTCAGCCGCGCGGGCGGAACAGGCGGTCGACGTAGCGGCTGTCCTTGTGCTTCTCGGCGACCTTGCGCGCCCAGCGCATCGCCTCGGCCACCGGCACCAGCACCGATCCCTCGGGCACCGGCAGCCAGACCGCCTGCTCTTCGTGCTCCTGGATCATCGCGTCGAACTGCTCGGTGGTCTCGGCCGATGCGAGCTTCTCGAGCAGGCGCATGTCGACCAGGGCCGATCCCCCGGTCGCATACTGACGTCCGCGACCGAGCAGGTCGTCGGTGCTGACCTCGAACAGGTCGGCGAGCGCGACCAGGTCCTCGCCGGTCGGGAAGCGGCTGCCGCTCTCCCAACGCGACACGGCCGACTCATGGCAGCCGAGGCGCTTGGCCACGTGATCCTGGGTGAAGCCGCGGCGCGCGCGGAGTTCGCGGAGGCGTGCGGCGAGGTGCGTCGCGAGAGGACGAGGAGCGTCGGCGGTGCGCGACGCGGGTTGTTGAGGTTGTTCCGTCACAATGGGCAGGCGAGGGTGGTGCCGCCCCGCCTTACGCATCCATTGTGGCAAGTGGCCACGACGAACGTAAGTAGGGCCGTTCGCCGCGACGCATGCGCATTCTTCGAGCCTGATCCGCAGCTTGTTTGCACATCAGGAAACTTGACAGAACGGCACGCCAGAGTTCCGATCGGCAGTCCACCATCTCTGTCGGACGCAAGCCTCCCTGGAAAGAACGCCCATGCTGCAAGACCCACATTCGCTGCTGCCCGTCGCCTACCGGGCCGCTTCGCAAGTCGTCCGGAGCCCGGTCCTGGCCGAGGAGGCGTCCGAGCGCGCCATCCACCAGCTGACCCTGGCCGTGCTCGAAGGCTCGGTGCCGCAGTGCCCCAAGGCCTGGCTGCGCACGGTCGCGCGGCGCTCGGCGTGCGCGATCCTGCGCTCCGAATGGGCCCGCACCCAGGCGATGGACCTCGACCACGTCGAGGGCAGGCCGCGCACCTACGCGGCTCCCGCCGACCAGAGCAGCTGGGTGCGCGAGAACCTCGAGCCGGTGCTGACGCCGCGGCAGCGCGAGGCGTTCCGGGCGGCGATCAGCTGCAACACGACGCGCGCCGCAGCCCGCCAGTGCGGCATGGAGCCGCGCGACTTCCGCCGCTCGCTGACGTCGATCTCGCGACGCGCGCGACAGCTGCTGCACCACGACCCGCTGGCGCTCGAGCCGCGGCTGCCCGGCAGCGAGCCGGGCATGGCGGTGTGACCCGCGACCCCCTGAACGGCGGCAGACCGAACTCCGCACGTGACGTGTTCGTCTCCCAACTGGTCCCTTTGGCCGCGAGGCGCGATCCTGTGCGTCCATGAGATCCGCCCTCGTCGTCCCGTTCGCGCTGCTGCTCCCGCTGGTCAGCGCCCAGGAGAAGAACCCCGGCTACACCGACACCCCGGTGCTGCCCGACGGCTTCCGCGTTCACGACGCGTTCCGGCCGCGACCCCGCTGGGTCGATCCGGGGCCGGCGCCCAAGCATCCGCTGCCGGCACCGAAGGACGCGATCGTGCTGTTCGACGGCAGCAGCCTCGACGCCTGGCAGGGCCGCAAGGGCGAGGCGAAATGGCAGCTCGTCGACGGCGGCGCGATGGAGGTCACCCGCACCGGGGACATCCAGACGAAGCAGCAGTTCGGCGACTGCCAGCTGCACATCGAGTGGATGGCGCCGCCGCCGAAGGGCCACTCACAGGGCCGCGGCAACAGCGGCGTGTTCTTCTTCGGCCGCTACGAGGTGCAGGTGCTGGACAGCTTCGAGAACCCGACGTACGCCGACGGCCAGGCGGCCGCGCTCTACGGCCAGAAGCCGCCGTACGTCAACGCGACCCGCCCGCCGGGCCAGTGGAACGTCTACGACATCGTGTTCGTCGCGCCGCGCTTCACCGACGACGGCAAGCTGCAGTCGCCGGCGCGCCTGACCGTGATCCACAACGGCATCGTGGTGCAGCTCGACGAGGAACTGCTCGGCGCGACGGCGCACAAGTCGCTGCCGAAGTACCGCGCGCATGGCCCCAAGGGCCACATCAAGCTGCAGGACCACGGCAACCCGATGCGCTTCCGCAACATCTGGGTGCGGCCGATCGACGTGAACCGGCCGAAGGCGAAGGCCGGCAAGTAGCCGGCCCGCCGCGGACGATCGGCCTACGAGCCGATCGTCGTGTTGAGGCCGCCGGTCAGCACGAACGGGCAGGCCGGCGTGGCCGGATCGAGCCACAGGTACTGCCAGCCGAAGCTCTGGCCGCAGAACGCCGGGTTGGCCGGCAGGTCGAGCGTGAACTGCGCGCCACCGTCGGCCGTGGTCGGCACGGCGAGGATCGCGTCGAGCGTGACCAGCTCGGCGGTGATCGTGCAGCTCGGGCTCAGCGGGACCGGCAGGCTGACCGGCGACGGCTGGCCGGCGGCCAGGAACGCGATCGACGAGGCCGGGCCACCACGCAGGCGCGCGGTCAGCGGCGAACCGACGGCCGGCGGCGCACCACCGTTCAGGATCTCGCCGGTGCCGCTGCCGGTCTGCACCGCGGTGCCGAGCGTGCCACAGCCGGTCGGCATCGAGACGCGGAAGTTGTCGAGGATGCCCCACTGGCCGTCCGGCGAACCGCTGATCGAGCTGAACGGATCCTCGTAGCCGATCATCGCGAAGCCCGGCACCGGCACGTCGACGACGTTGAAGAACTCGACGCCGTTGAAGTAGACGCGCGTGCCGTTGGCGTCGACGTCGATGTCGACGCGGACCCAGGTGTTGGCGGCGCAGCCGTTCGGGCCGCCGACCGCGTTGCTGTCGAACGCCTCGTTGAACGGCACGTCCTCACCCGGCTGCAGGTCGCCGAGGTCGGCGAGCTCGAGGTCGCCGTTGTTGATCGCGGCGTCCTCGGTGCCGTAGCCGTTCTCACCGGCCAGCCAGCCGTAGATGCCGGCGGTGCCGGCGCCGCGGTTGTTGCGCGCCTCGATCGGCAGGATGTTGTCGACGCCGACGCCCCACAGGAGCTGCTCGGTGCCGCCAGTCGGGACCGGCACCGGCACGTTGATCCACGCGTCGAACGACAGGCGGTAGCGACCCATGAACTGGATCGGCGTCTGGCCGGCGAGGATGTTGACGCCGGTCGCGAAGCCCTGCGCCAGGTTGCTCTGGATCAGCACCCCGCTGGTCGGCGCACCGCCGGCGATCGGCCGCGGCGCTTCCGGGATCGAGAACAGCGAGCTGCCGACGGTGAAGCTCGAGTAGTCGATGAAGCTGACGACGTTGTCAGGCTGCGCGACGATGGTCACGTCGGCCGAGGCCTGGCTGTCGAAGGGCTCGGCGTACTGGGCGCGGAGACCCGCGGTGGCGGCGAGGCCGATGGCGAGAGGAACGAAACGGGAGGCAAGCTTGGTCATGGTGTTGCGGGGCGCGGAGATCCCGGCCCTTCATTGCGGCGGATCTTAGGCACCAAAGACCTGCCGACAAGCACCCCGGCGGCGCCAGCAGCCATGCAATCACGCCGCGACGTAACGGCGCGGCGGCTCTCGTTCGCGATCGACCGCACGAACACCTGCGAACGCGGGCACGCCCCCGGATGCCGGAGACGTGCCCGCGTGCGCGTGTCGCTCCGTCGCGAACGCTAGTTCCGCGAACCGGCGTAGGTACCGAGCACCGTGTGGTCGTGGCGGAGGCTGGCGCTGTCCTCGTCGGTCAGCTGCGTCGCCGTGGTGCCGTCCC
This sequence comes from Planctomycetota bacterium, assembly GCA_046290465.1. Lineage (GTDB taxonomy): Bacteria > Planctomycetota > UBA1135 > UBA1135 > UBA2386. Next base: position 5,275,610 of record JBKAGP010000001.1, on the reverse strand, counting down.
AGACCCAGAGTTCTTGGTTGGTGTTCGGCGCGGTGACCCGCGTGAACAGGATCGTGCCGTCCAGGGTGAGCGCCTGGTAGGTGTCGTTGCCGGTCGCGTTGCTGACGTTCACCGACGTGGTCGCCGAGGCGTCCCACATCAGCAGGTCGGTCTGCGTCGACACCGTCGCGCCGTAGACGAAGTCGCCGGCCTCGAGGCCTGCACCACCGAACGTCAGGGCAGTGCCGGCGATCGGCGTGCCCCAGGTGCCGGCCGACGTGTCGAACACGTTGAGCGCGGTGCCGTCGTCGCGCAGCGCGACGACATCGCCGTTGCCGAGCACCTGCACCGTCGTCGACACCGTGCCGCCCGCACTCCAGGTCTGCATCGTCGGCGTGCCGATCAGCGACACCGCGATCAGGTCCGAGGTCGCGCCACCGGGACGGAGGAACGCCCAGCCGGTGCCGGTGTCGCTGCGGGCGATCGCCAGCACGTTGCTGTTGTCGGTGCTGTTGCGCAGCGTCGCCGTGGTCAACGAGTCGATGTCGTAGAGGTAGGCGTCGTAGTCGGAACCACCGTTGTAGCGCACGTAGACCATCTCGTCGCCGGACGCGATGCCGACGAACGTGTTGTTGGCGCCGGCACCGTTGATGGTCGAGACGTTGTAGGTCTGGCCGTTGGACGGATCCCAGACGTAGATCTCGACCGCGCTGCCCGAATCCCCGGTGAACGCGACCTGGTTGCCCGACGCCTTGCCGTTGTAGGTCTTGTCGTCGTCCGGCACGTTGCCAAACGTGCCGGCGATCTCGACCAGGCCGCTGCCGATCTTGTAGTAGAACAGGTCGCGCTCGCCGGTCGTGCCGATGCGCGAGAACACCACCGCGCCGTTGCCGAGCACGTCCTGCAGCTGCTCATCGGTCGTCGCCGTGCCGACCGAGAACACCTCGTCCTCCGACGGGTCGTAGGCGTAGATGTCGGCCTGGCCGTTGACGCCGACCTCGTAGAAGACGATGTCGTCGCTGTTGACCAGCACCGTGATCGTGCTCAGCACGCCCTGCGCCAGGTCGCGCGAGACGCCGGTCACCGGGTTGTAGAACCACAGCGTCAGGTCGTTGCCGGTGCCGGTCGTGTAGACGATCTTGTCGTCGCTGGTCTTGGCGCGATAGGTCGCGTCGCCGCTCTCACCGTCCGCGACGCGCGTGTTGGTGCGCGCCAGTGGATCGAACACCCACAGCTGCTGGCCGGCGCCGTTGGCGATCTGGTAGACCAGCCGGCCGTCGCCGAGGCCGGTCGCGAGGCTCGGCGTCGACGTCGAGCCGGCGACGCGCAGGAAGTTGCTGGTCATCGTGTCGAGCAGCAGCAGGCCCTGGCTGTCCTCGCGCACCGCGGCGAAGTTGGCCGACTTGACCGTGACGGAGAACGTCGAGGTCTCGGTCTTCGAGCCGTCGCTGACCGACCAGGTCACGTCGAACGTGCCCATCGTGTCGAACGTGTGGGTGTAGGTGCTGCCGGCGACCGAGCCGCCGCCCGACGTGACCGCGTAGGTCAGCGTCGCGCCTTCGCGATCCGTGACGTAGGCCGACAGGTCGAGGTTGAAGGCCGTGCCGCCCGTGGTCGACTGCGCCGGGACCTCGCTGATGCGAGGAGCGGCGTTGCTGACCGCGCCGCCGCTGCTGCACGCGGCGACGAGCAGGCAGCTCGGGATCAGGAGCGAGAAGGTGTTGAGGTTGCGGTGCGTCATGAGCGTTGGTGTCTCTTCGTGCTGCCGTGCGACTGCGCGGGGCTCATCGCTCGAATCGACCGGTCCCACCGGACGGGATGAGTCCGTCGGCGCAGCGTCGATGCCATCGGCGCGATCGCAGTCGCCATGGCAGAGCCGAGGGGAAGCCCTCAGGTTGCCGCGGCGTCGCGACGGCCCGCGCCTAGCGGGCAAAGCCCCGTCCGCACGCGTACACGCCGCTTCCGCGATCACGGTTGGCAGCGCGTCCCCTACATGGACGCGCTCCTAGCGCGAGACCGCGAACGTCCGCGTCACGTCGTGGTCGACGCCCGAGCTGACGCCGGCCGTGCCGGTCAGCTGGGTCACCGTCGTCCCGTCCCAGACGAACAGGTCGGCGGTCGTGGCGGAGCCGATGGCGCGGGTGAACAGGATCGCCGCACCGACCGCCTTGTTCTCGAACACGTCGTCGGCCGCGTCGCTGCTGATCGTCACCGAGTTGCTCGCCGACGCGTCCCACATCATCAGGTCGTCCTGGCCACCGACGTCGACGGTGTAGACGAAGTCACCGGCGTCGAGGCCGTTGCCGCGCGTGTTCAGGTCGGTGCCGGCGATCGGCGTGCCCCAGGTGCCCGCCGACACGTCGAACACGTTGATCGCGGTGCGGTCCGCGCGTTCGGCGACCAGGTCGTCGTTGGCGAGCTCGGAACCGAGCCAGACGCTGCCGCCAGCGGCCCAGTCCTGCACCGACGGCGTGCCCACCAGCGACACCGCCGACACCGGCGGGCTCGAGCCCGACGGATAGATGACGGCCCAGCTGGTCGTGCCGTCGCTGAGGATGCTGCCGACGTTGCTGCGGTCGGTGCTGTTGCGCAGCGTCGCGGTCGTGCCGTCGTCGAGGTCGTAGAAGTAGGCGTCCTTCTCGCTGGCGCTGACGACGTCGATGTAGACCAGTTCGTTGCCGGTGCCGAGCTCGTCGTGGACCTCGGTGTTGATGCCGGTCGCGATCGCGGTCGTCTGGCCGTTGCTCGGGTTCCAGATGAACAGCTCCTCGTTGCCGCCGTTGAGCGCGGTGAACACGACCTTGCTGTTGCTGTCCGCGATCGCGAACGTCTTGTTGCGGTCGGCGAGGCCAGTGAAGTTGGCGCCGATCTCGACCAGGCCGTAGCCGGCCCGGTAGTAGAACAGGTCGCGTTCGCCGCTGCCGCCAACCCGGCTGAACACGACGCCGCCGTCGGCCGTGGTCGCCAGCAGCTGCTCGTCGTTGGCGTCGGCGCTGACGACGACCGTCTCGTCGTCCTCGGGCTCGTAGAACGAGATGTCCGACTGGCCGTTGGCGCCCGCTTCGAAGAACACGTAGCCCGCGCTGTTGACCAGTACGTTCGGCGCCGCGACCGCCTCGCCGATCAGGCGCGCGACGCCGGTCGTCGGGTTGTAGTACCAGACCGAGATCTCCGGCGCGCTGCCGGTCGAGTAGATCAGCTTGCCGTCCGCCGTCACGCCGCGGTAGGTGGCACCGCCGTCGATGTCGGCGGCGAGTTCGACGTTGTTGCGACCGTAGGTGTCGTAGGTCCACAGGGGCCCTCCGAGGCCGAGCTCGTAGAGCACGTAGCGGGTGCCGATCTGCTTCAGGAAGTACGGCGTCGGCCCGTTGCTGGCGATCCGCACGAACGTGTTGGTCTGCGTGTCGAGCAGCTGCGCGCTCGCGTCGTCTTCGAGGACGAACGCCAGCTCCGCCGACGTCACCTCGACCGAGAACGTCGCGTTCTCGGTCTTCGAACCGTCGCTGACCGCGAACGTGACCTCGTACACCCCCATGGTGTCGAACGTGTTGGTGTAGGTGCTGCCCGCGAACGAACCGCCGCCCGACACCACCGAGTAGGCGAGCGTCGCGCCCTCGCGGTCGCTGACGTAGGTCGACAGGTCGAGCGCGAACGCGGTGCCACCGGTGGTGTTCTGCGTCGGGACCTCGGAGACCCGCGGCGAGGCGTTGCTGACGGCCCCGCCGTTGCTGCACGACGAGGCGAAGATGGCGCCGATCAGGACCAGCGCGCTGCGGACTTGGATGCTGTCGTTCATGTCGAAACCCTCTCCTCCGGAGCTCTCCTCCTGAGCTGGGCGCACTCCGATGCCGCGACATCGAACCGCCGCGCCCGCACGGACGAGCCCGGTGCGATCGACGCGATGGCAGCGACCGTTCAGGCCGGCAGCTCGATCCGCCCGAACTGCATCACCTGCCGCACCCGCAGCAGCTCCTCGTGATCGGGCCGGTGCACGTGGATCGGCAGCCGCTGCAGGCGCGCGTCGTCGCGCGCGAACGGCGGCGGTGGATCGGCCTCGAACACGTCGCTCCAGACCCGCACCGGCACACCGAAGAAGATCCGCTCGAACGGCCCGAACTGCACCTCGCAGTCGGCCAGCCGTTCGCTGGTCTCGCCGAGCAGGCTCTTCCAGTTCTGCAGCCGCAGCCGCGAGCCGTAGCGCGACTTGCCGCGCGTCTTCAGGTGCGTCGCCTGCGACTTGCCGTTGCCGCGCACGACGTACTTGCGCACCGCCTTGTGCTGCACCAGCTCGTCGCCGTGCCAGCAGCCGAACGCCATCGCGCCGGCGCGCAGCAGCAGCACCACCTGCACCTCGTCGCGCGGCTCGAGTCGCTCGACGTAGTCCCCGATGCGCTCCGCCTGCTGTGGCCGCGGGGCCGCCAGCGGCAGCCACAGCCTCGCCAGCCCGTCGAGAGACGCGAAGCCGACGCGCTCGTCGCCGGCGCGCGCGTCCGGGCAGCGCTGCCAGAACGCCTCCGCCTGCTCGGCGAGGTCGTCGAGCGCGAAGCGGATGGTGCGGGGATCCGGCGCGGCCGTCATCGGTCCCGGCAACGTAACCCGTCGCGCGGACAAAGGGATCGCCGATCGACCTGCTATGCTCTGCCGCCATGACCGAAGCGAGCACGGGCTATCGGGTCGCGATCGTGGGTTCTGGCCCAGCCGCGTTCTACACCGCCGAAGCGTTGTTCAAGTCGGACCTCGACGACGTGCAGGTCGACCTGTTCGACCGCCTGCCGGTCCCGTTCGGTCTCGTGCGCGGCGGCGTCGCCCCCGACCACCAGAAGATCAAGGGCGTGACCAGGGTCTACGACAAGATCGCGGCCAACGACGGCTTCCGCTTCTTCGGCAACGTGCAGCTCGGCCGCGATGTGTCGGTCGACGACCTCAACGCGCACTACCACCACGTCGTCTACGCGTTCGGCTGCGAGAGCGACAACAAGCTCGGCCTCGACGGCGAGGACCTCGGCGGCGTCTACGCGGCGACCGACTTCGTCGGCTGGTACAACGGCCACCCGGACCACCGCCACCACCGCTTCGACCTGCAGAACGCGCGGCGCGTCGCGCTGGTCGGCAACGGCAACGTCGCGATGGACGTCGCGCGCGTGCTGCTCGCCGATCCGGACGTGCTCGCCAGGACCGACATCGCCGACCACGCGCTCGAGACCCTGCGCCAGAGCAAGGTCGAAGAGGTGATCCTGCTCGGCCGTCGCGGCCCCGCGCAGGCCGCGTTCTCGCCGAAGGAGATCGCCGAGATCCACGAGATCGCCGGCGTCGACGTGGTCGTGATCCCGGCCGACGCCGAGCTCGACGAACTCAGCCAGCAGTGGCTGCTCGAACACGGCGCGCGCAGCCAGCAGCGCAACGTCGACTTCGTCAAGCTGCGCGCCACCGCCGGCGAAGGCGACCCGGGCAGCAAGAAGCTGCGCTGCCGCTTCCTGGTCGCGCCGACCGCGCTGCACGGCGACGGCGGCAAGCTCACCGGCGTCACCATCGGCCACATGCAGCTGCAGGCCGACGACTCCGGCACGCCGCGGCCGAAGCCGACCGGCACCGACGAGCGCCTCGACGTCGACCTGCTGTTCAAGGCGATCGGCTACCGCGGCGAGCCGGTGCCCGGGGTGCCGTTCGAGGAGCGCAAGGGCATCGTGCCGAACGTCGACGGCCGGGTCGTCGAGCGGCTCGGCGGCGAGGTGCGCGTCGGCCACTACTGCGCCGGCTGGTGCAAGCGCGGCCCGACCGGCCTGATCGGCACCAACAGCCTCGACGCCAAGGGCACGGTCGCGGGCATGCTCGCCGACCACGGCAACGGGCTGCTGCAGCAGCCAAACGCACAAGACATCCAGAAGCTGCTCTCGGAACGTTCGATCGACGCGGTAACGTGGCAGGACTGGCAGCGTCTCGACGAATGGGAGCGCCAGCAGGGCGAGCAGCGCGGCAAGCTGCGCCACAAGCTCGCCAGCGTCGAAGAACTGATGAACGTGATCGCCGAGCTGCGCCCGAAGTGACCCAAGACCTGCCCCTGTTCGCCGCCTGCCAGCCGGGCCTCGAACCCTTCCTGCTCGCCGAACTCGAAGCGCTCGACATCCAGGCCGAGACCGTGCCCGGCGGCGCGACGTTCGGCGGCGACCTCGAGGTGCTGCTGCGCAGCTGCCTGTGGCTCGGCACCGCCAGCCACGTCCGCATCCGTCTGGCGCGCTTCCGCTGCCGCGCGCTCGGCGAACTCGAGCGCAAGGCGGCCGAGTTCTCGTGGCGCGACTGGCTGGTGCCGCGCGTGCCGCTCGAACTGACCGCGACCTCGAAGCGCTCGCGCGTCTACCACACCGGCGCGATCGAGGAGCGCATCTACAACGCCATCGGCCGCGCATTCGGGCAGGAGCCGCGGCTGGCACGCCGCGGCGACGACGTGGTCGCCCCGCTGCACGTGCGCTTCGTCAACGACACCTGCACGATCTCGCTCGACGCGACCTCGACGCCGCTACACCGCCGCGGCTACCGCCTCGACGGCCGCAAGGCGCCGCTGCGCGAGGACCTCGCGCACGCGCTGGTGCTGGCCAGCGGCTTCGCGCCGGGCGAGGCGCTGCTCGACCCGTTCTGCGGTTCGGGCACGATCGCGATCGAAGCCGCGTCGATCGCGCGCTGCGTGCCACCGGGCCGCCACCGCGCGCCGGCGATGCAGCACAGCGCGCGCTTCGAGCACGACGTCTGGCAGCGCCTGCTCGACGAGGTCCAGCCCAACGACGACATGCCGCAGATCGCCTGCAGCGACCGCGACGAAGGCGCGGTCGGCGCGACCCGCGCCAACGCCGAACGTGCGGGCGTGGCCGACTACCTCGACGCCGGCGTGCACGCGCTCGCGGCGCAGCCGTGGCTGCAGCCGGACGGCGCACCGGAGCGCGGCGTGCTCGCGACCAACCCGCCCTACGGCATGCGCGTCAAGGGCAAGAACCCGCTGCTGCCGCTCTACCAGACGCTCGGCCACCGTGCGCGCAACCTCGGCGAGGGCTGGCGCGCCGCGATCCTCGCGCACGACGTGCGGCTCGCGCGCCGCACCGGCATGCCGCTCGAGCCGGCGTTCACGACCCGGCACGGCGGCGTCAGCGTCACGGCGATGACGACGCCGACCGCGGACGACGACGCCTAGGGGGCAAAGCCCCGTCCGCACGCGTACACGCCGCTTCCGCGATCACGGTCGGCAGCGCGTCCACTACATGGACGCGCTCCTAGCGCGCGCAGGCGCGATGCCTTGACGCGCCGGCAGGCGGTCGGATAGCACCCGCCCATGCGAACCGCCGGCGCCCTCCTGGCAACGCTTCTCGCGAGCGGCTGCACGTTCTCCCCGCCTATTGACGCCGACGCCCGCGCCGTTGGGAACGGACCGGACGGACCGACGCTGACCCTCGACGACGTGCTCGCGAGCCGCGCGGTCACCGGCTCGTCGCCGTCGCTGGTCGGGTGGGATCCGCAGAGCCATCGGTTCTTGTTCCGATGGGCCGGGCCGGACGGCGGACGGTCGAGGCTGTGGATCCTGCCCGAGCCTGGCAGCACGCCCGAAGCCCCTCCGATCGGGTCGATCACGGAGAACGGCGTCGGCGCCGTGACCTGGAGCGACGACGGCGCCGCCATCTACTACACGGGTAGCTCCAGTGCCTTGGCGATGAGCTTCGAAGGCGACGCCAAGACGGAGCTCGCGCCGATCCCGCGCGGCGCGTCCGACGTGCGCTTCTCCCCCGACCAGAGCCACCTCGCGTTCCGCAAGGACGGCGACCTGTGGGTCACCGATCTGCGCAGCAAGCAGACGCGCCAACTCACCGACGTTGGACGCGCACCGCTGTCCAAGGTCCGAGCGGGGCGCTACCGCCGCAACGAGGTCGAGGTCGGCTCGTACATCTGGGGCGGCCCGACCTACGTGTGGGCCCCGAACGGCGCGCGGATCGCGGTGCACATGGTCGACCGGACCAACGTCCGGCAGGTGCCGTTCCCGAACTACCTCGGCGAGGAGACCGACCCCAACCCCGTGCGCCGCAGCTATCCGGGCGACCCCAACGAGAGCCGTCGCGTCGGCGTGCTCGACGTCGCGACCGGCGCGCTCAAGATGCTCGACCTGCCCGAGCCGGCCGAGACGCGCATCGCCGCGCTGAGCTGGTCCAGGCAGGGCGACCTGCTGATCGACTGCGAGTCGGACACCGCGGTCGAGCGGTCCCTGTTCGTGCTCGAGAAGGGCCAGGACCAGCCGCGACTGCTGTGGCGCCATCGCCGCGAGAGCCGCGTCTACACGACCTGCGACTCGGCGTGGCACCCGGACGGCGAGCACGTGATCGTGCTGTCGGACCTCGGCGATCGCTACGGCCTCTACGCGCTCGACGTCGACGACCCGAAGCCGCGCCTGCTGACCGACCCCGACTCCGACGTGCTCGGTGGCCTGACCGTCACCGACAGCGGCGCGATCTTCTACGAGTCGAACTGGTCGAGCCCGTACGACCGCCAGATCTGCAGCACGACGCTGACCGGTGACATCCAGAAGTGGACGCGGCAGCCTGGCGAGCACCGCGCCTCCCCGTCGCCGAACGGCCGCATGCTCGCGTTCCTGCGCAGCAGCGACACGCAGCCGCCGGAGCTCTACCTGCAGACCGAGCCCGGCGGCAAGGAGGTCCGGATGACGACGTCGACGCCGGCGTCGTTCGCCGAGCGGAGCTGGAGCGAGCCGCGCTACGTGACGTTCCCGAGCCTCAGCGACGACGCGACGCTGCACGCGAAGATCTTCGAGCCGGTCGGCCTCGACCGCGCGCGGCGGCATCCGGTGATCTTCGGCCCGGTCTACTCCAACACCGTGCGCAACCGCTGGGGCGGCCGCTACGGGCTGCTGCAGCAGCTGCTGGTGCAGAAGGGCTTCCTCGTCGTGCAGGTCGACGTGCGCGGCAGCACCGGCTACGGCCGCGCGTTCCGCGAGCAGTTCCTCGGCGACTTCGCCGGCCGCGACCTCGAGGACCTCGCCAGCGCCGTCGCCTACCTGGAGAGCCTGCCGTACGTGGACCCGGACGGCATCGGCATCTGGGGCAGCAGCTACGGCGGCACGCTGACCGCCTACTCGCTGCTGAAGAAGCCCGGCCTGTTCGACGCCGGCGTCGCCTGCGCGGCCGCGGTCGACCCGCACTTCTTCGGCGGCGACGACGTCGCGATCGTGCGCCGGCCGGACACCCACCCCGAGGTGTTCACGCGCGGCGCGGCGCAGTACGCCGCCAACCTCGAGGACCCGCTGCTGCTGATCCACGGCATGCAGGACCAGATCGTGCCGTTCAAGACGGTGGTCGACCTGGCCGAAGCGCTGATGCGCGCCGGCAAGGACTTCGACTTCGCGTTCGCGCCGCTGGCCACGCACGGCTGGACCGGTCGCCCCCACTACGCCCGCTACCTGCTGGGCAAGCTGGTCGCGCACTTCGAGCGACACCTTCGGGACAAGCCCCGCTGAGCGTGCGGCGCCCGGTTCGCTAGAACGGCTGCATGCCCGCCGGTCTCCGCATCTCCCTGCTCCTGACGTCGGCCGCTCTGCTGTGCGGCTGCGCCGCCGTCCCCGCGAAGCGCTCCGACGACTACCGCGACCTGGTGCAGCTGTTCGAGGACTGGCGCGCGTTCGAGCAGCCGCCGCTGCGCGACGGCGCCCCGGACTACACCGCTGCGCGCATGGCCGCCGCGCACGAACGCTGGCGCACGCTGCACGATCGCCTGCACGCGATCGACCCGACCGGCTGGCCGGTGGCGCAACAGGTCGACTGGCACCTGTGCCGCGCCGAACTCAACGGCTTCGACTTCGACTGCCGCGTGCTGCGGCCGTGGCAGCGCGACCCGGCGTTCTACCAGCAGGTGTGGACCTACCAGAGCGACACGCCGGCGCACGAAGGGCCGTGCAACCACGCGCTGGTCGAGGTCTGGACCTACGACTTCCCGCTGTCGACGGCCGAGCAGCAGCTCTTGACCGAGGAGCTGGCGACCATCCCGCCGCTGCTGGAGCAGGCGCGCGGCAACCTGACCGGCGACGCGCGCGACCTCTGGGTCGCCGGCACGCGCACGATGCGCCAGCAGGCAACCGCGCTGCGCATGCTCGGCGGCCAGATCGGCGGCGACGCCAGCGAGCCGCTGAAGCAGGCCCTGGCCGCGGCGCAGAAGGCGACGCAGGCGTTCGTCGGCTGGCTCAATGAGCAGGCGCCGACGAAGACCGGCCCGTCGGGCATCGGCAAGGACGACTACACGTGGTATCTGCAGAACGTGCACCTGGTGCCGATGACGTGGGAGGACGAGCAGCGCCTGCTGCAGCGCGAACTCGACCGCGCGTGGACCAACCTGCGGCTCGAAGAGCACCGCAACCGTTCGCTGCCCGTGGCCGAGGCGGCGGCGACGCCCGCCGAATACGCGGCGCGCGCCGACGAGGGCGTGCGCCGCATCCTCAGGTTCGTCGACGAGCAACAGGTGATGCCGGTCACGGCCAACATGGAGCCGGCGCTGCGCGCGCACATGGGGTCGTTCGTGCCGGCCGGGCAGCGCAACTTCTTCGCCATCGCGATGCACTTCGACCCGGTGTCGCTCTACACGCACTTCTACCACTGGTGGGACCTGGCGCGCATGCGCGACACGCCGCATGCGAGCCCGCTGCGGCGGCGCCCGCTGCTCTACAACATCTTCGACAGCCGCGCCGAGGGCCTCGCGACCGGCGTCGAGGAGATGTTCATGCACGCCGGTCTCTATGACGATCGACCGCGCTCACGCGAGATCGTCTGGATCATGCTGGCGCAGCGCGCAGCGCGCGGGCTCGGCTCCCTGCGCGCCCACGCCAACGAGATGACGATGGCGGATGCCGGCACGATCCACGTCGACTGGACGCCGCGCGGCTGGATGAAGCGCGAGCCGGACCTGCTGCGGTTCGAACAGCACCTCTACCTGCGGCAACCCGGCTACGGCACCAGCTACGTGACCGGCAAATACCTGATCGAACGGCTGCTCGCCGCCTACGCGCAGCAGCGCGAACAGCTCGGCGAGCCGTTCGCGCTGCGCGACTTCTTCGCGGATCTCAACGCCTGCGGGGTCATCCCGGTGTCGCTGATCCACTGGCAGCTGACCGGCGACGCCGGGATGGTGCCCGGCATCGCGAAGCGCTGACCGTAGCTGCGGCGCGACTACTTCGGCGCGCGGCCGTCGTCGGCCTCACCGGAAGCATCTTCCCGCTCGGCCCTCTCGTCCCCTTCGTCGGAGTCCCCTGCGTCGGAGTCAACTTCCTCGCTGCCGTCCCCGGCCTGCTCCCAGGCGTTCGGCTCCAGCTTGGTGTGGTCGAGCACCCAGACCGCGCCGGCGTCGAACGCGTTCTCGATCGCCGCCTGGCGCTCCAGGCGCGTCGCGACCTTGCCGCGCAGCGTGGCGACCCCGTCCTCGACCAGCGCCGTGACGCGGGTCGACGTCACATACGGACTCCACCACGCCTCCAGCTCGAACTGGCGCGCGATCTCCTCGTCGGAGCGCACCACGTGCACGAGTCGCGGCCCGTACCAGCGGAAGCCGTAGACGGGGTAGGCGTCGACGTAGGGCGAGAACGGCACGACGCGGTCGTCGCGCACCGCAAGGCGGTTCTCGACGTCGATCACGCCGCGCACGCCGGCGGCGACGTGGTCGACGCGCGCCCGTTCGACGTTGGAGTCGACGCGGCCGGTGATGCGCACGATGCCGTTGCGCGCCTGCACGTCCAGGTCATCGGTGTCGAGGTCGGATGCGCGCGCGATCGCCGCGGTGACGTCGGCGACCAGCTCTTCGGGTGGACGCCGCTTGCCGGGCACCACGCGCAGGCGGTTGACGACGCGCTCGACGCCGACCGTGTTGTGCGCGTCCTGTTCGGCCGCACGACGCGCCTGCAGCGTGCCGACCGCGCCCCGCAGCGTGACCCGGCTGCCGTCGACCTCGGGCTCGATCGCGAACGCCGCGACGCGCGGGTCGAAGCGGAACGCCGCGCCGAGCGCGCTCTGGATCTGCTCCGGCGTGCGCACGACGTTGCGCGCCGGTCGCTGCATGTCGTCGGTCGCCCAGGCCGCGACCTGCAGCTCGTCGGCTTCGACGCGCCGCACCCCGAGCACCTCGGCGTCGTGGATCGCCTGCAGGCGCTCGGCGGCACTGCCGACCGCGCCCTTGAGCGTGACCACGCCCTTGTCGCACGTGACCTCGATCGCAGCCGGGTCGACGAGCACGTCCCAGCGCAGACGGCCGACGACCTCCTCGCGGAGTTCTTCGTCGTCGCGCACCGTCGGCGGGTCCACCTCGATGCGGTTGCTCACGCTGGTCACGCCGTCGACGCCCTTGACCACGTCGGCCGCGAGCTGGCGCTCGGCCCACGACTGGGTCTTGCCGGCCAGCACGACCTTGCCGCCGTTCTCGACCCGTGCGTCGAGTTCGAACGCCTCGGTCACGGCGTCGGCCTCGATCGCCGCGTCGACGTGGCGCTGCAGCTGTGCGGTGGTGACCGACTCGGGCGGGACCACCTGGATGTCGTTGACGACCGCGCGCACGCCGCGCACGGTCCGTGCGATCGCCGCCGCGCGATCCCGGGCGCGCACGTCGTCGCTGATGCCGGTCATCCGGACGATGCCGTCGTCGGTCGTCACCCACAGCAGCGCCGCCGGGATGCTGGTGTCAGTCGCGACCTCGCTCTCGACGGCTTCCGAGATGCGCGCGTCGGTAGGTCGCGCGTCCTGGGCGCGGGCCATTGTGGCGGCCGCGGCGATGGCGGCTGCGGTCAGGGTGATGGGGCGGAGGGAGAGGAACTTGTCGAAGCTCATGGTGGATTCGTTTCGGGGTCGGGGTTGCTGGGAATGCGAGCGGAGCGCTCACGAACGCGGCGGTCCGCGACTCGGAGCCAGCTCGAGCGGAACGTCTGGATGCGTGGTGCAACGCATGCCGCAGAGGCCGCAACCACCATGCCAGGATCGGGGAACCGCGCGCTCCCGGGCGGGCTCCCCGGGCAGCCGTCGCGCGCGCCCCCTCTCGTTTGCAACTTCTGCAAACCGCGACACCTCCGCGTTGCACGGAATGCGCGATCTGCATCGCCGAGCCGCTGCTATGGTCGGCCGCCATGAAGATCATCGTCGTCGGAGCCGGCGTCGTCGGCGCGCGCCTCGCAGCGGTCTGCTGCGAAGCAGGCCACTCCGTCGTCGTGATCGAGCCGGAGATGTCGGCGGCGGAGCCGGTCGCCGAGAGCTGCGACGCGCTGGTGCTCAACGCCAGCATCACGGACGCCGACATCATGGACCAGGCGGGCGCCGCCGAGACCGACGTGCTGATCGCGACCACCGGCGACGACGCCCAGAACCTGATGGCGATCGTGATGGCCCGCGACCTCGGCATCGACTCGCTGGTCGCGGTCGTCAATGACAAGGGCCACCGCGAGATGTTCGAGCGCCTGGGCGTCCGGGTGATGCTCGAGCCCGAGGAACTGGTGGCGCGGCACCTGTTGAAGCTGGCCGAACGCGAACGCGACCAGCCTCGATGAGGGGATTCGAACGCGGCCTGCCGATCGTCGTGCGCGACGTTTCGCTGCTGATGCACGTGCCGGCCCTGATGGCCGCGGTGACGCTGCCGGTCTGCTGGCTGACCGGCGACGACACCAGCCCGCCGGGGCTCGCGGTGGCCGCCGCCGTCGCCCTGGCGCTCGGCCAGCTCGGCTACTGGCTGACCAGGAACGGCGGCGCCACCCGCATGCACCACGCGATGCTGACCGCCGCGATCGCCTGGCTGCTGATCCCCGCGGTCGGCGCGCTGCCGTTCCTGCTGCAGCCGACCGACGGCGCCAACGCCAGCGTGCGCGAACTGGCGCGGCCACTGCACGCGCTGTTCGAATCGTTCTCGGGCTTCACCGGCACCGGCCTGTCGGTCGCCCCCACGACCAGCGAACTGCCCACCGGCCTGCTCTGGTGGCGCACGCTGTCGCAGTGGGTCGGCGGCATCGGCGTGATCGCGCTGATGCTGACGGTGCTCGAATCGAAGAGCGGCTTCTACCGTCTCTACTACTCCGAGGCCCGCTCGCGCAAGCTGCTGCCGACGGTCAGCGCGACCGCCCGCGCGATCTGGAAGCTGTTCCTTTTGATGAGCATCCTGGCGGTGCTCGCGCTGTGGCTGGCCGGGCTGCCGTGGTGGCACGCGCTCAACCACGGCCTGACCGCGGTCTCGACCGGCGGCTTCTCGGTCACCGACGACAGCTTCGCGAGCTACGGCCGGGCGCCGAGGCTGGTCGCGGTCGCGGTGATGCTCGCCGGAGCGGTCAGCTTCGGCGTCTACTTCCGCATGATCCACGACCGCGACCTGCGCGAACCGCTGCGCGACCTGCAGACCCGTGGCGTGGTGGCGGTGACGATCGTAGGCGCGGCGCTGTTTGCATGGACCTCGACCGCGAGCGACGGCGGCGTCGCGCTGTTCGAACGCACGCTGTTCCAGTGGTCCTCCGCGGTCGCGACCGCCGGCCTGTCGGTCGCGCCGTCGGACAGCGACGGCACGCTGGCGCTGCTGCTGCTGGTCGCGGGCATGTCGATCGGTGCCGCCGCCGGCTCGACCGGCGGCGGCATGAAGCAGTACCGGATGTGGATGATCGTGCAGGGAGTGCGCTGGGAGGTACGCCGGTTCCTCAAGCTCCCCGACCAGGTGCTCGCCTACCACTTCGACCGCAACACGGTGCGCGCCGACGAGGCCAACCGGATGGTCGCGCGCGCCACCCTGTTCGTGGCGCTGTGGATCGGCATCGCGGTGGTCGCCGGCTTCGTGATGCTTGCGAGCCTCGACCCCGAGAGCGGCTTCGGCCTCGACGCCGTCATCTTCGAGGCCGTCTCGGCGCAGGCCAACGTCGGGCTGTCGGCGGGCATCACGTCGCACGACATGCCGACCACGGTCGAAGTCACGCTGATCGCGGTGATGTGGATCGGACGCCTCGAGATCATCCCGATCCTGGTGCTGCTGCGCGGGCTGGTGCACATCACCGATCGCGGCCCGGCCCGCTGAGCGCGCCGCCGACCCGGTGCGGGCCAGCACGGCGACCGACGGCGTCCGGGGGTTGCACGCCGCCCCCCACCGGCGGCACACTCTTCTGCCGCCCCCTCCCACCGATGCTGCGCACGCTGACCATCCTCGTGCTGGCGCTCGCCTCTGCGTCCCTCCCGGCGCAGGACGAAGCCCGCGTTCTGTCCACGTTCAAGAAGGCGTTCGCCGCCCCCAAGGGCAACAAGCCCGGCGCGCCGCTGGCGGACAAGAAGGCCGCGCTGCAGGCGACCGAGGGCCTCGACTCGGGCAAGGTCGCGGCGACGCTGGTCGCCGGCTGGGCCGGGCTCTCCGAGGAGCTGACCGCGCTCGACGAGCTGCGCAACCAGTATCGCGCCGAGATGGCAGAGCTGATCAAGGGCCAGGAAGCGAGCGCGCGCCGCACGCTGCCGCAGAACAAGCACAAGCGCTTCAACGAACTCAAGCCGCTGCTCGCCGAGCTCCGCCAGCAGTGCGACGGGCTGCGTGACCTGCAGCAACAGCTCGGCAACCGCATCGCCGACCTGCGGCGTCGCGACAGCGCGCTCTACCTGCTCAAGAAGGTCACCGGCAGCAAGAAGTCGGACCTGCCGCTGCGCCTCGCCGCCGGTCGCGCCATCGGCGGCGCATCGGACGAGGTGATCGAAGAGCTCGCGACCGCGATCACGCGCGCGCGGAAGCCGGCCGAGCAGGTCGTGCTGCTCGACGCGATGGCGCTCGCCGGCGAGACCGCGCGCGTGCACGCGACGCCGGTGATCAAGCTGCTGTCGAGCAAGGAGGACGTGGTGGCCGAACGCGCCGCCCTCGCCCTCGCCAAGATCGCGGTGCCCGAAGCGGTCGGGCCGATGATCACGCTGCTGTCGCGCAGCACCGGCCAGATGAAGCTGCGCGTCGCCGCCGCTCTCGAGGTGCTCACCGGCGAGCAGCACGGCGACAACATCGGCGCGTGGACGGCGTGGTGGAAGGCCGAGAAGATCGGGTTCCGTTCGAGCGGCCGCGAGCTCGGCCAGGGCACGCCGAGCCACCGCAAGAAGACCAACGACAACTACTACTTCGGCATCCCGCAGGCCGACAGCAAGTCGATCCTCTACGTCATCGACTGCTCCGGTTCGATGCGCGCACCGGTCCAGCGCAAGGGCGGCACCGGCGACACGACCCGCATGGAGGCGTGCAAGACCGAACTGATCCGCGGCCTCGGCAAGCTGCAGCCGACCCAGAAGTTCGCGATCCTCTGGTACAACGACCTGCCGCACTTCTGGGAGGAGAAGATGCTGCCGGCGTCGCCGGCCAACGTCGAGAAGGCGCAGGAGTTCGTGCGCGGCCTGACGCACGCGTCGAGCACCAACATCCACGACTCGCTCGAGATGGGCTTCGGGCTCGCCGGCCGCGGCGTGCACGACAAGTACTACGGCACCGAGCTCGACACGATCTTCCTGCTGACCGACGGCTCGCCCACCAGGCCCGACGGCAGCCTCGACTCGACCGAGAAGATCCTGGTCGCGGTGCGGGCCTGGAACCCGCTCAAGCGCGTCACCATCCACTCGATCGCGATCGGCAAGAACCTGAACGAGACGTTCCTGCGCCAGCTCGCCAGCGAGAACGGCGGCGAGTTCAAGCGGTTCTAGGCGGCAAGCCACCCGATCGGCCGCCGCCACCGCCGAGGTCTGCACGGCCGCTTGGATCCAGAACGTCACGCCCTAGCCGCATTCCGAGAGTCCGCCTGCATCGATGAACATGCGCATGCCCCTGTTCGCCGTCGCGCTCGTCGCCGCTACCGCGACGGTGTGGTGGTTCGTGCAGCCAGAGGAGCCGCCGGCCCCGGTGCCGGCGGCGGCTGGCGGCGCACCCGACATCGAACCCGACCAGGCGAATCAGACCACGACCGCCTCCACACCTGCAACACGTCAGCAGGCGCCAGCGCGCCTGCGCGCGGTCCTGCTGCTGGACGCGGCGACAAGGCAGCCGCTGGCAGGCCGACGCCTACTGGTCACGACGGACCACAACGCACATCGGACGGCGGAGACCTCGGCGAACGGCCGGATCGAGCTGCCCGCCGAACGCGTCTCCCTCACGCCAGCGGAAGGCGACTGGTTCGCCCCCGTCACGGCGACGATCGACGCCTCGGTCGATTCCCTGTCGCTGGATTGCTTCGGGACGTTCGAAGCCGACCTGTCGAAGGAGAGCGCCGTCGCGGCAGCCGGGATATCGATCCGACTGGTGGCGTCCGACTCCATCACGCCGCGCGTCGCGGCCGAGTGGCAGCGCACACGCAGGCTGCCGCCGGGCAGCGCAGAGACCACCGTCGCGACCGCAAGGATCGGCGAGAAGGTCCGCATCCCGTCGGGCGCACGGATCTGCGCGCTGGTCGAGTGCGAGCTGCCGGTCGTCGTCACGCCCAGCCACCCCGCCTGGAGCGGCCACGCAAGCGAGGGCAAGCAGGGCCGCACGACGCTCACGCTGGGCGTCGGAACGACCAAGGGCATCCCCGTGAGCGCCCCGATGGTGGCGACTCCGGGAGCAGCTCTGCGCGTCTCGATAGCGGCGTCCCCCACGCGAGCGATCACGCTCCTCTCGGACCTGCCGGGCGCGCAGTCTCCGGCGATGATCGCGCTCTACCGGTTCCATCCCAAGGGACCGAACTCGCTCGTCGCACAGTGGGCCGAGGTCGCGACGTGGACCGAAGAGCGCAGCGTTCCCGTCGGCGGTAGCGCGCACACAGAAGGCTGCCTTCCCGGACGCTACCGGGTCACCGCGACCTCGAAGAACGAAGGGGGGTTCGTCGTGTCGTCCAAGACGTTCGAGGTGCAGGAGTCCGACGTGCAGCTGCGGCTCTCCGATGGAGTAGGCACGCACACGATCACCGTGGAGGTAGCCCCTTCCGTCGGACTTCCTCCGACCGCACAGCTTGCCTGGAACGTGGCGTCCAGGCCCAGGGGCGTCACGCGCGGGCTCAGGCTCGACGTCTACGGCGGGCTGTGGTCCGGCCCCCACCGCTTCCGGATCACCGGGCTCTCGCAGCCGACCGGCAAGATCATGCTGCGGCACCCAGGTGGATCCAAACGCTCCGACATGATCGCGTTCGATACCGAGAAGACCGGCGAGGTCACCTGGCGGTAGCGCGGAGCCTCCCGAGAAGGTCCGCGCTCCGGCGCATGAACGGAGGGCCTGGTTCGACATTCTGTGCTGGCACCGGTTGACGGGGGCCATCGCCGCATACACTCGTCGGACCGATGGTTCGCACCTTCTCCCTCGTTCTCCCACCGGTGCTGATGCCCCTGCTGCTGTGCGCCCCCGCTGCGGCGCAGCACGGCTCGACCCAGCCCGACCCCAAGAAGCCGATGTTCGTCGCCAACGCGAGCGACGAGGGGGCCGGCAAGATCCCGACGATCCAGCTCGCGGACGGCCTGCGCGCCGAGCTGGTCGCCGCCGAGCCGGACATCTGCAACGGCGTCGCCTTCAAGGTCGACGACCGCGGCAACATCTACGTTTGCGAGACCTTCCGCGTGCGCGACGGCGTGTTCGACAACCGCAACTACATGCGGTGGCTCGACGACGACCTGGCGGCGCTGACCGTGGCCGACCGCGTCGCGAAGTACCACAAGCACATCCCGGACAAGGTCGAGAAGCTCAAGTCGTACAGCGAGCGCATCGTGCTGCTGGCCGACACCGACAACAACGGCTCGCTCGACCGCGTGACGACCTTCGCCGAGGGCTTCAACGAACTCGAGGACGGCCTGATCGCCGGCGTGCTGCCGGTCGGCAGCGACGTCATCACGACGTTGATCCCCAAGGTCTGGAGCCTGCGCGACGACGACGGCGACGGCGTCGCCGACCAGCGCAAGGTGATGTTCGACGGCTTCGGCGTGCACACGTCGCTGATGGGCCACGACATGCACGGCCTGATCGTCGGCCCGGACCGCCGCCTCTACTGGTCGATCGGCGACCGCGGCTTCCACGTCGAACACGAGGGCGAGACGTTCGCCTACCCGCACGAAGGCGCGGTGCTGCGCTGCGAACTCGACGGCAGCGACCTGGAGGTCGTGCACCGCGGCCTGCGCAATCCGCAGGAGCTCGCGTTCGACCAGTGGGGTGACCTGATCACCGGCGACAACAACAGCGACGGCGGCGACAAGGCGCGGCTGGTGCAGGTGCTGCCCGGCGCCGACAGCGGCTGGCGCATCGGCTTCCAGTGGCTGCGCGATCGCGGCGCGTGGAACCGCGAGAAGATGTGGCACCCGCGCCACCCGGAGCAGACCGCCGGCATCGTGCCGCCGATCCGCAACTTCGCCGACGGCCCGTCGGGCCTGGTCTACGATCCCGGCATCGGCCTGCCCGATCGCTTCCGCGACTGCTTCTTCCTGTGCGACTTCCGCGGCGGCGCCAGCTACAGCGGCATCCGCACGTTCCGGCTCAGCCGCAACGGCGCCGGCTACGAGGTGCAGGACCACGACAAGCTGGCCTGGAACGTGCTGGCCACCGACTGTGACTTCGGGCCCGACGGCTCGCTGTACCTGTTCGACTGGGTGCACGGCTGGTCGAAGACCGGCAAGGGCCGCATCTACAAGGTGCGCACCCCGCAGATGGCCAACGACTTCAAGCTGCGCAACAGCGCGCGGATCCTCGGCCAGGACTTCTCGCGGTTCCGCAAGGCCCAGCTGCAGCCGCTGCTCGCGCACGCCGACCGCCGCATCCGCCAGAAGGCCCAGTTCGCACTGGTCGACTTGAAGGCGAAGGACGCGTTCGAGGCGGCGACGTCGCAGCGCACCTCGCGGGTCGCGCGCCTGCACGGCATCTGGGGCCTCGGCATCCTGCTGCGCAAGGGTGCCGACGACGGCTGCCGGGTGACACTGTCGAAGCTGCTGGCCGACGACGACGGCGACGTGCGCGCGATGGCCGCACGCGCGCTGGGCGACGCGCGTGCCGACGGTTCGCTGCCGCAGCTGACGGACCGGCTGCAGGACGACAACTCGCGGGTCAAGCGCGAGGCGGCGTTCGCGCTCGCCCGCCTCGGCGCGATGGCCGCGCCCGCGACCGACCGCCTGTTCGACGCCGCCCGCCACAACGACGACCGCGACGCGGTGCTGCGGCACGCGCTGGTCTACGCGCTCGGCCAGACCGCACCGCGCGAGCAGCTGGTGCGACGCATCGACGACCGGAGCCGCGCCGTGCAGCGCGCCGCGCTGCTCGCGCTCGCCCGAAAAGGGGCCCCGGAGGTCGCGCGCTTCCTGAAGCACCCGGACGAGCAGTTCCGCTTCGAGGCCGCCCGCGCGATCTACGAGACCCCGATCCCCGAGGCGATCCAGGCGCTGGCCCGGCTCGTCTACGACGACGAGGCCGACAGCGAACGCGTCGACTGGCGCGCGATCAACGCCGCGCGCATGCGTGGCCAGGTCGAGGACGGTGAGGCGCTGGTGCACCTGGCGACGCTCGGCAACCACTCGAAGAAGATCCGCCTCGAAGCGCTCGACGTGCTGGCCGAGTGGGCCGCGCCCGACGGCCAGTGCCGCGTGATCGGCAACTGGCGGCCGTGCGAACACAAGGACGCGCGCATCGTCGCCGAGAACTTCCGCGGCTCGACCGACAAGCTGCTCGCCGACAAGGTGACCGCCGAGGCCACCGCGCGCACGATCGCCGCGCTCGGCCTCGGAGAACTGGCCGACGCGCTGGCCGCCCAGGTCGCCCGCACCGGCCTGCCGCCTGCCGCGCGCGTCGCGGCGCTCGATGCGCTCGCCCGGCTGGACGCCGAGCAGCTCGACGGGGCGATGGACGCGATCGATGCAGAGGCGCCGGTGCAGCTGCGCAAGCGCGCCGTCGCGCTGCTGTCGAAGCGCGCCCCCGAGAAGGCGGTGCCAGTGCTCGGGACGCTGCTGCAGAACGCGTCGGTCGGCGAACGCCAGGCCGCCTGCGAGGCGCTCGGCAACCTGCAGCACGAGTCGGCGACCGCGCTGCTGCGCTCGTGGCTGCAGCGAGGCGACGACGTGCCGCCGGCCGTGCAGCTCGACCTCGTGGAGGCGGCGCGCAAGCACGCGGCGCTGCAGGACCTGGTCGACGCCCGCGAACGTGCCGCGCTCGAACAGGGCCCGCTCGGCCCCTTCCAGATCTGCCTCGAGGGTGGCGACGCGCGCAAGGGGCGCCGCGTCTTCCACGACTTCGAAGCGACCCGCTGCACGCGCTGCCACACGCTGCGCGGCAACGGCGGCAACGCCGGCCCGGTGCTCGACGACGTCGGCAAGCGGCTGAATCCGGGCGTGATCCTGGAGGCGCTGATCGCCCCGAGTGCGCGCATCGCCGAGGGCTTCAGCACGACCACGCTGGAGCTGACCGACAGCTCGGTGCTGTCCGGCGTCATCACCAAGGACCAGGACGGCCAGGTGACCATCGTCGACATCAACGGCAAGCAGACCGACGTGCAGGCCAGCAAGATCCGTTCGCGCCGGGCCAACAAGGACAGCGCGATGCCGGCGATGGGCGCGCAGCTCAGCAAGCGCCAGATCCGCGACCTGATCGCGTTCCTGAAGCAGCAGCGGAAGAAGTAGCGGATCCGCTGCATCCGCGGCGGCGTCGGCGGGGTGCTACGGTTGGACCCGCCGATGCACCCCGACGACCGACTCGCCGAAGACCGACTCGCCGAAGGGCGGCTCGCAGAAGAACTGGCCCAGAGCGCCAGCGCCCTGCGTTCGCTGGCGCGCGACCTGACCGGTCGCGGCGACGACGCCGACGACCTGGTCCAGGAGACGATGCTGCGCGCCTGGCGCAGCCCGCCGCCGGAGCGGCGCGGTCTGCGTCCGTGGCTGGCGACGATCCTGCGCAACCTCGCCAGCAACCAGCGTCGCGACGAGCGACGCCGGCGGCAGCGCGAGCAGGAGCACGACGCGGCGCAGGCCGCGGCGGCCGGCGGTCCGAACAGCGAACCCGAGACACTGCGCGCCGTGACCGAGGCGCTGTGGCAGTTGCCCGAGCCCTACCAGCGCGCGCTGACGCTGCGCTACTTCGCCGGCCGCACGCCGGGCGAGATCGCGGCCGGCACCGGGACGCCGCTGGCGACCGTCAAGAGCCGCCTGCGACGCGGCCTGCAGCTGCTGCGCGAACGGCTCCAACGCGACCACGGTCGCGACTGGCGCGAGGCGCTCTGTGCCGCGACCGGCCTGCCGCTGACCGGCACCGGCGTCGCCGCCGCGACCACCGCATCCGTCCTGCTGATGGCACACACCACCAAGATCCTGTTCGGCACAGCCGCGATCGCGGTCGCCACCTGGCTGCTCTGGCCCACCGACGACGCCGCGCCGCCGCAGGCGACCAGGCTCGCCGACTCCGACGCGACGTCGGCGCGCGGGGCGCTGGCGACCGACGCCACACCGGCGCCGATCGAGCGCGAGGAGGCCCTCCGCGCGACCCGCTCCGATGCCGTCGACCTGCTGCATCCGTTCGAGTTCCGGCTGCGCTGCCGCGTGCTCGACCGTGACGGCCTGCGGATCCGCGACGCCGGGGTCGCGATCGGCCCGGCCGGCGGCCGGCTCAACCGCTGGCTGGAGCCGACCGGTGCCACGGGCGAGGTCACGCTGACCTGGCGTGCGCGGGTGCCGACGATGACGGTGCAGGTCGGCCTGATGTTCGTGCAGTCGGCGCAGGGCCTGCGCGAGCTGCGCGTGCACGCCGACGCGCCCAACGAGGTCGTGCTGCTGCACGCCGACGGCGCCAACGCCAACCTGTGCCAGGCGGCCCGCATGGCGTCGTCGCAGGACTGCACGACCTGCCACACCGCCGGCACCGGCAGCAACCGACTGTTCGACGCGGCGCTGCTGGCGAAGTCCGACCTGCATCCGTTCGGTCGCTTCCAGGACTCGCTGCTCGGCGACACCGGCACGCGCCGACCGGACTTCGTGATGCGGCCGCCACCGCCGCCGTTCGGCGACTACTTCCTGCCGGAAGAGCAGAAGGAGCCGGACGAAATCAGCGCGATCCGCGGCGTGGTGCGCGACGCGCAGGGCCGACCCGTCGCCGGCGCCACCGTCGCCTGGGGCCTGCGCCCGGACATGCCCGAGGGGCGCACCAAGACCAAAGCCGACGGCAGCTACAGCCTGTCGTTCGTGATCCCGGGCAAGCTCGAGGTGCGCGCGGGCGGCGGCGCCGACGGCATCGCCCGCCGGACCGTCGACGTGGTGGCCGACACGCCGCGGACCGTCGATCTCTACCTGGCACAGGACCGCACGCTCACCGGCAGGGTGCTGCTGCCCGACGACGCCAAGGCCGACGGCTGGCGGGTCGAGTACCGCGCCGTCGACACGTTCCATGCGGACGGCGCCGTGCTCATCGGCAACGACTTCACGCTCGCCAACCTGACGTCGCAGCAGGGTTCGATGCTGCTGTGGTCGCCGCGAGGTCGCCTGCCGGCTGTGCACCTCGCCGAGGCATTCCCGGGGGCGCCGGTGACGTTCGACCTGACCATGCAGGGCCTGCCCGCGGGCGCGCTGCACCTGCAGCTGCCCGACGAGGTCGAGCACGCGCACAACGTCGAGGCGTTCGTCTACCAGCTGGCGACCGGCCGCGGGGCGATGATGACGCGCCGCGAAGGCCGCTACCAACTCGGAGAGCTGCCGCCCGGCCGCTACCGCGTCGGCCTCAGCGGGCCGCAGATCGGCGTGCTGGACCTCGGCGTGCACCAGGTCGACGGGCAGAGCATCGCGGACCTCGGCATGCAGCAGCTGCCAGAACCGGGGCTGCTGCGCATCGACCGCCCAAACCCCGATGCGCGGCTCGAACTGTTCGAGCGCCGCCGCGAGCTCGACGTGCTCGCGGCGCCCGTGCGCCAGGGCCAGTTCGAGTTCCTGCTGCCGCGCGGCGAGTGGTTGCTGCTGTGGGGCGACCCGGCGGCCCCGCAGGCGCGCACCGTCACCGTCGGAGCCAGCCCGGCGAGCGTGCAGCTGCGCTGATCAACGGTCGCGGTATTCCTTGCGCCACGCGACCTCGAGCGCGAGCAGCATGCAGGCGGTGGCGTAGACCCGACCGCCCTCGCGGCCGCGCACGTCGAGCGGATCCCACGAGCCGGCGAACGAACCGTCGGTGCGCTGCATGCGCAGGGCCACGTCGACCAGCGCGTGCCACCACGTGCGCCACGCCTCGGCCGGCTCGAACTGCATGCCCTGGGTCGCGCAGTACCAGCCGAAGTAGTCGACCGCGTCGGCGCGCGTGTGCACCTTGGGCAGGTGCTGCAGCGCCTGACGGCACGCTTCTGCGCGCAGCTCCTGGTTGCGCACGGCCCAGGTGAACACGTAGGCAGCACCGCCGAGCTCGGCCGGGGTGCACCGGCGCAGCGCGCCACCGGCGGCGAACGGACCGTTACCCTCGACCCCTCCGCCGACGCCGCCGAGCACCTGGAGGCAGGACGTGACCAGCGTGTCGGCGGCCCAGTCGGGCGAGCGGCTCCCCGGCTGCGCCGGCCAGCGGCCACGGTCGAGGGCCTGCTGCTTGAGCCATTCGATGGTCTTCCGCGGCTGCCAGCGCCCCTTCCACCCGCCGTGGTAGATGCACGCCCAGTGCAGCACCTCGCCGGCGGCGCCGGTGTCGCGCACCAGCGTGCTCGCGTTGGGCAGGCCGACCGAGCCGTCCTCCTGCACCTGCGCGAACAGCCATTCGGTCGCCTTGACCACGTGCGGATGCGTGCCCTCGCCGTTGTCGCCGCCGGCGTCCGGCAGCCAGGCCATGCCGTTCCACGACTTGACCACCAGCGCCGTCACGAACACGTCCTGGTCGGGCTTGCCGGGACCGTCGCACGGTTTGCCGCGGGGATCGTGCACGACGAACATCGACGCGCTGAAGCGGCCGTCGGCTTCCTGGTGCGCCTTGAGCCAGTCGTGGCCGGCATCGATCGCGGCCTTCAGCCGCACCCCGCGCGCCTCGTGTTGCTCCGCGTCGACGACGTCCGGCTCGGGCTGCGGCGACTGGGCCGCGGCGGTGCCCCCGGTGGCCAGCAGCAGCGCAGCCAACGCCAGCGAAGGTGCCGACGAAGTGCGCAGCGCGGCGCCTCCCCGACCTGCGAACGGCCTGCTCATGCGAGCACGATACCGCCTCGCGGCCCACCGTGGCGGCCTACCGTGGCGATCCGGTCCGTTCGATCCAGCGACGCACGTGGGCATCGAGGAAGAACGGCACGATCGGCAGCAGCGCGGCGACGCCGAGGATCCACAGGCGGCGGGACGGCCACGAGGTCTCGAACCGCGTGCGCATCAGCAGCCACATCAGCAGCATCCAGACCAGCCCGTGGATCATGCCGACCACCGTCACCGCCTTCGGCATGCCGGCGGCGTACTTCAGCGGCATCGCCACGCCGACCAGCAGCACGTAGGACACCGCGTCGACCAGCGACATCCAGCGCAGGCGGACCAGCAGCTTGTGCACCTTGTCGTTCATGCCTGGGCTACAACACCGGACGGCCGTGGCGATTTCACGCTTCGCCGCGATACCCTGGTCCCTTGTGACGACATCCATGCTGATGGACCTCACGCGGCGGTACCTCGAGCCGCAGCGCCACTACCACACGCTCGAGCACGTCGCAGCGATGCTGCACGTCGGCAGGCAGTTTCCGCTCGACGAGGAGCAGATCATGGCGGTCTGGTTCCACGACGCGGTCTACGACCCAGAGAGCGACCAGAACGAACAGAAGAGTGCGCGGCTGGCGCAGAAGTGGCTCGCGAAGTCCGGCTGGGACGTCGAAGCGATCGAACGCGTCGGCCGCATGGTGCTCGACACCCGCGGCCACGTGCCGTCGACGGTGCAGTCCGAACTCGTGCTCGACCTCGACCTGATGTCGCTGGCCGTCGGCTGGGAGGCGTTCGAACGCAACACCGCCGCGATCCGGCGCGAGTATGCGCACGTGCCCGACGAGGACTTCGCCGCCGGCCGCCGCGGCTTCTTCGAGGGCATGCTGCAGCGCGATCGCCTGTTCTACTCCGAATGGGGCAAGCAGACGCTCGAAGCACCCGCGCGCGCCAACCTGCAGCGGGCGATCGGCGGGCTGACGCCGTAGCGGCTCCGGCTCAGGCCAGCAGCTCCTTGCGCACCTTGCCGAACACGTCGGTGAGACGGAACGGCCGGCCCTGGAACTTGTAGGTCAGCCGTTCGTGGTCGATGCCGCACAGGTGCAGGATCGTCGCCTGCAGGTCGTGCACGTGGATCGGGTTGTCGGTGATGCCGTGGCCGAGTTCGTCGGTCGCGCCGATCACCGCGCCGCGCTTGACGCCGCCGCCGGCCATCAACAAGCCGAAGCAGTGCGGGTGGTGGTCGCGGCCGAGGAACTTGCTGCCGTTGCGCGCCTCGTTCATCGGCGTGCGGCCGAACTCGCCGCCCCAGACCACCAGCGTGTCGTCGAGCATGCCGCGCCGGCGCAGGTCGGTGATCAGTCCCGCCAGCGGCCGATCGAGGCGGCCGGCCTGCTTGGGGAACTGCGTCATCAGGTCGTCGCCGGGGCTGGTGCCGTGGATGTCCCAGCCGCTGTCGAACAGCTGCACGAACCGCACGCCGCGCTCGACCAGGCGACGCGCCAACAGGCAGTTGTTGGCCAGCGACGCGGTGCCCGGCGTGGTGCCGTAGAGGTCGTGCACCTCCTGCGGTTCGCTCTGGATGTCGACCGCCTCGGGCACCGACGCCTGCATGCGGAACGCCAGTTCGCCCTGCGCGATGCGCGTGCTGGTCTCCGGATCGCCGGCACGCTGCTCGTGCATGCGGTTGAGGTCGTTGAGCGCGTCGAGCGAACGGCGCCGCCGCGCGCGGTCGTAGCCCTCGGGGTCGTCGAGGTACAACACCGGCTCACCGGCCGAACGGAACTCGACCCCCTGGTGCACCGACGGCAGGAAGCCGGAACTCCACAGCGCCTTGCCGGCGCTCGGCATGCCGCCGCTGACCATCACCACGAACGCGGGCAGGTCGCGGTTGTCGCTGCCCAGGCCGTACGACAGCCACGCCCCCATCGACGGCCGCCCCGGCCGCGGTGCGCCCGCGAACAGCAGGTGCTCGGCCGGCGCGTGGTTGAACTGGTCCGTATGCATCGAACGGATCAGCGTCACGTCCGCCATCTGCTGCGCGAGGTGCGGGAACAGCTCGCACATCTCGATGCCGTTGTTGGCGCGAATCCAGCCGTGCTGGTGGCCGAGCAGCTTCGGGTGGCCCTTGATGAACGCGAACCGCTGCTTTTCGAGGAACTCCTCGGGGCACTTCTTGCCGTCGTAGCGGTCGAGCGTCGGCTTGCGATCGAACATGTCGAGCGTCGGCGGGGCGCCCTCCATGTGCAGGTAGATGACGCTCTTGGCGCGCGGCGGGAACGGCGGCTTGCGGTCGTCGTCGCCGAGCAGTTCGCGCAGCGCGATCGCGCCGAGCGAGACCCCGGAGCCGGTCAAGAACCGCCGGCGGCACAGCTGGTCGTAGAGGCTCATCGCTTGCTCACGAACTCGTCGAGACACAGGACCACGCTGGCGACGATGCCCCACGCGTCCACTTCGGCGGCGCCGCGACGCTGCTCGTCCTCGAGCAGGTCGAGCAGCCGGCTCACCTCCATCGGGGTCGGCTCCCGCAGCAGGCAGCGACGCCACAGCCAGATCACGCCGCGGGCCGGATCGTCCGCGTCGACCTGCATCGCCCGTTCGCCGAGCGCCTTCGCCGGTTCGTGGAACTGCGGATCGTTCCACAGCACCAGCGCCTGCAGCGGCGTGTTGGTGCGCTGGCGCCGCAGCACGCACGCCTCGCGGCTCTGCGCGTCGAACACCAGCATCGCCGGGTGCGGACTGGTGCGCCGCCAGAACGTGTAGAGCGCGCGCCGGTAGCGGTCCGCGCCGGTCGCCGACTGCCACTTCGCGCCGCTGTAGAGCTGCCGCCAGATGCCGTCGGGCTGTGGCGGCATCACGCTCGGGCCACCGACCCGGTCGCTGAGCAGGCCCGACACCGCCAGGGCCTGGTCGCGCAGCTGCTCGCCGGTCAGCCGGAACGCCGGCCCGCGCGACAGCCAGACGTTCTGTGGGTCGAGCTCGCGGTGCCGCTGGTTCTGCACCGATGTCTGCGAGTAGGTCGCCGACAGCACGATGGTGCGCAGCAGGTGCCGCATCGACCAGCCGGAGTCGACGAACTCGCAGGCCAGCCAGTCGAGCAGCTCGGGGTGCGACGGCGCGTCCCCCTGCGAGCCGAAGTCCTCGAGCGTCGCGACGATGCCGCGACCGAACAGTTCGCTCCAGATCCGGTTGGCGAGCACGCGCGCGGTCAGCGGGTTGTCGCGCGACATCAGCCACCGCGCCAGACCGAGGCGGTTGCGCGGCTCGTCGTCCGGCAGTCCCGGCCAGATCGCCGGGGTGCCGGGGTGCACCTGCTCGCCCTGGTCGAGGAAGCTGCCGCGGATGTGCACGCGCGTGGTGCGGCGCTGCTCGGCCGGCAGCTCGCGCAGGATCGGCACCAGCGGCCCCCGGTTGGCGTCGAGCTGCCGTTCGAGCTCGCGCAGTCGCGCGCGCAGCTGCGACTCGCCCTTACCCCACAGCTCGAACGCGAAGCCGCCGGGACCTCCGCCGTTGGTGACCTTGAGCAGCAGCTCGTTGTCCCCTTGCGCGAGGTCGACCTCGACCTGCTCCTGGCCGAGCTGCGCGGCGCGCGCGACGTTCTTGCGCAGCACCTGCTCGCCGTTCCACCAGGCCGCGATCGCGTCGTCGCTGCCGAGCGACAGCGTGACGCGCTGGGCGCGGTTCGAGATCACCTTCCGGTAGAGGTAGAACGCGCTGTTGCCGCCGGTCCAGGTGTGCACCTTGCCGTCGACGAAGTCGGTGCGTTCGCACCACGACAGGCCCTCCTGCTCGCGCAGCAGCAGCACCCCCTCGCGCTCCGGCGCGAACCTGCGATCGCGCGCATCGACGAAGCTGTCGCCCTGGACCGGGCCCAGCAGGTGCCAAGACCCGAGCGACGGCATCTGCTCGGCGTGCGCCCCGAGCTCGGCGCGCACTTCGGTCAGCTCGAGTTCGATCGCCTTGACCGCGGCGAGGTTCTCGGCCGTCGGCGCCCGCATGCGCGGCGCGTCGTCGTTGCGATCCGCGTCGGCCGTCTGGTCGAAGATCGCGAACAGCTCGAAGAACTCCTTCTGCGAGAACGGGTCGTACTTGTGGTCGTGGCACTGCGCGCAGCCGAGCGTCGAGCCCATCCACACCTGCATCGTGGTGTCGACCCGGTCGACCACGGCGGCGACGCGGAACTCCTCGTCGTCGGTGCCGCCCTCGGTGTTGCTCATCGTCTGCCGGTGGAACGCCGTCGCCAGCCGCTGCTCGACCGTCGCGTCGGGCAGCAGGTCGCCGGCGAGCTGCTCGATCGTGAACCGGTCGAACGGCAGGTCGCGACGGAACGCGTCGATCACCCAGTCGCGATAGCGCCACATCGTCAGGCGCAGCGCGTCCTTCTCGTATCCCTGGCTGTCGGCGTAGCGGGCCAGGTCGAGCCACCACGTCGCCCACCGTTCGGCGAACGCGTCGGTCTGCAGCAGCCGGTCGACGACGCGGCCGCGGGCGCCCTCGCCCGCATCGGCGACGAACGCATCGAGCTCGTCGAGCGTCGGCGGCAGTCCGGTCAGGTCGAGGGTGACGCGGCGCAGCCACATCGCCCGGTCGGCCGGCACCGACGGCTGCAGGCCGTTCTGCCGCATCGCCGCCAGCGCGAAGCCGTCGATCGGGGAGTGCCCCCAGGCGTCGGCCGCCGCGGCGGGCGCCGTCGGCCGCACGATCGGGGCGTAGGACCAGTGGATGGGCCGCTGCGCGGCGAGACCGCAGCAGAGCCCGGCGGCCAGCAGGCCGGCGAGACGCAGAACGAGCATGGACACGGTAGGATCGGCGATTGTCAGTCCCCGACCACGGGGCACAAGCCCGGCGCCGCGTAACGGGACAGATGCTGAACCAACTGCGCCGCCCCACCGTTGACAACGCCCCGTGCAATCCCTGCTGCCTTCTCTGCTGCCACCTCTGCTGGCATCCCTGCTGCCATCCTTGCTGGCATCCTTGCTGCCGACGATCGCGCTGGCGGCCTTCGCCACCGCCCAGGACCCCGACGCCGTGCGACGCATCGGCGACGACAAGCTCTACACGCTCGGCAAGAACTGCGTCGCGCTGGCCGACACGCTGGCCCAGATCGCCACCAAAGTCGAGCAGAGTCCGAATCGCTACCGCAACCTCGAGCTCGGCGCCTGGCAGGCGCTGGCGCTCGACGCGCACGGCGCCAACCTGCGCTACGGCCACCGCAAGGACGCGTTCCGCAAGCTGATCGCGTGGCTGCGCATGGGCATGCAGCCGAATCAAACGCCCACGACCGTCGACGAGAACACGCCGCGCGAACTGCACCTGCTGGCGACGTTCGCGGTGGCGCGCGCGCAGCGCGAGTCCGACTACAAGCTGCTGCAGCGGGCGGTCCAAGGCGGCTGGAGCGACGTGCGCGACAAGTTCACCCGCGACGGCGCCGCGCCAGCGACCTCGCGCGAAGCCGCGCTGCTGGTGATGTTCGCGCAGACGATGCAGCAGTGGCGGTGGCCGCGCTTCGAGATCGAGGCGATCCAGATCGCCACCGACGCGGTCACCGCGATCCCACCGGGCCGCGACAAGCTGGCCGACGCCGTGCGCCACCAGCTCGAACGGCTGACCGGCACCGAGCACCCGGCCGACCTGACGATCGCGATCTGCTGGCCCGGTGACGTCGCCCGCGACCCGTTCCAGGCGGTGTTCGCCGCGTTCGTGACCCGCTCGCTGCCGCCGAAGGTGCGCGAACGGCAGTGGCAGTCGGTCGAGCCGTGGATCAGCGTGCGCGCCA
The DNA here is from genome assembly GCA_046290465.1 of Planctomycetota bacterium. Taxonomy (GTDB): domain Bacteria; phylum Planctomycetota; class UBA1135; order UBA1135; family UBA2386. The sequence continues at coordinate 5,244,749 of JBKAGP010000001.1, read as the reverse complement.
AGGACGGGCTGTGGGACGTGCCCGGCGATGGCGACCGCAACCTTCTGGCGGCCCGCATCCTGGCGGTGATCGGCATGAGCCACGAGCCGAAGGGCTTCGTCGAGTTCGAGCCGAAGCAGCCGAAGGACGACTCCGAGTACGCGTTCCGATGAACTCCACCTTGCGATGTGGCGGCGGATGGTTGGCCGTCGCCATGCTCTCCGCGCTGGCATCGGCACAGCGCGACGACGCCTGGGGCAGCCGCCCCCTCCGAGGCAACACGCTCGGGTCGCCATGTGCGGCCGCGCGGCAGCCGGTCGACCTGCTGGCACGACGCGCGCTGGCAACGGGCGACGAGGAGCGCGATCCGGTCGAGGCCGCATGGCAGCTGCTCGCCCTGAGCGCGCACGGTTCGTCGATGCGCGGCGGTCCGCACAAGCAGGCCTGCACCCGGCTCGTGCAGTGGCTGCGCCGGTCCGCGCTGCTCCCCCGCCGAACGCGGCCGGAGCACCTGATGGTCGCGGTCGCCGTCGCCCGCGCCGCGATCGACACCAGCTACCGGCCGCTGCGCGAACCGGCCGTTCGGATCGCCGAGGATCTGATCGCACGATTCCGCGCCCCCGGCGCCGCTGCGCCGACCCCCGAAGAAGGCGCTCTGCTGCTGGTCCTCAGCGACTGCCTGGGCAAGCCCGAGCACCGCGTGTTGCGGCTCGACGCCGTGCACCAGGCGCGCGTCGCGGTCGAGCTGGTGCCGGCCGGTGCCGACCACCTCGCGGACGCGGTGCGCGCCGAGCTGTTGCGGCGCGACGGCGCTACGGACACACCGACGCGCTGGCCCGCCGATCTGCAGCACCGACCGGTGCACAGCTGGTTTGCCGCCTACGTGACGCGCAACCGGCCCGCGGACGTCCGCCGCCGACGATGGGCGCCGGTGGCCACGCTGCTCGATGCGCGAGCGGCGGACGGGCTGTGGCCGGGCCCGGTCGCGGACCAGCGCTGGCAGCGTGCCGCCGTCCTGCTCGGCGTCGTCGGCATGAGCCACGACGAGCACGGCTTCGCACCGCGGCTCCGGTAGGTAGCGCGCGACGCAGCAGGCTCACTCCGGCAGGCTCGACCAGATCGCGAAGCAGCCGGCGGTCGCGACGCCGAGCACGCCGAGCACGGCGCCACTGCGACGGGCCCGCGCGAACCACGGCAGCACCACCACGGCCATCGGCAGCGGCCCAAGCCACGCGAGCACCAACGGCAGGCGCAGCAGTTCGCGTTCGCTGCGCCCGCACAGCAACAGCCCGGTGTGCGCCAGCGTCATGCACAGCGCTGCCCCGGTCCGGCACTCGAACGGCCGGCGCCAGATCGTCGTGACCACCGCGAAGCCGAGCGCGACCGCGGCGACGCCGGCGAGCTGCCAGTCGGGTTCGCCGCCGCCGGCCCGCAGCAGCCAGGCGTCGACACCGAGCACGATCGTCATCGCCAGCGGCACGGCGAGGCCCGGTTGCGCCTTCGCCGCCTTGCGCAGCCCCCACCACAGCGCAGCCATCCCCGCCCACCCGACCGCCAGGTACAGCAGGCAGCCTTCGAACGACCAGTTCTGGCGCAGCGGCGCGGACAGCAACCACGGCAGCATCGCGACCAGGATCACTTCGAGCCCGATCGCGAGCACGCGCGGCAGCGCGCGCAGGTCGTAGGCGCTACCGAGCAGGCCGCCGAGCAGCAGCGTCCACCACAGCGCCGGCCGCGGCGCACCGTGCAGCAGGTCCAGTTGCCACGGCCACGCCGGCCAGCCGTCGGACATGCCGAACGGAACGCAGACGGCGACCGCCAGCGCCAGCGCCAGCCAGCGCGGCCCGGCGACCCCGACGCCGAACAGCACCGTTGCGATCGCCGGCAGCACGCCGAACAGGATCCACAGCAGCACGTCCACGCGCGGACTCTATGTTCGGCGCGCCGGGCAACCAATCCGCCAATGGCGGTCAGTGACCGGCAGGTACGGATTCAAAGCAGGCCGCGACGATGGTCATCCCATCGAGGGCAAACTCCTGCCGCAGCACGCTGTCGCCCTCGCAAGAGGCCCCGGGCGAGGGCAGGCCGATCAGGCAGCCGTCCCCGAACACCGGCGCGAGGTTGCCACCGACCACGTTGACCAACTCGAGCGCGACGTCCTGGCGATCCTGATCCGTGACGTCATCGACGGCGCAACCGAACATGACGGCCGCGGCGACATCGAGCGCGGCCTTGGGCGCGCCCATCGCCAGCACTCCGGACCATGCCCCCTTCAGCGGCACCTGCGCCCAGACCTCGGGCCCCCGCTCGGTTGCTGCCGCGCAGGGCTCGACACGAACTCCGGCCGTCACGTTCCAAGCTGCCGAGACGACCTCGGCCAACTGCTCTCGATTCACCTGCACGGCAACGCTCCTCTGCTGGTCGCACGGTAGAAGAGCGACTCGGTGCCGGAGTCGCGCTCGAAGTCCTCGCTCAGGCCGGTCGTCGTCTCCGCGGCACCCAACAGCAGCCAACCGCCGTCCCGCATGGCCGAGCGAACCTTGCCGAGCACCGCTGCCTTGGTCTCGACATCGAAGTAGATCATCACGTTGCGCAGCAACACGACGTCGTACTGCTCCATGCCGGACCATCGCTCCACCAGGTTCAACTGGCGGAACTCGATGCATCGGGCGAGCTCGGGCCTGGCCTGCCACTCGGTGCCGATGCGCTTGAAGTTCTTCACCATCAACTTCGCGGGCAGGCCACGGTTGACCTCGAGCTGCGAGAAGCGGCCGCTGCGCGCCTTCTCCAACACCCGTTCGGAGATGTCGGTCGCGAGGATCTTGACGTCCCAGTCCGCGAGTTCGGGAAAGCGATCCGCCAGCAGCATCGACAACGTGTACGGCTCCTGCCCGGTCGAACAGGCCGCCGACCAGATGCGCAGGCGGCGCTCCCCGGCACGCGCTGCCATCAGTTGCGGCACGACCGTCTCACAGAAGCACTCGAACGGGTGCAGGTCGCGCAGGAAGCTCGTCTCATTGGTCGTCAATGCATCCACGACGACGGCTGCGAGCTTCGCGTCGCCGTCGACTCGGCGGACCAGATCGTCAATGGACGAACAGCCGGTGGTCTTGCACAGCGGCAGAAGCCGCGACTCGACCAGGTATTCCTTGCCTTCGCCTAGCACGATGCCCGAGGCCTTTCGCACCAGCCTCTGCACGATCCGGAACGACGACGAACCGAGCGTCACGACCGACCTCCCTTGGCTTGCGCCCGCGTGTGGACCGCCTCCGCAAGGCCGCCCAGCGGCAACACCGCACTGGCGAGGCCCGCCTGCGCGACGACCCCCGGCATGCCCCAGACGACCGAGCTCTCCTGATCCTGCACCAGGATCCTGGCTCCCTGGGAGACCATGGCTCGGCTTCCTTCGAGGCCGTCCTGCCCCATTCCCGTCAGCACGACGCCGAGCGCGCGCCGGCGATACTGCCGTGCAGCACTCTCGAACAGCACGTCGACCGAGGGCTTGCACGACTGCACCTGCGGGCGGTCGTCGAACCGCATCACCGGTCCGGAGAGGCTACGTTCGACGACGAGGTGCACGCCTCCCCGCGCCACGCAGACCTCACGGCGGCGCAACGACAGGCCGTCGGTCGCCTCGACGACATGTCGCCCACACTCCCGGTCGAGACGCGCGGCCAGCTGGCCCGTGAACTCGCGCGGCATGTGCTGGCAGATGACGATCGGGACGTCGAGCGAGTCGGGCAGCTGCGCGAACAGCTGCGAGAGCGCGTTCGGTCCACCCGTCGACGACCCCACGACGACGAGCTCCAGCGGCTCGTCGGGTGCGTGCGCAGCCGGCACCGCCACCGCCGGCGGCCCGCTCGCCGGAGCCGGCTTCGGCGTCGGTCCGGTCACCAGACCCCGGATGATGCGCACCAGGTCCGCGGTCACGTCCTCGAACGTGCGCTGCTCGCCGGCGCGGGTGGTCGGCTTCGCGAGATAGTCGGAGGCGCCCGATGCCAGGGCCTCGATCGTGGTGGCCGCACCCCGTTCGGTCAGCGCGCTGAACATCACCACCGGCACCTTCGGCGCGAGCGAACGGATCTCCCGCAACGTCTCGAGGCCGTCCATCTCCGGCATTTCGACGTCGAGCACGACGAGGTCGACGGGCTCACCCTGGATCCGTTCGAGACCGAGCTTGCCGCTCGCCGCGGGCCGCAGCGCATCGATGTCCGGTTGGGCACCGAGCGCGCGCGCCAGCGACTGCCGGGCGACGACCGAATCGTCGATGATGAGTACGCGAGCGGTCATCGGGAGGGTTCGTCGACCTCCAGGCCGAGCAACCGCAACTTGTCGGCCAGGACGGCCTGGTCGAACGGCTTCATCAGGTAGTCGTCGGCGCCCGCGTCGAGCGCCTTGACCATGCTGTCTCCGTCGGTGACCGAGGTGCACATGACCTTCTTCATCGCGCCGTGCTGCGGCATGCCGGCCAGCTCCTGCAACAGCCCGTAGCCATCCAGCTCGGGCATGTTCCAGTCGATCAACGCCAGCTCGAAGCTGCCCTGTGACAGCACCTCGAGGGCCTCACGCCCGTCACCGGCGCCGGTGCAGTTCGCACCGAGCGCCTGCATCATCCTCGTGATGTGCGCGCGAACGGCGCGCGAGTCGTCGACGATCAGAACGTCCATGATGGCAGCTCCTAGGAACCGGTCCCGACCAGGGCCTGGAGCTTGGTCGCGATCTCGGCGAGATCGACGGCCGCCCGGCGGGTGTCGCCTGCGCCCTCGGAGACCCCGCGCGCCTCCTTGGCGACGCTGCCGACGTTCTCGGCGATCTGCGAACTGCCGCTCGCGGCCTCCTGGATGTTGCGGCCGATCTCGTTGGTCGTCGCGGTCTGCTCCTCGACCGCGCTGGCGATCGTCGACTGGATGTCGTTGATCTTCTGGATGACCTTCGAGATCTCCCCGATCGCCCGCACGGCGCCGCCGGTGTCCGACTGGATCGCCTCGATCTTCTGGCCGATCTCCTCGGTCGCCTTGGCCGTCTCCTTGGCGAGTTCCTTGACCTCGTTGGCCACGACCGCGAACCCCTTGCCGGCCTCGCCGGCACGGGCCGCCTCGATGGTGGCGTTGAGCGCCAACAGGTTGGTCTGCTGGGCGATCGAGGTGATCACCTTGATCACCTTGCCGATCTCGGCGCTGCTTTCGCCGAGCTTGTTGATCGTCTCGTTGGTCTGCTCCGCGACGGTCACCGCCTCGGTCGCGACCCCGGCCGCCTGGGTGGCGCTCTCCGAGATCTCCTTGATGCTGACCTCCAGTTCGCGGGCACCGGTCGCGACGGTCTTGATCGTCGTGCTGATGAAGTCCGCCGACTGCGAGACGTCGCCGGCCTTGCCGGCGGCCTGCTCGGCGTTGCCGGCCATCTGGTCGCTGGTCGCCGTCAGCTCCTCCGCGGCGCTCGCCAGGGCCATCGCGCTCTCCGTCAGCTGGCTCTCGATGTGCAGCTTCTGCGTGATGATCTCCCAGTTGACCATCGTGCCGAGCAGCTGGCCGTCTTGGTCGTGCACGGCCGAGACGAGCAGTTCGACCTTCTCCGGGCCGACGTCGATGACGGCCTTGCGCGGCAGGTTGGCGGGATCGGCGAGGATCGTGCGCTGGTGCGCCGGGTCCTTGTGGAACACGTCGACGCTCGAGCCGAGGATGCGATCGACCGGGATCGGCAGGTACTCCTGCAGCGTGCGCAGGCGCTCGGCTGACGAACGGTTCATGTAGCGGACCACCAGGTCGCGATCGGTGAACATCGTGCCCATCGGCATGCCGTCCACCATCGACGCGTAGCGGCTGTTCATCAGCCGCTGCTGTACGGCCGCGGTGATCTCCTGCGCGTACTTGATGACCTTGGTCGGCCGCCCGTCGTCGCCCCGGATCGGGTTGTACGAGGCCTGGATCCACACCTCCTTGCCGTCCGCTCCGATCCGGCGGAACTCACCGGAGAACGCCCGCCCCTGCCCGAGACGCTCCCAGAACGCCTTGTATTCGCTGGACTCGCGCTCCTGCTCGTCGACGAACATCGAGTGGTGCTGGCCCTGGATCTCGTCGAGTTCGTAGCCGACGGTATCGAGGAAGTTCTTGTTGGCGCGCACGATCGTGCCGTCCAGCTCGAACTCGATGACGGCCATGACCTTGTCGATCGCCTCGATCTGGCCGCGGTAGCCCGCCGCCTGGCGACGCTGCTCGGTGATGTCCGAGGCGATCTTGACGACCTTGCTGACCTTGCCGTCGGCGTCGAGGACCGGGTTGTACGAGGCCTGCAACCACACGTCGTCGCCATGGGCATCGGCGCGCCGCACCTCGCCGACCTGATGCTGACCGCCGGCCAGCGACTTCCAGAACCGCTGGTAGCCCTTCGATGCCCGTTCCTCCTCGACGACGAACATCGCGTGCTTCTTGCCGACGACATCCTCGAGCGAGTAGCCCATCGTCGACAGGAAGTTGGCGTTGGCGTTCAGGATCGTGCCATCGGTCGAGAACTCGATCATGGCCATCGACCGGTCGATGGCATCGAGCCTGTGACGCAGGTCTTCGTGCTTCTCCATGTTGTCGTTCGTGCCGGACGCGGACACCTCATTCGTGGTCATCTCGATCTCCCTCGGGCGTTGGTTGTGGCTGGCGGTTCGTGGTCGTTGTTCGGATGTCTTCAGGACGCGGGTTGGATCGCCTCGGTGGCTGTGAGCGTCGGCGTGATCGCCAGAGCCCGATCGAGGTCGAGCAACAGCAGCAACCCGTCGGGCATCTTGTTCACGCCCCGGATGACGTCCCGGCACACGCCGGCGATCGTCGGCGGCGGCGCCTCGAGCGCCTCCTCGGTGACCTCGACGACGTCGCCGATGCGGTCCACGAGCAGGCTCACGACGTCGTCGTCGCAGCGCACGACGAAGTTCATCTGCTCGTCGGCCTCACCCGGGAACTGCGGCAGCTCCATGCGTTCGCGCAGGTTGATCGCCGTGACGATCTGACCGCGCAGATTGATCAGGCCGCTGATCACGCCCGACACCAGCGGCACGTCGGTCATCGGCAGGTGCCGGAGCACCTCTTGGACGCGCTGCACCTCGATCCCGAGGAACAACCCGTCCAACCAGAACGTGCAGTACTGCATCGCGTTCGTCATTGCAGGACCTCCTCACCAGCCCTGCTGTTGGCAGGGAGCGCCCGGTCCAGCAACGAACCGATGTCAATCAACTCGGTCACGCGGCCGTCGACCGCGACGGAATCCGGCAGGTCGTCGGCTTCGCCGCCGAGGTGTGTGTCCACGGTGTCGAGGATCTGGTGCACCTGAACCCCGACGGTGCGCTCACGGTGACGGACGACCACGACCTGCATCGAGTCGCCGACGGCTTCCGCCGCGCTTCCGAGCATCGCGTCGAGTCGGACCAACGGCATGATCTCGCCGCGGTACTGCACGACTTCACGGCGACCGGACACCTCGACGATGCCCGGCTCGAACTCTTCGAGGCGCGCGATCGTCTCCAGCGGCATCGCCGAACGGCTGCCGTCGGCGTTGCCGATCAGCAGCATGGCGCCATCGTCCAGCTCGTCGCTGCGCGCGGCATCTTCGGCCTTGTCGCCCCGTCCGCGGGCGACGTCCCCGAGCATGTCGGCCGTCTGCGCCAGCCCCATGACGTCGAGGATCAGCGCGACCTTACCGTCGCCCATGATCGCGGCGCCGGCGAACACCGGGACCTCCTTCAGCAGCCTGCCGAGCGGCTTGACGACGATCTCCTCGGTATCGAGCACGCTGTCGACCACGAGCCCGAAGACCGCGTCGCCAGCCTGCAGGACGACGATGTTGACGGTCTCCTCTTCGTCGTCGATCGCCGGTTTCGGCTGCGCGTGGCCGAGGATCGCGTCGAGGTGCACGAGCGGCAGCAGCCGTCCGCGCAGGCGATAGACCTCGGCGTCACCGATCTGTTCGATCCGCCGGCACTGCTGGCCCTCGAGCCGGACCAGTTCGAGCAGGTTGACCTGGGGGATCGCGAAGCGCTCGGTTCCGAGGCTGACGGTCAGCGCAGGTACGATCGCCAGCGTCAGCGGGATCTTGATGCGGATGGTCGTGCCGACGCCGACGGTGCTCTGCACGTCGATCCCGCCCCCGACCTGTTCGATGTTGGTGCGGACGACGTCCATGCCGACCCCGCGACCGGAGACATTGGTCACCTCTTCCGCGGTCGAGAAGCCCGGCAACGTGATCAGGTTGATCAGCTCCTTGTCGCTCATGCGCGAGACGCGCTCGCTCGACACCAGGCCGCGCTCGACGGCCTTGTCGCGGATCTTGACGGGATCGATGCCGCCGCCGTCGTCGGCGATCTCGATGTTGACCTGGCCTCCTTCGTGGTAGGCTCGCAGGCGAACGCATCCCTGTTCGGGCTTGCCCACTTCTCGCCGCCGCTCGGGCGACTCGATGCCGTGGTCGACCGCGTTGCGGAGCGCATGCGTCAGCGGGTCGCGGATCGACTCGATGATCGACTTGTCGAGCTCGGTGTCGCGTCCCTCCATCTCGATGCGGACCGCCTTGCCGCAGGTGACCCCGAGGTCACGAACGACGCGCGGGAACTTGCTCCAGGCGTTGCCGATCGGCTGCATACGGGTCTTCATGACCCCTTCCTGCAGCTCGGACGTGACCTGGTTGAGCCGCTGCATCGGGGCCGTCAGGCGGGTGTCCTCGTGGTCCGAAGAGAACTGCAGGATCTGGTTGCGTGCCAGCACCAGCTCGCCGACCAGGTTCATCAGCCGGTCCAGCAGGTTGACGTCGACGCGGATGCTCGCGTCCGCGATCGCCGGTTTGGCGACATCGACGGACGCCGCCTCGGCGCGCAGCGGTGTCGTAGCGGCGGCCTCGGTCGGCCGCGGCGGCACGGGATCGGGCGCAGGCGGTGGGTCCGCCGGGGCCGCGACGTCCGCGTCCCCCGCCGCGCTGGTTGGGGGACTCGCTTGTGAGTCTGCTGGCGGGCTCGCTGGCGGGTTCGCAGCCGGCGGCAGCGCACTCGCAGGCGCGTTCGCGGCGGTGCCGCCCGGAGCATCGACGGCCAGCAGATTCGTCAGGACCTCGATCAACGGCGCGTAGCTCGTATCGCCCTCGCACTTCTCCCGCTCCAGATGGCCGACGATCTCCCGCACGGCGTCCGCCATGCCCAGCAGGCCGCTGATCACCTCGGGGGTGACCGACTGCTTGCCGTCGCGCAGCTGCACGAGCAGGTTCTCGCCGACGTGCGCGACCGACTCGAGCTTGGCCAGTGCGAGGAAGCCGCTCGCCCCCTTGATGGTGTGGATCGTCCGGAAGACCCTGCTCAGCACCTCTTCCGACGGGTTCTCTTCGAGGAGCACGAGGTCGCGGTCCAACTGGTCGAGTCCCTCACAGGTCTCGATGATGAACTCACTCATGATTTCGTCGCCGCAGTCCATGGTCTAGGGGATGGGGGATCAGGTCGGGGACACGTCACAGAGGTCGGGGAAGAACCGGCGATCGGATCGCGTCAGGCGATCGCTCACGCACGCGAACACGTGCTCGTGCCGCTCGATGACATCGCCGTCACGCGGGTCGCACCGCACCACCTCTTCCGGGTTGTCGCCCATGCCGACGACCTGCACCGAACCATCGAGCGCGTTGGTCGCGATGGCGATCGCGTCGCTCGGCATCCAGCTGGCGCCCGACAACAGCTGGTTGACGCGGACCAGGCCCTCACCGGCTGTCGACAGCGAGCTGTCGAGCGGTCCGACCCCCCGATACGGGTAGAGCGTGAACAGTCCGCCAAAGCAGATCAGCCCGCCGCAGCCCTTGAGGAACGTCCGGTAGCCGTTCGGCAGCGACCTGCCGAGATCCGCCTCGAGGTCACCGACGTCCTCCAGCAACAGCGACGGATAGACGGCGTGCATCCAGCTGTCCTCGGAACCCAGCTGGCCGATCAACTCGACTCCGTTCGGCAGCAGCTTCGATCCGAGCTGGCGCCACTCGTCGAGCATGTCTTGCAGGGCAACGATGTGGTTCGAGATGCTCATGGGGTCACTCCGTCGCTGCGCATCGGGCTGGTCAGCCAGAGCGCTTGAGAGCAGCCCCGCGTGGGCACCGACATGCCCCCCGGACGCAACCAGGGTGTGCAATCCGCGATCCGAGCTCATCTCGGTGGAACCCCCACCAGAACATCCCCTCCGACCAACTGCGCACGGCTCCGGCGCCGAAGGCTGCCACGCCTCGAACTACCGGGTATCGACTGTGGATGTTGCATCGCTGTTGGTCGGCGCTCGGCACGAATGCGCCGGCGCACCCCCACATTCGGCCCAGGTGGCAACGCGCATTCCCCGCCGAAGGTCGTAAGGTGCTTCCCGCAGTGACATCCCCCGTAGGCAGTATCCCGCAGTTCTGGCCCCCGAACGCGCTCCAGACCGCAAGCTCTGCGGGGCAACCCGCAGGTAGAAGCCCCTACGACGGCGTTCCTGGATGCGCCGACCGGGCAGCGCAGCACGCCGAGAAATCTCGCGATTTCCGCCGCCGCAACCGAGCCGATTCGAAGCGGTACACGCCGTGCGGCCCGATCGAACTACGAACGATCGCCGCAACCGCTCACAGTCGCGCTACGTCGCTGGACGCACCCGAGCCGTCACCGCCCGCCAACCGCTGAAGTCGACCGGCCTCTCGATGTCCCTCGCCACCATCACCTCCCTCCGCCGCAACCTGCAGGAGTGGGCCCAGCGCCCAGGCAACGTCAAGTTCCTGCGCGACGACCAGGAGACGCAGCTCCGGCGCGGCCTCGCCGACGCGACCCGTCGCGTCCAGGCCCACGTCGCCGGCTGGATGCTCGGCACCTGGCACCTCGGCCACGGCATGCACCGGCTGCTCGACGGCGACGCCGGCGGCTTCGACGAGGCGCGCCAGGGCCAGACGCTGCGGCGCGCGTCGCTGCTGGCGCGCGCAGCCGCGCCGGTCGCGCAGCGCGGTCGCCGCGGCGAGAAGGTGCGGCTGCCGTTCTCTCTGCTGCACGGCGCCTGGACCTCGCTGCTGGGACTGTCCCTGCACGACCCGGGCGCCGAGCCGCTCTACGAGTGGTTGCTCGGCCTGCCCGACATCGCGTTCTCCGAGCAGGACAGCCTGCCGTTCTTCACGCGCGAACTGCTGGCGCTGCGCGCCGGCCGGCGGGTCAACCGTTCGTCGCGGCTGGGCGACTACGAGGAGGTCATGCAGCACTGGAACGGCGACCAACGGCTGCTGTCGCGCGCGCTCGCCGACGTGCTCGACCGCCACCTGCAGCAGGCGCGCGGCAGCGGCGCCGACTTCGACGACCCGGCCTGTCGCCTCTACCCGCTCGAGGTGCTCGCGATCCTCAACGTGCGCGCCTGGCTCGAACTGCCGTCCCCCAGGGTCGACCACCCGCTGATGCACGGCAACCTCGGCAAGCTGCGGCCGAGCACGCCGTGGCCGCAGCACGACCTGGCGCGGCGACTGGAGCGGCTGGCGTAGGCGCAGCGCCGCCTGACGGGCAAAGCCCCGTCCGCAGCGTACACGCCGCTTCCGCGATCACGGTTGGCAGCGCGTCCACGTCATGGACGCGCTCCTAACGACGCAGGCGATCGAGCAACCGGCCGAGCGCCTCGTCGTAGGCGGCCGGCTGCTCGAGAAACGCCTTGCCGTGGCCGACGTTCTGGACCTGCCAGAGCACCTTGACGCCCTTGTGCTGCGGCATGCGGTTGTAGACGTTCTCGACGGTGCGCGGCGGAGCGCGATCGTCGAGGCCTTCGCCGATGACCAGCACCGGCAAGTCGTGCGGCAGCGTCGCGACGACCTCAATCGGACGCACGTCGGACGTCGAGAAGCCGGACCACATGCCGAGCGCGGTCAGGATCAGCGAGCGCCACGGCTCGATCATGTAGAACGACGAGCGGCGATCCCCCGGCCGGTCGAAGGTCATCATCCGGTGCGCGGCCGCGGTCAGGTCGTCGATCGGTGCGTCGAGCACGACCCCGGCGACGTCGTCGATGCGCGGCAGGGCCAGCGTCACCGCGATCGTGCCGAGGCTGACGCCGAACATCACCAGCGGCTTGTCGGCCAGGCCGGGCTGGCCGCGCACGTAGTCGACCACCGCGACCACGTCGTCACTCTCGCGCAGGCCGCCGGTGAACGGCGCGCGGCTGCTGCCGCCGTGGTTGCACTGGTCCATCAGCCAGCACTCCCCGCCGCGCCGGCGCAGCATCCTGGCGACCGGCTCGAGCTCCATCGAAGAACGGAACATGCCGTGCACGAGCACCGCGACGAACGCGGGCTCGGCCTCGATCGGCTCGATCCGGTAGGCGCGGATCACCACGCCGTCGCGCGTCGGCACCGAGTGCCGCCGCTGCTCGACGGCGGCCAGCACGTCGTCCGGGAACTCGGGGCCGCCCGCGGCGCTTTCCTGCCGCAGCGTGCGCTTGCTCTGCAGCTGCAGCTCGCCGTTGCCGAGCACCCGCGGCCCGCGATAGCTGCGCTCGTCGCCGCGCGTGCCGATCACGCGCGAACCGACGTAGCCGAGCGCGGCCGGGAACACCACGAACAGGTAGAGCGGGAACAGCGCCAGGTGCAACCAGCCGACGAACCGCCAGTAGCGCCGCTGCGGCTTGCGCAGCAGCCACAGCACCAGGCCGACGACCAGCGCCAGCGCGACCGTCGGCAGCGTGAGGACCAGGGCGGCGAGCAGCGGGAACGTCATGACGCGTCGGTCCGATAGGCCGAGCCCCCCGCCGGCAACAACCCGGCATCTCGCCCGCGCCGCAGCAGTTCGTCGATCGCGCGGCGGCCGGCGGCGCCCAGGTCGACGCTCCATTCGTTGACGTAGAGCGCGATGTGCCGATCGCAGACCTCGTCGGCCATCTCCTGGGCGTGCTGGCGGATCCAGGCGCGCGGCCGTTCTGGGTGCGCCTGCGCAAACCGCACCGACGCGCGCAGCGCCTGCTCGACGGCGGCGAAGGTCGCATCGTCGAGGTCGCGACGCGCCGCGATGATGCCGAGCGGCAGCGGGCCGCCGGTCTCCTGCTCCCACAGCACGCCGAGGTCGGCGAGCTCGCGCAGGCCGTGCTCCGCATAGGTGAACCGGCTCTCGTGGATCACGAGGCCGGCGTCGCAGTCGCCGCGTTCGACCGCCGGCATGATCTCGTCGAAGCGCATCGCGACGACTTCGGCCGGCTGCGGCAGCAGGCTCGACATCAGCAGGAACGCCGTCGTGTGCTGCCCCGGGATCGCGACGCGGGCACCGGCGAGCCCGTCGATCGTCGCCGAGGCATCGCGCGCGACCACCAGCGGGCCGCAGCCGAACCCGAGCGCCGCGCCGCTGGCCAGCACCGCGTAGTCGTCGATGCAGCGCGCCAACGCCGGCAGGCTGAGCTTGGTGACCTCGAGCAGGTCGCGGCCGGCGACGGCGCGTTCGTTGAGCGTCTCGATGTCGCCCATCACCGGCTCGAAGGCGACGTCGTCCCCGACCTCGCCGTGCACGGCGGCCCAGAACGCGAACGTGTCGTTCGGGCAGGGGGAGAAGCCGAAGCGCAGGTCGCCGCTCACGCGGCCCACCCTAGCGCACGGCGGCCGCGGCCTCCATCACTGCTCGCGCACGCGGATCCACGCGGCGTCGATCGCCGCGGGCCCGACGACCACGCCGCGCACCCAGGCGCGGTCGAGCCCCGGCTGCACCTCGGACAGCGAGATCGCGAAGCGGCCGCCGCCCTGCGCCGCGCGGCGCTCGAGGTAGGTGTTGGCGTCGAGGCGGACCTCGATCGACGACACGCTCTGGCCCTGCACCATCAGCGGGCCGTTGCGCGGCTCGAGCACCAGCACCTCGTTGACCAGGTCGACCGACGCGACGTTGCCCTGCCACTGGCGGGCCGGCATGCCGTGGCCGGCGCCGGGCGCCTGCACCAGCTCGGCGACGTATTCGGGCAGGCCCGGCACGGTCCGGTCGCGCGAGCTCCAGCGCACCTTGGCGAGGCGGCCGACGGTGATCGCCGAGAACGGGATCGCCTGGCCGTTCGGTCGTTCGAGGCGCGCGCTGCCGGCCCGCACCAGCACGTCCTCGGGAGTCTGCAGCAGCAGCGAGCCGAACGGGCCGTTGGCCGCCTGCACGCGCAGCACGAACGCCTGCTCGGCGGCATCGACCGACTGCACGTGGCCGATCAGCCGCGGCCGCACCTGCCGCTGGCAACGCTCGATGCGGCGCAGGTCGTAGGTGCCGTCGCGGCGCAGCGCCCCGCGCGCGCAGAACACGTCCTCCGGGATCAGCCCGGCGAGGAACTCGCGGCGATCGAGGCGCGAGCCGTCGACGTCGACGTACTCGGTGTCGCGGTCCTCGCCGCAGCGCAGCGCGCGGTCGCCGAAGGCGGTGACGAACAGCGTGTCGTCGCGCACGACCGGCGCGACGAGGCCGTCGAGCCCGACCGGCTCGCCGGAGGCGCGGCCGACCATGTCGGGCGTCCACGTCGCGTTCGCGCCCTGGATCGTCAGCGGCTCCACCGTGTGGGCGACGACCAGCCAGCTGTCGCCGACGCCGTCGTGTGCCAGCCGTTCGTCCAGCGGCGCGAACAGCGACAGCGGCGCGGTGATCGACGGCATCACGCCGTCGTCGGTGATCGCGACGCCCGACGAGGGCGTCAGCACGACGTGCACGCCGACGTATTCGCCGCCGGCGACGCGTTCGAGCGGCAGCCCGCACGGCTCGCCGGCCGGATCGCCGAACGTCACCTGCGCCGGGCTCGCCAGCAGGTTGTCGGTCTGGCTGCCGTCGGCGCGTTCGAGCGTCACGCCCGCGACCAGGAACTGCACCAGCGCCTCGTCGCCCGCGCGCGTATCGACCACCACGACGACCCGTCCGGTCGTCTGCACGTCGGCGGTGCCGCTGGAGCCACCGCCGCTGCAGGCGGCAAACACGACGAACGAGGAGATCAGCGCAAAGAGATGTCGGAGCATGGGTGCAGGGGCGGGGGGATGCCTATATCACCTTACCCCCGCGAGCCCGCGCGCGCCCACCCGGGCACCCCTCGAGACATGCAGCTGGAAATCACGCGCCCCGACGACTGGCACCTCCACCTCCGCGACGGCAACGTGCTTGCCGATGTGGTCCCGCATACGGCCCGCCGGTTCGCCCGGGCGATCGTGATGCCCAACCTCAAGCCGCCGGTGACCACGGTCGCCGAGGCCGCCGCCTACCGCGAACGCATCCTCGCGGCGGTGCCGGCCGGCGCGTCGTTCGAACCGCTGATGGTGCTCTACCTGACCGACAGCACGCCGCCGGAGGAGATCGAGAAGGCCCGGCAGTCCGGCTTCGTGCACGCGGTCAAGTTCTACCCGGCCGGCGCGACCACCAACTCGGAGAACGGCGTCACCGACTGGGGCAAAGTGCGGCAGACGCTCGCGGCGATGGAGCGCGTCGACCTGCCGCTGCTGCTGCACGGCGAGGTCACCGATCCCGACGTCGACGTGTTCGACCGCGAGCGCGTGTTCCTAGAGCGGCACCTGACGCCCCTGCACCGCGACTTCCCGGGCCTGCGCATCGTGCTCGAGCACGTGACCACCGCCGATGCGGTCGCGTTCGTGCGCGAGGCCGGCGAGCGCGTCGCCGCGACGATCACGGCGCACCACCTGCTGTGGAACCGCAACGAGATCTTCCGCGGCGGCCTGCGTCCGCACGCGTTCTGCCTGCCGGTGCTCAAGCGCGAACGCCACCGTGAGGCGCTGGTCGCGGCCGCGACCGGCGACGACCCGCGGTTCTTCCTCGGCACCGACAGCGCGCCGCACGCGCGCGGCCGCAAGGAGAGCGACTGCGGCTGCGCCGGTGTCTACACGGCGCACGCGGCGATCGAGCTGTACGCCGAAGCGTTCGAGGACGCCGGGGCGCTGGATCGGCTCGAGGCGTTCGCGAGCCTGCGCGGCCCGGACTTCTACGGGCTGCCGCGCAATTCGGACAAGGTGACGTTGGTTCGAGATGAACACCAGGTCGCGGAAGATCTGCCGTTCGGTTCGGAGCGATTGGTGCCCATGAAGGCGGGCCAGACGATTCGCTGGCAACTTGCCGACTGAGCCGTTGTGATGCGCGGCCACCCGCACCTCGCGTGAACGACCCAGCCCACGAAGCCTCCGAGCCGCGACCGCGCAGGCTCCCGAGCCGCGTCAAGGCGCGGTGGCGGCGACGCATGACGAAGCTGGCCGAGAGCCGCTTCGCGCTGTTCTTCATGTGCCTGCTGTCGTTCGCGGACGCGTGTTGCAGCCCGATCCTGCCGGAGGTGCTGTACGTGCCGATGATCCTGCTGCGGCCGGCGCGGCGCTGGTTCTACGCGTTCTGGTGTTCGGCGTCGTCGGTGCTCGGTGGCATCGTCGGCTACTGGCTCGGCTTCTGGCTGTGGGAGCACGGCCTGCGCGAGTTCGCGTTCGAACACGTGCCCGGGTTCACGCCCGAATGGTACGAGGACATCAGCGGCTGGTACGGCGACAACTCGTTCCTGTGGGTGTGGCTCGGCGGCTTCACGCCGCTGCCCTACAAGATCTTCACGGTGTTTGCCGGCGTCTGCCACGACAAGGTCGACTTCTGGGTGTTCCTGCTCGCGTCGGTCACCAGCCGCTTCCCGCGCATCTACCTGACGGTCTTCCTGCTCGACAAGCTCGGCAAGCCCGCGTTCGACCTGCTGACGAGGCGCTTCAGCACGTTCGTCCTGATCGTGCTGGTGCTCGTGCTCGGCATCGTGCTGTGGCGGAACTTCGGCTGAACTGCGCGGATCCGACGGAAGGCCTCTGGCGGCGCCGCGCGGCGTGGCCGAGAATGCGCGCGTGCAGATCTGCGTCGCGACCGACCTGTCCACCTCCGGCCTGGTAGCCGTCAACCACGCGATGACGTGGGCCGAGGCCATGTCCGCCAGCGTGCTGCTGCTGCACGTCGTGCACGACCCGATGCTGGCACCAGCCCTCGCCAACGACGTGCCGGGCGACATCGCCCGCGCGCAGGAGGCACTCGACGAGATCGCCCGCCGCGCGCCGGTCCCCTGCAAGGTCGACGTGCGCAACGCCGAGGACATCGCCGGCGCGATCGTCAAGGCCGCCGAAGGCAGCGCCTACCTGTTCGTCGGCTCCCAGGGCAAGTCCGCCTTCGAACGACTCCGCGTCGGCTCGGTCGCGACGGCACTGATGCGACACAGCACCGTCCCCGTAGTCTGCTGCCCCCACCCCGAACAAGCCACCTGACCCCAAACACCGCATACCGAACCGGGTTCAAGTTGCGCCTTTTGGCGCCCCGGCGGTGACGGCCTGCGGCGAGGTCGGAACGCGCGAAGTCGAAGCTGCGGTCGAGTCGGCGCATTCCCTCCGCTGGTGCCAAGTGGCGCAGGATGAACCCGGTTCGGTATGCGGCACGCCGGGCCAGGCGCCGCGAGCTGCAGGGATCAGTCCTCGCTCGGCTGCTTGCTCTCGAGCCACTTCTTGTCGAAGTGCGGGTTGGCGGTCAGCACGTCGCAGCCCTTGCAGACCTCGGGGTAGTCCTTGGCGTTCATGCGGCGGCGGAAGTCGCGGTACTTGTCGCCGTTCCAGATCTCGGCCATCGAGTTCTCGTGGACGTTGCCCATCAGCAGTTCGCGCGGGCCGCGGCAGCACGGGTAGACCTCGCCGTTGGGCTCGATCTTGACGTAGTTGCTCGCCATCGAGCAGAAGTGCGGGAAGCGCTCCTTGACCTCCTCGAGCATGATCGACATCACCTCGGGGGTGATCTGCCGCGTCATCGGCGCGCGCGGCTGCACGGCGCGACGATACGGATCGTCCATGTCGACGTGGAAGATCAGGCCGCGCTCGAGCGCGCGCTCGCACGCCTTGTCGAGGGCCGCACAGATCTGCTCTTCGCTGTAGCTCGCGAACACGTTCTGGTCGCGGCAGCGCACCGCGTTGTCGAGCATCGGCTGAACGCGAAGGTCGCAGCCGGCCTCGACCGCGCCGATGTCGCTCAGGAAGTCGACCAGCTCGTGCATGATCTCAAGGTTGTCCTTCACCAGCACGGCGACGAACCCGACCGGCACGCCCCGCTCGGTCGCGATCTTCAGGATCTCCTTCACGTTGGCGACGACCGTCTCGAAGTTGGCGCGGTCGCGCAGCATCTCGAACACCTGCTTGTCGGAGCTGTCGAACGAGATCCACAGCTTGTGCACGAGGTCCGACATCTCGGCGAACTTCTCGCCGGTCAGCAGCGTGCAGTTGGAGTACATGTTGAGGTGCACCTCGTGCTCGCGGCACTTCTTCAACACGGTCTTCCAGTCGGCGAGCAGCGGCTCCGACAGCGCCGACGGCGTCCACAGCGACATGTCGGGCAGCACGTCGTCGAGCAGTTCGAGCGCGTCGCCCTTCTTCATCACCTCAACCGGCAGGCCGTCTGCCTGCTGGCACATGATGCAGCGCAGGTTGCAGACGTTGTTGGGCGCGAACTCGAGCCAGCCGGGCTTACTGGTCCACTCCTCGGCCTCGCTGGCGAGGTCGGCGATGACGGCGTAGTAGTTGCGAAGCTCTCGGACGATCTTGCTCATGACGGCGGGCTGAGGATGCTACCCGCTGGATCGGCAGCTTGGGGCCTTCGCCGTCAGTTCCGGTTGCCGGCGGTGCCATCGCGGCGACGCAGCCGGCGCGTGTCGACGCTGCTCGAAGAACACCGGATCTCGCGTCCCCCCGATCGCATCGAGCGACCCGCGCGTCACCGGCGCGGCCGACGCATCGCGAACACGAGGCCGACCACGAACATCACGGCGACCCCGAGCACCTCCGGGTCGGCGTCGGCGCGCGGACGGCCGCGGCCGCGCAGCCAATGCCACGGCAACTCCGGGAACCACCAGCGCAGCCCGCGCACCAGCAGCGCCAGCAGGCAGCAGGCGACGACCAGACCCACCGTCCAGCCCAGCGCCTCGGAGACCGTGCGAGGCGCATCCACCGGCGGTTCCGGAGTTGGCTCCTCGGGCAGGGACGGCCCCGCCGGCGCTTCGGGCTCGCCCACCTCCTCTGCTTCGGCCGCAGCCGTCGGCGCGGGCGACGCGGCACCCCAACGCGACCCGAAGTCCAGCAGCAGGCCCCCGCCGAGCAAGCTGCCCCAGACCATCCAGGAGACGCCCTCTCGCTCGGATCGCAGCAGGTCGTAGCCGCTGTCGAGATAGCACCAGACGGCGTAGCCAACGCGCACCGCGACGCCCGTGCACCAGATCCAGTAGGCGCCCCACAGCCACCGCATCACGGCCGGGCGCGGGCCGATTGCCTGCACCGTCACCGCGAACCCGACCGCCAGCACGATGCAGACGGCCAGTCCGACGAAACCGAGCAGGATGCCGAGGACCGGGTCCATCACCGTCCGCTGCGCAGCGACCGAGCAAGGATCCCCGGTCGACGCCGATCAGCCGAGGAGCAGCACACCCTCCACGACCATGGCCAGCACCGCCCCCATCCAGAGGCTCACCCCCGTCATCATCACCACCGCCAACCAGGACAGCCGGCCTTACCGAACCGACGAGTCGCCAACAGGTGCAGGATGACGCCGATTCCGCCGGGGGGGGGCAATTCGAGCACCGCGAGGACGAGCGAGATCGCGCCCGGGCGGCGCACGGTCTGGCACGATCCTGGCGGATCGGTCGGCGCAGATCCGTCGCGGTTGCGACGGTAAGGAATCTCCGTCGGGCCCGCACCTCGAATCGAGGGGGCCACCGACGGAGAAAGTGGAGCGGGTGATGAGATTCGAACTCACGACCATCACGTTGGCAACGTGATGCTCTACCACTGAGCTACACCCGCATCCAGGTGCTCGTCTGCAGGAACCCTACCACCCGATTCTGCGCGAAGCGTTTCGGACTGAGGGTTGACCCCGCGAACGAGGGCGGACATTCCTAAAGATCCGAACGGACGAAGTCAAGCCTTCGAATCGACGAGAACCCGAAGGAACTTCCCCGGCCGCCCCAGCACCCCCGCATGCCCTCGTTCCCATCGACCTTCCCGGCGCTCCTGGACCAGGTGGTCCGCCCGCGCGCCGACCGGGTGTTCCTGCCCCGCCGCACGGCCCAGGACCACAGCCCGATCACGTTCGGCCGGCTCGTCGACGACGTCGACAGGCTGGCGACCGCGCTTCTCGACCTGGGAATCCGGCGCGAGGACCACGTCGGCCTCGTCGCCGAGAACCGCTACGAGTGGCTGCTCATCGACATGGCGATGGCCAGCATCGGCGTGGTCGACGTGCCGCGCGGCTCGGACACCACCCCGACCGAGCTGCAGTTCATCCTGCAGCACAGCGGCTGCTGCGCGGCGTTCGCCGAGAACGACGGGGTCGCGCGCGAACTGCTCGACATGCAGTCCGCCCTGCCGCAGCTGCGCCACGTGATCGTGATGGCCGACGCGACCGACGTCGACGGCGCGCTGGCGCTCGGCGACCTGCTGCGCCGCGGCGACGAGCAGCGCGCCGAACAGGCCGCCCTGCTGCAGGAGACCCGCGGCCAGGTCGGCCCGCACGACCTGCTGACGATCGTCTACACGTCCGGCACCACGGCCGAACCCAAGGGCGTGATGCTGACGCACGACAACGTGATGTCGAACGTGCGCGTCTGCACCGACGTGCTGCACGTCACCGACCAGGACAGCTTCCTGTCGGTGCTGCCGGCGTGGCACATGTACGAGCGCATCATGGACTACCTGGCGCTCGCGACCGGCGGCCAGCTCATCTACACCGACCGCCGCCGCATCAAGGAGGACCTGCAGAACGCGAAGCCGACCATCTTCGCGGCAGTGCCGCGCATCTGGGAGATGCTGCACGACGGCGTCGTCAACACCGCGCTCAAGCTGCAGGGCATGCAGGGCAAGCTGTTCCGCCGGTGCCTGCAGCTGTCGCGCAAGGTCGGCGCCGGCAAGGCGTCGGTGCTCGACCGCCTGCAGCACAAGGTGCTCGACGGCATCGTCAACAAGAAGGTCCGCAGCAACCTCGGCGGCCGCCTGCGCCTCTGCGTCAGCGGCGGCGGCGCGCTGCCGCGCCACGTCGACGAGACCTTCCTCGGCATGGGCATCCCGATCCGCAACGGCTACGGACTGACTGAGACCAGCCCGGTGGCGGCCGTTCGCCTGCCGGAGCAGACCGGTCCCGGCCACATCGGCCCGCCGCTGCCGCACACCAGCATCGAGGCGCGCAAGGACGACGGCTCGGCGTGCGGCCCCAACGAGACCGGCGTGCTGTGGATCCAGGGCCCGCAGATCATGCGCGGCTACTACGAGAACCCGTCGCGCACCAAGGAGGTGCTGAGCGACGACGGCTGGTTCAACAGCGGCGACCTCGGCCACTGCGACGAGCACGGCAACTTCTGGATCACCGGGCGCGCCAAGGACACGATCGTGCTCGCCGGCGGCGAGAACGTCGAACCGGAGCCGATCGAGACGTTGATCAAGACGTCCCCGCTGATCGAACAGGCGGTCGTCGTCGGCCAGGACCAGAAGGCGCTCGGCGTGCTGATCGTGCCGTGCTTCGAAGCGCTCGAGCACGAGGTGCCGAAGACCGAGTGGAACGTGCAGGGAGACGTGCTGGCCAACGCAACCGTGCAGAAGCTCTACCGCCGCGAACTCGACCGGCTGATCACGCGCGAGAACGGCTGCCGCCCGACCGACCGGATCGCGACCGTGCAGGTGCTCTCCGACGCGCTGACGCCGGACAACGGCCTGCTGACGCAGACGCTCAAGGTGCGCCGGCACGTGGTCGCCGAGCGCTACGCCGACGTCATCGCGGCGCTGTTCCGCCGCGATTGAGCGGCAGCAACCGCGGCAGGCCGCTCGGGCGCGGCCGCACGTGCACGAGCAGCGACGCGAGCCAGTCCCCGGCGAGCCGGCACGACTCGACGAGGTTGCGCGCGAGCGCCAGCTGGCAGGCGATCGCGCTGGCCAGCGCGCAGCCCGTGCCGCGCACCGGGCCGCAGTCGTGCCGCGGCCGCGCGAAGCGATACGGCGGCTCCCCGGTCCACAGCTCGTCGATCGCCTGGTCGCCTTCCCCGTGGCCGCCCTTGTGCAGCACCGCGCCGGCGCCAGAACGAAGCGGGGACTCGGCTCGGAGCGGGGCCTCGACACGCAGCAGGGACTCGGCGTCGCCGTCGGCCAGTTGCTGCAGCTCGGGACCGTTCGGCGTCAGCAACGTCGCCAGCGGGACCAGGTGCTCGCGGTAGGCCGCGACCAGCGCGTCGCCGTCGTGCATGCCGCCCGCGGTCGCGGACAGCACCGGGTCGACGACCACGTGGGTCCCCGCGGGCAGCGCGCGCACCGCTTCGGCGACCACCGCGACCAGCGCCGGGTCCCCGACGTAGCCGACCTTGACCGCCGCGATCTTGCCGTCCGCGAGCACGGTCGCGACCTGCTCACGCCAGACCCGTTCGGCGATCGGCTGCTTCGCGACGAAGCCGCGCAGGCCCTGCACGGTCGTCGTCAACGCCACCGGCAGCGGCTCGACGCCGTGCAGCGCGGCCACGGTCGCGTCGACCGTGATGCCGGCGCCGCCGCTCGGATCGAGGCCGCCCAGCAGCAGCACGCGCACCATCAGAGCACTTCGACCAGGCCCGCGAAGATCACCTGGCCGGCGCGGGAGATCACCAGCTCCTGCAGCCCGAGCGCCTGGTCTGCCGGCACGCGCGCCGTGATCTCGCGGGGCGTCGCCCGGCCGACCAGCAGCGAACGGCCGCCGAGCGAAGCCTGCAGGCCGTCGAGCTTGGGCAGCAGCACGTCGACGCGCAGCCATTCGTCGCGGGCGACCTGCGTCGGCGCGGCGAAGCCGCTGCCGCGGCCGAGGATCGCCTGGCGCGTCGCGGCGACGTCGATGGTCGTGATCACGCCATCGCCGTCGACGTCGGTCTCGCCGTCCCCGGAGCCGACCGAGTTGACCAGGCGGCGCAGATCGATGACGTCGCGTTGGCCCGAACCGTCGATGTCGCCCGGCAGCTTGCCGACCACGTAGACCGGGCCGGTCACGCGCGCCGCCCCGATCACGCCGACGGACGGTCCACCGCCGAGGCCGAACGCCCGCACGTCGAACGACGCCGCGCCTTCGATCAACGCGCCGACCTCGAACGCCGGCGGACTCATCGAGCCGCTGCAGTTCGCGGTCAGCGTCACGGTGGCGACGGTGTGCGGCGCGATCGTCAGGCGGCTGCCGGCGACGTTGGTCGCCAGCTCGTAGTCGGTCGCCGGGGCGACCATCGGCGCCCCGCCGACCGGCTGGCCATCCTGCAGCAGGGCGAACGACGTGACGTTGGCCATCGTCATGCCGCCACCCGATGCCATGAACCGCACGCGGTCGACGTAGAGCACGCGATCGGTGACGTTCTCGAGCTCGAAGCGCAGCAGTTCGACCTCGCCGCCCTGCTGCACGACCACGTCCTCACCGGAGACCGGCGTCACGCGCAGCCCCGGCCCGAGGTCGCTCAGCAGGTCCAGCCGCACCACCACGCCGTCCTCGACGCCGAGCAGGTTGCCCTGCAGCGCCGCCGGCGCGATCGGGAAGTCCGGCGAGTAGCTGTAGCCGGCGAGCGACGCGATGCCGCTGTCGCCGAAGTGCACCGCCGAGAACGCGTCCTGGAACTCGCCGCCGAAGTAGCTCGACCACGCGATCGTCGTGCCGCCGTTGCTCAGCCAGGTCGCGAACGCGTCGGTGATGCCCGACGCGAACTGCGGCTGGGTCGCGCCGGCCGCGACCGGAAAGCCAGCGGCCGCCTCGCCGACGACCATCACCCCGGCCGCCGACACGTCGAGCGCGCGCACGCGGTCGTTGCCCGGTCCGCCGAGCAGCGTCGAGAACACCAGCGACTGCCCGATCGACGAGACCCGGGTGACGAAGCCGTCGAAGCCGCCCGCCAGCGCCGTCTGCGGCGCATTGAGCGTCGGCGGGAAGTTCGCCGAGTCGGTGAAGCCACCGACCCAGACCGAGCCGTCGCTGTCGAAGTGCACCGTCTGGCCGGCATCCTCGTCGACGCCGCCGAGGTAGGTCGACCAGACCGCGGTGCTCGCGGTCGCGTCGAGCCGCGTCAACACCGCGTCGATGTCGCCACCCGACGTCGGCCGCACCACGCCCGGCGTGGTCAGGTAGTCGGCGCCGATCGACCAGCCGGTCACGGCCAGGTCGCCGGTCTGGTCGTCGCGGTCGATCGCGAGCAGCTGCTCGCCCGACGCGCCCCCGAGGAACGTGCCGAACGTCAGCGACTGCAGGTCGGCCGCGGCGCCGATCACGAAGCCGTCGGTCTGCGCGATAGCCAGGCCCCCGAGCAGGGGCTGCAGGCCGCCGGCGGGCACCGGCATGTCCGGCGACGAGGTCCAGCCGCAGACGATCGGGTTGCCGTTGTCGTCGAGCACCACGTCCTCGGCGATGTCGTCGAACGTGCCGCCGAGGAACGTCGCGCCGAGCAGGCTCTGGCCGTTCGCCGCGACGCGAGCGACGAAGCCGTCCCCGAGGTCCAGGAACGTGCTGGCGCCGGCGTAGTTCGGCTGGGCGGCGCCCGCGGTGACCGGGAAGTCCGACGAGTTGGTGAAGCCGACCACCGTGACCGTGTCGTCGTCCGCGACGGCGAGGCCGCGCACCTCCTCGCTGCGCGAGCCGCCGAGGTAGGTCGCGAACAGCAGCGACTGACCGTCGTCGCTCAGCTTGGCGACGAAGCCGTCGGCGCCGCCGCTGGTCTGGAACGCACCGGTCGAGGTCGGGAAGTCGGTCGAGCCGGTCCAGCCGCCGATCCAGCCGCCGTTGCCGTTGCGCCACTCGACGTCGTAGATGCGATCGGTCGCGCCGCCGCCGAGGAACGTGCCCCACAGCACGCCGGGATCGACCACCGTCGCCAGCTCCGCGTCGAGGTCGCGCGCGGCGAAGCCGTAGCGACGCGTGCCGAGCAGCCGGAACCGCACGTCGACCGGCGTGCGGCCGTGCTCGCCCGACTGCCAGGCGACCGGCGCCTGCTGCACCAGCTCGCGAACGCCGTCGGGCGTCGCGACCGTGGCGACCAGCCGCCCCTGTTCGTCGATGCGCAGGCACTCGACCCCTTCGCACTCGGCGACGAAGCGCGACAGGTCGGCGCCGGCGGCGAGCAGCAGGTCGTATTCGAACGGACCGCGCACCCCGTCGGGCAGCGGCCGGAACTGCACGTCGATGCCCGGCAGCACGCCGCGCATGGTGACGTTCGCGAACGCCGGCACGTCGCGACGATGGCGACCGACGCCGCCGCGCAGGAAGTGGTGCCGCGTCGCCAGCGGCGCACCGCCGTCGAGCGAGGTCGTCACCGCGCCGACGAAGCGGGTGCGCACCACCGCGCCCGACGCGCTCCGGCCGGGGCGACGTTCGTCCGCCGCCGTCCAGCGTTCGAACCGCAGCGTGAAGCCGTCGTCGTGCAGCCAGCCGACCGTGTCGCCGAGCACGCCGTAGCGCACGCCGTCCGACCACTGGCCGCGGTTGGGCACGAACTGCAGTTGGTCCGGGGTCGCGAAGGTCGCCGCCGTCTCGGCAGCGTGCGGCGCGCACACCGTCGGACCAACCGTCGGACCAACCGCCGGGCGGTCGACCGGATCGACAGGGCCAACAACGGACGGAACCCACGCCAGAGCGACGGCGGCGGCGGCGAGTGCGAGGGTGGTGCGGCGCATGGATCGGCGCCGAATGATACCAGCAGCCCCTGCAAAGCGCTGACGCACCGGCATTCGGTCCAAAGACCTCCCGTGGCACCGGAGACCCGGTGGCTGGCCACGCAACGCGGCCCTGCCGGACCAACGGCGCACCGACGACCGGGTCAGTCGTCGTCTTCGCCGAGGGTCACGGCATTGGTGCCCACCACCCCCATCGCTTTGAGCACGTTGCGCTCCAGGCGGCGCTCGAGGCGGCGCAGGGTGCGCGAGTCGGCGCAGTCGAGCGTGATCGAGCCGCCGGCGACCGAGCCGTGGCCGCCGCACGACCCCTCCTCGCCCTCCATGCCGGCCTTGATCAGGCTCCAGGCGTCGCCACCGACCTCGGTGCGCACCGACACGTAGTAGCTCTGCCCGACCAGGCCGCCGCAGAACACCGCCTGCACGCCTTCCATCCGGAGCAGCAGGTCGGCGACCTCGGCGACCATCTCGGCGCTGGTGGTCCGACCGAGCGAACACAGCGTCAGGCCGTCGTAGAGGCGGGCCTTGCCGAGCGCGTCCTTGAGCGTGCGGAAGTAGGCCGCGGGCAGGCGCGGGTTGGTGATCGCGGCCAGCGCCTGGCGGTCCATGTGGTGCGACAAGAACTCGAACACCTCGACGTCCAGGTCGCTGACGTTGCGCGACAGGTCGGCGGTGTCGGTGCGCACACCGTAGGCCAGCGCGGTCGCGGCCTGCTTGCTCGGCGTGACGCCGGCGTGCATCAGGTAGCTCGCGACGATCGAGCTGGTCGCGCCGATCTCGGGCCGCACGTCGACGAACGACGTCACGTTGGGGTCGATCGCCGCGTCGTTGCAGACGTGGTGGTCGACGACGATGTCGACGGCGCTGCCGGCCGGCACGAACGTGTGGCCGAAGCCGGGCTGGGTGTCGACCAGCGCGATGCAGTCGAACTCGCTGAGCTTGATCGTGTCGAGCCGGCCCATGTCGATCTGCAGCTCGCGAACCATCGCCTGGTTCTCGGCGCGCAGGATCTTGCCGGTGATCGCGAGCTTGCTCTCGCAGCCGGCGGCCAGTCGGGCGAATTCCTGCAGCCCCACCGCGCCCCCGAGCGAGTCGGGGTCGGGGTTGTTGTGGGTCAGGACGAGGAGACGCTGGCGTGTCCGGAGGAGGTCACGCAGCACCTCGGTTCGGGCGGCTCCGCTGTGGGCTAGCTTGGCCAAGGAGGGGGTATTCATCGGGAACGCGCCAGGGCTCGGCGCCGCACTACGCTCCGCATCGGGCGCACGGCCACACAACCTTGTGCTAGAAGCCGTACTTGTCGAGGCAGGAACGCATGCCGGACATCTCTCCGGGGGCAACGGAGGGATCGAGCTCCAACACGACCGGGAACGAACTCCCGGTCCCGGGTACATAGGTGGCGCAGAGGCCATAGTCCACCCCACCCGCGCCCGGAGGCAGGTACAGGCCGTCCGGGGAAGCGTCGCCCAAGGTCATCCCCGACAGGCGGTTACCGAACATCTCGAGCCATTCGCCCTGCGGTTCGCGCAGGATCTGTTCTCGCCGGGCGCAAATGCCGGCGTCGTGCCAGTAGCCGAGCTCGCGCTGGCCGACGTCCTCGACCACGTCCTGCAGCGCCGGCACGTCCAGCACGGCCCGCAGGCTGCGGCTCTGCGTCACGCAGAACTTCATGTCCGGAAAGGCTTTGAGGATCCCGAACAACTCGCGACAGGCGCGGTCGACGGCGGCGTCCCGGCCGACCTTGCGGCGCGCCGCCAGCGCCTGGGCGCGCTCGTCGGTCCACTGGTAGCCGGGCTCGCCGAGGTCTTCGGCCTCGATCTCGCCGGTCATCGCGACCACCCCGAGGTCCAGAACGACCGTCGGCGTGCCGAGCGTGCGCGCGGTCTGCACGGCGTCGGCCACGGCGCGGCGGGCGACCTGCCGTTCGCCGTCCGCCTGCGAGCAGAGCGCGTTGAGGGGCGAACGATCGGTCAGAGGGCTGCCGGCGCGCACCACCGGGAACGAGACCGGCAGTTCGTCGGCCGCGGCGCGCAGGGCGGCCCAATCGACCGCGCGCGGACCGGGCGAGGCCGCCAGGCCCGCAAAGCCGTTCTCCAGCAGGGATACGAGAAGCTGCGCCGGGTCCTTCGACCCGTGCACGCTGGCCCAGGCCGACGCGAGGAATCTTTGCACGTGCATGTGGAGGCTTTTTCAGATCTTGCGCCGAGCGCTACCCTCAGGTTCTCCGGACTACCCGCCGAATCCAATAGCGGAGACCCCCCATGAACAGAAGCCTCGTCATCACCCCCCTGATCGTGCTCCTGTGCGGTCTGGTCGGATGCCGCGCGCAGGACGAAAAACGCGAACTGCGCAACGCCGTCACCCGACTCGAGCAGCAGATGAAGAACGTCGACCGGTACCTCGAACAGCTCGAGAACGGCACGGCCAAACAGATGCAGCAGCGCGAGGGCGAACTCGCCCAGAAGGATCGCGAGATCCAGAAGCTGCGCGCGGTGCTCGCCGAGCAGGAGGCCGTGTTCGAGAAGCGGCTGCAGCAGACCCGGCGCGACGCCGAGGCCAGCGGCAACAACCGGGACCAGCAGATCCAGGCGCTGCAGCAGGCGCTGCGCCAGAAGGCCGACGAGCTGACGTCCGCCCAGCAGCAGATGGCCGCGCGCGCCAACGAGCTGCAGACCCGCCTCGCCGCCGAGCAGAACCGCATGGTCGCCGAGGAAAAGGCGCTGAAGAGCCGCATGCAGTCGACGCAGAGCGACCTGCGCGCGCAGCTCGAGGCCCAGCAGCACAACATGCGCAGCCAGCTGGAGGCGCAGCAGAACGAGCTGCGCGCCCGCATGAAGGCGCAGCAGAACGAGATGAAGGCGCGGCTCGAGGACGAGCACAAGCGCATGGAGGCGCAGCGCTCGGCAGCCCGGCAGCAGCTCGAGCGACAGCACCAGGAACTCGAGCAGGCCCACCGCGCGCTGCACGAGATGGAGCGCCGCATGGTCGAGCGCAGCCAGGTGCTCGAGCAGAAGGCCGCCGTGCTCGAGCAGAAGCTCGCCGAGACCACGCTGCGCAACCGCGCCCTCGAGCAGCAGCACGAGCGCGCCGTCGCCAGCTCGAAGCGCGCCACCTCGCAGCTGCAGCAGCTCGAGAGCGAGTTCGCCAAGGCCACGCGAGCCGCCTCGCGCGGCAATGCCGACCTCGACAAGCTCGAGGCGGAGCGCAAGGAGATCGAGCGCCTGCGCGCGACGATCAACCGCGACCTCGCCCGCGCGCGCCGCGAGAAGGCGCGCGACCACAGCGAGGCGTCGCGACGGCTGCAGGCCGAGAACGCGCAGCTGAAGGACCTGGTCGCCGCGCTGAAGCAGGAACTGGCCGCGGTCGCGCAGCGGCACCAGCAGCAGGACCACGCGCACGAAGGGGCGCACGAGCACGAGGGCCACAGCGACGATGACGACGACGATGACGAAGGCCACGTGCACGTGCACGGCGGCATCGGCACGCTGATCATCAACGCCGAGGACGGCACCGTGAACGTGCACGTCGGCGGCGCCGAGCAGCCCGCGCCGCCGAAGGCCGCGCCGAAGGCCCCGTCGTTCGGTGGCTTCGTCGTGCCGACCGGCATCGGAGTCGACCAGCTGCCCACGAAGGGCTCGCCCAAGGCGACCGACGCCCCCCGCCGCGTTCGCCTGACCGCGCCGAAGGACAGCAAGCCGGCGAGCCAGCCGGCAAAGCGCCGCCGCCGCGCCCCGCGCGCGCCGTCGGACAAGAAGATCAACGACGAACAGGCGCCGCTGTCGGCCTGAGATCGAGAGGCCTGAGCCCTGTCGGTGGGCGGCCTGAGATCGTCCGTTCGGACCGCAGCCGTTCGAGCCACGCGGGGCCTGCGGGCCCCGACCTGCGAACGGGGCGGCCATCGGTCGCCCCGCTTCCCGTACCGCCGGCGGCTGCGACAGCCGCGCGGCCTCGGCTACCGGTCGTCGCCGCCGAACGCCCGCCGCAGCCAGAAGTACTCGTTGTAGGGCCGGTCGTCGGTGATCTTGATCGAGCGGTCCTCGGGCAGGTAGTCCTCGACCGGCTTGAACTGCGCGAGCACCAGCGACCAGGCGAAGCCGAGCTTCCAGCCGTTGCTCCACTCGAGCATGTCCTTCCTGGCCGCCTCCGGCATGCGCGCGATCGCCTGCTCGACCGTCGGGACGTCGAGCGGCTCGAGCGACGCGAGCAGGTGCAGGCCGACGTGCGGCGGCTCGAACGAACGGATCACCTGCAGGTGCGGGAAGCTCTCGTTCAGCGTGTTGATGACCGCGCGCGCGATCCGCATCTCGCCGCCCGGGAACCACTGCGCCAGGATGCCCTTCTGCGACAGGCGCGCCTTGACGACCTCGTAGAACTCCGACGAGTAGAGCAGGCTCGAGCCGCCGGCCTCGACCGGCGGAGGCGGGTCGATCGTGATCAGGTCGAACGTCTCCTCGGTGCGCGCCAGGAAGCGGCGGCCGTCGTCGATGACGATGCGCGCGCCGGGCTTGGCGAGCTGCTGTTCGGCGTCGTCCCAGAAGAAGCCGAACGACTCGGTGACGCTCGGCACCAGCTCGACCGCGGTCGCCTTGCCGCCCCACGACAGCAGCGACCGGAATGTCGTGCCCATGCCGAAGCAGATCACGCAGGTCGACTCCGGCGGCGTATCGCGCATCACCAGCGGCAGGTGGGCCATCACCTTGGTGATCGGCGTCAGCGTGGTGATGCCGACCCCGTTGACCAGCAGCCGGCGCTCCATGCCCTCGCCGTGCGCGACCACGCTGGCGGTCGAGTCGCGGCGCACCTCGGCGTGCTCGTAGACGCTCGGGTCCTCGTGCGTTCGCGTGGCGAACACCGCCAGCAGCAGCGCCGCGACCGCGACCACCTTGGTGCCGAGCTCGAGCGCGACGTTCTTCGGCGCGCGGCGGAACAGGAACAGCGGATAGACCAGCGCCATCGACAGCAGCGCCCACTTGACGCCGACCATCGGCAGCAGCACGTAGCCGCTGAACAGCGGGCCGAGGATGCAGCCGACGACGTTGATCGCGTAGGCCCTACCGGCCGCACCCGGCTCGCCGCGCGCGTGCTCGTCGACCAGCTGCGGCGTCAGGTAGCCGAGCAGCAGCGAGATCGGCACCAGGCTCAGCAGCACCACCACCGACGACTCGTGCCAGCGCGGGTCGTTGCAGACCAGCGGCAGCAGCGACGCGAGAAACAGCATCGGCAGCAGCGTCGTCGCGCTCGCGGCGCGACCGCGACGCAGGTGCACGCGGTAGAGCGCCGAGCCGAGCCACGTCGCCAGCAGGTAGGTCGTCAGCACCGCGGCAAACGCGTAGATGGTCGTCTTCAGCACCGGCGTGAACGCGCGCGTCCAGACCACTTCCATCGCCATCGACGTGAAGCCGGTCGCGAACAGCAGCGCCAGCCGCAGGCGGCGGTCCGAGCGCCGTTCTTCGGCCAGGAGCGGCTCGGGAGCGAGCGTGCGCGGCTGCTCGTCGGCGACGTCGCCGGCGCGCACCAGCCGCGGCATCAGCATCGCGACCACGCCGATCGTGGCGTTGATCACGGCCGCGACCAGCAGCGTGTTGCGGAAGCCGAGCGTCTCGATCAGCACCATCGCCGTGACCAGCGCACCCGCCATCGCCCCGACGACGTTGCCGAGGTAGAGGTAGCTGAAGGTCTCCTCGTCGCCCTTCGTCGCGGCCCGCAGGAACGCCATCATCAGCGGGAACGTCGCGCCCATCAGCGTCGTGAACAGCAGGATCGACAGCGTGATGACGACCGCCGACGCGCCGAGGTAGCCGGCTGACGAGGCCTCGCCGAGGCCGCGCAGCCACTGCTCGCCGGCGTCGAACGCCCACGGCACCAGCAGCGCGCCGGCGCCGATGCCGAACTCGGCGATGCCGTAGGCGACCGCCGCAGCCCCGCCCGAACGCCTGGTCAGCGCGTTGCCGACGCGGCCACCGAGCCACGATCCGAGCGCGAGCCCGAGCATGAACACCGACAGCACCACCGACAGCACCGGCGTGACGATGCCGAAATCGGCGAACGCCAGACGCAGCCAGACGACCTGGTACAGCAGGCCACAGAAGCCGGACGCAACGAACAGCAGAAAGGCGATGGGACGGAGCACTGGGACTTCTGGCGGCAGCTGGACGAGGATTCGGCCAAGCAGTCTAGCCCTTGCGAGCCCGCGCCGCCGGATCTTCCGATCCGTTCCGAGAGTCTGGCTCCGGAGGCAGACCTCACGGACCGGCCGTCAGCTTCACGGCTGGCCGAACTCCGACATCAGCTCCTGCAGCCGCTGCAGCGCGCGCATGTGCAGCGAACGCACGGTCACTTCCTTGGTGTAGCCGAGCTCGGGCATGATCTCAGCGAAGCTCTTGCCCTGGAACATGCGCATCTCGATCACGCGCTTGTGCTTGTCGCTGAGCTTGTCGAGCGCCGCGTCGAGCGCACAGCGCAGCTCCTGGAAGCGCACCAGCATGCTCTGCCGCTCGACCTTCTCGTCGGCGAAGCGCTCGCGCCCGCCGGTCTCGTCGAAATCGCCGAGGTGCTTGACCTTGCCGCCACCGCGCTTCTTCGCACGGGTCCGCCGCCAGTAGTCCTTCAGCTTGCGGTCCGCGATCATCCGCACCCAGCCGCTGAACGACGCGCCGGGCTCGACCTGGAACTCGCCGATGTCGCGGAACACCTGCATCAGCACCTCCTGCTGCAGGTCGTCGCGGCTCTTGTCGGTCGGCAGGTTCTGGCCGTAGGTCGCCTCGCCCACCCACTTGACGATCTTGTCGTGCAGGTTCGACCAAGAGACCTCGCCGTCCTCGCCCTGCACGTTCTGCACGTGCTGCAGCGTGCTCGACAGCTCTTCGTCGGGCTTGCCGTTCGGCGTTGCGCCCGAGCGGCTCTGGGGCTGGTCCGTTTCGTCCGACGGCCTGGAGTTCATGGCCCCGACGATAGCGAAGCGGGCCCCGCCGCGCACCGACCGCCCTCCTGGCTCGCCGATTCGCCGATCGCGCGCGGGCCTCGGGTGGGCTAGTGTCGGGAGCCGCATGGTCGAACACGCGCGCATCGGCATCGTCGACATGGGCTCCAACGCGATCCGCTTCATGATCGCCGAGGCCAGCGGCAACGAGCACCGCATCGTCGAGTCCCACCGCCTGCCCGTCCGCCTCGGCCGCGCCGTGTTCCAGACCGGCACCCTGCCGGAGTCGGCGATGGCCGACACCGTCGACGCCTTCCGCCGCTTCCGCAGCAGCTGCGAACGTCACGACGTCCAGATGCACCGCGCGATCGCGACGTCGGCGATGCGCAACGCGCGCAACCGCGACCTGCTGGTCGACCGCGTGCGCGAGGCCTCGGGCTTTGAGATCGACGTGATCTCCGGCACGCAGGAGGCCTACCTGCTCAAACTCGGCATCGAGACCAGGGTCGACCTGCGACAGGGACGCTCGGTGCTGATCGACGTCGGCGGCGGCTCGGTCGAGGTGGTCGTGGTCGAGGACGGCGACGTCGCCAACGCCAACTCCTACCGCCTCGGCGCGCTGCGCATGCTCGCACAGTTCAAGGAGGCCGACGAGGAGGCGTTCGTCGACCTGATGCAGAAGCACCTCAAGACGCTCGAGCACCGCATCGCCGAGAGCTTCGACGGCGGCCGCATCGACCGCTACGTCGCCGTCGGCGGCAACATCGACAGCCTCGCCGACCTGGTCGGCCAACGGGTCGGCCCGCGCCGCAAGGAGGGCATCGACGCATGCACGCTGGCGGACCTCGAGGACGAGGTGCGCGACCTCGCCGGCATGAAGGTCGCAGAACGGATCAAGAAGCACGACCTGCGCCAGGACCGCGCTGACACGATCGTGCCGGCCGGCCTCGTCTACGTGCACCTCGGCAAGCTCGCCGGCGCCGAGCACGTGCTGGTGCCGCGCGCCGGCATCAAGGACGGCCTGCTCGTCGAGGTCGTGCGCGGGCGCAAGGAGAAGTTCGCGGCGGAGGACCACGTCGACGTCGTGCTCGGCTCGTGCCGGGCGCTCGGCAAGCGCTTCCACTACGAGGCCCAGCACGCCGAGTCGGTGCTCGAACTGGCGCGCCAGCTGTTCGACCAGACCAGCAAGCTGCACGGCCTCGGCGACCGCGCGCGCGTGCTGCTCGAGGCCGCCGCGCTGCTGCACGACGTCGGCGTCGCCGTCAACAACGACGGCCACCACAAGCACTCACAGTACCTGATCGAGTCGACCGACCTGGTCGGCCTCGGCAGCTACGAACGGCACCTGGTCGCGATGCTGGCCCGCTACCACCGCAAGGCGGCGCCGTCACGGGACCACGAGGACTACATGGCGCTGCGCCGGCGCGACCGCGGCATGATCGAGCGGCTCGCTGCGCTGCTCCGCCTCGCCGACGCGCTCGACCGTCAGCACGCCGGCGTGGTGCGCGGCGTCGAGGTTACGATCGGCGACGACATGCTCGAGCTGCAGCCGGTCGTCGCCCCTGACGAGATCACCCGCCTGACGCTCGAGGCCAAGGCCGTCTCCGCCAAGGGCGCGCTGTTCGCGCAGCTCTTCGGCCTCAAGCCGGCCCTGGTCCTGCCGTGACCGACCGCCGACGACGACACCGATGAAGGGGCAACATGGCCGACAGCACCGAGTCCGAGTTCAAGCTGCGCGCACGCCAGGCCATCGAGGTCGCCGCGGTCGACGCCGCGCTGCGTGAGCTCGGCGTCGCCTGCCGCCTGAGCGAGAGCCTGCACCACTCGGACACCTACCTCGACGACGAGTTCGGGTCCCTGCACCGCAACAGCATCGGCCTGCGGCTGCGCGAGGGCCGCAAGGGGCGGCGGCTGACCTGCAAGACGCGCGGCAGGCTCGAGGGCACTATGCACGTGCGACGCGAGGTCGAAGCGACGTGGCACCGCGAGGAGCTGCCACGCAGCGCCGCCGAACTCCCGGACGAACTGCGCGACGTGGTGCAGCCGTTCGTGCTCGACCGCACGCTGCGCCCGCGCCAGCGGCTCGAGGTGCAGCGCGAGATCCGCGTGCTGACCGAGGGCGGCGCCGACCTCTGCGAGCTGGCGATCGACTCGGTCGAGGCGCTGGCCAACGGCCGCAGCGCGACGTTCCAGGAGGTCGAACTCGAGGTGATCGACGACGTCCCCACCAACGAACGCATCGCCCACGAGCTGCGCGAGCGGCTGCCGATCGAGTTCGCGACCGACGACAAGCCGACCCACGCGGCGGCCCTGCTCGGCATCGAACACCCCGACGCGGCGCCGCATCGCCAGGCGAAGAAGCAAACCAAGCGCGAACGCGGCAACCAGCCGGCCGGCCAGGCCGTCGTCGAACAGCTGCGCGGCGGGCTCGCGACGATGCGCCGCTACGAGATCGGTGTGCGCGAGGGCTCCGATCCGGAGGACCTGCACCAGATGCGGGTCACGATCCGCCGCATGCGCAGCCTCGCCCGCGCGTTCCGCGCCCTGTGGCCGGAGGAGGTCGCCAGCCGCCTGCTCTGCCACCTCGGTGAGACCGGCCGACGGCTCGGCACGGTGCGCGACCTCGACGTGATGCTCGAACGGCTGCCCGCCGAACTCGAGGCGCTGCCGCCGCAGCTGCAGCCGGCCGGCAGCCGCACGCTCGACTGGGTGCACCGACAGCGCGCCGCCGCGCATGCGCAGATGCAGGCCTGGCTGCGCAGCCCGGAACGACTCACGGCGAACGACCAGTTCGAACGCGACGCCGCCGCGATCGACGAGCGCGCGCCGCTCGCGGCCGAACCGATGGCCCAGGCGGCGCCGGCCCTGCTGGCCCGCGAAGTCGCGAACCTGCGCAAGCAGGTCGCGGCGATCCCCGCGGAGCTGCCCACCGAACCGCTGCACCGGCTGCGCCTGACCGCCAAGCGCACGCGCTACCTGGCCGAGCAGTTCGCCGACCTGCCGGGCATGGACTACCGCAAGTCGCTGCGAGCGGTCGCCCGCGTGCAGCAGCGACTCGGCGTCGTCTGCGACCACGAGGTCGCCTGTGAACGGCTGCTCGGCTGGGTGCACGCGGCGTCGGCCGACAGCACGGACGGCGCCTGGACGGCGGCGGCCCTCGGCGGGCTTTCGGCAGTGCACGCGGTCGCGGCGACGGTCACGCGCGCGGTGGCTGCCGACGCCGTCGAGCGGCTCGACCGCAAGCGGGTGTGGAAGCGGTTCCCGTCGGCGTAGCCATTCTGGCAGCCACTGCCAAACTGACCGCTTCAGGCGACGATGGCCGGCGCTCGCTATCGCCATCAACCATCTTTGGAAACGCCATTTACGACTACTTCGCCATCATGGCACACCGCTTGCTTCTCGACCCCCACCAAACGAGAGAGGCAAGAACATGATGCTCAAGAACCAGTGCTCCCTTCCCAAGACCCGTAGCTCCTTCGACGACCTGTTCGGCCGCGTCTTCGGCGACTCGCTCGCCGACTTCTACGGCCAGGAGGCCCGGCGCGGCAACATGCCGCGCACCAACATCAGCGAGACCGACGGCGGCTACGAGCTGGCGTTCGAGCTGCCGGGCGTCGCCGAGGCCGACATCCAGGTCCAGCTGCACGAGCGCACGCTGACCGTCAAGGCGAACCGCCTGGACGCCCGCAAGACGGACGACGAGGCGAGCGACGGGCGCCGCTGGCACCGCGTCGAGCACCGCTACGGCGAGTTCTCGCGCGCGATCCAGCTGCCGAAGAACGCCGCCGACGACGGCGTCGAGGCGGTCTACAAGAACGGCGTGCTGACGGTCACCGTGCCCAAGCAGGCCGAGGCGAAGCCGGCGCAGATCACCGTGCGCGCCGAGTAGCGCGCGTCGCGACAGGCCGGCGGGCCGGATAGCCTGCCGGCGTGATCACGGTCGTGCAACGAGTCCAGCGCGCCCGCGTCGTCGTCGCCGGCGAGACCGTCGGCGAGATCGACCGCGGGCTGCTGCTGTTCGTCGGCGTCGAAGAGGGCGACACGCCCCGAGACGCCGAGGAGACGGCGCGCAAGGTGCAGAACCTGCGCATCTTCCCCAAGGACAAGCCGACCGACCTGTCGGTGGCGGACATCGGCGGCGGCTGTCTGGTGGTCAGCCAGTTCACGCTCGCCGCCGAACTGCAGCGCGGCAACCGGCCAGACTTCACCGCCGCCGCGCACCCCGACCTGGCGCGCCCGCTCTACGAACGGGTCGCAGCACGGCTGCGCGACGCGGGCCTGACCGTCGCAACCGGACGGTTCGCCGCATCGATGGAGGTCGAACTGGTCAACGACGGCCCGATGACCTACCTGCTGCGCGTGCTCGACGGCAAGGCGCAACCGCGCGTGCCACAGCGCTGATGCCCTGAGCGGCTGATGCCCTGAGCGCGCCGCCGCGCTACGTTTGGGTGCAGCCATGAACGTTCTCTTCCTCGCGCCCGACACGCACGTCTACAACCACGGCTTCCTGCGTGGCCTCAAGGACCTCGGCGCGCGAGTCTCGGGCATCGGCCCGACCGGCCGCGAACAGCTGACGCCGCAGGCACGGCACCTGCTCGACGACTACCGGGCCTGCCCGAACGTGCTCGACGGCAAGGCGATGCAGGCGGCTGCGACCGAACTGGCGCAGCCGGGCTTCGACCGCATCGAGACCATCGACGAGCCGCTGGTCGACCCCGCCGCGGCCCTGCGCGAACACTTCGGCGTGCCGGGCCTGTCGCTGGCGACCGCGAAGCTGTGCCGCGACAAGGTCGCGATGAAGGAGTTCCTGCGCGAACACGACGTGCCGTGCGCGATGTCGGAGTCGGTCACGTCGGTCGCCGAAGCGGTCGCGTTCGCCGAGCGCTGCGGCTACCCGATCGTCGCCAAACCGGTCGACGGCTTCGGCTCGCTGGCGACCTACCGCTGCGACGACCAGAAGCAGCTCGAAGAGGCCCTGAAGAAGCTCAAGCCGTCGCCCAAGCGCCGCATCGCGCTGGAGGAGTTCATCGAGGGCCACGAGGGCTTCTTCGACACGATGTGCGACGACGACGGGGTGCGCCACGAGTTCGGCTCGCACTACTACCCCGGCTGCCTCGAGGCGACGCTGCACCGGTGGATCTCGCCGCAGATCGCGGTGACCAACCGCCTCGACGAGAAGGGCTACCAGGAGCTGCGCGCGATGAACCAGCGCATCGTCGACGCGCTGCAGCTACGCAACTGCGCGACGCACATGGAGTGGTTCTTCGGGCCGAAGGGGCTGAAGTTCGGCGAGATCGGCGCACGCCCGGCCGGCGAGAAGATCTGGGACATGTATCGCGTCGCCAATGAGTTCGACGTCTACCGCGAGTGGGCGCTGGCGATCTTCGGCAAGCCGGGCCAAAAGACGCCGTCGCGCCGCTTCGCCGCGGGCTCGATCCAGATCCGCCCGAGCAAGGACGGCCGCTACGTAGGCCACCGCGGCCTCGAGGCAGCGCTGCAGCACTGCGGCGACGCGATCTACGAGCACTCGATCCCGAAGGCGGGCACGCCGACGAAGGGCCTCGACCGCGGCTGGCTGGTCAACACGTGGTTCCGGCTGCGGCACGAGGACTACGACAAGGTGCGCGAACTGATGACGCACCTCGGCGAGAACGTGCGCGCGGACGCGCGCTGACGACCGCCGGAGGGCGCGCGCCCCGACGAGAGCCAGCTGTGCGAGTCCGCTGTGCCGGCCGGCTGTGCGCGCCCGCCGTGCTACGCGAGCCCGAGGTCGTCCATGTCCTCCTCCTCGAAGCCGAGGTAGTGCCCCAACTCGTGGTAGAGGGTGATCCGGATCTGCTCGTCGAGCTCTTCGCGGGTCGCCGACATGCGCTCGAGGTTGCGCTGGAACAAGTAGATGCGATTGGGCCGCAGGGCCCCGTCGTAGTCGCCGGTCTCCGGCAGCGGCACGCCGTCGAACAGGCCGAGCATGTCGGGCGACACCTCGTCGCGATCCTCGCCCTCGAGCAGCTCTTCTTCTGGCAGGTCCTGCACGACCACCGGCACCCGGTCGAGGCTCTTGCGGAACTGCCGCGGCAGGCCGCGCGCGGCCCGCTGCACCTGCTTGTCGAACTCGTTGCGGCTGACGCGCGTCGGCACCACGTACTTGTCGGGCATCGCGGTCGCCGCGTGCTCGAACAGCCCCTCCGCGGCTTCGAACTCGCCGCGACGTTCGAGCAGGCAGCCGGCGATCACGTCGGCGTCGGCCAGCGCGTCGGGCAGCGCGCGCGCCGCCTCGATCGCGACCTGCGCTTCGTCGAAGCGCCACTGCAGAAACAGGCTCATCGCCAGCCAGCAGCGGGACGACGGACAGTCCGGGTCCGAGCGCAGCACCTCGCGGAACTGCGCCTCCGCCTCGCGCGCCATGCCGAGGCCGAGGTAGGCGTCGCCGCGCAAGAACGTCAGGTCCGATGCGATGCCGTGGCCATCGCGGATCGCCGCGTCGATCGCGGCAACTGCCTGTTCGAGCCTGCCGTCGGCGAGCATCTGCTCGATGTCGCGCACGACCGGATCCGCGCCGACGCCCTGGTCGGTGTCCGGCGGCACGATGCCTTCGGGCTCGAGGTCCATGCCAGAAGTCAACCGCCGCATGCGCGCACTGTCGACAGGCCATTGCGCAGATCTGCGTACTTGTGCGAGGACACGGCGTGCCGTTCGCTGGATGATGCGTCGCAACCAACGAGGACCCCATGATCAAGCTCGACCGCATCATCTGCCCGACCGACTTCTCCCCCACTTCGTCCAAGGCGGTCGACTACGCCGCCACGATGGCCGACTCGTTCGACGCCGAGCTCGTGCTGCTGCACGTGATCCCGGAGATGAGCTACCCGCTGCGCAGCTTCGGCATGTCGCACTCGCTCGAACACATCCAGGAAGAGCTGCACGAGAAGGCCAAGGAGACGCTGCAGGAGCGCGCCACGGAAGCGGTCAAGGCGCTGCCGAAGCTGCGGGTGCGCTGCGTGCTGCGCGACGGCGAGGCGCACGAGGCGACGATGAAGTGCGCGAGCGAGGAGAGCGCCGACATGATCGTGATGGGCACGCACGGCCACACCGGCCTGACGCACGCGCTGCTCGGCAGCACTGCGGAGAAGGTCGTGCGCCTGTCCAAGTGCCCGGTGCTGACGGTCCGCGCGCCGTCGTAGCGGCGGCGTGGCCCCTCGCACGAGGGCCAGGTCCGACACCCCAACAGGGCGCGATCAGACGTCCAGCAGGCCTTCGCGGATCGCCAGCCGCGCGAGCTCCGCGGCCGAGTGGCAGTCGAGCTTGCGCTGCAGGTTCTCGCGGTGCTTCTTGACGGTGCCGAGCGACAGGTCGAGCACCGCCGCCACTTCCTTGTTGGCCTTGCCCAGCGCGAGCAGCTGGAACACCTCGCGCTCCCGCGGCGTCAGCACCGCCAGCGCCGAAGCCTCGTCGGTCGGCGACGCCTCGCCGCGCACGGCGCGCGCCATGAAGCCGTTGGCGACCTTGGGCGACAGGTAGGAGTCGCCGCGCACGATCGAGTCGATCGCCAGGCTGAGCTCTTCGGGCTCGCTGTCCTTGGACAGGTAGCCGTCGGCGCCCGCCTGCAGCGCCTGCTGCACGAACTTCATGCCCTCGTGCTGCGACGCCATCAGCACGTGCGTGCGGGGCGACACCCGCTTGATCGGCGCGACCGCATCGAGGCCGGACATGCCGGCCATGGTGATGTCGAGGATCACGACGTCGGGCCGCTTCTCGCCGACGAGCTCGATGCCCGACCGCGCGTCGCCCGCGTCCCCGACGACACGGAACCGGTCCACGCTCTCGAGCAGCGACTTGAACGCTGCTCGGACGATGGCCTGGTCGTCGA
Source organism: Planctomycetota bacterium (assembly GCA_046290465.1). Classification (GTDB taxonomy): domain Bacteria; phylum Planctomycetota; class UBA1135; order UBA1135; family UBA2386. Next base: position 5,204,361 of record JBKAGP010000001.1, on the reverse strand, counting down.
TCAGGACGATGTTGATCTGCTTCGTCTCTTCCATGGTTACTCCGTCGTGGATCGGGCCCGCGAACGTGCCGCTCCCGAACCCGATTCGATCACCGCCTTGTCGGGCAACTCGATCCGGAAGCAGGCACCCTCGGTGCTGCCGACGAGATCGATGGCGCCACCGTGCGCCTCGACGACCTTTCTCGAGAACGCGAGGCCGATGCCATTGCCGCTGTCCTTGGAACTGCGGAACGGCTTGAAGATTTCGTCGCGCATGGCGTCGGGCACCCCCGGCCCGTCGTCGACGACGTCGATGCTGAGGCCCGCCTCGCAGCGCCTGGCGCACACCGAGACCGAACCGGTGCCACCGCACGCGTCGGCGGCGTTGCGCATCAGGTTGGCGAACACCTCACCGAGGATCTGCGGGTCGACCTCGACGCGCAGCCGTTCGTCGACGTCGACGTCGACCTGCATGTTGGCGAAGGCCTCGTGGGCGCGGCTCTCGGAGACCGCGCGCTCGACGACCTCGCGCAGCGGCACGATCTGCAGCTTGGGGATCAGCGGCTTGGCGAACGACAGCGTCTCGCCGAGCAGGCGCTCGATGCGGCCGAGGTTGCCGACGAACTCCTCGATCAGCACCCCGTCCTCGACGCCGAGCTTGTCGCCGACCGCCCGCAGCGCGTGGCGCAGGCCGTTGATCGGCGTCTTGATCTCGTGGCTCAGCACCGACGCGGACTCGCCGAGCTCGGCCAGGTTCTTCAGCAACTGCAGCTCTCGCTGCTGGGCCTGGTCGCGTTCGCGCAGCAGCTTGACGTGGCGCAGACCGCGGTTGACGACCTCGAGCAGGCGGTCCTTGGTGACCGGCTTCTGGATGTAGTCGAAGGCGCCGCTGCGCACGGCCTGCGAGGCGGTCTCGAGGTTGGGTTCGCCGGTGATCAGGATGACCGGCTCCTGGCACTTGCGCTCCTCGACGACCTCGCGCAGCACGCGGATGCCGTCGTAGTCGGGCATGACGATGTCGGTGACCAGCACCTCGAACCGTCCGGGCTGCAGGTGCTCGTCGGCCTGCGCGAAGCTGGTGGCCTGCACGACGTCGCAGCCCTGACGCTCCAGGAAGCGTGCCAGCGTCGCCAGCAGGCGCGCCTCGTCGTCGATCAGAACCACCTTTGCCATATGCCGTTTGCCACGCACTCGAGTCGTGCGGCACGTTCATTCATACCCGCTGCCCGAGACCCCGCTCTAAGGCATCGTGCGAAAGCAGCCCGGGCCCTTAGTCGTATGTGGAACGCAACCGCCCGAACCGTTAGGGAAAACGACATGTCGGAACAACCTCCCCACCGGTTCTCGGAGCATGCCCGCGCACGGGCCCGCTCGATCGACCTGGGGATCACCGCGGCGGCGGTCGGCTGCTGGGTAGCAGCCGTGCTGCTGCCGGCCGGACTGGCGACCTCGGCAGCGGTCACCGCGGCCACCGCCCTGACGACGCTCGCGGTGCTGCGACCGCGGTGCCGTTCGCTGGCCGAGCGATCGGTCGAGGCCGCCACCTGGGCCGCCGAGCGCGAGCGCGAGCACGCGCTGGCGACCGCCGCCAAGCACGTCGAGGCGTGGCGCGCGATCGTCGACACGGCGACCGAGGGCATCGTCACGATCGACGCCCGCGGCCACGTCGAGACCGTCAACGACGCCGCGCTCGAGCTGTTCGGTTACGGACGCGCCGAGCTGATCGGCCAGAACGTCAAGATACTGATGCCCGAACCCTACCGGGGCGAGCACGACGGCTACCTCGAACGCTACCTGCGCACCGGCGAGCGACGCATCATCGGCATCGGCCGCGAGGTGACCGGTCTGCGCAAGGACGGTGCCGAGTTCCCGATCGACCTGTCGGTCGGCGAAGGCTCGATGGACGGACGCCCGTTCTTCACGGCGGTCATCCGCGACGTCAGCGAACGCAAGGAACTGCAGTCCAAGCTGGCGCAGTCCGAGCGGCTGGCCGCGGTCGGCGAGCTCGCCGCCGGCGTGGCGCACGAGATCAACAACCCGATCAACACGATGATCAACTGCGCGCAGTTGATCCAGGACGGCGACGAACCGGAGCACAACGGCCGCATCATCATCGAGGAGGGCGAACGCATCGCCGACATCGTGCGGGCGCTGCTGCAGTTCGCGCGCGACGACCGCGACCAGGCGCAGCCGACGTCGCTGGCCGAGGTCGTCGCTCGCACCATGAGCCTGATCGGCGAGAGTTGGAAGCGCCACGGCATCCACCTCGACCTCGACGTCTCCGAGGACCTGCCCAACGTCTACGCGCGCCCGCAGAAGGTGCAGCAGGTGCTGCTCAACCTGATGATCAACGCCAAGGACATCCTGGTGCAGCAGGACAGCAGCCGGCGTCGCCAGGTCGCGATCCAAGCCGAGCGTCGCATGCACGGCGTGCAGATGACCGTCTCCGACAACGGTCCGGGCATCGACCCGGTGGTGCGCGACCGCATCTTCGAGCCGTTCGTGACGACCAAGCGCGCGCGCGGCGGCACCGGCCTCGGCCTGTCGATCAGCCGCAGCATCATCGAGGGCTACGGCGGCACGATCCGCGTCGACAGCGAACCCGAATCCGGGGCGGCGTTCGTGGTCTGGCTGCCGCTCGCCCCGAACGAGTAAGGGGCTCGCAACGAGAGGGGCTCCGACAGTCGGAGCATCCGGAAGGGCTCAGCGGGAGCTCGGCCCCAGGATCGGCGCGGTGGCGATCCGCTCGAGTTCGCCGTCGGGATCGTCGCAGACCACCCGCAGCTCACTGCGCAGGCCGGCGCGGAACTGCTCGAGCGGCACGAACACGTGCACCGGCACGCGCCGCGACTCGAGCGAGCCGAGGTCGACCTGCTGCACCGCGATCACCGTCTCGGCGAACTCGGGGCCGACCGCTTCGATCGCGAAGCTGCGGCCACCCGGCCGCTTGTTGATCAGCTGCAGGTTGAACACGTTGTGCACGCGGTCGCCCTCGACCACGTACGGACGACCACCGGAGCGCTGCAGTTCGGCTTCGAACGGCCGCCGCCGCGTCAGCGCCAGCGTGAACATCGACACCCCGAGCAGCAGCAGCACCACGTACATCAGCACGCGCGCGCGCAGGAACCGCCGCTTGCCGGTCTCGAAGCCGCGCTGGCTGTCGTAGCGAACCAGCCCCTTGTCGCGGCCGAGCTTGCCCATCACGTCGTCACACGCGTCGATGCAGTTGGCGCAGCCGACGCACTCGAGCTGGGTGCCGTTGCGGATGTCGATCCCGGTCGGGCAGACCGCGACGCAGCGGTAGCAGTCGACGCAGTCCCCCGCACCGCTGCTGCCGGCCGGCCCGCGCGGCTCGCCGCGCTGCTGGTCGTAGCCGACCAGCACCGTGTCCGGATCGTACAGCGCGCCCTGCAGACGGCCGTACGGGCAGATGACGATGCACAGCTGCTCGCGGAACCAGGTGAAGTTGACGAACATCAGCAGCGTCGCGACCAGCACGAACCCGAACGCCGTCGGGTGCTTGCCCGGGGACGACGTGACCGCCTCGAGCAGCACCTCGACCGGCATGAAGTAGCCGACGAACGAGTGCGCGATCAGCGCGGCGATCAGGAAGAACACGACCATCTTGAGGCCGCGACGGAACAGCTTCTGCCGGACGCTGCCCTTGTCGAGCTTTGCGCGGGCGTGCGCGTTGCCCTCGATCCACCGTTCGATCTTGCGGAACACGCCCTCGAGGAACACCGTCTGCGGGCACGCGTAGCCGCACCACATGCGCCCGAACAGCGCGGCGACCACGAACAGCGTGAAGCCGAGCCCGGTCACGAAGAAGAACGCGAGCCAGAAGTCCTGCGCGTTGAACGTGAAGCCGAACAGGTAGAAGTGGCGCGCGTCGACGTCGATCAGGAACGCCGGGTTGCCGTCGATCTTGATCCACGGCAACGCCAGGTAGACGCCGATCAGCACGACCCACAGCGCGTTCTTGATGCGCTGGAACCGCCCCTTGACGTCCGCGGGGTGGATCACGTTTCGCGATCCATCCTCGTTGATGCTGAACAAGGTGTCGACGTCGGGACGACGCACGACCTTCTTGTTGCGCTGCACGATCGGCTTCTGCACCGAATCGTCCTGCGGAGGAACGGTCTCGCTCATGGTCGTGCAACGCCGCGCGAAGCGGGCTTATTGCTCCTTCTTGGCGTTCTCTTCCGGTGCCTTGCCGGGCACCTTGGTGTTCTTGATCGACAGCACGTAGGCGGTCGCGCGCTGCACGAAGCCGAGGCCGTTGGCCTTGTACGACGCCATGCCGCCCGGCCGCCCTTCCATGATCGTCGTGTAGACGTCCATCGGCTTGCCGCCGTAGATCCAGAACTCGTCGGTCAGGTTGGGGCCGATGTTGCCGCTGCCGTCGGCGTTGTGGCACTGCGCGCACAGCTTCGGGTTGGTGAAGATGGCCTTGCCCTCCTCGACGAACGCGGGGTTGGCGGCCAGCTCCAGCAGCGACTCGTCGGTGATCGGGTTCTTGGCCAGGCGTTCTTCGAGCGCCTTGGCCGCAGCCTGCTGCTCGACGTGGTATGCCTCGATCGGCAGGTCCCCGGTGCCGAGCGTGTGGTAGTGCACCCAGTAGCCGACCGAGAAGATGCAGGCCAGGTAGAACGTCCACAGCCACCAGTTGGGCAGCCGGTTGTCGAACTCCTGGATGCCGTCGAACGTGTGCTCGCGAACTTCCGCAGCCATGACTAGTTGTCCTCCTTGACGATCGCGCCGTCTTCGAGCGGCAGCGAGGCCATGCGGTCGTATTCCGGCCGCCGCGCCTTCTGGCAGACGCGGATCAGCACGGCGAGAAAGATCGCGACGAACAACGCCGTCGAGATCAGCGGCAGGTCGAACCACGACACCGCGTTCAGGAACTCCTTCAACATCACTTGCCTCCTTGGATCTCGACCGCCTTGTAGTCGGTCGGTTCGAGGTTGCGGCCGAGCCGCATCAGGTATGCGATCAGGGCGACGATCTCCGACTCCGGATCTGCGTCGACCTTCGTGCCGTCCTTCAGCACGACGTTGGTCTTGCCGTCCTTGGCGAGGTTGGCGATCACCTGCGCCGCCTGCCTGCGGTAGGCATCCTCGGCGCCGGCGACCTCTTCGTCGCTGTACGGCGTGCCCAGCCGCTTCAGCACCGCCATCTTGTCGGTGGCGATGGCCGGCTCGGCCTTGTCCGTGTAGAGCCACGGACAGGCCGGCATGATCGACTGGCTCTCACCCAGCACGTAGTCGGCGCCGTAGCGCGGATCGAACATGTGGTCCCAGTGCCACGCCTCGTTGCGCTTGGTGCCGACCCGCGCCAGGTCCGGCCCGGTGCGCTTGCTGCCCCACTGGAACGGGTGGTCCCACATCGACTCCTCGATGCGGCTCGGCGCGCCGTAGCGCAGCTGCTCGCTGCGGAACGGGCGGATCATCTGCGAGTGGCACACGTAGCAGCCCTCGCGCACGTAGATGTCGCGACCGGTCAGCTCGAGCGGCGTGTAGGGCTTCACGGCGATCTCGCCGTTGGCCGCATACGGCACCTTCTTGTCGGTGATCAGGCCCGGCAGCAGCTCGAACAGGCCACCGACCAGCACCGCGACCAGCGTCAGCACGCTGAACGCCAGCGGGCGCGACTCGATGATGTCGTGCCAGCCGTGCTTGCCCTTGCCGAGCGAGCCGAACAGCATCGCCGCGGCGAACCCGACGACCGCCAGCAGCAGGATCAGGCCCAGCACGGCCAGGCCGACGTTGGGGCCGGCGAACATCGTCGCCGCGACCATGCCCAGCGCGCAGAGCACGACCGGACGGCTGAACAGCAGGCCCATCGTGCCCGGCGTGCCGGCGACCGGCCTGGTGTCGACGACGGCAACCTCGGTCTCGACGTCGACCGCCTTGCCCTTCATCGCGGTGACGATCAGGTTGTAGAACATCAGCAACCAGCCGACCACGAACAGGCCGCCGCCGATGCTGCGGGCCAGGTACATCAGCTGCTGGCTGTTGATGATCGGGTTCCACTCGGGGTACTGCAGGCCGCCGTCGGCGGTCTCCGCGCGCCACATCAGCCCCTGGCTGATGCCGCTGATCCACATCGAGGCGACGTAGAGCAGGATCCCCACCATGCCGAGCCAGAAGTGCGCGTCGGCCATCTTGGTGCTGTGCAGCTTGGTGCCGAACAGCTTCGGAACCAACCAGTAGAACATGCCCGCCGCCATGAAGCCGTTCCAGCCGAGCGCACCCGAGTGCACGTGGCCGATGATCCAGTCGGTGTAGTGGCCGAGCGCGCTGACCGCCTTGATCGACAGCAGCGGCCCTTCGAACGTCGCCATGCCGTAGAAGGTCACGCCGGCGACGAAGAACTTGAGCACCGGATCGGTGCGCACCTTGTGCCAGGCGCCACGCAGCGTCAGCAGGCCGTTGAGCATGCCGCCCCACGACGGCGCCCACAGCATCAGGCTGAACAGCATGCCGAGCGACTGCGCCCAGTCGGGCAGCGCGGTGTTGAGCAGGTGGTGCGGGCCGGCCCAGATGTAGATGAACACCAGCGCCCAGAAGTGCACGATCGACAGGCGGTAGCTGAACACCGGCCGGTCGGCTGCCTTGGGCAGGAAGTAATACATGATCCCGAGGATCGGCGTCGTCAGGAAGAACGCGACCGCGTTGTGGCCATACCACCACTGCGTCAGCGCATCCTGCGCGCCCGAGAACACGCCGTAGCTCTTGGTGCCCGTCACCGGCAGCGACAGGTTGTTGACGATGTAGAGCACCGCGATCGTCAGGATCGTCGAGATGTAGAACCAGATGCTGACGTAGAGGTTCTTCTCGTTGCGGATCGCGAGCGTCCAGAAGAAGTTGATCGCGAACGCGACCCAGACGAGCGCCACCGCGACGTCCAGGAACCACTCGAGTTCGGCGTATTCCTTCGACTGCGTGATGCCGAGCGGCAGCGTCACCGCCGCGCCGAGGATGATCAGCTGCCATCCCCACAGGTGCACCTTGCTCAGCAGGTCCGACGCCATCCGCGTCTTCAGCAGCCGCTGCGAGCTGTAGTAGATGCCCGCGAACATCATGTTGCCGACCAGCGCGAAGATCACCGCGTTGGTGTGCAGCGGACGCAGACGGCCGAACGTCGTGAACGACGTGTCGAGGTTGAGCTGCGGAAAGCTCAGCTGGAGCGCGATGATCAGGCCGACGAGCAGGCCGACCGCGCCCCAGGCGACGCTGGCCCAGACGAAACCGCGCACGACACCGTCGTCGTACGTGATGCGCCGGGTCTCGGTAGTGGTTGCTACTTCCATGGAACTAGTGGTTGGAGGGAGGAGTGGTTTGGTTTGCGTTGGCCTGCGGCTCGGCGACGTCGGTGTCGTCCTCGAGCGGCATCAGGCAGAGACGGTCGGACTCGTGGCAGTCGCCCTGCTTCGCGCTGAACACGAACAGCACGATCGAGCCGATCACGAGGGCCAGGCTGCACAGCAGTAGTGCCGGGATGATGCTCATCGATTGCCCCCTCGGGCCGCGGGCCGGGCCCGCTGCATGCGCACGCTGGTGTGCAGCACCAGCGCGACCGAACTGACCGGCATCAGCACCGCGCAGAGCAGCGGCGTCATCAGGCCGGCGAAGCTGAGCGACAGCACGCTCGCGTTGTAGACGAGGGCCATCGTGAGGTTGGCGCGCACGACGCGGGCGTGCTGGTCGGCGACGTCGAGCAGCGACGCGACCGCGCCCGCCTGCGCGCCGCGGAAGCAGAAGTCCGCGCGCGCGGGCAGCACCGGGCGATCCATCGCCGGCGTGCCGGCGCACCAGGCCTGCTGGAACGCCGGCGCGTCGTTGAGGCCGTCGCCGACCATCAGCGTGTCGTCGCGATCGAGCGCGGCGACCGCGTCGGCCTTGTCCTGCGGCGACATGCCGCCGCGGGCACGGTCGGCCGGGATGCCGAGCGTTGTGGCCGCGTCGGCGACGCGGTCGGCGCGATCTCCCGACATCAGCTGCACGTCGAGGCCGCGGTGCTGCAGCGCCGCGAGTTCGTCGCGCACGCCGCTGCGATAGTCCTCGTCGAGTTCGAACGTCGCGACCGGCTCGCCGTTCCTGGTCAGCACGACCTCGCGTCGATCGCCGGCCGGCGCCGCGACGCCGGCGAAGCGGTGCGAGCCGAACCGCCAGGTGGCCCCGGCGTAGCGCGCTTGAAGACCTTCGCCGACGTGCTCGACGACCTCGATGCCGTCGAGGATCGGCGCCGACGGCAGCGACGCGAGCACCGCCTGGCTGACCGGGTGGTTGCTCGACGCGGTCATCGAAGCCAGCACCGGCAGCGCGTGTTGCGGCACGTCGCAGCGCGCCCGCGCGCTCAGGCCGCCGAACGTCAGCGTGCCGGTCTTGTCGAACACCACGTGCCGCAGCACCCGCACCTTGTCGAGCAGGCTGCGGGTGCGCACGAACACGCCGCGGCGGCGAAGCCGCGCCAGCGCCAGGTGGAAGGCCAGCGGCGTGGCGATGCCCATCGCGCACGGGCAGGTCACGACCAGCACCGCGACGGCGACGGGGATCGACCGGGCCGGGTCGAGCAGCGCCCACACGCCCGCGCCGAGCGCCGCCGCGACCAGCACGCCGATCGCGTAGTAGCGGTTGAGCCGTTGCCAGAACCGCACCCGGCCACGCGTGTCCTCGCGGTCGATCGGCTCCTGGCTGAGCAGCGCGGCGAGGCCCGAGGCGTGGTAGTCGGCGGTGACGCGCGCCCGCGTCGCGCTGCGCCCGGTGTGGAACGCACCGGCCGGCACGGCTTCGCCGGCGGCGAACGCGCGCGGTTCGCTCTCGCCGTTGATCCAGTCGAGCGAGAACGCGCCCGCGTCGTCGAGCAGTTCGCACCGGGTCGGCACCAGGTCGCCGGGCGCCAGCAGCAATTCGTCGCCGACCGCCAGCTTCTGGATCGGCGTCAGCTGCACCTCGCCCTGCCGCACGCGGCGCGCGCGCAGGTGTTCGGCGCCGTCGTCGGCGAGCACCTGGTCGCGGTTCTTGGCCAGCGTGCGCTGCTGCAGGAACCGGCCGCCGAGCATGAACGCGACGAAGATCGCCAGCGTGTCGAAGTAGGTCGCGCCACCGGTCAGCTGGCCGTGCACCGAGCCGACGTAGGCGAGCAGGATGCCGAGCGAGATCGGCAGGTCCATGTGCACGACGCCGGCGCGCACGCCGGCGAGCGCCGCGCGGAAGAACACCGGGCCGCCGACGACGACGCTGACCGTGCCGAGGCCGAGCAGCACCCAACCGAACAGCGAGCGCAGCGTCGCGTCGCTGGCGCCGGCGGCCGCCGCGTCGAGGCCGAAGTAGAGGCTGACCGCGAGGATCATCGCGTTCATGGCGACGGCCGCGCTGATGCCGAGGCGGACCAGCAGGCCGGTGTCGCGCGCAGCCGTTCGCGATGGCGGCGCCATCGGGTAGCCGAGCCGCGCCGCCATCTCGAGGAAGGCGCGGCCGGTGCCGCTGCTGCGGCGGTAGGCGATGGTCACCTGGCCGAGCGACGGCGAGACGTGCAGCAGCGTGCCGCCGTCGATGCGATCCCAGATCGCGCGCAGCAGCCAGACGCACGCTGCGCAGCGGATGCCTTGCACGTCGAGCACGAAGCGCGCGTGATCGCCGCCTGCGTGCCGTTGTTCGTATTCGTCGAGCCAATCGAACGTAGGCACACGCGGCACCGCGCCGACCGCGCCGGTCGCGTTGCCGCCGAGATCGTAGAAGCGCGTCAGCCCTTCTTCGGCCAACAGGCCGTGCACGGCTTCGCACCCCGCACAACAGAACGGCGAACTACGTCGCTCGCCGGGAACCGGTAAGCCGCAGTGCTTACAGCGCGTCGCCTCGTTCCCCTTGCTGCTCGCGACACTCGGCGAAATGCGGGCGCGCCCGCTGCGTTCGTCAGAGAGCACCCACTGGCGTCCCATGCATTCGCAATGACACCCTTGCTCGAAAGTTTCGTCTTCGGCTTCGCGAACTCGCTGCACTGCGCATGCATGTGCGGACCGCTCGCGCTCGCGTTCCAAGGCGGAGCGAAGGGTGCGGTCACCTACCAACTCGGCAGGACGAGTTCGTACGCGATGGTCGGCTTCGCACTCGGCGGGATCGGCGCCGCACTCGGCAGCAGCGAGTTGGGCACACCGACGGCCTACGTCGCGTTCGTGCTCGCCGCCGGACTGATCGTGCTCGCGACCCTCGGCGAACGCGGCGCGCTCAACATCCCCGGCCTCGGTTCGATGCTGCAGCGCGCGATGTCGAAGACCAGAACCTGGTCGACGACGACGCGTGCCTGCGTGCTCGGCGCGTTCACGCCGCTGCTGCCGTGCGGCCTGCTATGGGCCGCGTTCGCCGGTGCCGCGGTCGCCGGCTCACCGGTCGCGGGCAGCGTCGTGATGCTCGGCTTCGCGCTCGGCTCGCTGCCGCTGCTGCTGCTCGCGCAGACCCAGGCCGGTCGCCTCGCCGCGCGCTTCGGACCGCGCACGCTGCAGTGGCTGCAGCGTGTCGCGATGCTGCTCGCCGCCGGTATGCTGATCTGGCGAGGAATCACCGGCCTGTCCGGAGCGAGCTGTTGCCACTAGACGTCCGACTGATCAGCTGGAACATCCACAAGTGCGTAGGCGGCCTCGATCGTCGCTACGACCCTGTGCGCATCGCAGCGGTGCTCGCCGCACAACGACCCGACCTCGTGCTGCTGCAGGAGGTATCGCAGAACGGCAGCTGGTACCAGCGCGAGCGCCAGGTCGACGTGCTCGGCGACGCGCTCGGCATGCGCCACCGCAGCTTCTTCGTGAACGTTCGCTTCGGTCCCAAGCGCGGCGAGTACGGCAACGCGATCCTCAGCCACCATCCGCTGACGACGACCGAGAACGTCGACCTGACCCGCCCGGGTCGCAAGCCCCGCAGCGTGCTGCACGCGGAGGTCCGGCTGGCGCTGCCGGACGGGCACAGCCGCACCCTGCACGCGTTCAACGCCCACCTCGGCCTCAGCGAGCGCGAACGCCGCGAGCAACTGCGCCAGCTGCTGGCGCACCCGAAGCTGACCCACGTCCACCGGGACACCCCGGTGGTCGTCGCCGGCGACTTCAACGACGTGCTCGGCAACCTCGGCAAGCGCCTGCTGGTCCCCGAGGGCTTCCGCGGGCCGCGGCGGGCGCCGCGCACGTTCCCGGCGTGGGCGCCCGTGCGCGCCCTCGACTCGGTGTTCGTACGCGGCGGCTGCGAACTCGGCTCGCTGCACCGGGCCCGCAGCCGCGGATCGCGCACGGCGTCCGACCACATCCCGCTGATCGCGGACCTGCGCGTGCTTCCTCAGGACCGGGGACAGACCGGCCCGGCATCCGGCCGATAGAGGCCCGGTCGTTACGACTCGACCATACCCCAGCTGGCGGCCCCAGCTGGCGGCCCCCGCCGTCGTCCCGCCGCGCCCTCGCCGCTCGCGCCCGACGACGCTCTGATACCCCCACCGCATGAGCACCTCCGCGCCCCCATCCACCACCGCCCACAAGTTCGGCGGCAGCAGCCTGCGCGACGCCGAGCGCATCGGCCGCGTCGTCGACATCGTGCAACAGCGCAGCGGTCGCCAGGTCGTCGTCGTGTCCGCGATGGGCGGCGTGACCGACACGTTGATCGACCTGGTCGACCAGGCCGCCACCGGCCCCGACCCGGAGGTCTGGCAGACGCGCGCGACCGAGCTCGAACAGCGCCACCTCGCCGCCGCCAACGCGCTGCTCGGCACGCACTGCAAGCCGGTCGCCGAACGGCTGGCCGAGGAGTTCACGGCGCTGCACGAACTGCTGCACGCCCAGTCGCTGATCGGCGCCGTCTCCCCCGACCTTTTGCAGCTGGTCTCGGGCCTCGGGGAGATCTGGTCGGCGATGATCGTCGACGGCGCCCTGCGCGCGCGCGGCTGCGACAGCCAATGGCTCGATGGGCGCAAGGTGCTGGTCGTCGAGGCCAGCGAGCTCGGCGCAACGGTCGTGTGGGACGAGACCCGCACGCGGCTCGCTCGCTACTGCGACCGGCCCGGCGCGATCACGGTCGTCTCCGGGTTCGTCGCGCGCACGCGCGACGGCCGCGTGACCAACCTCGGCCGCAACGGCAGCGACTACTCGGGAGCGATCTTCGCCGCGCTGTTCGCGGCGACCGAGCTGCACGTCTGGAGCGACGTCGACGGCATCCTCTCCGCCGATCCGCGCGTGGTGCCCGAAGCCGTCGAGATCCCGCAGCTGTCGTACTCGGAGGCCTGCGAACTCGCCTACTTCGGCGCCAAGGTGCTGCACCCGCAGACGATGGCGCCGGCGATCGAGCGCGGCATCGCGATCATCGCGCGCAACACGTTCGACCCGTCCCACCCCGGCACCCGGATCGCGGCGTCGGTCGAACCCGAGCCGTTCGTCAAGGGCGTCAGCACCGTCAAGGGCCTCGCGATCCTCAACCTAGAGGGCGCCGGCATGATCGGCGTACCGGGCACCGCCCAGCGCCTCTTCTCCGCGCTCGAGCAGGCCCGCGTGTCGGTGGTGATGATCTCGCAGGGCTCGTCCGAACACTCGATCTGCGTGGTGATCCGGGCCAACGACGCCGACGCCGCCGAACGCGCGGTGCGGCGCGCGTTCGCGCACGAGCTGCGCAACGGCCAGGTCAGCGACGTGCGCGTCGAACGCGGCATCGCGGCGCTCGCCGCCGTCGGCGACGGCATGGCCGGCCGCCCCGGCGTCGCGTCGCAGATGTTCGCGGCGCTCGGCCGCGCCAACGTCAACGTGCGGGTGATCGCGCAGGGATCCTCGGAGCGCAACATCTCGGTCGCGCTCGACGAGCAGAGCGCGCAACGCGCGCTGCGCGCCGTGCACGCCGGCTTCTACCTGTCGGCCCGCACGCTGTCGGTCGGCGTGATCGGCCCGGGCAACGTCGGCCGCACGTTCCTGCGCCAGCTGCAGGAGGCGCGCGGCCAGCTGCTCGAGCAGAACAACCTCGACCTGCGCGTGCGTGCGATCGCCGGATCGCGACGGATGGCCCTGTTCGAAGAACAGGCCGACGGCTACGAGCGCGAACTCGATCACGACACCGACCTCGACGAGCTGACCGCGCACGTGCACGCCGAGCACCTGCCGCACGCGGTGATCGTCGACTGCAGCGCGTCGGACGCCGTCGCCGATCGCTACGCCGACTGGCTGCGCGCCGGCATCCACGTGATCACACCGAACAAGCACGCGGGCTCGGGACCGATCGAGCGCTACCGGTCCCTGCAGCGGCAGCCGGCGCAGTTCTGCTACGAGGCGACCGTCGGCGCCGGGCTGCCGATCGTCACGACGCTGCGCGACCTGATCGACACCGGCGACCGCGTGCTGGCGATCGACGGCATCCTGTCCGGCACGCTGGCGTTCCTGTTCACGAGCTTCGACGGCGCGGTGCCGTTCTCGCAGCTGGTGCGCGACGCGATGCAGCGCGGCTTCACCGAACCCGATCCGCGCGACGACCTCAGCGGCCTCGATGTCGCACGCAAGCTGGTGATCCTGGCGCGCGAGAACGGCTGGCAGATCGGCCTCGACGACGTCCGGCTCGAATCGCTGGTGCCCGATGGGCTGCGCGACCTCGACAAGGCGGCGTTCCTCGAGCGGCTGCCCGAACTCGACGCCGAGCTCGGCGAACGGCAGCGCGCGGCGCAGGCGCGCGGCTCGGTGCTGCGCTACGTCGCGCGCCTCGAAGCCGGCGGCGCGGCGACCGTCGGCCTCACCGAGGTCGCGCAGGACCACGCGCTCGCCAACATCCGACCGACCGACAACGTCGTGCAGTTCACGACCGAACGCTACCGCGACAATCCGCTGGTCGTGCGCGGCCCCGGCGCCGGCCCCGAGGTCACCGCGATGGGCATCTTCGCCGATCTGCTGCGCGTCGCCAGCGCGCTCGGAGTCGCCGACACACCGGCCGTCGCCAACCACCTGGGGGCACGTCGATGAGTGCGGCGTTCGCGACCGCCCGCGCGCCGGCGTCGATCGGCAACTGCGCCGCCGGCTTCGACGTGCTCGGCCACTCGTTCGCGGGTCCGTCCGACCGCGTCACGTGCACGCGCAGGGCCGACGCGACGATCGAGATCGTCGCCATCCACGGCACCGAAGCGGCGCTGCCGCGCGACGCCGAGCGCAACACCGCCGGCCGTGCGGTGCTCGAACTGCGCCGCCTGGCCGGCGCCGACGACCTCGGGGTCGACCTCGAGATCCACAAGGGCATCCCGCTCGCCTCGGGCATGGGCGGCTCGGCGGCGTCGTCGGTCGCCGCGGTCGTCGCAGCCAACGAACTGCTGCCGTCGCGGCAGCCGGTCGACGTGCTCTATGCAGCGGCGTGCGCCGGCGAGGCTGCGGCCAGCGGCGCACCGCACGGCGACAACGTCGCCCCGAGCCTGCTCGGCGGCGTGGTGATCGCGCCCAAGCACGGCGCGCCGGTGTCGGTCCCGGTGCCCGAATGGCTGCACATCGCGCTGGTGCATCCACACTGCCAGCTCGAGACGCGCCGCTCGCGCGAAGTGCTCGCCGAGCCGTTCGCGCTGACGGCGATCACCCAGCAGACCGAAGCGCTCGCGCTGATGCTGGCCGGCTGCTTTCGCGGTGACGAGGCGCTGCTGCGCCGCGGCTTGCGCGACGTGCTGGTCGAACCGCGCCGCGCGCCGCTGGTGCCGGGATTCGCGGCCGTGCAGCGCGCGGCGCTCGACCACCAGGCCATCGGTGCGAGCATCGCAGGCGGCGGCCCCAGCGTGTTCGGCTGGTTCGCCTCGCGCGCGGCTGCCGAACGCGGCGGTGCGGCGATGCAGCGCGCGTTCGCGGACGTCGCGCTGGCCAGCGACGTGTTCGTCTCGCCGGTCCAAGGACCGCGCGCGGAGGTCGAGTCATGCAGGTAGTCAGCACGCGCGGCGCCGGACCGGTGCCGCTTGCCGAGGCCATCGCCAAGGGCCAGGCCCCGGACGGCGGGCTGTTCATGCCGCCGCAACCGGACCGGCAGCACGGGCCGTGGGGCACCACGCTGCAGCAGCGCGCCGAAGCCGCGCTGGCGCCGTTCTTCGCCGACGACGCGCTGCTCGAACACCTGCCGGCGATCGTCGCCGACAGCTTCACGTTCGACGCGCCGACCCGCTGGATCGAGCCCGACACGGCGCTGCTCGAGCTGTTCTGGGGGCCGACCGCGGCCTTCAAGGACTTCGGGGCGCGGTTCCTCGCGAGCTGCCTGCTGCGCCTGCGCGAGGCAGACCGCGAACGGACCGTGCTGGTCGCGACCTCGGGCGACACCGGCGCAGCCGTCGCCGCCGCGTTCCACGATCGGCCCGGGTTCCGGGTCGCCGTGCTGTATCCGGACGGCCGCGTCTCGCCGCGCCAGGCGCACCAGCTGGGCGCGTTCGGCGACAACGTCACCGCCTACCGCGTCGCCGGCTCGTTCGACGACTGCCAGGCGATGGTCAAGGCCGCGTTCGCCGACGCCGACCTCAACGAACGCCACGGCCTGGTCTCGGCCAACAGCATCAGCCTCGGCCGGCTGCTGCCGCAGATGAGCTACTACGTGCACTCGTCGCTGACCGCCGTCGCGGCGGGACGCGCAGCGCCGAACTACGTCGTGCCGACCGGCAACCTCGGCAACGCGCTGGCCTGCCTGCTGGCACGCGAGGCCGGCCTGCCGATCGGCGACGTCGTGCTGGCGACCAACGCCAACCGGGTGCTGCCGGAGTTCCTGGCGACCGGCCGCTACGAGCCGACCGCCAGCGTCGCGACGCTGGCCAACGCGATGGACGTCGGCGCGCCGAGCAACCTCGAACGGCTGCGCCAGCGGTTCGCCTGCCCCGCCGAGGTCGTGCGCGCCGACTCGGTCGACGACGATGCGATCCGGGCCCAGATCCGCGCGACGCACCGCCGCACCGGCGAGATCGTCTGCCCGCATTCGGCCTGCGGCCTGGCCGTTCGCGAGCGGCTGCGGGACCAGGGCGACGAGCGCGCCTGGATCGTCGCGGCAACCGCCCACGCGGCGAAGTTCGCGGAGGTCGTCGAGCCGCTGGTCGGCACGGCGCCGGACGTGCCGGCACCGCTGGCCGAACTGCTGGCCCGGCCCAGCCGTGCCGAGCCGTTGGCGGCCTCGCTCGACGCGCTGCGAACGGCGCTCGGGCGCGGCTAGCAGGCCGGCCGCGCAGGCGCGACCGCAGCGTCCAGGGCTGTGGCCGCGGCCAGGCCAGGCCGTGGCACTGGTTTCCTTTCATGACTTTGTATACAAAGTCACATCAGTGACGATCGCCCGACACATCGAGCAGGACCTGCGGGAGCGCCTGCGCGGATCCGCGCCGCTGCCCGACCGGCTGACGCTCGGGGCGTTGGCGAGCGCATACGGCGTCAGCGTGACGCCGGTCCGGCACGCGGTCGAGAAGCTGATCGAAGCCGGCCTGGTCGAACGGCGACCGAACGGCAGGCTGCAGGCAGGCCCGAAGAAGCCGCGGGCTCGCCGCTCCCCGCGCCTTTCGACCGACCCACCGAACCTCGGCGCCGAAGTCGAACACCACGTGCTGCGCATGAGCCTGCGCGGCGAGCACGACTTCCTGCGCGAAGAGGCATTCGCCGAACGCCTCGGCGTCGGGCGCACGCGCCTGCGACGCGTGCTCCACGAGCTCGCCGGCGCGGGCGTTCTCGAACACGTCGAGCGGCGCGGCTGGCGGCCGCGGCCGTTCCATCGCGACGACATGCGTGCCTTCCTCGACGTGCGTGCGACGCTCGAGATGCAGGCCCTCGACCTCGCGCGCGACCGCCTCGACCGCGACGAGCTGCAGCGCCTGCGACGCGGCAACGACGCCGACGCCGTCGCGCGCGGCCACATCGACAACGACCTGCACGCCTACTTCGTGCAGCAGGCGGACAACCACTACCTCGCCGCGTTCTTCGCGTCGCACGGCCGCTACTACGCCCGCCTGTTCGACTACGCCGCGGTCGGCGCCGACCGCCTCGCCGAGATGGCCGGCCAGCACACCGAGATCCTGCGGCACGCAGCGGCGCGCCGCTGGGCCCGCGCCCGCACCGCCCTGCAGGACCACATCCACAGCCAGGCGCCGGTGCTCGGCGCCGCGATCGACCGACTCGAAGCCACCCCTGACCCGATAGCGAGACCATGACCGACTCTCCGTTCACCGGCTGCATGCCGGCCCTGATGACTCCGTGCACCGAACGCGACGGCGAGCGCGTGCCCGACTTCGACGCGCTGGTCGAGAAGGGCCGACAGCTCGTCGACGCCGGCATGAGCGCGGTGGTCTACTGCGGTTCGATGGGCGACTGGCCGCTGCTGCGCGATGCCGAGCGCATGCAGGGCGTCGCGCGACTGGTGCAGGCCGGCCTGCGCGTGGTGGTCGGCACCGGCGCGGTCAACACGCGCACCGCGGTCGCGCACGCCAGCCACGCGGCCGAGGTCGGCGCGGCCGGGCTGATGGTGATCCCGCGCGTGTTGTCGCGCGGCACGTCGGCGACCGCGCAGCGCGCCCACTTCGAGGCGATCCTGTCGGCGGCGCCGAAGCTGCCGGCGGTGATCTACAACAGCCCCTACTACGGCTTCGAGACGCGCGCCGAGCTGTTCTTCGCGCTGCGCGAACGCCACGCGAACCTGGTCGGCTTCAAGGAGTTCGGCGGTGGCCCGGCGCTGACCTACGCGGCCGAGAACATCACCAGCGGCGACGACGACCTGACGCTGATGGTCGGCGTCGACACGCAGGTCGTGCACGGCTTCGTCAACTGCGGCGCCACCGGCGCGATCACCGGCATCGGCAACGCGCTGCCGGGCCCGGTGCTGAAGCTGGTCGAGCTGTGCCAGCAGGCACAGCAGGGCGACGCCGACGCCCGCCGACGCGCCACCGAGCTCGGCGAGGCGCTGACGGTGCTGTCGACGTTCGACGAGGGCCCGGACCTCGTGCTGCACTACAAGTACCTGCTCGAGCTGCAGGGCGACGAGCGCTACGCGATGCACTTCAACGAGAGCGACGCGCTCAGCCCAAGCCAGCGCGCGTTCGCCAAAGAGCAGTTCGAGCAGTTCGAGCGCTGGTACGAGCGCTGGGCGGACTAGCGGGCAAAGCCCCGTCCGCACGCGTACACGCCGCTTCCGCGATCACGGTCGGCAGCGCGTCCACTACATGGACGCGCTCCCAGGCGCCCTGTTGTGCGTCGGCGCCGCGGTCGTACTGTGCCCGCATGGACGCCGACGACACCATCCGGTCGCTGCGGGAAGCGCTGAGCCAGAGCCCGGACAACCTCGCCCTGCGCAAGCTGCTGGGCGAGACGCTGCTGGCGCATGGCCACTACGCCGACGCCGAGGCCGAGTGCAAGACCGCGCTGAAGCAGCAGCCGGACGACGAGGCGTTCTTGCTGCTGCTGGCGAAGTGCTACCGGTCGCAGGGCAAGCAGTCCGCCGCTGCGATCGTGCTCGAACAGCTGGTCGACAACGGCAACGAGCGCGCCCGCGTCGACCTGGCGCGGGTGCTGCTGTCCGAGGGCGACGTCGAGCAGGCGGTCCGCCAGTATCGCAAGGCGGTGCAGAGCGACCCGACGCTGCGCGACGAGGAGCTCAGCGAGCGCCTCGGCGTCGACGCGCCGGGCGCCGACGGCAGCGAGCTGGTCGACGGTCGCCTGCGCCACTCCACCGGCGACGACGGCGGCGGCGGCCCCGACCTGCGGCCGGTGCGTTCGGACGTCAAGTTCGTCAACGTCGGCGGCCTCGACGACCTCAAGAAGGAGATCGCCAGGAAGATCATCCTGCCGATGCAGCAGCCGGAGCTGTTCCAGGCGTACGGCAAGAAGGGCGGCGGTGGCATCCTGATGTACGGCCCTCCCGGCTGCGGCAAGACGTTCCTGGCCAAGGCGACCGCCGGTGAGGTCGATGCGCGCTTCCTGAGCATCGGCATCCACGAGATCCTCGAGATGTGGATCGGCCAGAGCGAACGCAACCTGCACGCGGTGTTCGAGTCGGCGCGCAACCACCGGCCGTGCGTGCTGTTCTTCGACGAAGTCGACGCGCTCGGCGCCAGCCGCGGCGACCTCAAGCACAGCGCCGGTCGCCAGACGATCAACCAGTTCCTCGCCGAGCTCGACGGCCTCGACGCCAAGAACGACGACCTGCTGGTGCTGGCGGCGACCAACGCGCCGTGGCACATGGACAGCGCGTTCCGTCGACCGGGTCGATTCGACCGGGTGATCTTCGTGCCGCCGCCGGACCTCAAGGCACGCGCCGCGATCCTGCGGCTGATGCTCGCCGGCAAGCCACAGCAGGACCTCGACGTGCAGGCGGTCGCGAAGAAGACCGACCGCTACTCGGGCGCCGACCTGAAGGCCGTCGTCGACCGCGCGATCGAGGCCAAGCTCGACGAGGCGATCGCGGCCGGCAAGCCGACGCCGCTGACCACCAAGGACCTGCTCACCGCCGCCAAGGCGCAGCGCCCCACCACCGCGGAGTGGTTCGCCACCGCCAAGAACTACGTGCTCTACGCCAACGAAGCCGGGCTCTACGACGAGCTCAAGAGCTACCTGAAGCTCTGAGTCGCACCCCACGATGATCGACGCCCACTGGCAACGTGCCGCGCTGCTCTACGAGCAGCAACGCTTCGAACTGGCCGAGAAAGAGCTGCGTGCGCTGCTGGCGCAGGACCCCGACTTCGCGCCGGCCCACGCGCTGCTGGCGCAGGTGCTGGCCCAGACTGGCGACCTGGACGAAGCGCTCGCCGCCGGCAAGCAGGCGGTCACCATCGACCCCGAGCTCGACTTCGGCTTCCGGGCAATTGCCGTCGTGCAGATGACGCGACGTGACTACAAGGCAGCCGAGGAAGCGATCCGCATCGCGATCGACCTCGCCCCCGAAGACGCCGAGCACCGCGGCACGCTCGCCCAGATCCTGTTGCTGCAGAGCCGCTGGCAGGCCGCGATCACCGCGGCCGACGCCGGCCTCGCGATCGACCCGCAGAACACCGACTGCCTCAACATGCGCTCCGTGGCGCTGACCAAGCTCGGCCGCAGCGACGAGGCGCAGGCCGACGTCAAGGCGTCGCTGGCCCACGACCCCGACAACCCCTACACCCACCAGGCGCGCGGCTTCGCGTGCCTGCGCCAGGGTCAGCCCAAGGAGGCGTTGCAGCACTTCCAGGAGGCGCTGCGGCGCGACCCGATGCTCGACGGCGCGCGCGCCGGCCTGGTCGAAGCGTTGCGCTCACACAGCCCGATCTACCGCGCGGTGCTGGCGCCGTTCGTCTGGTTGGAACGGTTCCCGCCGCAGCGGCAGACGCAGGTGCTGATCGGCGCCTTCGTGGTCGCGCAGATCGGCCGCCGCTCCCTCGCCGCCGCCGGCTACGAGACGGCAGCAACCGTGGCGGCATACAGCTGGCTCGGCGTCGTGCTGCTGACCGCGTGCGTGGTGCCGATCTTCAACCTGCTGTTGCTGCTGCACCCGATCGGCCGACATGCGCTCGACGCGTTCTCGAAGCGGCACGCGCTGATGCTGGGCGCGGCGCTCGCGGTCTGCATCGCCATGTGGATCGGCTATGCGTTCGAGGTGCCGTGGATGCACGTGTCGGCCCTGCCTTGGACCGTGTTCTTGTTGCCGGTAGCGGGCCTCGGCGCATTCTTCAGCGGCTGGGGCCGCTGGGTCCAATCGGCGACCTGCGTCGGCGTGATCGCCGCGTGGGTGATCTGGGCCTGGCTGTTCCAGGCCTACTCCGCCGAGCCGCCGATCGACGAGTTCAGCGACGAGCAGCTCGAGTTCCTCAAGGGCTACCGCGGCAACCTGCTGCTGGCCGCAGTCCTCAGCACGTGGTTCACGCTGCTCGCGCCCAAGGGCCACCCACCGCGCGTGCGCCGCGGCCGCTGAACCGATCGCCGCGCTACGACGGCCGCCGCACCAGACCCAGCGCCTCGTAGACCTTGGCGACCGTGGCCGCGGCCCGTTCGCGGGCGCGTTCGCTGCCGACCTTCATGACCCGTTCGAGTTCGGCAGGATCCGCGCGCAGCTCGCGGTAGCGCTGCTGCACCGGCTCGAGCAGCGCGCACACCGCCTCGGCGACGTCCTTCTTGAGGTGGCCGTACATCTTGTCGGCGTACTCCGCCTCGATCTGCCCGAAGCTGCGCCCGGTGCACGCGCTGAGGATGCTCATCAGATTGGCGATGCCGGGCTTGCTCTCGACGTCGTAGGCGACGCGCGGCGGATCCTCCGGGTCGGTCACCGCGCGCTTCAGCTTCTTGGTGATCGACTTCGGGTCCTCGAGCAGGCCGACGAAGTTGTTGGGGTTGGCGTCCGACTTGCTCATCTTGGTGGTCGGATCCTGCAGCGACATCACGCGCGCGGCGACCTTCGGGATGAACGGCTCGGGGATCCGGAAGGTCTCGCCGTGCTCGGTGTTGAAGCGGTGGGCGACGTCGCGGCAGAGCTCGAGGTGCTGCTTCTGGTCGTGGCCGACCGGCACCTGGTGCGCCTGGTAGAGCAGGATGTCGGCCGCCATCAGCACCGGATACGCGAACAGCCCGACGTTGATGTTCTCGCTGTGCCGCTTCGACTTGTCCTTGAACTGCGTCATGCGGTTCAGCTCACCCATCTGCGTGTAGCAGTTGAGCACCCAGGCGAGCTCAGCGTGCTCGGGCACGTGCGACTGCACGAACACAGTGCTCTTGTCCGGATCGATGCCGCACGCCAGGTAGAGCGCGAGCGTGTCGAGCGTCGCCGCCCGCAGCGCCTCGGGGTCCTGCCGCACGGTGATCGCGTGCAGGTTGACGATGCAGTACAGGCACTCGTAGTCGGCCTGCATCGCCACCCACTGGCGCAGCGCGCCGAGGTAGTTGCCGAGGGTGAGGATTCCGGACGGCTGGCATCCGCTGAGGACGATGGGTCGACTCATGATCGCTGTGGGGCAGCGGAGCATGGAGCAGCCGCCGCCGCAACGCCAGAGATGAGCCGTTCCGAACGACGGCGGGAAGCCCCCTACCCGCCGACCGCCTCGCCGTTCGAGTCCGGCGCGCGCGCCTCGACCGTCAACGCGCCGTCGGCGACATCGACCGTCACGGCGCTGCCGTCCGGCACGTCGCCTGCGATCAGCTTGCGGCCGATGCGGGTCTCCAGCTCACGCTGCAGGAACCGCTTCAGCGGCCGCGCACCGTAGATCGGGTCGTAGCCCTGGTTCGCCAGGAACGTCCTCGCCTCGTCGCTGACCTCGATGGTGATGCGGCGCTCGGCCAACCGATCACGCAGCGACACCAGCAGCAGGTCGACGATGCGCCGGATCTCTTCGACGGCCAGCGGCTTGAACAGCACCGTGTCGTCGATGCGGTTGAGCAGCTCCGGACGGAAGTGCTGCCGCAGCTCCGCCATCACCTGGTCGCGCACGTGCTCCTGGATGGTGCCGCTGACGCTGATGCCGTCGAGCAGCATCGGCGCACCGATGTTCGACGTCATGATGATGACGGTGTTCTTGAAGTCGACCGTGCGGCCCTGGCTGTCGGTCGCGCGGCCGTCGTCGAGGATCTGCAGCAGCACGTGGAACACGTCCGGGTGCGCCTTCTCGATCTCGTCGAACAGCACCACCGAGTACGGCTTGCGCCGCACGGCTTCGGTCAGCTGGCCGCCCTCGTCGTAGCCGACGTAGCCCGGCGGCGCGCCGATCAGGCGCGAGACCGCGTGCTTCTCCATGTACTCCGACATGTCGATGCGCACGAGGTTGTCCTCGCTGTCGAACAGCGACTCGGCCAGCGTCTTGGCCAGCTCGGTCTTGCCGACCCCGGTCGGACCGAGGAACAGGAAGCTGCCGATCGGCCGGCGCGGGTCCTTGATGCCCGAACGGGCGCGGATCACCGCGTCGGCGACCGACCGCACCGCTTCGTCCTGGCCGATCACCCGCTGGTGCAGGATCTCGTCGAGCTTGAGCAGCTTCTCGCGCTCGCCCTCGACCAGACGCTGCACCGGGATGCCGGTCCAGCGCGCGACGATCTCGGCGATCTCCTCGCCGGTGACCTCCTCGCGCAGCAGGCGTTCGGCGCTGTCCTCCTCACCGGCGAGCCGCTCCTCCTCGTCGGCGAGCGCCCGCTCGGCCTCCGGGATGCGACCGTACTTGAGCTCGGCCGCCGCGTTCATGTCGTAGCGCTGCTCGGCCTCCTCCATCTCGCGCCGCAGGCCCTCGAGCCGCTCCCGCAGCCCGCGCACCTTGCCGATCGACTGCTTCTCGGCCTCGTACTGGGCGCGCATCGCATCGGCGCGCTCGCGCAGGTCCTGCAGCTCCTTCTTGAGTTCGGACAGACGCGTCTTGCTGGCCGCGTCCTTCTCCTTCTCGAGGGCGGTCTCCTCGATCTCCAGCTGCATCAGGCGACGGCTGACCGCGTCGAGCTCGCTCGGCAGCGAGTCGATCTCGGTGCGGATCATCGCGCACGCCTCGTCGACGAGGTCGATCGCCTTGTCGGGCAGGAAGCGGTCGGTGATGTAGCGGTGCGACAGCGTCGCGGCGTTGACCAGCGCGGCGTCCTGGATCTTGACGCCGTGGTGCACTTCGAAGCGTTCGCGCAGACCGCGCAGGATCGACACGGTGTCCTCGACGGTCGGCTGGTCGACCAGCACGGTCTGGAAGCGACGCTCGAGCGCGGCGTCCTTCTCGATGTACTGGCGGTACTCGTCGAGCGTCGTCGCGCCGATGCAGTGCAGCTCGCCGCGCGCCAGCATCGGCTTGAGCATGTTGCCGGCGTCCATTGCGCCATCGGCCTTGCCGGCGCCGACGATCGTGTGCAGTTCGTCGATGAACAGCAGGATGCGTCCTTCGCTGTTCTTGACCTCGTTGAGCACCGCCTTCAGGCGCTCTTCGAACTCCCCGCGGTACTTCGCGCCGGCGACGAGGCTGCCCATGTCGAGCGCGAACACGGTCTTGTCCTTGAGGCCCTCCGGGACGTCGCCGCGCACGATGCGCTGCGCGAGTCCCTCGGCGATCGCCGTCTTGCCGACGCCGGGCTCACCGATCAGCACCGGGTTGTTCTTGGTCTTGCGCGACAGGATCCGGATCACGCGGCGGATCTCGTCGTCGCGACCGATGACCGGGTCGACCTTGCCCTGGCGGCACATCTGCACGAGGTCACGGCCGTAGCGCTCGAGCGCCTCGTAGGTGGCCTCGGGGTTGGCGCTCTGCACGCGCTGGTTGCCGCGCACGTCCTTGAGCGCCGCGAGGAACCCGGCCTCGTCGATCGAGAACGCGCGGAACAGCTCGGCGACGTCGCCCTTGGCGGTCGCCAGCAGCGCCAGGAACACGTGCTCGACCGAGACGTACTCGTCCTGCATCTGCTGCGCCTTCTGTTCGGCGAGCTGCAGCGCCTGCGCCAGCTCCGGGGTCAGGAAGATCTTGTCCGGCGCGTAGCCCGCGCCCGACACCTTGGGCAGCTTGCGCAGTTCGGCCTGCAAGGCGCCGGTGACCGCGTCGAGCGGCACGTTGCGCCGCTCGAGCAGGCGACGGACCAGGCCGTCGTTCGGCTCGATCAGCCCGAGCAACAGGTGGCGGGCGTCGATCTGCTGGTGACCGAATTCGACGGCCTTCTGCTGGGCCGTCTGCAGGGCTTCCTGCGACTTCTGCGTGAGCTTGTTCATGTCCATGGGCGACCTCCGTTGGTTGGCGACGACCCATGGATAGCGAGCGGCGTGCCGGGCCCGGACGAAACCCGCAAAGCCCTTGATTACAATCGCTTACAGATCGCTCGGGGCACAGGATGCCAGCCCGAGAGACCGCCATTATGGCAGCCATCGATAGAAGCTGCCACAATGGCATTCCAGCGCTACTGCAGCAAAGACACCCGCGCCACGACCGCAACGTGGCCGGGACCGCCCTCGACTGGCGACACGCTCAGCAGGGTCCACTCGCCCACTTCGACGGTGGCGACGCCGCGCACCTTGTTCTCGCGGACGTCGACACGATCGATCGCGCCGATCCGAGGATGCTCCAGGTTGAACGGCTGCGTCTCGACGCCGCGCGACAGCGTGGTCAGGTGCAGATCGAGGCGCACGGTGCCCTGGCCCGAGTTGGCGATCTCGCCGCGCATCAGGAAGCCCTCGGCGAAGCCGCCGACCTCCGGGTAGGTCGCCGCGCTGGCGCTGGCCATCACGGCACCGAAGTCCCGGACGTAGGGCGTGTGCCGGGTGGCGCTGACCTGCGCGCCGCGGCTCGCCGAGACGGTCGTCAGGCATCGCTGGGTCAGCTTTTCGGCGAGCAGGTCGGGCCGCGTGCGCAGCGCGTCGGCGGCGACCTTGCCGAAGCGCACCTCCAGCGAGTACTGCCGCGCGTCGAGGTCCTGCAACTTCTGCAGCATCGCGGCGACCTGCTCGGCGACCTCGTCGCCACTGGGCGTGTAGGCAAACAGGTAGCCACCGCGCGCGTTCAACGTGTTCGGATCGCCGTCCCAGCTGTCGGGCGCGACCTGGCTGGTGATCGCCTCGATCAACCGACCGTCGTCGCAGACGGCCGGCGTCGGCTCGGATTCGATCTCGGGGAACAGCGTCGCCTCGCCACCGGGCAGCACGACCGCCGCGGGACGCCGCGCCCCGGCGATCAGCGACCGGATCGAGAACGCACGCAGCTCACCGATCGCGTCCTTCACCGGAGCGCCGGCGCGCCGCACCCGGATGCACAGGGCAGCACCGTCGGCCGCGTTGGTGCCGACCAGCATCGACTGGCCCGGCTTCAGGTAGGCGCTCGCGTGGCAGGTCGCGATGCGGGTCGCCGCGAACTCCAGCACCGCCGGCCCGTCGTCGTTGCTCGTCGGCACCCGACGCTTCGACGTGCTCTCCTCGAGGGCGCGGTCGCTGCCGGTCACCGAGACCAGCAGGGCATCGCCGACGGTGCGCGTCGCCAGCACGCTCCAGCTCGAACCGTACGACGCGGTGGCGACCTCCGGCTGCGGCGCCGACGCCCCCTGTGCGACCCGGACTCCGAGCCCGGCGATGCGGTTTTGGGTGCGCTTGGACTCGAGCAACAGCGGCCGCTGCACGTTGGCGCGACCGAAGTGCACGCGATGCTCGCCGAGCTGCGCGAGCAGGCCGTCGGCCATCGCCTCGCTCAGCACCGACGGGCGGCCATCGAGCGCGTCCCCCGGCACCTCGTGCACCTCGACCAGCACGGTCTCGAACAGCATCGCCCGGACCTGCTGCAGCACCTGCTGCACCCGCTGGTGCATCGCGGCGTCACAGGTCACGGTCAGGAAGCCCGAGTCCTCGGGACGGAGTTCGACGCCCTCCCGTTCCCAGTACATCGGCGAGGACCCCATCATCGCGAGCGTGACCGCATCGCCGAGATCGAGCGCCTGCAGCCTGTCCTCGCGGACCTCGCGCTCGGTCGGCACGAACGACGCCTCGATCGCCGTCGCCGGCTGGTAGTCGGGCTCGATCCGGACCACGTCGCGCACGTCGTAGACGCGCGTCGTCAGTGGCTTCTGGGGCTTCTGGGGCTTCTGGGGTTCCTCCTGCGCATGGCCGAAGCACAGCAGCAGGGCGAACGGGACGAACGGGCGGAGGCAGGCGATCGCGGTCATCGAGGGGTCCTTCTGGCGACGGAAAGGGTCAGGCGCAAGGACCCCCGCAACGCCGGTGCCGTCAGGCGTTTTCCGGCGGCGGCGGCGTGGTGCGGCCGGGCAGCCACTCCAGCAGCCCGCCGAAGTTGCGCAGCAGCACGAACGCCGAGCCGACGAAGACCACGACCGCCATCACGAACAGCTGGCCCCCGTCGTCCTGCACGACGATCCCGAGCTTCGTCAGGTGGAAGAAGATCGCGCCCGAGATCACCCCGAGCGCCAGCGCCGCGCCGGCGGCGGCGAAGCGACGACCCGGGATCAGCAGCAGCACGCCGGCGATCAGTTCGGCGATACCGCTGCCGATGCGGCCGACCGGCTCCATGCCCACGGTTTCGAAGATGTAGACCGACTCGGGCGCGGCGGTGAACTTGAAGGTCAGGGTCTGCAGCAGGATGACCGCGACGACGATGCGCGCGATCCAGGTGAGGCGGTGGGCGTTCATGGCGAAGGGCGGGGTCGGGGAGGACCCGCCCTGATACGGGCCGGGGCGCGATCGGATCCCTACCAGACTCAGGTCTGCCGCCTGAATCCGCCTGGGCGAAGCAAGCGAGACGGAGTTCGCGACCGCGCCAGCCGCATGGCCAAACTACTTGACGCCCACCGAATCACACAATAACGCAACGCATTCATTGATTGCCCCCCAGCTCCAGGTAACAACACCCCACTACCTTGAACGAAGAGACCCTTGAACCGCTACACCTTCTCAAGCTACCGTGAATCGACGCGCAACTCGCGCAAGAACAACACCCCTACACTCATCACACAGCAACCGAGCACTGCACGATGCGTCACCTCGCCCACATCGCCCTGTATACAATGATGGCGGCCCCGCTGCTCGCACAAGCGGCCCCCATCCAAGTTCTCGGGCCGCAGTTTGAACAACTATGCGTCGCGTTTGATAAAATGTCTGGGTGGATCGCCTCCCTAGAAGCCGACGCCAGCTCGGGCTCGCCTACATCCGAACGGTCAGGGAAGCTGCTGCCATTCGCAAAGAAACGATTTGAGCGGCTAGCAGAAGCCAAGGGGCGCGCATATCTAGGCCATCCGATGTTGGGCCTTCTACCGGGATACCGCGCCCAACAAGAGGAGGAGCGAAAGCTGAGTGCGTATGCATGCACAATGCCACCCACACTCGACACTCTCTTGATCGATCAGGGGAAGTGTCGAGCATTTCGTCCGGGGATCCAAGACGGAGAGGAGACCGCATTTGACCCCCAGGTATTCGGACAACTACCGAGCATTATGGCCTGGATGATCTCGCACGAAATGCATCGGCTCGACCAGACACTCACGGAATATGACGCTCACCGACAGATACTTGAGGGTAACGCAATAGCGGGACTTCCGCCTGAGTTCGGAATGACACCCGACCAAGTCAAATCAACCATTGCGATTCAAGTCAACCAGGCCGTGATGCTCAGTGTTGACGCCAGCTTCTTAGAGTTTCTACGCGACAGCTACGCCGGCCCAGCGACTGACCCCGACCCCTCAGCCGCCAACCTCCAGTCTCTCACACTACAAGTTGACGCGCTCAAAGCAAAGGGGGAGGCAATTCGCCTCTCGCTACTTGCAGGCTGCCCCCAACCGATTTTCCCCGTTGAGATCTAAGCAGGCAAACAGACAACCATGAACGCTAGCCATTTCCTGTGGGCGACCCTATGTGCGGGGACCATCTGTATCGCTCAAGACCCCGACTTCCGGACCGTCAACCCACATTGCTACATCGATGCGCAGGCCGAAACCGCGACCCCGTTGGGCACGTCTGCATCAACGGCGACGGGCCTGCAAGAGACCCGCGGCGCAACCTCTTGGTATTCCCGCACGACACCGTCGCACCCCCTTCAGGACAACGTCCTGATCGTCGGAGAATCGCAGCCGGGAGTGGGCTGCATCCGTCACCTTCGCCGCAAGGCAGGCACTCAGGATCCTTACAGCCTGATCTCGACGCTGTTCCTGCCCGGCCAACGACCGGACGGCGTCGCCTTCGACAGCGTCGATGAATCGTTGTATTGCATCGACAACCTGAGCCGAATTACGTGGCGCGCCACTTGGGACGGCACGACCCCACTCAGCGGCCTCATGCTCT
Source organism: Planctomycetota bacterium (assembly GCA_046290465.1). Lineage (GTDB taxonomy): Bacteria > Planctomycetota > UBA1135 > UBA1135 > UBA2386. The sequence continues at coordinate 5,175,715 of JBKAGP010000001.1, read as the reverse complement.
CGGCTTGGTATGACGCATCAGGCGACATCCCTGCGTTGTCGACGGCAACGGCATCGCTGAAGCTCCTACCCTTCGGTGACCTGGCCTTCGGACTCGAACCACGCACAACTGCAGCCACCAAGCTTCGGATCTCGCCTCGAGTCTCCATTGCCGCCGAGGTCTACGGCACCCCGGCTTTCGCACTCGTGGACGTCGCGACCGCGCAATCCACGCCGATCACGCCCACGGTAATCAGCGGCGACCAGTTCATGCTGAACCAGAGGTCGTTTCGCGAAGGAGCCACTTCCGTGCACCTTCACTGCGGGCAAGGGCATAGCCACACCTACATCCTGTCGCGCCTGGACACCGGCGCGACACTGGGCACGGCGACGCAGTTGCCGGTGGACACCTCGGTCACCATCCCGGCGGCAACCGCACTGGAAGCAGGGGTCGTCTACGGCGTTCATCGCGCTTCGTCTCCCGGCGAGATCCATCGACAACGATGCATGGTGCGGTTCGGCACGCCAGGCTCGACGAGCAGCACTCCAGACCTGGAACTGGGAGAACTTCAGTTCTCGGGGCCGTTCTCCGCAGGGCAACCACTGCAGCTGAGCTGCCCGGTGTCCGCCAACGTCCCGACCCCGATACTGATCGCAACGACCATCACCCTCGCCGGACCGGGATCGGCTGGAACCTATCCCCTGGTCCAACTTGGACCGGATCAGTTCGTCATCGACACCACCCAGAATCTACCGGTGTCGCTGCGCACCGTTTCGGGCGACGTCGCGAGCTGGCTCGTCTACCAACCTATCGATGTCCCCAGCACTCCAGGCATCGTTGGCCAGGTGTTCCTGACGCAGGCCGTCGCGGTCGATAGCAACAGCGTCATCTACTTCACCGACATCCTCGGCGGCGCCGTGCTCCCCTGACACCCTCTGGCGCGCGACGGAGCCTGACCCGAGGCGCCCGACCGGCCAGCTAGTGGGCAAAGCCCCGTCCGCACGCGTACACGCCGCTTCCGCGATCACGGTCGGCAGCGCGTCCACTACATGGACGCGCTCCTAGACCCGGATCTCGCCGGCGAGCCCGTCGAGTTCGGCACCCGAAAGCCGCGGCTCGACCTCGTTCTGCACGAACGCGTCGACCTGCTCGGCGCAGCGGCCGACGAAGCGGCTCGGCTGCAGCAGGTCCGGGAGGCGGTCCTTGATCGCCGCGAACGCCGGATCGTCGGCGATCAGCTGCATCAGCGGGTTGGCCTTGCCCTCGGCCTTGACCGCATGCGCCGCGGCGCGGCTGTGCACGCGCACCCGTTCGTGCAGATCCTGGCGGTCGCCACCGGCGGCGACCCCGGCCATCAGGATCTCCTCGGTCGCCAGGAACGGCAGCTGCTCGGTCAGCTTCTTCTCGATGACCTTCGGGTAGACGACCAGGCCCTTGGTGACGTTCTCGACCAGCATCAGGATGCCGTCGATCGCCAGGAACGACTCGGGCAGCGCGATGCGGCGGATCGCCGAGTCGTCGAGCGTGCGCTCGAGCCACTGCGTCGCCGCGGTGTGCGCGCTGGTGTTGGCGGCCTCGATGACGTAGCGCGCCAGCGAGTTGACGCGCTCGCAGCGCATCGGGTTCTTCTTGTAGGCCATCGCCGAGCTGCCGATCTGCTTCGACTCGCTCGGCTCCTCGATCTCGCCCTCGTGCGACAGCAGGCGCAGGTCGTTGGCGAACTTGCTCGCCGACTGCGCGATCGCCGACAGCACCTGGTGGATGCTCCAGTCGATCTTGCGTGTGTAGGTCTGACCGCTGACCGGGATCGATCGGCCGAATCCCATGCCCTCGGTCACCAGCCGGTCGAGTTCTTCGACCTTGCCGTGGTCGCCGCCCGCGAGCAGCAAGAACGTCGCCTGCGTGCCGGTCGTTCCCTTGACGCCGCGGAACGGCAGCCATTCGGCCACGCGCAGCGTCTCGTCGAGGTCGAGCGCGAGGTCCTGCGCCCACAGGCACGCGCGCTTGCCGACCGTGACCGGCTGCGCGACCTGGAAGTGCGTGTAGCCGAGGCACGGCTCGGCGCGCCACTGCCTGGCGAACGCGGCGAGGTTGCGGATGCACGCCTGCAGCCGGCGCGCGATCAGGCGCAGCGCCTCGCGGTAGATGACCAGGTCGCCGTTGTCGGTCACGTAGCAGCTGGTCGCGCCGAGGTGGATGATCGGCTTGGCGGACGGCGCCAGCTCACCGTAGTGGTGCACGTGCGCCATCACGTCGTGGCGCAGCTCCTTCTCGAGCTCGGCGACGCGCTCCCAGTCGAAGGTGTCGCGGTGCTTGCGCAGCTCGGCGATCTGCTCTTGGGTGACCGGAAAGCCCAGGCGCTGCTCGGCCTCGGCGAGGCAGATCCAGAGGTCCCGCCAGGCGCCGTGACGGGCACGGGGCGAGAACAGGCGAGCCATGTCCTTGCTCGCGTAGCGTTCGATGAGGGGGTGATCGAAGCGGTCGCCGCGTTCCATGTCGGCTATCCAACAGGACGGGCGACCGCCGCGCCACGATCAGTGGCGCACCCAGACGCGGCGGCTGCGGGTTTCGTAGCGCGCCGGCACCCACACGCGCTGGTAGCACGCCGGGGTCACGATGCCCCAGTGCCGGCGGCCGCAGCTGTCGTAGATCCAGCCGAACACGGCCGGCACGTGCTGCCGATCCCAGTAGCCCGGCACCAGCACGCGTTCGCAGCGGGTCTCCCACCTGCCGAAGCTTCGGCGATGGACGTCGTGGCGACCGTAGCTGCGGCGCGAGACGCCGCGCCCGTCATGCCGACCGCTGCGGATGGCGCCGCGGTTGACGTTGCGGGTGGCGCGCCGATCGACGCCGCCGCGCCGCGCCGAGCGCGACCCCGAAACGGGCTGGCCCTGACGGAAGGCCTGGTTCTGGACCGGGCCGCGCGCAGCCGGCTGCACGGTGACGACCTGGCCCTGGTGGTGGCGCCCGGAGCGACGGTTCTGCGCGGGCACCGAGACGACAACCCCGAGAAGGGCTGCCAACAGCAAAGGGAATCGCTTCATGGCACCCCCAACAGCGCTGCAGCGGCGCGCCGCGTGGCAGCGAAGGAGTGAACAAATCGCCCTTAGCGTCAGGTTCTCGCAGACGTTACACGCAGTGTCCCGGCAGCGAGTCACCAGCTGACGAACGTCGCGGTGAGCACGCCGACCAGCCCCACACCGACGAACAGCCATGCGTCGCGGCGCCAGCTGCGCGACACGCCGACGATGCCGCGCAGCAGCACGACGGCCAGCGCCGCGCCGGCGGCATCCGACACCAGGTCGAACAGCGAACAGTCGCGGCCGGGCACGAACGACTGGTGCAGTTCGTCGACGACGCCGTACGCGGTCGCCACCAGCCACGAGCCCCACGAACGGAACCGCTGCGGCTCGCCGGCGGGGCGACGCGACCACGCCAGCCAGACCGCCGCGCCGATGCAGCCGTAGGCGATGACGTGCATCGAGTTGTGGAACAACGAGCGGGCGGTGCTGTGCGGTTCGTCGCCGGGCACGCGCGACGACGACCACCACAGCACGGCCATGCCGATCAGCGGCACGCAGGCGCGCAGCGCGCGCGGCAGCCGCAGCCACGCGTCGACCAGGCCGGCCAGCGCGGGCGCGGTCACTGCCGCTGGATGCGCCCCGACAGGCGCAGGCCGCCTTGCGGCGCCGCCTCGGCGCGCAGGTCCTCGAGGTAGACCGACAGCAGGAACAGGCCGCGGCCGCGCTCGCTGTCGAGCGACGGCATGCCGTTGGCCGTCTCGGCGAGCGCCGAGGACAGCTCCTGCACCTGGTCCGCCGGCATCTCCGGATCGAAGAAGTCGATCGTCAGGCGGTCCCCGTCGACACCGATCGCCACCCGCAGGTCCTGACTCGACTTCCGGTAGGAGGCGCCGTGCTCGATCGCGTTGTTGACCAGTTCGTCGACGACCAGCGCCAGGTTGTCGCAGACGCTCGGCTCGGCGCCGAGCGACGCGGCGATCTTGCGCACGTTCGCGCGGACCTCGCGCAGCACCGCTCCGTCGGGAGGGAACGTCAGTTCGTTGGCGCTCACTGCACGCCCTCCACGACCATCGACAGGTCGACCGCGGGCGCCGAGTGCGTCAGCGACCCGACCGAGATCCGGTCGACGCCGCACTCCGCGTAGCTGCGCACGGTGTCGAGGTCGATGCCACCGGAGGCCTCGGTCTCGACCCGGCGACCGGCGGTGCGCGCGGCTTCGCGAACGGCCGCCACGGCGGCGCGCAGCGGTTCGCCCGCCTCGAAGTTGTCGAGCAGCACGACGCCGGCACCACCGGCGACCGCGGCGACCGCCTCGTCGACGGTGCGGGCCTCGGCGATCACCGGTCGATCGTGGCCCTCGCAGCAGCGACGCACCACGTCCTCGTAGCTGGTCGGCCTGGCGAAGCCGAAGTGGTTCTCCTTGAGCAGCACCTGATCGAACAGGCCGATGCGGTGGTTCTCGCCGCCACCGGCGACGACCGCGGCCTTCTCGAGGTAGCGCAGGCCGGGCGTGGTCTTGCGCGTATCGAGGATGCGCGCGCCGGTGCCGGCGACCCGGTCGACGAACTGCCGGGTGCGCGTCGCCACACCCGACAGGCGCTGCAGGAAGTTCAGCGCGGTGCGCTCGGCGGCGAGCAGCGACGCCATCGCGCCCTCGAAGCGCAGCACCTCGACGCCCGCCTCGAACGGGTCACCGTCCTGCAGCAGCGGCTCGACCGTGCAACCGGCGTCCAGCATGCGGAAGCTCTCGATGGCGCACTCGATGCCGGCCAGCACGCCGGTCGACTTGGCCCGGATCACGCCGCGGCCGCGTTGTTCGATGGCGACCGACAGCGCCGACGTCACGTCGTTGGTGACGGCGAGTCCATCCGAACCAAGGTCTTCGGCGAGCGCGCGGCGAACGCACTCGCGTGGGTCTGCTCCGACGCTGGTCATTCGCCCAGCAGCCTACCCGAAAGCCTGCCGCTACGCATTGTTGCGCGCCCGGGCGCTCAGAAGCGCACGTGCGGCGCCAGCCGGCGCAGCAGTTCGGGGCCGAAGCCGTGCACCCGCGCCAGCTGTTCGAGCCGTGCAAACGGGCCGTGGCGGATCCGTTCGAGCACCAGCGCCTCGGCCCGTCCGGGGCCGACGCCGGGCAGCGCCTGCAGCTCGCCGACCGACGCGCGGTTGACGTCGATCGGGCACGAAGCCACGGTCACACCGGGCGTTGCCGGCACGATCCCGCGCCAGAGCGCGCGCGCCGCGCACAGCACCACCACCGCGGCCCAGAGCCCCAGCAGCCGTCGCTGCCGCGCTACCAGCGGCGGATCTGCGTCAGCATGCGCGCCTCGACCCCGCGCGAGGCCGGCCGCGCGCGGGTCGCACGGACCTGCGCCTCGAGCCCCGTCACCAGCAGGTCGAGCGCCTTCGAGGTCTCGCATTCCGGCATCCCCACCAACATCGGCGCCTGTCCGAGCCGCCGGTGACTCACCGCCGGGTCTTCGGGCACGTACCCGAGGTAGTGGATCGGCAGGCTCGCAAAGCGGCTCGAAACCTCGGACAACCGCTCGAACGTCGCGCGGCCGAGTTCGGCGCTGGTCGCGCGGTTGACGACCAGCCGGATGTCGGGCCGTTCGACCTGCCGCGACAGGCACTTGATCACCGCATAGGCGTCGGTCAGCGCGGCGATCTCCGGGTTGGTCACCATCACGACGTGCTGCGCCGCCAGCACCGTGATCATCGACTGCGGCGCCAGGCCCGCCGCGCAGTCGATCAGCACGACGTCACAGCGCTCGGCCACCTGGCTGAGCGCGCGCGCCAGCATCTGCATGTGCTTTTGGCCCAGCTCGGCGAGGCTCGAGATGCCCGAGCCGCCGGCGATCAGGCTCGGCCCGTACGGCGTCGGCGTCATCACCTCCGACACGGTGCGCTGGCCGCCGAGCAGGTGCTGCATCGAGAACCTCGGGTTCGCGCCGAACAGCAGGTGGGCGTTGGCCAGACCGAAGTCGCAGTCGACGACCGCGACGCGCAGGCCGCGCTGGTGCAGGCCGATGGCGACGTTGGTCGTCAGGAACGACTTGCCGGTGCCGCCCTTGCCGCTGGCGAACGCGACCACCGCGGCCTCCCGCGTGCGCACCTCCGGAGGCGGCCGCCGCAACAGTCGCCGCAGGAACCCACGCGCGGTGCGTTCGACTTCCAGGTCCGATTCCACGAGACCTCTGCTGGATTGCGAACAGCAGACGACGATCCGGGCGCGCGGACGCAGCCGCACGCCGGGCCCCTGCGGGACGGCGGTTCAGTCGGAGCGACCGACCGACGAGTCCGGCAGAGGAGCCGACTGCGAACGATCGTTTGCCACGGAGCCCTCGGAGTCCGGGCCGGCCAACGAAGCCGGCTCGCCGAGGGCGGAATACTCTTCCGGGGAGAGCCGGGACGCGGCCAGGCTCGAACGCAGGCTCTCGCCGCCGCTCGCGGCGGCGTCGGACAGCAGCCCACGTTCCGCCACGTCGTGGCGGCCCCCAACTGCGTGGCGAGTCGCAGCAAGTCGATCGGCGCCGGCATCGGCCGCGCGACGATCCTGTTCGTGTTGGCGGTTGCGACCGCGGCGGCCCCGATCGTCGGGACCGCCCTCGGACGGATAGTGACCGGACGGATGGTGACCGGACGAATCGGGATCGGCCGTATCGCGATCGAACGGGCCGAGGTCGATCCGGGCGTGCTGCGCGAACGCGCGCAGCAGCTGGTCGCCGAAGCGGCGCACGTCGTGCGCATCGCGCAGGTCGCGCACGACGCCGGTTGCGGCGCTCGCGACCAGCGCACCGCCGACGGTGCGGATATCGCCGAGCGGGAAGCCGTTCCACGAGACCTGGCGCGCGTAGCGGTCCCCGTGCACGCGCACGTCCGGATCGATGCGCTCGCAGATCTCCTGCACCGCGTCCCAGATCTCTGCGCGCGCCTGCGGCACGACGAACTCGGGCGCGGACTCGTCGGCACCCGACGGCGACGGCGACGATGCGTCGATCGCGTCTCGGTCGCGTTGCGCCGTGGCCCAGCGGACCGCGAAGCGCTCGCTGCCGGCGATGCGGAACGGCTCGAGCGTGCAGGCGTGCAGGCCCGGGATCGGCAGCGCACAGACCTGTTCGATGGTCGCGGTGGCCGTCTCGTTGCCGATCAGCAGCACCCGCCCCGCAATGCCGGGACAGAAGTTGGCTTCGGGCACGGCGCGCGCGAGCGCGTCTCCGACCCGCCGCAGGAACTTGCCGGCAGCGAGCGCGCGCGCCGGCAGCAGCGCATCGCCCTCGACCGCGAGCATCACCAGCACGGGGCCGCCCATCGCATCGCGAGCGAGGCCATCGACCGCGCCCAGTTCGCCGTCGCTGCAGTCGAGCGATTCCATCACGAGCGTCAGACCGGATTCGATGCGGTCGAGACGCGAAGAGACCAGGGACCACAGGCTGTCTCGCATCTGCGGCAACACGGGTCCTCGGATCATGGGGCGACTCCTGCGCGTAGTCGGCGAAGCCGCGCGGCGGATGCGGACCTCGAGGTCCGACGTCCGTCGTCATGCTCGCGATCCTGGGTCGCGTATGCCGACTGGTTGAGGTTGTACAAGGGCGAATGCCTCGCTGACCGGTTGCCGCATTACATGGACTGACGACCGAAAATGCAACCACGGTGCGCGGGATCGGGGCCGTCAGGGTCCGGTGAGACCGTTGTCGAGCCCGCGCTTGCTGCGGCGGCCGCCCTGCCGTTCGGCGACCAGCAGCGGCGATCGACGCTCCTCGAGTCGCGTCCATGCGACGGCGACGGCATCGGTCGCATCGGCCGGCAACTGCGCCGCCGCCGGCCCGGCGAGTTCGGGCAGCAACTGCCCCAACATGCTGGCAATGGAGTCCTTGCGAGCAGCACCGTGGCCGGCGACGCAGCGCTTGACGCGGGCCGGGGCGTATTGGTGCACGTCGAGGCCCGAGCGCGCCGACTCGGCGAGCACGACACCGCGCGCCTCGCCGATGCGGAGCGCCGCCTGCACGCTCTTGCCGTAGAACGCCTCCTCGACGGCGACCTCGGACGGCTGCAGTTCGCGCACCAGGGCGGCGAACTGCGTCGACAGCGCGAGCAGCCGCGTGGTCAGATCGGCGCCGCGCTTGCCGAGTCGCAGCACGCCGGCCGCCACCAGCCGCACGCCGCCGCCGCCCGACCCAGCGGCGCGCACGACGTTGCTGCCGCGCATCGCCAGCGGCACCGCGGACGCGGCACCGCCCACGCCAGGAAGCGCGCCGGCCGCCAGCTCGAGGCAACCGTAGCCCACCACCTGCGTGCCCGGGTCGATACCGAGAATCCGCACCACCGCCACGGGGCCGAGTGTAAGGTCGCGCGCCGTGAAGGTCGCCATCTTGTTGCTCGCGGCCGGACGCGGCACCCGCCTCGGCGCGGACGTTCCCAAGGCGTTCCTCGAGCTCGGCGGCGACACGCTGCTCGTGCACAGCGCGGCGCGCCTGCTCGCTGCGGTGCCCGCGGCCGAGCGCTGCGAAGTGCTGGTCCTGGTCCAGCCCGAGGACCGGCAGGACCTGGTGCCGTCGTGCCTCGACCGGCTTTGCGCGGTGATGCCGACCGGCGTCGAGCCGCGCTTCGTCGACGGCGGCGCGACCCGCCAGGAGTCGATGGAGCGCGGCCTCGCAGCGACGTCGGACGACGTCGAGCTGGTGTGCGTTCACGATGCCGCGCGCGCGCTGGTGCCGGTCGCACAGACGCGCGAGTGCCTGCGCACGGCGCAGGCCGTCGGCGGCGCGCTGCTGGCGATCCCGGCCGCGGACACGTTGAAGCGGGTGCAGGACGGCCGGGTCGTCGAGACCGTCGACCGCAGCCCGATCTGGTACGCGCAGACGCCGCAGATCGCGCGACGCGACTGGCTGCTGCAGGCCGCGGCGAAGGCGCGCGCGACCGGCTTCGTGGTCACCGACGACGTCTCGCTGCTCGAACACGCCGGCCTCGACATCGCGGTCGTGCCCGGCACCGCCGGCAACCTCAAGATCACCCGTCCGGACGACCTGCCGCTCGCCGAAGCCCTGCTCGAGCGCGATCCGACCCCGTTCCCAGAAGCATGATGAACGACCTCCCCCGCGTCGGCCTCGGCGTCGACATGCACCGCCTGCAGCCCGGCCGCCCGTGCGTGCTGGGCGGCGTGACGTTCGACAGCGAGGTCGGCCCGATCGGCCACAGCGACGGCGACGCGGTGCTGCACGCCGCCTGCGACGCGGTGCTCGGCGCCGCCGGCCTCGACGACCTCGGCACGCTGTTCTCCGACCGCGACCCGGCGCACGCCGACCGCGACTCGGCGGAGTTCTGCCGCGAGGCGATGGCACGCGTCCGGCAGAAGGACCTGCAGGTCTGGTCGCTCGACGTCGTGCTCGAGACCGAACTGCCGAAGCTCAAGCCGCGCCGCGCCGAGATGCGCGCGCGCATCGCCGAGCTGTTCGAACTCGACGTCGACCGCGTCAACGTCAAGGGCAAGACCGGCGAGAAGGTCGACGCCGTAGGCCGCCGCGAAGCCTGCCGCGCCACCGTCGTCGCCCTCCTCGGCCCCGGAAAGTAGCGGTACGGTACGCGGTTCATCCTCCAACTTCCGCGAGCGCTCGCGCTCGCGGAAGTTGGAGGATGAACTCGCAGTACCGCTACTTCCGGGTGGTGGAGTCGAAGACGCGGACGGACTTCCAGTTGGCCTTGTTGGCCTCGATGAAGGCGAGGTGGTCGGGGTGGTCCTGGTAGACGTCGTGGGCGGCGCGGTCGGCGAAGTAGACGTGCAGGGCGACGTGGAACGCCTGGTCGTTGACGTCGCGGTTCAGCTCCTCGTCGCGGCTGCCGACGGCGAAGAACGTGATGCCCGGGATCGGCGCGAGCTTGGCGCGGCAGCTGTCGACGAGGCGCTGCTGCGCGGCGGGCGAGGCGTCGATCAGCTCGAAGTAGACGTCGTGGGCGAGTCCGGCGGTGGGCATGGCTTGGCAGGCTCCGAGGAGCAGGAACGAGAACAACGCGAGGGCGCGGAGCATGACCGCGAAAAGGTAGCGTCAGCCCGCGTCCGGGCGCACCGACTTGTCGAACATCCGCCGGTAGACGCCGCCGCGCGCCAACAGCTCCTGATGCGTGCCCGACTCGACCACGCGCCCTTCCTCGAACACGAAGATCTGGTCGGCGTCGACGATGGTCGACAGACGGTGCGCGATGACGAACGACGTGCGGCCCTTCATCAGCTCGTTGAGCGCACGCTGCACGACCTCCTCGCTCTCGTTGTCGAGCGCCGAGGTCGCCTCGTCGAGGAACAGGATCGCCGGGTTGCGCAGGATCGCGCGCGCGATCGTGATGCGCTGGCGCTGGCCGCCGGACAGGTTGCTGCCGAGCTCGCCGGCGAGCGTGTCGTAGCCGTTCGGCTGCTGCACGATGAAGTCGTGGATGTTGGCGGCGCGCGCCGCCCGCTCGACCTCCTCCTGGCTGGCACCGGGCCGGCCGCAGCTGATGTTCTCGCGCAGCGTCGTGTTGAACAGGAACGGCTGCTGGCTGACCACCGCGGTCCGGCTGCGGTAGTCCGCCAGCCGCACCTCGCGCAGGTCGCGCCCGTCGATCAGCACCGCGCCCGACTCCGGGTCGTGGAACCGCATCAGCAGGTCGAGCGTGGTCGACTTGCCGCCGCCGGACTCGCCGACGAATGCGATCGTCTGGCCGGCGTGCACCTTCAGCGAGACGCCCTGCAGCACCGGCTTCTCCTCGTAGCTGAAGTGCACGTCGCGCACCTCGACGTCGCCGCGCAGCTGCTCCATCGGCGCGCCGCCGACCAGCGCCCGGTCGGGCTCGGCCCGCAGGATGTCCTCGATGCCGGACAGCGCCCCGGCCGACTCGCGCAGCACGTTGTAGGCGCGGGTGACGCGCTTGACGTGCTGATAGTTGGTCGCCAGCGGCGCGATGATGGCCGCCACCGCCGCGAACGTCACGCCGCTGTCGGACAGCACGTAGTAGCCGAGCAGCACCAGGATGATCGCGGTCGCGAACTGGTAGCCGATGAACGACTGGGCGATCGAGCGCCCCTTGGCATGAAGCACCCGCTGGGTCCGCTCCAAGAACGTGCCCGTCGTCGTCTCGAAGTCGCGATAGCGCTCGTCCTCGAGCTGGTAGGCCTTGACGGTGCGGATGCCGGTGAGGATCTGGTTGAGCGACTCGGTCGTCTCCCCCATCGCCTTCAGGCTCTTGCTGCTGCGCTTCTGGACCTTCCGTCCCTGCCGGTACATCGGGATCACCATCAGCGGCAGCATCACCAGCATCACCAGGATGGCCTCGGGGATCACGAACAGGATGATCACCATGTTGCCGAGCACCATCAGCGGGTCGACGATGACGTTGTCGGCGGCCATCTCGAACGACCGCTGCATCACCTGCGTGTCGTTGGTGACCCTGCTGATCATCTCGCCCATGCGGCGCTTGCCGAAGAAGCGCAGCGGCAGGTCGAGGAAGTGGCGCGCCAGCTCGCAGCGCAGGTCGGCGACCACGCGGTAGGCGAAGAACCGCGACACGGTCTGCACCATGTAGATGACGAACGCGCCGAGCACGCCGCAGATCAGCGTCACCACGCCGCACGCCACGACGACCGGCATGCCCTGGTGTTCGAACTCGAGGCCGAGCCCGGCCGACAGGTCCTCCGCGAAGTTGCGGAACCAGACCGTGAACTCCCAGCGCAGGTGCGCGAAGAAGCCCTCGTTCTCGGTCGGCTCGACCGGCGGCCCGGCGCCGGCCTTCTCCCCCATCACCGCCAGCAGCGGCTCCACCACCAAGAACGGCAGCTTGGTGAAGACGACCTGCAGCAGGCTAAAACCAATCATGGCCGCCACCATGCGCCGGTAGCGCACGACAGCGGCCCAGATGCGGCGCAGCAGCGCCTCTACATCACGACGATCGTCCTGGGACTCCGACACGGAGCCCATCGTAGACCGTCGCTGCTACTATTCGAACTTCGCCTTCGCGATGACGCCGTTCGCCCATTGCAGGAAGCGGTAGGTGATGTAGTCCTCGCGGACCAGCTCCTTCTCGCGCTCGATCTTGACGCTGATCTTGCGACGCGCCGGGGTGCGCGAGTTGACGCGGCAGATCAGCCACGACTCCGGACCCTGGATCGGGCCGATCGTCTTGCCGACCTCGGCGTCGAAGAACAGGTGCTCGGCGATCGAGAAGCCGTCGAGCAGCTGGGTGAACTCGTTCTCGCGCAGCTGCTGGCGCAGCTGGTTGAGCGGCAGCATGCCGAGCAGGCCGCGCTTCTCGTCGTTGGCGAAGAACTCGGTGTGCTGCTCGAGCGCCTGGTCGAACGTCAGCTCGCCCGCCTCCATCTTGGCGAACACCGCTTCGCAGCGCTTCTTCGCCTCGTCCATGCCACCCGGCGTCCACGCGCCGGTGCGCTGGCTGCGGCCCTGGAACGGGATGATGCTGACGTCGCACTGGCCGTCGGCGAAGAACGCGGCGCGCTTGTCGGCGTGCGCCTGCAGGTTCTCGTCGTTGATCTCGTCCTTGATCAGGTCCGTGTAGGACGAGATCAGGCGCCAGCGGGCGCGGAACGCCTCGAGGCACGGGTAGCCCTTGAAGCGGGTCGCGATCACCTCGACCGTGAACGGGGTCGAATCGTAGGGCTCGCGGTACTCGTCGTAGCGGCGGGTGAACTCGTCGTCGTCGATGTAGACGCCCTTGCTGATCAGCTCCTGGCGGAGCGCCGCACGCACGGCGACCTCCTGCATCGCGCGCTCGAGGTCATGCACGAACAGGCCCTTCTTGATGAAGTCGAAGGCCTCTTGGGTGCCCCACTCGAGGTCGTTGACGCGCAGCACCGTCTCCGACGGCAGGCCGTGCGAGGCGTACTTGATGTCACTCCAGCTGCGCAGACCCTTCTGCACGAACTGGCGCATCATGTTGATCCAGAACTCGGGCAGCTTCTTCGGGTTGCCGTTCTCGTCGACGCCCTCGGTGGCCTTCTCGAGCTGCTTCAGGAACTCCGGGCCCTGCTCGCTCTGCGTCTGGGCCTTGATGGCTTCCTTGGTGATCACCGGCCAGTCCTTCGGCGAGCCCGGGAAGAACACGCGATCGAACAGGATCGACTCCTTGCGCTGCTCGATGAAGGTCTCCTTGCTGAGGCCGTATTGCGTGCGCACGACCTCCCAGAAGTCGACGCCCGGGTTCTTGGTCTCGAACTCCTTCTGCATCGGCGCGAGGTTCTCGAGCACCTCCTCCTCGGTGACCAGGAACTCGTCGGCCTTGCGCTGGCCCGAGTTCACCTGCTTCATGATCTCCTCGAGGATGAAGAAGTTGGCGACCTTGGCCTCGACCAGCTTGCCGCCGGCCAGGTAGACGCACTCACGCATCACTTCGAGCGGATCGAGCTGCTGGCCGTTGACCTTCAGCGTGCGCAGCAGCTTGGAGCGCTCGTCGATCAGCTGGTCGTTGAGGCGGTCGACCTCCTGCTGCAGCTGCTTGACCTGCTCCTGCTCGTTCTGGGCAGTGGCTTCTGGAAGGGCGAAGGCAGAGGCCGCGACGAGCGTGGCGGCACAGACGAAAGCGCGATGCATCTTGGGATCGGGATCGAGGGAAATGGGGCGAGCAGCTTAGCCACTGCTACCGGCAAGGCCAGCCAGGGCGGCCAATTGTCGCCCTATCGGGTCGAGCAGACGCAGCACCGAACCGATCCCTCCCGTTTTGCCGCAGCTGCTCGCATCGAGCCGGCCCGATCGGAGACGCGAATCCCCGGGCGGCACTAGTGTGGCCGGACACGGCCCTTAGCATGGGCCGCGGGCAATGAGCTACGACCCCCGCACGATCGCCTTCGCGGCCGAGATCCTCTACCCGCCGCAGCAGCTGCGGGCGGACCTCGTCCAGAACGTCCACAACACGCTGTACCGTCAGCCCCAACTCGGCTACCAGAACTTCCAGGTTGCGCCGGACGGCATCCACCTGAGCAACCTGCCGCAGACACCCGGCCAGGTCTCGATGGCGAGCTTCCGGTTCGACCGGCTCGTGCTGCGCGAGGAGATGCGGGGCACCACCGTCGAGGACTTCGCGACCCGCGCCGTCAATGTCGCCACCACCGCGCTGCAGACGCTGAACATCCCGCAGACGGTGATGCAGCAGTTCGTGGTGCGCTCGCTGGTCGCGCCGCGGCACTTCCAGGACGGCCGCGAGTTCCTGTCGCGGCGGCTGATGCCTTCGGTCGCCGACGGCGGCAACGCGTTCGGACGGCCGATGGCATCGCTCGGGGTGCGCTACGTGTTCCCGCCGCACGACGCGCAGCAGGAGACCTTCCAGGTCCGCATCGAGACCTGGCCGCAGGACCAGCGCTCGATCTGGATCGAGAACACCAGCAGCTACCCGACGCCGCTGGCGGTCGCCGACATGCCGCGCGTTGCCGACCAGCTGGCAGCGACATATCAGCACGTGACCGGCCCGGTCTGTTCGTTCCTCTCGAAGCTGGACACCCCGTGAACGCACGCCCCTCCATCCTCTCCTCGACCGCGATCGCCGCGACGCTGCTGCTGGCGGCCTGCGACCAGCGGCCCGATCCGCGCCAGGACCCGCGCCTGATCGAGATCGACGGCATCACCATCACGTTCGACGAGCTGCAGCCGTACTACGAATGGCTGGCGTCGTACCGCCCCGAGCTCGGCGTGCGCACCAAGTACGTGTGGGCGATGCGCGAGCACGTGCTGCAGCTGAAGCTGGCGCAGCGTGAGTTCCCCGAGCAACGCGCCGAACAGAAGTCGCTGGCCGAGGGCCTGCGCTCGGTCGCGACCAACATCAAGGAACTCGAAGAACGCTCCAAGCTGATCGAACACAAGTCGCGCAGCAACCTGACGCGCCAGTCGGCGCTGCTGCCGGTCGCGATGTTCTTGTTCGACGAACTGACCCTCAACGCCGTCAGCGAGCCGATCGAGCTGCCGCACGGCTTCTTCGTCGTCAGCGCCTTCGAACGCTACGAGTCGCAGCTGGTGATGGCGGACTACGTCGACGCGCTGCAGGTCGGCTTCATCACGCACAGCGCCGTCGAGTGGCAGCAGTACTGGCGGCAGAAGCGCAAGGAGATCGGCAAGAAGGTCACCTTCCTGCACCCCGACTACCGCGACGACATGCCCGACTGGATCCAGCCCCCGCAACCCGAGAACCCGTGAACCGCACCGCCGTGACCCCTTCGCTCCGGAACCTCTCGCTCCCGAAACTCTCCCTGCTGAAACTCGCGCTGCTGAAACTCGCGCTGCTGGCGACCCTGTCGCTGGCCCTCGGCGCCCCGGCCACGTGCCAGCGTGATGCCGGCCAGAAGCAGGATCCCGGCCAGCAGAAGGTCGAGAAGCTGTCCGAGTGGCCCGACCTCAAGAAGGCCGAGAACGACCGCGTGCGCGCGATCGCCAAGCAGTTCCGCAAGAAGCAGGAGAAGCTGCGCGAGGCCGCCGTAAAGAAGCTCGTCAAGATCGGCGCCGGCGCGGCGCCGGTGCTGATCCCGCTGGTCAACGACAAGGCCGACAACGCCAACGAGTCGGTGTTCGCGGTGCTCGAGCAGGTCACCGACCGCCGCCACACAGCACTGCTGGCGCGAGAGACCCAGCGCAAGAGCGTCGAGTGGCGCCGCTGGCTGATGCGCCGCCTCGCCGGCATGCACGACGGCGACCTGAAGCCCGTGCTGAAGGCGACGCTGAAGGACAAGGACCAGGACATCGCGTTCTACGCCGCGCTGGGCATGCTCGCGCTCGGCGAGCCCGACGGCCTCGACACCGTGATCGGCGTCGCCAAGCGCCGCTGGGCCGAGCACAAAGACCTGCTCGCCGCGACGCTGGCGCCCGCGCGCTCGGCGAAGACCGCGATGAAGGTCTGGGAGCGCATCGGCCAGGCCCGGCCGACCGACCAGATGGCCGGCCTGCGGCTGCTGCGCCACCTGATGGTCAAGGAGCAGAAGATGCTGCTGCGCAGCTACCTCGAGTCCCCGGACTTCGCGGTCAAACGCGAGGCGATCAACACCGCCCGCGTGCTGCACGGCGAGAAGCCGCTCGAGAAGCTGTCGAGCTTCCAGGCCATCAACCTCGCCAAGCAATGGCTCGACAAGCTGTAGGAACCACCGCCGTGAACCACACCCCATCGACCCGTTCGTCCGCCCTCGTGCCGAAGCCCAGCCTGCAAGTGCTGCCGCGATTGCTGCCGCGACTGCTGCTGGCGGTCCTGGTCGCCGGCGCCGCCGCGCTGCCGGCGCAGAGCCGCAAGGACAAGTGGAAGATCGACCCCTACACCAAGAACGACCCGAAGGCGATGGCGAAGGCCGGCTACCTGAACTACGGGCCGTTCGAGTTCGGCAGCCTGGCGGCCGACCCGGTGCAATCGCAGGACATCGCTCAGAAGCTCGAGTACGTCAACATCATCTGGATGGAGACGAAGCACTTCCGGTTCGGCATCGAGCTGCCGCAGTGGCAGGTGCCGACCGAAGCGGCCACCAAGAAGAAGATCCGCGCCGAGCTCACCGAGCTGAAGAAGGTGATGCCGAAGATCAACCCGAAGACGCGGCGGCTCGACCCGTGGCTTCGCGCGCACCTGACCGCGTATCGGATGGAGAAGCTCTACTCCGAGACGATGGAGCTGTTCGGCGTCACCGACGAGAGCTTCCCGCAGGATCCGAGCAAGGTCGTCGTCGACCCGAAGAAGACCTACATGGGCTACGGCCCGTACCTGGGCATGCGCGGCAAGTACCTGGTGCTGGTCTTCGAGAAGGAGGCGACCTACCGGCAGTACCTGAGCGCGTGGGTCGGCCGCAATTCGAAGTTCCCGCAGCGCTGGCACTTCACCGAGGCCAGCTGCCTGCTGTTCGCGTGCCCGACCGAGTCCAACGACTTCCCGCTCAAGCACGACACCGCGCTGCACTGCGCGCTCGCGTTCAACGTCAGCCAGAACCTGCTCGACGGCTTCCGCTACTACGCCTACGACATCCCGGTCTGGATCAAGGAGGGCTTCGGCCACTGGAACTCACGCCGCATCGACGGCCGCTGGTCGAGCTTCGACCAGAACGAGGGCTCGGTCGCCGACATGCGCAAGATCTCCAAGTGGAAGCCGTTCGCGAAGAACCTGCTCCACAACACCAAGAAGTACGAACCGTTCCCGACGGTCGCGGCGTGGCGGGACTTCGGCGAGATCAAGTTCAACGACCACGTGATGATCTTCTCGCGCATCGACTTCCTGATGTCGAAGGGGCCGAAGAAGTGGCAGGAGTTCCTGATGACGGTGAAGGGCCGCGTCAACGCCAGCTGGCAGGCGGACCAGACCGACCTGGTCGGCGCCACCCGCGACGGCCTGAAGAAGGCCTACGGGCTGTCGTTCCTGAACTTCGACGAGCGCTGGGCGGACTGGGTCAAGGAGACCTACCCGAGCAAGTAGCGCCGCCGACCGCGCCCGGGCCGATTGACAGCCGGCCCGATCGCGCCTACCAAGTCTGCATGACGACCGTCCGATCCGCCGTGTGCCCGCACCAGGGCCGCTATCCCGCCCGCTCGTAGCGGGTGGGCCCACGACGATCCGGACCGAACGTCCAAGACGCGCGAGGCAGCCACCGGGGCTGCCTCGTTTCGTTTCGGCCGCACCCACGGGCGTCCTCGGGCCCGCAGAATGCCCCTGATATCGGACGCACTACACTAGCTCGGGTCCCCTAGCTCGGGTCCCAGAGGATCATGTGGTAGACGGGCAGCAGCGACAGCAGCGAGCTGCTGACCCACGTCTCCGCCTCCTCGCCCATCTCGAGCGCGTCCTCCTTCGGCAACTGCCGCTGCACGTGCAGCCAGTGCTCGCCCGGCGTGTAGTGCTGCATCAGCTCCTTGACGTGACCCGGCGTGATCGACGCGCACCAGTGGTCCGCGCGCCAGTCGTGCAGCTTGAGGTTGAAGCCACCGGGCAACGCCTTCAGCTTCTGGCAGAACTCGTCGAGCGCCTCCGGGTCGTTGAGCAGCTTCTTCTTGAGGTTCTCGCCGTCCCACCACGCCTGCGGGTGGATGCGCAGCGCGGCCTCGACGATCTCGTCGTCGAGACACACCTCGAGCACGGTCTGGATGTAGTGCGTCTCCGCGTCCTTGCCGAGCGCCTCGCCGAAGAACGTCGCGAGCTTCTTGCGCTCCTTGGCACCGCGGCACAGGTAAGCGCGCTGCTCGCGCACCCGATAGCTGTTGAACGTGTAGGGATGGTGCAGACCGGCCTGCGCCCCCATGTCGGTGCCGAGCGCCTTGGCCTCCTTCTTGACCTTGTCCGCCATCGCCTTGAGCTTGCGGCGCACGCTCAGGCGCAGCGCGTTGTACTCGGGGTCGTCCTGGCGGTGGCGCTCGTAGGCCTTGAAGTCGCGTTCGAGGAAGGCTTCGGTCATCGCGCACCAGCGTAGGAAACGTGCCGCACGAAGCCAGCGGTCTGGCGCACGGCTGCGCGGCCTCCTACGCTCCCCGCATGCGGCAACTGGTCGTGCTCCTGGCGGCGGCGGCGTTCACGGGATGCACCTCGACGGTGCTGACCGAACCGGTCATCCACGTCTCTCCGTACCTCGCGCTCTACCAGCTGCGCGGCGACACCAAGATGCAGTCGCAGGGCACCCTGCCGAGCGACATCGTCAACAACCCGCGACAGCCGCTGCGGCGGTTCGGACAGGACCGCTTTCGCGAGGACGTCGGCGTGCGCGTCGACATCGGCGACGGCTTCGGCGGCCTGCGCGGCGAGTACTACAAGCTCGACATGAACACGTCGCGCAGCAACGAGCTGCAGGCGGACTGGGGCCGGCTGCTGGCCGGCGACTTCGCGAGCATCTACGCCGAGATGGACGAACTGCGGGTCGGCTACGTCGAGCCGTTCGCCGACATCCGCACCAAGTACCGCGACGAGGACCTGCGGCTGCAGTTCGGCGCCGGCGGCGTGTTCGCGACCCGTGAGATGGACATGCGCGGTCGTGAGAGCACCAACACGCGCACGCAGAACCTCAAGCTCGACGGCGACATCGTCTACATCGCGGTGCGCGCGCGCGCCACCTGGATGGACTTCTCGCTCGACCTCGACTACGCGATCGCGCCGGAGTCGTTCGTGATCGGCGGCGACATGGAGGACCTGTCGCAGGACTTCGAGGCCCGCTTCAGTTACCAGCTGCCGCAGCGCGACATCCAGCTGTTCGCCGGCGTGCGCTACAGCGAGTTCTCGGCGAGCGGCATCGCCAACGGCTTCCGCTACGACACCGATCTCGTCGTCGACGGCTTCCAGTTCGGGGCGCTGGTGACGTTCTGATCCACGGTCTTCCGAACCCGTCCAAGGGACCCGAACGAGCGCGCCCGATCCCTACGAGATCCCAAGCTCCTTCACCCGCCGATAGAACGTGCTGCGCGCCATGCCCAGCCGCTGGGCCGCAGCCACCTTGTCGCCCGCGGTATCGCGCAGCGCCTGTTCGATCGCTTCGCGCTCGGCCGCGTCGCGGTGGCCGCGGATGTCGTTGATCGGGGTCGGCAGCCGCACCTCCGGCGCCCGCACGTCGCCGCTGGCACGCTGCACCGGCCGCGGCCGCAGCGTCGGGGCCCCGCAGCGGATCCGATCGGGCAGGTCCTCCTCCTGCAGGATCTCGCCGACGTCGAGCGCGAACGCGCCCTCGATGACGTTCTCCAGTTCGCGCACGTTGCCGGGCCACGAATAGGCCATCATGCGATCCATCGCGCCCTTCGAGAAGCCGCGCACCGGCCGGTCGACGCGGTCGTGCTTGCGGTTGCCGGTGCCCAGGAAGTGCTCGGCGAGCATGCGCAGGTCGGCCATGCGTTGGCGCAGCGGGGGCAGGTCGAGCGTGACGACCTCGAGGCGGTAGTAGAGGTCCTCGCGGAACTTGCCCTCCTGGACCAGCTCCAGCAGGTCGCGGTTGGTCGCGGCGATGATGCGCACGTCGACGATGCGCGGCTGGTTGGCGCCGACCGGCCGGATCTCGCCGCGCTGCAGCACGCGCAGCAGCTTGACCTGCACGCTCGGCGAGGTCTCGGCGATCTCGTCGAGGAAGATCGTGCCGCCGTCCGCCGCGCGGAACAGGCCCTCGTGGCCGGTGTGCGCGCCGGTGAACGACCCCTTCTCGTGCCCGAACAGCTCGCTCTCGATCAGCTCCGGGGCGATCGCGCCGCAGTGCAGCGGGATGAACGGCGCGTTGCGGTGGCGGCCGTCGAAGTGCAGCGCGCGCGCGACCAGCTCCTTGCCGGTGCCGCTCTCACCGTAGATCAGCACCGTCGAGCGCTTCTGCCGCAGGCTGCCGACCCGGTCCGAGACCTTGGAGACGGCCGGCGACGCGCCGATGAAGTCGGTCATGCGGTAGTCGGACTCGGTCGGCTCGGGCTCCGCCCTGGCGGCCGACTCGAGCAGCGTGCGGTCGGCGATCCGGCGCTCGATCGTGCGCAAGCCGGTCACGTCCTGCAGCATCAGCAGCATGTCGCCGCTGGAGAGCGGCCGGATCCCGATCGTCAGTTCGCGCGCGTCGCCGTCGGCGTCGACGACCTCGAGCGTCGCGCTCGGCTGGCCGCTGGACACATGGCGCGCGACCGCCGCGCCGGTCGGACTGCAGTCGGCCAGCGCCCGGCCGATCTCGAGGTCGCCGAGCAGCCGCGGCGCGCCGACGTCGAACGAACGGACCAGCTGGTCCGTGGACAGCGTCACCAGCTCCGGAGCCCCGGTGCCCGCCTGTTCGTGGCTGAGCTGCTGCAGGTCCTCGAACGCCGCCTCGAGCTCGGCCATGCGCTGCTGGGTGCGCGTCAGCTCGGTGCGCAGCGCGACGTTCTCGCGGTCGAGGCGCGAACGCGCGTCCTCGAGGCGCAGCATCACGCGGATGCGCGCGACCAGCTCCTCGCGGTCGACCGGCTTCTGGATGTAGTCGACCGCGCCGAGCTGGTAGGCGGCAAGCTTGTCGGACTCGTCGCTCATCCGGCCGGTCAGGAAGATGACCGGGATGAACGCCGTCAGCGGGTCGTTCTTGAGGCGGCGGCAGACCTCGAAGCCGTCGATGCCCGGCATCACCACGTCGAGCAGGATCAGGTCGAACGAGCGCTTCATGGACTGCTCGATCGCGTCGTGACCGCTCGTCACCGACACCACCTCGAACTCCGTGCCCCGCAGATACAGCTCGATGAGCCTCAGGTTCTGCGGCGTGTCGTCCACGACGAGAATGCGCGCCATCGCCCTTCACCATACGCTGTCCGCATGTCACAGCAACCGCGCCTGCCACTGTGGTTCCTGGTGGTCAACTGGGCGCTGATCCTCGCCGCGTTCGCCATCGGCACCTACCTGGGCAGCTCCCGCTCCGTGCACCTGCCCGATCCCCAGCGGTCGGCGCTGGAGCTCGTCTACCACGAGGTGCTGCAGTCGTACATCGAGCAGCAGGACGAACACGAACTGCTCGAACGCGCGATCGCCGGGATGGTCGACGGCCTCGACGACTACAGCCGCTACATCCCGCCGCAAAAGGTCGCCGCCTACGACGAGAGCAGCAGTGGCCACTACCAGGGCATCGGCGCCGTGATGACCGCGCTCGAGGACCAGGTCGTGCTGCACTTCCCGTTCGACGGCAGCCCCGCCGAGCAGGCCGGGCTGCTGCCCGGCGACGTGATCGTCGCCGTCGACGGCAAGGCGCTCGACGACGCCGAATCGCGGCAGAACGTGCACCAGCTGGTGCGCGGCGAGGCCGGCACGACCGTGGCGCTGACCGTGCGGCGCGGCGAACGGCAGCTGCAGGTCGAGGTCGAACGCGGCGACGTGCAGCGGCCGTGCGTCAAGTGGACGCACTTCGTCGACGAGGCGCAGGGGCTCGGCTACCTCTACCTGTCCGATTTCCACCCGACCGCCGGCAAGCAGCTGTTCGACGCCGTTCGCGCGCTCGAGAAGCAGCGCGAGCTGCGCGGCCTGATCGTCGACCTGCGCTTCGACGGCGGCGGCAGCCTCGACCAGTGCCTCGCGATCGCGCGCGGCTTCCTGCGCGAGGGCGTGATCGCGACGCAGCACCGGCGCAAGGGCAAGGACGAGGTCTACGAGGCGCGCCCCAAAGAGGTCAAGTGGCCGGACCTGCCGCTGGTGCTGCTCGTCAACGAGCAGTCGGCGAGCGCCAGCGAGGTGCTGTCCGGGGCGCTGCAGGACCATCGCCGCGCGGTCGTCGTAGGCGTGCGCACGCACGGCAAGGGCTACGTCAACACCGTCTATTCGTGGACCGACCACGACTTCAAGCTCAAGCTGACGACCGGCAGCTACCGCACGCCCAACGGCCGCAACATCGAGCGCAACCACGCGACCGACGGCAACCCGGCCGACAAGGAGAAGGGCGGCATCCTGCCGGACGTCGAGGTCGCGGTGTCGCACGAGGACAACGTGCGCCTGTATGCGGCCCTGCATGCGACCGAGGTGCCCGACGCCTACCGCGAGGGTTTCCAGGCGGTCGCCGAGCGTCACGACCTGGCGGTCGCAGCACCGCTGAAGCCGGACCAGGACCCGCAGCTGCAGGCCGCGCTCGAGGCGCTGCGCAAGCAGCTCGACTGATCGTTCGCGGCGGAGCCCCGTCGCTGCCGCCCGTTCGACCGCGTCGGCGTCGACGCGGCCGGGCCGACGGTGGCACGGCGCGCGTCGCGCCGCCATGCTGGGGCCGTGCCCCAGAACATCCTCGGCATCGAGACCAGCTGCGACGAGACCGCGGCCGCCGTCGTGCAGGACGGCCATCGCGTGCTCAGCAACGTGATCCACTCGCAGGTGGATCTGCACAAGCGCTGGCGCGGCGTCGTGCCGGAAGTGGCGAGCCGTTCGCACACCGAGCGCATCCTGCCGATCGTCACGCAGGCGCTCGAGGACGCCGACGTCGCGCCCGAGGACCTCGATGCGATCGCGGTCACCCACCGCCCGGGCATGGTCGGCTGCCTGCTGGTCGGCATGGCCGCCGCCAAGGCGCTGGCCTGGCGGTTCGACAAGCCGCTGGTCGGCGTCGACCACGTGCAGGCCCACGTGCACACCGGCCTGCTCGCCGAGCCCGACATGCCGCTGCCCGCGCTGTGCCTGGTCGCGTCCGGCGGCCACACCGCGCTCTACCGGCTGACCGAGCCCGGCAGCAGCGAACGTCTCGGCACCACCCGCGACGACGCCGCCGGCGAGGCGCTCGACAAGGGCGCGGCCCTGCTCGGCCTGCCCTATCCGGGTGGCCCGTCGATCCAGGAGCAGGCGATGGCCGGCGACCGCAAGGCGCACCGCTTTCCGCGCACGCTGCTCGACAAGGAGTCGCTCGACTTCTCGTTCTCGGGCCTCAAGACGGCGCTGCTCTACACGCTCGAGCCGCCGGGTCGGCCCAAGCCCGAGGCGCCGCCGACCGCGCAGCAGGTGCGCGACCTCGCCGCGTCCTACCAGGAGGCGATCGTCGACGTGCTGGTCACCAAGCTGCGCCGCGCCGCCGAACGGCACGAGGTCCGTTCGCTGTGCATCGGCGGCGGCGTCGCCAAGAACCTGCGCCTGCGCGAACGGCTGGCCGAGGACGCGCGGCTGCGCGAACTGGAGCTGGTGCTGCCGCCGTTGTCGCTCTGCGCCGACAACGGCGCGATGATCGCCGGCCTCGGCGCGATCCACTTCGGCCGGGGCGAGACCTCGCCGCTCGAACTCGACGCGGTCGCGACCGTCAGGACCAACGGCAAGGCGCGGGTGCGCCGCCGCCCCCGCCGATGAACCCCGACCACGAACGACAGCTGCGCGACCTGCTGCAGGCCGTGCAGAGCGGCGAACGCTCGATCGACGAGGCGCTGACGGCGCTGCGCGTCGCCGCCGCCCCGACGCCCGGTGTCGCCGACGGCGAGCTCGGCTTCGCGACCGTCGACCACGATCGGCGCGAGCGCTGCGGTTTTCCGGAGGTCGTGTTCTGCCCCAACAAGACGCCGGCCGACACCGCGGCGATCGCGCAGGAGATCCTGACCCGCGCCGACCGCGTGCTGCTGACCCGCGCCGAGCCGGCCCACGTCGAGGCCGTTCGCGCCGCGATTCCCCGGGCCGAACACCACCCGCGCGCCCGCTGCCTGACGGTCACGCCCGAGCAACTCGAACGGCACGGCGAGGTCGCCGTCGTCAGCGCCGGCACGGCCGACCTGCCAGTCGCCGACGAGGCCGCCGTAACCCTCGAAATCGCCGGCAATCGCGTCGCCCGCTACACCGACATCGGGGTCGCCGGCATCCACCGGCTGATGGCGCGCATCGACGAGATCCGCCGCGCCAACGCCGTCGTCGTGGTCGCCGGCATGGAGGGCGCTCTCCCCAGCGTGGTGGCCGGACTTGTGGACAAACCCGTGATCGCAGTTCCGACCAGCGTCGGCTACGGTGCGTCGTTCGCAGGCCTGTCGGCGCTGTTGACGATGCTCAACAGCTGCGCGTCCGGCATCGGCGTCGTCAACATTGACAACGGTTTCGGCGCCGGCTACCTAGCCTCGCAGATCAACCGCCAAACCGCCCAGCAGACCCGACCTTGAGCACCAAAAGCCGCCCCGTTCGTCCGCCCGCCCGACTCGTGCTCGAGGATGGAACGGTGCTCGTGGGACGCGGCTTCGGCTCGGCCGACGACCGCTTCGGCGAGCTGGTGTTCAACACGTCGATGACGGGCTACCAGGAGATCCTGACCGACCCGTCCTACCGCGGCCAGACCGTGCTGCTGACGCAGCCGCACATCGGCAACTACGGCGTGTCGGGCGAGGACGAGGAGTCGACCCGGCTGTGGCTGTCGGGCCTGGTCGTGCGCGAGGCCTGCAGCCGCGCCAGCAACTTCCGTTCGGGCACCGAACTGCACGACTACCTCAACCAGCACGGCGTGCCGGGCATCGAGGGCGTCGACACCCGCATGCTGACGCGCCGCGTGCGCGACCGCGGCGAGCAGCGCGTGCTGATCACCCGCGACATGACGTCCAGCGAGGCCGACCTCGTCGCCAAGGTCAAGGCGGCGCCGAAGGTCGCCGACGTCGACCACGTGCTGAAGGTCACGACGTCCGAGATCCACGCGTGGGAGAAGGGCTACGAATCGACGTTCAGCGCGCCGCCGCCGCACCTGCACACCGGCGGCAAGCGCCACAGCATCGTCGCCTACGACTTCGGCGCGAAGCGCAACATCCTGCGCTCGCTCGCCGCCTGCGGCCTCGACGTCACGGTCGTGCCGGCCGACACCCCGGCCGAGGCGGTGCTCGAGCGCAAGCCCGACGGCGTGTTCCTGAGCAACGGCCCCGGCGACCCACAGGTCTGCGCCTACGGCATCGAGGCGGCCAGGACGCTGGTGCAGGCGGTGCCGGTGTTCGGCATCTGCCTCGGCCACCAGATCCTGGCGCAGACGTTCGGCGGCAAGACCTACAAGATGAAGTTCGGCCACCACGGCGGCAACCAGCCGGTGATCGACCTGACCACCGACAAGGTCGAGATCACCTCGCAGAACCACAGCTACGCGGTCGACGGCGACTCGCTGCCGGACTCGGTCGTGGTGACGCACAAGAACCTCAACGACGACACGGTCGAGGGCCTGCGCCACAAGGAGCTGCCGGTGTTCTCGGTGCAGTACCACCCCGAGGCCGCGCCCGGCCCGCACGACGCGCTCTACCTGTTCAAGCGGTTCGTCGAGCTGCTCGAAGGCACGCGCGTCTAGTCGCGTGATCGAACGCACCGTCGAACGGGACCTCGGCGGCCGCCGCCTCGACGCGCTCGTGCGCGAGTTCGGCGGCCTGTCGCAGAAGCAGGCGCGGCAGCTGTGCGCGATCGGCGCGGTCGCGCTCAACGGCGTGCGCCGCGACGGCACCACGCGCGTGCGCACCGACGACGTGGTCGCGTTCGACGAGCAGCTGGCGACCTGGTCGCTGCGGCTCGGCATCCCGGTCGTGCACGCCAACGACGACGTCATGGTGCTGCACAAGCCGCCGGGCCTCGCCGTGCACCAAGGCCCGCTGGTCGACAGGTCGGTCGCCGACGCGCTGCAGGACTCGCTGCCGAAGAGCGGCCTCGCCCACCGGCTCGACCGCGACGCGTCGGGACTGCTGCTGGTCGGGGTCACGCCGGACGCCCTGCGCGCGCTCGGCGCGGCGATGGAGAACGGCCGGATCGCGCGCTCCTACGAGGCGATCGCCGTCGGCGAACTCGATGACGACCGCCGCACCATCGACCTGCCGCTGCGCGTGACCGACGAACCGCGCGGCGACCAGCCGAAGACGGTCGTCGCCGACGACGGCCAGCCGAGCGTGTCGCACGTCACCGTGCTGGCGCGACGCACCGGCTACACGCACGTGCGCGTCGACCTCGAGACCGGCCGTACCCACCAGATCCGCGCCCACCTGAGCGCGATCGGCCACCCGCTGCTCGGCGATGCGCGCTACGGCGACGCCGCAAGGAACGAGCAGGCGCGCGCGACGTTCGGCGTGCGGCGCACGATGCTGCACGGCGCCGAGCTGCGCTTCCCGAGCCCCGGCGACGGCGAGCAGGTCACGGTCCGGGCGTTCGGCGAACCGGACTTCGCGCGGCTGTTCCGCCGGCGAACGGATTCGTAGGGCTGGAGACGGGCGCCGCGATCCGGAGCGCGGCCACCCGCCACAGCGGCGACCTGCTCAGCGCAGGTCGAGCACGCCGCGGTTGCCGTCCGTCAGCGTCGCCACCGCGGCGCGGTAGTTGGCGTTCTCGCGCAGCAGCGTGTTCCAGCGGATCGGCTTGCGATCGACGATGCCGCCGAGCGCGCGGGCCGCACCGGCGCGCGTGACCGCGCTGCGCGACGCGTCGCGCACGACCTCGACCAGCGGCGCCACCTGCGCCGCGCCGCCGACGTCGGACAGCGCCGTCGCCAGCGCCAGCTGCATCTCGTAGTTGGCCTCGCCGCGCACCAGCCGCTGCAGCAGCGCCTCGGCGATCTCGGCGTCGCCGAGCCGACCGAGCGCGCGCGTCGCCTCTTCGTACAGCTCCGGCCGCCGGTCGCACTTGTCGAGCGCCTTGCGCAGTTCGACCTGCGAGGCGTTCGCGTCCAGCATCGACAGCGCCTGGCAGATCGCCCCCGGGGCGACGTCCTTGCCGACGTTGCGGGGCAGCGCCTTGGCGAGCTTGCCGCGCGACGCGTCGCAGCCGGCGAGGCCGAGCGCGATCGCGAACGCACCGACGGCCTCGGGGTTCTTGGCGCGGTCGAAGCAGCGCATCAGCGTCTCGGCGGCGAACGTGTCGACTGCGCCGGTCCGCTGCTGGCGCTGCTCGGCGCACAGGCCGAGCGCCAGCGCGCACCACGGCTGCTCGAGGTTGCGCGACGCGCGGTCGACCGCCTTGAGCAGGAACTCGCGGTTGTCGGCGCCACCGATCTGGCCGAGCGCCAGCACCGCAAAGCTGCGGGTCTGGGCGTCCTTGTGCGACTTCCAGGTCGCGCGCAGCACCTCGCTGAAGCGCACGTCGCGGTCCTTGCTCGCGTCGCCGTCCTCGTTGGGGCGCACCAGCTGGCCGAGCGCCAGCGCGCACGACTGCGCGACCGCGTGCTGCACGCGGCGCCTGGTCTTGCGGCCGTCGAGACCCTTGCCCTCGAGGATCGCCGCGAAGCGCTCCTTGTGCCGTTCGGCGCCCGGATCGTCGCGGTCGAGCATGCGCGCAATCGCGGTCGGACAGTGCGCCTGCACCTGCTGCTCGCCGACGCCGCGGTCCGCGGCAAAGAACGTCTCGAGCGTCGCCAGCACCTCCTGGGTCAGGCGGGCGCCGCGGTAGCTCTTGCGATCGATGTCGAGCAGGCCGATCGCCTGCAGCGCCGCGACGCGCACGTCGCGCGCGACGACCGTCTCGTCGAGCAGCACGTCGGCCAGCGCTTCGAACACCGCGCGCTTGGTCGCGTTCTTGTCGGTGCGGCTGGCCAGCAGGCCGAGGCCGTAGGCAGCGAACGAACGGGTGCGGTCGCTGACGGCGTGGCCGACCAGCGCCCGGCCGCCGGCGTCGTCACGCAGCACCGCGATCAACTGCATGCGGCGGCGGCCGTCGGTGTGCCCGGCCAGGCCGAGCGCCAAGGCCGCGGTCTCGCGCACCCGCTGGTCGCCGTCGCCGAGCCGCGCCGCGATCACGTCGGTGATGCGCCAGTCGCGGTGGTCGACGCCGACGCGCGCCAGCGCGATCAGGCCGTTGGCCGTCACGTCGCTCGGCCCCGCTTCGATCGCGCGCCGCAGCGCCGGCAGGACCTCGTCGTGCACCCGGTTGGCGTCGACGCTCGCGGCCGACGCGCTGCGCGTGCGGGTCGCGCCCAGGTAGAAGTCGTCGGAGCCGGTCTGCGCCACCTTGCCCGACTCGAACGGCAGGAAGCGGTCCTGGTTGAAGTCCCACCAGTGGCGCCAGGTGCTCAGGTCCTCGCCGATCGGCATGCCGCGTGGGCCGGTGCGCGGCGCGCCGCCACCCGCCGGTCGCGGCGCGCCGGCGCGGGGCCCTGCGGGGCTGCCGGTGACGGGCCCGGCAGCCGCCGGTCCGCGCGGCGCCGCGCCGGTCGGGCCGGGCGCCGGGCCACCGGTGGCCGGAGCCGGGCCGGTCGGCCGGCCAGTGGTCGGTCCCGCCGGTCGCGGCGAGGCGGGCACGACGTCGCCCGGTCCCCCCGGACCGGTCGATGCCGGCCGCGGCGCGATGATCGGCGGGGTCGGTTGGTTCGGGTATCCGCCGGGCTCACACTGGGCGAGCGTTCCGACAGCGAGCAGACCTCCCGCGAGCGTGGCGCGGGCCGTAGCGGTTCCCCATGGGTGCAGCATCGATCGTTCCTCCGGTCGCGGGCGACCGTGGTGGCAGAGAGGGCACCAGGGTGTAGTCCGGCAAAGGGCGCAGGTTGCCGATCGCGGAGCGATTCCGGGCGCCGATCGCGGCCCGTTGCCGCGGGCTCAACGGAAGCCACTGTCGTTACAGGACCTGTCGATGCAGGGCCTGCCGAATTGGGGCCCGCCTGGCTTGCAGGGCAACCGCGACCGTGCGCGCGAACGTGCTGCTCAGGCCTGCCCGGCGGCGAGCGCTTCCCGCACCTTCGCGACCACCTCGTCGGCACCGCACTCGACCTTGTGCAGCCCCTTGCGGATCAGCAGCTCGACCTTGCCCTCGGCGGCGTTGCGACCGACGAACACCTGCACCGGCAATCCGATCAGCTCGTGGTCCTTGAACTTGGCGCCCGGCGACAGGATCCGGTCGTCGTAGCAGACCTCGACGCCCGCCTGCTGCAGTTCGCCGTAGAGCTTCTCGGCCAGCTCGATCTGCTCGCTGCGCTTCTTGTCGAGGAACGCGACCACGCACTGGAACGGCGCGATCGGCACCGGCCAGACGATGCCCTTGTCGTCGTGGTGCTGCTCGACGGCGGCGGCCGGCGTGCGCGACACGCCGATGCCGTAGCAGCCCATCACGAACGGCGTCGGCTTGCCGTTCTGCGCCATGAACGTCGCGCCCATCGCCTCCGAGTACTTGGTGCCGAGCTTGAAGATGTGGCCGACCTCGATGCCGCGCGCCTGCTCGAGCGGCGCGCCGGTCGTCGGGTCGCCCTCGCCGGCGCGCGCCAGCCGCAGGTCGTGGAACGCCGGCATGCGCGAGTCGCGGCCGAGGTTGACGTTGAGGCAGTGGTAGCCCGTCTCGTTGCAGCCGGTCAGCAGGTTGGTGCGGTCCTTGAGCGACTTGTCGGCCAGCAGCGTGACCTCCTCCGGCAGGTTGACCGGGCCGGCGAACCCGGTGTCGGCACCGGTGGCCTGTCGGATCTCCTCGTCGGTCGCCAGCTCGACGTTGAGCGCGTCGAGCGCGTTGACCAGCTTGACCTCGTTGATCTCGAGATCGCCGCGCTGCATCACCGCGACGATCTTCTCCTCCTCGGCGAACGTCGCCTTGTAGAGCACCGTCTTGGCCATGCGGCCCGCGACCCACTCCGGGAAGAACGCTTCGAGCTGCGCCACCGTCTTCACGTCCGGGGTCTCGTGCTTTTCCAGCGCGGCGACCTCGCCACCGTCGGGCGCGTCGGGCAGGCGGCTGCTCGCCTTCTCGACGTTGGCCGCGTAGCCGCTCTCGCGACAGAACAGAATCGCGTCCTCACCGGCGTCGGCAATCACCATGAACTCCTCGCTGCCCGCGCCGCCGATCGCGCCCGAGTCGGCCTGCACGACGGTGTAGTCGACGCCACAGCGCTCGAAGATCCGGCAGTAGGCGTCGCGCATCTTCTGGTAGGCGACGTCGAGACCCGAGGCATCCGCGTCGAACGAGTACGCGTCCATCATGATGAACTCGCGTCCGCGCATCAGCCCGAAGCGCGGCCGGATCTCGTCCCGGAACTTGTCCTGGATCTGGTAGCAGTTGACCGGCATCTGCTTGTAGCTGTTGACCTGCGAGCTGACGAAGTCGGTCATCACCTCTTCGTGCGTCGGGCCGAGGCACATGTCGGAGCCCTTGCGGTCCTTCAACGTAAACATGATCCCGTCGCTGACGTAGCGATCCCAGCGGCCACTCGACTGCCACAGCTCCTTCGGCTGGATGATCGGCAGCATCACCTCGTTGGCACCCTCGCGATCGAGCTCCTCGCGCACGATCTGCGCGAACTTCTTCACCACGCGCCACATCAGCGGCGAGTAGGTGTAGACGCCGGCGGCGGTCTTGACGATGAAGCCCGCGCGCGCGAGCAGCTTGTGGCTCGGGATCTCCGCGTCGGACGGGTCCTCGCGGAGGGTCTGGATCAGAATGTTGCTGAGACGCATTGGGCGAGGGAGCGTAGCGGCGCGGCCCCGCGACCGGAAGGTCAGCGGCCGAACTGCTTGCGCAGGGCCTCGGCCAGCGAATCGAGTCGCCAGACGACGACCGACTCCGAACCGGCGTCGCGGGCAGCCGCCAACCGCTCCAACATGCGTTCCACGGTTTGCTCGCCGGGCTCGCACTCGGCCCAATGCATCGCCCAGCCCAAGGTCATCAACGATCGCAACTCCACATCGCCGGGGTATCGCTGTCGCAGCCGTTCACGATAGCCCGCACGCATATCCTCAAGGCCGCGAGGATCGCACGGTGGCCCCCGGCCGGCTCGCCTGCACCCACCGCAGGCGGTCGCCGACGAAGCCGAGCCGGCAGCTGAAGTCGGAGCTCAGGTTGTCCTCGACCCAGTAGTCCCACAGCTCGACGTCCGGTTCGCCGTCGACCGGCCGCCGCTCCCTCGGCTCACCGAGCGTCGCCGCCGCCCGTTCGCGCGTGCAGCCCGCCGGCAACGACAGCGCGCGCGCCGACAGCTGCATGCGAAGTTCGCTCACGTCGCCCTCGAACAGCGGCATCGTCAGCCAGACGACCGGCAGCATGGCCAGACCGACCAGCGCCGGCGGGAACACGACCAGCAGCAGCACGGTGTGGGTCGTCGGATCGAGGCCGTCGCGCCGGGCGGTCGCGTCGATCGGCTCGAGCTCGGCCCAGGCGAGCGGATGGCGGGTCGCCGCGAACGTGGCGACCAGCCGCGTGATCCGTTGGTGCCCCATCGGTGCGCCGACGAAGCGCAGGTCGTCCGGCAGGTCGCCCTGGTGCAGCACGCTCGCCAGTTCTCCATCGCGGTAGGCGACCACGTAGACCGGATGCGGGTGTTCGGACCAGTAGCCGTCGAGCAGCCACTCGGGGTCGCCGGGCTGCTCGGGCAGCACCCGCAGGCGGTCGCGCACCGCGACCTCGAGCACCTGCTCGACCTCGTCGTGGGCCATGCCGTAGCGCACCTGCTCGAAGCGGTGCGGGTCGAGCATCGCCGTGCACGACGTGGACCACAACAGCGCGACGCAGGCAGCGGCGCGGACGGCGTTCGTTGGCAGGCGCATCACGAGCGAAGGTAGCCGCGCCGGTCGATCGGTTGCGGGCGGTTGCCGAGGACGGTGCGATAAGCGCGGCGAATCGACGGCGGCGAACGGATCGGGCTGACGTTCTTCTGCGCCCACCCGGGACCGCGGCGCTCGGCGCGTTCCACTCCAGCACCGGCGGGCCGGTGATGGCCGCGATCCGCAAGCTGTGCATGCAGACCCTGTCGGTGCCGATGGCGAAGCGCTGACGGCCGGCCCCGACGCTGTCGGGCCGCGACGCCGCTACTGCACCACCACCGAACGCACCGCGGTCAGCCGCGGCGGCAGCGGGCCGCGGTCGACCAACACCTGCGTGTGCAGCGCGATGCCGGCGAGCCCGGCGACGTTCGGGATCGCGAACGTCGACGTGCGCTGGCCGGCCGGCGCCGGCAGCACGTCGGCGACCTGCAGGTTGGGCAGCGACAGGTCGACGTGCAGCACGCCGAGCGGCGGCAGTTCGACCGCTTGCGGCAGCCGGGCGAGCCCGACGGCGAGCAGCATCGGCGCCGCCGCCGTCGCATACCCCGGGTAGCTGCGCACCTCGACGGACCAGCTCTGGCCGACCGTCGGCGTCGAGACGACCAGGTCGAGCTGCCGGTTGCGCAGCACGTTGACGAATGCCAGCGGGCTGCCGAGCACGACCTCGTCGTCGCCGTCGCGGTCGAAGTCGGCGACGGTCAGGTGCTCGGCCCAGTAGCTCGGCACGACGTTCCAGGACTGGAAGCCGCCCTGTCCGTCGTTGCGTTCGAGGTGCAGGGTGGCGGGCGTGCCCTTCAGCCGCAGAATGTCGAGGTCGCCGTCGCCGTCGACGTCGGTCACCGCGACCGACCTGCCGCCGTTCATGCCGTGGCCGTCGCGCAGCTGGCCGTTGTCGTTGTCGAGGATCAGGGCGTAGTACTGGGACGCCATCACGACGTCCTCGTCGCCGTCGCCGTCGACGTCGCGGACCAGCAGCTGGGTCGGTTGCGGCGCTGGCGACATCAGCAGCTGCGCCGCGCTGACGTCGGTGAACGTCAGTCCGCCGTCATTGCGCAGCAGCCGGTGGCTGCCGACGACCGTCGACGACAGCCGTTCGACAATCAGCAGGTCGCGATCGCCGTCCGAGTCGAAGTCGATGTCCACCATGCGACCGCGCCACGGGATGCCGAACGACGGCCCGGCGGAGAACGTGCCGGTGCCGTCGTTGATCGCGATCTCGTGTTCGGCGTTGGTGTCGCCATCGCCGGACAGCACCAGATCGAGGTCGCCGTCGCCGTCGAGGTCGGCCGCGGTCGCCGCCGACGGCCAGGCCGCGAACAGCAGCGACTGGACCTTGGTGAACGTGCCCGAGCCCGAGTTGCGGTACATCCCCGCAAACGTGCCGCCGCCGCCGACGAACAGGTCGAGATCCCCGTCGCCGTCCGCATCGAACAGCGCCTCACAGCTGCCGCGCACGGTCGCCGACGCAAACGCAGCGTTGCTGACGTTGGTCATCCGGAGGCGGCCCAGGACGTCGCCGTCGTTGCGGAACACGCTGTAGACGTTGGGGGCCTGGCTGACGCCGAACAGGTCGAGGTCGCCGTCGCCGTCGAGGTCGGCGACGGCCGAACGAACGAAGACCCGGTTGGCCAGTGCGGTCGGGGTCTCCACGCCGAAGCTGGGGACCTGCGCCGAGACGGTGGTCGCGAGGATCGCGATGGCTGCGATCGAGTTTCTTCCCATGTCGACGACGCTAGCAGGCCGCCTCCGACCCGACAAGTGGCCCTAGGAGCGCGTCCAGGTAGTGGACGCGCTCCTAGCGGGGGATCAGCCGCCAGCCGCGCAGCATGTTCTTCCACAGCAGGCACGACTCGGGCGACGCGACCTCCCAGCCGCGCTCGATGTGCCCCTGGAACGTGTACCAGGGCTTGCCGCGGTAGCGGAACACCTGGTTGCGGCAGGTGTCCGACGACGCAATCCGCTGCATCTTGCCGACGGGTTCTCGCACCTCGAAGCGATGCGACTGCGAGGCGAAGAAGCCGCGGCCGCGCGGCAGCCCCGCGAACAGCGGGTCCTTGCGCACGACGTCGATGCGGGTCGGCCCCCACTCGCGTTCGCCCTTTCGCAGCGACGCGCCGTGCGCGCGCGCCAGCACCTGGTGGCCGAGGCAGACGCCGACGACCGGCGCGTCGAAGCGGACCGCGTCGCGGACCACCGCGTCGATCTTGGCGCTGTCGGCGCCCTTCAGCGAGATCAGGCCCGGCAGCACGATCAGCGCCGGGTCGATCTGGTCGAGCGCGGCGCGTTCGTAGCGGGTGTAGTGCAGGTACTCGACCGACGGGAAGCCGAACACCGACGCGACCCGGGCGAAGTTCGGGTTGGGGCCGGCGGTGTCCTTGGTCGTGCGGATGTCGATCACGCAGAGCGGCCTGGTCGGGGCTCGGTAGGCGCCGGCGATCGACGCGGAGACCGACCGGATCTGCACCGCCCCGCGACCGGCGATCGACAGCGACAACGCATACGGGCCTTCGGCCAGCCCCGAGTGCAGACGGACAGAGGCGCGGCCGCTGCGCGCCTTGGCGCCGCGAACGGGCACGGACTCGAGGTCGACCTGGCGCCGGTCGGCGACCGGCCGCAGGCCGACGAACAGCGCCGCCTCGCCTTCGAGGTGTCGGTACTCGACCTCGACGTCGACCCAGCGCAGCGGTCCCAGCGCGAAGCCCCGCGAGACCAGGTCGCCGCGCGCGGTCGGCGACGTGCCGCGCAGGACCACGCCGTCGGCATCGCCGGCAGCCATCGCCGCGTCGCCCTCGGGCCCGACGCGCAGCACCCGCTTGCGGCCGACG
This sequence comes from Planctomycetota bacterium, assembly GCA_046290465.1. GTDB lineage: Bacteria > Planctomycetota > UBA1135 > UBA1135 > UBA2386. The sequence goes on along the minus strand of JBKAGP010000001.1, from coordinate 5,141,101 downwards.
TCGCGCGCCCAGCCGATCGACTCGAACGTCCAGCCGTTCTGCGCGGGATCGGCGCCGAGGTCCAGGCCGGCGATCGGCCCGGGTGATGGCAGCACGGTCGACGGCCGCTCGGTTGGCGGTGGCTCGGTTGGCGGTGGCGCGGTCGGCGCCTGCTGGGCCACGGGCGCGGCGGCGAACGTCAGGGCACAGGCGACGGATCGGAGGCGCATGGGACGCAGGATACCGGCTCGGCGGCGCTACGATACGGACTCCCCGATACCAGGTGACCTCCATGTCGATCCGCACGCTGCTGCTGCCCGCTCTGCTCCTGTCTGGCGTCGACGTCGCCGCCCAGACCACGCTGTCGATCACCGCCGCGACGCCGCTCGGCTCGCGGACCAGCTCGGCGCTCGCCGGCGACACGTTCGTCGTGACCGCGCAGGGCCAGACGATCGGCAGCTATCCCAACAACGTGTTCCAGTCGACGTCGCAATCGCCCGGCGGCGACCACCTGTCGGCGACGACGATCGTCTACCCGACGCAGCCCTACAACGGCGGCGCCGGCTTCAACTTCTTCGAGCGCGCCACCGCGCGTGCGCCGATCGGCGACGCCGCCGGGAGCTCGGCGTCGCCCGCGAGCACCGGCGCCGGCTTCGCCGGACACGGCGTGACCGCGACGTTCGGCGCCGCGCCGGGCACCGCCGGCGTGCTGCGCTTCGACTGGCGCAACAACCTGACCACGGTCGGCCCCAACGGCACCGCGTTCGTGCGCGTCGACGTCGACGCCGACGGCACCTTCGAGGTCGCACAGAGCGCCGCGGCGACGATCACGCTGCCGTACACGTTCGGTCCGTCGGGCCAGGTCGACGTCTACATCGAATGCGCGTGCCGCAGCGACGGCGACGGCCAGGGCACGTCGGTCTACACGTGGACCGAGCTGTGGTCCGGCTTCCTGCCCGACCAGACCGCGACCTGCACGTTCACCAACTACGGCCAGGGCTGCGCCGGCGCGCAGCTGGCCGGCAACGAACTGGTGGTCGGCAACACGCGCACGATCTTCATGCTCGGGACCGGCTGCTGGCCGAGCAGCCCGGTGATCGTCGCGATCGGCGACCAGCAGCTCTCGCTGCCGCTGCTCAGCGGTTGCTCGCTGCTGAGCAACGCGAGCACGCTCGAGCTCGTCACCGCGGACGCGTCCGGCAACGCGACCACCAGCTGGAACGTGCCGACCACCGCGGTCGGCACCTCGTTCGTGCAGTTCCTGCCGATCGCCGCCGTCAACGGTCTGCTCGCGGTGCGCGCCAGCAACGGGGTCCGGCTCGACTGCACCAACTGAGGCGCAGCCGCCGCCGCGGCGGTAGCATGCCGCGGATGCGCTCCGCCCAGATCGCCTCCGCGCTCGCGCTCGCCGCCGCGCTCGCCGCCCCCGCCGCCGTCGCGCAGGACCGCCTGCCCAACCTGGTCGTCATCTTCATCGACGACATGGCCTACGCGGACATCGGGCCGTTCGGCGGGGAGATCCCGACGCCGAACCTGGACCGGATGGCCGGCGAAGGCATGCGGTTCACGGACTTCAGCGTCGCGACCGCGGTTTGCTCGGCGTCGCGCGCGGCCCTGCTGACCGGCTGCTACCACCGCCGCGTCGGCATCTCCGGGGCGCTCGGCCCGCGCGCCAACCACGGCCTGCACGAGCGCGAGATGACGCTGGCCGAGGTCTGCAAGCAGAAGGGCTACGCGACGGCGTGCTACGGCAAGTGGCACCTCGGCCACCACCCGAAGTTCCTGCCGACCAACCACGGCTTCGACGAGTACTTCGGGCTGCCCTACTCCAACGACATGTGGCCGCTGCACCCTGCCTACGCGCACCTGCCGACCGCAGCCGAACGGCGCAAGAAGGGCTACCCGAACCTGCCGCTGATCGAAGGCACCGAGGTCGTCGACACCGAGGTCAGCGGCGAGGACCAGGAGATGCTGACGACCTGGTACACCGAACGGGCGGTGTCGTTCATCGAGCGCCACAAGGACGAGCCGTTCTTCTGCTACGTGCCGCACTCGATGGTGCACGTGCCGCTGTTCGTCTCGGACCGGTTCAAGGGCAAGAGCGGCAAGGGCCTGTTCGGCGACGTGGTCATGGAGATCGACTGGTCGGTCGGGCAGATCCTCGACGCGCTGAATGAGCACGGCATCGACGACGACACGATGGTCGTGTTCACGTCCGACAACGGTCCGTGGTTGAGCTACGGCCACCACGCCGGCTCGTCGGGCATCTACCGCGAGGGCAAGGGCACGATGTTCGAGGGCGGCATCCGCGAGCCGACCGTCGTGCGCTGGCCGGGCCGCGTGCCCGCCGGCCGGACCTGCGACGAGTTCGCGTCGACGATCGACATCCTGCCGACGTTCGCCAAGCTGATCGGCGCGACCCTGCCGGACCACAAGATCGACGGCCGCGACATCGCGCCCTTGCTGTTCGGCGAGGCAGGGGCGAAGTCGCCGCACGAGTTCTTCCTGCACTACTACGCCGGCGGCCAGCTGCAGGCGATCCGCGACCCGCGCTGGAAGCTGCACTTCCCGCACCGCTACCGCACGATGGCGGGCAAGCCGGGCGGCAAGGACGGCAGCCCCAACCCGTACTCGCAGGCCTCGATCGGGCTCGAACTGTTCGACCTGCAGAACGATCCGGGGGAGACCACGGACGTCTCGGCGAAGCATCCCGAGGTGGTCGCGCGGCTGCAGAAGCTCGCCGACGCGGCGCGCCAGGACCTCGGGGACAAGCTGACCAAGACCAAGGGCAGCGGCATCCGCCCGGCCGGGCGGCTGCAGCAGGGCGACGCGCGGCTGACCTGGTAGCGGCGCCGCGCAGAATCGCCGGCGCGCAAGCCGCGCTGCCATCGGCACCGCGCGGCCACTCCCGCACCGGACCGGCCAACCGGAGGTAGGTTTCTCGACAAGAGCCCCATGTCGAGACTGCTCCCGATCCTGCTCGCGGCTGCGCTGCCCTGCGCCGCCGCGAACGCCCAGCGCCCCGCCGTGTCGATCCGGCAGGCCGCGGGCGTGCACGAGACCGGCGGCGTCGTGACCGGGGTCGCGCACGGCTACCGCGCGACGTTCGGGGACCGCAAGACCACCTACCAACCCGCGCTCGGGCGGCACGCCCCGCGCGCCCACACCCTCGCGCTGCAGCTCGCCGAGGTCCGCCGCGGCGACCGGACGCTGCTGCGCGCCGACCGACACACCCCCACCCGCACCCACACCCGCACCAGCGCGAGCTACACATGGCCCGCGCTCGAGGAGCGCTACGAGACGCGCCCCGACGGCCTGAAGCAGTCGTTCGTGTTCGCCCAACGCCCCGCCGGCGGCGGCGACCTGCGCGTGTCGCTCGACGTGACCACGTCGCTGCGGCCCGACGCGACCGGCGCCCGCTGGCTCGACGACGACGGCTTCGGCGTCGCGATCGGCGAGGTCGTGGCGATCGATGCGAGCGGGGCGCGCTGCCGCGGCGAACGGCGCCTCGTCGACGGCCGGCTGCAGCTGGAGCTGCCCGGTGCGTTCGTCGATGCGGCCAGCTACCCGCTCGAGCTCGACCCGCTGATCGGCACGATCACGCAGGCCTACGCCGGCACCGACAACGACTTCCCCGACGTCGCCTACGACGCCGCGTCCGACACCTGGTGCGTCGTCTGGACGCAGTTCCTCGGCGGCGGCCAGACCGGCGTCGTCGGCAGCGTCTGGCTGGCGACGCCGCTCGGGTTCGGCTACGCGTTCGCGATCAACGGCGGCGACGCCGACAGCATCCGCGTCACCAACATCGCCGGCCTCGGCGTGTTCGTGCTGGTCTGGGTCGAGTACACGCAGAACGGCAACTACGTGCAGGGCCTCGCCCTCGAACCGGTGCAGGCGCAGGCGAGCAACGTGTTCCCGATCGACGGCCCGTACGACGTCGGCTCGCCGGTCGTCAGCGGCGAAGCCACGGTGCTCGACGACGACTGCCTGGTCGCGTGGCTCGACAGCTCGCTCGGCCTGCTCGGCACCACCGTGACGATCGACGCGCAGCTGCAGCCGACGGTCGCGCCGTTCGTGCAGATCGCCGCCGGCGACGTCTACGAGCCAGCGATCAGCAAGCAGGGCGGCAGCCTCGGCCACCACGTGATCGCCTGGACCAACCGGCCGCTCGGCCTGCCGGGCGCGATCCGCGCGCAGGTCGTCGACCACGACATGCAGCTGCTCGGCCCTTCCGCCTGGATCCAGAACACGTCGCAAGACACCGGCTATCCGGCGGTCGACGGCGACGGCTTCCGCTTCTTCGTCGCGTGGGAGGAGCAGGAGGCCGCCAACCCGTCGACCACCGACGTGCGCGGCAAGGTGATCACCGTCGGAGCGGCCGGCATCACCAGCATCGGCGGCGCGCTCGACCTGGCCGCGCAGCCGGGCCAGATCGACTACGCCGCCGACGTCGCGGTGCTCGGCGAGCAGTTCGGCCTCGCGTTCATGCGCGCCGACCCCACCGCGATCTTCGACGACGACAGCTTCGCGCTGGTGCTCGACAGCGCCGGCGCCCCGGTCGGCAACGAACTGCCGCTCGACCTGACGCCGGGCCCCAACTACACGTACGAGCACGCGCCGCGGCTGATCGGCCGCCGTGCCGGCGACCCGTCGACGCCGCTCGACGACGGCCTGGTGGTGTTCGCCGACCAGGACACCGCGGCGACCTACGACAGCGACGTCGGCCTGCAGCCGATCGAGGCGATGGGCCCCGGCGGCGCGATCGTCGACCTCGGCGGCGGCTGCGGGCCCGGCGGCCTCGCGACCAGCAGCGGCCCGTTCGCGCTCGGCAACGGCAGCGCGCCGCTCGAACTGTTCGGGGCACAGCCGCTGGCGGTGCCGTTCGCGCTGGTCGGCATGCCCGGCGCACGGCTCAGCTGTGGCGTCTGCGACTTCGTCGACCCGAGCAACGCGTGGTTCGTGCCCAACACCGCGGGCACCGCGGCGACGTCGCTGGCGATCCCGGGCACGCCGGCACTGGTCGGCTTCGCGTTCGACTTCCAGTTCGTCTCGTTTCACGTGCTCTACGTCGGCTGCCCGGCGCTGCCGGGGGTCGCCGCCAGCAACATCGTGCGCGCGACCGTGGACTACTGATTGAGTCGTCGCCGCCGTTCGGCGACGTTGCCGGGATGAACAAGCCCTCGCTCGTCCTGCTGCTGGCGCTGTGCGCCTGCGAGTCCACGACCGTGCCGACCGACGAAGAGCTGCTGGTCGCGCTGCGCCAGACCGCCGCCCGGTTCGCCAACGCGATGGAGGCCCAGGACTTCGCCGCGGCGACGGCCACCGCGGCGCCGTCCGCGCGCGGCTACTTCGCCGCCGAACAGGAGTTCTACGGCCTGCTGCTCGAACGCGAGGTCCGCGATCCGTCCAGGGTGATGGTGCGCGGCGCCGAGCGCGACGGGGACCAGGGCGTCGTCGAGGTCGCGATCGCCGGCGAACGCGGCGAGCAGACGCTGTTCCTGCAGCTCGAGCTCGACGACTTCGCCTGGGGCGTCAGCGGCTTCGCGCGCGAACGCGGCGGCGACGTGCGCCGCTTCGCCGACCTCGAGGCGGAGGCGCGCGAACGGCTGGCGAGCGCGGTCGCCGAGACCACGCCGCACCCCGAGCTCGGCCCGATCGTCACTGCCTACGTCGCGGCGTCGAAGCTCCAGGACCTCGGCGGCATGACCGCCAACATGACCGACGCCGGCAAGCAGCAGCAGCAGGCGTCGCGCAGCGCGTTCACGCCGCTGTTCGTGTCCGGCGAGATCGCGATCCAGAAGTGGCAGTTCTCCGGCCACGAGGTCGCGGACGACCGCGCCACCCAGCGCATCCGCACCATCCTGACGCGCAAGGACGGCAGCACCGACGGCGAACCGCTCACGTTCGAGTTCGTCAAGAAGTCCGGCACCTGGAAGATCGACGCCATCCGCTGAGTTGCGGTACGGTACGCGGTTCATCCTCCAACATTCGCGGCCGCGAATGTTGGAGGATGAACCGCGTACCGTGCGGCTACTTCCGGCGGAAGCGCTGCTCCCACTTCTCGCGCTGCTCGAGGTAGTTGGCGATCATGTCGAGGCTCGACTGGGCGGACTTGCGGACCGACGAGTGGTCGTCGCGAAGCAGGTCGAGCAGCGGTTCGACCGCCTCCCGCGTGAACGTCTTGCCGAGCAGGCCCGCCGCCGTGCTGCGCACCCGTTCGTCCTCGTGCGTGGTGGCGAGCTTCATCTGCGGCAGGAACGTCGTGTCCTTGCTGCCCGCATACGACTCCAGCGCCGCGAACATCACGTCGCGACGGAAGCGCGGCATGTCGGGGTGCTCGAGCACGGCCTTGGCGAACCGCTGCCGGTCCTCGCGCGAGAGCCTGCCGAAGATCACCTCGACGCCTCGCGTGTGCTGCGCCAGCCGCAGCACCACCTCCAGCGCGAGACCCTGCAGTTCCCGGTTGGCGGGAATGCCGTCGTCCTGCAGCGCCCCGATGGCCGCCTCGGCGCGCTCCGAACGCAGCAGTTCGGCGACGATCGCGTTGCGCTCGTCCCCCGCCACCTTCAGCAGCGCGTCGACGGCCAGGTAGACGTTGGCGTCCGACGACGAACGATCCGCGACGACCGCGCGCAGCGCCGGCACCGCGCGCACCGTGCTGGTCGATGCCAGCAACGTGATCAGGCCGCGTCCGAGCAGCGCCGCGCGCTTGCCGTTGCTGTCGCGGCCGCGGACCTTCCAGTCCGCTTCGGCCAGCGCACGCAGCGCGGCTGCGAGGGCGTCGACGTGGGCCGGCCCGACGCGGCCGTGGAACGAGCGCCAGACACTCTGCATCGCGTCGAGGCCGAGGTCCGGAACGACGGCGAGGTAGGCATCGAGGTTGGCGACGTCGGCGCCGCGGCAGGCGACATGCGCCATCTCCGCGGCCTTCGCGCGCCCTTCCCTGGTCAGCCCTTCGGGATTCGCGACCAGCTGCAGCAGCTCGAGGCTGCCGGCGGCATGCATGATCGCGTAGGAGCCCAGGAAGTCCCACGCCGCCGCATCGACCGGCAACTTCATCAGCCGCAGCGCCAGCGGCAGATCTCGCCGACGACCGTGCTCGTAGAGCAACCTGGCGAGTTGTTCGGCGACGTCGACCGGCAACTCCTCGATCGCCGCCGCACGCTCGAGCACGCCCGTCGGATCGACGTTCATCACGACCGACCAGACGCGCTGGTTGCCGGCCCACAGCTGCGGCTCCACGACGTCGAGGCCGATCTCGTCGTAAGACCGGTAGGCGGCCGCCAGGCTGCCCATCCACTGGTCGGACACGCCCGACGCCATCTTCGGCCACTTCGCGGTGAACCGCTTCAGGTCGGCGATCACGTCCTGCGACGCACCCGACCAGTCGCGGCCGACGATGCCCTGGTCGATCTCCCAGCCGTTCGCGATCGAGAGCAGGTGCTTCACCATCAGTCGGTGCCACGGCCGCGACAGACCGCGGACGGCGTTGATCAGCTCCTTGCGGTATTGGGGGTAACGCTCCCAGATCGCGATCGCGCGGGCCTCACCGTCGACCGGCAGACCGTTGACGAACGTGTAAAACTGGGAGGCGTTGGTCCGACCGATCAACTCGCAGATGCGGTTGTCCATCGACGGGGGCACCTTCCAGCCGCGCTCGACGGCCCGGGACAGGACCACGCGCCCTGCCTGCAAGGCCTTGTCGGAGCGCTCGGCCATCCGCAGCACAAGCTCCATGCCCTCATCGTCACCGCGCCACCACTCGAACTCGTCGACGTACTGACGCAGCGACTGGGCGTAACCGCTCTCGGACAGCGCGGCCCGGGCGCCGACCTTGGCGACCTCCAGCCAGTCGTCGTGGGCGGCCGCCCAGTACAGCGGACGCCAGGCCTGCTGCGACTGCGGCAGGCCGTTGAGCACCGCGAGCGCCGCGGGCTGCTCCATGCGCCCCGCCAGCACGGCGATGCTCAGCGCTTCGCCGCGCACATCGGCGTCCTCGCTCGCGAGCAGCGCGGCTTCGAGCTGCTGGCACTCCCCGGACTCCGGCGCGTCCTTGAGCATGACGCCGAGCGCCGCCAACCGGTATTCGTCGGGCTGGCCGGCCTCGGCAAAGCGCTTCGCCAGCGGCCGCGACACGCTCATGTGCAGCTTGCCCAGGTTCTTGGCGATCGACGCGACGACCTCGCGCCGGCCGTTCTCGACCTGGTGCTGCAGCATCGCGGTGACGCGCGGGTCGTCGTGGTAGCGAAGCAGCCCGAGCACGTTCTGCACGCCGAACGGGCCGAGCTTCGGGAACGTGTCGATCAGGTGCTGCACCACCAGCTCGCCCAGGCTGCGCAGTTCGTCGCGCGCGTCGCGGATCTCCTTGCCCTGGGAGCCGCGGTTGAGCACCCGGATCAGCGCGTAGATCGGGTCGTCGCCCGATGCCTGCGGGTCCTGCCCGGTCGCCGCGACGGCGGCAGGCTCTGCCGCGACCAGCGCCTCGCCGTGCAGCTGGGCCAGCAGCGCGCGCGCCTGCTGGCGCTGCGCGTCGCTGCCGTCCTGCACCGCGCCGCGCAGCGACCGCTCGGCCTGTTGCAGCTCGCCGCGCGTGTAGAGCAGCCGCGCCCGCGTGATCTGCTCGTCGATGCGATCCTGGGCGATCCCGGCGCCGCAGGTCAAGAACAGCGCCACGGCGCCCGAAGTCCACTTGTCTCTCATGGGAGCATTGACGGCGATCGAGCCCGAACCGTTGTCATGGGCCTGTGAAACGTGCCGTCCTCCTGGCGCTGCGCTCACAGCTTTGACAACCCCATGACTTCGACACGCTCGCCGCGCCGGCATCGCGCTCTAGGATGCTGCCGATGAAGCTCCCGTCGCGAACCGGCCTGGCGCTGCTGCTGACGCTGCTGATCCCGGCCGCGCTGACGGGTGCGTGGGGCTGGCTGACCTACGGCGGCGTCATCGGCGCGGCGACGGAGCAGGAACAGCGCGAGGACGCGGCGTTCCTCGACGCGGCGCACGACGCCATCACCCGCCGCGTGACCGCAGCTGCCGCGGCGCAGCGGCCGCAGCTGCGACTCGACGCGGCGCGCCGGCTCGTCGGTCCGTTCGAAGGCCCGGGCGGGGCGGACTCGGCGCGCCAGCTCTCGGTAGCCGAGGCGACCGCCAACCGCCACCTGCTGCGCGGGGACCCCGAAGCGGCGCTGCCGTTCTTCGCCTACGCCGCCGGCAAGGGCCGACTGAGCCCCGAGGGCACGCTGGCCTACAGTGCCGTGCTGCCGGACCGGGCGGCGGCGGCCGCGCTCCTCGACGACGCCGAAGAACGCTACCGGGACACCTGGTCCGGCGACCTGCCGTTCGCGCTGCTCGCGGCGCTGCAACGCGCACGCCTCGACGGCCTCGACGACGACGGGTTCGCGGCGATGCTCGAGCTCGCGACCAGGCCGCCGGCCGCGGCCGTCGGCGCGGTCGCCGACGCGATCGTTGCCGCCGCGCCCGACCGCCGCGACGCCCAAGGCCTGCGCGCCTTGCGCAGCGCCGCGGCTGCGTCGCTGCAGGCCTCGCTGCGGCCGGTGCCCGAGACCGCGATCGAGACGACCGGCGGCATCCTGCTCGTGCCGACCTCCGACCGCACGGTCGCGGCCCTGGGGCCGGCGCTGGTCGCGGACCTGTGCGCTGCGGCGGCGCGCGAAGCAGAGCGCGGCCACCCCGGCCACGAGCTGACGCAGGCCGCCCTTGCACGCGCCGCGCTGCAGGGCCGCCGCACCGCCGCGCCCGCCAGCGCCCAGTTGACGCTCGCGGCGCGCACCTGCCTCGGCCTCGCGATCGCGACGCTGGTGCTCGGCAACTTGCTGGTCTGGCGGTTCTCGCGCCGCGAACTGGCGCTGGTCCGGATGCGCCGCGACTTCGTCGACGTCGTCAGCCACGAACTGCGCACGCCGCTGACCGCCCTGTCGCTCAAGTCCGAGATGCTCGCCCGCGGCGACGTGCCGGCCGCACGGCGGCAGCACTACCTGCAGGCGCTCGACCGCGACGTGCAGCGCCTGACCGACCAGGTACAGCGCATCCTCGACTTCGGCCGGCTCGAGCGCGGCGCCGAACTGCAGCGCGAGGTCGTGCCGACGCGCAGCGTGCTGGCGCGCGGCCTGCGCGCCGGCATGCCGGCGCTGCGGCTGGTCGACCAGCGCCTCGACGTCGACGCGCCGCGCGGCCTGCCGGACGTCGACGTCGACCTCGAAGTGCTGACGCGGGCGCTGCGCAACCTGCTGGAGAACGCCGCCAAGTACGCACCGCCCGGCTCGACGGTGGCGGTGCGCGCGACGGCGGACACGCGCGCGGTCACGGTCGAGGTCGCCGACACCGGCCCCGGCGTGCGCCGCGACGAACGGGCGGCGATCTTCCAGCCGTTCGTGCGGGCGAGCTCGGCGACGCCCGGCATCCAGGGCAGCGGCCTCGGCCTCGCGCTGGTCGCATCGGCGGCGCGGGCACACGGCGGCAGCGTCGAGGTGCACGACCGCGACGGCGGCGGCGCGGTGTTCTCGCTGCGGCTGCCGATCGCCACTGGCCGGGAGCGCGCCTGATGGACCAGCTGCTGGTGGTCGAGGACGACGCGAGCATCCGCGAGAGCCTGGTCGACTACTTCGTCGGCCGCGGCTGGCACGTGCGGGGTTGCGCGACGATCGCCGACGCCGACGGCGCCCTCGCCGAGCAGCGCTTCCACATGGTGCTGCTCGACCTGCGGCTGCCCGACGGCGACGGCCTCGACGTGCTGCGCGCGCTGCGTCGCGGCGGTGACAAGACCCCGGTGATCGTGCTGACCGCGCACGGGGAGACCGAGCAGCGCGTGCTCGGCCTGCAGACCGGCGCCGACGACTACGTGGTCAAGCCGTTCAGCGTGCACGAGCTGGACGCGCGCATCCAGGCGGTGCAGCGTCGCGTCGAGCAGCCGTCGGCGAGCCTGCGCCTCGGCGACGCCGAGATCGACATCGCCGGCCACCGGGTGCTGCGCGCCAACGCCGAGCATCGGCTGCTGCCCAAGGAGGCCGAACTGCTCGCGCACCTGCTGCGCCACCGCGGCCAGGCCTGCTCCCGCGACGACCTGCTGCGCGCGGTCTGGGGGTACGATGCGACCCCGACGACCCGCACCGTCGACACCCACGTGTTCCAGCTGCGCAAGAAGATCGAGCGCGACCCGAAGGCGCCCGCGTGGCTGCTGACCGTGCACGGCGTCGGCTACCGGCTGCGCGAGTAGGCCGGTAGGATGCGCGCGGCATGCACACCGCTCGCAGAGGGATCCTCGCCACCGCACTGTTGGCCGCGGCGCTGGCCGCGCAGAAGGCGCACGATATCGGCTCGGTCGGCGCCACGCTGAAGCTCGACGACGGCTGGCGGCGGCAGACGCTCGACAAGGACGACGACGCCGACCAGTTCAACGGCTCCAAGGGCAGCCTGTTCCGGCGCCGTGAGGTCTACGCGACCGTGCGCGAGCTGCAGGGCATCTACGAGAACGAGGGCGACTACGTGCGCGCGCTGGACTGGCTGACCACGGTCGGCATCGGCGAGCCTGTCGAGGTGGTCGCCGAGGCGCAGTGGACACGCGCCTCGCGCCGGATCGAGGCCAAGGTCAACGGCGTGCAGGTCGTGTTCCACTCCGACCTGCTGGTCCAGCCGGGGCTCGCCTACCACGTGCTGACGTGGTCGCCGCGCAAGGATCGCCGCTTCCTGGCCGAGCGCAGCAAGGCGCTGCACGACGGTTTCTCGTTCCCTGCGGCCGATGCGACCTGGCGCACGGCAGCGAAGCCGATCCGCCACGAGGCCCGCGATGGGTCGCTGCGGATCACGTTCGAGGCGGCGCCGGTGATGCTCTGCAAGGAGCCCAACGAGTATGACGAGCAGGTCCGGCTGGTGTCGCCGGACGGCGACCACATCGTGATGGTCTACACGACCGACCACGGCGCCAACGCCGACTACCTGCTCGGTCAGGAGCTGCAGGCGCTGACCGAATACGAGGAGAGCACCGTGGAGCTGTCGCGCAAGCCGTTCGCGCTGGCGGACTGCGACGCGACGCTGATGATCTGCCAGAGCAAGCAGCACACCACCCACTCGCTGCTGATGCAGCGCAACGGCAGCGCCCTGATGATGCGCTACTTCGCGCCGGGCAAGGCCGGCGACGCGCGCCCGGTGCGGGACGCCCTGCTGCGCAGCATCGCGGTCGTCGCCGGCCCGACGCCGCTGACGCTGCCCGACGTCGGCGCCACGCCGCCCGCAGAACCGGAATGGCCGGCGCGCACCCGCGCGTTCGCCGGTCGTGGCCGGCAGCTGGCCGAGCTCGAGATGTGGTCGCCGAACGGCTCCGTGCAGCTCGACGACGGCAGCGTGGTGGTCTGCGAGCACCGCGCTGCGTGGCGCATCGACGACGACGGCCGCAAGGCCGTCTACCGCAGCAACGAGTACGGGCAGTGGTGCGTCGTGCCGCACGGCGGCGGCCTGCTGCTGTGCCAGGACGGCAAGCTGTGCAAGATCGTCGACGGCAAGGTCGGCGAAAAGCTGTGCGACGCGCAGGCGGCGGCGGCCTGCGGCGAGGACCTGTTCGTGGTGCAGACCCGACCGCGCCCGCGCATCGGCCTCGAGAGGAACTGGCGCGCGCAGGACGACGTGCGCCAGACGCTGGTCCGCCGCCGCGCCGACGGCAGCGAACAGCGCCTCGCCGACCTCGGCGACCTGCGCATCCAGCAGCTGGTGGCGTCGCCGAGCGGCGCGCACGTCGCGGTGCGTTCGCGGCAGGCCGGCCTGCTGTCGCCGCTCGAATGGCCGCAGCAGGTCGTCGTGGTCTCGACCGCCGACGGCGAACGGGCGCCGCTCGGCGCCTGGCGGACCTGCAACCAGGTCGCCGCCACCAGCGACGGCTGGCTGGTCACCGGCACGCCCGTCGGCCGACCGACCGGGATCTGGCTGGTGCGCGCCGACGGCCAGATGCAGGTGCTCGCGACCGGCAGCGGCCTGTTCGGCATCGCGTGCACGGACCGCGAACTGACCTACGCCATCACGCTCGGCAACGGCAGGACGCGCATCGTGCGCACGTCGCGCGCCGACTGCCTCGACCACGGCGCCGGCTGCCAACCGTTCTCGATCGAGGCCCTGGACGCGATCGGCACAGCGCTGCTGGCCGCCGAACCGACGCCGCCCCGCACGCACACCCAGCTGCAGGCGGTGCTGGCGCGCGCCGACGCGATCGCCACCGAGCAGGTCGGCGCGACGCTGCCCGCCACCGGTGTCGCGACCCAGGCGCTGATCGCGTGCGTCAACGAAGCCCTGGCATCGCCGAACGGCAACGGCCGTCGCCTGCTGGCCCTGCTGGTCGCGCGCGCGCTGCTCGCGCAGGGCGGCACCTGGGTCGAACCGGCCGAGAACGGCTCGTGGGACCGCTGGTTGGCCCCGACGCAGCTGCCGGCCGACGACGCCTTCGCCGCGACGATCGCGCCGAGCAGCGTGGTCGTCACCTGGCTCGACGACTCCGAAGGCTACTCGGACCACCTGACGCGCACCGCCGCGTCGCGCCGCGGCGTACCGCTGCTGGTCGGCGTCGACCGCCGCACGCTGGTCGCAAGGGCGCAGAGCCTGGTGGTGCCGGGGCTGCGCGAGGCTGCCGCCGAGGGCCGCACCAAGGTGGTCGCCGACGCGCTCTACGCGCACCCGCACAATGACCGGCTGCGCGAGGACTGCTACCTGACGCTGGCCGAGTTCGAGCGGTTCGACGCGATCCTCGAGATCGCGCGGCACTTCGACCGTTCGCAGCACGCCACCGCGGTCGACCGCGTCGCGCTGCTCAACGCGCGCCTGCACCGACTCGCGGACGACGACACCGGCCAGCTGTTCGAGGACGGCATGAAGGCGGTGCAGCTCCACCCGCGGGATGCCCGCCTCTACCTGGCGCTGGCGCGCACTGCCGAACGCGCGTTCCCGCAGGAGCCGGCCAAGGCGCGGCAGTGCTACGAGCGCATGCTGCAGCTGGACCGCTACGGCAAGGACGCCGAGATCGCGCGCGAGGCGATCGAGCGGCTGTCGAAGTAGCGGGTTCGCGGGACGGCACGCGTGGTCGCGCAGTGTCCCGTGCGCGCAAGGTCCCGTGCCAGCTACCATGACGGCCAGCTACCATGACGGCATGCCCCGCGTCCTCGCGCTCGTCCTGACCATCTGTGCAGCGCTGCCGTCGCAGCAGACGCCGCAGCGCCCGCGCCCGAACGTCGTGCTGATCCTGGCCGACGACATGGGCTACACCGACATCGGCTGCTACGGCGGCGAGGTGCACACGCCGACGCTCGACCGGCTGGCGGCCGGCGGCGTGCGCATGACGCAGTTCTACAACACGTCGCGCTGCTGCCCGACGCGCGCGTCGCTGCTCACCGGGCTCTACTCGCACCAGGCCGGCATCGGCCTGATGACCGGCGACCGTGGCTACGACGCCTACCGCGGCGACCTCAACCGTCGCTGCGTGACGATCGCCGAAGCGCTGCGGCCCGCTGGCTACCGCAACTACATGGCGGGCAAGTGGCACGTGACGCGGCACGTCGGGCCCGAGGGACCGAAGCACAACTGGCCACTGCAGCGCGGCTTCGACCGCTTCTACGGCACGATCATCGGCGCCGGCAGCTTCTTCGACCCGTCGACGCTGTGCCGCGACAACCGCTATGTCACGCCGGAGAACGACCCCGAGTACCGACCCGAGCGCTTCTACTACACCGACGCGATCAGCGACCAGGCGGTGCGGTTCGTGCGGGAGCACCAGCAGCAGCACGGGGCGGAGCCGTTCTTCCTGTACGTCGCCTACACGACGGCGCACTGGCCGATGCACGCGCTCGAGCGCGACATCGCGAAGTACGAGGGCGTCTACGACGACGGCTTCGAACCGATTCGCGCGCAGCGCCTGCGGCGCGCCCGGGAGCTCGGTGTGCTCGACCCGAAGTGGCCGCTGTCGGCGCTGCCCGCGCCGTGGGCGAAGACGCCGAACCACCAGTGGGAGGCGCGCAACATGCAGGTCTACGCGGCGATGATCGACCGCATGGACCAGGGCATCGGCCGGTTGGTCGCCGAACTCGAACGGCAGGGCCGGCTCGACGACACCGTGATCGTCTACCTGCAGGACAACGGCGGCTGCGCCGAGGCGTTCGGTCGCCGGTCGAACGCCGAGCAGATCCGCGGCAAGACCTACCAGCCGCTCGGCAGGGACGGGTTGCAGAAGAAGATCTGGCCGCCGATGCAGACCCGCGACGGCCGCGCCGTGCGCACCGGTCCCGGCGCGATGGCCGGCGGCGAGGACACGTTCATCGGCTACGGCCGCGGCTGGGCCAACGTCTCGAACACGCCGTTCCGTGGCTACAAGCACGACGCCTACGAAGGCGGCATCAGCACGCCGCTGATCGTGCACTGGCCGCGCGGCCTCGACGCGGCGCGGCACGGCAGCATCGTCGACACGCCCGCGCACCTGATCGACGTGCTGCCGACGGTGCTCGCCGCGGCCGGCGCGTCCTATCCGGCGCACAACGGGGACCAGCCGGTGCAGCCGGCAGAGGGCATCGACCTGCTGCCGGCGCTGCGCGGCGGCGCGGTCGAGCGCAATGATCCGATCTGCTTCGAACACCACGGCAACCTCGGCCTGCGCGACGGTCGCTGGAAGATCGTCTCGGCCTACCGCAAGCAGCGGCCGATCTCCTGGGAGCTGTACGACATGGTCGCCGATCGGACCGAGTCGACCGACCTTGCCAGCGAGTATCCCGAACGCCTGCGCGCAATGACCGCGCAATGGAACGCGTGGGCGCGGCGCGTCGGCGTGCAGCCGTGGCCGTTCGAGAACGGTCCCAAGGACGGCGACGCGGCCGGGAAGAAGCGGCGGTAGCTGCCGCGAGATGACCTGTCCCCCCCCTTCGCGCCGCGGCAAAAGGCAGCTACGCTTCCGGGTAGCGACGCCAAGCCCTACGGCGCCGTCCCATGCCCCAACGTCTCTTGTCAGGACCAAGTCCACCATGAACCACGTTCTCACGTCTCTCGCCCTGGCGGCCCTCTCGCCGCTCGCGATCGCCCAGTGCACGCTGCAGGAGTTCGGCACGCTCGACACGGCCCCGCCGATCGACAACTTCACGACCGCCCCGGTCCCGATCGGCTTCGCGTTCCCGTTCAACGGGACCACGTACACCGACATGTGGATCAGCGACCACGGCATCATCGCGCTGTCCAACGGCACGACGCCGACGCCGATCGGCGGCGCGTCGACCTACACGCCCGGTGCCGCCAACCTCGACACCCTCGGCGCGGACTGCATCTTCGCCTACTGGGGTGACCACAGCACCCAGGGCTTCGGCGCGCCGACGTCGCCGAACGCCGGCATCTGGGTCGACAACACCGACCCGGCCAGCTGCACCGTGTCGTGGATCGACAACGAGCCGTACCTGAGCTACGCGGCCGGCGCGTTCTCGGTCTCGGTGACGCTGTTCCCGAGCGGCGAGATCCGCATCCGCCTCGACGACCGCTGCAACAACACCAGCTCGACGTTCGGCGCGCTCGAGACGATCGTCGGCGTGCACACGCTCAACAACGTCGCCGCCGGCCCGTCCGACCTGAGCACGGTCGTCACGACCACCAACGCGACGGTGTTCGAGGAGTTCATCGGGCCCGGCCCGGCCGGCTCGAACACGCCCGACCCGAACTTCGACCTCAACAACACGACGCTGACGCTGACCCCGCTGAGCCCCGGCTGGCTGTGCGTCCCGACGCCGCTCGACTGCGGCTCGACGACCGACGTCGGCACCGGCTGCGGCCTGACGCTGGTCACGACGCGTCCGCCGTTCGTCGGCACGAACTGGAGCATGGAGGTCTCGGGCGTGACCGCCCCGGCACCGCTGCCGGTGTTCATCGCCTACGGCATGCCGGTCCCGCCGACCCCGGTCGGCGTGCTGTTCCCGACGCTGTTCGGCCCGACCTGTGAGGCGCACATGGACGCCGCGTTCGGGATGTACGCGATCGGCGCTCCGACGGGCGGCATGGCCAGCACGTCGGTCGCGATGCCGAACAACGCGGCGCTGACCGGCGCGGCGCTGTCGGCCCAGGCCGTCGCCTTCGACCCGGGTGCTCCGCTCCTGGTGCTGTCGAACGGCAACAACACCACGATCGGCTACTGATCCGATCGCAACGCCGAGGGGCCGTCTCCTGCGGGAGACGGCCCCTCGGCATTCGACTGCGGTCCATCCTCCACCTGTCGCGGCCGCTCTGCGGCCGCGAAGGTGGAGGATGGACCGCATACCGTACGGCTACTTTCCGCACCAGCCGGGGAGGCCGCCGGTGCGGTCCTTGAAGCCGTCGGCGGCGAGCACGATCGCCCACGAGGCGGTGCTCCAGATCTGACCCATCGTGACGTCGGAGTTGCTCTGCATGTTGAGCGACTCGTGCCACGGCCGCATCTGGATCGAGCCGTCCGGGCAGCGGCACAGCGTCAGGTCGCGCTGCAGCACCTTCCAGTAGGCCTTCTGCGCCTTGCTGCCGAGCGCGTTGGCGGCCACCCCGGCGAGCATGATGTGCTGCATCAGCGACGCATGGCCGCCCATCACGTCGTGCACGTGGCCCGACAGCCACTTCTTCATCTTCTTCGCGAACGGCTTGCCGCCCTGCCCCATGCCGACCAGGCCGAGCCAGGCGACGGCGGTGCGACCGACGTTGGGCTGGCCGATCTGGCCGTCCTTGGTCGAGTAGGCGACGCCGCCCGAGCCGCCGCCGGACTTCTCGAGGTAGTCGACCAGCCGTTCGACGACCTGTTCGTCGAACGTCGCACCGGCGCGCTTGCACTGCCCGAGCGCCGACAGCACGAAGCCGCCGACGATGTTGAGTTCGAGGTAGCCGAGCGCGTTGGGACCGCCGGGGCCGTGCGCGAAGCCACCGCTCGCCTCCTGCCGCGCGCACAGCGTCGTCGCGATCTCCTGCACGGCTGCGTGCAGGGCCTCGTCCTTGCTCTGCTGGGCGAGTTCTCCGAGGAAGATGCCGGCGTAGGCGTAGCGCCAGTTGGTCTGATCCCAGTTGGCATCGCCACCGGCCGCCGCACCGAACGCGTCGGGCTTGCCGAGCGCGCCGATCACGTAGTCGCGCGCCTTCTTCAGGTTGTCCTGGTGCGCTCCGCCATCCAGCGTGCTGCCGCCGGCCAGCCACGCGAGGCCGGCGAGGCAGGTGTTGACGACCTGCCCGTTGATGCCGCCGAGGGTCGCGCGGAAGCCGCCGTCGCCCTGCTGCCGACCGGCCAGGAACGCGCAGGCGTCGTCGACGATCTTGCGCTGCTGGGCGCCGACGGTCGGCTTCTTCGCCGCCGCGCCGTTGCTGGCGATCGTGCAGGTGACCTTGACGACCTTGCCGTCGCGCTCGACCAGCAGCACCACCTCTCCCTTCTTGCTCTCGGCGGCGAGCAGCGCGTCGGCGAGCGGCTCGAAGCTGCCGCCGGCCTTGGCGAACTTCTTGCGGCCGACGCCGACGATCACGTCGCCGGTCTGCAGGCCGGCCTGCTGGCCGGGACCGCCGCCGAGCAGCGCCTTGACGACCAGCCGCTCGGGCCCGTCGTCGTTGCCGTCGAACGGCTCGCTCGCGACCGCGCGCCGGCCGCCGGCCATCTTCGCCGCCGGCTCCGGCAGATCGGCGTCCCACGCCTTGACGCCGAGCAGGCCGAGGTTGAACAGGTCGCGCTTCTTGGCGAGCGCGCCCGCGTCGGCCGGCAGACCGAACGGCCAGTTCTCGCCCTGCTGGGCGGAGAGCGGCGCGACCAGGCTCGTTGCGAGCAGCAGCGGGGCCGCGAGGGATCGGGGGTATTTCATGGATCGGGCGCAGGGGCGATCGGCCCTGGCGAGGCATGCTACGGCGGATCCTGGATGGCGCCAGCGGGCCCAGGGCACGTGAAGGAACGATCGCGGCGCCGTTCGTCCCGTCGAACGGGCCGTTCGCCCCAGAGGCGTCGGGCGTTGGCAGCGGGCGCCGTAGAGGAACAGTATGGAAACGAACGCAAGCAAGTCGTGGCTGACCTGGAGGTTCTTCGGAGTCAGCGTGTTGTTCTGGACGGTGATGACGGCGATCAGCACGGGCATCAACCTCGAAGTCCAGGACGTCGTGTGGACGGACCAACTGGCGCTGCAGGCACTCGGCGTCCTCTGCTACAGCGCCTGCACGGTCGTGTTGTTCGAGTGCTCGCGTCGCTTCAGCCGCCGGCAGGGATCGTGGCTCGCTTTCGCCGCGAAGCTCACCGGCGTCAGCCTGCTGGTGAGCCTTACGCACCAGCTGATCTACACAACGGCGCTCACCGTCATCTTCCCCGATACCCCATGGGCCTTCGGGTTCTGGACCGCCATCTACTTCTTCCGCCACTGCGCGCTCGCCGGGGTCGCCGCTGCGACTGAGATCTACCGCAGCCGCGAAGCCGCCCGCGGCGAGCTGCTGCAGGCCCAGCTGCGCGCGCTGCGCAACCAGCTGCAGCCGCACTTCCTGTTCAACAGCCTGCAGGGCATCAGCGCCTCCGTGCGCAGCGAGCCGGACACCGCGGTGCGCATGATCACGCTGCTCGGCGATCTGCTGCGCCAGACTCTGCGGGAACGCAGCGGCCAGCTGGTCACGCTCGCCGACGAGCACCATCTGCTCGAGCCCTACCTCGAGCTGCAGCGGCTGCGCTTCGCCGACCGCCTGACGGTCGAGATCGACCTGCCAGACGACGTCCTGTCGGCGGCCGTGCCGGATCTGATCCTGCAGCCGCTGGTCGAGAACGCGTTGCTGCACGGCATCGAGAAGCAGCCCGGCGAAGGCTCGGTGCGGATCTCGGCGCGGCGCCACGGCGATCGCCTCGAGCTCAAGGTCGCGGACGACGGCGGCGGTCCGGCGGCCGGGCCGATCGCCGACGGCGTCGGCCTCGGCACGACCCGCTCGCGGCTGCGGGCGCTGTTCGGGGAGCGCGCACAGCTGACGCTCGCGGCCGGCGACCTGCGCGGCACCGTCGCGACCGTCAGCCTGCCCTTCGAGGAGGCGCGGGATGCCGCCTGAGGCAACCCCGCCGGTGCGCGTGCTGGTCGTCGACGACGAGCCGCTCGCGCGCCGCGCCATCCGCGAAGTACTCGAACGCGAGCCGCGCTTCGAGGTGGTCGGCGAGGCCGGCGACGGCATCGCCGCAATCGAGGCCATCGAGCGGCTGCGGCCGCAGCTGGTGTTCCTCGACATGCAGATGCCGGGCTGCGACGGCCTCGAGGCGCTGGCGCAGGTCGAGGCCGACATGCGGCCCGCCGTCGTGTTCGCGACGGCCTATGAGCACTACGCAATCCAGGCCTTCGACCTGCACGCGGTCGACTACCTGCTCAAGCCGTTCGACGACGCCCGGCTGCTCGCCGCCCTCGACCGGGCGCTGCAGCGGCTCGGCGCTGACGACCGGCGCATGCAGGACCTGCTCGACCAGGCGACCGAAGAACGGCCGAGCAAACGGTTCGTCTGCAAGCACGCCGGCCGGCTCCGCCTGGTCGACGCCAACGAGGTCGAGTGGATCGAGGCACGCGGCAACTACGTGCACCTGCACCACCCCGACGGCCCGTTCCTGGTCCGTCGCACGCTGACCAGCCTCGCCAAGACCCTGCCGGAACCGCGATTCCAGCGTGTCCACAGGTCCGCGATCGTCGCGCTGCCGGAGGTCTGCGAGCTCGACCGGCGCCCCGGTGGCGACCACGAGTTGGTCCTGCGGAGCGGCGCGCGCGTGCCGCTCGGGCGCAGCCATCGAGCAGACTTTCAACAACGCTGGCGGCAGACCTGAAGCATTCCGAACAACCGTCGCAACGACCCAGTTTCCTCTCGCGCCCGGGCAGGCCACTCGCTGTAGTCTTTGCCCGACAATGCCACGCCGAGAAGACCTGAAGTCGATCCTCATCCTGGGTTCGGGGCCGATCGTGATCGGCCAAGCCTGTGAGTTCGACTACTCCGGAGTCCAGGCGTGCAAGTCGCTGCGCAGCGACGGCTACGAGATCATCCTGATCAACAGCAACCCGGCGACGATCATGACCGATCCCGAAATGGCGGATCGGACCTACATCGAACCGATCACGCCGGACGTCGTCGCCAAGATCATCGAGAAGGAGCGGCCGGACGCGATCCTGCCGACGCTCGGCGGCCAGACCGCGCTCAACTGCGCGATGCAGCTGCACGACCAGGGCGTGCTCGACCAGTTCGACGTTGAGATGATCGGCGCCAAGCCCGAGTCGATCATCAAGGCCGAGGGTCGCCAGGAGTTCCGCGAGGCGATGGAGAACATCGGCCTCAACTGCGCGCGCAGCAAGCTGGCCTACTCGATGGCCGAGGCGCGCACCGCGCTCGACGACATCGGCCTGCCGTGCGTGATCCGCCCCGGGTTCACGATGGGCGGCAGCGGCGGCGGCATCGCCTACAACCTCGAGGAGTTCGAGGACATCGCCGGCCGCGGCCTGCAGCTCTCGCTCAACAGCGAGATCCTGGTCGAGGAGTCGATCATCGGCTGGAAGGAGTACGAGATGGAGGTCGTTCGGGACAAGAACGACAACTGCATCATCGTCTGCGCCATCGAGAACTTCGACGCGATGGGCGTGCACACCGGCGACTCGATCACGGTCGCGCCGGCGCAGACGCTCAGCGACCGCGAGTACCAGCTGATGCGCGACGCGTCGCTGGCGGTGCTGCGCGAGGTCGGTGTCGACACGGGTGGCTCCAACGTGCAGTTCGCGGTCAACCCGCGCGACGGCCGCATGATCGTCATCGAGATGAACCCGCGCGTGTCGCGCAGCTCGGCGCTGGCGAGCAAGGCGACCGGGTTCCCGATCGCCAAGATCGCCGCCAAGCTCGCGGTCGGCTACACGCTCGACGAGCTCGACAACGACATCACGAAGATCACCAAGGCGTGCTTCGAACCGACGATCGACTACTGCGTCGTCAAGTTCCCGCGCTGGGCCTTCGAGAAGTTCCCGACCGCCGACCCGGTGCTGACCACGCAGATGAAGTCGGTCGGCGAGTGCATGGCGATCGGCGGCACCTTCAAGGAAGCGATGCAGAAGGCGCTGCGAGGCCTGGAGACCGGCCGCAACGGCTTCGGCAACGTGCCGGGCCAGCCGCACTGCCGCCCCGAGGACTTCGACGTCGAGTCGATCCGCCCGCACCTCGCGACGCCGCGCGCCGACCGCATCGACTGGGTGCGCACCGCGATGCTCGCCGGCATGTCGGTCGCCGACGTGTTCGACTACACGCACATCGACCCGTGGTTCCTCGACCAGCTCGCCGAGCTGGTCGCGCTGGAGCCGCGCATCGTCGCGGCCGGCAAGGACGGCCCGCAGGGCATCGACGAGCAGCTGATGCGCGAGGCCAAGCAGTTCGGCTTCAGCGACCGACAGCTCGCCGCCGCCTGCCCCGCCGGCACCACCGAGTGGCACGTGCGCGAGCACCGCAAGGCGCTCGGCATCGTGCCGACCTACAAGCGCGTCGACACCTGCGCGGCCGAGTACCCGAGCGTCACGCCCTACCTGTACTCGACCTACAGCGGCAGCGAGGACGAGACCGAGACCGAAGGCGCCGAGAAGAAGCAGCGCGTGATCGTGCTGGGCGGCGGCCCCAACCGGATCGGCCAGGGCATCGAGTTCGACTACTGCTGCGTGCACGCCGCCCTCGCCCTGCGCGAGCTCGGCTACGAGACCGTGATGGTCAACAGCAACCCCGAGACCGTGTCGACCGACTTCGACACCTCGGACATGCTGTTCTTCGAGCCGCTGACGCACGAGGACGTCATGAACGTCGTCGACAAGCTGGCGCCGCACGGCGTGATCGTGCAGTTCGGCGGCCAGACGCCGCTCAACCTCGCGCGCGGCCTGCAGGACCACGGCGCGCCGCTGGTCGGCACCAGCGTCGACATGATCGACACCGCCGAGGACCGCGACCTGTTCAGCAAGCTGATCTCCGAGATCGGCATCGACCAGCCGCCGAACGGCATGGCCGCCAACGCCGACCAGGCGCTCGCGGCCGCCGCCGAGATCGGCTACCCGGTGCTGGTGCGCCCGAGCTTCGTGCTCGGCGGCCGCGCGATGGAGATCGTCTACGACCGCGACGCGCTGCTCGGCTACATGGAGCGCAACCGGATGTTCTCCGAGGAGCGCCCGCTGCTGGTCGACAAGTTCCTCGACTCGGCCATCGAGGTCGACGTCGACGCGATCAGCGACGGCGAGCAGGTCGTCATCGGCGGCGTCATGGAGCACATCGAGGAGGCCGGCATCCACTCCGGCGACTCGAGCTGCTCGCTGCCGCCCTACACGCTCAGCGACGGCATCATCAAGGAGATCTGCGACAAGACCCGCAGCCTGGCGCGCGCGCTCGGCGTGGTCGGCCTGATGAACGTGCAGTGGGCCGTCAAGGGACCGAAGGTCTTCATCATCGAGGCCAACCCGCGCGCGTCGCGCACGGTGCCGTTCGTCAGCAAGGCGATCGGCCAGCCGCTCGCCAAGATGGCGGCGCGGGTGATGCTCGGCGAGAAGCTCGCCGACATCGGCATCGTCGAACGGCTCGAGCCGCCGTTCTTCTCGGTCAAGGCGCCGGTGTTCCCGTTCGGCAAGTTCCAGGGCGTCGACACCGTGCTCGGCCCGGAGATGAAGTCGACCGGCGAGGTGATGGGCATCGACGCGCGCTTCGGCAGCGCGTTCGCCAAGGCGATGGTCGGCGCCGGCAACACGCTGCCGCGCGAGGGCAAGGTGTTCGTCAGCGTGCGCGACGAGGACAAGCGGCTGATCCTGCCGCTGGTCGACCGCATCGCCGGCCTCGGCTTCGAGATCGTCGCGACCAGCGGCACCGCCCGCGCGCTGCAGAACGCCGGCATCCCGGTGCAGCGCGTGTTCAAGATCCACGAAGGCCGGCCGCACGTGCTCGACCTGGTGGTCAACCGCGAGGTGCGGCTGATCATCAACACGCCGAGCGGCCGCCGCGAACGCAGCGACGACCGCCTGATCCGCAGCGCCGCCGCGAGCCACCGGATCCCGTGCATCACGACGCTGGCCGCCGCGTCGGCCACCATCCAGGGCATGGAGAACTGGATGAAGCAGCCGCTCGCGGTCGCGCCGCTGCAGGAGCACCACGCCAGCTTCGCCGCGCTCGACCGGGACCTCGCGCAGGCGCAGTCCGAGCAGGGGCAGGGCCACGCCGCCGAAGGCAACGCCTGATCCAATGGGTGACGTCGCGCCGCCGGGATCTTCGCCGGGCTCCCCGCCGGCCCCCACAGCGGACGCGGCCAGGCGTCGTCGGCGTCGCCGCCGCCTGATGGCGCTGTTCGCGATGGCGTTCGGCCTCGCGCTCGCGGTCACGCTGCTCGAGGTGACGCTGCGCATCACCGACCCGATCGGCCGCTACTACGAGCGTGAGACGCTGCACTACTTCACGACGGCGATCGCCTACGACATGCCGCCGCCGGTGCCGGCCACGCTGCCGGCGGAGCAGCGCCAGCTGGCGATCGCCGCGATGCGCGAGGACCCGCGCATGGACGGCATGCTGTTCGTGCACAAGCCGAACCTCGACGTGTCGATCGGCAGCTTCCACCTGAAGACCAATGCGCTCGGCCTGCGCGGGCCGCAGGTCGTCACGCCGAAGCCGGAGCACACCTTCCGGATCGTGATGCTCGGCGACTCGGTGACGTTCGGCTGGGGGGTCGACGACGAGGTCACGTTCGCGCGGCGCCTCGAGACGACCTGGAACGCGCGCCGACCGAAGACGCGGCTCGAGGTCGTCAACACCGGGCTGCCGAAGTACGACACCAACCAGGAGGCCGCGATGCTGCGGCAGATCGGGCTCGGCCTCGAGCCGGACCTGGTCGTGCTGACCTACGTCACCAACGACCTGGCCGAGCCGACGCGCGACACGATCTTCCAGCTGCTGACCGGCGAACACCCCTACCCCGACGAGCAGGTCACGATCCCGAACGACTTCTGCTCGGGGCTGGCCGAGTGGCTGCAGCCGGTGCTGCCGGCGACCGGGGCGCTGATCCACCGCTACACCGACCTCGAGGCCCGCGTGCAGCGCACGCTGCCCGACGGGGCGAGCTACACGCCCGAGACGTTCGCGTCGGGGCCGCGCGGCTGGGCCCGCAGCCAGGCCGCGCTGCTCGACGTGCAGCGCATGTGCCGCGAGGCCGACGTGCCGCTGGTGCTGTTCGACCACACGCTGCCGCGCGTCGAGTCGCTGCGCGCGTTCTGCGACCGACACGGCATCGCCTACGAGCCGTTCTACCTGTCCGAACAGGACCTGGCGCAGGGCATCACCAACTCGATGCTCGACTCCCACTGCAACGCCAAGGGCCACGACCTGTTGCTGCAGCGCATGCGCGCGGCGCTCGAGCGGCGCGGGCTGCTGCCGAAGCAGTAGCGGCCGTTCGGCCTCGGAATCGGCAGGCGAACCCGTAGGATCGGTCGCGGCGATCCCGCCGCCCGAACGATCACGATGTCGAACGCCCCGAACCACGATTCCAGCCTCGCCCAAGACGTTGCCGGCTTCTGCCTGCAGCAGGTCCCCGACGCCCAGCAGAGCCGCTCGAGCTTCCCCAACTCGGAGCTGTGGGCCGCGGTCGCCGGGACCGGCACGTCGCTGTGGCTGGACACCGGCGACGTCGACGCCGCCAAGGAGCTGTGGGTGCAGGAGTTCGTCGCGCTGACGACCAACAACACGCTGCTCAACAAGGAGGTCCAGAAGGGCATCTACGACGAGCTGGTGCCGGGCACGGCGAAGCTGCTGCGCGACAAGGGCGTCGACGGCGACGACGTCGTGCAGGAGATCGCGTTCGTGCTCAACGCCGTGCACGGCCTGAAGCTGGTCAAGACGTTCGACGCCGACGTGTCGGTCGAACTGCACACCGCGATCAGCCACGACGCCGAGGCCAGCTACCAGTACGGCAAGCGCTTCCACGCGATCTGCCCGGACCGCTTCATCGTCAAGGTGCCGCTGACGCCGGCCGGCCTGCTGGCCGCGCGACGCCTGTCGGACGACGGCATCCGGCTCAACTTCACGCTCGGCTTCTCGGCGCGCCAGAACTGGCTGATCGCGTCGCTGGCCCGGCCGACCTGGGTCAACGTGTTCATGGGTCGCATCAACGCGTTCTTGAGCGACAACGAGCTCGGCGACGGCAAGAACGCCGGCGAGAAGGCGACGCTCGCGAGCCAGCGCGGCCTGCGCCGCCTGAAGAACCAGGGTGGCGCCGACGTTCGCCAGATCGGCGCGTCGATGCGCAACGGCGACCAGGTGCACGACCTGCTCGGCCTCGACGTGTTCACGATGCCGACCGGCGCGGCCAAGGGCTTCCTCGACCTCAACCCGGACGCGGCGTCGATCGCCGACAAGACCGGCAACGATCCGGAGGTGCAGTTCGCCGGCGGCGTCGACGTCGACGCCGACCGCCTCAACTGCTTCTGGGACATCGACAACCAGTTCGAGACCGCCGCCGCCAACGCCGCCGGCCTCGACGCCAGCCGCGCGACGGCCGAGGACGTGCTGGCCACGCTCGCCGACAGCGGCGCCCGCGACCTGTTCCCGCAGTTCTCGACCGAGGAGGCCGCCAAGGTCGCCGGCGAAGGCAAGATCCCGGTCTACAAGACCTGGATCGACCGCGTGCGCGCCGGCACCTGCAGCTGGGACGGCGTGCTGACCGCCGCCGCCCTCGCCAGCTTCACCCAGGACCAGAACGCCCTGGACGCCCGCATCCACGGCCTCATCTAGTCCGCAGGTCTGGTTCCGGGACGAGGCCTCACGAACCAGACCTGCGACGGCCAGCCCGGCTCAGCGCTCGCCGCCCTGATCGCCGCCCGCGGACTTCTCCAGCTTGGCGAGCAGGGAGTCGACGGCCTTGTCCATCGCCTCACCGCGAACGTTCTTGAAGCGGATGACGCCGTGCTCGTCGAGCACGTAGATCGTCGGCCAGCCGCGCACGTTCCAGCGGGTCGAGATCGGCCCCTGGGTGCTGCCGCCGTTCCAGAACGAACGCCAGGTCAGCCCCTTGTCCTTGATGACCTGCTTGAGCTTCTCGCGGTCACGATCGGAGTTGACGCCGATCAGGGCGAACGGCTTGTCGTTGAGACGCTTCACGAGCGACCGCTCGTGTGGGTACATGGCCCGGCACGGGCCTCACCAGTCGCCCCAGAAGTCGAGCACCACGACCTTGCCGCGGTAGTCGCTCAGCTTCATCGGCGTGCCGTCGATGTCCTCGCCGACGATGTCCGGCGCCACCTTGCCGATCGACAGGTTGCGCAGCTCGAACAGGTTGTTCTTCGCCGCCACCCCCAAGGTCTCGCGGTAGTGCGGGACCGCGCTCATCCCCTCGTCCGCGAGGATCCGCTCGAAGTAGCTGGCCGCCCGCTCTTCGAGCGCAGCCGCGTCGGCGACCGACAGCACGTCGACCGCTTCCTTGCCGTAGTAGCCGGCGTAGCGCTCCTTGTCCTCGGCGGTCGCGTCCTTCAGCGTGTTGGCCGTCGACGCCGCCGACTTCAGGTGCGACGCCATCGCAAAGCACGTCTTGGCCAGCATCTCGCCCTTGGCGGCCGCCTCGGCCTTGTCCAGGAACCGCCCCACCATCGGCGACGGGTTGCGCGACAGCGACGCCATCAGGTCGCCGAGCTGGTCGCTGTCCAGGTGGTGCGCCGCCATCACGTCGAGCGCGTGGCCGAGGTCGTCGCCACTGGCTCGCGCGACGCGAACGATCCAGACCGCCGCGGCGCAGCCGTTCTCGCTGGCCGCGCTGGCGTCGAGGATCGCGCGCACGCGCGGCATCCACTTCTCGGGGGTCGGCCGTTCGGCCATCAGCCTGGTGCGCTCGTCCTTGGACGCGGCGCGGTAGGACTCCATCCACTTGCTGCTCGCGGCGTCGTATTCCTTCTCGATCGCCGCCATCGACCCGGCGTCGGCCGAGCCTTCCTGCGCGAGCAGGGACGGGGAGACGAGGAGGGAGGCCGCCAGCAGCCCGAGGACGATGTTCGTCGTGCAGATCTGCATGGGATTCTCCGGGTTGGGGGAAGGCCCCAGTCCAGCCCGCCCCGATGCGAGCCCAATCCGGCCGCGAACTTTCCCGGAACCCTCAGCCCGGGAACGCATTGCTGCCGCGGCTCGGACCCCGACAATTCCCGACGGTGGCATCGAGCCGCACTCCGGCGCGCCCGTCGCCAACGCAAGACCGCTACCCGACCAGACCCATGTCCAGATTCGCACCACGACGCCCGCTCACAGCCCTGCTGACCCTCGCCGCCTGCTCGGCGGCGCTGACGGCCCAGGGCATCCCCGTCGGCTTCGAGGAGACGTATGCGCTGGCCAAGGACCGGGCGGCCGTCGTCGCCGAACTGATCCCGGGCACCGCCGACTGGTACGACTACCACTGCCGTGAACGCCTCGACGCGCGCGACTTCGAAACGGTCCGCAAGGTGCTGCCGACCTGGATCAAGCGGCACGGTCGGACCAACCGCGTCATCGAGATCGAGAACCGCGAGGCGCTGCTCAGCTACGGCGACGACCAGGAACGGACCTACGACTTCCTGCGGCAGCGGCTCGGCCTGCGCTTCCAGCACGAGCGCATCGTGCCCGGCGCGCGCAGCGACCTCTCGACGCGCCTCGACCCGGCGCTGCTGTCGCCGACCACCATGACGGAGCGCGCGCTCAACCGGCACCGCGGCACGGTCGACGGCTTCACCGACGCGGCGCTGGCGCGCCTGTGCGCGGCCGACCTCGACGACAAGCAGCTGCACAGCCTGCTGCGCCGTCTCGACCGCCCCGACGTCCCCAACCTGCCGGCGCTGATCGTGCGCGACCTGTCGCGACGCGAGAGCCGCGGCTTCGGCTCGCTCAAGATCCACGGCCTGCTGCGCCGCGGCCAGCTGGACCAGTGCCTGGAGCTCCGCCGCGACCTGCTGCAGAACGGCAAGTTCGTCGCCGCCTACCTGACGCGCATGCAGCCGGACGCCGACACGGCGTGGTACGACGACGCCGAGCTGCGCGAACAGCACCTGCAGCGCGTCTGGACGTTCGTGCGCAGCCTGAGCCCGTCGTTCAACTCGCTCAAGGCGCACGTGCTCTACCACTGGCTGCGCCACGACCTGATGCAGGGCGCCCCCGACAAGGAGCGGTTCCTCGCCTACATCCGCCTGCCGCGCCGCACCGGCTACGCCAGCAAGGCGCACCTCGAACGCTTCCAGCAGCGCGCCGAGCACGTCGACCTGCGCCGCCGCTATCCGACGCTGCTCGATCCGATCGGCTCCGACACCGCGCTGGTCCGCGCCTGCCTCGAGCACTTCTTCGTCGGCGAGGACGCCGTCGCGGCCTACAGCGACTACCTCGACCAGCGCTGGCTCGAGACCGTGCTCGCCGAGACCAAGCTGCTGGCCGGCGTCGGCGACGCCGAACGGTGGTATTCGCTGCTCGACGACCCGGCCCGCCTCGAGCAGCTCGAGAAGCGCGTCGAACTGCGCTTCCCGCCGACCATGAAGCGCACCTACGGCGCCGACGACGCGGTCCGCCTCGAGCTCGACACCAAGAACGTCAAGGCGCTGCTGGTGAAGGTCTTCGAGATCGACACCTTCCGCTACCACGTCGAACGGCAGAAGTCGGTCGACGCGACCATCGACCTCGACGGCGTGGTCGCCAACTTCGAGCAGACGTTCCAGTACGACGACGCGCCGATGCGCCGCGTGCGCCGGACGTTCGACCTGCCGATGCTGCGCAACCCCGGCACCTACGTGGTCGACTTCGTCGGCAACGGCATCTCGAGCCGCGCCGTCGTGCACAAGGGCGAGCTGCGCATGGTCGAGCGCACGTCGGCCGCCGGCCAGGTCGTGCGGGTCTACGACGAGGCCGGCCGACACCTGCCCGACGCCACCGCGTGGTTCGGCGGCCGGGAGTACGGCGCCGACGACCGCGGCGAGATCCTGGTGCCGTTCTCGACCGCGCCCGGCAACAAGCAGCTGGTGCTGCGCCAGGGCAACCGCTCGTCGCTCGCGCCGTTCGCGCACCGCGGCGAGTCGTACGAGCTGCAGGGCAGCGTGCACGTCGACCGCGAGTCGATCATCGCCGGCAACACCGCCAACCTGGTGCTGCGCACCCAGCTGCACCTGGCCGGCCACCCGGTCTCGCTCGAACTGCTCGAGCAGCCGCTGCTGACGATCGTCGCGACCGACCTCGACGGCAAGTCGACCACCCAGGAGGTGCGCGATCTCGAGCTGCGCAACGGCCGCGAGCTGACCCACGCGTTCCGCGTGCCGCCGCGCATGGCGCGCCTCGACGTCCGCCTGACGGGCCGCGTGCAGGGCATGAACGGCAAGCCCGTCACGCTCGCCGGCGGCAGCTACTCGTTCCACTTCAACCAGATCGACAAGACCGCCGAGACCGGCATCCCGATGCTGGTCCGCACCACCGCCGGCTACGCCGTCGAGCTGCGCGGCAAGAGCGGCGAACCGCAGCGGGGCCGCGTCTGCCGGATGAACCTGTTCCACCGCGACTACCGCGAAGCGGTGCAGGTGGCGCTGCAGACCGACGACAACGGCCGCATCACGCTCGGCCGCCTGCCCGGCATCTACCGCGTGCAGGTCACCAAGGACGGCGGCAGCGGCGGCACCTTCGAACTGACCGACGCGCGCGTGCGCCTGCCCGGCGAGCTGCACGGCACCACCGGCGGCACGATCCGGATCCCCTACCAGGGCGACGAGACCGCGCCGACGCGCGCCGAGTTCTCGCTGCTCGGCAACAACCGCGATGCGTTCGAACACCTGGCGATCGCCGACGGCTTCGTCGAGCTGCGCGATCTGCCGCCCGGCGACTACCAGCTGCGCCTGCACGCGACCGACCAGCGCGTCACCGTGCGCATCACCCGCGGCGAACGCGACGACCGCTACCTGATCGGCAGCGACCGCGCACTGTCGGCGACGCCGACCCGCCCGCTGCACGTGGTCGATCTGCAGACCACCGACGACGCGGTGCGCGTGCAGCTCGCCAACACCACGGCAGGCACCCGCGTGCACGTCGTCGCGACCCGCTACCTGCCGGCCTACGACCTGTTCGACGGCCTGCGCGGCATGGCCGGCGACGGCCCGGCGGTGATGCCGCTCGACCGCCTGGCCAGCAGCTACGACGCCGGGCGCAAGCTCAGCGACGAATACCGCTACGTGCTCGAGCGCCGGTTCGCCAAGAAGTACCCGGGCAACATGCTCGACCGCCCGAGCCTGCTGCTCAACCCGATGGAGCTCGACCAGGATTCCTGGAACTCCGCGGTCGGCCTCGGCGGAGGCAGCGGTGGCAAGTTCGGCGGGCGGACGCGCGGCCGGCGCGGCGGCGGCGTCGACCGTCGTGCGCTGGCACAGGGCCAGGGCGGCCCGAACGCCGGCGTCAGCGCCAACCTCGACTACCTGCCCGAAGGCTCGCGCCTGCTGAGCAACCTGACGCCCGACGACGACGGCGTCGTGACGATCCCGCTGGCGCAGCTTGGCGAAGGCCAGCACGTGCACGTGATCGCGCTCGACGGCGCGCAGGCCGTCTACGACACGACGACGCGCGCCGAGACCCGCCTCGAGCCGCGTTCGCGCGTGCTGCCGAAGGCGCTCGCCAACGACCGGCACTTCATCGAGACGCGGCGGATCGAGTTCGTCGCCGCCGGCGCCGAGGTGGCGCTCGACGCCCAGAGCGCCGCCGAGGTCGAGGTGCACGACTCGTTGCGCAGCGCGTTCCAGCTGTTCACGACGATCCGCAATGATCCATCGCTGCAGCGGTTCGCGTTCGTGCTCGAGTGGCCGGGCCTGGCCCGCGACCGCAAGCTCGAGCTCTACGGCGAGCACGCCTGCCACGAACTGCACTTCTTCCTGCACCAGAAGGACCCCGAGTTCTTCCGCACGGTGGTGCGACCGTTCCTGGCCAACAAGCTCGACAAGACGTTCCTCGACGAGTGGCTGCTCGAACGTGACCTGCGCAGCTACCTCGAGCCGTGGCGGTTCGCCAGGCTCAACCTGGTCGAGAAGATCCTGCTCGCGCGGCGCATCGGCGGCGACGAGCCGGCGGCGGTCGCGCGCATGCTGAAGGAGGCGCTCGAGATCCGCCCGATGACGACCGAACAGCTGGCGCAGCTGTTCGACCTGTCGCTGCTGAGCGAGGCGCTCGACGCCGAGGGCCGCGACAAGTCGTTCGGCCAGCTGCTCGAGATGCGTCGCAACGCGGACGGTGCGCCGGCCCGCGAACCCAACCAGACGCCGCGCCTCAGCGCCGGCCGGCCCTCCGGTCCGACGACCGCCGGCCCGACCACCGGCGGCCCGACCACCGGCGGCCCCACCGGCCCGTCCAGCCCGGCACCCGCCGAGAAGGCCGCCGAGATGGCCAAGAAGAGCAAGGACAGCAAGCGGGTCGCCGAGGAGCGCAACGAGGCCAGCAAGGAAGAGGTGCTCGAGGAGATGGAGGGCGGCGCGGTCCGCCACCTCGGCCTCGAGATGCAGCAACGCAAGAGCGTGCGTCGCCTCTACACCGCGGTCGAGAAGACCCGCCTGCTGGTCGAGCACAACTACTGGCAGCGCAAGATCAGCAACCCGACCACCGACGCCATCCAGGCCAACCAGTTCTGGCTCGACTTCGCGTCCGCCAGGCCGGGGCAGCCGTTCGTGTCGCCGGCGCTGGTGCAGGCCAGCAACAGCTTCGTCGAGATGATGTTCGCGCTGGCGGTGCTCGACCTGCCGTTCGAGGCCGGCGCGCACGAGGTCACCGCCGACGGTTACGGCACCACGATGAAGGCGGCCACGCCGCTGCTGCTGGTGCGCAAGGAGATCGCGCCGACCGAGGAGGCGAACGAAGCCGAGCCGCTGCTGCTCGGACAGAACTTCTTCCGCCTCGACGACCGCTACCGATTCGTCGACGGCAAGCGCCGCGATGCGTTCGTGACCGACGAGTTCCTGGTCGACGTCGCCTACGGCTGCCAGGTCGTGGTCACCAACCCGACGTCGAGCCTGCGCACGGCCGAGGTGCTGCTGCAGGTGCCGGCCGGCGCCGTGCCGCTGCAGAACGGCTTCTGGACCCGCGGCCGCCAGGTCGCGCTGGCGCCGTACGCGACCCAGACGATCGAGTACTCGTTCTACTTCCCGTCCGAGGGCCGCTTCGCGCACTACCCGGTGCACGCCGCCGAGAACGGCAAGCTGGCCGCGTTCGCGACGCCGCGCACGCTGAAGGTCGTCGCCGAGCCGAGCCGCATCGACACGACGTCGTGGGAGCACGTCTCGCAGCAGGGCTCGCCGCAGGAGGTGCTCGAGTTCCTCGACGGCCACAACGTGCAGCGCCTCGACCTGAGCAAGATCGCCTGGCGCATGCGCGACCGCGCGTTCTACCAGGCGGTGCTGCCCAAGCTGCAGCAGCGCCACGCGTTCGACCCGACCCTGTGGTCGTACTCGCTGCTGCACCGCGACGCGCAGGCGACGTCCGACTACCTGCGCCACCGCGACGACTTCCTCGACCAGTGCGGCACGTGGCTCGAGTCGCCGCTGGCGAACATCGATCCGAAGGAACGCGCCCGCTTCCAGCACCTGGAGCTGAGCCCGCTGGTCCACCAGCGCGCCCACCAGCTCGGCAGCCAGCGCGTGTTCGGCAACCAGGACCTGGCCAAGCAGTACGCATCGCTGATGGAACTGCTCGGCTACCGGCCGAAACTCGACAGCGCGGACTGGCTCGCGGTCACCTACTACTTCCTGCTGCAGGACCGCGTCGAGGAAGCGCTCGAGGCCTTTGCGGAGATCGACCCGAACGGCATCGAGGCCCGGGTCCGGTACGACTACCTGTCGGCCTACCTGTGCTTCTTCACCGGCGACACGCAGAAGGCGCGGCGCATCGCCAGCACCCACCAGGACCACGTCGCGATGCACTGGCGCAAGCGCTTCCGCGAAGTGCTGACGCAGCTCGACGAGGCCGAGGGCAAGGCGCGCCCGCAGGCCGAGGAGCAGACGCCGGCGACGCTGGCGGCGACCGCGCCGGCGCTGGAGCTGGCGGTCGAGGGCCGCGACGTCGCCGTCAGCTACAAGAACCTCAGCGAGGTCGAGGTGCGCTACTACGAACTCGACGTCGAGTTCGCGTTCTCGGCGCAGCCGTTCGCCGGCCCGGACGGGGCCTCGGCCGCGTTCGTGAAGCCGAACTTCCGCGAGACCCGCTCGCTGCCCAAGGGCGGCACCCAGCTCGCCTACGAACTGCCGCAGCAGTTCTGGCAGAAGAACGTGCTGGTCGAGGTCCGCGCCGGCGGCCTGGTGCGCTCGCGCCAGTACTTCGCCAACGCGCTCGACGTGCGCTTCCTCGAGTCCTACGGCCAGGTCGCGGTCAGCGAGCCGAAGACCGACAAGCCGCTGTCACGCACCTACGTGAAGGTGTTCGCGCGCCTGCCCAACGGCACCGTGCGCTTCCACAAGGACGGCTACACCGACCTGCGCGGCCGCTTCGACTACGTCAGCCTGTCCGACGACCCCAACCGCGGCGCGACCCGCTACGCGGTGCTGGTGCTCGACGAACAGCGTGGCGCGGTGATCCGCGAGATCAACCCGCCGGCAAGGTAGCCGGCGGCGCGACCGCGCGACGCAACCGGATCGGCGAACGCGCCGTACAACGAAAAACGCGGCCCAATGGGCCGCGTTTTCGTGTGTGGAAACAGGTAGGAGATCGAGGGGATACGAATCTGGGGGCTAGGATCCGCCGCGTCCGAACTTCGGACCCGAACCAGCGCCGTTGCTCGGCTTACCCTTCGACTTGCTCTTGCTCTTACGAGGCCGACCGGCCTTGTTACCGCTCTTTCAACCTGCTCACTCGCCGGGGAGCGGCAGGCCCTGCAGGTCCTCCATCTCCAGGCGGGCGAGGCGCACGGCCGCTTCCAGGTCTTCCTGGTGCAGCGTCTTCTCGGTGTCGCTCGCGGCCGTCTCGGCCAGCAGGCGCCAGTTCTGGCGAGCAGCCTCGATCTCCGGCTCCCAGACCTTGCGGTCGAGGCCTTCGAGCCGCATCAGCCACGTCTTGTAGAACTGCGTGCGGGCCAGGGCCTGGCGGGCATCGCGGAGCAGCGACGGGTCGCTGTCCTCCTCGCCCTGCATCTGCTCGACCAGCGTCGCCAGCTCGTCGCGGGCCTCGATCAGACCCTCCGACTTCATGCGAGCCTTGTTGAGCTCGATCTGCAGACGCTGCGCGATGCGCTTGTCGTAGGCATCGGGGTCCTTCGGCAGCTTCTCGAGGGCGGCTTCGTATTCGGCGATGGCGACCTTCCAGTCGCCGTCGCTCGCCGCCTGGTGGGCCGCCAGGATGACCGCGTCCGCCTCTTCGAGGGCGACGCGATCCTGGCCCGGCCCTTCGTGATAGGCCCACGCCCCGACAGGGAGCAGGAGCCATCCGACCAGCAGGATGTTGCGCATGTGTTCTGAGGGGTGCGCCGACCACCGGCGCGGAGTGTCGAGTCTATCGGCCCTGGACCGCCTCCGGGCGAACCCATCACATTTGTTACGGCGCCGGTTCGTCGCGGTGTGGGCGCCAACGATCTCCCAGCCCCGCCAGCACCGCGCCGATCGCGTAGGCGACCAGATCGGCCCGCTGGAAGCCCTGCCCGAGCAGCAGCGCGCCCGGCCGAGTTGCACGTAAGTCCCGTAGCCACGGCCAGCTGAGCATCTGCGAGAACTCCACCGCCGCGCTGAAGCCAAACGCCGCACAGACCAGCGCCGGCCGCGACGCCGCCGGGAACACGAACGCGGTCGCGAAGTAGGCGGCGACCGCATAGAGCGCGTCGCCGGTGTGCTCGGCAAGGATTCCCGGCAGGGGGAAGCGGCGCGACAGCAGCCCCAGCGCGACGACGAGGCCGATCTGCAGCAGGACCCCGGCCCGGCTGCGACCGGTGCGGGGCTTCGGCAGCGGCGGCGGCTCCCCGCTCACCTGGGCTCCTCGTCGTTATCATCGCCGTCGTCGTCGTCGAAGCCCTCGACGTGCTCGACCATCTCCTGGTTCTGCTCCCAGAACACCGTGGCGTAGTCGGCGTTGGCGAACTCGTACTCGATGACCTCGTCGCGCACCGTGATGTCGAACGCCGGCGGCCGCAGCACCGACCACAGGAAGTACGGCATCAGCGCGACCACGACCACGGCCAACACGATCAGCTTGTTCCACTGCCGGCCGAGGTCGAACTGCTTCAGCCACGGGTAGAGCAGCACGACCGCCGGGATCGTCGCGCCGAGCAACACCGCCAGCTCGAGCCACTTGCGCCAGCGCACGGCCGGCCGGCAGGCGTCGCAGACCGGCACCTCGACGCGCACGCGCTTGCGGAACAGCCACAGCCAGAAGAAGAACACCTCGGCCCACGAGAAGCGGCTGCCGGAGAACTTCATCCGGTCAGGATCGTCGGCGAGGCACCGCACGCACTGCGACGGAAACCGCGGTTCCGCCTCGCGGCGCAGCGCGATGTCGGTCGAGAACGGCATCGCCCTACGCCGCGACGCGACGCGCCGCCGGGACGCCGGGACGCCAGCTGGTGCCGAAGTAGTGCAGCAGCACCGGCAGCAACGCCAGCAGCAGCGACGACAGCAGCACCGCGATCAATGCGTACTCGCGCAGCGTCAGCTGCTCGAGCAGCGGCTTGCGCGAGTCCTTGGCGGCGGCATCGAGGATGTCGCTCGGCACCTGGCGGCGGTTGCCGTTGTGGAACTCGCCGCCCATCCGGATCGCGACCTGGCGCAGCGTGCTCTCGTCCTGCCGCGACTGCTGGCCGCCGATGAAGCTGCCGGACAGATGGTCGCCGACGCCGATGACCAGCGTGCCGCCGACCGACGGCGGCAGCTCGGGCATGCCGGTCGCCGGCACCGTGTCGCCGTCGCTGACGACCACCAGCAGCGCGCTGTTGACGCGCCACGGCCGGGCGATCTGGCACGCGACCTCGATGCCGTCGAACAGCTTGGTCTTGCCGACCTTGAACGCGTACTGCAGGTCGACCTCGCTCAGCATGTGGCGCACGACCTCGATGTCCTTGGTGTCGGTGACCACCGGCTTGGCGCCGTTGTAGGTCGCGATCACCGTGACCTTGTACTGGCCGATCTTGACGCGCTCGAACATCGACTCGATCAGCTCGCGGGCACGTTCGTGGCGGGTCTGGTCGCCGCTGGCGCCGGCGTCCTTGAGCAGCATGCTCGGCGAGACGTCGTAGACCAGCAGCAGGTGACGCCACTCTTCGTCGGGGATCTCCTCGCCGGCGTGCACCTGCGGCTCGACGTAGATCAGGGTGGTCAGCCCCCAGGCGAGCAAGCTGCCCGACAGGATCCGGACGAACGGCGCGACCACGGCCCACTTCGCGGGCGCGCCGGTCGGGCCGAACACCAGGTGGCGGACGCGGTGCACGCGACGTGCGTGCAGCACCTCGCCGATCATCGCCACCAGGAAGACGCCGAGCGCCACGTAGAGCGCTACCACGGCGTGTGCCTCCATCCGAGCAGGAACAGGACGAACGCCCCGAGCACGCTCAGGCCGGCGACGCAGAACGGGAAGAACCAGTCGACCAGTTCGGCCGTGCCCTGCTCGATCTTGGCCTTGTTCATCTTGTCGATCTCGGCGAACACGTTGGCGAGCGCCGAGCGATCACCGGGGTTCCAGACCTCGCCGCCGCTGGTGCGGGCGAGGTTGACGAGCGGCGCCTTCGCCTCACGGTCCTGGATGTTGATCGCGAACAGCCGGATCTCGTCGGCGCGCAGCCGCTTGGCGATCTGCATCGCGGCGCCACCTTCGAGGTCGGGGCTGTCGCCGTCGGTGACCAGGATCATCATGCGGTCGCCATCCGGCCGCGAGGTCAGCACCTCGCGGGCCCCCAGCACGGCCTTGCCGATCTCGGTGCCACCGAATCCCGGCGGCGCGTTGCCCGGCCCCATGAACGGCAGCGCGTTGCGCAGCGCCGACGGGTCGCTCGTCAGCGGCGACCAGTGCAGGTAGTTGTTGCCGAAGAACGTCAGCCCGAACGAGTCGCCCTCGCGGAACGACAGGAACTCGTCGATCGCCTTCATCGAGGCGTCGAACCGGTTGCCCTCCCCGAACTTCGCGCTCATCGAGCCGGAGATGTCGACCAGGAACTGGATGTTGGTCAACGCGCGCTTCTTCTTCGGCGCCGCCAGTTCCTGCGGCAGCGCGATCAGCAGGATCGCAACCGCGAACAGCAGCGCCGGCAGCGACTCGCCGATACCGAGCAGGCCGCGCATCAACCAGCCGCTGCCGAGGCGCCGGCTGCCGTCGGAGTCGAACGGCATCGAGAAGCGACCGCTGCGGCGCGCCCACACCCAGTAGAGGTGGATCACCGGCAGCGCCAGCAGCAGCAACAACCAGGGACGGGCGAACATTCAGCGGGCCTCCGGTTGGAACTGGTCGGCGGTGACCGAACGGTACGGCTCGAGCAGCTTGCCGAGATCGACGTCCTTCGGCGGCTCCGGTGCGTGCAGCCACGTCTCGATGTGGCGCAGCAGCTTGCCGGCCTCGTCGTCGCGACGGATCGCCATCACCGCGTCGGCGACCTTCAGGTCGCCGAGGTCGAGACGCGCCCGCCAGAACGCGACCAGCAACCGTTCGAGTTCGGCCTTCTGGGCCTCCTCGGCGTCGCCCGACGTGACCCGTTCGACCAGCGGGCGCAGGCGGTCGGCGAGCGTCGGCTTCGGCGGCGCCGTGTCGACGCGGACCTTGCGCTTGCGCCCGAAGAACAGGATCGCCAGCAGGCCGGCGACCCAGATCACCGTGACCACCACCTGCAGCGCCGAGTAACCACCGAGACGCTGGCCCTGTTCGGGATCGATCTCGCTCGGCTCGAACATGTCGCCCGGCAGCACGCTGACGACCTCGACCTCGACGTCGGGAAGCCCCTCGGTCGACGAGCCATCCTTGCGGACCAGGTAGTCGGTCAGGTCATAGGTGCCTTCCTCGAAGCCGACCCACTCGAGGTCGTAGCGGAGGTGGTCGCCATGCGCGAACGTGCGCAGGATGCGCACCAGCACCGGCGCCTGGATCGTCGTCGGCGCGGCGACCAGCTCCGAGCCCTCGAGCACGACCTGCTCGACGTAGGCCCGCATGCCGACGGTGGCTTCGCGCTGGTCGCGCACCTGCGCGGTGGCGGCCACCGCGCACAGCAGCAGCGCCGCCAGGAATCGCAACGTCACGTGGTTCACCTTCCGCCTCCCGAGATCCCGCGCGAGCGGAAGAAGTGACGCAGCTTGTGCAGGTAGGGTTCGTCGGTGCGCAGCATCAGGTGGTCGACGCCGCCCTTGCGCAGCTCGTTCTCGATGCGCAGCTGGTCGACCATCTGCCGGCGCCCGCGCGCGGTGAACGGACGGCCGGTCTCGGCCTCCTGCGCGCGCAGGAAGCCGCCGGCGGGCAGCGACGCCTCGGCCGGGTCCTGCACCTGGATCACCGCGACCTCGTGCTCCTGCGCCAGCAGCGCCGCGCTGTGCGCAGCCCCCTGCTCGTGCAGGTCGCTGAGGATCACGAGGATCGAACGGCTCTGCAGCGTCGGCCGCAGCTCGCGGATCCGCCGCGTCATCATCGTGCGCTCGTCGAACGCGTGGCGCCGCAGCCGCAGCAGCCACTGCATCACCTGGTCCTTGGCGAGGCTCGGATGGATGTGCACGTCGCGCGTGCCGCAGCCGAGCACGCCGACCGGGCTGGTGCGATCGAGACACGCCAGCGCCAGCCCGCCGGCCACCTGCAGCGCGACCTCGTACTTGCTGCGCCTCGTCGACGACACCACCATCGACGCCGACGTGTCGATCAGGAACCAGGCCGGGATCCGGCGCTGCGCCTCGTACTCCTTGATGTGGTAGCGGTTGGTGCGCGCGGTGACGCGCCAGTCCATCGACTTGACCGGGTCGCCCGGCAGGTACTGCCGCGACTGCACGTAGTCGATGCCCGAGCCGAGGAAGCGCGAACCGTCGAGTCCGTAGCTGAGGTCGTCGGCCAGGCGACGGATCGCGATCACGAACTTGCGCGCAGCCGACGGTTCGATGGCCGGCAGCATGCCGGGCAGGCTGGCCTCGCGTTCGCGGATGCTGAGCCGCTGCTTGCGGGGCAGCGGCGGCGGCGGCGGCATCGCGCCACCGCCCATGTCGATCACGTCCCCGCTCATTTGGCGACTTCGCTGAGGATCTCCTGCAGGACCTGCTGGCTGGTGTAGCCGTCGGCGACCGCCTCATAGCTGAGGCGGATGCGGTGCAGGATGACGTCCTCGGCCAGCGCGAACAGGTCCTCCGGCACGACGTAGTCGCGACCGTGGATCAGCGCGCGGGCGCGCGAAGCCTTGACCAGCGAGATGCCGGCGCGCGGGCTGCAGCCGAGCTCGAGCAGCGGGTGGTTGCGGGTGCGGTTGACGATCTCGATCACGTGCTCGATGAACGTCTCGCTGACGTGCACCTCCTGCACGTCCTCCATCGCCTTGACCAGCTGCTTGACGCTGCCCTTGTCCTGGCCGTCGAGCACGTCGAACTCGGTGCGGGCGACCGCGCCCTTGCCCTCACGTCGTACGCCCAGCTTGGTGTTGCGGCGCAGCACCTCCTTCTCTTCCTCGGGCTTCAGGTACTCGAGGCGGTGCAGCAGCATGAAGCGGTCGAGCTGCGCTTCGGGCAGCTCGAACGTGCCGGCCTGCTCGACCGGGTTCTGCGTCGCGATCACCAGGAACGGCGCCGGCAGCGCGAAGTTCTCGCCGCCGATCGTGACCCGACGCTCCTGCATCGCCTCGAGCAGCGCCGACTGCACCTTCGGGGCGGCGCGGTTGATCTCGTCGGCGAGCAGCAGGTTGGTGAAGATCGGGCCCTGGTGGATCCGGAACTCGTGCGTCTTCTGGTCGAGGATCTCGCTGCCGACGATGTCCGACGGCAACAGGTCGATCGTGAACTGGATACGCGCGAACGCCAGGTCGACCGTCTTCGACACGGCCGCGACCAGCAGCGTCTTTGCCAGGCCCGGCACGCCCTGCAGCAGCAGGTGGCCGGACGTCAGCAGCGCGATCAGCACGCGCTCGACGACGACGTCCTGACCGACCACGACGGTGCCGACCTTGGACTTGATCTGATCGAGGAACTCGCGCGTCTCGGTGAAACGGGCGGCGGGGGCTTCAGGAGCGGTCATGGTGACGAAGAGCTGCGGAGGGGTCGTGCGGGTGGATTGCGGGAGCGCGGCTGGCGATCAGCTCGCCTTGCTCAGCCAGTGGCGGGCGATCTTCTCGAGGTCGGCGCGCTCGCCGGACTCGGCGGCCTCGGCGGCCTTGTCGAAGTACCCGGCCTCGATGCGGCGCATGTCGACCTCGAGCAACGTGCGCTGCTCGTCGACGAAGTCGCCGCGCATCCGGATCTGGTGCAGCAGCGCCAGCACCGAGAACGGCGTCACCGACTCGGGCATGCGCAGCGCGGCGACGTCCTCGACCGGCGCGCTGTCGGCCGGCTTGGCGAAGAAGAACCACACCAGGTAGAGCACCGCGCCAGCGCCGAGCAGCAGCCAGGCCCACCAGGGGTTCGAGCCGATCGGCCCGCGCCGCAGCGCGATCTCGGCGGTGACCGTCTCGAGGTCGGCGTCGTCGTAGCGCTGGTAGGTCGTCTTCATGTCGTCCAGCTTCGGCTGGCCGAAGCGGAAGCTGCCGGGGCTCGCGCCCGCGCTCTCCGGCTCGAGCGCGATCAGCCAGACGCGCTCGCTCTCGATCGCGTCCTGGTCGGGTGAGAACCGCACCACCGCGGCCCCCTGGTCGTCCATCTTGCTGACCTTGAAGCCGGGCGTCTCCAGCTCGAGGATGTCCTCGAGGTCGGGCACCAGGCCTTCGCTCTTGGCCTTGATCTCGAGCGTCACCTTGCCCTCGTCGACCTTGCGTTCGTCGAGCAGCTGCGACACCTCGAGACCTTCGAACGGCCGCTGCAGCTGCTCGCGCGACGCGTCGACCGCGACCGGCGACGAGACCACGGGCATGATGAAGAAGCCCGTGGTGTCCTTGAAGTCGAGGTCGAGCTTCACCTCGGGGATGCGGTCGACCTGCGGGCCGCGAGCCTGCAGCAACAGATAGGCATACGGCGTGCGCTGCCAGCCGTCCTCGTCGCCCTGCAGCGGCTCCATGTTCTCGCTGTTGAACGTCGCGCTGAGGATCTCGAAGTTCTCCTGCAGCGACGCGATCGCGGCGTCGTGGAACTTGTCGCGGTAGTTCTCGGTCGGGCGACCGTAGTTGTACGCGTACTGCATGTTGTTCTGGTTGGTCGCGTACTTCTGGAAGCCACCGCTCTCGCGGCCGACCGCGTCGGTGTGCACGATGTCGATGCGCACGCCGAACGGCTCGGTGCCGACCTGCGAGGAGCCGTCGACGACGACCTCGAGGCGGATCTCGCCGATCAGGTCCTGGTAGTACTGCCAGACCTCACGAGCCTTCTTGGTCTGCTCGTGGTCGCCGGTGATCTCGAAGCCCGCCTTCAGGTAGCGGAACTTGAT
Source organism: Planctomycetota bacterium (assembly GCA_046290465.1). GTDB lineage: Bacteria > Planctomycetota > UBA1135 > UBA1135 > UBA2386. The sequence continues at coordinate 5,098,669 of JBKAGP010000001.1, read as the reverse complement.
GTCCGGCTTGACCGACGACATGCGCGTGAACAGCAGGTTGGCGAAGCGCGCCTGCATGCGCTCGCGGCTGCCGTCCGGCAGCGCCTCCATCGCCTCCTTGATCCGCGGCAGCTGGCTGTTGGCGACCACCATCGTCTCGTCGATCGCGCCGAGGTCCGACGCGCCGAGCGCGGCGTAGAACCAGCTGGTGAAGACCGTGTCGGTCTCCTCGTTGCGCGTCATGTCGGCGCACACCGACGCGTAGTGGTCGGCGGCCTCGGCGAGCAGTTCGAAGGCGCCCTTGCGCACCTCGCTGAAGGAGCTGTCGGGCATGATCTCCTTCTTGAAGTTGTTCTGGTCGTGCAGCAGCGTCGCGACCGCGGTCAACAGCGACCAGTGGCGGCCGCGCGAGATCAGCGAGTCCTGCGCGAGCTTGAGCGCCGTGGCGTAGCCGTTGGCGACCTCCTGCATCATCTCCTTCTGCGAACGGCGCGTCTTGGCCTGCTGCTGCACGGACGGCGTGCGCCAGACCGTCGCGAGGTTCATGCGCATGCGGCCGATCAGCTGGCCGAGCACGATCGGGTCGAGCTCGGAGATCTCGCCGAACACCTGCCGGATCGTGTCGAGCTGGTAGACCTCGGCGAGGCTGTGCGCAGCGACGAACGCCTCGGTCAGCAGGTTGGCGTCGACCGGCTCCATCGGCAGCGCGCGCAGCCGCGCGACGTAGTCGGACAGCTCCTTCAGGTTGCGCTCCTGCTTACTGCGGGTCAGCGGGATCGAGTTGGCACGATCGCTGAAGCCGTAGACGTAGATGTAGTTGCTGCCGCGGTTGGACGCGTTGGGGTTGTTGTTGCGCTTCCAGACCCGCAGGAACTCGTCGGCGAGCTCCTTGGCCTTGCGGCCGTTGGTGGTCGCCAGGCGCTCGATGTACGGGAACGCCTTGTCGTACTCGTTGACCTTCAGCCACAGCTGCGCCGACACCGTCGTGAAGTTCGGCCGCAGGTCGGCGCCGAGCAGCGACGCCCAGCGATCGCTCGGCTGCGACTCGAGCAGGTCCTCGGGTTCGATCGCCGTCACCTGGCCCCCACCGCCCATGCGGCGGTTGGTCCAGTAGACGTTGCCGAACGAGTCGCGCTCCATGTACGAACCGTACGAGGTCGTCTTCGAGTAGCGGTTGCTGTGCGACGCCTCCTGCACCCAGCCGGCGGCCAGCAGCTCGAGCGTCTCCTTCCACTCGTCGGCGAGCTTCGGCGCGGTCGCGAGCAGCGCCTCGACCGCGGTCTTCTGCAGCTTCAGGCCGGTCGCGCGATAGCTGGCGTTGCGCGCCTGCGTCGCGAACCCGGACGCGACCTGGCCGCCGATCGTCGCGACGATCTCCATGCCGCGCTCGGGACGTTCGGTGAACGACTTCTCGAGCCACGCCGGACCGAGCTCGGCGCGGACCTTCGGCGCGAGGTCGACGGCACGGCGCAGGGCCTCCTCCTTCTGCGCCTTCTGGATCTCGCCCTTGGCGAGCGCCGCCTGCGTGACCTCCCACGCGGTCTCCAGCCAATCGCCGCGGTTGTCCTTCGCGTACATCGCCAGCGCGTGGCGCGCCAGCAGGTTGAACGCCTCGCGGTCGTCGTTCTTCTCGGCCTGCGACGCCGTCGGCAGGAAGGCACCGAGCTCGTCGTTCATGTTGAGCGCCGACAGGATCAGCGCCGCCTCACGGCGATCGACGCGACGGGTCTCCTTGGCCTTGCCAACCTCGATGCCGAGCAGGCGGATCCACTCCTCGCGCACGCCGCCGCCGTCCATCGCGCGCTGCACGATCGGGCCGAGCAGCTTGGCCTGCTGCTTGTCGAAGCCGCCCGGCGCCATGCCGGCGAGCACGAACGCCTCGTCGAACGAGAAGCGGTTCTTCTCCTGCAGGTTGGCCGGCAGCCGGCTCGGCGGCTTGTTCGGGTGGCGCAGCAGCGTCTTCAGGAAGTGCTCGTAGGCGCCCTTGCGGTCCTTCTCGGCGAGCGTGTCGAAGAACTTCGCGACCTCGTCCCAGCGGCTCAGCGTGACGTCCCGCTGCAGCATCTCCAACTCACGCTGCAGGATCTTGGCCTCGAGCGCCGGGTCGGCCTTGGGGCCGGCTGGCGCGGCGGCGGCGGCGGCGCCGTTCGCCGCGGGCTGGGCCTCGGCGGGTTTGCCGCCGGTCTCGGCGTCGATCAGCGCTTGGATCTGCGCCGGGCTCATCGCGCTCGACGAGCTGCTCGATGGGGTGCTCGACGGCGTCCCGGTCGCGACCGGCTGCGCCGGAGTCGTGGTCGCGGCGGGGCGCGCCGGCGCTGTCAGCGTCGCGCCGGAGCTGGTGCGCGAGATCCGGATCGCGCGCGAGGACGGCTGCAGCGCCGAGCCGGTGGTGGTCGGCGACGCTGTGCCGGGCTGGGTGCCGGGCTGGCTGCCCGGCTGCACCCCCGGCTGTCCCCCCGGCTGTCCCCCCGGCTGGGCGGCACCGCCGGCGGGCTTGCCGTCCTTGCCCTTCTTCTCCTCCTCCTTTGGGTCGTACGGCTTCAGCTCCGGTTGCGCCCACGCCTTGAGGATCGACGACGGCCGCCGGTCGAACACCAGCTTCTTGAACGCGACCAGCCGCTTCTGCAGCTTCGCCGCCTCGGCGGCCTGCTTTTGGTCCTGCGCGTTGTTGCCGGCTGCCGGCTGCTGGCCCTGCGGGCCCTGGGCACCCTGCGCCTGCATCTGTTCGAGGCGCGCGCGCACTTCGGGCGGCAGGTCGGCGGGGTCGATCCCGGTCGGCAGTTCGATCACCGGGGTCGGGTTCTGGGCGGGCAGCACACCGCCCAGGGCGAGCACCCCGGCGGACAGAAGGAGCAGGTTGGCGCGCATGACGATTCTCCTCGGAGGGCTACGCAACGTAATCAGTCGGCCCGATTCGAACTAGCCCGGTCAGGGCAACTCACGATCAGACCGCGGGCGAGAGTTCCGTCAGGTCGATTTCGAGGTTTCGAACGACGGCCAGGCGACGGAGGTATTCCCGACGATCGATCTCGCGCGCCCCCATGCTGCGCAGGTGGTCGGTGACGAACTGCACGTCGAGCAGACGGATCCCGGCGAGGAACAGCGAACGCACGAGGGCGACCAACGCGACCTTCGACATGTCGGTTCGGCGGTGGAACTTCGATTCCGCCGCGAACAGCCCCCCGACCTGCACGCCGTAGGTGCCGCCGACCAGTTCGTCGCCGATCCAGACCTCGAGGCTGTGCGCGCAGCCGAGCCGGTGCAGCTGCCGGTAGGCTTCGAGCATCTCGGGGATGATCCACGTGCCGGTATCGCGCCGATCGCCGCACGCCGCCATGACGGCGTCGAAGTCCTCGTTCCAGCTGAGACGGAACTCCTTCCGCCGCAGCACCTTGGCGAGGCTGCGCGAGACGTGCAGGTGCTCCGGCACGAACTGTCCGCGCGGGTCGGGCGACCACCACATCGGCAGGTAGCCTTCGTCGTACCACGGGAAGATGCCGGTCGCGTAGGCGGCCAGCAGGCGATCGGGGGCGAGGTCCCCACCCACCGCCACCAGCCCTTCCTTGTCGAAGCCGTTGGGATCGGGGAACGACACCGGGTCGCCCGGCCTCAGGAACACCGGCGGCTTGGGCGGGCGGCTCGCCATCAGCGGTCCTTCAGCCGGCGCAGCAGCGTGCGCTGGTCCTCGCGATTGCCGAGTTCGAGCACGTCGATGTCGCCGTCGGAGCGCGGGCGGAAATAGACGCGCAGGCCGAGCGACGCGCGCAGGCTCCAGGTGTCCTGGCCGCCCATCGGCTTGACCTCGAGGCCGGGGTAACCGTGCCCCTCGGTGCAGAACAGCAGCAGCGCCTGCCAGGCGCGCTCGACCGAGCGGCGCTCCTTGCCGTCGAGCGACTTGTAGAACGACGGCTGCAGGTAGGGCACCAGGAAGCGGCGCTCCTGCGGCGGCTCGGGCGGCAGCGGCTTCTTCTTGCGGCGGCGGCTCGCCGGGATCAGCGACTCCAGCTCGGCGACCTCGTCCTCGAGCTCGCGCTGGCGCGAACGGTCGCGCGCCAGCTGGCGGCGCATCGCCTCGTCGGCGGCGAGCAGCGCCTCGCGCTCCCCCTCGAGTTCGCGCAGCCGGTGCTGCAACTGCTTGTCGTCGCGGGGCGTCGGCGACGGCGCGTCGGCGGCGCGGCGCGCCTCCTCGGCCGTGCGCTGCGCCCGGGTCAGCTCGTCGCGGGCGGCACCGAGCTGCCGTTCGAGTTCGCGCTCGCGTTCCTGCGCGCGCGACTGCCCCTCGCGCGAACGCTCGAGTTCGCTGCGCAGCCGCTGCACCTCCTGGTCGCGCAGCGCCAGCAGCGCGCGCGCCTCGCGCAGCGACTCGGCCTGCTGCCGCTGGGCCTGCTCGTCCATCGGCGGCGGCGCGTCCTTCTGGGTCGGCGGCTCGGCGATCGTGCGCAGCACCTGCTCCAGCCGCTTGCCGTCGCGCTCCTCGGCCAGCTTCGGCGCCAGCACCTTGGCCGGCGCCCGCTCGATCCGGAAGCCGCCCTTCGGCGTCACCCCGAACTCGTGCGCCAGCTCGCGCAGCCGTTCGACCGGCACCAGCAGCTCGAGCAGCAGCGCCAGCGGCACGTCCCCGTCGTTCTCGAGCACCTGCTCGCGCAACTTCTTCAGCACGACCGAGGCAGCGTCCATGTCCGCCCCAATCTAGAGGACCGGCCCCCGGTCCGTAAGAATGGTTCCGGGAGCAAAAAGCTGCGGACCGCCGCGAAGACCAGCGCGGCTAGACCAGCCCGGCTAGACCAGCCCGGCTAGACCAGCCCGGCTAGACCAGCCCGGCTAGATCAGCGCGGGTAGATCGGCGTGACCGGATACTCCGAGAACTCGCGCGCGTCCCACTTGCGCTCGATCGCCTCGCGCTCCTCGGCGGTCACCGGCACCTCCGGCTGCCACGAGCGCCACAGCGCCCATTCGACCGCGTCGAACGGCGCCCCGAACAGGTTGCCGACCTTCCACAGCACGAACGACGGGAACAGGAACACCGACAGCGGGTCGCGGGTGGCCGGCGGCTGCGAACGGTAGACGACGAACGTCACCGGCAGCGACAGCAGGTCCATCGGGATCCCGAGCGTGAACCCGACCCCGCCACCGAGCGCCGACGGCGCCCGGGTGAAGTAGGTGCGACCGTGCTGGTTGCTGACCAGCTCGTCGGTGTAGCGCACCACCGACGTGCAGGCGCCGCCGAACATGAGCGGCACCAGCAGGCCCGCCGTCGCCAGCCGGCGTCGGCTCACTTCGCGCGCGGCTCGCGGCGCGCGAACTTCATCTCTCGGATGTACCACCGGTCTTCGAGTTCGGGCGGCGGCGTCTTTTCCCGCCCGAGGATCTTGTCGGTGGTGACGTTCGCGAGCTTGAGGCTGCGCAGGCGCCAGACCGACGGCGAGGCGTTGACCGCGCCGCCACCGGCGCGCGCCCCCGACTCGCAGTTGAACAGCACCGCGTAGACGAAGTCCATCTGGACCTCCTTGCGATCGCTGCCGCGACCCCAGTCGATCGTGACCACCTTGTCGGTCGCCTTCTGCCGACCGATCGTGACCATCTCGTCCCTCGGCGCCGACGGCGAGAAGTGGTCCGACTTGAGGTTCTCGCTGACCGCGAGGATCTGGCCTTCGAAGTAGGTCCGCGGGTCGCGGATGATCGAGTCCGAACGCGTGTTCTTGGCGACGACCTCGATCTGCTTCTGCAGCCGGCCGATCTCCTCGATGTAGCCGCCGCGCTTGGTCGCCTGACGCAGCGCCGCCTCACACTGGCTGATTTCCTCGTCGAGGTTGCTGATCCACCAGCCGCCGAGCGGCAGCAGGATCACGGACAGCAGGATGATCCCCTTGTAGAGATCCATTTCCTTGAAGAAGCTCATCGTCCTTCCTCCGTGCGGTCGTCGGTCATCGCGAGGTAGTCACGCTGCGGTCTGGCGACGTCGAGCGCGCCGACCCGCGCACTCGGGCCGAACGGGTTGAACGATTCCTTGATCGGGATCTCGAACGTGAAGTAGGCACCGGTCACCCCCGTCTCGTCGCGGTCGGTGAACAGCGACTCCGGCGGCACGCCTTCGAGCTGCAGGAACGGCGAGTCCGCCTTGTTGGCCTCGGCGCGGATCGCGGTCTGCAGCACGGTGCTGCGGGCGCGGAAGTCCTCGCCGCGGAACGCCACCACGAACGTCAGCTTGCGCGACTTCGGCTTCATGTTGAGATCGAGCGACGGCACCAGGTAGCGGCCGAGCTGCGGCTCGACCGACTTGAGCATCTCCGCCCAGCGCACCAGCACCGACAGCCCCGACTCGATCTTGACGTCCTCGTAGACGCCAGTCTCCTTCTGCTTCTGCTTGGCGACCGCGCGCATCTGGCGACGGATGATGCCGACGCGGTCGGCCACCGGCGCCTTCGACACCTCGTCGAGCAGTTCGTCGAACGCGTAGGTGGTGCGACCGCTCTTGCCCTTGATGCCGAAGTAGCGCTTGTCCTCCAGCCACTTGTTGCGGAACAGCGGGTTCAGCAGGCCGTGGAAGATCGCCGCCTTCGGGCGCTTCGGGTCGATGTGCTGCTGGCCGATCTCGAGCTCGAGCTTCTTCAGCTCCATCGACTTCTTGTTGGCGAACACGAACATCGCCAGCAGGCCGACCATGCACGCGATCGCCAGCGGGAACTTGATGACGTCGAAGCCGCCCTTCTGCGCGAGGTCCTCCTGACGCAGCTCGAAGCCTTCGGGCCCGCCGAGCCGCTCCAGCGCGAGGCCGACCGCGACCGCGAGTTGCGGCGACAGCTCGGCCGCCTCCTCCTCGTCGAGGTCGTGCGCCAGGTGGGACAGCACGTCCAGCTCCTGCGCGTGCACGCCGAACACCGCGTGCAGCATCTCGCTGACACCCGGAGCACGGCTGGCGGTGCCGCTGATCCACAGCGAACGGATCCGCGCGGCCATGCCGGTCGCGGTCAGGAAGCGGGTCAGCTCGCGCGCCAGGCGCTTCAGGTACTTGGTGTGCGCCGCGTCGATGTCGCTGTACGGAACCAGCGTCGCGCCGACCGACGGCGTCGCGTCGGGTTCGACGGCCTCGGCCGCCGCTTCGCCGCCAGCCCCTTCGCCGGCCAACCCTTCGCCGGACACCTCGTCACCGGCCGTCTCTTCACCGGCCAGCTCGTCCGCGGGCGCCGCCAGCTGCGGCACCGCCTCGACGTCGACGTAGCTGTCGCTGCCGGTGCGCAGGCTCTCGGCGATGGCCGCGCGGGCCTGCTCGCTGTGGATGCCGTGCTGGCGCGCGACCTGGTCGGCGACCACGTGGTCCCCGAGCCGCAGCACGCGCATGTCGACCAGCTGGTCCCCCTCGGTCAGGATCACCTTGACGCTGCGCGAACCGAGATCGATCACCGCGTGCACCGGCTTGTCGCCGCCGGCCGCGTCGTCGTCCGACTCCAGCGCGCCGACCCAGTCGGCGGCGCGCCACAGCGCCATCGTGTCGAGGTCGATCGACTCCGGGTCGATGTTCTGCGCCGCGAACGAGGTCAGCTGGTTGCGCAGGCCGATCTTCGGCACCGACGCCACCATCACGCGCGTGCCACCGCTCGCGCCGGCGCCGATCTCGTGGAAGTCGACCACCATATCGTCGACCGAGTGCGTGTAGATCTCGCCCTCGATCTCCGACTTGACGACCTTCTTGATCGCGTCGGCCCCCTTGAACGGCAGCTCGATGGTGCGCAGCACCGCCTCGCGGCAGGGGTGGCCGAGGGTCAGCGGCCCCTTCATGCCGCCGTCCAGCGCCTCGCGGACCGCGTCCGCGACGATGTCCGGACGCATCGGGTCGTCGTTTGCACCGATCGGTGCGTGGTGTGCGTCGACCAGCCGCGTCTTGCGGTAGCTGCCGTCGAGTTCGACGACGTGGACGGCCCGGTCGCCCGAGTCGATGCCAATACTCCTCACCATGGGATCACCTGTTCTGCGGTTCGCCCGCGGCTTGCGGGCTCGAACCAGGGGGTCTGCTGTCGCGGTCGTAGAGGGCGCGCTGCCTCTCGTCGAGCACGAAACGGATGCGTTGTTCTGTCTTGCGGTTGGCCTCCAGCCGGGCGCTCCGCATCGCGGGCGGCAGCTGGCTCCAGTTGGCGTTCTTGAGGATCTCCAGCTCGCGGCGTTCGCCCTCCTGGAGCACCATCAGCAGGCTCTTGTACTGGCCGGCGTCGAGTCCGTACTTGTCGGCGAGGTGCCGCGCGTAGACCTCGGGGCCGTCCGACATGCGCGGCGCGGCGAGCAGCTCCGGCAGGGCGAACCCGACCACCAGACCCGCGACGAAGCTGCCGAGGGCGACGGTCAGGATCCACACCCGCACCGGCTGGCTCACGCTCACTTGCCGCGGCGCGGCTCCTCCATCGACTCGAGGATCAGCTGGTCGAGCCGGTCCATCTCCTTCTCGATGGCGTCGGGAGCGGCTTCGAGCGTATCGGCGCGGTTGCCGTCGAGCAGGCCGGAGTGCCAGGCCAGGCCGAGGCCGAGGATCAGCGCGGCCGCCAGCAGCACGCGAACGCACAGCTTGACGGCGCCGGCGGCGACGTCCATCTGCTCGAGCTCGGCGCGGTCGGGCAGACGCCGGACCTCGGCGAGCACGTTGGCGGTGAAGCCGGCCGGCGCCGCGATCGCATCGCCGTCCTCGGCGAAGCCGACCGCAAACCGCTGCAGCTCCTCGACGCGCTCGCGCAGCGACGGCTCCTGCAGCATGCGCGCGGCGAACGCGGCGGCCTCGGCCTCCGGCAGCTGGCCGTCGACGTAGCGCTGGACCATCAGATCGTCGCGGGACGGGCTCATCGCTTCGCTCCTCGTGCCGTCGCGGGGGCGCCCGCGCTCGGCAGCAGTTCGGGGTGTTGTCGGGTCAGGGCGTCCTTGAAGCGCTGGCGGGCGCGGAACAGACGCGATTCGACGGTGCCGAGCTGGATGTCCAGGACCTCGGCGATGTCGGTGTAGGAGAGGCCTTCGAACTCGCGCAGCACCAGGATGGTGCGGAACTTCTCGGGCAGCTGGTCGACGATCTCGCGGGTGACCTGCTGCAGCTCCTGCGCCTCGAGCGGCGCGGTCGGGCTCTCGTGGTCCTCGTCGCCGCGCTCGAACACGTTGGTGTCCTCGACCAGGCGCAGGCGGCGGCTGCTGGCGCGCGACAGGTGGTCGGTCGCGGCGTTGCAGGTGATCCGGTAGAGCCAGGTGAAGAACTGCGAGTCGTGGTTGAAGGTGTGCAGCTTGCGGAACACCTTCAGGAACACGTCCTGCGCCAGGTCCTCGCACTCGACCGAGTCGCGGCAGTAGCGGCTCAGCAGCCGGAAGACGCGGTCCTTGTAGCGGTCGACGAGTTCGCCGAAGGCCGCCTCGCTGCCGTCGAGCACGGCGGCGATCAGGTCGCGGTCAGAGGTCTCGGGACGTTGCTTCAAGGCGAACACGGGCCCCTTGGAAGGGACCCCGGCGGGGATTCTTCCCGCGAGGTCGCATTTGGCGACGACGGCGGGCCATCGGGTCGTTGGCAGGGCGCGTTCGAGGCCGGCAGGACCTGCGCCCCGCGCCTACTCGGGCTTCGGCAGCAGGTGCTCCATCTTCTCGCGCTTTGTATCCAAGTACTTCTGGTTGTGCTGGTTGGGCTCGACGACCAGCGGCACCTGGCCGGTGATCTCGAGGCCGTAGCCCTGCAGGCCGGCGAGCTTCTTGGGGTTGTTGGTCAGCAGCCGCAGCCGGCGCAGGCCGAGGTCGTGCAGGATCTGGGCGCCGGTCCCGAACTCCCTTTCGTCCGGGCGGAAACCGAGGTGCACGTTCGCCTCGACGGTGTCCATGCCGGTGTCCTGCAGCTCGTAGGCGCGCAGCTTGTTGGCGAGGCCGATGCCGCGCCCTTCCTGGCTGATGTAGAGCACCACGCCGCGGCCCTCCTGCTGCACGCGCTGCATCGCCGAGTGCAGCTGCGGACCGCAGTCGCAGCGCAGCGAACCGAACGCGTCGCCGGTCAGGCACTGCGAGTGCACCCGAACCAGCACGTCGTCGTCGATCGGTGCGAACCGGCCGCCTTCGCCGACCCGGTCGATGCCGACCGTCAGCGCCATGTGGGTGCGGCCGTCGACGCGGCTGTGGTAGCTGTGGCAGTCGAAGTCGCCGTACTCGGTCGGCATCTTGGCGACGGCGACGCGCTCGATCATGCGTTCGCGGCGGCGCCGGTACTCGACCAGGTCGGCGATGCAGCCCATCTTGAGGCCGCGCTCCTGGCAGAACGTCTCGAGCTCCGGCACGCGCGCCATCTCGCCGTCGGGCTTGGTGATCTCGCAGATCACGCCGGCCGGCCGCAGCCCCGCCAGGCGGCAGAGATCGACGATCCCCTCGGTCTGGCCGGTGCGCACCAACGTGCCGCCGTCGACCGCGCGCAGCGGGAAGATGTGGCCCGGCCGCGCCAAGTCGGCAGGTTTGGCGTCCGGGTCGACCGCGGCCAGGATCGTGGTCGCCCGGTCCTTGGCGGAGATCCCGGTGGTCACGCCCTCGGCGGCCTCGATCGACACCGTGAAGGCCGTGCCGAACCGCGAACGGTTCTGCGAGACCATCATCGGCAGGTCGAGCTGGTCACAGATCTTGTTGTCCAGCGCCAGGCAGATCAGCCCGCAGGCCTCGCGCGCCATCTGCGCGACCAGCTCGGGGGTCGCGAACTCGGCGGCGAAGCACAGGTCGCCTTCGTTCTCGCGGTCGGGGTCGTCGACCAGCACGATCGGGCGGCCGGCCTGCAGCTCTTCCAGCAGTTCGGGGATGGGTGCAAACGTCTCGGTCACGCCGCCCACCATAAGCCCAGAGCCCCCCCCGAGCGTAGACCCGAAAGCGGCATTGGCCCCGCGAGGCTCGCCCGCTACCGTCGCCATGGACGGGGCAGGACTCTCGCAGCCCGCGCCCTCGTTTCGGAAGGAGACCACCCCATGCGCCCCACTCTCGCGATTGTGACCGCCGCGGCGCTGGCGTCTTGCGCCGGCCCGATCTGCACCGTCAAGCCCTCCAAGGACGCCAAGGGCGTCAGCTACGCGCTGCCCCGGACGATCCTCGAGTTGGTCGCCAGTGTGACCCCTGCCGAGGACGACGGCGGCTTCGACGTCGCGCTTTCCGTCGTGCCGCACCGGGTTGCCGATCCGCGGCAGCAGTTCCTGCTGCAGCGCCGCGACTCGTGGTTCTCCGAGGACGACGTCGACATCAAGGTGGCCGAGGAAGGCATGCTTTCCTCGATCCAGATGACCGCCGACGACAAGACGCTCGAGGGGCTCGGCAAGGTCCTCGAGGTCGGTATCGGCATCGCCAAGCTCACCACGGGCGTTCCCGTGCCCGGCGGTGTCGATTCCGAGAAGGTGACCTCCGCCAACCTCGAATCGTGGCAGCTCCCGACGGCCCGCCAGCTGGCTGAGAATCGTCTCGACGACGCCCTGCGCATCCGGTTGCTGCCGGCGATCGGCACGCACCGCCGCTTCTGGGCGCTGCCCGACTCCGGCGTCATCGCGGCGAGGTTCGCCGACTTTCCGGCGCCAGGCTGGACGCTGGAGGTCGAACTGACCCGTTCCGACGAACTCCAGGCACCGCCAGCTCCCTCGATCGCCACCGCGCCGGTCGCCGCCCCGTCGACCGACGCGATCAACGGGGTCTACGTGCGCGGCGTGCAGCCGTTCGTGGCGCGCAGCAGACTGACCTGGAACCTGCCGATCTCTCCTGACTTCAACCTCACCGACGTCGAGCAGGCGCTGACCCTCAAGCGCCAGGCAGCCGTCGAGCGAACCACTGACGAGCATGAAACGGCCCGCGCGAAGTCTGGCGTTCTGACAGCACGGGTGAGCAAGGACAAGGAGTTCGACACGCTCGCGGCCGAACAAGCTGCGCGAGTCCATGCGAATCGGGCGGTGATCCAGTTGCGGCAAGTGCCAGCCGAGATGACGACCCTCGGCGCGCACCTGGCAACGGAGATGGCCAAGCTGGCGCGCAAGCGAGGCTACGCGACCCGGCCTGCCGGCTACGCCGTGCGAGGCAGCACGGCGGCAACCCAGCAGGTCCTGGTGACCGACTATGCGCCGATCTCGCAGATCCCGTTCGAACGCGCCACCTTCGTCAAGGTGACCGAGAACCTAACCTTCGGCAACGGCGTCGTGACGGCGCACGACTGGCACCGCCCCAGTTCGTTCTCTGCGGCCGCCGACTTCCCGCTCAAGGTCGTCGAGCGCCTGATCGCGCTGCCGACGGAGCTGATCCAGCTGAAGATCTACACGACCGCCAAGGAGAAGGAACTGCTGGACAAGATCGAAGAGTTGGAGTCGTCCCAGCGCGCCCTGCGCGATGCCCGCCAGGCCGACGAGGAGAGCTACTACTCGGCGGTGGCGCTCGCCTTGGATGCGCAGCGGCAATGGCTCGGGCTGACCTCATCAGCGACCGACGAGCAGCGGAGGACCGCTCGCAGCGCCTTCGTCCAGGCGGCCATCACCGCGAACGAAGCAGCGCGCAAGATCGGCAGGAACGCGCCCTTCCTGGGCATCAGCGGACGCGAGTTGTAGGCCGGCAAGGCCGCCACTCGCATCCGCGCGCGACCGTTCGACAAGATCCGGATTCCCCAGGAACCGCTCCAACGCCGTATCGTTGGTGCGCGGCCGAACCGGCTGACGCCAAGGAGTCCGAACGATGCTGAGCCTGATCTTCCTCTGCCTGCTGGGAACGTCACCCGCAGCGACCACCTCCCACACGATCCCCGACATCATCCCGGAGGGTCACCACAGCGTCCCGGTCGACCGCACCCACGACCTGAGCCTGCTCCACGAGCACTGCTGCGTGCAGTACGTGATCCAGAAGGGCGACACGTTCGAGAAGCTCGCTCGCAGCAAGCTCGGCAGTGCCGGCCGCGTGCACGACATCACCGCCCTCAACCCCGACGCCGACCCCCGGCGCCTGAAGGTCGGCGAACGCATCTGGCTGCCGCCGCGCGACGCCAACGCGCCGCACCGCTTCGTCTACCTCAACCGCTGGCCGGGCGTCTACCGCAGCGAACCGTTCGCGCTGAGCGATCGGGTCTACGGCCGCTACGTCGGGTTCGCGTTCGTCATCGTCGACGAGGCCAACCGCGCAACCGTCGCCAAGACCAAGAAGTGGCCGGAGGTGCTCGAACTCGAGAAGGCCGAGAAGGTCCAGGTGATCAAGGGATCGACGGTGCGCGGGCTGGTGGCCGACGGCAGCAAGGCCCGGCGCATCACCGAGAAGATCACCGCGAAGCGCGACGCCAAGGGTCGCTACTCGCTCGAGACGGTCGTCGAGCATCTCGACGCCGACGGCAAGCCGATCGCGACCGCCGGCAACGACAAGCAGACCAGCGACCAGATGTGGCTGTTGCTGCTGACGCTCGGCGGTGCCGGCCTGATCTGGCTGCGCCTTCGCCAGCGCGCCCCGAGCAGCGCCCGGCTGGCGGTCGCCTGATGCTGCGCGTCGGCGCCATCTCCGTCGCGGTCGCGCTGGTCGCGCTCGCGTCCGCCCAGGCGCCGCTGTGGGTCTACGCCACCACCCTCGCGCTGTTCGGCCTGCCCCACGTGCTCGTCGAACTCCGCTACGTCGACCAACGGTTCTCCGGCCGCCTGCCACGCGGCACGCTGCTGTGGCTGGGCGCGGTGCTGCTCGGCGTCGCCGCGCTGCGCACGCTGGCGTTCGCCGGCGCCGGCGGTTCCCTGGTGCGCGCCGAACTCGCACTCGGCGTCGGCCTGGTCGCGATCGCCGCGCCCTTGCTGCTCGCGCGCGCCAACCCGATCGGCTCGCTGCTGGCGTTCGCCGTCGCCGGCTCGTTGCTGGCCGGCGTCGTCTACGCGCCGCTGCCGACCCTGGTGGCGCTGGCGCTGCTGCACAACCTGACGCCGGTCGGCTTCCTCGCCGAGCGCCTGCAGGGCCGAGCACGCCGGCGCGCGCTGCTCGCCGCGGCGGTCGTGTTCTTCGTCGTGCCGACGGTGCTGGTGTCGACCCCCTACCTGCCGACGGTCGTCGACGGCCCGTTCGCCACCGGCGAACTGTCGCACCACCTGCACGCGTTCGTACCGTCCCCGTGGATCGGCACGACCTTCGGCGAACGGCTGTTCGCGGCGGCCGCCTACCTGCAGGTGATGCACTACGCAGTCGTGCTCGGGGTGCTGCCGCGGCTCGGCGGCGGCGACCAGCGAACCCAGGCGCTCGCACCGTGGCCGCGCCCGCGCACGTTCGCGGTCGCGGTGGCACTGGTCACCGCGATCGCCGCTGCGTCGTTCGCGTTCGACTTCGCGTCGGCCCGCTCGGGCTATGCGATCTTCGCGGCCGTGCACGCGTGGATCGAGATCCCGATGCTGCTCGTCGCGTGCGCGCTCGGCCCCGCCGCCGTGCGCGAGGTGCGGCCGGCGTGAACTGGGCGACCGCGTTCGCGCTGACCGTCGCGATCGAGTTGCCGATCGTGGTGCTGGTCGCGGCCCGCGGGCGACGTCGCCGCGCCTGCGGCGATGCGTTCGCCGCCAACCTGCTCACGCATCCGTGCGCGTGGTGGGCCGTGCTGTCGGCCGGCGCGCCGTGGCTGCTGGTCGAAGCGCTGGTCGCGATCGCCGAGACGCTGGTCTACCGCGCGTCGACGCGCATGGCATGGCCGCGTGCAGCCGCGGCGTCACTGCTCGCCAACGGCGTCACGGCGACGATCGGGTTGCTGCTCTGATAGGGTGGAGACCGAAGCTCTCTGCGGCCAACGGAGTTCGCTACAGATCCCTGTCCGGTGCAACGACAAGGCGAACACGCTCATCCACGTCACCGACAGCAATCTGACCATGCCAGGGCGCCCGACTCCGCGACCTGCCCCTACGACCCATCACCAAGATTCGCTACGCAGCCCTCTGAACTCCAATCCGGCGTCGTTGACGTCCTCGAAGGCCAGCGGTTTCCGCCGCGAGATCACAGGCTGAAGGCAGAGGCGCCCCTGTCGCAGCCGTTCAAGGAGAACCACTCGCCAGGGCCTGCGGAGGGGCTCGACGTCCTTTTCGCGCCCGACAAGGCCATCATCGCACCCACCCTCGACACCGCTGCGCGCATCGGTTCCATCTGCGCGCCGCACGTCAGCGGCCTCCAAGACGACGAGGACGCCGCCACCATCCGCCTCTGCGACAATGGGCTATTGCGGTCAATACGGCGGATCGGTGTCAATTCTGTCCGCGCGGAGACGCTGCGGATTATTTTGCGCATCCTGAGCTCGCCCCTCTCACCGTTGCGAGACCCGCCACGATCATCGCGCAGACCCCTAAGGTCTCAACCCTAGCTTCACTTCGGCTGCAAGAGCCAGGTGAGGTCACCGCTGCCAGTCTCGCCCGTGCATCGAAGTGCAATCTCGCGCCCCCGCCCTTGCAACCTCCACTCAACGTCGCTTGGATAAATCTCGTTGGGCAACCGGACAAAGACGCATGACCTGCCTTCGCGCCGCAGAGCCGTAGTGAGCCTATATCGATGCTCGCTCATATCGTTGCCCTTCACTATCAACGAGGCACCTCGGACGTCGCCTTCAATACGACTTGCATCTACTATCAAGGGAACGATGCTTGACGTTGTGTCGTCCAAAAACCTGCACGCAAACACCAACCCCTGCCCGCGCCGGGCTGTAACCACGTTAGGGAAAAGCCTCCCCCGCAAGCCCGCAAGAGATATTTGGTATTTCCCTTCTGCAATTAGCGCCTTCCAACTTTCTTTGTGCCACTCGGCAGTCTGCACCACAGCGTCATCTGCGAGCATATCTAGAAAGCGAAGATTCCTCACTAGCTCGCGCCCCGGCAAACCGCTCGCGATAACCTCTATGCTTGCAGCGGGCACGACAACCAAATCTCCCATATCGATGCATTCCTGACCTGAATCCACGTCTAACAACACCTGAAATCCAGCGAGACCTTGGCTTGGCCGTGAATACACACACACTTCCGTCACGCCACGAGGAATAGCTACGCAAAAACGTCCGTAGTCGTCTGTTTGCCCAAACTCGCTCTTGCGCGATTCTCGCCAGCTGGCCAACACCCTAATCTTGACCAGGGCCGACCCGAGAGGATCAACAACGCGGCCGCTGATCCTGAGCTCTTCATCGAGGGAACGCTCCTTGGCCTGATCCCTAATCTCGACGCGATCCACCTGATCAACGAGAACCGCATCGTTCACGGTAGCGGCATGCCCCCCCCCGATCACTGACACCCGCCGCGCCCGGTGTCACGCGGCCAGCATCAACTGCACCATTACCAGGCGGGTCGGCGACATCATCAAGACCGACCAGCCAAGCAGCAATGCTCAACCCCAACAGGATGGCTACTGTAAGAAATGCCTTCATCGCCGCTTGTAAGGATTCGCAACACTGCGCCCAGAACCAACCTCATCGGTATATCCGTAGGCGCACCGAATACCCGCATATCCTTTAACTACATCAACAAACTCATCTTCCGACAGGAGATCACCTGCCTCCGCAACCATAAGAATTGATTCGACAACCTTGCCTTCGACGAACTGTCGGACTGCGTCCATCGACCTCATAAGCTCATCTTCCCCGTAGCGCACTGCCAAGACAGTGCTCCTATGCACCATGACGTAGTTTATGGACTTGGAACCTACATACTCTTCTGGGTCCAGCGAAATTGTCGCCTTACTTCCACCGGGCCGCCGCACTGCCCGCTGCAGGCGCCCATATTTTATTGCAGTATCCAACTCAACGGTGCGCTGCCGGCACATCGAGGTGATCAAGCCCTCACTCGCGAAGACGACCTTCGACATCGCTTCCTTTACACCTCTACTAACCGGAAGATCTCTGGGATTAACCACAGCATCGCAACACAAGTGCTCAACTCCCAGCATATTTTCCTGACTGCCCTGCGGAGCCCCGGCCACGGGCGCACACGGTCCGAGCCAGCCACCTCCGCGGGCGACACGTGAAACGACCTCGGACGGCAACCGACCCGTCCGGCCGGCGCACGAGGCTGGCTCCGCCGATCCCGGACGAGCCGGTGGGCGGCACGCTCTGCGCCTGCGAGATGTCGGCGCCATAGGCGCCCGGAACGACCGGTTGCAGCTGGCCACGGATCTCCCCGCCCGGATTCGCCGCCGTGTGCACGTTGAAGTAGGTCGCGCCCGCACGAACTGCCGCGGCCTCCAGCGGCGTCAGCCGTGGGCTGGCACCGATGTACTGACCAGCCTGACCGGCCAACGGGAACAGCACCGGCCCGTTGCTGCCGGGCAGACCTTGGTGAAGGTGCACTGCGGTGATGTTCGACAGCCCGGTCGCGTCGACCATGAAGACGAGGCGGTCGTCGGGTTCGTAGAGGAACGCCACCGCGCTGCCGGTTGCGGCGGTCGCGACGGGCGGCACTTCCTGGGATCCGTCGCGTTGCGCCAGCAGCCGGGTCGCGCGCCCCGCGACCACCTGGCCGCGGATCTCGCCACCCGGGTGGGTTGGCGTGTGCAGGTTGAGGTAGGTGCCGTTCGCAACCAACGCACCGGCGGCGGCCGGGGAGAGGGTTCCCGTGCCCGTGAAGGCGTTCGGCCCCGCGGCGGCCAGGTTCAGTACGACCCCGCCGTTGGCCCCGACCGGTGCGAGGTGCAGGTGGGCTGCCGTCGGGGCGGCGGAGAGGGATTCGTGTTGCACGAAGACGCGAACCTGGCTGGTTCCCGGATCGAACCGGATCAGGCCGAAGCCGGACGCATTGGTCGCAACCGGTGGCACCTCCTGGTTGCCGTCGAGGCGAGCGGAGAACCAGGTCTGTGCGGGGAGCGAGGCGCCGAGCAGGACGCAGACAAGGAGTCGTCGCATGGTCGAGAAGAGGTTGGCGCGCTGGAGTTGGCCAGCTGGAGTTGGCCGCTGGAGTTGGCCGCTGGAGTTCGCCCGATGGGGCGAGGCCCGTGCGGGCAAGGCGAGGCTGGCAGGGAGCGAGATCGAGAGCCCGCTGTCATGGAGCGGGTCGAAGTGCGATAGCCACGCGTCGCTCCGCGGTCACGATTCCATCTACCGCATCGCGCGGGTGCCGGCAGCATGCCTCCGGCCGCGCGCCGGCACACTGCTGGAGTTCCCGACACCTCCCGGCCCACTGCCGAAAAGCACGGCAATTCCACACGCTTTCGTCCGGCGGCAAGAGCCGCAACCGCCCGTGCCACGGGCGTGCGATCCGCACCCTCTGGAGGCCCCTTCCTTTTCCCTTCAGGCGCCTCGAAAGCCATTCCGAACCCCTTGTTGGGCAGCGATTTCTGCCCACCAGCAACAGGGGGAAGCAACAGGGATGAAGCGCACACTCATCGAGGTGTTCTGCGGCCTCGCGGTCCTGGTCATGATGGTCTCGTTCCATCACCAGATCGCGCGCATCGAAGTGCAGCAGGCCGACGTCGGCGCACTGGAAGACAAGCTCGAGGACGCGATCGCGAACAAGGACGCGAGCCGCGAGGAACTCGACGATCTTCGCAAGCAGCTGATCGAACAGACCGAGAACCGCATGGCCTCGCTGGAGCAGAAGCTGCGCGTCGCCGCCGCCGGCTCCGACCAGGCGCGCGTCATCGCCGACGAGCTCGAGCGTGCCCAGCGCGACGTCGAGCTGTTCCGCAGCCAGCTGTCGACGGACTTCGCGCGCACCAAGGCGCTCGTCGACGCCTACATCAGCGAGGTCCGCGCCAAGGAACAGAACGCCGCGATGAAGCTCAGCGAGACGCAGGGCCAGATCGCGACGCTCGCCAGCACGATCTACCAGGACCGCGAGGAGCTGACCCGCCGCATGCTGCTGCCGACCGTGCAGCTCAACGGCGACGACACCGTCGGCTCCGGCACGATCGTGTTCTCGGGCCCGAACCGCAAGAACGGCAACAAGACCGAGACCTACGTGCTGACGTCCTACCACGTCGTGCGCAACATCCTCGCCGACACGCCGCGCGCCCGCCGCGAGGGCTTCGAGGTGACCGTCTACCTGCCCGGCGAGAACCTGATCGTGAAGGGCCACATGGTCGCCAGCGAGCCCAAGATCGACGCCGCGCTGGTCAAGCTCGTGACCGATCGCAAGCTGCCCAACGTCGCCAACGTGCTGCCGCGCGAGGAGACCGACGAGGTCAACGTCTGGGATCCGGTGTGTGCCGTCGGCTGCCCGCTCGGCAACGACCCGGTGCCGTCGAAGGGCGAGGTCAGCTCGCTGACCAACGAG
This sequence comes from Planctomycetota bacterium, assembly GCA_046290465.1. Classification (GTDB taxonomy): domain Bacteria; phylum Planctomycetota; class UBA1135; order UBA1135; family UBA2386. The sequence continues at coordinate 5,079,500 of JBKAGP010000001.1, read as the reverse complement.
CTCAACGGCGCCAACTACTGGATGGTCAACGCGCCGACCTACTTCGGCAACTCGGGCGGCGGCATCTACCGCGCCGACACCCGCCAGCTGATCGGCGTGTTCTCCAAGATCTACACGCACGGCAAGGGCCAGCCGGTGGTCGTGCCGCACATGGGCCTGTGCACGCCGATGGACCTCGTCTACGAGTGGCTCGAGGACGAGAAGATGGACCACTTGCTGCGCAGCGAGTCCGTCGACCGCATCGACCTGCGCTACCTCGCCGCGCCGCCCAAGTAGGCGCGGCCGGCGACGAGCCGGGACGCTCACGGGACGTACCGGCCCGGCAGAGAACGCGCGCGATGGCTATGCTCCGGCAACGGAGGAAGCCACCATGAAGTTGTATCTGCTCGAGACGCTCGTCGTCGCCACGTTCGCCGCCGCCACCCAAGCGCAGGACATCGCGGTCCTGTACACGACCGGCGGGGCCAACGACCCGTGCTGGGGCACCGACCCCGCCGCCAAGATCCAGGCCGTCGGCTGGTTCGCCAACGTCACCGCGATCGACGTCGGTGTCACGACCCCGACGCTGACCCAGCTGCAGCAGTACAACGCCGTGCTGGTGATGCAGGACTTCCCCGGCTTCCAGGACGAGGTCACGCTCGGCGACAACCTCGCCGACTACGTCGACCTCGGCTACGGCGTGGTGGTCGCGGGCTTCGCGACCTACAGCAACTGGCAGCCGCTCGGCGGCCGCTGGGCGACCGGCAACTACTACGCGCTGGTGTCCAGCCAGCAGCAGCAGGGCACCCAACAGACGCTCGGCACGGTCTACGACCCGGCGCACCTGTCGATGCTCAACGTCACGTCGTTCGACGGCGGCGGGCAGTCGTTCCGACCGGGCATCAACGCGACGATCGCTCCCGGCGCGCGGCGCATCGCTGACTGGTCGGACGGCATCCCGCTGGTCGTGCAGGGCTCGCAGCCCAACCGCGTCGACCTCGGCTTCTTCCCGCCGTCGACCGACTGCACGCCGCCGTTCGGCTGGGACGCCAACACCGACGGCGACCTGCTGATGGCCAACTCGCTGCTGGCGACGATCGCGCAGAGCGGCACGATCCAGGCCATCAACGAGCCGTTCGGCACCAGCTGCGGCGGCCTGTCGCTGACCGCGTCGAGCCGGCCGGTGATCGGCACGAGCTGGAGCTTCGAACTGGTCAACGTGCCCGCCACCGCCGTGCTCGGCCTGGTCATGCTCGACACGGTCAACCCCAACCTGCCGCTCGGCCCGCTGGCGCCCGGCTGCACCGCCTACCAGAACCTGCTGCTGACCAACGTCGTGCCGCTGCCGGCGCCGTCGCCGGCGTGGTCGCTGCCGTGGCCGGCCAACCCGGCGTTCCTGGGCCAGGAGGTGTTCGCGCAGGGCGCCGTGATCGTGCCCGGCGCCAACCCGCTGCAGCTGGCCGCGTCGAACGGCATCAAGGGCACGATCGGCGACTTCTGACGCGCGCGCCGAGCCGGCTCACACGCCCGGCAGTCCGGCGCCGCGTCGCCACGCATCGGGCGGCGCGGTCAACACCGAGTCGAGCCCGTCGCCTTCGATCCCGAGCACGCCGGGCCAACGCATCCCGGCGAGCACCTGCACGTCGAAGATCTCGGCGATCGCCGCCTCGAAGCGCAAGAACGCGACCACCTTGCCGCTGTTGAGGTTGACGACGCTGACGCCGCAGCTGCGCTGGTCCGCCCCGAAACGCTCGGTGATCGGCATGCCGGCAAAGACGTCCTTCTCGCGCACCAGCGACAGGCCCAGGAAGGCGAAGTCGCCGTGGAACGCGAGCCCGCGCACGTAGCCGGGCAGTTCGGCCACCACCTGCCGTTCGCCGGTGCTGCGGTCGACGCGCACCAGCGCGCCGCGGCCGGAGTCGAGCACGAACAGTTCGCCGCGGTGGATGCGCGGCGAGTGCGGCATCGCGAAGCCGCGCGCCAGCACCTCGTCGCACTGAACGTCGACGACCACGCCGCCGCCGACCTTGCCGTCGCGCCACCCGCCGGCCGTGTTGGTCTCCCCCATCGCGGTCGCGTAGCGCACCCGGCCGTTCTCGATCGCGAAGCCGTTGAGATGGCAGCGGTCCTCGGCGACCAGCTCGTCGACGAACGGAGGCCGCCAGCGCGGCACGAACGTGTAGCGCTCGTCGTCGAGCGTCGCCAAACACGAGAACCGCGTGTTGACGATCCAGACCTCGTCGCCGCAGAACGCGACCTCGTGGCCCTGCATGTCGCCGGTCACCAACGCACGGCGCGGCACGAAGCAGGCGTCGTGCCGACCGGCGGGCTCCAGCTGCGGCGCGATGTCGGGCTCCGAGCGCAGCATCCACAGCATCCGGCGGGTGCCGAGCGCGAGCCGCTGCTGTGCCGCATCGACCGCCAGACCCATCGGCCGTTCGAACGCACGCAGCAGCGTCGACAGGCGACCCCCAGCGCTGCGCACCACCATCAGCCGACCGGCCTGGTAGGTCGTGACCAGCAGCGAGCACTGCAGCTGTTCGAGCAGTTCGGGGAACCGCGGGGAGTGCACGTAGCGGAACGGCGCCGCGGGCTGCGGCGAAGCATCAGCCATGCAGCGAAGGCTATCCGCAGCTGCGAACGACGACACGTTCGCATCCCCGCGGCGCGGTCAGCACCAAGTGCCGCATGCGCCGTGAAACGGCGCAGCGATGAACCCGGTTCGGTATGCGGCACTTGGCGGCGCGTGCGTCAGTCGCGGCGGAGCGAACGGCCGAGGCGGCGGAGTTCGGGGCTGTCGAGGCCGGCGGTGATCGCGCGGGCGACCACCCGGCGGGCGTCGTCGGAGCGGGACAGGTCGCGCAGGTAGCGCGCCTTGGCCTCGTGCAGGCGGGCCTCGGAGGTGCGTTGTGGCAGCGCCCGGTCGACCAGTTCGAGGGCGCGCTTGCTGTTCTTGCGACGCGCGAACAGCTCGGCCATCTCGAACAGCACGTCCGGCTGGTTGGGCGAGATCTCGAGCGCGGCGGCCAGCAGGTCGAGTGCCTCGTCGAACGCGCCGAGGCGCCGCTTGACGATCGCCGAGTAGTAGAGCGCCGGCCAGAACTCCGGCTGCAGGTGCAGCCACAGCTGGTACTCGGCCAGCGCCTGCTTCGGGTTGCGGCCGCGCAGGCTGCGCTCGGTCGACTTGGCGAAGCGCGCCTCGAAGTCGGCGACGTCGATCTGCAGCATCGCGCGGACCGCCCGGTCGCGGGCCGTCATGTCCTGCATCGCGCGCATGCCGGCGACCAGCTCGACCCGCGCCTCGCGACGCTTGCCGACCGAGAACAGGCACAGGCCGAGGGCGACCCGATCGTCCCCGCTGAGCAGCCCGCGCAGCTCGAGCAGCGTGTCGGCGAGGCGCGGCGGCGGCGTGCGCTCGGTCAGGTGCGACTGCAGGCACTCGAGCAGGACGCCGGCGCCGCGCTCGGCCTCACCCCACTCGGCGGCGCGCACGGTGCGCTCGCGCAGGCGACGCAGGCCGCGCACGACGAAGTCCCAGCCGTCCTGGTGGCGCCCCTCGGCGAAGCTCAGCTGCGCCAGGTGCGAGAAGAAGTCGGGGTGGCCGTCGACCGACAGGCCCTTCTCCCAGAGCCCGCGCGCGGCGGCCGGGTCGCCGCGGCGCGCCTTCAGGATGCCGAGGCTCTCGAGGCCGCGCGACGGCGGCGGGTCGAGCTCGGTCGCGTATTCGAGCCACGCGAAGGCGCGATCCTCGTCGCCCATCTCGCTCAGCTGCTCGGCGATCGCCACGCACGCCTCGCCGTCGAACGGGTGCGCCGAGTAGCAGCGGTCGAGGAAGCTGCGCACGGTCTCGCGGTCGATGCGCGCACCGTGCAGCGCCAGCGCCGCGGTCGCGTTGGCGATGCGCAGCGCCAGACCGAACGACGGATCCAGCTCGATCGCATCCGCGAACGGCCGGATCAGTTCGCCGCGGTCGTCGGGCACGGCGATCTCGAGGTCGCCGCTGAGCAGCATCGCGTTGTCGAGGCCGCGCAAGAAGCAGTGGAACGCAGCGCCGCTCTTGGTCAACAGACCGGTCGCGGGCTCGTGGAACGGGATCGCCAGCAGCCGCGCCAGGCGCCGCGCCAGCTTGATCAGACCCGTGACCGGGTCCTGCAGCGACAGCACGGTGCCCATCTTCTCGGTGACGAAGTCCTCGTCGTCCTCGTCGCGGAACACGTGGAACTCGAGCCGCAGGCCGCCGTCGACCGGCTCGATCTCACCGCTGACGACCGCGTGCACCATCACCTGGTGCGGCATCAGGTCGAACGCCTCGTCGCGATCGGGCGGCGCGTCGAGCTGCACCCACGTCACCGGACCGGAGTCCGCCGCGGTCTGCAGTTCGAGCATCGCGGTCGGACCGATCTGCCCCTGGTTGAGCACCTGGTGCACGAAGTCCGGGATGCGCCGCGCCACGACGCCGGGATCGAGCTCGCCCCAGGACTCGCTCGGCGTGGCCGCCAGCGGCAGGAACATCACCTCCGGATCCCGGAGTTCGTCGTTCGTCTCGCGTCGTTCGCTCATCGCTGTTCGCCTTGACCAGAGGCCCGTGACCCAGAGGCCCGTGACCAGGGGCACAGACGCGCCTCCGGCCGTGATGGTGCTCCCGCCATGCCGCTATCCAGGCGGCCAGGTCAACGGACGCCCGGCGAGGACGTGCACGTGCAGATGGAAGACCGTCTGCCCGGCACCGGCGCCGTTGTTGATCACGATCCTCGACCCACCTTCCTCGACACCCAGCTGCCGGGCGACGTTGGCGGCCGTCACCAGCAGATGTCCGAGCAGCGCGGCGTCATCGGCCGTCGCGTCGCTCAGCGACGCGATCTGCTGCTTGGGGATGACGAGGAAGTGCGTCGGCGCCTGCGGCGCGACGTCGTGGAACGCCATGCAGTGCTCGTCCTCGTGGAGGACCTTGGCGGGGATCTCCCCACGCAAGATGCGAGCGAACACGTTCGACGGATCGTAGCTCAACGGGTGCATGTCCGAGCCGCGACCCGCGCGACCCCGACGTCCGGACAGTAAGCCGGTGCGGCGCAGAAGCTCAACCCCTTGACGAGCAAGAATCCGCCAGGGTTCGGTGCACCGCCACGGGCGCTTGTGGGCTACTTTCCACGCCATGCGCAGCAAACCGTTCGCGATCGGCATCGCCGGAGGCTCCGGCAGCGGCAAGACGTCGCTGACACGGGCGCTGGTCGACGTGCTCGGCGCCGAGCGCTGCTGCGTGCTCGACCACGATTCCTACTACCGCGACCTCAGCGACCGGCCGCTGTCGCTGCGCGAGCGGACCAACTTCGACCACCCGAACAGCCTCGACAACGACCTGCTGGCACGACACGTGCGCGACCTGCTGCGCGGCGTGACGATCGACCGGCCGGTCTACGACTTCGCGACGCACACGCGCACCGCGGACACCCGGCGGGTCGAGGCGCGGCCGGTGATCCTGTGCGAGGGCATCCTGCTGCTCGCCGTGCCCGAGCTGCGCAAGTCGTTCGACCTGCGCATCTTCGTCGACACGCCGGCCGACGTGCGGGCGCTGCGGCGGGTGCAGCGCGACATCGTCGAACGAGGCCGCACGGTCCAGTCGGTGATCCAGCAGTACTTCGACACGGTGCGGCCGATGCACGAGCAGTTCGTCGAGCCGGCGCGACGCACGGCCGACATCGTGCTCGACTGGCGGCAGAGTTCGCGCGAGCAGGCGCAGGCGGTGCTGCAGAAGCTGCGCGAACGCCTCGACGACGAGCCGCTGACGATCTCCGGCTAGGAGCGCGTCCATGGAGTGGACGCGCTGCCAACCGTGATCCCGGAAGCGGCGTGTACGCGTGCGGACGGGGCTTTGCCCACCAGGGCCGGCCGGCAAGGCGTTACGGCCAGGCCCGACGCGGCTATCTGCGGGCCCCAAGGAGAGAATCTCTATGCGCACCCCCATCCTCGCTGCCCTGTTGACCGGTCTCGCCGGACTTCCCGCCCAGGACATGATCGCGGTCACCTGGACCGGCTCGATCCACACGCTCGACTCGTTCACGGGCGAGACGCAGCTGGTCTCCGCCGGCCTGTTCGGACACAACGCCATGGCGCGGGACGAGAACGGCACCATCTGGACCGTCGCCCGCACGCTGCTCGGCGTGCCGACCTACTACCTGACGCGGCTCGACACCACGACGTTCGACCAGACCATCATCGCGCCGATCGGCGACACGCGCGCGCTGGCCGACGGCGGCAACGGCATCCTGTATGCGGCCGAGTTCTTCCCGGACGACTACCGCCTGATGCGCATCGACACGAGCACCGGCGTGCGCACGTTCCTCGGCGCGACCGGCGCGACCGTGCAGGCGATGGCGATGCTCGACGGCACGCTCTACGGCTGGAGCCTGACCGACGGCCTCGGCACGATCGATCCGGCCACCGGGGTGTGGACCGACGTCGGCCCGCTCGGCGGCCAGAACATCCAGTGGCTCAGCGTGCGCTCCGACGGCCAGCTGATCGGCGGCGGCCTCGACCTGTTCGCGATCGATCCGACCACCGGTGCGGCGACGCCGTACGCGGGCAGCCCGAACTACTTCCGCGGCGCCGAGCGCAGCCAGTTCGCGGTGCCGATCGGCAGCGGCTGCGAGGGCGTGCAGCTGCGCGCGACCGGCACGCTGCAACCGGGCAGCTACCTGTCGACGGTGTCGACCGGCTACCCGCAGACCGGCGCCACGGTCGGCATCGCGGGCGCGATCCTGCTCGGCACCAGCAGCACCAGCTACCAGAACGTGCCGCTGCCGCTCGACCTCGACCCGCTGCTCGGCACGACCGGTTGTTCGCTCTACGTCAGCATCGACGCGTCGCAGCTCGGCTTCACGACGGGCGCCGCGGCGCCGAGCTTCTTCATGCCGATCCTGCTGCCGCCCGCCATCGCCGGCCAGACGTTCTTCGTCCAGCACGCCGCGATCGACCTCAACGGCGACACCTACTGGAGCAACGGCATGCAACTCCAGATCGGCTTCTGACCCGGTCCGGAAGCCCTGCTCCCGGAACCGGACCTGCCGACCGGGTCAGCGAACGCGGAGGCCGGCGGGCATCAGCGCGTAGATGCGCGCCTTGCCGTCACTGGTCAGGGCTTCGCGGAGGACGGCGACGACCTCGCCGAAGCGGCCGCAGCGCGCGATCAGCGTCTCGAGCAGCGCCCCTTCGGTGGTCTCGACCTTGGCGTCGAACAGCTGGCTGAAGAACGCGTCGGCGAAGTTGGTCGGCTGCGGCATGTGGCGGATCTCGAGGTCGCCCTCGATCCTGGCGCGCTCGCGGATCATCGCGACGGCGCGGTCGACCCCGCCGATCTCGTCGACGAGGCCGTTGTGCACCGCCTGCTCCCCGGACCACACCCGGCCGCCGGCGATGCCGTCGACCTGCTCCGCCGTCTTGCCGCGCGACTTCGCGACCAGCGCGAGGAAGCGGTCGTAGACGTCGTCGACGCCGCTCTGGATCTTGGCGCGCGCCTCGGGCGTCCACGGCCGATCCATCGCGTCCATCTGCGGGCCGTCGTCGATGCTGACGATCTCGGTGTGCACGCCGAGGCGGCGCATCAGCGCACCCGGCTGGAAGCGCATGCCGAACACGCCGATCGAGCCGGTGATCGTGCCGACCTCGGCCAGGATCGGCTCGCCGATCGCCGTGATCCAGTAGCCACCCGACGCGGCCATCTCGCCCATCGAGAACACCACCGGCTTCTTCTTCGCGAGGCGCGCGATCGCCAGCCGGATCGCCTCACTCGCGGTCGCCGAACCACCGGGCGAGTTGATGCGGATCACGACACCCTTGACGAGGTCGTTGTCGGCGAGCTTGTCGAGACGCGCGACCGACGGGCCGCTGACCATGCTGCCGGCCGACGGCGCGTTGCCGTCGACGATCTGGCCCGAGAGGTGCATCACGACGATCTCCGGATCCTCGATCTCCTCCTCCTTCTGCGAACGCATCATGCTCGTCAGCATCGACATCAGGTCGCGGCGCTTCTTCTTCTTGCGCGGCGCCACGTCCTCGAGTTCGAAGTCGTCGTCGCCGCGAACGTTCGCGAGCGCGCGCCTGGCTCCTTCCCACGGCACCAGCCGATCGACCAGCCCCTCGAGCAGCGCCTCCTTGGCGGTGAACATGCGCCGCTCCTGCAGCTCGCGCACCTTGCTCTGCGACAGCTTCCTGCCGGCCGCGATCCGGCGCACGATGTCGCCGTTCATCGACGTCAGCATCGCGCGGTAGTGCTCGCGCAGGTGGCTCGACATCGTCGGCAGCATGTAGGGCTCGACCGCGCCCTTGAACTCACCGACGCGCGTGACCTCGACCTGCACCCCGAGCAGATCCAGCGCGTCCTTGAAGTGCATGACGTTCATCGCCGGCGAACGCAGGTCGACGCCGCCCATGTCGGCGAGCAGGATGCGGTCGCACTGCGCGGCGATCTGGTAGGCGCCGATGCCGGCACCTTCGAGGTAGCAGGTGATGTGCTTGCCCGCGCCGCGCACGCGCGCGATCGCGCGCTCGACCTCACGCTGCTGCGCGAGGTTGAAGCCGGCACCGGCAGACAGGTCGATCAGCACGTTCTCGCCGGGCTGCGCGGCGAGGTCCTCGATCATCTGCAGGAACGGGAAGAACGCCTTCGGCTGCGCGCCGCCGCCGGTCAGCAGGCTGGTCGGGTCGAACCCGGCCTCGGGCAGATCGGAGTAGAGACCCGACGGGCGCAGGAACGCGACCTTCTCGGGCTCCTGCTTCGCCTCGGCGGCCTCGGTCGCCTTCGCCTCGGCGGCTGCTTCCTGCGCCGTGGCGAGCGGCGCTGCGAGCGAGCACGTGATCAGGAACGGAACGGCAGAGAGTGTGATTCGCATGAGCAGGCGCCAACGTAGCCAACCGGGCGACGTTCCTGTCGCGACCGATTGCCCTGGACGGGCTGGCGTGCGTCGTTCCGGAAACGAAACGTCAGCTCACCGTGGCCCCAGCACGGTCGATCGCGTCGCGCCGGTGGCCACGCAACCACGCGTCAGCCTCGACCGGCCCGCCCCGCGACAGGCACGGCATTCGCAAGGGTGGCACACCGCGGCAACAATCCAAGCCAACCGCACGCGCGCCGCGTGCTAGTAGTGCCTGCCCATGACGCCCCCTCGAGCCCGCCCCCGCAGCCGGCGACCCGCCGGGATCGCGCTCCTGCTCGCCGCGCTCGCGCTCGCGCTGGGCTGGGCGGCGACCTGCGACCCGATCGGCTGGTTCGACCGCGCGGCCCCACCGCCGACCGCCGGGCCGAGCGCGACCCCGACCCGCCAGCACGCCGCGACGATCCCGGACGAGCCTCCGGCGTCCTCACCTGACGCCGCCCCCGAGCGCATCGCTGCTGCGACCGCCGCCGAGACGGTCGACGAACGGTGGCTCCTGCGCGGCCGCGTGCTCGACAACGAGGATCGCGGCGTCGCCGACGCCCGCATCTCGATGTGGGCGAAGCTCGGCGGGGACGAACGGCGCCGCGCGCACCTGCCGATCGGCGACACCGTGTCGCGCGCGGACGGCACGTTTGCGGTGCCGTTCGACGCGCTGCTGCGCTTCCCGCAACTGCAGCACCGCGAGACCATGCTGCACGTGGTCGCCGACGCCGAGGGCTACTGGCTCGGCAGCAACGACATCGCCGTCGAATACGTCGCCGATGCCGCCGCCAGCGGCAAGCCGTGGGTGATGGTCGTGCGCGTCGAGCGCGGCCGGCTGCTCAAAGGGCGGGTCGTCACGGCTGCGGGCGCGCCGGTCGCGCAGGCCAACGTCGTCTGCCTCGCGCCGGAGATCGAGGCGTGGGCCTCGAGCGAGATCGACGGTTCGTTCGAACTCGAACTCGACAGCGTGCCCGACGACACCACCACCGTGCACCTGGTCACCGCCGACTACCGCTACGGCCGCGCGCGGCCGGTCCCGGTCGACGTCACCGGCACCGGGGAGGTGCGCTGCCCCGACCTGGTGCTGCGACCGCACCGCCAGGGTGTGCGCGGCGTCGTCCGCTGGCCCGACGGACGCCCCGCCGCGCGCGTCTCGGTGGAGCTGCAGTTCGTCATCGACGACGGCGATCCCGACATCGAGTTCGTCGACGGACTGGCGGTGCCGGAGTTCCACGACGTGCTCAACCCCGAGAGCAACGGCGCGTTCTACCTGCACACCGATCGCGACGGCCGGTTTGCGTTGCAGGGACTGCGCGCCGGTTCCTACCACGTCTACGTCGACGATCGCGACCCGGTGGTCGAACGCGTCGTCGCCGGCCAGATGACCGACGTCGCCTACGTCTACGGCACGCACGACGCGGAGCTGCCGGCGCAGCTCTACGTCGACGTCGTCGACGCCGCGGGCGACCGCCTCGTGCACGCCGACTACGGCTGCCGCATGTGGCACGGTGAGCAGGCCCGCGTCGCCGCCGCGAAGTTCGCGCAGGTCGGTCCGTCGCTCGCGCTGCTCGCCACCGCCGAACACACCGACTTCGGCAACCACGGCGACTGGCCGGTGCTCGAGGTCGCGCCCGACACGTTCTGCATCGTCGAGGCCAGCTGCGGCAACGCCGGCCCGGTCTACGCCGCGACGATGATCGAAGCCGGCCAGCACCGCGCCGACGTCCGGCTGCTGCTGGAGCCGCGCGCGCAGACCGGCAGCCTGCGCTTCGAGCCGACCACCATCGACGGCGCACCGGTCGCTTCGGCCTGGGTGCGCTTCGCGCGCGGACTCGACGACGCCGCCGTGCCGGTCGACGTGCCGGCCCTGCGCTCGCGCGAGTTCGACCTCGGCCGCCTGCGCGGCAACTGGCTGGAGCTGCCACCCGACGGCGTAGTGCAGGATCTTCCCGCCGGCGACCTGCTCGCCGAGGTGCTGTTCGCGCCGACCGGCAAGCGCAACCACCTGCTGTCGATGCACCCGACCCTGCTGCAGCGGGTGCACGTGCCGAGCGGCACCACCCGGACCGTGCCGGCGCGCGTGCCGGTCGGCTCGCCGATCTGGCTGCGCATCGAGGGCGCCGCCGAACGCAGCTACCACAGCCACGACCCGAAGCTCTACCTCGTCGACGAGCACGGCCACACCCAGCGGCTGCGCGCGGTGCACCCGGCGCCGGGCGAGTTCGGGCACGTGCCGCACGCGGTGACGATCTGCACCCGCATCGGCTACCCGCCCGGCCGCTATCGGCTTTCGCTGCACGCCATCAAGTACCGGACCGATGCGCCGCGCGAGCTGGAGTTCGAGCACGACCACCGCCTCGGCGGGGGCCCCGCCGTGGTGTCCGTCGTCGGCAACAAGGACTGATCGCGGCGGCGGCACCATCGCCAGCGAAAATGGTGGCGGCCCGCGCACGTTGCTGCCGCCGGATGCGGCAACGCACGCATCGTCCTCCCCCGACTCCACGTGGTCCCCATGAATCTCCGCACCCTGCTACTCACCTCTACGCTGCTCGCCCCGTGCGCGGCCCAGACGATCGTCGCCCCGTTCGACGTCGACTACAGCTACACCGATCTCGGCTCGATCGCCGGCGTGCCGAGCAACCTCGGCGGCGTGACGTTCCTGGCGAACGACCCCAACACGCTGCTGATCGGCGGCAACGCCAACAACGCCGCGGGCGCCATCTACGCGGTGCCGCTGACGCGCGACGCGCAGGGGCACATCACCGGATTCGGCACCCCGACGATGTTCGCGAGCTGCCCGAACATCGACGGCGGCCTGACCTACGGCCCCGGCGGCGTGCTGTTCTCGACCGGCTACAGCAACAACACGTTGCTGCAGCATCTGCCGGGCAGCACCGCACCGGACCTGATCACCGACCTGACGCCGTTCGGCGTCAGCAGCAGCGTCGGCACCTGCCAGTTCGTGCCGGCCGGCTGGCCGGGCGCCGGGCAGTTCAAGGTGGCGTCGTACAACGCCAGCACCTGGTACACCGTCGACCTGAACGTCAACGCCGCCGGCACCTACGACGTCGGCACGGTGTCCGCGCCGCTGACGATCGGCGGTGGCCCGGAGGGCATCCTCTACCCGCCGCCGGGCTCGCCGCAGCTGCCGGACTTCTCGACGGTGATCGTGTCCGAATACGGCAGCGGCGCGCTCGCGGTCTACGACATCGACGGCAACGGCGACCCGATCCCGGCGACGCGGCGCGTGATGATGAGCGGCCTGTCGGGCGCCGAGGGCGCCGTCGCGGACCCGGTCACCGGCGACATGCTGTTCTCGACGTTCGGCGGCGGCAACCGCATCATCGTCGTCACCGGCTTCGCCGCGTGCGGCTTCTACCAGACCTACGGCGTCGGCTGCGGCGGCGGCAGCGGCGTGCCGCAGATCTCCGGCACCGGCTGCCCGATCCCGGGCGCGCCGATCACCATCGACGTCACCGGCGGCCCCGCCAACGCGATGGGCGCGCTCGGCCTCGGCTACCAGATGGTCAACGTGCCGATCCTCAACTGCACGCTGCTGATCGACGTCGACCCGACCGTGATGCTGACCCTCGACGGCAACGGCGACGCGACCTACTCGACGACGATCCCCAACACGCCGCTGTTCAACCAGTGGCAGGGCTTCTGGCAGGCCGGCTTCTTCGACGCCACCGCACCGCTCGGCGTCAGCGCCACCCCCGGCCTGGAGATGTCGGTGCTCTAGCGGGCAAAGCCCCGTCCGCACGCATACACGCCGCTTCCGCGATCACGGTCGGCAGCGCGTCCACTACATGGACGCGCTCCTGGCGGGCAAAGCCCCGTCCGCACGCGTACACGCCGCTTCCGCGATCACGGTCGGCAGCGCGTCCACTACATGGACGCGCTCCTGGCGGGCAAAGCCCCGTCCGCACGCGTACACGCCGCTTCCGCGATCACGGTCGGCAGCGCGTCCACTACATGGACGCGCTCCTGGTGGGCAAAGCCCCGTCCGCACGCGTACACGCCGCTTCCGCGATCACGGTCGGCAGCGCGTCCACTACATGGACGCGCTCCTGGCGACGACGCGAAGCGCCGGTCCGGTCGGCCTGGTCTCGCGACCAGGCCGAATGCAGGGTGGCCGAACGCAGCGTGGCCACGATCGCATCAGCCGAGGAGCTGGTGCACGACCTTGCCGTGCACGTCCGTGAGGCGGAAGTCGCGGCCCTGGTAGAAGAACGTCAGGCGCTCGTGGTCGAGACCCAGCAGGTGCAGGATCGTGGCCTGCAGGTCGTGCACGTGCACCGGATCCTGCACGACGTTGTAGCCGTAGTCGCAGGTCTGGCCGTGCGCGTAGCCGCCGCGCAGGCCCGCACCGGCCAGCCACATCGAGAAGCAGCGCGGGTGGTGGTCGCGCCCGTAGTCGTTGTCGGTCAGCTTGCCCTGTGAGTAGTTGGTGCGGCCGAACTCGCCGCCCCAGACGACCAGCGTGTCGTCGAGCAGGCCGCGCGCCTTGAGGTCCATGACCAGCGCCGCACTCGCCCGATCGGTCTCCCGGCACTGCCGCCGGATCGCACCCGGCAGCCCACCGTGCTGGTCCCAGCCCTGGTGGTACAGCTGCACGCAGCGCACGCCGCGCTCCAGCAGCCGGCGCGCCATCAGGCAGTTGGCGGCGTAGGTGCCCGGATCGCGCGCCTCCTCGCCGTAGTGCTCGAACACCCAGTCCGGCTCGTCCGACAGGTCGGTCACCTCCGGCACCGACATCTGCATGCGGTAGGCCATCTCGTACTGCTCGATGCGCGCCCGAACGGCCGGGTCGACGTCGCGTTCGCACGACGCCTCGTGCAGTTCGCGCAGTCGATCGAGCATGCGCCGGCGGGTGTTCGTGTCGACGCCGTCGGGATCGGCGAGGTAGAGCACGCGATCCCTGCCCGGACGGAACTGCACGCCCTGGTGCGTCGCCGGCAGGAAGCCGTTGCCCCAGAGCCTCGCATAGAGCGGCTGGCCGCCCTTGTTCTTGGTGACCAGCACACAGAACGCCGGCAGCTCGCGGTTGGCGGTGCCGAGCCCGTAGCTGAGCCACGAGCCGATCGACGGCCGCCCGGCGATCTGCGAGCCGGTCTGGAAGAACGTGATCGCCGGGTCGTGGTTGATCGCCTCGGTGTGCATCGACTTGACGATCGTCAGCTCGTCGACGATGCGCGCCGTGTGCGGCAGCAGTTCGCTGACCCACTGCCGGCTCTCGCCGTGCTTGTCGAAGCGGAACTGCGCGCCCGCCAGCGGCAGCGTCGCCTGGTTGCCGGACATGCCGGTCAGGCGCTGGCCCTGACGGACCGAATCCGGCAGCTCCTGGCCGTTGAGCTCCTGCAGCAGCGGCTTGTGGTCGAAGGTCTCGAGCTGCGAGGGCCCGCCGCTCTGGAACAGGTAGACCAGCCGCCTGGCCTTCGGCGCATGGTGCGGCCGCGGCTTGTGGTCGCCGTCCTCGCCGAGCAGGTGCGCCAGCGCCACCGAGCCGATGCCCGCGGCGCCCTTGCCGAACAGATGCCGTCGCGTGATCGGATTGCTCATCGCAGCCTCACCACCTCGTCGAAGTTCATCAGCGTGCTGATCACGACCGTCCACGCGGCGACCTCGACGCGGTCGAGGTCTGCCACCTGCGGCTTCGCACCGATCCTGGCCAACGCCTCGGCGGCAGCCGGATCGGCGCGGTAGCCGGCTCGCTGTTCCTGCAGCGCCGTGCGCACGATCACGAGCTCGCGCGCCTCGGGTTCGCGGCTCGTCAGGCGACGGAACACCGTTCGCAGCCGCGCGTCGTCCTCGCCCCCCTGCTCCACCAGCCGCTCCGCCCAGACGCGCGCCGGTTCGACGAACTGCGGGTCGTTGAGCATCACCAGCGCCTGCAGCGGCGTCGACGTGCAGTGCCGCCGCATCACGCAGACGTCGCGCTTGCTGGCGTCGAGCAGCAGCATCGCCGGCGGCGGCGACGTGCGCTTCCAGTAGGTGTAGAGGCTGCGCCGGTAGAGGTCGTCCCCCTTGCTCGGCCGGTAGGTGCGGCCGCTCTTCTCCTTCCACAGCCCCGCCGGCTGGTAGGGAAACACCGGCGCGCCACCGAAGCGCTCGGCCAACAGCCCGGCCGCCCACAGCGCCTGGTCGCGCAGCGTCTCGGCCGGCAGCTGGTAGCGCGGGCCGCGCGCGAGCAGCTGGTTCTGCGGGTCGCGGGCGCGCAGCGCGGCGCTCGCCGACGAACTCTGCCCGAACGTCGCCGACGTCACGATCAGCTTGTGCAGCGCCTTCAGGTCCCAGCCCGAATCGACGAACCAGCGCGCCAGCCAGTCGAGCAGCTGCGGATGCGTCGGCTCCGTGCCCTGCGTGCCGAAGTCCTCACTGGTCGCGACCAGGCCGCTGCCGAAGTGCATCTGCCAGACGCGGTTGACGACGACGCGCGCGGTCAGCGGGTGGCTCGGATCGATCAGCCAGCGCGCCAGCGCCAGGCGGTTGCGCGCCCCCTCCGCCGGCAGCGGTGGCAGGCACAGAGGCGTGCCGGGATCGACGCGCTCGCCCTGCATCCGGTAGCTGCCGCGCGGCCGCACGTAGGTATCGCGGCGGCCCGCCATCTCGCGCATGACCATGATCTCCCGCTGGCCGTCCTGGACCTTGCCGAGCGCGCGGCGCGCGGCGGCGAGTGCCGCCAGCTTGGCCTTGCCGTCTTCGCTCTGGGTGCGGAGCAGCAGGTCGCGCACGTCGGCCTTGCTCAGCCGCACCGGCGCGCCCGCGAGGTGGCCGACCTCGGCCCCGGTCAACTCGCGCGCGAAGACGTGCAGCTCGTCGACCGCGCCGCCCTTGAGGCCCTTGTCGCGGAAGCGCTGCGCAAACGTCAGCGCATCGGCGCCGCCGCCCTGGATGGTCCGCGTCAGGCAGTCCCGAACGACCGCCACCTCCGCGCGCACGCCGTCGACGTAGATCGCCTGGCCCGTGGCCCGGCTGCTGCCGTCGTAGGTCAGCGCCACGTGCGCCCACTGGCCGACCGGGAACGGCTGCGCGGTCCGGATCCGGATCGCGTTGCCGGGCCAGAAGTGGACCAGCGCGAAACTCAGGCAGCCGTCCTCGATCAGGAGTTCGTAGCCGCGGCTACCGGCGTCGGTCCACGACTTGGAGCGGTGCACGACGACCGCGCGATCGTAGGCCTCGGGGACTTGCAGCCAGAACGCCAACGAGAACGGTTGGTGCCGGTCGAAGTCCGCGACCTTCGGGACCTTGGCCCAGTCTTCGCCGTCGAAGCGCAGCGCCTTGCCGACCTTGCCTTCGACCAACTTCGGCCCGTCCCCGACGCGGCCGGGGAGCTCGGCGTCAGCCGCGTTCTGCAGCTTGCCCTGGTCCAACGCGTCGAACGAGAACACGCCGACCGGGTCGATCGGACCGGTCCCACCCAGCAGCACCGCCTCGCGCTGCGTCAGCGAGGCACACAGCGCCGCGAGCTCCCGCTCGCGTTCGGCCACTGCCGCGCGTGCATCGCGCTCTTGTTGCGCCTGCTGCTCCGTCGGCAGCGACAGCGCCGGCGTCGGCGTCGCCCGCGTGAAGTGCGAATACAGCCCCGACTCGTCGACGTTGTCGAAGAACGCGGACAGCTCGTAGTACTCCTTCTGCGACAGCGGGTCGAACTTGTGGTCGTGGCAGCGCGCGCACTCCATCGTCAACCCGAGGAACGCGGTCGCAAACGTCTGGGTGCGGTCGGCGACGTACTCCTGCCGCATCTCTTCCTCGACGCTGCCCCCCTCGTTGGTCTGGCGGTGCAACCGCTGGAACGCCGTCGCCAGCCGCTGCTCGCGGGTCGCATCGGGCAGCAGGTCCCCGGCGATCTGCCAGACGGCGAACTGGTCGAACGGCAGGTTGTCCCGGAACGCGCGCAGCACCCAGTCACGCCACGGCCACACCGGCCGATCGACGTCCGCCTGGTAGCCAAACGTGTCGGCATAGCGCGCGACGTCGAGCCACTCGCTGGCCATGCGTTCGGCGTAGCGCGGCGACGCCAGCAGTTCGTCGATCACCGCGTCGAGCTCGCCGGCGGCGGCGCGGTCGAGCTGCGCCTCGTCGGGCGGCAGCCCGGTCAGCGACAGGCTGACGCGCCGCAGGTAGCGCGCGACGTCGAGCTGCGCCGACGGCTGCAAGCCCTCGGCCTCGAGCCGCGCCAGCACGAACCGGTCGATGCCGTTGTTGCACCAGGCGTCGCCGTCGACGCGCGGCTGCGGCACTTCGGCGGGCAACGGCACGAACGACCAGTGCCGTTGTTGCGCGACCGCGGCCCCGATGAGGGCCAGCGGCAGCGCGCATCGGACGAGGGCGGCGAGCGGACGCATGCGCGGATTGCATCCGATCCGGGCCGCGCTGGCAACGCACCCCCACAACCGGTCAGCGCGGCATCGTCTCGACCAGCTCATTGGGCCCACCAGACCGCTTGCGCAGCTCGAACCGGTCGAACAGCCGGCCGGTCGCGGTGCGCGCCGAGTAGGTCAGACGGTCGCCGTCGATCGACAGCACCTGGTAGAGCTGCTTCTTCTCGGTCGCCTTCACCATGAACGGCTGCCGCAGCAGCTGGTACATCTTGGGCCCGCTGACCGAGACCACGTAGACGGTGCCGGTCTCGTCGTCGCGCGCGCGCAGGCCGGTCGGCACGTTCTCGCCCGCATGCTCGTGCTCGCCCTCGTCGCCAGCGTGCGCATGCCGCATGCGCGCGGTCCGGCTGTAGGTGTGGTCGTGGCCCTGCAGCACCAGGTCGATGCCGTTGCGATCGAACGCCGGCTGCAGGATCGCGCGGCGCTTCGGGCTGTCGCGCTTCTTGGCGGTCCCGAACACCGGATGGTGCATCGTCACGATCTTCCAGTTCGCGTCGCTCTCGGCGACGACGCCGTCGAGCCACGCGACCTGCGGTTCGAGCTCGCGGTTGGTGTCGAGCGACACCAGCAGCACACCCTGGTACTCGAGCGAGTACACCGTCTCCTCGAAGCCCTTCGGCCCGTCCAGCGGAAACGCGAACTGCGGTCGCCAGAACTTCGACAGCTCCCCCTTGCGGTATTCGTGGTTGCCCGGCGTCGCGATCGACGGCATCGAACGCAGGATCCAGCCAGCGCTGTAGAACCACTCGCCCCACTCGCCGTCGCGGAAGCCGCGATTGACCAGGTCGCCGGCGTGCACGACGAACGCCGCCCGCGGCGCATCGCGGAACGCCTCGCGGATCACCCGCGACCAGTGCGACTTGAGGTCGTTCTGCGCGTCGCCGAAGTACAAGAACGAGAACGGCTCCGGCTCGACGCTCGCCGTCGAGAAGTGGCTCCATTCGCTCCAGTCAACGCCGTCGCCGACGCGGTAGACGTAGCGCGTGCTGGCGTCGAGCCCGGCGAACGTCACGGTGTGGTAGCGCGCGCCGTCGACCTGCTGCTGCTGCTCGGCCGCGACCCTGCGCACCTGCTTGCGGAACTCGGGCCCATCGGTCGCGACCGCGATCTCGCCGACCCCGTCGGCGCCAGAGCCATCGGTGCGCCAGGTGACGCTCTGGCTGCTGGCCGGGTCCGCGGCCCAGGTCAGCACGATGCGATCGGGGACCGGCGTCGCGGCGAAGACGACGTCGTTGGGGACGGCTTTGCGGGGTTCCGAGGCGCACGCCGCGAGCAGCAGGCACAGGAGACCGTAGGGCAAGCGTCGCATGGCAGGATCGAAGCCTGCGCCGGCCGCGAAGTCCACGCCTGCCGCGACCGCAGATTTTTCTCGGCGGGCGCGACACATCGACGCCGCAATGAACTTCTGCTCCATATGGAGAACACCGCCCCGCGGTCCCAGGACGCCCACGCTGCGCTCCGCGTGCTCTGGTCCGCATCGCTGCTCGCGGTGCTGATCGCGGCCTCCCTGTGGCTCGGTTCGAACGCGGTCGAGGCCGCCAGCTGGGTCGGAGAGCGCGTCGCGAGCACCGTGCAGACGTTCGTCGAGATGGCACCGCGCGCGGCCCTGCGCTGAGCGGGCGGTCGCTCCCTGCGATGACTCCGCGGTGTGGGACCACACGTCGGAGCGCGACAGGAAGCGGGTGCCGTCGGGCGCCTCCCGCAAGAACCCGGCGCCGCGGCCTTCGACCACGTCGATGATCAAGCGGGGGCGGCGCCAGCGCTCGTGCTGGTTACGTCCGGGTCTCGATCGGCCACCTCCGTGAGGCGACGACGCCAAGACGGTCCGGTGGGAACACGTGAACTTCCCGGCGGGTACCATCCACTGACCGCGGCCCAAGGGCGGGGTCGACCATGCGTTCACCGTGCCGCTGTCGCGCTTCACGCTGGACCTGCTGCGGAACCGCAAAGCGACGAACCCGCCGGACCAGGGCTGGGCGTTCCCGGCGTTCACCAAGCGCGGCACGTCGCACGCGGTGACCGTGCAGAAATACGTCTACGCCGAGATCGACGGGAAGAAAGCGCAAGGTGTCGCATCCGATCCTGAAGAGCCCGCACCGGCTGCGCGAGACGTTCGCCACGTTCGCGCAAAGCGCCCAGGTCGACCCCGATCACGCTGAAGGTGCTGATGAACCACCGGCTGCCGAACGACGACGTGACCGCGGGCTACATTCGGCCGACGATGGAGATCCTGCGCGCCGGCATCGAGAAGATCAGCGGCAAGCTGCTGGAGACTGCTGGGGGCGATGGGTACGTTCCGCAGGCAGCAAGCGCCCGTAGCTCAGCTGGATAGAGCAGCTCTTTCCTAAAGAGCAGGTCACAGGTTCGAATCCTGTCGGGCGTACCACACTACGGGTGATGCCGGCAATGAAGGACGACGATTTCCGCGCGAGGTTGCAGGAATGGCTGCCCAGCAACCACACCAAGCTCTTGGGGGAGCTGCCAGCCCATAGCGGGCTCTACCGAATCGTTGACGTAGCGGCGGACACCTACCGGACGGGATACGTCTCTACAAACCCCGGTAGCTACAAGACGGGGGCAGAATCCGGGAACTGGTATGGGACGGACTTCCTGGTCGCCGAGGCCGAAGTGCGTCCAACCGTCCTTCCGGTCTTTGAGGTGTCGTGCTTATTGCAGGGCACTCCGGTCCTCGACATGCATGGCCTACCGCAGGATCTGGCCGATGCGCTCTACGAGGACCGCGACCTCCCTTCGGGCTCGTACACCAAGTCGCAGATCGTCCGCGAAGAAGTGTCTGAGCTGGTCTCGCCAGATTCGTACAGCGGGATCTACTTCCCAAGCCGCAGGTGCGAGGGCGGTGTCATCCTCTACAATCCAGCTCAGGTGCCCTCGAAGGTCATCTACACCGGGAAAGAGCCTCCGCCGCCGGACGAGATCAACTGGAACGCTGGCACGCCGTGATCTTCCGCCTGGGCACGCGCGACCTCACCACCGACGACTACCGACGCTACCTGCTCGCCTACAACGCCGGGGACTACGCGCCGGCGCGCGCGTCGAACGTCGAAGCCGACTACCGGGCGTACCGCTTGTTCGACGGCGGTCTGGCCCGCGACCGACCCGCTGCCGTCCGACTGCCGCGCCGGCGAACTGCCTGCGCGCCATCGTGGACGACTACATCCGCGAGTACCGCCAGCGCGCGCGAGCCGAGCTGCGGTTCCACCGCCTGACCGCCGCCGAAGCCGAAGACTGCCTGTGCATCTACAAGGTGCAGCTGCGCCAGATGAAGAGACCATGACCACCCAACCGCACGTCATCGACAAGTCGCAGTTGCCGCCGCTGTTCCCGACGCATCGCCATGGCCCCGCGTTCTGGTGCAGTCTAGGCCGCGCCGTCGCCACGTTCGGGTTCCTCGAAGAGATGCTGAAGAAGGCGGTCTTCGCGCTGACTGGCACCGTCCCTGCGCCCGAGAATCAGGCCGAGGCGGCTGCGGCGGTGCAGAACTGGAGCGATCTGTTGGAACGGTCGATCGTGAACCCGCTGAACCCACTGATCGACACGTTCGGCAAGGCGGCGCGCCTGCACCCCGAGTCGCGCCACCAGAACCTCGCCGAGTTCGTCGCCGAGCTGCGCGCCGCGGGGAAGGTGCGGAACCTGATCTGCCACGGCTCATGGGGCACGCCCGACGAGAACGGCGCGTCGGTCCCGTTCTACGTCACCGGCAAGCCCGGACAGCAGCAGGTGTGCGACACGCCGGTGACGGTCGCGTGGCTCGACCAGTTGCAGGCGCACGCGGCCGAACTCGCCTGCGAAGTGATCAACACCGTGACGCACATGGGTTACCAGTTCCCCGGCGGCAGCGGGCCGGGTCGACCCGTGACGTAGCAGCGTGGCTCGACAACCTCACGGGACCGGCGGTGTCATGATCCTTTGATCTGGCGCGCCAGCTCCTGGAGCTTCGCGATGTCGGCCTCGATGATCTTCAGAGCGCAGTCGGCGCAATAGTGGTCGTGAGAGCGATCGACGAAGACCTTCAGCCGCCGATCTCCCATCTGCAACCTGTGCTTGGCGCTCGCCTGACAGTTGTGCGCCTGCTTCGCCTGATCCACTTCTGATCGTTGCACCAGGGACTTTCTAGCCATCAAACACCTCCTTCTCGGCTGCGGACACCAAGTCCGCGAACTGCTCTTGGATACGGTCCAGTTCGGCCCGTGTCAGCTCGTGACGCTCACCAGGACGCCGGCCCACAAGGGCGTTCACCTGCTTGTCGATCGCCGCCTTCATCACGACGAAGTTCGACTTGCCTAGGTGCTTGGTGTCGAGTTCCTTTCCGACGGGGTTGATGTTGCGAGCCCCCAGGATGCGACCGACTTCGCTGCGAACGCGCTCATCGAGCGCCGCCTGTGCAGCCCTGCGCTCATGCGCCTTGGTTGTCGGCACCGGCTGATGTTCCATCGCCCGCCGAACATCGTCAGACGAGTACCCACGGGCGCGCAGTGTCGCGATGGCCTGCATCGCCTCATCGTCTTCAAGCAGCGGGATCTCCTGGAGCATCACCGCGCTTTGACCGCGAACCTCCACCGTGTTCGGCTCGCGCGGCACCGGGTCCACGGCCACTTCTTCAGGCCCGTTGATGTCCAGCCCTTCCATCGGCAGCAGTTGGTTGAAGTACTGCTGGTCGGCTTCGCTGTACTCCTGAAAGTCCTCCCACTGGCTTGCGATGTTCGCGCCCGCGTGGAAGACGACCGTCCCCTGGTTGATGGGGTCACCCGGGCTGTTCTGCTTGATGACACGCATGATGCGCCCCACGAACTGAACGAACGGGGACAGGTTCGCGAAGATGCTGAAGACCGCGGCGACCGACAGGTACGGGTGATCGAATCCTTCACCGAGCTTGCGAACCTGGACGATCACATCGAGTTCGTGCGCCCGCAGCTTCTTCATGACAGCATCGTTGGCGGCGCCATCCTCCCGACTGTGAACGAATGCGACCTCTCGATTCCGCCCGCGGTAGGCCTCGACGATCTGTCGACAGTGCTCGTAGTTCAACGCCGACGCGATGATCGCATGCCGCTTATCCCCCGTTTCAGCACGGATGCGCTCAAGTTCTCGGATCGACGCGTCAACGATCGTCGTTAGCGTCTCTCGCGACGTGACGATGCTCCGCCGAAAGTCGGCATCCACCTCACCCAGCCGGCGAACCTCTTCCAACCCAACGGTGATCTCCTCATCTCCATCGCGTCGAACATACTTCAGCGTACGCGGGTTCAACACGAGCGCCTTCAGCCGCTTGACGTACCCTTCCTGGATCGCACGGAAGATCGGATACGTGTAGATGAAGCGACCCGCCATGCGCTGGCCGTCAGCCCGCAGTGGGGTTGCACTGAAGTTGACGATGCGCGCGCCGGGGAACGAGCCCTTGAGCGCCGTATAGGTCGCGGCGACGCTGTGGTGCCCTTCGTCGAACAGCAGCAAATCGAAGAAGTCCGGCGGCAATGTCGACAGCCATCGGTTCTGCTCCCCCTGGAGCTGTTGGATGTTGGTGATGACCACGTGGGCTTCGTCGAGATCGCCCCGATTCGCGGTCGTGCCTCTGATCTCCACAGGCTCGGGGTACGGCGCGCCCGCGAGAACTCCGCACTTCGCGTAGAACATGTCAGGCTTGGTCGGGTCGAAGTCGTTGCACAATTGCTGCGCGATCGTCTTCCCGGGCGCGATGACCAACGCGCGCTTCGATCGGAACGCGAAGGGGGCGAGCGTGATGCACCCCGACTTGCCGCAGCCGACCGGTAGAACGATGCCGACCTCGCGATCGTCGGCCGGTCTTGCCGCATAGGTCACGAGCGCGTCGTAGGCCTCCCGCTGTGGAGTTCGGATTCGATTGTTCCCGCCGATGGACGGCTGCCGATATTGAAAGGGGTTTCCACTCACAGCTCTGACTCTCCTTGTTCGATGCCTAGCGGGCGACGCGCGACGGCGGGATGATGCTGCCAGCA
Organism: Planctomycetota bacterium; assembly: GCA_046290465.1. Taxonomy (GTDB): domain Bacteria; phylum Planctomycetota; class UBA1135; order UBA1135; family UBA2386. The sequence continues at coordinate 5,056,232 of JBKAGP010000001.1, read as the reverse complement.
GCGCACCTGGGGCGCAAGCACGCGGCTAAAGGCGGCACAATCACGAGCCTGAAACGGCTGGCTGGACCGCTCCGGGCCGCCCGGTGCGAACTGACCGGCCGGACGTGCGGGCGGCGTAGCCAACTGGGGACGCGATCGAGTAGCCTCGACCGCATGGCAGCGAAGAAGAAGGCGCCGACCAACGACACGCCCCCTACGATCCCTCCGGCGCGAGGGGTCGACCTGATCAACGATCAGATCGCGAAGGCTGAAGACCTGCTCAGCCGCCCGTCACTTACCAGTGACGACTACGGTGCTTGGGAGACGCTGACCAGGAACATACTCGTCAAGGCTTTCGGGTCCGCGTCGCCCAACGTCTCAGCGTGAGGTAGTGCAGCATGCGTTCTGTAATTTGCCCGCGTGCGCCTGAACGCATGCTGCACTACCAACACAGGGTGCTCCTCAACCACACTTAAACGGGTCGCTGCGCGACCAGCTGGCGCGACTGCTGGACCGCGCGGAACCGTCGTGTGCGAGTGTAGAAGGAACCAAGTAGCATCCCCGGCATGAAGGAAGCTCATGAAGAAGTCGAGGTTCTCACCGTTGACCCCACGCACAGCGTCTTCATCGCATTCAAGGGCGGAGCCACGATCGGTCCGATGCCAGCCCTTTACAATCAGCCCTCGGGCGGAGGTGCGATCGTGCTCGTGAACGACTTCGCGCGCTACATCGAGAACGGCACGCAAACGACCGAGAACTACCACCTCAACCACAGCATCGTCAGCGTCAACTTCGCTGAAGTGGCGAGCATCCACCTGCAATCTGGGTACCCGCCCAAGACGTAGCGCAGATGTAGCCAGTGCAAAAACCCGCCCCTACAACTCGATGAGCACCGGCCAAGAATCAGCCAACGGCGTCATGTCCGTCAGCGTCGACCCGGCCTGAAGCTCGAGGATGTAGCCTCCGAGCGCCGGATGCGTGATCTGCGCCGTGATCACCTCCTGACCCGCTGCGCGCCAGAACGGACCGTACACCTGGGGCGAGGTAGCAGCGCTCCACCCCCCATTGGGCAGGGTCGGACCGGGCGGAACCCAGGCCGCCGAATTGGTGACGATGAACACGTAGGTCGCCGCACCCGAGCCACCCGATCCCCAACCCGACACCGTGCACGCGAGCGGGATCGGCGGATTGCTGCCGGGAGTCGTGAAGCCCGCCGGCTCCCGCGCCACGCTGAGGCCCATGCGCGTCGCGCTGACCCCGTCGTCATAGGCAACGGCATGCGCCATCGGGATGTTGGTCGCGCCTTCCGGATCGCGAACGCAGATCGCGTCGATGTCGCCGGTCGCGACCGCAAAGATCAGGTCCAGGCTGACGCCGTAGATCGTCTGCATGGGCGCGCGCTGCGGCGCCGCCGTGCCATACGGAAACAGCGCCTGGATCTGGTTGCCCATCGCATTGCCTTCGAACGACACGATGCAGTACAGCGGTGACGCGCTCTGCCCGTTGACGTTGACGACCGACAACGCGTCGAGGTTGGCGTCCGGCGCATTCGACCCCGCGACCTGGGCGTGCGTGAGGTGCACCTCGATGTCCTCGACGACCCCGTTCGAGAACGTCGCGACGAAGATCGTCGATGCCCCGATGCTGGGGCCAGCGTTCACCGCGGCGCGCAGCGACGCGTTCGCGGTCCACAGAGCCGCGCACTGCGGGCTGACCGAGAAGTACAGCTTGCTGACCTCTTGGGCGATGCTCGGCTGCACGGTGCCGCCCGTGTTGACGACGTCGGCGATCGCGGCATCCATCGCGATCATGTCCATGGTCGACGACGCCGGCACCGAACCGCCGTTGAGGAAGTCGCCCGACGCGTTGGAGTGTTCGAGGTACAGGTCCCCGACCAGCTGGGTGTTGGTGCGTGAGCCGTCGAGCACGTAGCCGATGACCTCGCTGCCGCCGAGCGATCCCAGGCCGTAGATGTGCGAGTTGTAGAGCTCGTCGTCCTGGAACGGGCCCACGATCGAGCCGGCCTTGAACGAGACGTACATACCGACCCAGCTCTGCTCAGCGGCCGCTGGATTGATGGTCGCGATGCTGGGGATCGGCGACGACGTGCCGCTGTAACCCAGCAGCGGCGCGAAGCCGTTGCCCGAGGACAGGGCGTCCATCTCGACGTCCGCACCACTCACGCCCGGCTGCGCGTTGAGCCAGGTGTTGATTGCCGTGTTGGTGTATTCGGGCACGCTCGTCGAGCCGGTGCCGGCGTAGGTCGTCAGGGTCGCCGGGATACCGGCGCGCTTGCGCACGATGCTCTTGCGTGTATGCACGCCATCGGGACCGTCGTAGACGAACGCGAGTTCGTTCCCGGCCATGACACCGCGCGGCGACGTCGTGACCGTGACGGCCGTTCCGCCCTGGGCACAGAGCGACGCGGCGAGCGCGGAGATTGCGAAGGAGGGGAGCAGGAGGTTCATGGGTTCGATCCGTCGTTTGGCGAGTCGGGGGCAGGGTGATCGTGATCCGAGGATCGTGAACCAGGGACCGTGATCGGAGGGGAATGGGGAATCGGTCGACGAGCAGCCGTTCAACGGCCGCGCTCGCGCAGCGCTGCGGCGAGTTCGCGCAGGGCTTCGGCCAGCAGCGCGACGTCCTGTTCGTCGAAGCTGCCGTGCAGCACCACGGCGAGGCTCTCGACGTGGTCGATGTCGGTGGGGTCGCGGCGCCACGCGGCCAGCAGGTCCGGCACGTGGTCACCGTCGGGGTCGAGCAGGATGTCGCAGACGATCTCGGCGAACGACGGTCGCGTGCGCACCGCACGGGCGAAGCTCTCCTTGGCCTTGCGCGCGAACTCGAGCGAACGTCCACCGCGGCCCTCGCCGTCGCGTTCGAGCGCCCGTTCGTGCATCGCGCGGGCGTAGCAGAACAAGCCCTCCGCGCGGTTGCGGCGCAGCAGGCCGGGCAGGCCGGCGGGATACGGCACGCGCGCGAACAGCCGTTCGGCCGCTTCGAAGTCCTTCTGTCGCAGCGCGCAGTGCAGCAGCCCCTCGGCCGCGGACACCGACGCGGGCTGCAGCTCGAAGGCGGCCGCGTAGGCGGCGCTGGCATCCTGGTCGTCCATCGCCTGGAAGGCGAGGTTGCCGGCGAGCACGCGCAGGCCGTAGTCGTCGGGCGCGAGCCGGATGGCATCGGCGAGGGCCGCCTCGGCATCGCCGAGGCGCTGCATCGCGACGTGGGCGTTGGCGATCAGGCTGGCCGAGATCGCGGTGCGGCCGAAGCGCAGCTCGAGCACGCGGGTGCGCTCGTGCACGTCGCGGCAGGCATCGTGCAGGCTGCGGCGCAGGCGATCGCGCTCGATGCGCGCCAGCCGCGCGATCATCTGCAGTTCGCCGTGGCACGGCAGCGGCGGCGGCTGGTCGCCGATCACGGCGGCCGCGCGCTTCAGCCGGTCCGCGCGCAGCGCGTGGGCCGCGATCACGAAGCGGTTGGCCGGACCGGCCAACGCGTCGTCGAGCACCTTGCCGGCCTGCTCGTCCGGCAGCTGGCCGTCGGCGTAGGACGCGGCCGCGAGGGCGGCGAACGGGGCTTCGGCGACGGCGGCCAGCGCGCGCATGTCGGCGGCCGCGCCGACGAGGTCGCCGCCGTCCGAGCGCCAGAGCGCGCGCAACGTGTAGGAGACCTCCGGATGCCAGCCGAGTTCGACCATGCGGTCGAGCCGCCGGCCGACCTCGCCGCTGCGCGTCACCGCGCTGCTCGCGCGGTAGTGCAACGGTGCGCCGAGCAGCGACGGCGGCACCTGCGCGAACAGGCCGAGACCTTCGGCGTCGTCGCGACGTTCGACGTGATCGCGCCACGCCCAGACCGCGGCAGCGCCGACGACCAGCAGGGCCAGCGCCGCAGCGCCGCGCACGAACGGCGACCGCCACGCGCGGCGAGCAGCGACGCGCCACGCCGGCACCCGGCGGGCCCGCACCGGCCGGTGTTCGAGCCAGGCGAGCAGGTCGTCGCGCAGCTCGGCCGCGGTCGCGTAGCGATCGCCCGGATTGCGCGCCATGCCCTTCTCGAGCACCGCGACCAGGTCGCGCGGCAGGCCGGGACGCGCCCGATCGGCGGCCTGCGGATCGCGGTTGGCGACCGCGCTCCACACCTGCTGCGGCGTGCCCTCGTGCGGCGGTCGGCCGGTCAAGAAGTGGTAGAGCGTCGCGGCCAGGCCGTAGACGTCGGTGCGCCGATCGGGCTCGCACTTCGGGTCGAGCTGTTCGGGCGCCATGAACGCGGGCGTACCGAGCGGCGAGTCGTCGACGCCGAACGTCAGGTGCGAGCCGAGCGACACGATGCCGAAGTCGAGCAGCACGACGCGGCCGCTGCGTTCGAAGAACAGGTTCGACGGCTTGACGTCGCGGTGCACGATCCCGGCCTCGTGCGCCGCGTGCAGACCGGCAGCGGCGGCGGCGATCCAGGTCGCGACCTGGCGCACGTCGCTGTCACGGCTGACGGCGCCGTCGCCGAGCAGTTGGCGGTAGCGCTGCATGCGCTCGGCGCCCGACGCGGCGAGCTCGGCATCCTCCCCCAGCTGCAACAGCTCCGCGCCGCTGCGCCCGTCGAGCAGCTCCATCACAAGGTAGGTGCGACCGTCGCCGGCCTGACCACGGTCGAACACGGTGACGACGGAGCCGTGCTTGATCGAGGCCAGCACCTCGCCCTCGCGCGCCAGCCGCGCGTCGAGCTTCTCGCCGACGACGAACTCCGGCCGCAGCATCTTGATCGCCACCGAACGGTTCAGTTCGCGATCGTCGGCGCGGTAGACGACCCCCATCGCGCCCGAGCCGATGCGGGCCTCGATGCGGTAGCGGTCCGCCAGCACGCCACCGACCAGCGGATCGACCGCTGATCCGGCGCGGTGCATCGCCGAGAACCGGCCGGCCCGCCGCAGCGCCGCGGCCACCAGGTCGGTCATGTCCGGGTCGTCGGCACAGAGCGCGTCGACGTCGAGCGCCTCGCCGCGCTCGAGCACTTCGAGCGCGCGTGCGAGCAGTTCGGCCAGGCGATCCTCGCGATCGCTCACCCTTGTCCCTCCTCGAGCTGCAGCCGCGCCAGCAGGCGGGCCTGCAGGGTCCGAAACGACTTGCGCGCCGAGTCCGCCGAGGCGTAGCCGAGCGCGCTGGCCAGTTCGGCGAAGGTCTCGCCGTCGTCGATGCGCCCGCGCAGCAGCGCGCGGTCGCGCTCGGGGAACGTCGCCAGGATCGCGAACACCCGCTCGACCTCCTCGCGCTGCATGCTGACGGTCACCGGCGACGGCGCGTCGTGGCACGCCTCGGGATCCAGCACCTGGCCGCGCCGCGAATCGCGACGTTCGGCCTCGTGGTAGCGCACCGAATCGATCAATCGGTTGCGCGTCAGCCGCGCGAGGTAGGCGACGAACTGCTCGTCGCCGTCGCCGCGGAAGCCGTCGAAGTCGCGCACCACGCCGAGGAACACCTCGTGCACCAGGTCGCCGGTGCTGAGCATCGCCGACAGCCACGGCCGGCCGCGCCGGATGTCGCGCGCCAGCAGCCGGTGCACCCGATCGTAGACCGCCGGATAGTGGCGCTGGCAGAGCGCCGCCAGTTCGCGGCGGCTGGCCCCGGGATCCGGGGGTTGCGATGCGGGAGTGGTCATGGCGAGCAGGGACACCGTCCGGAACTGGCGGAATCCGGGCAGCCGACCGGAAGTGGTTCCCACGAAAAAATCGCGGCGCCGAGGGCGGTCGGCCGTGCTGGCGCTGCACTCTATCCCGTTCGGAAACAACGGGACAGGTTGCCGGGGCCCATCTCAGTTGCGGTTCAACGACGACAGGCCGGCACCGCCGAGCGGGGCGATGCCCACGTCGAGATCGAACCAACGGGCCTGGTTGAAGAACACGTCGCCGCCGCTGTTGGGATCGCTGAAGCGCTGGAAGTCCCCCGGCTCCAGGTCACGCACGTCGAGCCCGTTGCCGCCCGGCACGACGACCTGGGTCCACGGCGACACCAGGTCACCGGGGTTGACGATGACCGTGATCCCCGTCGTGAACGGCGACATGGTCCGGGTCAGCGAGCCGGCTCCGACGATCACGTCGAGGTCGCCGTCGAGATCGAAGTCGGCGACCTCACAGTCCGTCGCGCTGCGGTTGGGCAGGGCCAGCAGCGGCGACAGGTCCTGGTAGGCGCCGACCCCGTCGTGACGCAGCAGCCGGTCCGGCAGCGGAGCGCCGTAGACGATGCCGCCACCGGCGAAGCTCGTGCCAATCCAGTTGCCGAAGTACAGGTCCGGGAAGCCGTCGCCATCCATGTCGAACACGACGACGTCCGCCGACTCGTCGTCGACCGCAGGGATCGGGTTGGCCGGCAGCGTGCCGCCGAGGCCGGGCGCCGTGAACACGCCGGTGCCGTCGTTGATCATCACGTAGTCGACCCCGGGGCCGAAGCTGGTCGCGCTGGCCGGCGGACCGTCGAGCGCGGCCACGACCAGGTCCATGTCGCCGTCGCCATCGAAGTCGAAGAACTCGGCGTCCTCGGTGTCGTCGACGATCGCCGGCAGGTTGGCCGCCGTGGCTTCCGCGAACAGCGTGAAGATCGGGATCCCCTGCGGGTCAGGGCCGAGCGGGCCGTTCTGGTTGAGCAGCAGGCGGTTCTGCTGGCCGACCAGCGGGTCGAACGCGCACGCCACGAAGATGTCGAGATCGCCGTCGCCGTCGACGTCCGCAGTCTCGAGGTCCGCCGGATCGGCGCGGCCGAACTGCGGGTCCATCTGGATGCGCGCGTTGTCGATCGCGGTGAAGCCGTTCCAGTTCGTCCCGGTGAGGCCGTCGTTGTGCCAGAGCTGCACGTAGTTGTTGCCGGCGTTGCCGAAGAACGCGACGGCGAGGTCGAGGAAGCCGTCGTTGTCGTAGTCGAACAGCTCGGCGGACGTCGCGGTCCCGGCCGCCGGCGGCGACTGCGCCAGCACGGTCGGGCCGACGTAGCCAGCATCGACGGCGAGCCACAGCTGCACGTCGTCGAGGAACGAACCGCGCCGCAGCGCGATGATGTCGAGGTCGCCGTCGCCGTCGACGTCGCCCTGTTCGATGTCGTCCCAATCGATGCCCGCACTCTGCGGCAACGGCACCGACCCGGTGAAGCCGAGCGGCGGCGGCGGCTCCTGCACGGCGCGCACCTGCGAGTTGCTCCACTGCGACTCACCGGTCGGCAGGAACATCAGCGCCTGCAGCTCGACGGCGAGCAGAAATCCCGTGATGCCCGTCGGAACCGGCGCGGCGAGGTTCAACTCCTGGAAGCCCGCCGCCGGGATCGTGCCGACGTTGCCACCGTTGGCGTCGACCAGCCCCTGGAACTGCTGCGCGTTCTGCACGCCGACCGGCCCGAACGCGGGCGGCAGCATGTCACTCAGATCGACCAGCGACGGCGTGCCAGCCGCGAACGGCTGCCCCCACTGGATCAGCATCATGTAGGTCGACGTCGGCGCGGCCTCGACGCGCATCAGTGGCGTGCCGTTGGCCGCGGTCGTCATGCCTTCGACCAGTTCGCGGACCGACAGGCCGGCGCGGGTCGAGTTGGAGGTCACGGGCTGGCCTTGTGCTGCCGCGTGGGTCGCGAACGCCGCCAGCGCGAGCGCCGGCGCGACGCGCCAGGCCAGGTTGGAAACGGCCAGATTGGAAGCGGGTCGCTTCGAAACAGATCGGTGGATACGGGTCATGGGGTCTCCGCGCGGCATGTTCGATGCCGCGTCTTCCAGTTGGCGCTGCGGGTTCGCCGGCGCGGTCGGCGGTGCCTGCGAACAGCTCGCGGGCACGAGCCGATATGGCGGTGCCGACCGGCCGAAGCGGAAGTCGACCTGCACAATTGCGCGCTGGGGAAGGATGCGACCTGCGCGCCTTGCCAACACGCCATCAGGCCGAGACGCGGGCCGACCGCCGCACCGCACGTTCAGTCGGCCGGCAACGAACGCCTCAGCTGCTGCGCGTCGCGCCCCGGCGGCTCGCCGAACAGCCTGCGGTACTCCCGCGAGAACTGCGACACGCTGCCGTAGCCGACGGCGCGACCGACCCCGCCGACGTCGGTCGCGCTGACCAGCAGCAGCCGGCGCGCCTCGAGCAGGCGCACGTGCTTCTGGAACTCGAGCGGGCTCATCCCGGTCATCGCGCGGAAGTGGCGGTTGAGCGACGACACGCTCATGTGGGCGCGCTGCGCCAGCTCGTTGGCGTTGTATTCGCTGGCGTGGTGGTCGCGCAGCCACGTGACCGCGCGCGTCACCTGCGCGACACGGCTGTCGCCGCGGGCGATCTCGCGCAGCGCCACGCCGGCGGGCGAGGTCAGCAGCCGGTAGAGCAGTTCGCGTTCGATCAACGGCGCCAGCACGGCGATGTCCTCGGGACGATCCAGCAGCCGCACCAGCCGCAGCGCGGCGTCGACGACGTCGAGGGATGCCCGACCGACACGGAACCCACAGCGCTCGTCGCCGCCGCGCGCAGCCGCCTCGCACTCGAGCAGGACCGCGGCCAGCGTCGGCCGGTCGAGCATCAACGACATCGCCAGGTACGGACGCTCGGGCGCCGCCTCGAGGATCTGCCCGACGACCGGCAGGTCGACGGTCACCAGCAGCGAGTCCCCGGTGCGGTACTCGACCGTCTCGCCGCCGAGGTAGCCGCGCTTGCTGCCGGCGACGACGAGGCAGTACATCGGGTCGTAGACGTTGGGCGTCGGCACCGATGGCTCGTCGGCGCGGAACAGGCGAAGGCGCGGCACCAGCGTGTCCTGGACCCCGGGTTCGCTGTGCCGTCGCGCGATGTCTGCGATCTGTGCGAGGCTCTGTCGGTGTTCGGCGTCCATGATCGTCTTCGGCCACGACTGCGCGGATCGTGCAAGTTGTTGGGCCAGACCGCGCGTTGCCCAGTGGGCGGCAATCTACCAAAAGGGTGCGCAAGGTGGCGAGCAAGCGATTCGCCCCAACCGAAGACCAACCGACCCATCACGCCCGCATCATGCAGACCCAAGGAAACACCATCTTCATCACCGGCGGCGGCAGCGGCATCGGCCGCGGCCTCTGCGAGGCCTTCCACCGCCTCGGCAACACCGTCGTCGTCGGCGGCCGCAGCCAGGCGCGCCTCGACGAGACCGTCGCCGCCAATCCGGGCATGCACGCGTTTGCGCTCGACGTGACCGACCCGGACGACATCGCCCGCGCCGGCCGGCAACTGCCCGAACGCTTCCCCGAGCTCAACGTGCTGATCAACAACGCCGGCGTGATGCACTACGAGGACGCGATTCGCGACGGCGCCGCGATCGGCGAACGGACCGTGACCACCAACCTGCTCGGACCGATCCGGACGACCGCCGCGCTGCTCCCCCACCTCGTGCAGCGCGACCACGCCGCGATCCTCAACGTCACGTCGGGCCTGGCGTTCGTGCCGATGGCCGCGACGCCGAGCTACAACGCCAGCAAGGCCGCGCTGCACTCGTACACGGTCGCGTTGCGCGAGCAGCTGCGCGAGCGCGGCGTCCAGGTGCTGGAGCTGATCCCGCCGTACGTGCGCACGCACCTGACCGGCGACGCCCACGCCAGCGACCAACGCGCGATGCCGCTGGACGACTACGTGCGCGACACGATGGCGATCCTGGTCGAGCACCCCGACCGGCAGGAGGTGGTCATCGACGGCGTCGCGCCGCTGCGGCACGCCGAGGCCAACGGCACGTTCGACCAGGTGTTCGCGATGCTCGCGGACCTCGGCCGCGAACGGGCGCGATGAGATGCCTGGCGGCGCGCGGCCCCGATCCACCCGGGCGCAAGCGACCGGACGGCCCCGAGCGGCCATCGGGTCGCGAGCGGCCATTCGGGTCGCGATCGGGCCGGGAGTGACCGCCTCAGGACACCCTCGTTACCTTCTGGTTGCGTGCTGTCGATCCAGGTCGGGAAGCGAGCCGGTACCTTGCGGGGCCCCCTCCCCCCCAAGAAACCGACAGCCGAAATGACGCAGTTCCTCCGTAGAGGCACCTTCCGTTCGACGCTGGCACTGGCCGCGCTGCTCGCGCCGCTCGCCACGACCGACACGATCCTCGCCCAGGCCACCAAGCGGGCCGTCACCCACGACGACTACGACCAGTGGACGTCGCTGCGCAGCACCAGCTACAGCAACGACGGCCAGTGGATGGCCTACTCGATCAACCCGCGCGTCGGCGACGGCACGCTCTACGTGCAGCAGGTCGACGGCGACAAGAAGTACGAGTTCCCGCTCGGGACCAGCGTGTCGCTCTCCAACGACAGCAAGCTGGCGTTCTTCAAGATCGGCAAGTCGTACGAAGAGGAGCGTCGCAAGAAGCTCGAGAAGCTCTACGCGAAGAAGGAAGAGAAGAAGGGCGGCGCAGCGGAGGAGTCCGAAGAGCTGCCGCCGGACATCAAGGAAGCGCTCGCCGAGCGCGGCATGACCGAGGCGATGGCCCGGCGCATGATCGAACAGCGCGGCGCGTCGATGTCCGAGGTGCGCGGCTTCCTCGGTCTGCCCGAGCCGGAGAAGAAGGCCGAGAAGAAGCCGGCGCAGAAGTCGGAGAAGAACGCCAAGAGCGAGCAGGAGAAGGCCGCCGAGAAGGAGGCCAAGGCGCGGACCAAGCGCGTGCACGTGCTCGACCTCGCGACCGGCGAGGTCGCCAAGATCGAGAACGTGAAGGGCTACCGCCTGGTGTCGGACAGCGACCTGATGCTGATCCACTTCGAGAAGCCGGAGCCGAAGAAGGAAGAGAAGAAGGACGACGACAAGCCCGCCGAGGGCAACGAGAAGGCCGAGGGCGAGCAGTCGGCCCAAGAGAAGGGCACCCAGAAGAAGGGGGCACCGAAGAAGGCCGCCCAAGAGAAGGGCGAGCAGAACAAGGAGACCCCGGAGCAGAAGGCCGAAGAGCCGGCGCGCCCCGAGCGCACCCGCGGCGGCCGACGCGGCCCGCGCGGTCAAGGTCAGGGACGCGGTCAGGGTCGCGGCGGACGCCGTGGCGGTGCGGCTCGCGGTGACGGCGGCGACAGCTCGTCGTCCGGCGGCAAGCGCAGCGACGGCACCAGGCTGGTGATCCGCAACCTCGCGACCGGCAAGGACGAGACCATCGAGCACGTGCGCAGCTACGGCACGCTCGCCGACAGCAAGTGGCTCTGGTACACGGTCGGCACCAAGAAGGACCAGGAAGGCGTCGAGCAGGGCCTGTTCGCGCGCGAGCTGGCCACCGGCGCGACCGTCAACGTGCTCGCCGGCTACAGCAACGTGTCGGGCATGACCACCGACAACGACGACAAGCAGCTCGCCTTCACCAGCGACCTGCGCACGTTCGGCAAGAAGGAGACCGAGCGCGAAGTCTACCTGTGGCAGTTCAACGAGAAGCCCGCGCGCCGCATCCTGACCAAGGACACCGCCGGGATCCCGGCCGAGCACGAGCTGCGCTCGTCGGGCCTGAGCTTCTCGCGTGACGGCTCGGTGCTGATGTTCAGCCTCAGCCAGCCGAAGCCGGAAGAGCTGCCGAAGATCCTCGGCGAGGACGAGGTCAACCTCGACCTGTGGCACTACCGGGACGGTCTGCTGCAGACGATGCAGGCCAAGCGCAGCGATCCGCGCCGCGCGTCCCTGACGGCCGCCTACCACCTGGACGTCGACCGCGCGGTCGTGCTCGGCACGCCGGAGAACCCGCGCATCTCGCTGCTGACCGACGACGGTTCGCGCGCGCTGCAGAGCGACTCGAAGCCGTACGAGATGATGGTCACGTGGGACGGTCGCTACAGCGACACCTACGTCGTCAACACGATCGACGGCAGCCGCAAGAAGATCGTCGAAGGCCTGCGCGGCAGCACCAGCCGTTCGACCGGCGGCAACTACGTGGTGTGGTTCGACCACCGCGACTACGACTGGCACTGCTACGACGTGCACAAGGGCACGACGCGCAACCTGACCTCGGGCATTCCGGTCGCGTTCGACCGCGAGCAGGACGACCGCCCCGAGCCGCACCGCGCCCACGGCGTGACCGGCTGGACCAAGGACGACGCCGAGGTGCTGATCAACGACGAGTTCGACATCTGGGCGATCAACCCGCAGACCGGCGCGTTCCGCTGCGTCACCGACGGCCTCGGCCGCGCCAGCGGCATCACGTTCCGCAACAGCGGCGTCGACCTGCGACCGGACGCCGAGCGCGACGACAACGAGAAGCGCCGCTGGCTGCGCAACGAGCTGGTGCTCAGCGCGACCGACACCAACACCTACGCGACCGGCTACTACACCGACACCATCGACGGCGTCGCCAAGCCGAAGAAGGTCGTGATGAAGGACATGAGCATCGGCCGGGTCTCGCGCCCGAAGGATGCCGACCGCCTGTTCATGACGTTCAGCCGGTTCGACCAGTACCCCGACGTCTGGACGTCGGACCTGACGTTCGACAACGCCAAGAAGCTGACCGACGCGTGCCCGCTGCGCGACGAGGTCCGCTGGGGCAAGGCCGAGCTGGTGCACTGGCGCTCGGACGACGGCGTCGACCTCAAGGGCTACCTGGTGAAGCCCGACGGCTTCGACCCGAACAAGAAGTACCCGATGATGGTCTACTTCTACGAGAAGAGCAGCAACCGCGTGCACAGCTTCGTCTCGCCGAGCATCGGCACGTCGCCCAACGCGGCCTACTACGTCTCCAACGGCTACCTGTGGTTCGTGCCGGACATCGTCTACCGCGACGGCTACCCGGGTGAGTCGTGCGAGAAGTGCGTCGTCTCCGGCGTGCAGAGCCTGATCGCCAAGGGCTTCGTCGACCGCGACGCGATCGGCGTCGCCGGCCACTCGTGGGGCGGCTACCAGACCGCGCACCTGATCACGCGCACCGACATCTTCGCGGCCGCCGAGTCGGGCGCGCCGGTCGTCAACATGTTCTCGGCCTACGGCGGCATCCGCTGGGGCTCGGGCATGTCGCGCCAGTTCCAGTACGAGAAGACCCAGTCGCGCATCGGCGGCACCATCTGGGAGCGCCCGATGCAGTACTGGGAGAACTCGCCGCTGTTCCACCTCGACAAGGCCAACACGCCGGTGCTGATCCTGCACAACGACAAGGACGGCGCGGTCCCGTGGTACCAGGGCATCGAGTTCTTCGTCGCGATGCGCCGTCTCGGCAAGGAGGCCTACCTCGCCAACTACAACGGCGAGGACCACGGCCTGCGCAAGCGCCCGAACCAGCGCGACTGGACCCGCCGCATGCAGGAGTTCTTCGACCACCACCTCAAGGGCGCGCCGGCGCCCGAGTGGATGCGGCGCGGCGTGCCCTACCACGAGCGCAAGGCCGAGAAGATCCCGCACGCGCCGAGCTACCGCGAGGCGATGGAAGCGGGCCTGATCCAGGGCAGCGACGAGAAGCAGGCCCAGGAGTCGCAGGAAGCGGCCGAACCGCAGCAGGTCGGCAACCGCGACCGCCGCTAAAAGTTCGCAGGCGGTCCCGAGACCGCCGCGCCGCGGGCATCGGCCCGCGGCGCGCGATCCGGCCGGACGTCGTATCATGCGGCGGTGCCGGACCAGCTCACCGACGAGCAGCTCACCCGCTACCGCGCCGACGGCTTCGTCGTCGTGCCGGACGTCATCACTGCTGGCGAACGCACCCTGCTGACGGTCGAGTACCCGACGCTGATCCCGCTCGATCGGATCTTCGTCGGCCCCGCAAGCGAACGCGTGCTGCCCGAATCGCTGGTCGCACGCTGCCGCGGGCTGGCCAGCAGCTGCCTCGAGGTCGAGGCGAAGCTCGCGTTCGCGCAGTGGTATGCAAAGCCGCCCAACGAACCCGGCGGCGCGATCGGCTGGCACCAGGATCGCCGGTTCTGGCCGGACTCGCGGCCCACGACGGTCACCACCTGGCTCGCGATCGACCGCACCGACGAACACAACGGCTGCTTCGGGTTCCTGCCTGGCAGCCACCTCCCGGGCGAACTGCTGCCGCACCGGATGCACGGCACCGACCTGCCGTCCTGCAGCGACGCGATCCACGGCGAGACCCGCCACGCCGCGACCGAAGCCGGCAGCGCGCTGGTCTACCACGAGCTGGTCGCGCACCACACGGCGGCCAACCGGACCGACGACTGGCGCCGCGCCCTGATCCTCGCCTGGAACGCGACCGGCACCTGAACCCACAGACCACCCGCCCCCGAGCAGGCCGGCTCCAGCAGGGCAGATCCCCATGCCGATGGCGGTTGACAGATACGACAAGCAGTCGTAGACATGCGACAACCTGTCGTATCCGACCAGATCGAATCACGCCGAACATGACCCAACCGCTCGCGAACGCCGAACTGGCCATCATGGAGCTGCTCTGGAGCGAGCAGCCGCAGACCGCGCGGCAGATCCGCGAGCAGCTCTACCCCGGCGCGGACAAGGCGCAGCACGGCACCGTGCAGCGCCTGCTGCAGCGGCTCGAGGACAAGGGGTTCGTGCGCCGCGACCGCAGCCTGCCGGTGCACCTGTTCGCGACGACCCTGACCCGCGAGGCCTACGCCGGCAGCCAGCTCGAGTCGCTCGCCGACAAGCTCACCGGCGGCTCGCTGGCGCCGCTGCTCACCCACCTGCTCGACGCCAACCGGATCTCGTCCGACGACATCGCGCAGCTCCGTGCGCTGCTCGACCGCAGCCGCGAGGAGGAAGCATGAGCGACTACCTGCTGCACTTCGTCGCCGGCAACCTGCTGGTCTCGGCTGCGCTGGCCGGCTGCGCGTGGACCGCGCAGACGCGGCTGCGCCGGCCGATGGTCGCGCACCTGCTGTGGACGCTGGCCCTCGTCAAGCTGCTGACGCCGCCGCTGTTCACGCTGCCGATCGTGCCGTTGCCGGCCGAGGCGGCGTCGCCGACCGCGGACCAGCTCCCGGTCCACGTCGACGCCGCCCTGCCCGCGATGGCCGAAGTCGAACCGCTGGCCGACGCCGCGACCTGGTCGCTGCCGGGCGCCGGCACGCTGCTCGTGTGCGCGTGGCTGCTCGGCAGCGCCGTCGTGCTCTGCTGGTCGCTCACCCGCGTCGCGACGTTCCAGCGGCTGCTGCGTCGCTCGCGTGCGACCACGCCGCCAGCCCTGACGGCGCAGCTTGCCGCGCTCAGCCACCGCTTCGGCCTGCGCCGCGCCCCCGACCTGTACGTCACCACCGCGCGCGTCACGCCGATGGTCTGGTGGCTCGGCGGACGCGTGCAGATCTACCTGCCGGTCGAGATGGCCACGCAGCTGCCCGACGACCAGCTCCGCTGGATCCTCGCCCACGAACTCGGCCACGTCCGGCGCGGTGACCACCTGGTGCGCTGGATCGAGTGGCTGACGTGCGTGGCGTTCTGGTGGAACCCGGTCACGTGGTGGGCGCGCCGCAACCTGCGCGCCAACGAAGAGGTCTGCTGCGATGCGCTGGTGATGCGCACGCTGCAGGGCTCGCGACACTCCTACGCGAACTCGCTGCTCGCAGCGGTCGAGTTCCTCGCCATGCCGGGGCCCCGCCCACCGGCGATGGCGAGCGAGATCAACAGCGGCGGCTTCCTCCAGAAGAGGTTCGAGATGATCGTTTCCAAGACCCCCGTCAAGACGGTGCCGCGCTGGCTGCAGGGCACGCTCGCCGCGTGCGCCGCGCTGCTGATGCCGCTCGGCGTCGCCTACGCCCAGAACCCGGATGTCGAGGCCGTTTCCGAGCGCCTCGAGCGCGCGGTCAAGGCCGGAGAACTCAGCAAGCAGGACATGCGGACGATGCTCGGCGCGCTGAAGAAGTCCGCAGCGAAGCAGGAGCCGCGCGGCCGCGACGCAAGCCGCGACCGCAACCAGGCCGACGAGCTGAAGGAACGCGCCGAGGCGATGCGGCGCCGCCTGAAGGCCGCGATCGACTCGGGCCGCGTCGACCCGTCCGAGGCCCGCAAGATCCTGCGGGAGCGCATGGCGCAACTCGAACTCGAGACCGCGAAGCGTCAGGAACAGCTCGACCGCGAGGCTGCCGACCGGCAGGTCGAACGGGTTCGCCGGCGCGACCGCGACGAGAGCGAGCGCCGCGAGCTGATCCGTCGCCAGCGCGAGCTGCAGGACCGCCAACGCGATCTCGAGGCGCGCACGCGCGAGCTGCGCGAGCGCCGCGACCGCGACGGGCGGGACGAGCGCGCCGCCGAGTACAAGAAGCGCCTCGGTGCAGCGATCGACAACGGCCGCATCGACCGCGAACAGGCCGCGCGCCTGTGGAAGGAGTACGCGGAGAAGAAGCAGCAGCAGGATCCGCGCGGGGCGCAGGCGCGCACCGACGCGCGCGACGCCTACCGCGCGGCCCGCGCGCAGTACGAGGACGTTCGCCGCCAACTCGAGGTCGCCGTCAAGAACGGCAAGCTCGAGCGCGAGGACATGGCCCGCAAGGTCGAGCAGATGACCGACAAGATCGAGGCCTACCGCCGCAAGCTCGCCGAGGTCGAGAAGCAGCGCGCCCGCGCCGCGAAGACCGACCGCGCCGACCGCGGCGAAGCCGTTCGTCGCCGCCTCGAAGCTGCGGTCGAGCGCGGCGACCTCAGCCGGCAGGAAGCGCGGCAGAAGTGGACGCAGCTGCAGAGCGACAAGCCCGTCGACAAGCGCGCTACCGACGGCAGGGCGCCGCAGCGGGACGCGCGCGCCGACGACGCGAGGAAGCAGCTGCAGGACCTGCGCGCCGCACTCGACGCGGCCGTCGAGCGCGGCGACCTCAGCAAGCAGGACGCCAAGAAGAAGTGGAACGCGCTGCGCAAGGAGATGGCGGCCAAGAAGAAGGCCGAGCGCAAGGCGCAGGCCGAGGCCAGGAAGAAGTCGGCCCGGCAGGGCGGCCGCGACCTGAAGGCGTTGGAGGCGCGCATCGAGGCCGCGGTCCGGCGCGGCGACCTGAGCAAGGACGAGGCGGCGCGGAAGTGGGCTGCCATCAAGACGGAGATGGCGGCCGAGGACGCGGATCGTCGCAGCGCCGATCGCCGCCGCCGTCGCGGCGGCATCCGCTAGTGGGCAAAGCCCCGTCCGCACGCGCAGACGCCGCTTCCGCGATCACGGTCGGCAGCGCGTCCACTACATGGACGCGCTCCTAGTGGGCAAAGCCCCGTCCGCACGCGCAGACGCCGCTTCCGCGATCACGGTCGGCAGCGCGTCCACTACATGGACGCGCTCCTAGAAGCTGGGCGCGGCGGCCTTGCTCGGGTACAGGTGCAGTTCGCGAGAACTGCACCATGCCCGAGTTCGACTGGATCGCCGCCCCTCACACGCCGTTCGCCCAGAACGGCGACCTCGCGCTGCGCGCCGTTCGCCGCCAGGCCGAGCACCTGCGCAGGCTCGGCGTCAACGGCGTGCTGGTCGCCGGCAGCACCGGCGAGGGATGCTCGCTGACCTGCGACGAGCGCCGCGCGCTCGCCTCGCGCTGGGCCGAGGCCGGTGGCGCGCTGGAGCTGTGGGTGCACGTCGGCCACAACAGCCTGCGCGACGCCGCCGCGCTCGCCGAACACGCCGCCGAGATCGGCGCCAACGGCATCTGCGCGGCGCCGCCGAGCTGGCTCGCGATCCGCGACGTCGAACGGCTGGTCGCGGCGTGCGCCGAGGTCGCCGACGCGGCCACCGACCTGCCGTTCGTCTACGACCACATCCCGGTGCTGTCGCACGTGCACGTGCCGATGGCGCCGTTCGCGCGGCTCGCACGCGAACGGATCCCGAGCTTCACCGGCATCAAGTTCACGCACCCGGACGTGCTCGACTTCCAGGCGGTGCGCCGCGAGCACGGCGACGCGCTGCGGCTCTACTGGGGCTGCGACGAGCAGGTCGTCACCGGCATCGCACTGGGCGCCCACGGCGCGATGGGCAGCACCTACAACTTCGCGATGCCGGTCTACCATCGCCTGCTCGAATCGTTCTCGGCCGGGGATCTCGAGACCGCGCGCCAGCAGCAGAGCTACGTGGCGCTGCTGGTCGAGCGCCTCACGAGCCACGGCTACCTGGCCGCCGCGAAGGCCACGATGAAGTACCTCGGCGTCGACGTCGGTGGCGTGCGCGAGCCGGTGCCACCGCTGGCCGACGGCGCCGAGGAGGCGCTGTTCGCAGAACTCGACGAACTCGAGCTGCCGCGGCACCTCGAGTAACCCGCGCGGAACCGGACTGCCCGACTGCCGGACTGCCAGACTGCCCGACTACCGGACTGCCACGATCGGACAGCCCCTACCTTGTTGGGGGCAGGGCTGCGGGGGTGCCGTCCTTGTGGTGGGGCAACGGGGCGTTGGTGCGGGTGAGCCAGGCGCGGAGTTGCGTAGCCAGGCGGCGCAGGTCGGCCGGGCGCTTGCCGGCGAGGTCGTGGGATTCGCTGATGTCCGCGGCGAGGTCGTAGAGGGTCCAGCGACGCTGCTCGAACCAGAAGATCGCCTTGAGGTCCCCGTCGCGGATCGCGGCGGCCGGCGTCGTGCGCCAGGTGCCGTTCTTGCCGCTCGCCTCCAGGTAGCCGGGGAAGTGCCAGAACAGCGGGCGCGACGCGACGGCGGCGGGCGTCGCCGCCCACCGGCCGGACAGGTCGACCCCGTCCACCGCGTGGTCCGCCGGCAGCGCGCCGCCCGCGATCGCCACCAACGTCGGATACAGGTCGAACAGCTGCAGCGGCGTGTCGTCGGCGCCACCGGCGACGACCCTGCCGTCCCAGCGCACGACGAACGGCACGCGGATGCCGCCCTCGTGCAGCGACCCCTTGCCGGCCCGCAGCGGCGTCTGGTCGGTGACCTCCTGGCCGCCCTCGATGCCGGCCTTGCGATACCCGCCGAGGCCGCCGTTGTCCGACGTGAACACCACCAGCGTGTTCGCCAGCAGCTTCTGCCCCGGGCGCAGCGGATCGTCGGTCGCCGCCAAGAACGTCATCACGCGCCCGACGTTGTCGTCGAGGTTCTTCATCATCGCCGCATAGCGGCGGTGCCGATGCCGCGCGTCCGGCGGCGGCTGCGGCGTCGCCTCGAGGTCCGCCTTCGGCGCCTGGATCGGCGTGTGCACCGAGTAGTGGCTGATGCAGCAGAACGCCGGCGCGTCGCGCACGCCACCGAGCCAGTCGATCGCCTCGTCGGTCAGACGATCGGCGACGAACTGCCTCGCCTTGCCGTTCGCCTTCATGCCGGGGATCGGCATCGCACCTTGCTCGTCGGTGAAGTGGCTGAGCCGACCGATGCCGCCGCGGTGGTCGCCGCCGACCTGATGGTCGAAGCCCTGGTCGGTCGGCGACGCGCCGTCGCCCCGGTTGCCGAGGTGCCACTTGCCGAAGTGCGCGGTCGCGTAGCCGGCCGCCTTGATCGCCTCCGCCAACGTCACCGCATCGCCCGACAGCGTCGTCTCGTTGGCCGCCGCATCGAGCTTGCGGAACCGTCCGCGACCGCGGTTGCCGCTGCCGACCGTGTAGATCCCGGTCCTCGCCCCCCACTGCCCGCTCCACAGCGCCGCGCGCGTCGGCGCACAGTTGGGACCGTTGCTGTAGGCGTTGACGAAGCACGTGCCGCGCTCGGCCAGCGCGTCGAGGTTCGGCGTCCGGTGGTAGGGCGAGCCGTTGCCGCCGTTGGTCCGCCCGGTCGACAGGTCGGTCCAGCCGAGGTCGTCGGCGAGGATGAACACGATGTGCGGCCGCTGCTCCTGGGCACGCAGCCCGGCGAGCAGCCAACCCACGAACCCGAGCACGAGCAGCCGGCGCATGCCCCAAGCGTAGCCGCGCCGGCTAGCATGCAGCCATGCGCATCCTCCCCGCGTTGTTCGCGATCTCGTTGCTGGCGGCCACACCGTGCGCGCAGGACACCGGCACGAACGCGCCGAAGCTCGACTTCGATACGGCCGCCGACTACTCCGAGGAACACGCCGGCCTCGCCGTGCTCGTCTACGACCGGGACCAGCTCGTGTTCGAGCGCTACCAGAACGGCCACCGCCGCGACAAAGCGCAGCACATCTTCAGCGGCACCAAATCGTTCGCGCCGATGGTGGCGCTGATCGCCGAACAGGAAGGCTTGCTGACCCTGGACGAGTTGGTCTGCGAGACGATCCCCGAGTGGCGCGGCGACGAGCTCAAGGAGCAGATCACGATCCGCCACCTGCTGAACTTCACCAGCGGCCTGAAGAACATCGACACGGAGCTGCATTCGATCCGCACGCGGGACAAGTACGCCGCGTCGATCGACTGCGACGGCGTGCGCGCGCCGGGCAAGCGGTTCCGCTACGGCTCCAACCACCTGATGGTGTTCGGCGAGGTGCTCAAGCGGAAGCTCGCAGCCAGCGCCAAGGAGGGCGAACAACAACCGCGCGACTTCGTCGCCTACCTGAAGGACCGCGTGCTGCAGCCGATCGACTGCCGGTTCGCCTCGTGGCTGCGCGACGCCAAGGGCAACCCGGCGCTGCCCTACGGCGCCTACATGACGGCGCGCGAGTGGGCCAAGTTCGGCCTGCTGGTGCTCAACCGCGGCAAGCACGGCGAACGACAGATCGTGCCAACCGCACGCTTCGACGAGTGCTTCGTCGGCAGCAAGGCCAATCCGGTCTACGGCCTCAACTTCTGGCTCGTCGGCAAGCGCGCGCGCAGCGAGCGCATCCCGAAGGACACGGTCTCGGCTGCGGGCATGTTCAACCAGAAGCTCTACATCATCCCGTCGCGAAAGCTGCTGGTCGTGCGGCTGGGCAAGACCGGCTCGCGCACGCGCTTCGGCGACGAGGGCTTCCTGTCGCGCCTGTTCGGCGAGTAGCGCACGGTCAGTTCGACCGCCGCTGCGTCGGCGCCTGCACCGGATCGCGCTTCGAACCGCTGCGCCGCAGCAGCTCGTGCTGCAAAGGGACAACCGACCCGACCACCCCGGCACGACCGCCCGCGGATCAGTCCTCCTCGTCGGCCCAGCGAGCCATGTAGCCCTTCATGCGAAGCTTGCGCAAGGTGTTGTCGGAGCTCATGTAACGGATCACGCCGTAGACGTCCCGCTCCGGCGCCCACGGCCGGTCGTAGCGGCCGAGCACCCAGGAGATGCCGCTGTAGGAGTTGGGGTTGCGGCCGTCGAGCGCGTAGCGGTTGTTCAGTTCGATCAGCACGGCCATCGCCTCCTGCGGGCTGCGCGACCACTCCAGCACCTTCTTACCCCACAGCATGCGCAGGTAGTTCTGCATGACGCCGGTCTCGCGCAGCTGCCGCTGGGCGGCGTTCCAGACGCGGTCGTGGGTGCGGCTCTCGGCGAACTCGTCGAGCGAGTAGAGGTGGCTGCGCTCGTCCGGCGCGTGCTTCTCGAGCGTCTTGCGCGCCCACTCCGGCAGCGACTCGTAGTCCTCGTAGTCGTCGCGCTGGGACGTGTAGTTGAAGCCGAGCTCGCGCCACGTGACCAGTTCGTCGAGGAACGCCTCGGCCGCCTCGCCCATGCCGTACCAACCACGCTGGCCGCCCTGCTTCTCGGCGATGCGATCCCTCGTCCACTCCTCGCGCTGCGCCAGGCCGGCGAACACCTGGTGCGCCGACAGGTGCCCAAAGTGCAGATACGGCGACAGGCCGCTGGGGCTGTCCGAATCGGGGTGGCTGCGTTCGTCCGCGTAGCGATCGAGACGATCGCCGAAGAACGCGCGCAGCGCCTGGCCGGCCGCGCGCGGGCCGCCGCGCAGCGCCCCGGGCCCGACGTCGTGGTCGATCGGCAGCTCCGCCAGCTCCTCGCTGTCGCCCGTCAACAGAGCCTCGTCGGCGGCCGGCCAACGCTTGGCGAAGCCGCGCGGCAGCTTCGCCGCGCCGAGGTCGTAGCCGCGCAGCGGGTCGCCCACCGGAAAGTCCGACAGGTGCGGCGGCAGCGACTTCTGCAGGAAGCGACGGAAGTCGAACGCGCGCAGGAACACCTTGTCGGCCGCGCGCATCGGCAGCAGGCCGTTGCTGTCGACGACCTCGAAGCGCACGTCGCAGCGCGCGGCGGCGGCGGCGACCATGCGCGGCAGGAAGAAGCACGGGAAGTCGTCGGTGACGACGGCGCACGCGCGTTCGCAGAGGGCCTCGAGCAGCCCCTTGCCCGCCCCCTGCTCCGGCTCGACATAGGCGTGGTAGGTGACCCCGGCGTCGCCGAACTCGACCTGGTTGTCGGCCATGCCCTGCAGCACGAAGGCGTGCAGGCGATCGCTGGCCCACCGGTAGTCGCAGCGCAGCGCCTCGAGCACCAGCAGCGGCTTGCCGACCTCGTTGGCGAGCTCGACCGCGCGCTGCAGCGAGAAGTTCGCGAGCCGCCGACGCGACGCGATCATCCAGTAGAGCACGAAGTCGCCGTCCTCGCGCAGTTCGCCGTCGTTGGCGGTACGGATACGGATGTCGGGAACGGTCGAGGCGGGCATGGTCGGGACGTTCGAGGGGACTCTCCTGACGGATGCGGCGAGCGCGCTCCCACCGTATCGTGGCGCCCGTCTCATGAAGCGTGGCAACAAGGAACTCCTGGTCGTCGGCGACCGCGTGCTGGTCAAGCCCGAGCAGAAGGAGCGCATGACCAAGGTCGGCCTCTACCTGCCGGCCAACGTCGTCGAGAAGGAGGAGGTGCAGGGCGGCAAGGTCATCGCGATCGGCCCCGGCCAGCCGCTGCCGCCGGCCAACGAAGAACAGGAGCCGTGGAAGGACGGCTACCGCAACCCGCGCTTCCTGCCGATGCAGGCCAGGCTCGGCGACTACGCGCTGTTCTTCCGCAAGGCGGCGATCGAGATCACGTTCGAGGACGAGCAGTACCTGGTGGTCCCCCACGGCGCGATCCTGGTGGTCGTGCGCGGCAACGAGGGCGACGTGCCGGACGAACTGCCCGAAGAGCTGTAACGGCACCGGTCGACGAGCCGCAGCCCCGCGCGACCTCGATTCACAGGGTCGTCGCGACGGTGGCGAGGCGGTCGGCGACCCGGGTGACGACCTGTTCGAGCGGGACATCGGACGTGTCAACGACGACGTCGGCCTGCTCGTAGAGCGGTTCGCGCGTCGCGAGGATGCGGCGCAGGTCGACGAACGCCTGCTCGTTGTCGGCCATCGGACGGGTGTCGCCCTGCGCGATCACGCGCCGCCAGTGATCCTCCGGAGCGGCGCGCAGCCACACCGTTCGCGCCTGCTGGCGCAGCGATCGATAGCTGTCCGCGTCGGTGACCAGGCCGCCGCCGACGGCGACCACGCACGGTTCGCCGGCGAGCAGCCGATCCAGTTCGCTGCGCTCGGTCGAACGGCAGTACGACTCGCCGTGCACCTGGAAGATCTCGTCGAGACTCAGGCCCGACGTCGCCTCGATGCGCGCGTCCAGCTCGACGAACGGCACCTGCATGCGTTCGGCCAGCAGCGGCCCGACGGTGCTCTTGCCGGCGCCGCGCAGGCCGAGCAGCGCGACGTGCGCGCGTTCGGTCGGCGCGGCCGCCGTCAGCAGATCGACCAGCGCGACGTCGAACGCGCGCGCCAGCGCCTGCACGCGCAGCAGCGACGGGTTGGCCGAGGCCTGCTCGACATCGGCGAGGAATCGCTCGCTGATGTCGGCGCGCGTCGCCAGGTCGCGCCGGGACCAGCCGCGCGCCTTGCGCAACGACCGCACGTTGGCGGCCAGCACGTCGAGCAACGGGTCCTGGTGGATCAGAAGAAGTACCACTCCGTGGTGTTCGTGATCGTCGCGCCGGAGTCGGCACCGCCGAACAGGAACACCTGGCCCTGGGTGGTGAAGTAGATGCCGGCCGCCGCGCGCGGTGCGTTCATCGCCGGCCCCGGCGAGAACGTGTTGGTCGCGGTGTCGAAGACCTCGGTCGACGACAGCGGCACCGGCGACAGGATGCTGCCGTCGCCGCCACCGGCGAGCAGGTACTGGCCGTTGCCGAGCGCCCACGCCTTCTGGTTGGCGCGCGCCGTCGCCATCGAACCGACGCTCGTGAAGGTGTTGCTCGCGCCGTCGTAGATCTCGGCGGACGCGGTCGGGTTGCCGGCGTTGAACGGGATGATCGACAGGCCGTTCATGCCGCCGGCGATCAGCCAGCGATCGGCCCCGATCGCGACCGGGTCGGTCAGCGCGCGCGCGTCGTTCATCGACGGGCCGGCGCTCATCGTGTTGGTCGCCGGATCGTAGAGGTCGCTCGACGTGCGCACGGTCGGCAGCCAGCCGAACAGGATGTTGGGGTCCCAGCTGATGCCGCCGGCCAGCACGATCACGCCGTCGGTGCGCTGCAGCGCGACGTGGCCGGCGCGCGGATCGCTCATCGGCGGGCCGACGGTCCAGGTGTCGGTGACGGGGTCGTAGATCTCGGTCGAGTCGACCGCGTCGCGGATCGCCTGCAGCTGCGTCGGCGTCACCGAGATCGCCTCGAGGCCGCCGCTGACGAACACGCGCCCGTCCGCGAGCAGCGTCGCGGTGGCACCCATGCGCGGCGAGTTCATCGACGCGACCGCGGTGAAGGTGTCGGCGACCGGGTCGTAGATCTCGCAGCTCGCCTGCGGGTTGTTGGCGTCGTCGACGCCGCCGCAGATCAGGTAGCGACCGTCGTCCAGCTTCGTCTGCGTGTGCAGCGAGCGCGGCGTCGTCATCGTCGGCCCGTTGACGAACGTGTCGGTGATCGGATCGTAGATCTCGGTGGTGTCGACCGCGACCTGCGCCAGCAGGGCGCCGCGCGCACCGCCGACGATCAGCGTCTTGCGGTCGGCCCGTTCGAGCGCGGTCGCGAACGCGCGCAGGTCGAACGTGGTCAGGCCCCGGTCACGGAACTCCCCGGCGATGCCGAACCGGAACACGTCCGGGTTGCTGATCCGATCGACCAGCGTCGGCTGGAACGCGAACGTCACCGCCTGCCAGTAGAGCGGCACGTCGACCAGCGAAGGAACCAGCGACAGCTGCCCCGGCAGCGAGACCTCGCCGTTGAAGTCGGTGATGGCCGCGATCGCGTTGCCGACCAGGTCGACGCCGATCGACAGCGAGCGCGGATCCGCCGGATCGACCAGCGACAGCGGCGTCGGCCCCGAGGTGCTCGACGGCACGATCAGCACGATCTCGAACGGCAGGCCGCCGGCGATGCCGAGTTCGAACGGCCCGGGCATCGAGCCACCGACCACACCGAGTTCGAGGTTCTGCGCCGGCAGCGCCGCGGCAAGCAGGCCCAACAGGCAAAACCTGCTTCCGGCGCGCAGGTTGGGATGAGACGGGTCGTGGCTGGACGGCATCCTTGTTCTCCGAGGCGATCGGATTCCGGCGCTGGCAGCGAATGAGGGAAGCCCCTTAGCCAGCGCTCAAGTGCGGCTCGATCCTAAACCGATCCTTGTCCGGGCGGTGCCTTTGCACCTTGACTTGCCCGACTCGCCACAAAATACTCGTCCACGGCCCCGGTGGCACCGAGTGCCAGATCGTACAGTTCTCTGTCTGCATTGGAGTCGAGACCTGGGCGGCTACCGGTCCTCTCGCCAGGATCGTGTGAGCCAACGGCTCCAGATGGGAAACCTCTCCATCCGCCCTGACGGGCCCCCATCGAAGTGTTGAACAGAGTTTCCGGTCGGCGGGGTTCACGCCCCGCCGACCGGTTTTTCTATCCCTACGAGTGACCCAGGAACGGCGCGCATGCCCATCTACACCGGAACCGGCGACGACGGCCACACCGGACTCTTCGGCAACCGACGGGTCCCCAAGGACGACGCCCGCATCGAGGCCTACGGCACCGTCGACGAGTTGAACTCCGTGCTCGGCATGCTGCGTGCGGAGCTGCAGGACGGCCAGACGCCGACCGATGCGCAGGTGCAGAGCCTGCAGGACGCGCTGTTCGAGATCGGCGCGGACTTGGCGACCGAGGGCGGCAACGCCTCGGTGCCGCGGGTCGAGAAGGCGATCGGCGAGTTGGAGCAGTGGATCGACGCCTCGGAGTCGAAGTTGCCGCAGCTCAAGACGTTCGTGCTGCCGGGCGGCTCGAGGATCGGCGCGGTGCTGCACCTCGCGCGCACGGTCTCGCGGCGCGCCGAGCGCTGCTATTGGACCCTGCAGCGCTGCGTCGCCGACAGCCACCCGGTCCCGACGCAGATCGGCGTCTACCTCAACCGGCTGTCGGACCTGTGCTTCAGCTGGGCTCGCCTGGCCAACCAGCAGGCCGGCGTCGCCGACATCCCCTGGCAGCGGGCGGACTGAGCACCTCGGCTGCGCGTTGGGGCGCGCCGCGAACCGGTTGACCTAGCGAACCGATTGGCAACGACTTCCGGAGCCAGCCGACGGATCCGGCGGCGTCCGACGGGAGCACGCGCCCAGGCAGCTCCCCACATCAGCCGGCGACTCGACCAGCCGGCCAATCCATCGGCAAGCTACCAGACGGGCCAGCCCCTAGACCGGGCCGGCGGCCGTGCGGCCGAGGCGGCAGGCGCGGCGCAGCCACATCATGGCGCGCTCGACCTCACGCGGGCCGGTGACCGGGATCTCGACGAACTCGCGGGAGTGCGGGTCGCCGTCGTCCGGCATCCGCTTGGCGCCAATGATCTTGAGCGCTTCGGTCACCTGCGGCGGCGCGAGCTTGACGACCACGCCCTTCTTGCCGAGGTAGGCAAAGACCTGGCCGCGGACGAGGAAACAGTCCTTCCCGTCGCGCTTCTCCTTGTTGACATCCTTCCAGGCGCAGAGTCGCTCGACAATCGTGGCAAGTGGATCCATGGGGGGAAACACTATACCGGCGAAGGCAAGGCTCCGCCAGGGTGGCGGATCTTCCCCGTCGAAACCGGCCCGGCCCCGGGCCCCGGCAACCATCTCGCAATCACCCGAACCCGCGCTGCCATGGGCAGCTACGAGCAGCTGACGCCGCTCATCGCCGCAGGAACATGTTCTTGGTGACCAGCCACATCATCGCCGGGTACTCGTCGAGCCGGCGGCGCAGGTACTCGATCGCCAGGTCCCAGCCCAGCGCGAACGGCACGTAGAGCCGGCATTTGACCCCCTGCCGCTGCAGGTCGGCGAGGAAGCGGTCGCGCGGCACGCCGTAGAGCATCTGCACCTCGTAGCGATCCTGCGCGGCGCCGACGCGCGGCACGACGTCCTCGAGGAAGCGGCGCACGCACTGCACGTCGTGCGAGGCGAACTCGACGTAGTGGCCGCGTTCGAGCAGCTTCTCGGCGAACGCCAGCATCCGGTCCTTCATCGCGACCTTGTCGGTCAGCGCGACCTCGGCGGGCTCCTGGTAGATGCCGATCACCAGGCGCACGCGCATGCCCTCGGGCAGCGCGTCCAGGTCCTTCTCGGTGCGGTGCAGACGCGTCTGCAGCACGCAGCCGACGTTGCGCGCACCGTCCGCGTGGAAGCGCTGCAGCGCCTCCAGCGTGAAGTCGGTCCAGTGGCGGCCCTCCATGTCGATCGAGACGTCGACGTCGTGCTCGATCGCCTTCTGCACGATCTGCCACATGGCCGCGCGCGAGCCGGCGGCGTCGCCGCCCTCGTGCAGCGGGCTGGTCGTGTACGACGACGGCTTCAGCGACAGCGTCGGCCGGTCGGCGGGTGCCACGCGCGCCGCCGCATCGACCATGTCCAGGTAGGCCTGCAGGTTGCGCTGCGCCTGCTCGGGCTCGTGGATGTCCTCGGCGAGCAGGTCCAGCGTCGACAGCAGGCCGCGCTCCGAGCGCAGCTGGTCGACGACGCCCATCGCCTTTTCGAGGGAGTCGCCGGCGACATAGGGCTTCGCGAAGAAGCGCACCATGAAAGCCGGGATGATGCGGATGAGAGGGTTCACTGGCGGCCGGAGATCATGCCGAGCGGGGCGTCCGGAAACCATCCGAAGCGAGACGGCTCAGGTCGCCCGTGGCATCGGGCCGATGGAGACATCGGATCGATGGCCGCAGACGGCGGCCGAGGCGAACACATGCGCATCACGTTTCTGCTCGAAGTCGCGGACCAGCTCTGGGGTGGCGTAAAGGTCGCCCTGGAGGACGCCAACTGGCTCAGCCAGCGCGGTCACCAGGTCACCATCGTCAGTCGCTCGGGGCCACCGGCCTGGATGCAGCTGGACTGCGGGTTCTGCCAGGTGCCGGACTTCCGTCCCGAGAACCTGCCGGACGGCGACGTGCTGATCGGCACGTTCTGGAGCACGGTGCCGTGGGTCGCCAGCGCCGGCCCGGGCAAGGGCGCGCCGGTGCACCTGTGCCAGGGCTACGAGGGGGACAACCCCGAGAACCAGGGCGTGCGCGACCGCATCGAGGCGACCTACCGCCTGCCGGGCATGCACCACGTGACGATCTCGCCGCACCTGACCGCGCTGCTGAAGGAGCGGTTCGGCGTCGACGCGCACGAGGTCCGCTACGTCATCGACCACCAGGTGCACAAGCCGGGCCCGTTCCGGCCGCCGCAGTCGCCGCTGCGCGTCGGCCTGGTCGGCCCCTACTCGATCCCGTGGAAGGACCTGCCGACCGGCTACGCCGCCTGCGAACTGGCGGCCAGGGCCGGCCAGAACCTGGTGCTGGTGCGCGCGTCGAACACGCCGCCGAGCCCCGAGGAGCGCGACCTGCCGTTCGCGGTCGAGTGGCACCAGGAGCTGCGCCCCGACCAGATGGGCGACTTCTACCGTTCGCTCGACGTGTTCCTCGGCACCAGCAGCGGCGCCGAGGAGGGCTTCTTCCTGCCGGCGATCGAGGCGATGGCGTGCGGCGTGCCGAGCGTGCTGACCGACATCCCGTGCTTCCGCAACCACGGCAAGCTGGTCGGCCACGATCGCTACGCGCTGTTCGTCGAACCGAAGGACCCGCGCGCCATGGCCGAGGCAATCGTGCTGGCGGGCGCGCTGCCGGACGTGCGCACGGCGCTGCGTGCGGGCGGCATCGAGGTCGCGGGACACTACCGCCCCGAGTACCACGGCGAACAGCTCGAGGCCGTGCTGCAGCAGATGGCCGACGCGCAGCCGCCGCAGGCCGCGCCGGCGTCCGCTGCGCCCGCCGCACCCGCCGCACCGCAGAAGCAGACGATCCTGCCGACGCCGGCGCCCGCGCCCGCGAACGCGGCCAGCGACGACCACGCGCGCCGCAGCGAGCTGCGCCTGGTCACCAAGGAGATCCCGACGCCGAGCGCCGGGGCCGCCCAGGACCAACACCTGCGCCGGCTGTTCGACGAGCTGCGCCAGACGGCGACGCGGCACCGGAGCCAGGGCAACCACGTCGACGCGGCCCGCGCGTTCGCCGCGGCGCGCTGCCTCGACGACGCCGACCCGCAGCTGCTGTTCGACCTGTGCGGGTCGTGGCTCGCATCCAACCAACCGCAGGCGGCGCTGGCGACGCTCGACCAGCAGCTGGCGGGCGCCGACGAGCAGCCGCAGCTGCACGTCCTGCGCGGCAACGCGCTGCACATGCTCGGCCGCCTGGACGAGGCCGCGCTGGCAATCCGCGCCGCGATCACCGCGGGCCAGCGCAACGCCGACACCTACCAACCTGCTCGGCGTCGTGCTGTTCCAGAACGGCGACGTGCGCGCCGCGCGCGAGAGCTTCGAACGGGCGCTGGTGCTCGACCCGCAGCACGGCGACGCGCGCGCCAACCTCAACTCGCTGCCGGCGGCCTGAGCAGCCGCGCGATGCGCATCCTCTGCAACCTGCCGCTCGAGTGCTTCGACGACCGCACCGCGATGCGTGACGTCGAGCTGTGCACGTTCGGACCGCCGGAGCGGATGATGGTCGACGGGGTGCACTACCCGTTCGACGTCGCGTTCGATCCGTCGCGGCAGAGCTGGCACGAACTCGCGGCGGCGCTGCCCGACGGCTTCGCGCCGGACCTGGTGCTGATCTACTGGCCCGACCAGGAGCCGCTGCCCGCCGATCTCGACGCGTGCCCGGTGCCGGTCGTCGGCGTGGTCTCGGACTACAACCTGACGCTGCCGCATCTGGC
The DNA here is from genome assembly GCA_046290465.1 of Planctomycetota bacterium. Classification (GTDB taxonomy): domain Bacteria; phylum Planctomycetota; class UBA1135; order UBA1135; family UBA2386. Next base: position 5,026,465 of record JBKAGP010000001.1, on the reverse strand, counting down.
GGGGCTGTGGCCGTTCTTCGATTCGCTGCTGTGTGACCGGAGCGGCGTCGCGCTGTTCGAACGGCTGACGTTCGCCGACGTGCGCTACTGGTGCCAGTATGCGCACAAGCGGCCGTTCCACCGGCTCTACGACGACGTCGCCGAGCGCGACGTCGACCTCGGCTTCGTCGGCAACCTCAACCCGGTGGTGCAGCGCGAACGCGCCGGCTGGATCGAGCGCGTGCAGCGCCTCGACCGCAGCGGCGTGCACGCCGTGGTGCAGGGCGGCCTGCACGGCCACCACTACGGCCGCTTCCTCAACCGCTGCCGCATCGGCTGGAACCGCAGCATCCGCGGCGAGATGAACCTGCGCGCGTTCGAGGTCCCGGCGTGCGGCGCGCTGCTGCTGATGGAGCGCGACAACCGGGAGGTGCGCGACTTCTTCGTGCCCGACGAGGAGTGTGTGCTGCACGGCGACGACGACTTCGAGGACGTCGTCGCGCGGCTGCTGGGCGACCCGGACCGCACCCGCCGCATCGCCGGCGCCGGGCTGCGCCGCGTGCAGGACCATCGTCTCGGCAACCGCATGCACGAGCTGGCGCCGCTCGCCGGCGGCGGGTTGCGCCGCCCGCAGAGCACGGCCGCCGACCGCACCCTCGGCCGCGCCACGGCGATGCTGACGACCTGGGCCGACGGCCACGCCGTTATCGAGGCCGCGATCCGCGCCGTGCGCGAGGCCCCCGACGACCCGCGCGCCCTCAACCTGCTGGCGATGGCGACGCTGCGCTGGCGCGGCAACGACGGCGGCGAACAGGCGTTCGACCTCTGGCAGCGCGCGCTCGAAGCGAGCCCCGACTACCTGCCGGCGGCCGTCAACCTGGCCACGCTGGTCGCCGGATCCGGCGACGCCACCTTGAAGAAGGCGATCACCGCCGAACGCCAGCGACGCCTGCAGAACGTGACCAGCTGGGAGGCGATCGACGGCCCGATGCTGCCGTTCGGCTTCGACGCGGCCGCGATCGATCGATCGCTGGCACTGCAGGACGCCGTGCGCGAAGGCACGCCCGCGCCGTTCGTCGCCGCGCTCAGCTGACCCATCCGCCCCCCGTCAAGTTGCCGTACGGTACCTGGTTCATCCTCCAACATTCGCGCGCGCTTGCGCTCGCGAATGTTGGAGGATGAACCAGGTACCGTACAGCAACCTTCAGCCGTGGGCGGTGGCGACTTCGCCGGCGTCGCCGACTTCGGGGGGCATGTCCTCGGCGAGGCGGAGCGCCTGGGCTTCGCACTCGTCGCGGTCCGCGGATGACCAGAGCACGTCGGCCAGCCGTTCGTGCAGTTCCTTGCGCGGGTCGCGCAGCAGCCGTTCGAGCAGCGGCAGGTCGACCTCGTCGTCGGGCATGCGGGTCTGGATCAGCGGGTGCTCGCGGCTCGCCGCCATCCAGCGCTCGCCGGACAGCGGCCGGTAGCGGCAGAAGAAGCCGAGGTGCCACGGCAGGAACCGCATCGCGCGCTGCTTGCCCTTCTCGTCGTCGCGGAAGTGCTCCTTCATCATCCTCGCGAAGTCGTGGTAGACGCCGAGGCGCTCGCTGGCGTCCGGCTCCCACGCCTGCTTGTCGGCGATCTCGCGGAAGATCCACGGCTTGATCAGCGCGCCGCGACCGATCATCACCGACGCGACGCCGCTCTGCTGCCAGCGCTCGTGCGTCTCGAACCACGTCAGCAGGTCGCCGTTGCCGATCACCGGGATCGAACGCTCGGCCGCGACCTTGGCGATCTCGTCCCAGTCGGCCGCGCGCGAGTAGCGTTGCTCGCGGGTCCGACCGTGGATGCCGACCGCCTTGGCGCCGGCCTCCTCGCAGACGCGCGCGACCTCGCTGGCGTTGTAGGCGTCCTCCGACCAGCCGAGCCGGATCTTGACGGTCACCGGCACCTCGATGCCCTCGACCATGCCCTCGACCAGCCGCGCCAGCTTGTGCGGCTTCTGCAGCAGCGTCGCGCCCATGCGCCGCTTGACGACGTCGTGGATCGGGCAGCCGCAGTTGAGGTCGACCCACTTCGCGCCGCGCTCCGCCGCGGCGTTGCCGGCCTTGACCGCGTCGTCGATGCGCGAGGCTGCGATCTGCGCGCCGAAGCACTGCTCGTCGTCGTGCTTGCGCAGCAGCGCCAGTTCGCTCTTGCTGCGCTTGACGACCTGATAGGCGTAGGCCATCTCGCCCATGGTGACTTCGCAACCGTGCTTCAGGAGCAGCCGGCGGAACGGCAGGTTGCCCCCCTTGGTCAGGGGGGCGAGGAACACGCGACCACGAAAGTCCATAGGCCGGCACTCTGGCGGTTTGCCACATCGCTTTCCATTGCCGCTAGACTGCAGCTCCCTGCTCGAGCTCTGCCCGCCTCGAACGACCCTCCCATGCACATCTCCCATCTGCTCGGCGCCGCGGCCGTCGCCGTCGTCGCCGTGGTGCTGCTCGGTGACCGCACCGCCGCACCGCAATCGCCCCTCGACCGCGCCGCCGCCGCCCCCGCGACCAAGCCCGCCGACCCGATCGCACCGATCGCTCCCGCCGTCGCCAACGGCCACTACGTGCTGGTCGTCGAGGGCGACCGCAACGGCCTCGGCGTGACCTTCGCCAGCCGCAAGCAGGCCCCCTGGGCTGGCGTGCCGAAGGGCTTCGACAGCAACTGGCGCCTGTCGGTCGTCGATGCCCGCGGCGTCGAACTCGCCGACGTGCCGCTCGACGTGCGGCCGTTCGCGACCGACCCCGCGTCGGTCGGCAAGCCGGCGACCGTGCGTGGCTGCATCGTCGTCGACTCGCGCATCGGCATGCTGGTCAACGTGCCGTGCTACGCCGAGGCCGACCGCTACCGCTTCACGCGCATCGACCCGCGCGGCGTCGAGGTCCCGCTCGGCGTGGTCGCCGGCAGTAAGGTGCGCGAACTCGCAGGAGGTGGCCGATGAGCAACTTCCTCCGCGCAGGCCCGCTCGGCAAGGCGCTGCTGCCGGCGGCGATGCTGGCCGCGTCGCTGCACGCGCAGACGGTCACCACCGTGATCAGCAACGGCACGACCGACACCCGCTACGACATCGTGATCCTCGGTGACGGCTACCAGCTCAACGAGCAGACCAAGTTCAACAACGATTGCCAGGCATTCCTGACCTCGCTGTTCCAGAAGGAGCCCTACCAGACGTTCGCGGCCTACTACAACGTGCACACGGTGTTCCGCGCCAGCCAGGACAGCGGCGCCGACCGACCGGACGAGCAGCCGCCCGTCTACGTCAACACCGTCTACGACGCGACCTACAACTACGGCGGCGTCGACCGCTGCCTCTACATCCAGAACACCTCGCAGGCGCTCGCCGACGCCGCGCTGGCGCCGGCGACCGAAGGCCGCGTGCTGGTGATGGTCAACGACACCCGCTACGGCGGCTGCGCGTCGACGTTCGCGGTCAGCTACACCGGCAGCCAGATGAGCGAAGTGCAGGCGCACGAACTCGGCCACAGCCTCGGCCAGCTCGCCGACGAGTACGAGTACGCCGGCCAGACCTACACCGGCAGCGAGCCGAGCCAGCCCAACATCACCGCCGACCCGGCTGGCATGAAGTGGCAGATCTGGCACGGCACCCAGGGCATCAGCTCGTTCCAGGGCGCCGGCTACCACCAGTACGGCCTCTACCGCCCGCGCAACAACTGCCTGATGCGCTCGCTCGGCCAGGTGCTGTGCCGCGTCTGCCAGGAGAACATCACCCTGGTGACCAACTCGATCGTCGACGTGGTCACGTCGACGACGCCCGACAACGGCGTGACCCAGCAGGTGATCGTGCCGGCGCAGCAGACGTTCTCGATCACGCACTTCGTGCCGGCGGGCAACAACCCGATCGTCGAGTGGCTGGTCGATGGCGTCGTGCAGCCGGGCGCCAACGCGACCAGCTTCACGCTCGACTCGTCGCAGCTCTCGCTCGGCGCGCACACCGTCTCGGCGACGGTGCTCGACCAGAGCGACCGCGTGCGCAGCGACCCGCAGAACGTGATGCTCGAGCAGGTCGACTGGAACGTGCAGATCAGCGACCCGTCGCTGGCGCAGCTGCGGTTCGCGAGCATGAACGCGAGCGCGACGCTGCTGCAGCCCGGCGACCCGGTGACCTACACGCCGTCCGTCGCCAACGACGGCCCGGCCGCCGCCGGTCCGTTCCGCGTCGAGTTCTTCCTGAGCCAGAACGCCGCTGGCTACACGCCGCAGGACACCTACCTCGGCCACGTCGACTTCGCCGGCCTGCCGGCCAACCAGCAGACGTCGATGCCGTTCTCGACCAAGCTGCCGTACAGCCTGCCGCTCTACGCGTCGTGGGTGCACGCGGTGATCGACCGCACAGACGTCGTCGGCGAGAGCAACGAGGCCGACAACGAGACCAACCGGGTCGTGTTCGTGCAGCAGATCCCGTGCACGACCGGGCTCGAGTTCCAGGATCCGTTGACGCAACCGTTCGCCGCGTCGCTGTCGCTGAGCTCAGGCGGCACGCTGCACCCGACGGTGCTGGCGCCGTGCGCGGACCCGGCGGCGACGCTCTACCTGATCGCGTGGGGTGGCTCCGGCACCGCGCCGGGCACCGCGCTGTCGCCGACCGTGCAGCTGCCGCTCAACCTCGACCCGCTGACCAACCTGACGCTGGCCGGGCTCAACGGCCCGGTGTTCGGACAGTTCCTCGGCGTGCTCGACGGCGAGGGCCGCGCCCAGGCGACGTTCACGCTGCCGCCGTCGGCGGCGATCCCGACCGGCACCACCCACTTCGCGACCGTGCTGCTGGGCGCGACCGAGCTGTTCACGGCAGCGTCCAACCCGGTGCTACTGACGATCCAGCCCTGACGATTCGTCAGGGCGGATCGCAGGCGGCGGATCCGCGGATCCGCCGCGTTCCGGGCGACCGACCCGGAACGTGACCGGCCACTGAGGGGGCCGGTCCGGCAAACCGCCCGGTCCGTGGCGTTTGCCCCTGGTCTTCGCGCAGCTTTGCACGAATGATCCCACCCGCTCCACACCGGAGCCCTTCAGGAGACCTACATGTTCACCGCACGCATCCTTCCCCTCGCCCTCGTCCTCGCCGCACCGGCGTTCGCCCAGGATCAAGAGAAGCCGAAGCACCTGCTCCGCTTCAACTTCAAGGAGGGCACCGTCGCCCAGCAGGTCATGACCCAGGACATGACCATGAACATGGACGTCGCCGGTCAGAAGATGACCACGAAGATGACGATGGACATGTTCCAGACGTTCACGATCAAGAGCGTCAAGGGCAACAAGGCGGACATCGAGCAGAAGATCACGCGCGTCAAGGCCGCCGCCGACGGCCCGATGCAGGTCGAGTTCGACAGCGACGACAAGGACTCGGATCCGGGAATGCTCGGCGGTCTCGCCGACCTGGTCGGCCAGAAGACGTCGATGACGCTCGACGACCGCGGCAAGACCAGCAACGTCAAGATCCCGGACGACATGAAGGACGCGGGCGGCGTCAATCTCGAGGAGATGATGTCGCAGATCGTCACCAGCATGCCCGAGCAGCCGATCGCCGTCGGCGAGACCTGGACCGTCAAGCAGGCGCTGCCGCTCGGCCAGATGGGCGACACCGACACCGAGATCACCTACAAGCTGGTCTCGGTCAACGACAAGAACGTCGTGCTCGAGCAGCAGCTCAAGATGAACCTCGACGAGATGGAGGGGCCCGGCGGCATGGAGGTCAAGAGCGCCAAGGCCAGCGGCAAGGTCACCATCGATCGCACCACCGGCCTGCCGAGCAACAGTACGCTGCAGATCAAGCTGGAGATGGGCGGCCAGATGGGCTCCGTCAAGATGGAGGTGGGCATCACCATGAAGCCGGCCCCGGCCAAGAAGCCGGCTCCGAAGAAGGCAGCGGGCGACGCGGCCAAGAGCGACGCAGGCAAGACCGACGGCGGCAAGTAGCAGCCGTTCCGTTCTGCAGCCGGGCTGCGCCCCCCCCCCTGCGTTGCGACCCCTGCGTTGCGCCCTCTACGTCGCGTCCCCTATGGGGCGCGCACGCTCAGGAAGCCGACCGGATCGCCGACGACCGCCGTCTCGATCAGGTCGTCGGCCGCCTCGACCTCGAGGCCCTGCGCCTCGCACAGCTCGAGGAACCACGACACCTCCTCCGCGGACGTCGTGATGCACCCCGGCCGCCGCAGCCGCGCGAACACCGCCGCGGCGAGCGCGCGCGCCTGCTCGCGCTCGGCGACGAACTGCTCGACGTCGAGCTGCACCGGCGCCAACCGACCGTAGCTGACGCCGCTCAATGCCGGCCAGCGTTCCGGGTCGGTGAACACGCTGATGCAGCCAACGTGGTCGAACGTCCGGTCGCCGGCGAGCTGCTGTGCGTCGCCGGCCTCGTAGCGCAGCTCGAGGTCCGGCGCCGCCGCCGCGAGCGCCGCGTTGAGCACGTCGCACTCCTCGGCGATCAGGTTCGACGCGACCACGCTGCGGCCGAGCACCTGCACCTCGCCGAGCAACACCGGCAGCTCCGCGACGCCCGCCCCGACCCACAGCGAGGTCCCGCCGCGTTCGACCTGCCGCGCCAGACGGCGCGCCAGCTGGCTGCCGAGCTCGACGACCAGCTTGCGCCGCTCGGCCCAGTGCCGTTCGCCGTCCTCGTGGAAGTAGATCGCCCCGAGCGCCGCCCAGTCGACCGCCTCGAACACCCGCCGGGTCCGCTTCTCGACCTCGTGCCAGTCCTGCGGCGAGCTCAACGGCCGCCCCCGTCGTCGCCGGTGTGAAGCTCCCCGAGCTGCTTCAGCATCGGCCACGCGAAGATGCCGGTGCGATGGCCGTCGCTCCAGGTGAACGCCAGCCCGTAGCGGCCGACCAGTTCGGCGTCGACCAGCGCGACGTCGGCGGCGACGGTCTTGGGATCGAGCAGCGGCGCGCCGGTGTGTTCGTCGACGCAGCTCGCGCACGGACACGCAAGGCGCAGGTCGCGCGCCTTGTAGTCGGAGGCGCCACCGCCCTTCCACTCGATGCGGAACTGGAACGGCGACACGAGGTCGGCCTTCTTCGGTTGGGGTTGGTCCATCGGTGTCTGTCGCCGCTTGCGAACGACCGGGGGATCCCGGACAAGATGGGCATGCGGCTCGGCGCGCTCATTCTGGCAGGTGGACGAAGCCGACGCATGGGTCGGCCCAAAGAGTCGCTGCCGATCGGCGACACCACGATGCTCGGCTGGCAGTGCCGCACCCTGCTCGCCTGCACCTCGCCGGTGGTCGTGATCGGCCGCGCCACGGACCAGGCCCTGCCGCCGATGCCCGCAGGCGTCGACGTCGCCCTCGACGAGATGCCGGGCGAGGGCCCGCTGGCGGCGATCGCGGCCGGCCTGCGTCGGCTGCGCGACGCGCACGGCTTCGCCGACGGCGACGCCGCGATCACGGTCGGCTGCGACCAACCGTTCCTGACGGCGGCGACGGTCCGGGCGCTGTGCCAACGGCTCGCCGACGAGCACGTGCTGATGCCGCGCGCCAACGACAAGCTGCAGCCGCTGACGGCGATCTACCGGGTCGCGGTGCTGCCCCACGCCGACCGCCTGCTGGCTGCCGGCTCACGGCGGCCGCGCGAACTCGCCGACGCGACCAGCAGCCGCGTCGTCGAGGCCGAGGAACTGCGCGAGATCGACCCCGAGCTGCGGTTCCTGCGCAACCTGAATCACCCCGACGACTACCGCGAGGCCGTCCGCCTGCTGGCGCCCGACGCGGGCAGCACCTGAGGGGCAGCCCGCATTCAGCACCAGGGCGAATCCGCCGATAACGACGTCGATGGCCGACGTCGACTTCGCACCGATCCTGACCGCCTGCGCCGCGTTCGCGTGGACCATGCTCGGCGTCGGACTGACCCGGTGCGAACCGCGCCGGCTGCGCCTCGCCGGACGGTCGCTGATCCTCGCCGCCGCGGCGCTGTTCGCCGAAGCCGCGATGCCATCGGGAACGGCCCTGCCGCTGGCGGCCCTGCTGTGCGCGATCGGACTGGCGAGGCTCTGCGCCGAGGCCGGCGCGCGGTCCACCCAGGCCTCCCCGGCGGCTGCCGGGCGCGCCCCCGCCCCCGTCGTCGCACCGCTCACTGCGGCCACCGCCCTGCCGCCGACCGCGGCGATGCGGGACCTGCGCAACCCGCTGACCAGCATGCTGGCGGCGATCGACGCAGCCGAGAGCCGCGAACACCAGACGGCCGGGCTGCAGCAACTGCGCGCGTACGGCCGCCAGCTGGCCTCGTCGATGGCCGACATCGAGGACCTCCAGGACCTGCTGCACGACGAGCTCGAACTGGCCCACGACACCTACGACCTGCGCCAGGTGCTGGCCAACTGCATCGACGAGATGATGCCGCTGGCCCGCGAACGCGAGGTGCAGCTGCGCTTCGACCCGTCGCCGTCGCTGCCGCGCTGGGTGGTCGGCGACCCGTCGCGGGTGCGCCAGCTGATCTCGCGCGTGCTGCAGATCGCGACCAACCGGTGCACGATCGGACCGGTCGACATCAGCGCGTCCGCCGACGACGACCGGCTGCATCTGGCGCTGCTCAACGTGCACGCCGGCTTCGAGGATCCGGACGGCCTCGGCGTCGCGCTCGCCAGCGGCCTGGCGAAGGTGATGGGCGGCACGCTGCAGCTGACCACGCGCCCCGACGGCGGCACCGAGTTCCACGTCGCGCTGCCCAACGAGGCCGCGCCCGACTGGGAGGTCGAGCTGATGGAGGCCGAGCTGCAGCCGGACGCCGACGCGTCGCTGCGCGAGCATCGTGTGCAGGGTGACGTGTTGCTGATGACCGACCAGCAGGACCACCAGCAGCTGTTCTCGACGCTGCTGCACGACATCGGCGCCGAGACCACCGTCGCCGCCACCGCCGAACTGGCCCTGCACCTGCTGGACGAACGCACGTTCGACCTGGTGCTGCTCGACATGGACGCGGACGCGCAGCGCGGCCCGCAGACGATGCGCGAAGTGCGCGAACGCACCGCCGACACGCCGGTCCTCGGCCTGACCAGCGATCGATCGACCGCACGTCAGGAGCAGTGCCTCGCGGCCGGCTGCAACGGCGTGCTGCACAAGCCGGTCGATGCCGAGCTGCTGCGCGGCGCGCTCTCGATGCACCTCGCCGTCGCCGACTGAGCCCCATCCGACCGGGCGGTCAACGTCCTGGCCGTCGCGCAACGGCAGTCGCCCCGACGTTCAGTTGCCGTCGAGCACCAGCACGTCCGACATCGGCCCGGCCCCACTGGCGTCGAAGGCCTGTGCACAGGCGTGGAACCGCGTGCCCGGCGGCAGCGTGACGCGCAGCGCGCGCGCCTCGCGCACCTCGAAGCTGCCGCAGATCGGCTCCGCGTCCTCGGAGGTGTAGTAGATCGCGTAGCCGAGCGCGCCGTCGACCTGTGAGCACTCGAACGTCGCGACGCCGTCGACCGAGCCGCCGCGCAGCGTCGGTGCCACCGCCGGCCCCCCGGTGCGACCGCTGCGCCGCGCCTGGATCTGCCAGGCCAGCAGCGCGTGGCCGATCGCGCTCGGGTGGGCGCTGTCGGTGAACAGCAGCCGGTCGGGCTGCGCGTGCTGACGGAACGTCGGCGGCAGCGCGGTGACGAAGCCGTCGAACAACTGCTGCGCGTCGAGCACGTCGACCGAAAGCCGCTCGGCGACTTCGCGGCAGCCGCGGCGGTAGTCGTCGGCGATCGGGAAGCGCGCGCGCGTGTCGGCCGGCAGCGGCGGCAGCACCACCAGCACGTCCTGCGCCGTGGTCCGCGCGACCTCGAGCATCGCCGTCATGTTGTCGCGAAACTGCGGCAGCGGCACGCGGCGCTGCCGCGGCTGCTCGCCGCGCACGAAGGCCTCGGCGAGCTGCTGCGCCTGCACCCCGAGTTCTGGCTGCAGCGCCCGGGAGAACAGTTCGGCGAGATGGCACCGACCGCCGGAGAACGCCTCGGCCCACGCCGCGTCGGTGTGCTGCAGCGCCGGCAGGAAGTCGTTCCACGTGCCGCAGTAGAACACGGCCAGGTCGGCCGCCGCCGTCGGCAGCACGCGGTCGACGAGCACCCGGTCCTGATAGGTCGAATAGCCGGGCAGCGCCAGCAGCGCACAGTGCGCCGGCCTCCCGCCAAGGGCCGCCTGCGCATGCCGCTGCAGCCGCGCGCCGTAGGTCTGGTCGACGCGCACCCCCGTGCCGAACGTGCAGGAGTCGCCGACGCAGACGATGCGGTAGTCGGCCCCGTCCGCGCCACCGGCCTCGTCTCCTCGACCGGCCCCGTCCCCTCCACCCGGCGGCAGCCAACCGCGCAGGCCGAGTCGGTTGCGGTCGTCGACGCCGGCCGCCGGCGCCAGCCGCCACAGCAGTTCGCGGTCGAACTCGAACGTGCCGGCGTCGTAGTCGACGCTGACGAAGCGGCTGCCGATGCGCGGCAGGTCGAACGCCCGCAGCAGCAGTTCGGCGACCAGCAGGGCCCCACCGACGGCGACCAGCAGCAGCAGCGCGCGTCCCCGACGCCGGGACGGACCGGCGGCGAGCGCGGCGGGTGCCGGGGAGCGATCGCCGGGCCGGCGTCCGTGCGGTTCGATCGAGGCTGCGGGGAGGGCCGTCATCAACGGGGGCAGCCGGCCGGGGGCACCGCCCCCTCCACGCGACTGGATCCCCCTTAGTCCGACAGCCGGGACCGGTTGCGGCAACCAGGCACATTAAGATGTCGCAAGCTCGCGCCAGCGGCCCTGCCACGGGCCGTTCGCCGACCCGACCCGGGCAACGCTCCGAGGCTATTCCTCCATGCCCCGTTCGCCGATGCCGTGCACCGTCAGCTGCGGGAACGGGATGCCGAAGCCGTGTTCGTTGCACGCCGCGACCAGTGCCTGGTTGATGCGCCGTAGCAGCGGGTAGTAGCGCAGCGCCGCCTCGCCCTCGAAGGCGACCAGCGCGATCATGTCGAGCGAGCTCGAACCGGCGCTGTTGAGCTCGACCTTGACGGCCTTCAGGTGCTGGGACGATTCGTCCTCGGCGATGCGCTGCTGGATCGCGTCGGCCAGCTTCGACGGCACCGCCGTCAGCACGTCCTGCTGGTGGCCGTAGTCGACGCCGAAGATCACGCGGATCTCGAACCCGTCCGACAAGCTGCGCGGCTTCATCTCGAGGAAGTCGAGCGTCGGGATGTGCTGCTGCGGCTGGCCGCGCATCGAGATCGTCACGACCTCGGGGGTCTGCAGGTGCACGACGCCGATCGTGCCGTCACTGAGCGCGACCACGTCCCCCTGCGCACACGGGAACCACGGCTCGTCCTTGGCCAGCGGGCGCGAGCGCTTGTCGAGCAGGTCCTTGAGCGGCATGCGCAGGTTGCCGCCCTGCAGCAGCGGGTTCTTCAGCCACGAGAAGAAGCGCAGCGACTCGACCCGGTACGGCAACCCGTCGATCAGGATGCGCTCGCCCTCGCGCACGGCGCCGACGTTGAGCACCAGGCGGATCTGGTCGAGGAACTGCGGCGCGGCCTTGATGACGACCCAGCCGAACCCGATCAGCACCACGAACGCGATCGCCAGCAGCAGCATGTCGTCGCGCGCGTAGATGACGGCCAACGTCGTCACCATCGCGGTGACGCCTGCGACCAGGCGCAGCAGCACTTCGCCGAGGCGGCGCGAGAAGCTGCCGCGCGGCCGCAGCTTGAGCAGGCGGCGCCCGAGGAAGCCGACCAGCAGCCACGTCAGCGTGAACACCGCCACGCAGATCACCAGGTTGAGCCCCTCGCCACCGACGAAGTCCCGCGTGTTGTCGCCGACGGTCTCCCAGATCGACTCGCGCCCTTCCTCGAGCTGGGTGATCGAGGCGTTGAGCACGAGCATCTCGCTACCGAGCCGCTTCAGCTCCGGGTCCCAGCGCTCCTCCAGTTCGCGCTCGGCCTCGGCCCTTGCCGGCGAATCCGGCGCCAACGCGTCCCGGACCCGGAGCACGTTGGCCTTGGCCTTCTCGGCGATGCGCTTCTTCGCGGTCACCCGTTCGAGCTCGGCGCGCAGTTCGGCGAGCTCGCGCGGCCCTTCGGTCGCGTCGCTGAGCAGACGCATCAACGGTCGCAGGATCTCCTCGATCTCCTGCTGCAGGTCGAACTTGGCCTTGGCGCCGCCCTGGTAGTGCTTGACGTCGACGCGCGCGGTCAGCTTGGCGAACTCCGCCTCCGCATCTTCGATCACCGTGGTCAGGCGCTTGACCTCGTCGCTCTTGCCCTCGCTCCGCGCCTGCGCCAGCGCCGCACGGTCCTTGACCAGCTGCTCGGCCAGGTTGGCGAGCGCGTCGCGGGTGTCCTGGTCGAGCGTAGCTGCCTGCTGCGGCCCTTCCTGGCTGCCCTCCTGCTGCTGCTCCGGGCCGGTCCCGCCCGCCTGCCCGGCCCCCGGATCCTGGCCGACGAGGATGCCGGGGCACACGGATACGACCAACAACAGGAACCAGGCGCTGGCGATACGACGCATGGCGGCAACGTAGCGCACCGCCGACACCGGTCACGACGAGTTTGCAGACCGGCACGACGGACGGCCGAACCGCGTACGCCCGACCGCGCGATTCGGCCCCGCGCCGACGTGTTGTTGCCGAGGTTCGCGGGCTAGACTCCGGTCGCTCGTGTCCGATCCAGCCCCGCCCCCGCGCTGCCTGCGCTGCCTGCGCCCAGAGGCCTTGTGCTACTGCGAAGGCCTGCCGTCGGTCGACACCCGCACCCGGCTGGTGGTCCTGCAGCACCCCCACGAACGCAGCCACCCGTTCGGCACGGCGCGGCTGGTCAAGCTGTGCATGCCCAACGCGTCGGTGCACGTCCCGACCCCCGGCTTCACCGGCACGCTCGAGCAGCGCGTCGAGGTGCCCGACGACGCGGCGGTGCTGTTTCCGCACCGCGACGCCGACGACCTCGCCGACCTGCCGTCCTCGGAGTGGCCGTCGACGCTGATCGTCATCGACGGCACCTGGAGCCACGCCAGGCGGCTCTACCGCGAGAACGCGTGGCTGCACGACCGCCGCCACGTCAAGCTGCAGCCGTCGGCGCCGAGCAACTACCGGATCCGCCGCGAGCCCAAGCCCGAGTACATCTCGACCATCGAGGCGATCGTCGAGGCGCTGCGCATCGTCGAGCCCGACCATCAGCACCTCGACGAGCTGTTGCGCGCGTTCGACGGGATGATCGACCGGCAGATCCAGCACCGCTCGTCGCGCCGCGTCAGCCGCTTCCGCAGCGCACGGCGCCGCGAACCGAAGGCGATCGACCGGCTGCTCTACGACCCGCGCGTGGTCGTCTGCTACGCCGAGACCGCGCCGCTCTTGCCGGACGAGCCGCCGGACACCGAACGCGAACTGCTGCACTGGGTCGCGGCGCGCGTCGACAGCGGCGAGACGTTCGAAGCGGTGATCCGCCCCGAGCGCACGCCGCCGAGCGACGAGCACCTGTTCCACATGGACGTGCCGCGCGCGGCGCTCGAGCACGGCGAGCCGATCGCCGCCGCGCGCCGGCGGTTCGAGGCGTTCGCCCCGCCGGGCACGCCGTTCGCCAGCTGGACCCCGACGACGCTCGCCTGGGGCCGCGCCGTGCTGCCCGCGACGTTCGAGCACACGCTGCTGAAGGCGAGCTACTGCAACAAGGTGCAGCACAACTCGGGCCTGCTCGAACAGGTCGTCGAGCGCGAAGGCCTGAGCCTGCCGACGATCCCGTGCCGGGGTCGGGCCGGCCGTCGACTCGCCAACGCGCTGGCCGTCGCTCGCTGGCTGCGCACGCTGCAGGATACGATGGCGGAGTGAGCAACCACCCCGTCGTCCGCGCCGCCGCGCTGCTGGCCCTCGCCGCGTTCTGCAGCTGCAGCTACCACCGCACCGCTGGCTCGATGCAGGTCCGCGCCGGCCACCCGATCCACCTGCAGTTCGAGGCACCCGAGCCGATCGACGTCGAGGTCGAGGTGTGGAGCAAGGGGCCGGCCGACGTCGCGTGGCAGGCGATGTCGCCGAGCGTCACCGCGACCGGGGTGCTGAAGCCCGGCGGCCGCGAGGCGCGCTGGGACGCCAACACCCGCAAGCTCGCGATCCGGTTCTCGGTGACCGAGGACGACGCGACCGTGCAGTACACGGTGCGCAGCGATCGCGGCTTCCAGGTGTCGATGGGCGGACGGCAGCCCTGAGCCGTTCGGCCTCGACGGCCGAGTGGGCGTGCGGTGATCGACCGTAGCCGGCGCTACGGATCGATCACGTTGCTCGCGTCGCCCTTGACCGTGCGGTCCGCGTCCACCCAGCTGTTGAGCACGATGCCGGTCGCCGGGTCAGCCAGGCGCAGCGCCAGCGTGGTGCCGAGCGGCCCGGTCATGTTGGGGTCGAGCGCCCCGTCGCGGCGCAGCGGACCGAGGAACGGCTGGTTCATCGGGATGCTGCTCGAGCCGTTGGCGACACCGTTGGTCTCGACCACGCGGTCGAGGTCGTAACGCACGTCGGCCGGGTTGAAGTAGGTGTTCGGCGCAGCGCCGTCGCTGCCGTAGCGATCGTCGTTGTCGTCGAGCGGGTTCTGCGCGGCGCCGTTCTGGTCGAACAGGTAGAGGCCGGTGCCGAGGCCCGCGACCATGTGCACGAAGAACGGCGAGTCGAGCTGGTTACCCGGGTTCTGCCCGATGTGCTGCCTGAGCAGGTTGTAGTCGAGGTTGCCGTAGTCGTTGGCGTAGAGCGCCGTCCGGAACGCCGCGTATTGCGAGCCGTAGTTGGTGATCGCGTCGTTCGTCAGGTGGCACGCGACGCACGAGCGCGGCCCTTCGTTGGTCGCGCTGACGCGGCCGCGGATCGAGTGCGCCATCAGCGCGTTGTGGCCCAGCGACGGCGTCGGCCGCGCGACCGTGTTGCCGCCCTGGCCGTTGCGGTCCGAGAACGCGAACACCGGCGTGCGGTCGCCGTTGATGTCGCGGTAGCGGAAGAACACCTTGGTGTTGGCCGCGGTCGTGCGGATGTCGTTGTCCGGCCCGATGCCGAGCGTGAACGGGATCGGCGACTGGTAGACGAACTCGGCGAAGCGCTCGCGGAACGCGATCCGTTCGCCGGTGATGTTGCTGAAGTTGTTGCCCTCGTTGTACTCGCCTTCGAGGTGGCAGCCGACGCACGAGTTGCTCCAGGCGCTGTGGCACGACGCGCAGTGCATCGAGTCCATGTGGCTGAAGCCGGCGTGCGGGCTGCCGGTCTGCTGCGAACCGATGCCGGTCGCCGGGTCGTTGTCGTCGCGGCCCATCGCGAACGAGCCGTGCTGCGTGTAGATCGGCGTGCCGGTGACCGGGTTGGTCCGGCCGTTGTCGACGATCACGTCGAGCGTCTGCGAGACGTAGTGGCGGCGGCCGTCGACCTTGCTGGTCAGCCAGTAGTCGCCGTTCGAGTCCACCTCGACGTGGCGCAGCGGGTTGCCGGCGCTGTCGACCGCGAGCGTGACGGTCTCGCCGTCGTAGTTCTCGCCGACCGTGGTCGGCGCGTAGGCCGTCGCCGAGCCGTGGCAGTCCTCGCACTTGATCGTCACGGCGTGCGTCATGCGGCTGACGATGTCGCCGTTGTTGGCCGCGGCGACGTCGCCGTGCAGGTCTACGGTGCCGTGGCAGTCGACGCAGCCCATGCCCGCGTCGTAGTGCACGTCGGCCGGCGTGTCGTCACGGCCGTCGCCGTCGTAGTCCTCCATCAGGAGGTACTGACGGTGGTTGCGCCCGTTGAACGTGTTGTTGCCGACCTGCGGGTCGAACAGGCGCGTGTCGTTGCGCGTGGTCTCGAAGTCGACCGGGTTGGCCGGGTACTGGTGGCCGCGGCGAACGTCCTGGTTCTGGTCGAGGCGGATGCCCCAGTACTGCATGACCATGCGGTTGCTGCCCTGGTGGCAGCCGGCGCAGGTGTAGTCGTCGATGCCCTCGACCTGCGTGCCGTTGGTCAGCGTGCGCGCCACCGAACGGATCCGGTGCGAACGCACGTGGGCGCGCTCGGGGTCGTCGATGTCGTCCGGGTCGAGCGGCTCGAACTTCGGCACGTTCGGGTCCTGGCTGCGGCTGCGGCCGTCGAGGCTGTACGGCATGTGGCACGCCGCGCAGCCCGACGGCCGGAAGTCGCCGTAGCGGTTGTTGGCGCCGCTGCTGCCGAGGTGGCAGTCGCCACAGGTGAACGCGACCTGTTCCTGGTAGAGCTTGGCCAGCCGCGAGCCGCTGACCACCGAGCCGTCGGCGTTGACGTCGTTGACCAGGTTGGCGACGACGAAGTCCTGGTTGCGGAACAGGAAGTCCGGGCCCTGGTCCTCGCGCGAGCTCCAGACCGGCGCCTCGAGCAGTTCGCCGACCTTGCCGTCGGCGTTGGGATCGTGCACGTGGGCCGGATCGACGACCGCCCGCCAGCCGTAGTCGGCGGCCGTGTCCTCGAACAGTCCCTGGTGCGCGGCGATCGCGTTGGCCATGCCGACCGCGTAGAAGGCGCCCGAGAAGATGCCCATCTCGCTGCCGATCGGCGAACGGATCGACGCGGTCGCGTGCGGCTGGTGGCACTCGCCGCAGCCCTGGCCGATGCTGGTGACGCGCAGGTCGGACGGGTTGAGGAACTGCAGGTACTGCAGGCCGGTGTAGGTGACGCCGTCGACCTCGTAGTCGTCGACCTTGTCGATGCCCGCGAGCGTCAGCTTGTTGAAGTACGCCTGCGCGTTCTGATCCTGGAAGTCACGGTCCCCGATCGACGGCGGCGGCGGCACGTGGCTGGTGGCCGCGTCGGCGCCATTGGGGTTGCCGCCGTGGCACGCCGTGCAGCGCAGCATCTCGGCATCACCGGGGAACGGGTGCGGGTTCTCGAGGCCGGGTCCGGCGTAGTCGTCGTGCAGCGAGCCGTTGTGGCAGCGCATGCAGGACTCGGCCGACGCCACGGACGCCTCGCGCCCCTGCTGGTCGACGCAAGAAGCGGGGAACATCGACAGCACCAGCACCGCCCCGGCCATGGCCAGGGACGCGGCACGGACCGCCAACCTGCGTACAGGAGTCTTCATGATCGAACTCCGCGTGGGGAGCGCATCGTTCCTTCCGAGTTCGGGGGTCATCGACACTCCTGTGTCATTCCGTGAGTGGCCCGTCTCCAGATGGGACCGGGCCGTGGTCTCCGTGTGGGATCGCAGGTCACCGCACCTGCGCCGGCCGCCAGGCCGTCGGCTGGTGGCAGCGGTCGCAGCGCTGCTGCGTCCAGCCGAGCCCCTGGTGCGGCGGGTTGGTGGTCGCGATCGCCTCGTTGAGGTGGCAGCTGCTGCAGTCGGGATCGGTCGGTCGGAAGTTGGTGACCGTCGCGCCGGCGTGGCAGCGGTGGCAGGCGACCTGCATGTGCGCGCCGATCAGCGGCAGGCGCGTGTGGATGTGCGCGACCCGCGTGTTGGGCACGCGCCACAGCACCTCGTCGTGGCAGCGCGCGCAGTCCTGGCCGAGTTCGCCGTAGTGCACGTCCTCGTGGCAGCCGACGCAGCCCTTGGCGTTGTAGGCCGACACCGGGCCGCGGTCGTTGTGGCAGCGCAGGCACGCCGCCTGGTCGTGCGCGCCGTGCAGCGCGACGCCGGTGCGCGCGCCGTGGTCGAAGCGGAAGTCGGCGACCAGCTTGTTCCACGACGAGCCGACGTGGCACAGGCTGCAGTCGGCCGGGAACGACTCGTGCGGCACCACCAGGCCGAAGCCCGACCACCAGCGATGCTGCTCGACGCGGCGCGGGTTGCTGATCGTGCACGCCACGACGGCGACCAACATGACGAGGGCCGCGGCCCACTTGCCGAAACGTCTGGTCTTCATGATGGCCCTCAGAACAGCTTTTGCAGGTAGATGCCGACGCCGAACGAGATCTCCTCGTCCCACACGGTGACGTCGCCAGTGAACGTCGCGTCCCAACCCGACCCCATGCCGGTCGAGACCAGCGCGGCGAAGCGGTGCTGCAGCAACTCGCTGCGATCGGACGGTTGGTCGTCGAAGTGCACGAAGCCGAGTTCGTAGAGCAGGTCGAGGCGACCGAACTGGTAGTCGCCGCCGTGCTCGATACGCACGCCGGTGACGTTGCTGGTCTGCGCGTTCACGTGGAACAACGCCAGACCCGAGCGCGTGCGCGAACCGAGCACGTCGTCCTGCCGACCACCGAGCTCGAACGCGAAGCCCTCGTCCTCCTCGTCGACCCAGCCGGTCGTGCGCGTGAACCACTGCGCCCGGTCGCCGCCACCCGTCCACAGGTGCGCCGACACGCGATCGACGTGCGCCCCGATCAACGTCTGCGGCAACAGCGTCTGCGGCGTCTCGTTGCGCAGCAGCTCCGGATACTCCTCGTGGTCGTAGAACAGCTCGACGCCGCCCTCGTCCTGCCAGCGACGCGTCGCGAACAGGTTGGCGCGCGTGAACTCGAACGCCTCGTCCTTGAGGTTGTCGTCGTTGTCGTAGATGTCGACCCAGATCGCCGACGACACGTCCCAACCGCTGTGCGGCAGATAGCGGGCCTTGGCGACGATCAGGTCGCGGTCCGCGTCCCAACGGTGCCAGGTCTTCTGGTAACCGATCGCGTACGAGATCCGTTCGGACACGTCCGGGTTGAACACGTACCACGCCGCGAGCTGCAGGTCGGCGAGGCTGTCGAGGTCGTCGTCGAGCTCGGGCAGGTAGCCGACGCTGGCGCCGAAGCGGTCGCCGTGCTCGCTGCGGAAGCCGACCTCGATGCCGTCGAGCAGCCCGAACTCGGGCATGTCCTGCTGCAGGAAGCGGCCGACCTGCCAGCGCCACGGGTCGAAGCGCGTGCCGCCGTGCGCGTAGCTGAGCTCGTAGATGCGCAGGTCGCTGCCGGTGTTGCCGGAGACCTCTTCGCTGTGCACGAACTCGCCGTGGAAGCGCAGCCGGCCGCCGTCGCCATCGATGTTGTTGACGTCGACGTCGGCACCGGCGCGCGCGTACGACTGCGAGAACGAGTCGAGCGTGCGGACCAGGTTGCTGGAGCCGTAGAGGCGGCCGCGCAACTGGGCGTCGCGTTCGTTCGGCCGCGGCGCCCGGTGACGGCCGAGCAACGGCATGCCCGGCCTCCAGACCTCGTCGCCCGGCGGATCCTGCGCGCCCGGCTCACCGGTCGGCGGCTGCGGCTCGACCGCCGGATCGGCCGGATCGGGCCCGGCCTGCTGCTTGCGCGTCCGCGGGATCAGCACGTGGCCACGCGTGCCGCGTGCCACCGAAGCCTTGGGGTCGAGCAGCTGCACCAGCGCGGTGCGGTCCTCGACCTGCAGCACGCGACCGGTCAACGGCTGGCCGCCGCGCGGCGACAGCACCACGCGATCGCCGACCTCGACCTTCTCGCGCTTGCCGCGGTCGATCACACACTGCCCGTTCGGTCGCGGTGCCGAGACGCGCAGGTCGAGGCGCTCGAAGCGCTCTCCTTGCGCGGCCAGTCCGCCGCAGACCAGATGCAGCGCGGCCAGCGACGCGCCCAGATGCCTTGTCGTGCTCACTCGCGCCTCCGTCTCCGTTTCGGCGCTCCTCCTTCTTCCCGACCGTGGCAGTCGACGCACTTGGTCGGCAGCGGCTTGTATCGGACGAAGGTGTGCCCATCTTTCGTCTCGGGTTTGTGGCAGAGACTGCAGGCGACCTTGCGGTGCTGCTCGCCCAGTCGGAACCGCGAGTCCAGGTTGTGGCGGAACGACAGCGTCGCGAACGTGTTGGCGCTCTTGTGGCAGCGATGGCAGTCGGTCTTGCCGAACCGCGCAAACTGCCCGACGTGCGGATCCTGGTGGCAGTCGGCGCACGCCCGCCCCTTGGCCTTGCCCCACGTCCGCCCGGTGCTGGTCGCCTCGTCGAGCGCCTGGTGGCACGCCGAGCAGTCGAGCTTGCCGTGCTTGCCGGTCAGCTCGAAGCCCGCGAACGCCTTGTGATCGAAGCCGTGCGGCAGCGCGCGGAACGACGCGGTGTCGTGGCAGCGCAGGCATCCGCCGCGGCCGTCGATCTGCTGCGGGGCACCCTCGCGCGCGAAGATGCCCTCGTGCGGGTCGCCGTGGCAGCGCGCGCAGTCACCCGCCGCATCGGTGCCGTCGTGCTCCGGGATCCGGCCGAAGCGCCGGCCCAACGCGTCCGGGGTGTCGGTGCGCGCATGGCAGTCGGTGCACTCGATCTGCGCGTGCGCCCCGTCGAGGCCGAAGCCGGTCCAGTCGGCGTGGTCGAAGCGCGCGTGGTCGAGACTCGTCCAGGCGTCGGTGTCGTGGCACTGCGCGCAGGCGCCGCGCGGGTGCGCGGCCAGCCGCTGGCGATGCGCCGCGAACGCGTCGTCGTGCGCATCGCCGTGGCAGCTCTCACATCGGGACGGCGTGCCGCGGAACTGCCGGACCGAATCGGGCGGCCGCACCTCGTGGCATGCCTCACAGCGCTGCTCGGCGTGCCGGCCGTCGAGCGGCAGCGCCGTGCGCGCGTGCATCGCCTCGTCGAAGCGGTGCGGTGCGAAGTGGGTGCGTTCGTGGCAGCTGACGCAGTCCTGTTCGGCCAACGGGCTGCCGTCGAACTGGCCGCCGTGCGGATCCTGGTGGCACGCGCGGCAGTCGGTCGGCGCGCGCCCGGGGTGCCGTTCGGCGAACGTGCCCGCCGCGTCGTGGCACGCCGTGCACGCGAGCCGGTCGTGCGGCGCGCCGAGCGCGAAGCCGCTGTGCGCGTGCTGTTCGGCGGTCAGCGCCAGACGGTCGTCGTCGAAGTGCTCGAACTCCTGCTGGTGGCAGCTCGCGCAGCCGCCGTTGCCGGCGACGAACGCCGCGACGTGCGGCGACTCGTGGCAGTCGGCGCAACCGCGCGCTGACAGCTCCCCCGGCCGCAGCGCCTCGAGCGCGTGCGCGCTCCCGGCCTGGTGGCACGAACGGCAGTCGACGCCGCCGTGCGCCCCCTCGAGCCGCAGCCAGCGGTCGTGCTTCGACACGAACCGCTGCGTGAAGTCCGACTGCGTATGGCAGGTGACACAGGTCATCTGCATGCGCCCTCCGTGCGGGTTGGCGTGGCACGAGCCGCAGTCGCGCTGCAGGCCGAGGAAGCGCTGCTGGTTCTCCGGCAATACCTCGGCGTAGGCGTGCTCGTGGCACGCGTCGCACTTCAGCTGGTCGTGCGCACCGGAGAGGTCGAAGCCGATCATGCGGTGGTCGAACGCCTCCGGGTCGGGCACGCCGGCCTGGGCGAACGCCAGCCGGTTGACCTGCTGGAACGTCTCGCCGTGGTGCTCGCTGTGGCACGTCGCGCACTGGTGCGCCGCCTCCTTGCCGAGCACGCCGTGCAGGCCGTTGCCGTGCTCGAGTTGGGCGGCGATCTCCTCGTGGCACTCGATGCAGGACGCGCGCATGTCGCCGAACCAACCGCCGTGGCAGCTCGAACACGAAGCCCCTCCGTCGAGCTCGGCGAGGCGGCCGTGCACGGTCGAGATCGGTCCCGGCGACTGCCGTTCGGCAGCCGCCATCGTCAGCGTCAGCACCAGCACGGCCGAGACCACGCCGACGACGATCGAGCGCGCCTTGAGGTTCACAGGCCGCCTCCGTCGCGGAACACGCCGCGGCCGATCGCGATCACCGCGTGCACCACCACCAGCAGCACCGTCAGCAGCGCGATCCAGCGGTGCAGCCAGCGCCACGTGCCGAGCAGCGCGCGCAGGTCCTCGAGGTGCGCCACCGCCACCGCGGTGCCGTGCGCCTGCCGCGCCTCGTGCAGTTCGCGGGCCAGCGACGCGGCATCGGCGCCGTGCTCGCGACCGAGATCGCGGATGCGACGCCGCGTGCGCCACAGGTCCCACTGCAGGCCGACCAGCGCCAGCGCGCGACCGAACCAGCTGCCGTGCCACTGCCGCCGTTCGATCAGCGCGAGCGTCTCGGCGCGCGCCGCCGCCGCGAACGGATCGTCCGCCCGCCGCCGCTTGCGCTCGTGCAGGTCCTGCCGCAGCTCGTCGAGGCGACGCTCGCGGCCGTTCGCGGACCGCGGCAGCCAGGCGTAGAACCAGCGCCCGATCGCGCCGGTCAGCAGCAGCACCGCCAGACCCCAGAACGCATAGCCACCGGGTGTCGTGCGCGGCGCCATCGAGCCGTGCAGCATCACCAGCAGCACGGCGATCACGCCGGTCGCGACGTGCACGTTCATCCACGTCGACAGGCGACCGAAGCGCACGCCCCACAGCTGCTGCCGCCGCAGCAGGTAGGCGAGGTTGGCCAGCATCGCGCCGGACGCGAGCAGCCCGAACCACAGCCCGAGGCCGTGATCCGGCCGCAGGAACGCGTGCTTGGGATGCGCCGCGCGCAGCCCCGAGGCCTGCAGGTAGTAGTCGGCGTGCCAGAGCACGAACGCCAGCGTCGCCGCCGCCAGCAGCAGGCCACAGCCGACCGCCCACAGCAGGCTGCTGCGCGCGCCGTCGTCCGCCGGCGCGGCCTCCTCTGGATGCAGCGCGGCGTCGAACGAGACGCCGCTGCGCTTCAGCTGCTCGAACGGCGGCACCCCGCCAGCGAGCACGAACACATGGTCGGCGCGCACCTGCACCGCCACCGGGCCGCCGGCCTCCTGCCGCTGCGCGACCTCGACGTGGTCGGCGCCGATCGCCTGCACGTCGGTCGCCAGCATCGTCTGCAGGGATCCGCTGGCGACCTGCTGCTCGAGCCGCTTGCGGTTCTTGCTGCGCAGCCGGAAGAAGGCCTCCTGGCGATAGACC
Organism: Planctomycetota bacterium; assembly: GCA_046290465.1. Taxonomy (GTDB): domain Bacteria; phylum Planctomycetota; class UBA1135; order UBA1135; family UBA2386. The sequence continues at coordinate 5,003,806 of JBKAGP010000001.1, read as the reverse complement.
AGCGTCACGTCGTTGCCCGGCTGCTCGGCCAGCGCGATCGCGGTCTCGACCGCACTGTCGCCGCCGCCGACGACCACGCAGTGCGCGTTGGCGTAGCTGGCGGCGTCGAGCAGGCCGAAGGCGACGTGTGGCTGGTCCTCACCCGGCACGCCGAGCCGGCGCGGCTGGCCGCGTCGGCCGACCGCGATCACGACGTTGCGGGCGCGATAGCCGCCGGCGTCGGTATGCACGACGAACGTGCCGTCGTCCTGCCGCTCGACATGTTCGAACGCGACGCCGCCGACGAACGGCAGCTCGTGCCGTTCGCCGAGATCCTGCCACAGCGCGACCAGCTCTTCCTTCTCGTACTCGCGGCGCGGCAGGCGGCCGTGCAGCGGCAGGTCGATCCGGTCGGTCAGCACCAGCTTCTTGCGCGGATACTTGGCGACGGCACCGCCGACGAACGGCTCCTGGTCGAGCAGCGCGAAGTCGAGGCCCGCCTCGCGGCAGGCCAACGCGCAGGCGATGCCGCCCGGTCCGGCGCCGACGACGACGGCGTCGAGCACGCCGTCCGGCCCCGGCTCGGCGCACCGCCGCGCGATCGCGCGGCCCGCCGACACCCCCTGTTCGGCCGCAACGCGGATCAGCGAGCGCGCGGTGATCTCCCCGACCAGGAACAGGCCGTCGTTGCCGACCGCCTGCAGTTCGGCGTCGAGCACCGGCACGTCGTCGCGCTGCTGCAGGTCCCCCTGCGTCAACGTCACCGCGTCGACCGGGCACTCGGACACGCAGCGGGCGTGGCCGACGCAGCCGGTAGGGTTGACGACGGCCGCCTGGCCGTGCACCAGCGCGAGCACGCCCTCCTCGGGGCACTCGCGCACACAGGTGCCGCAGCCCATGCACTTCTGCAGGTCGACGACCGGCAGCTGCAGCGGCGCCGCACCGCTGCTCGCCGCGGACAGCTCGGCGCGTTCGCGCACGGCGTCGCGCTGCCGACGCAGTTCTGCCTGGCGCTGCCAGGTCGCCGCGAAGGCGAGCGCGAGCGCCGCCAGCAGCAGGATCAGCAGCGTCGGGGTCACCTAGCGTCCGGGTGCGGCGGCGGGCAGCGACGACTGCTCGACGTAGGCGCGCGAGGCGGCCATCGTCGACTCGAGGTTCTGGTCCAGCTGCAGCGCGTTCTGCGCCACCAGCTTGACCTCTTCCTGGATGTCGTCGATCGAGCCGGCGTTGAGGTCGTGGCCGAGGAACAGCGCGTGGTCGCGCAGCGCCCGCACGAACAGGTCGTACTGCTCCTGCGCCGGCACCGCGACCTTGGCGATCGCGTCGTAGCGCTCCTTGGCGATCTGGAAGCGCATCTCGCTGCGCTGGCGCAGCCGCTCCGACTGGATCATCTCGACGTCCGCCTGCCAGGTGGCGAACACCGGACCGGCCGAGGCGACCATCGGCGCGACCACGTCGCGGTAGCGCTTGGCCTGCTGTTCGGCGACGTCGATCGACTGCACGAAGCGGGCGTAGACGACCGCGGCGGAGTCGCCCTCGAAGCGGCCACCGGCGAGCGTGTTGAGCCGTTCGAACGAGTCGGAGATCGCGTCGCGCGCGCGCTCGGCCTCGATGTGCACCTTCTCGATCCAGGTCATCATCTCCTCGACCTTGATCGGGGCATCCTGGCGGTCGGGGCCGCCGGCGCAGGCGCCGAGCACGGCGACGAGGGCAAGGGACGGGCGAAGCAGACTGCGTTGTTGCATAGGTTCTCGATTCTGAGCTGCCGGCGCGGATCCGCTACGCCGGTCATCGACCCTTCGGCCGGTGCGACTGGCGCCTTGATCACGCCGCCCCGAATCGAGACATGTCGCGACCGCAACCGCGCCGGCAATCGGGCAAACGATGCGCCAAGCCCCCTGCGTCATCGGCAAGTCACGCGACGGCGAACGGCGCCACTGCTACGTTGCAACGCATGCAACTCACCGTGCTCGGCTCCGGCACTTCGGTGCCGGTGGCCGACCGTTTTCCGGCCGGCTACCTGATCGAGCACGACGACCGGCGCGTCATGGTCGACTGCGGGCCCGGGACCCTGCGGCGCCTCGCCCAGGCCGGGGTGTCGCCCGCGCAGCTCGACGCGGTGCTGCTGACCCACTACCACACCGACCACTGCGCCGACCTCGCCGCCCTGCTGTTCGCGCTGCGCTCGCCGCACCTCAGCCCGCGCCCGCCGCTGTCGATCCACGGCGCACCGGGACTGCGGCGGCTGGTCGCGCTGCTGACGCAGGCCTGGCCGTGGCTGGAGCCGAAGGACTACGAACTGGAGCTGGTCGAGTGGCTGCCGGGCACCGCGCAGGTGCACGGGTTCGAGGTCACGTCGATCCCGATCCGGCACACGGCCCAGAGCCTCGGCTACCGGCTGCGCACCGCGGCCGGCGTCGTCGCGCTGTCGGGCGACGCCGACACCTGCGAAGAGCTGGTCGAGCTGGCGCGCGACGTCGACGTGTTCGTCTGCGACACCGCCTCACCCGACGGCCACAAGCTCGAAGGCCACCTGACGCCCGGACTCGCCGCCGACTACGCGCAGCGCGCCGGCGCCCTCGAGCTGGTGCTGACGCACTTCTATCCCGAGTGCGACGGCGTCGACCTGTGCCAGCAGGCGCGCGCCCGCTTCGACGGCAAGGTCACGATGGCCGCCGACCTGATGCAGATCGCGGTCGGATCTCGACGCCGCTGAGCTACGGGCACGCTGCGAGCCACGCGCGCAGCGCCGCCTCGGTCTCCCGCGCGACCGCCTCGAGCCGGTCGAGCCGGTCCGGCTGGCACTGCCCCTCGCGGCCCTTCGCCTCGAGGTCGGCGCACAGGTCGCGCAGGCGCACCGCACAGACCACACCGGACGCCCCCTTCAACGAGTGCGCGAACTGCGCCTGTGCCGCGGCATCGGCGTCGGCGACGCCGGCCCGCAGGTTGTCGAGGTTGCCCGGCAGCTCCTCGAGGAAGACCTCGCAGAGCCGCGCGACCATGTCGCGGTGGCCGCCGAGCAGTTCGAGCGCCGAGTCCGGCGCGAACAGCGGCAGGGCGTCGTCGAGGTCCTCCGGCACGGCCGCCGCGAACCGGCCGCTACCGTCCAGCAGCTCGGTGATCGACTCGAACAGGTCCGACTGGCGGAACGGCTTGCCGAGGATGCCCTGCATGCCGGCGGCCACGACCGCGGTCGCGTTGTCGGTAGTGACATCGGCGGACACGGCCAGGATCGGGTTCTGGTAGCCCGTCGACCGGATCGCGCGCGTCGCTTCGAGGCCGGACATGCCCGGCATGTGGCAGTCCATCAGCACCAGGTCCGGCGCGCTACGGGCGACCTGCAGGATCGCCTCGGCGCCGCTCGCGGCGAACAGCAGCTCGCAGTTGCAGCCCGCCAGCATGGTCTCGCACAGCGTGCGGTTGATCGGATGGTCGTCGACGACCAGCACCTTCTTGCCGCCGAGGTCGAGCGCCGACGGCGCCAGCTGCGCGACGTTCGCCTCGCTCGCACAAGCCTCGTGGCGGGTCTCGAACGTGAACGTCGTGCCGACGCCGACCTGGGTCTCGACCCGGATCGTGCCGCCCATCGCTTCGACGATGCCGCGCACGATCGAAAGCCCGAGCCCGGTGCCGCCGAACCGCCGCGTGGTCGCGGCCTCGGCCTGCCGGAACGCATCGAAGATCCGTTCGGCGGCCTCCGGCGTCATGCCGCAGCCGCTGTCGCGCACCTGCCAGCTGACCGTGAGGTGTCCGTCGTCTCGCCGCACCTCGGCGCGCAAGGCGATCTCGCCGTGCTCGGTGAACTTGACGGCGTTGCTGAGCAGCTTGGCGAGCACCTGCCCCAGCCGGTGCGAGTCGGCACGCATCCAGACGTCGTCGCCGACGCACGCGTGCGTCAAGCGCAGCCCCTTCTGCTCGGCGGCCGCCGCGAACGACGATGCTGCCGCCAGCACGATCTCGCCGACGTTGGCCGGCCGCATTTCGAACTCCAGCTTGCCGGACTCGATGCGCGAGAAGTCGAGCACGTCGCCGATCACGCGCAACAGGCGGGCGCCCGAAGCCTGACACAGGTCGAGCAGGCGACGCTGCTCGGCGCCGAGCTCGGTGCGCGTCAACGCGTCGATGGTGCCGTTGAGACCGTGCAGCGGCGTGCGCAGCTCGTGGCTCATCTGCGCCAGGAACTCGGTCTTGGCGCGACCGGCCGCCTCGGCGGCCTCCAGCGCCGCGCGCAGGTCCGCGGTGCGCTCCTCGACCATGACCTCGAGGCCTTCGTTGTGCTGCCGCAGCCGTTCGTTGGCCAGGTACAGCTCGCGCGTCTTGTCCTCGACGACCTTCTCGAGCGCCGCGTTGCGCGCCCGCTCTCGCTCGAGCCGACGTTCCCAGCGAGCGTCGTCCATCTCAGCTCGCCACCGGCTGCAGGAACTTCAGCGCGAACGTGCAGCGCGCGGCGCCCTGGTGGGTGCACGCGGTCTGCTCGTGCTCGATGCCGATGCCGAAGTGCTCGGCGGCACCCTCCAGCAACCCCTCCATCAGCGCGCACAGCCCACGCGCCGACTCGTAGTGCACGGTGAGCGTGTCGGGATCGCCGTCGACGTCGTCGTAGTAGAGGTTGGGCGGCGTCGCGCCCTCCATCAGCTTCTTGACCTCGACGTGGATGATGTCGTGCACGGCGAGCAGCAGCTGCCGCGGGTGCTCGACGCCGTCGACGAAGTTCGGGTAGCGCGAGATCAGCCCGCCGAAGGCAAACCTGCCGAATGCGCGCAGCGCGTCGGGCGCCGCCAGGTTCAGCCGCGTGCAGGCCGCCGTCAGCAGGTCGACGATCCACGCATCGGGATACGACTTCGGCCCGATGAACGGTTCGTTGGCGGCGTGCGGGCAGTCGTCGAGCAGGTCTTCGAACGTCTCCGCGCCCCAGTTCTCGGTGATGAACTCCTCGAAGATCACGAAGATGACGCCCTTCATCGCTGCCCCTCCCCGCCGCCGAGCCGCGCGACGAGTTCTTCGATCTTCGCCGCCGAGACCGGCTTGACCAGGTAGGCATCGGCCTGCTGCCGGAACGCCTCGATGACGTCGTGCTTGTCGTCGGACGACGTCACCATCACGACCTCGGTGCGGTCCGTTCCGGACCGTTCGTCGAGGTCGCGGATCGCGTTCAGCGCCTCCAGACCGCCCTCGCCGGGCATGCACAGATCGACGCAGACCAGCGAGTACGGATCGCTCGCCGCCATCGCCTCGCGGATCTTCGTCAGTCCCTGTTGGGCGCTCTCGGCCTCCTCGACCCGCCCCCATCGTGCGAGCAGCAGCGCCAGTTCGGTGCGCGCAGTCCGCTCGTCGTCGATCACCATGAATCGCATACGGTCACCTCTCCGGTCTCAGGATCGACCAATCCGGTGCCGCAGGATTAGCACTGCCGTAACTCTCGACGTTCAAGCCGCGCGCGTGCGGCTGTCGAAGGAACCGACAGCATCATGGAGCAGCACAGCCTTGTAGCATGTCACGCCATGCCCACCACCGCTCAGGCGACCCTGGCCTTCGACATCGGCGGCTCCGGCCTCAAGGCGACCGTGCTGAACGGCCACGGCGAACCGATCTGTGACCGCATCCGCATGGAGACGCCGATCGGCGCGCATCCGGACGCGGTGGTCGCGCTGCTGAAGGAGTTCACCAGCGAACTGCCGGAGTCGACGCGGATCTCGACGGGCTTTCCGGGCATGGTGCGCGACGGCGTCGTGCGCACGGCGCCGAACCTCGGCAACGACGCGTGGTGTGGCTACGACCTCGCCGACGCGCTCGAGCGCGCGTTCGGCAAGCCGGCGCGGGTCGCCAACGACGCCGACGTGCAGGGCCTCGCGGTGATCGCCGGGGACGGCGTCGAGATGGTGATCACGCTCGGCACCGGCTTCGGCACGGCGCTCTACCAGGACGGCCGCCTGTGCCCGCACCTGGAGATCTCGCACCAGCCGTTCCGCAAGGGCGAGACCTACGACCAGCACCTCGGCAACTTCGCGCGGAAGTCGGTCGGCAACAAGAAGTGGCAGAAGCGCGTGCTGATGGCGATCGAGAACATGCGCGCGCTGACGCACTTCGACCACCTCTACATCGGCGGCGGCAACGCCAAGAAGATGCACGTCGACCTGCCGGACGACGTCTCGGTGATCGACAACATCGCCGGGCTCAGCGGCGGCGCGGCGCTCTGGCGCGACTGACGCACGGCGCTCCGCCGCGCTCGAACCGGACGGATGCCCCAACACGGACGGGCGCCCGACGACGGACGGGCGCCGCTCCGGTGACGCAATCAGTCGTCGCTGTTCATCAGCAGGATCAGGATGTGCTTGAACAGCAGCACCACGTCCGTGAACAGCGTGATCGCGCCGGTCATCGCCATGTGCGTCGGCAGGTGGTTCAGGATCACGCTGGTGTTGTAGAGGATGTAGCCGGCGGCCAGCAGCACGACCAGGCCGGAGAACCACAGGCCCAACGAGAAGCCGAGCACCCAGCCGAGCAGGCTGGTCGCGACCAGCACCAGGAACCCGAGCATCAGCAGGCCGCGCATCCACGAGAAGTCCTTGCCGGTCCACAGCACGTAGACGGTCAGGCCACCGAAGACGAGTGCGGTCAACGCACTGGCCTGCTGGATGATGCCGACGCCGTGCGCTTCGCTGGCGATCAGCACCACCGGCGCGACCATCAGGGCCATCAGCACGACCCAGCCAGCGTAGGCGAACGCGTTGATCGGGCGCTTCTCGGCGACCGATTGCACGAGCCAGGAGCCGCCCAGGAAGATGGCCATGTAGATGGCCCACCCCATCAGGCCGTTGCCGTAGATCAGGTTGGCGAAGCGCCAGGTCAGGTCGGTCAGCGCCGGAACCGTCGCGCACGCGAACAGCGTCGCGGCGAAACCCAGCACGCCGAGCAGCAGGATGCCGTAGACCTTCTTGAGGAACGCCGCCTTCTCGTTGGCGGCAGCGAACGCCGCGGGCGGCGCTTCGAGGCTGCGGTAGGGGTTGTTGTCTTCCATGGTAGTGTCGCCTTCGTCGGCCCAGGCAGCGTAGCTGGCAGGCGCCGGCGCGGGATCGCGCGGCCGAAAAATCGCCGTGCGCACCGAACCCGAAGGCCCACCGACGCCACCAAACCGGGCACGCATGGCAACGCGCCCACAGCTCGACGAACTGACCCGCGCGATGGCGCCGCGGGTCGACGCGCTCGCCGCGCGCTGGTGCGGGCAGGACGCCCGCGACGGCGCCCAGGAGGTGCACCGCGAGCTGGTCCGCGCGTGGCCGGCGTTTCGCGGTGAGTCGGCGCCGACCACCTGGGCCCATCGCATCGCGGTGCGCACGCTGGCCCGGTTCGCCGAGCGGCTGCGCCGTCGTCGCCGCCGCGAACCGAGCGCCACCCAGCTCGACCTGTCGCTCGACGAGGCCGCCGTCGCGGATTTCGCCAGCAACCCGTTCACCGCGTCGAGCGCCGCCGAGCGGCGCGAACGCGTGCACCGCGCCATCGACGCGCTGAGCCCGGCGCTGCGCGACGCGCTGGTGCTGCGCGTCGTCGAAGGCCTCGACTACCGCACCATCGCCGCGACCCTCGAGCTGCCGCTCGGCACCGTCAAGTCGCGCATCGCCGCCGCCACGCTGCGGCTGGCGGAGACCCTGCAGGATCTGGGAGACGAACGATGAACCAGGCTGAGCAACGAGACGCCGACCTCCTCGACGACGCGACCCTGGTCGCCTGGCTCGACGGCGAACTCGCGCCCGAACACGCGCGGCGCGTCGCGACGCGGGTGGCGCAGGACGACCGGCTCGGCGCACGGGTCCGGCTGCTGCGCTCGGCGCGCGCCGAACTCGGATGGGCGCTCGGCGAGAACGAGGCGGCACCGCCGCCGCCGCCGATCGCGGCGCTGCGTCGGACGCGCTGGTCGCCGATCTGGCTGCTCGCCGCAGCGGCGCTGGCCGTCGTCGTGACGATCGCGACGACCCGCCCCGAAGCCCGCGACGAAGTCGCCGAGAACGACTGGCTCGCCGTCGAACTGCGCGGCGTGCAGGCAGGCTGGGACCTGTTCTCCGACATCCGGTTCGAGCTCGAGGGCCACGCGAGGACCGCCACACCGTGCCGGGTCGTGGCGCGGGAGCAGGGCGAGACCGACGTGCAGCTCGGCGCCCGCGCGCTCGCCGACAACGACGGCGCCGCGGTCGTGCCGCTGGTGCTCGAAGCCGCCGTGGTCGACGCCCAGGGCAAGGTCCAGGGTCCGGTCGCCGGCGTCGACGGGACGTTCGCCGCGCAGGCCTCCGCGCTGACGGTGCGGCTGACCGACCTGCGCGTGCCGTGCCCGGGCATCGGGCCGCTGCTGACCGTGCGACCGACGCCGGACGGCGCCCGCCGCGACTTCCGCTGGGGCTTCTCGCAGGGCATCGTGCCGGAGCCCGACCAGCGCATGGGGCTGGTGCCGCAGGTCCCCGGCGCGTTCCGGCTGCAGCTGACCCTGCGGGCCGTGCCGACCGCGGCCGGCGCCGCGCCGGCGTTCGCCGAGCCACTCGAGGTGTCGGTAGGCTTTGCCGTGCGCGGCGTCGTCGGCGCGTGGAGCGCGCCGGTCGACGGCATGCGCGCCCGCATCGTCGCCAATACCAACCGCCCCCATGGCCGCCCGCTGGTGGTCGCCGTGCAGCTGCGCAACGACTCCGATCGGGTGCGCGGCTACAACGTCACCGGCACGACCCTGGCGCAGATCCCGCAGCCGTTCCACTTCGACCTGCTGGTCGACGGGCAGCGGTGGCGGCAGCGCGACGGCCTGTCGGTGTTGACGGCCGCGAAGTGGCTGAAGGCCCCGCAGCCGGTCGGTTCGATCCGTTCGGTCGTCGTGCTCGCCGACTACTGGAGCGACGGCGAACATGGCGTGGCGGGCCTCGCCGGCGATCGCGACGTCGCCATCCGCTTCCACTTCGAACCGACCGTCTGGCGCGCCAACGACCGGCTGCTGTGGCGCGGCATGATCAACACGCCGGCGATCGCGATCCGCTTCTGAACCGGACCGCTCAGGAGGCGAGGTCGGCGAGGCGCTGCACGAGTTCGCGGGTGACGAACGGTTTGGTGACGATCTCGGCGCGGCAGCGCTGCGAGAACGCCGCCATCTCCTGCGAGGCGAGGTCGCCGGTGACGAACAGCGTGCGCGCCAGCAGTTCGGGTGCGCGGCGCTCGAGCTCGTCGTGGAACTCGACGCCCGACATGCCCGGCATGCGCATGTCGCAGACGATCGCGCGGAAGCCGCCGGGATCGGCCATCAGCCGCTCGAGGCCTTCGAGGGCGCAATCGACCTCGTCGACCTGCCAGCCGTGGTTCTCGGCGTGCCGGCGGATCGTCGAACGGACCAGCGGCTCGTCGTCGATGATCAGCATGCGGGCCTGGTCGGCCGCGCCCGCAGCAGCCGCCTCCGGCTTCGAATGCAGCCTGGTCGACGGCAGCGGCGACTCGCTGCTGGTCGTCGCTCGCCACGGCCACAGCACGACGAACTCGGTGCCGCCGCCCGTCGCGTCGACGATGTCGATCGCGCCGCCGTGCGCGTGCACGATGGCGTCGGCGACCGCGAGCCCGAGGCCGGTGCCCTGGTTGGGCCGCTTGGTCGTCCAGAACGGCTCGAAGATCCGCCCGCGGTCGGTCTGCGCGATGCCCGGACCGTGGTCGCGCACCGACAGCCGCATGCCGTTCTCGGTCGACTCCGCACGCACGACGACGGCCGAACCGCGTGGCGACACGGCGATCGCGTTGGACACCAGGTTGGTCAGCACCTGCTCGAAGCCGGTCGCGTCGGCGGTCACGTGCAGGCCCTCGTCGACGCCGACCTCGATCGCGACTTCGTGCTCTTCGCAGCGCGGCGCGAACCCGGCCGCGACCGCTTCGACCTTGGCACGGACGCCGAACGTGCTGGTCGTCAGCAGCCGGCGCCGGCCGATGACCGACATGCGCTGCACGATCGCGCGGCAGCGTTCGGCCTGTTCGCGCACGATGTTGGCGGCGCGCTCGCGCGTCGCCGCATCGGCCGAGGACAGGTCGTCGGCGTAGCCGATGATCGCGGTCAACGGGTTGTTGATCTCGTGCGCCACGCCGCTGATCAGGGTCGCCGTGACCCGCAGCTTGTCGTCGCGCATCACCTGCGAACGCAGGCGGTCCCGTTCGTTCTGCGCCGCCAGCGTGCGGGCGTGCGCCTCCGACAGCACCGCGACGATCAGGCCGGTGGCGAGCACCACCTGCAGGGTGAGGTCGATCAGCGAGTTGTAGCGCAGCAGGAAGCCGAACGGCTGCAGCGCCCGCGGGTCGACCGGGCCCGCGAACAGCGTCGCGACGACGTAGAGCGACCAGATGACCGCCATCGCCGTCAGCACCACGCGCACCGTCTGGCGGCCCGCGTCGGCGAGCCGCTGCTCGTCCGAGGCCCCGAGGCGCGACGCCGCGTAGGCGCATGCGAGTGCGACGATCGGCCCCTGCACGAGCAGCACCGATTCGATCGTCGGCAGCACGAAGCCGACCACGAAGGCCGCGACGGCGATCACCGCGACCAGCCAGGCCGGGCCGCCCGGACGTTCGTCCCGCCAACGCACGACCCCGCGCACCAGGCCGGCGACGAACAGCAGCTTGCCGGCGAGGTAGACGCCGTAGAGCCCACGCACCGCCAGCGCCCCTTCGTCGAGTTCGGGCCCGGCGGTCTCCGGGATCGACGACAGCCAGATGCGCACCACCACCGCGGTCAGGCCGATGCCGAGGCCGACGAACGCCAGGAAGAAGCTCGCCAGCCACTGCGCCCGTCCACGCAGGAGGGCGCCGAAGAAGCCCGCGAAGATCCAGGCGAGTACGCACTGGTTGAGCAGGCAGATCAGCGAGAAGAGGCGATGGCTGTCCACGGGTAGCGAGGGCTGCAGCGCTTGGTTGGGACCGGCCGATAGCATCCCGCAATCGCGCCGGGACTGCACGCGAATCCGGCTGCGGGCACGGCTCGCGCGCCAGCGGCGGGCTCAGGCGGACCGCCGCAGCCAGATCCGGCGCAGCCAGCGCAGCACCGGCCGTTCGAACAGCAGGTAGGCCAGCACGCCCACCACGGTCGAGACCAGCACGGCGAACACCAGGTAGCCGACGAACTGCGGCCAGCCGGCCAGCGGGACCTCGCGCCACAGCGCCTTGGCGGCGCGCAGCGGCAGGATCGTATGGGTCAGGTAGATCGAGTAGCTGGCGTCGCCGAGCAGGCGCGCGACGCGGCTGACGGGGGCGCGTTCGCCGAGCGCGACGGCGCCCGTGACGACCAGCGTGCTGCACGCTGCCACCGCGAAGGTGCCGGCCTCGAAGCCGCCGGGCCGCGGCGGCCACAGCAGCCCGACGAAGCCGAGCAGCCCGACCAGGCTCAGCGCCGGCGGGATGCGCCGACGGGCGTGCAGCCAGCCGAGCCAGACGCCGGCCAGGAACTCGAGCATGCGGCCGTGGGTGTAGGTGCGCATCACGGCGCCGTCGAAGTCGACCAGCAGGCCGGCCGCGACCAGGCCCAGGATCGCGACGTTGAGCGTGCCCAGCAGCCGGCCGCCGAGCAGGCCGACGAAGAACACGAGGTAGAAGAACATCTCGTAGTTGAGCGTCCAGCCGGGCACCAGCACCGGGAACGGCTGCCCCGACGGGTCGTAGTGCGGCACGAACGCCAGCGACTGCAGCACCCGCGCGGCGTCGAGATCGCGCAGCAGCGGATCGCCGAACCACGCCGCCACCGCGATCAGCATGGCCGTCGCCAGCCAGTAGAGCGGCACGACCCGGATCACCCGCTTGAGCAGGAACTCCCGCGGCCGTTCGTGCCGCGCGGCGAAGTACATGATGAAGCCGCTGATCACGAAGAACACGTCGACGCCGCGCGCCAGCAGCTGGTAGTCCTCGAGCGGGTTGAACAGCCAGCCGCCCGGGTCCGCGTTCCTGGCGTGGTGCACGACGACCATCAGCGCCGCGACGGCGCGCAGATACTGGATCGCGTCGAGCCGCTCGCGGCGGCCGGCACCGAGGGCCTGCTCGCCGGGCATCGCCCCAAGCTCGCGCCTGCCGTCGGCGCCGCAAGCACAAAGTCACATTCGGGCCACCGGCAGCGGGCGACCGGCACGGCGGCGACCCCGCTGTGACCCCCGCTGTCACCCCCGCTGGCCCCGGCCCCCTTGAACCTTGCCGGGCAGGTCGCAATCCTGCTACCCCCAGAAACTCGAAGCCAACCTCGAACCCCACCGGAAATGTCGTCCACCGCTGAGAAGCACACGTTCCAGGCAGAGGTCAACGAAGTCCTCTCGCTCGTCGTCAACTCCCTCTACTCGCACCGCGAGGTGTTCCTGCGGGAGCTGATCAGCAACTCCGCCGACGCGCTCGACCAGCTCAACTTCCGCGCGCTGACCGAGCACGACCTGCTCGGCGACGACAAGGAGCTGCGCGTCGAACTGATCCGCGACGACGCAGCCGGCACGCTGACGATCCGCGACAACGGCGTCGGCATGACCCGCGACGAACTGATCGGCAACCTCGGCACGATCGCGCGCAGCGGCAGCAAGAAGCTGATGCAATCGCTGTCCGCCGAGCAGAAGAAGGACGTCTCGCTGATCGGCCAGTTCGGCGTCGGCTTCTACTCGGCGTTCCTGGTCGCCGACGCGGTCACCGTGACCAGCCGCAAGGCCGGCAGCGACGAGAGCTGGACCTGGAAGAGCGAGGCCAAGGGCGAGTTCGAGATCACGCCGGCCGAGCGCGAGGGTCGCGGCACCGAGATCACGCTGCACCTCAAGGAGGACGCCAAGGAGTACGTGCAGGAGTGGCCGGTGCGCGAGGTCGTGCGCAAGTACAGCGACTACGTGCGCTGGCCGATCCGCATGGAGGTCGAGCGCACCACCGGCGAAGGCGACGACCAGAAGACCGAGAAGGAGTGGCTGACGCTCAACCAGGCGCGCGCGATCTGGACCCGGGCGAAGGCCGAGATCGAGGACTCCGACTACCAGGAGTTCTACAAGTCGCTGTCGCACGACTGGAACGCGCCACTGGCGTGGACGCACTTCAAGGTCGAGGGCACGCACGAGCTGACCGGGCTGCTCTACCTGCCGGAGAAGGCGCCGTTCGACCTGACCGACCGCAGCAAGAGCGGCGTCAAGCTGTTCGTCAAGCGCGTGTTCATCATGGACGACGCGCAGGAGATCGTGCCGGAGTGGCTGCGCTTCGTGCGCGGCGTCGTCGACAGCGAGGACCTGCCGCTCAACGTCTCGCGCGAGATCCTGCAGAAGGACGCCACCACGCGCTTCATCAAGAAGCAGGTCGTCAGCAAGACGCTGTCGCTGCTCGAGGACCTCGCCAACGAAGGCGAGACCGAGCGCGAGGTCGACGGCGAGAAGCAGAAGGTCAACCGCTACGAGCAGTTCTACGGCGAGTTCTCGCGCAACCTCAAGGAGGGCGTCTACCACGAGCACGACGCCCGCGAACGGCTGGCGAAGCTGCTGCGCTTCCACACGACGCACGGGGACGACGGCGCGCTGACCGGCTTCGCGGACTACGTCTCGCGCATGGACGGCGAGCAGAAGGCGATCTACTACGTCGCCGCCGACAGCCTCGCCGCAGCCCAGGCGAGCCCGCACATCGAGGCGCTGAAGAAGCACGGCCACGAGGTCCTGCTGATGACCGAGTCGATCGACGAATGGGTCGTCGACGCGCTGCGCGAGTTCGACGGCAAGCAGCTGGTCTCGGCCGCCAAGGGTGCGCTCGACCTGCCGGAGTCCGAGGAGGACAAGAAGAAGAAGGAAGAGGCCGAGAAGGAACTCGCGCCGGTGCTCGAACGCGTGCAGCAGGCTCTCGACGCGCACGTCAGCACCGTCCGGGTCACCGACCGCCTGACCGACTCGCCGGCCTGCCTGGTCACCGAAGAGGGCGGCATGAGCGCCCGCCAGGAGAAGGTGCTGCGCGAAGCCGGCCACGACGTGCCGGTGCAGAAGCGCATCCTCGAACTCAACGCCGGGCACGCGGTCGTCAAGAAGCTGCAGGGCCTCGAGGACGAGGCTCGCTTCGCCGACTGGTCGGCGCTCCTCTACGATCAGGCGCTGCTCGCCGAGGGCTCGCTGCCGACCGACCCCGCGGCGTTCAGCCGTCGCCTCACCGACCTGATGTCGGGCAACTGATCATGACGCAACTAACCCCCGAACAGCTCCTCGAGCGGCTCAACTGGCGCTACGCCGCCAAGGCGTTCGACCCGGACAAGAAGATCCCCGACGACGTCTGGGCCGCGCTCGAGCAGTCGCTGGTGCTGGCGCCGTCGTCGTTCGGCCTGCAGCCGTGGAAGTTCCTGGTCATCGACGACAAGAACCTGCGCGAGCAGCTGCGCGCGGCATCGTGGAACCAGTCGCAGGTCGTCGACGCCGACCGCTACGTCGTGCTGACCGCGCTGCGCACGACCACCGACGACGACGTCGACCGCTTCATCGCGCGCCAGTGCGAGGTGCGCGGCACCGAGGTCGACGCGATGAAGGGCTACCGCGACGTCATCGCCGGCTTCCTGGTCAAGGGCTGGGCGGCCAAGGACCTGTTCGGCTGGAACGCGCGCCAGGCCTACATCGCGCTCGGCCAGCTGATGACCTCGGCGGCGGCGCTGGGGGTCGACACCTGCCCGATGGAAGGCATCGACATGGTTGGCTACGACGAACTGCTCGGGCTCAAGGACACGCGCTATGCGACCCTGTGCGCGTGTGCGGTCGGCTACCGCTCGGCGGACGACAAGTACGCCGCCGCGCCGAAGGTGCGCTACCCGCTCGACGAGGTCATCGAGCGGCGGTAGCGGCCCAGGCAGGGGGACCCGGGAGGCGCCCCCCCCTCTCTCTCGAACCTACTGGCTCTCGAACCTACTGGCTCTCGAACCTACTGGTAGGTGTAGGTCGTCTGCGCGGTGCAGCCACCCGGCGTGGTGATGATCACCGTCGCCACACCGGGCGTGCCCGGCGGCGTGTTCATCGTGACCGCGAGGCCGCTGGCCCCGATCACGTTGGCCGGCGCACCGCCGATCGTCACCGTCGAACCGGGCGCGAAGCCCTGCCCCTGCACGACGAACACCGCGCCGCCCGTCGCCGGCCCCGAGCCGAGCACCGTGCCGGTGACCACCGGCGTCGGGTTGAGCGTCGCGCCGACGTTCTTGCCGTCCGGGTTGGTGATCGCAAGCGGCGCATCGCAGCCGAGGTTGGCCGGATACGGGAACACGATGCGGTCCGACTCGAACAGCGACGGCGTCACCGCGACGCCGCCGACGGTCAGGCTGGCACCCGGCACGAAGCCGCTGCCGTTGACGGTGATCGCGTTGCCGACGCCCGCGCTGAGCGGCGTGATCGTGCTGATGGTCGGCGCCGGAGCCACGGCGATGCCGAGCTCGACGGCGTTGCTGAGCCCCAGCGACGCCGGCGACGCCAGCGTCACCGCCTGCAGCGTCAGGTCGATCGGGAACGTCAGCGCCCCCTGCGGCACGGCGATCGTGTAGGGGGTCACGCCGGCGGGCACCAGGCCGAGCCCGAAGCCGAACGAGTCGGCCAGGACCAGCTCCGTCGCGCCCTGCGGCAGCATCGGGAAGCAGGCGTTGCCGAACGGCAGCACCGAGCCGGGCGCACTCGGTTGCGGCAGCAGCGAGCCGAACAGCACGTACGGCGCACCGGCGCCGAAGCCCGGCGGGTCGAGCAGACCGATGTCGAACGCCTGGTGCGTCGCCACCTCGACCCTGCGGAAGAAGCCGCCGGTGCTGCCGTTGATGGTCAGCGTGTCCTGGCCGAGCGTGCCCTGGTAGCAGGGATCGGTCAGCGGCGTCGAGCTCCAGTCCCACGACAGGATCTCGGCCAGCTCGGTCAGCGAGCCGGCGCCGGTGGTCGCGCAGAAGCCGAGGTAGGCGGTGCCGTTGGCGCTGCCGATGCCGGACACCGCGCCGCCGTTGAGGAAGTTGCCGCCGTTGATCAGGTCGTAGGCGATCGACAGCGACGGCGTGGCGCCGCCGTCGAAGAAGATCTCGAGCGTGCCCGGCACGTAGACGACGCGCAGCATGTGCGGCTGGCCGTCCGAGAAGTTGCCCGGCAGCGTGGTGCGGCCGATCGAGTAGACCTCGTTCTCGTTGTTGCCGGTGGTGCCCCGCGTGTGCACGGTCAGCTCGTTGGCGCTGGTGTCGTTGAGGAACGGGTCGAGGTAGGTGTCCAGCTCGATCGCGATCGAACGCGGGATGCCGCTCGAGTTGTTGGCGCCGACGCCGTAGCCCATGCCCCACACGGTGCCGGCCGTCGTGGTGTTGCCGGCCGGTCCGTCGTGGATGACGAACGCGAGGCCTTCGGCCTTGGTGCCGAACTGCGGCGGCGTGACGCGGAACGAGAACGTCGTCTCGAAGCCGTTGACGACCGGCCACGATTCCTGGCGCCAGGCCCAGCCGCTCTGGTTGCTGACGTTGGCCGTCAGCCGCAGCGAGTTGCCGGTGACGGCCGCGCTGCCGAGCAGATTGAGCTGGGTGGCCTGGTTGAAGTTGGGGTACTGGAAGCCCTGTGCGGCGAGCGAGGCGCAGAGCAGTCCAGATGCGGCGAGGGTGGTGCGAAGCATCGTGGGTAGCGGGGATTGGTGGGTGCGAGCGCGAGCAGGGTATCCGCAGCGCCCCGACGATTCGCCGTCACGTCGGCCCGATCCGCGCGACGACGGTCGCAGCGACGTTGCGACTCACCGCAACCACGGCTCGAGCGCCGCGCGCCAGAGCTCGAGCTTGCGTTCTCGTGGCATGCCGGCGTTGGCCGGGCTCGTCGACGGCATCTGACGGACGGGCAACCCCGCGAACGGCGCTGGCAATGCCCCCGCCACGTGCCGACGGAACAGCTGGAAGGCCGCGCCGCCGTTGCACAGCACCGCCTGGACCTCGCGGTGTCGCTGCAGGAACCCGGCGAAGTCGTGCACCTCGACCGAGTCGCGTTCGATGTCGCTGTCGAGGCTGCCCTCGCGCACGCAGCGCGCCAGCACGTCCCACAGCGCGATGCCCGCACAGCGCAGCGCGGCCAGCCGTCGGTCGTAGGGCAGTTCGGCGTCGAACCCGAGCACGTCCCCCATGATCGGCCAGAACGCGTTGCGCGGGTGCGCGTAGTAGCGCTGCGCCTCGAGCGAGGCGACGCCCGGCATGCTGCCGAGGACCAGCACGCGCGCGTCGCGCGAAGCGACCGGCGGAAAGCTCGAGACGGAGGCCACGCGGGCAATCTATGCGCGCCGGGTTGTGGTAGGAAGGACGCATGGCGCCGCCGACCTTCCAACGCCAGCTGCTCGACTCGCTGCCCGGGGACCCCGACACCGAACCGCGCGCGCGCGAAGTGCTCGGCGCGCTCTGGTCGCGGGTGCAGCCGACGCCGGTGGCCGCGCCGCAGATGCTGCACTGGTCGCCGCCGCTGGCCGCCGAACTCGGGCTGTCCGCAGAACTGCTCGACGGCGACGACGCGGCCCGGGTCTTGGCCGGCAACGCGCTGTGGCCGGGGATGGACCCGTACGCGGCCAACTACGGCGGCCACCAGTTCGGCCACTGGGCTGGCCAGCTCGGCGACGGCCGCGCGATCGTGCTCGGCGAACTGCTGCGCCCCGACGGCGAACGGGTCGAACTGCAGCTCAAGGGCGCCGGACCGACCGCCTACTCGCGCGCCGCCGACGGCCGCGCGGTGCTGCGCTCGTCGATCCGCGAATACCTGTGCAGCGAGGCGATGCACGCGCTCGGCGTGCCGACGACCCGGGCGCTGTCGCTGGTGCGCACCGGCGACGACGTCGTGCGTGACATGTTCTACGACGGCAACCCGCAGCGCGAACCGGGTGCGATCGTCTGCCGGGTCGCGCCGACGTTCCTCCGGTTCGGCAACTACCAGCTGCCGATGTCGCGCGGCGACGTGCCGCTGCTGCGGAAGCTCGTCGACTTCACGCTCGCGCACTGGTTTCCGGAGGCGGCCGGGCAAGGTGTCGACGGCTACACAGGCTGGCTGCGCGAGGTCGCCGCGCGCACCGCGAAGCTGGTCGCGCACTGGCAGGCGGTCGGCTTCGTGCACGGCGTGCTCAACACCGACAACATGTCGATCCTCGGCCTGACGATCGACTACGGCCCGTACGGCTGGACCGACGACTTCCAGCTCGGCTGGACGCCCAACACCACCGACGCCCGCCAGCGCCGCTACGCGTTCGGCAACCAGCCCGGCATCGGCCTGTGGAACGTCGCGCGCCTGTGCGAGGCGGTGCTGCCGTTGCTCGACGGCGACGAGAAGCCAGCCGAGGACGCACTCGACCACTATCGCGACGTCTACGGCGCGGAGGCGGGGCGACGGTTCGCCCAGAAGCTCGGCATCACGCACGGCGGCCACGCCGAGGACGGCCAGCTGCTGCAGGACCTGTTCGACTGGCTCGGCAAGGAAGAGACCGACATGACGATCTTCTTCCGTTCGCTCTGCGACGTCGTCACGGCCGACGCCGAACCGACGACGATGCCGGCGAGCACGGCCGAGGCGTTCTACGGCAAGCCGTCGCAGCGGCACCTCGACGGCGGCGTCGCCTGGCTGCGCCGCTGGTGGCAGCGCACGCGGCTCGAGACGATCGCGCCGGAGCAGATCGCCGCCCTGCTGCGCGCGACCAACCCCAGGTTCGTGCTGCGCAACTGGCTGTCGCAGACGGCGATCGAGGCCGCCGAGAAGGGCGACGCGAGCGTGCTGCAGCGGCTCTTCGACGTCATGCAGCGACCGTTCGACGAGCAGCCGGAGCACGACGACCTGGCGGCGAAGCGGCCGGAGTGGGCGCGGCACAAGCCCGGCTGCTCGGCGCTGTCCTGCAGCTCGTAGCGGCGGCGCTCACTTGCCGTCGGTGTGCCGACGGATCTGCCTGGCGACGTCCGCCATCAGGTCGTTGGGCACCGGCACGGTCAGGTTGTACTGGCGCAGCACCCAGCTGCCGTCACGCAGCACCATCACGCCGCTGCCGCGGCATTCGCCGTAGCCGGCGTTGTCGAGCGCCTCGCTGAACCAGCACAGCTTGCGATCGTCCGAGAACGTGATGTGGCGCTCGAGCGGCACGTAGGTCCACGCCGACGGCCGCTCGAAGTAGCGCATCGCGAAGTCGCGGAACTGCTTGCCGGTCCAGCGCTCGGTCGCGTCGGTGCCGAGGAACACGGCATCGTCGGGGATGATCGCGAAGTAGCGGTCCTCGTCCCCGACCGCGGCGGCGTCGTGGAACGAGTCGAGCGTGCGCGCGACCTTGGCGGCGGCGCCCTTCGGCGTGCGGGCGTCGTGGAGTCGGCGCAGATGCTGCGCCAGCGCTTCGGCATCCGCACCCTGCACGGCGTGCACGCGCCGGGTGCGCAGGCGCCGCACGGCCTTCAGGTCGGCATCGGCCGCGGCGCCGAACACGGTCACCGTCTGGAACTCGTGCCGCTGCGCCAGCAGGGTCGCGAGCGCCGTGTCGGCATCGGCGCCGACCAGCGCATGCAGCGCCCCCTGGTCGATGCGGTAGCGCTGGCGGATCGCGAACAGGGATTTTCCCAGCTGTTGCGAGTCAGCACGTTCGTCCAGCAAGGCAGCAGCGAAGCCGGCGTCGGCCAGCGCCTGCAGGCGCGCAGCGTCGCCATCCGCATCACCTGTCGGCCAGACCAACACGAACGGCACCCATCGACCCTGCTGCCACGGACTAGGGGTCTTCACATGGGGAAGGCCACCATCGGAACTGGGCGTAGTTTGTGCCGAAGTCCAGGTTGCGCAGAAGGTCGTGAGCATCGCCGCCAACCAGATGCGTGTCGTCATCTCGCCATCATCCCTCGCCATTCCCCTACTTGCACCTGCCACCGTGTCCACCACCACCGACGAACCGGCACGCGTCGCCGCCCTCCGCAGCTACGAACTGCTCGACACCAAGAGCGAGCTGGCCTTCGACGAACTCGCCGCGATGGCGGCGGAGGTCTGCGACACGCCGGTCGCGGTCGTCAGCCTGATCGACGAACGTCGACAGTGGTCGAAGGCCGCGCACGGCTGCCCGCGTGGCGAGGTCGCGCGCGAGCTGTCGTTCTGCACGCACGCGATCGAGTCGGACGAGGCGCTGATCGTCACCGACGCGACCGCCGACCCGCGCTTCCGCGACAACCCGCAGGTCACCGCCGCCGATGGCATCCGCTTCTACGCAGGACATCCGCTGGTCGACTCCGACGGCTACGCGCTCGGCACGCTGTGCCTGATCGACAACCGCACCCGCACGTTCGACGAAGTCGCGCGGCGGACGCTGCAGCGCCTGGCCGACCAGGTCGTGCACCTGATGGAGCTGCGTCGCAGCAACCGGCAACTGGCTCGCTGTCTGAAGCGCGTCGAGGAGATCGCGACCCTGGTCCCGATGTGCGGCCACTGCCACGCCGTTCGCAACGACGCCGACCAGTGGCAGCGCATCGAACAGTACTTCCACGACCTGAACGGCACCAAGTTCACGCACGGCATCTGCCCCGCCTGCCTGATCCGCCACTACCCCGAAGACCTCGCCTCCATCGTCCACTGACACCACCCCGAACCAAACACCGCATACCGAACCTGGTTCGCCTGCGCCACGTGGCGCAGGATGAACCAGGTTCGGCATGCGGTGTTTGCGCTCTCGCGCTGCGCGGTGGCGCCTAGCGGGCAAAGCCCCGTCCGCAAGCGTACACGCCGCTTCCGCGATCACGGTTGGCAGCGCGTCCACTACATGGACGCGCTCCTAACGCAGCCGCAGCAGCGCCTTGAGGTCGTCGGCCAGGGTCGGCGGCTCGGCGAGGCCGAGGTCCTTGAAGTCGAGGCGGTAGTCGAGCACCGACTGGTCCTTCTTCGGCTTGATGTTGGGGAAGCCGCGCTTCCACTTGACCGGGGCGTTCTCGGCCTCCTCTTCCTCTTCTTCCTCGACCTCTTCGACGACGCCGCCGGCGCCGGCGACCTGGACGGCGATGTTGCCCATCATCTCGTCGGTCTGGAACGACTTGACCGCGAAGCGCAGCAGATCGCCGCTGTCCCGATCGACGAAGAACGCCAGCCAGGTCTCGAAGTCGGGGCGCGGCGGTTCGCCGCCCAGAGCGCCCATGCCACCCATCACGATCATGCCGCCGAAGCCGCCGCCGACGTCCGGGATCGCGCCCGAATCGGCGAACTCCAGCGCCGCGTCCCCGGTCAGCTTGCAGGTCAGGATCGCACACTGCTTGCCCTTGAGCTTGCCGGCCTCGACGTGCTCGACGGCGCGCGCCGCCTTCGGCAGGCGCTTCAGCACCGTCAGCAGGTAGCCCGGATCGGCCGTGAACGGCACCTTGACGCCGCCCGACAGCTTGTCGCGACGCAGCCGCCAGTCGCCGTCGACCTTGGCCAGCATGCGGCCGTTGGCACGCACGAACTCGCGGCCGTCGGCATCGCCCCAGACGACGTCGCGATGCCAGCCACCGTCGACCTCGGTGTCCTCGGGACCGAACGGCAACCCGGCCTGGCGCAGCATCGCCTGGTCCTGGCCTTCGCTGCTGGCGAACCGACCGCGCCCATACGCGATCAGCTTGTCGATCGCCTTGTCGACGAGCGCGCGCGCCTCGTCGCTGTTGGCCTGCGGCAGCGCCGGCGGCGCGGCCTCGGTGGTATCCGGAGTTTCCTGGGCGAGAGCGAGCGCCGAACAAACGGCGAACGAGCTGACGATGCGAAGCATGTGGCGGGTGGAGAGATCTGTGGGGTTCAGGCGAGGCGCGCACCGACGAGGCGCCGCGTCCGATGCTCCGCGATTCTCTCGCCGCCGCACTCAGCGGCGCGCGGCCTGTTCCTGGGCGGTCAAGATGCCCTGGAAGAACATCTTGGCCGTGCCGAGCGGCTGCCCCCGATAGGTCGCGTCGATGCCGTAGAGCACGATCCGCCCCGCACCCACCCGGGCTTCGAGGACCCCCGCCTTGCCGAGCAGGTGCTCGGTGCCGATCGCCCAACCGCTGAGCAACGGGTCCTGCGCGCGGTAGGACGCGACCACGTCGATCGTCGGCTTCGGATCGGGAACATCGAGGATCGTCGCGGTGCGGTAGAGCATCGCCGCCATCTCCGCGCTCGCGCCGCGCGCCAGCGGGTGCGACGTGTCGACGTCGATGCCCAGCAGCGATCCCGGCACGTAGTATTCCTCACGGGTCGTGCGACGACGGCCGCCCTCGGCGTCCGGATCGCCGACGTGGGTGCCGACCTCGACCGGCAGGTCGAAGTGGCGCACCACCTTCTCGACCTCACGGCCCAGCGCCAGCAGCGTGCCGCCCTGCCGCACGAACTCGCGGATCGCCGGCAGCGCCTTGTCCCCGGTCAGCTGCACGACGCGCTGCTCGAGGTCGCTCCAGTCCTCGAACGGCGGCAGCGCGGCGCGCAGCTTGTCGAGGTCCGGCGGGTTGCGGCGACGACGCGCGCGATCGAGGTCGCGCGGCCCGGGCAGGCCGGTGTGGAACACCAGCACGTCGTAGTCCTGGCGCAGGTTGCCCCGCTGGATGCGCTCGCCCCAGACCGTCGCCACCGGGAACTCCATCTGCTCCAGCAGCCAGCGATCCCAACCGGTCGCCATGTGCCCACCGAACACGTCGAACAGGCCGACGCGCACCGGCCGCACCCGGCTGCCGTCGAGTTCGCCGTTGCTGGCCACGGCGCGCACGCCGAGCTCGCGCGCCGCCTTGCCGAGCACCGCGCTCGCCGTCGGAGTGACCGTCACGCGGTAATGGCCATCCTCGCCGATGCGCACGTCGCAGCCCTTGGCCAGCAGCCGGTTGACGGCGACGATCGTGTGCAGGTCGCGCGCGTCGAGCCGCCAGTGGCTGCCCGCCACCGGCAGGTCCCGCCGCGCGAACGCGGGCAGCTCGGCCAGCGGCTCGAACGGTCCGTCCAGCGCTTCGTAGGTGCGCTCGACGCGCACGTCCATCTGCATCGACAGGGTCCAGCCCGCGGCGTCGTACGGCGGGATCGGCTTGCCGTTGCGCATGTCGTCGGGGTGCCACTGCGGCTCCATCATGTCGAGCAGGTGCGCCCGGTACGGCTGGTCGCAGCGGATCACCAGCGAGCCGCTCGGCATCACCTTGCCGTTGAGCGGGAACGCCTCCTCGGCGACGTGCAGGTCGATCCCGCCGCGCCACAGCGTTCGCGCCAGCCGCGTCGCCGCCGACCAGTCCGGCTGGTCCGCCGGCAGCACGTAGGCGCGTGGGTCGCGCCAGCTGCGGTCCGAGAACACCGTGTCGTCGTCGCGCCGCTTCGCCTCCTCGACCAGCCTGGGCGTGACGGTCCAGTGATCGCGCCGCCCCTTGGCGATTGCGCGCGACGCCATCGTGTACATGCCGAGCAGCAGGTCGTCGCCGAAGCGCGCGCCGTAGTCGAGCATCGCGAAGTTGGCGGTCTGCAGGTACTCGACCGTCTGGCGCGCGTGCCACAGCTGCGAGCCGACCGGCTGCGGGTAGTCGTGGTACGGCAGCCGCCGCGACAGCGTCTGCGTGATCCGGGTCGGCTCGGGCCGACCGAACGACTCGGTCAGGATCCCGATCATGTTGTGGAAGTAGGTCGTCGAGCGCAGCCCGCCGTTCCACCACGCCGAGTACGAAGCGCCGCTGCGCGAGATCACGCCCGGCTTGTCCTCGAGCGCGAACCGGTGGTTCATGTGCGCGCTGACGATCTCGATGCCGCGCACCACCAGCGGATCGATCTGGTAGTTGAACGGATCGCGGAACGGCGGCGTGTAGATGATCGTGTTGCGCGGCGCGGTCTGGTGGTGGTTGTACATCACCTGCGGACACCAGCCGCGATAGAAGACGCGGCTGATGTTGCGCGCCTCGAGCTGATTCAACGCGTAGAAGTCGCGGTTGTTGTCGTGGCCGACGTAGCGCTGGTAGAGCACCGGCGTCTGCGTGCTGCGCGTCGCGCGGTAGGCGTTGGCCACCAGCTCGTAGCCGTCGGGATTGACCGGCGTCACCAGCAGCACCACGTTGTCGAGGATGCGGCGCACCTCGGCGTCGTCGCGCGAGGTCATGCGCCAGACCAGTTCGATGATGTTCTGCCCGGCGATCGTCTCGGTCGCGTGCAGGCCGCCGTCGATCCAGATCACCGCGCAGCCTTCCCGGGCCAGCGCTTCGGCCTGCTCGCGGGACACGCCTTCGGGGTGCGCCATCGTGTGGCTGATCTCGCGCAGGCGATCGAGGCGCGCGTGGTTCTGCGGCGACGTGATCACCGACATCCACATCCGCTGGCCGTAGCTGGTCGGCCCGATGTCGACCAGCTTGATGCGGTCGCTGGCAGCCTCGACCTTGCGGAAGTAGGCCACCATGTCGGTGTAGTTGATCAGCTTGTAGTCGGCGCCGACCTCGTGGCCGAAGAAGTCGACCGGATCGGGCACCTGGGCGAGTGCGGCCGGCAGCGGCAGCAGCGCGGCACAGAGGGACGTGACGACGGCACGGATGGAGGGCATGAGGCGGCGATGCTACGCCGCCGGCGGCCGCGTCGGCAGGACCCGGTCGGCGGGATGACAGCTTGGTGACATGGCCCCGGGTACCCTAGGAGGCTCCCAAAATGCCCCGCCACGCCCCCGATCGCTGCGAACTGTGCTCCGCGGAGCGGGAGTTGACGTTCCACCACCTGATCCCCAAGAAGGTGCACCGGCGCACGTTCTTCCGCCGCACCTACGATCGCGATCACCTGCAGCAGGGGGTGCACCTGTGCCGCCTCTGCCACCGGGCGGTGCACCGCTTCTACGACGAGATGACGCTGGCCCGCAGGTTCGCGTCGCTGGCGGCGCTGCGGGCCTCGCCCGAGCTGCAGCGGCACGCCCAGTGGGCCCGCAAACAGAAGGTATGAGCTACCGGGTGGATTCCCCGGGCTTGACAGCCGATGGAGATCCAGTCACCCTGCGCGACCGCAACCGCATGGCCAACCCGACCACAACCAGCGCCGCTCGACCCATCCTGTGGGTCACGATGATCGCGCTGATGCTCGTCGCGCTGACGAGCAGGGTCACGGTGCGCACGTGCATCGGGGCGTGCAGCGAGGTGACGGCGCACGCCTGCTGCGCGTCCGAAGCGCAGCCCGCCGACGACGACTGCTGCGGCTGCTGCGAGCCGTCGGGCACGCACGATGGCGGCATCGCTGCCGGTGACGATGACGGCCGCGACGATGACGGCGATGCTGGCTCGGACGGCGATGCTGGCTCCGACGGCGATGCTGGCTCGGACTGTGACGGTGGCTGCTGCGTGACGATCGCGTTCGACGTCGAGATGGCGCCCAACGTCGACGTCGCCAAGCTGTCGCCGATGCCGGCCGTGATCTGCTGGATCGCCCCGCTGCCGCAGCCGGTCGTGCGCGTGATCGAGGCGGCACGTCCGTTCTGCTTCGATCGTGGCCCCCCACGGATCGACCGCACGACGGCGCTGCGCGCCACCCAGGTGCTGCTGATCTAGCGAGCCGCGATCCGAGTCGACGACCGGACGCGCTCGCGTGCCGGACCGTCGACGGACCGCTCCGTTCGCCCGATCCCGCACCGCCATGTCGGCACGCCCGTTCTCCATCCTGGTTTTCCTGCTGCCACTCGGCTGCGTCGCCTACCAGAGCGACGCCGCCGACGTCGCCACCATCGCCGCCGAGGTCGCGGCGCGCGAAGGCGGCAGCTTCACGTTCGACGCCGCCGTGCTGCGGACCCTGCGCCAGCACCCCGAGCTGCGCGCGGCCGAGGCGCGCGCTCGCGCGGCCGGCGCCGCGCGCACCGTGCCGCTGCCCGCGACGGGGGAATGGCGCGGCCGCAACGAGGCCGTCGGCGTGATGCTCGACCCGATCGCGCTGCTCGGGTTCGGCCCGCGCGGCGCCGCGATCGAAGCCGCCGAAGCGCGCGCCGTCGAAGCCGCCACGCAGCTCGCCGTCGCCCGGTGGCGCGCGCTCGGCGAGCTCGCCGAGGCGTTCGCCCTGCACCACGTCGCGACCACGCTGCCGACACCCGAGCTGGACCTCGACGTCGCCGCGTTCGAGCGCAGCGGCCTGGCGAGTCCGGTCGCGGCCGCCATGCTGCGCGCCGCCACGGCCCGCGCCCGCAGCGAACGGCTGGAGCTGGCGCGCCTTGGCCGCGACCAGCTCGCGCGACTGCGGCACCTGCTCGGCCTGCCCGCCACCGCGGCACTCGACGTGCAGACCGACGAGCCCAGCGTGGAGGTCCGCGGCGACGATCGCGAGCTGCTGGCACGCCCCGACCTGGCGCTCGCCGTGGCCCGCTTCGAGGTCGCCGATCGCGACTTCCGCAAGGCGGTCACCGACCAGTATCCGTCGTTCCAGATCGGCCCCAACGTCTCGCTGCGCGGCGACCCGCTGCGCGCCATGGGCATGCTCAACATCCCGTTCGCGATGCACGGCCTGGCGGCCGCTGCGCGCGACCGCCGCGAAGCCGCCCGCCACGACGTCGAGGACGCGCTGCTCGAGGCGCGCCGCGAGGCGAGCGTCGCGCGCGACGAGCTGCAGACGGCCGCCGCCAACCGGGACGCCGCGCGCAGCGCGCTGACCGCCAGGCAGACCGCGTTCGACGCGGCGCGCGCCGCGCTCGAGGTCGAGCCAGATGCGTTCCAGCCGTTCGCGCGGGCCGCGTCCGAATACCTGCAGGCGATCGCCGAGCACCGCCGCGCTTCGTCCGCCCACGCCGTCGCAACGGTGCGCTTCGCCACCGCACACGGCTGGCCGCGCGTGCCCGAGACCGAGGAGCAAGCCCGATGAGCAACGTCGACCTGTCTGCCCTGCGCATCGACGAGTCGCAGGCCGCCGTGCCGAAGCGACCGCTCGGCCCGCGGCTGTTCGTCGGCGGCGTCCTCGTGCTGGCGCTCGCCGTCGCCGCGACGTTCGTCGTGCCGCTGCTGCTGCCGCCGCGCGCCGTGCGCATGGCCGGCATCACCGCGGTCACCGACGGGGTGCAGGTCGCGTCCTCGCGGGCGACGACCGAAGCCGTCGGCTGGGTCGAGGCCGATCCGTTCCCGTACATCGTGCGGCCGCTCGTCAGCGGCCACATCGAGACGCTCGCGGTGCTCGAGGGAGCCGAGATCATCGCCGACGAGACCGTCATCGCGCAGCTGGCGAGCGCCGACCTGCAGGCCGCCCGCGACCGCGCCGTCGCGACGGTGCGCGAGGCCGAGGCCGGGCTGGCCCGCGCCAACGCCGACCTGCGGCTCGCACAGGAACGCTTGCGACAGAACGCCGACAACGAGCTGCGCGTCGTCGAGGCCCACAACCGCATCGCCGCCGTCGCCACTCGCGAAGCGACCGTCGAGGAGGAGCTGCGGCAGGCCAGCGCCGAAGCGGCCAGCGCCGCCGCCACGGTCAAGGCACAGCTCCGGCTGGCCGAGGCCGGCCAGAGCTACCCGGTCGCCCTCGAGCGCGCGCGCGCCGACGCCGACGCCGCCACCGCGCGGGTGCAGTCCAAGCAACGCCAGCTCGACGGCCTGCGCACCGAGCTCTCTACGCAGCGCGACGCGCTCGAGCTGTGCAAGCAGCTCGCCGCCGACCCGGTCGACCTTCGCGGTGGCGTCGCGCAGGCCACGGCCGACGTGCAGAAGGCCGAGGCGATGCTCGCCAAGGCGCGCACCGAGCACACGATCGCCGAGCGCGAACTCGACTGGGCCACGGTGCGTTCTCCGGTCGGGGGCATCGTCATGCGCCTCGAGGCCGAGCCGGGCGACATGGTCGGCCACGGCGCAACCGGCGTCGTCGCGATCTACGACCCGAAGAAGCTGCGTGCCCGCATCGACGTGCCGCTCGACTCGCTCGCCGGCATCCACGCGGGCCAACGTGTCGAGGTCACCTCGGAGGCGACCGGCGACACGGTCGTGCACGGCGTCGTGCAGCGGCTGCAACACGAGACCGACATGTTGAAGAACACGCTGCAGGTCAAGATCGGCCTCGAGGACCCGCCGGCGCTGCTGCGCCCCGAGACCCTCTGCCGGGCCCGCTTCTTGGCGCCCGAGGGCGGCACCGAGCAGGCCGCCGGTCGCACGATCGCGGCATTCCGCGTGCCGAAGGCGGCGGTCCGCGGCGGCCAGGTGTTCGTCTACGACCCCGCGACGAAGCGCGTGCGCGCGGTCGCCGTGCAGGCCGCCGGCGAACGCGGCGACGACGCGATCGTGCGCGGCCCGCTGTCCCCCACCCAACGCGTCGTGCTCGACGACGTGACCGACGGCGAGGCCGTCCAGGAGGCCCGACGATGAGCCTGATCGAACTGCGCAACGTCACCAAGACGTTCTCGTCCGGCGCCGAGTCGGTCACCCCGGTCGCCGACCTCGACTTCGACGTCGAGCGGGGCGAGTTCGTCTGCCTGATGGGACCGTCCGGCAGCGGCAAGACCACGCTGCTGCACATGCTGGCCGGCATCGATCGACCGACCGACGGCACCGTCGTCGTCGACGGTGAACGGGTGCACGAGATGGCGCCGAGCCAGCTCGCGCGCTGGCGCACGCGCGCCGTCGGCTACGTGTTCCAGCAGTACAACCTGATCCCGGTGCTGACCGCGTTCGAGAACGTCGAAGTGCCGCTGCTGCTGCTCAAGATGAGCAAGGCCGAGCGCAGCAAGCGCATCGCGACCGCGCTCGCCGCGGTCGGCCTGACCGAGCGCGCCCACCACCTGCCGCGTCAGATGTCGGGCGGCCAGCAGCAGCGCGTCGCGATCGCGCGCGCCATCGTGACCGACCCGGTGGTGATGTTCGCCGACGAGCCGACCGGCAACCTCGATCGCGAGTCCGCGACCGCGACGATGACGCTGCTGCGGCGGCTGGTCGACGAGTTCGGCAAGACGCTGGTGATGGTGACGCACGACCCGCTGGCGGCCAGGAAGGCCGACCGCATCGTGCACCTCGACAAGGGCAAGATCGTCACGGAGGCCGCCCATGCGTGAACTGCTCGCGTTCTTCCCCTACGTGGTGCGCACCGCGTTCCGCGCGCGCATGCGCAGCCTGCTGACCGTGCTCGGCGGCACCTTGGCGATGATGCTGTTCGCGTTCGTGCGCACCGTCGACGGCGGCGTGCAGGACCTCGCCGAGCGCACTTCGCGGCCGGTGCTGGTGGTGTTCCAGGACAGCCGCTTCTGCCCGTTGACCAGCGAGCTGCCGGTCCGCTACGAGCGCGACATCCGCAAGATCGACGGCGTGCAGGACGTGCTGACGACGTTGGTGTTCATCAACTCGTGCCGGTCGAACCTCGACCTGGTGACGCTGCACGGCGTGCCCCACGACCAGCTCGAAGCGCTCTACGACCTCGAGGAGATCGCAGGCAGCATCGCCGACTGGAAGGGTCGCAGCGACGGCGCCCTGGTCGGCGAACGGCTGGCCGAGCGCCGCCAGATCCGGGTCGGCGAACGCGTGCAGCTCGGCGAGGTCGACGTGTACGTCAGCGGCATCGTGCGCAGCGATACCGCCGCGGTCGGCAACCTCGCGTTCATCCCGTTGGACCAGCTGAGCCTGGCCCGCAAGCGCCAGGGCGCGGCGACGCAGTTCCTGGTCAAGGTCGCCCCCGACGCCGACCCGGAGGAGATCGCTGCCCGGATCGACGAGCACTTCCGCACCGACGAGGCCCGCACCGACACCAAGGGCATGCAGGCGTTCGTCGCCGCGGCGATCGCCGAGATCACCGAGGTCGTCGACTTCGCGCGCTGGCTCGGCTACCTCGGCGTGCTGGTCGTCGCGCTGGTCGTCGCCAACACGGTGTTCATCAGCGCGGAGTCGCGCATCGGCGAGATGGGCGTACTCGAGACCGTCGGCATGCAGAAGCGCATGCTGATGGCGCTGATCGCCGGCGAAGGCATCGGCCTCGGCCTGGTCGGCGGCGTGCTCGGCACCGGCATCGTCTGGCTGCTGCTGACCATCTGGCCGATCACGCTCGGCGTCGAAGGCCACGGCATCGACCTCGCTCCGAGCGGGCGCATGGTGGCGCAGTCGCTGCTGGCCGCCCTGGTCGTCGGCATCGTCGCGTCGATCCCGCCGGCATTCGCCGTCGCCCGCCGGCCCCTGTCCCTCAGCGTGAAGGCCGACTGATGCTGCCGCTCGGATACCTGCTGCGCAACCTGCTGCGTCGACGCGTGCGCACCGTCGTGACCGTCGGCGGCATCGCGGCGACGACGCTGCTGGTCGTCGCGATGAGCGCGTTCGCCGACGGCATGCACCAGGCCGCGATCGGCAACGAACGGCACGACGTCGTCTACCTGCTCGGCTCGTCCGCCGAGGTCGACCTGGTCCGCTCGGTCGTCGGCCGTGGCCACGCCGAGGTCGCCGCCGCCTCGGCACCGGGCGTGCTCGAGGTCGACGGCCGCCGCGCCGCGTCGGTCGAACTGCACATCGCTACCCGCAACGGCAACCAGGTCGGGCTGCTGCGCGGCGTCACCGAAGCCGCCTACCTGGTGCACGACCAGGTCACCGTCGTCGCCGGCCGCGAGCCGCGCGGCCCCAACGAGATCATGGTCGGCGCGCTGGCCGCGGCGCGCATGGGCCTGACCGCCGACGACGTCGCGATCGGCCGCACGTTCCCGGTCGAGCGCCAGCCGTTCACCATCGTCGGCCACTTCGCCGCGCCCGGCACCGTCTACGAGGCCGAGATCTGGGGCCGGCTGGCCGACATCATGCTCGCGACCAAACGCGAGGACGTGTCGTGCGTCGTGCTCAAGCTGGCCGACCGCGACCGCGCCCGCGAACTCGAGAAGGGCGTGCGCCTGTTCGCCGCGCGCCGCGTCGACCTCGAGGTCGACGCCGTGCCCGAACCGGTGCTGATGCGCGAGCTCGCCAGCAGCCTGACTCCGATCGCGGCGCTGGCGCGCTGGATGGCGATCATGGCCGTGGTCGCCGGTGCGTTCGCGTGCGCCAACACCATGTTCGCCGCCGTGCTCGCACGAACGCGCGAACTAGCGACGCTGCGTGCGCTCGGCTACTCGCCGGCGCGGGTCGCGATCGGCCTGGTGCAGGAGTCGCTGCTGGTCGCGTTCCTCGGCGGTGCCATCGGCACGCTGGTCGCGCTCGGCATCGGCGCCGTCTCGCTGCGCTACCCGATGGGAGCGCTGCTGCTCGAGGCAGACATCTACAGCCGCGCCGCCGGATTGGGCGCGGCCTTGGCATCCGGCCTGCTCGGCGGCATCGTGCCAGCCGTCCGGGCCGTTCGCATCCCCCTGGTAGAGGCCATCGGAGGCCGCACATGATCCCGAAGCGATTCCTGTTCCTTTCCGTCCTGTCCCTGCTGGCCGCGTGCGGTGGCGACGCGCCGACCGAGCCGCAACCGACCCCCACAGCCGACGCAGGCGCCGCGTTCGCGCTGGCGGCCGACCCCGGCGCTGCGATCACCGTGCTCGAAGCCAAGGACAAGGGCCCCGGCGACGCGACGCTGGTCGTGCAGGGACGCATCCAGGACATCACCAAGGGCTTCGCCATCGTCAAGCTGATGGACACGGAGCTGAAGTACTGCGGCGAGGTGCACGCCGAGGGCTGCAAGACGCCGTGGGACTACTGCTGCGACACGGCCGAGGCGCATCGTGAGCACGAACTGCTGGTCGAGTTCCGCGGCCCCGACGGCACGCCAGTCGAGACCGCCGGCCTGCCCGACACGCGGCTGCTCGACCTGATGAAGGTGCGCGGCAAGATGACCAAGAACGAACACGGCAGCCTGGTGCTGGTCGCCGACGGCCTGTGGCAGGTCGAACGGCCGGAGCTCCCGGACGGCCTGAACTGGCCGCAGTAGCCGCGCCTCCTTGCGCTACCGCCACGGACAGCACGCCGCGCGCTCGACCGACGAGTTCGTGTTCCACCAGCTGTTGCCGTACCTCGGCAACAAGCGGAACCTGCTCGACCTGATCGGCGCGGCGCTCGATGCGACCGGCGTCGCGCCGACTCGCGCGACGTTCGTCGACGCGTTCGCCGGCAGCGGGGTGGTGTCGCGGTTCGCCAAGCAGCGCGGCTTCGCGGTCGTCAGCAACGACTGGGAACCGTACGCGCGGGTCGTCAACACGGCGGCGATCGCGTGCCCGGAGCCGCCGCCGCTGCCGCGCCTCGGCGGCTACCGGCAGGCGCTGGCAACGCTGGCGGCGCTCGACGGCATCGACGACTGGGTCACGCGCACGCTGTGCCCCGCCGACGACGACGCGCCCGACCCCGCGCGCGAACGCATGTTCTACCGGCGCGCGACCGGCCGCCGCATCGACGCGATCCGCGCGCAGATCCAGCGGTGGACCGAGGACGGCAGCTGCGACGGCCCGGCGGCAGCGTGCCTGCTGACCCCGCTGCTCTACCAGGCGTGCTGGCTCGCCAACACCAGCGGCGTGTTCAAGGGCTTCCACGCCGGCTGGGGCGGCGCCAACGGCACCGCGCTGCACCGGATCCTGGCCGACCTCGAACTGCAACCGCTGCAGTTCCTCGACAACGGCCGTCGGCACCGCGTGCTCGACGTCGACGCGGCGACGGTCGGCGACGTGCTCGACGCGCCGGCCGACGTCGCCTACCTCGACCCGCCCTACAACCAGCACCCCTACGCGAGCAACTACCACGTGCTCAACTCGTTGGTGCTGTGGGATCGCCCCGAGCTGCCGCCGCCGACCGAACGCGGCTTCAAGGCGGCGATCCGACCCGACTGGAAGCAGCGCCGCAGCGCGTTCAACGACCGCCGCCTGGCGGCCGACGCGTTTGCGCAGGCGGTCGCGACGATGCCGGCCCGCCACCTGCTGATCAGCTACAGCACCGACGGCATGGTGCCGCTCGAACGGCTGGTCGCGATCGCCGGCGAGCACGGCGCCGTGCGCACGTTCCAGCGCAGCTACAAGCGCTACCGGACCAGCCCGACACGACCGTCGCCGCAGCCGCGCAACGTCGAGTTCGTGCTGCACGTCGACCGCGATGCGCGCCGCCGGCGCAGCGACGTCGCCGACGCGCTACAACGGATCAGCTCCGCTTCCCCTTGATCTTGGCCTCGGCCTGCAGCTTCGCGTAGCGCTCGAGCCAGCCGGCCAGCATCGGCCGGTCGCGCTCGCCGATGCGCGCGAGCAGCGAGCGGAAGCCCGCCAGCAGTTCGGCCTCGCGATCGCTGCCCAACGCCACCAGCTGCCACTCGTCCTTGCCCTGACGTTCGTACATCCGACCGATCGTCGTCGATCCGATCGCCTTGTCGAACTTGACCTCGTAGGCGCGGCTGCGCATGTCGACGAGCGCGTAGATCGTCGAGCCGCCGTCCTTGACGTAGAACGCGTTGGCCAGCCGCGGCGAGCTCTGCCAGCAGTACTCCTTCAGCACCGCGAACACCGCCATCGCGTCGCGCGAGGCCCCCATCGGCCACAGCTTGGCCCCCTGCCACAGCAACTCGAGCCCGCGCGCCGGGATGTTCTTCTCGGTGTAGGCCCGCATCGCCTGCAGCACGAACCGTTCGTCGACCGAGTCGTAGGCGACCGGCTGCTGCGCGTCCCCGAAGTGCATGCGCAGCGTGGTCTGCTCCAGGCGACGGAACGTCACCAACCGCGCAGCACCCAGCCCGTCACGCACCTTGAGCGACAACCGCACCGTGCCGCGCCCCCGGATCACGTCGGTGATCGTCGCCGCGTGGATGCGGCGATAGAGCGCGAGGCGGTTGAGCACCGCCGCCTCCTTGTAGCGGTCGAACGACGCGAACGACCAGCCCTGGCCGCGATGGTGCACGTCGTCGGCCGCTTCGATGCGGGCGCGCAGCTCGTCGTCGAACGCGGCCTTGCCCCACTGCTGCAGGCGCCGCAAGAACGCCTGCTCCTCGTCGCTGCCGGGCGCGACCCGCCGCGCCCCGTCGGCCCCTTCGTGCCGCGCGTCGAGCCACAGCTCCGCGCGGTGCCGGGTGACCTCGATGCAGAACGCGGTGCTGGCGGCGGCGTCGACGAGCACGCCCCCGCAGGATCCGTCGGCGTAGCGATCGACCGACGTCAGCTGCGGGGCCTGCGCCGCAGCGGGCACCAGGGCGGACGAGAGGGCGACCAGCGCGGCGAGCATCTTCATGGCGGGCGGCGAACGTGCCCGGAACCGACCGGTTCCGACGTTTTGTGGAGACCTCCTGACGGACCTCGCCACCCTGCCACCGAGGATTCGCGACAGGATCCCGCCCGGCTCGGCCACCGGCGGCCCGCACCCGCCATCCGGGGCCACCACCATGTCCAACCATCGCATCCTCCCGGCCGCCGCGCTCGCCGCGCTGGCCACCCTCTCCGTCCTTCCGGCCCAATCGACTACCCAGGCGACCCAGCCGTCCAACCGATTCGTCCCGCGCGACTCGGCCGTCGTGCTGCGGGTCGCTTCGCCCACCAAGTGGCGCGAACGGTTCGCCAAGACCCAGGCCAGCAAGCTGATGAACGGCGCGACGCTGGCGCCGCTGATGCAGATGGCGACCCAGCGCCTCGACCTCGGCCTGCAGCAGCTGCGCGACCAGGGCGTGTTCGACGCCAAGCTCGTCGACGGCCTGCTCAACGAGTGGCGCGGCGACCTGATCGTCTCGCTGCAGATGGACTGGGACCACTTCGTCGACGCGATGGACTACGGCGAAGTGCCGCCGCTGTCGTTCGTGATCGCGCTGACCTCCGACGGCTCGTTCGACCTCGCCGCCGTCGCCAAGGAGTTCGCCAGCATGGTCGACAAGACCAAGCCGGCCGACCAGCAGCTGGTCGACCTGGTCGTCGGCGACCTGACCCTGCGACGCACCGACAACGGCGGCGACGAGCCGGATGCGGCGCTGCCGACGATGATCGACGGCAGCCTGGTCATGATCGGCGGCACTTCGCTCGCCAAGGACGCGAAGCAGCTGCTCGCGCGCACCGACCGCTTCGCCGGCGCGATGGGCGCCGCGCCGCTGTACCTGCACGCCGACCTCGGCAAGGCGATGAAGGCCATGATGGCCGCCGACAACGGCGGCGGCCCGGTCGATCCCGGCGACCTGATGGACATGATCGGCATCGGCGCCCTGCGCGACCTGACGCTGACGCTGCAGCCCGACGGCACGGCCATCGCCGGCGTGATGGAGTTCGGCATGGGCAAGACCGGCCGCGGCATGCTCGACATGTATCCGCGCAGCAGCGCACGGCCGCGGCTGCTCGGCGCGGTGCCGGCAGCGTCCGAGTCGTTCTCGGTCTCGTCGTTCGACCTGATGGCGCTCTACAACACCGTCGCCGACGTCTGGACCTCGATGGAGGACTTCACGCCGCTCACCTTCGACGACATGCTCGACGGCTTCCAGAACGCGACCAAGGTCCACCTCAAGGATGACCTGCTCGCCATGGTCGGCAAGGAGATGCTGATGGTGCAGCAGCCGAACGTGCTCGAGGACGCCGACTTCGACGACCTCGAGGACAACCCGGCGGCGATGCTGAACGGCACCGTGTTCGGGCTGTCGCTGCTGGACGGCAAGGCGTTCGGCGCGTCGCTGGACACCGCACTGCGCTCGCGCGGCCTGCACGTCGGGCGCAAGTCCGAGGAGCACGCCGGCACCAAGGTCTACCGCATGAAGCTCGCCGGCCTGGTCGAGGTCGAATACGCGGTGCTCGACGACCTGCTGCTGATCGGCGTCGAGCCGGGCGCGCGCGCCACGCTGCGCAGCGTGCTCGACACCCGCGCCGCCGGCCGCCAGGGACTGCCCGCCGGCCTGCAGCAGCGCTTCGCCGCGTTCCCCAAGGGATGGAACAGCGTCGCCGTGACGCCGGTCGGCGAGAGCCTGGAGGCGATGGTGGGCATCTTCGCCGCGAGCGGCGAACTCGGCGAGCAGGGCGAGATGTTCGCGCAGATGGCCAAGGCGCTGACCGCCGAGATGAAGCAGCTCGGCATCAGCGGCATGGCCAGCGCCACCTATTGCGACGACGACAAGATGGTGTCGCGCTTTCGCTGGTAGCGCAGCGGGGCGCTACCAGGTGTAGAAGCCCTGGCCGCTCTTCTTGCCGAGCTTGCCCTCGGCGACCATCCTGCGCATCAGCTCCGGCGCGGCGAAGCCCTCGAGACCGAGCTCGTCGCGCAGGTAGTCGGCGATCGCCAGGCGCACGTCGAGGCCGACCAGGTCGGTCAGCTTGAGCGGCCCCATCGGGTGGCCGTAGCCGAGCACCATCGCCTTGTCGATGTCCTCGGCCGATGCCACGCCGCCCTCGAGCATGCGGATCGCCTCGAGCCCGAGGCACACGCCGAGGCGCGAGCTGGCGAAGCCGGGGCTGTCCTTGACCAGGATCGGCTCCTTGCCCAGCAGCCGGCCGTAGTCCTGCGACGCGGCGATCGTGTCTTCGCCAGTCGCATCGGTGCGCACCAGCTCGAGCAGCTTCATGATCGGCACCGGGTTGAAGAAGTGCCAGCCGATGCAGCGCTCCGGGCCCGTCACGCCGTCGAAGACCTTGGCGAGCGACAGCGACGAGGTGTTGCTGGCGAGCACGCAGTCCGCCGACACGACCTCGCCGAGCTCGCGGAAGATGCCGTTCTTGAGGTCGAGCTTCTCGGGCACCGCCTCGACGACGAGGTCGACGTCCCGGCACGCCGCGGCGCGGTCGGTGCTGGTCGAGATCCGCGTCAGCGTCTGGTCGCGCTGCTCCTCGGTGGTCTTGCCCTTGTCGACGCCCTTCTGCAGGAACGCCCGGATGCGCTCCATGCCCTTGGTGACGAACTCGTCGGAGATGTCGCACAGCACGACCGTCGAGCCGGCCTGCGCGCAGACCTGCGCGATGCCCGCGCCCATCGTGCCCGCGCCGAGCACGGCGACCTTCTGGAACCTGGTGTCAGCCATCTTGGATCAGCCCTTCTTCTGGTTCTGCTTGTCGAGGAACGCGGTCATGCGCGCCTTCTTGTCGTCGCTGTCGAACAGCACCGCCTGCGTCGAGCTCTCGAACACCACCGCGTTCTCGTGGCCCGGGCGCGACAGCGCGTTGAGTGAGCGCTTGGCGCCGCGCACGGCCAGCCGGCCGTTCTTGGCGATCTCGTCGGCCATCGCCAGCGCCGCGTCGACGACCTCGGCATCGGCCACGACCCGGTTGGCGAGGCCGATGCGCAGCGCCTCGTCGGCGTCGACCATGCGCCCGGTGTAGACCAGCTCGCGCGCGCGGCCGAGCCCGATCAGGCGCGGCAGGCGGTAGGTGCCGCCGGCGGCCGGGATGATGCCGAGCTTGACCTCGGGCTGGCCCATCTTGGCCGACTCGCCGATCACCCGCAGGTCGCACGCGATCGCCAGCTCACAGCCGCCGCCGAGCGCGTAGCCCTTGACCGCCGCGATCACCGGCGTCGCGAACTCCTCGATGCGGTTGAAGATGCCGCTGTTGATCGCCTTCATCGCATCGGCCGAGGTGCGATCGCGCAGCTGCGCGATGTCCGCGCCGGCAGCAAACGCCTTGTCGCCCGCGCCCGTGATCACGATCGCGGCGACGGTCTCGTCGTGCTGGAGTTCGTCCAGCACGGCGTGCAGGCCGTCGACCATCTCCTGGTCGATCGCGTTGCGCCGTTCGGGCGCGTTGAGGGTGACGAGCACGGCATCGCCGCGCCGCTCGGACAGCACTCGGGAGGTCATCGGGCGAAGCATCTTGCGGATTCGGCGGCGCGACGCCACCGGTATCCGCGGCAACCCTTCGATCGCCCGGCCACCGAGCCGCAGCTCAGTTGCCCACGGGCTCGATCTGCTGCTCGGACACCGAGAACTTGCCGACGTCGGTCGCCTGGATCCCCGCCTCGGTCAGCGTGACGCCCTGCACGTAGATCGACACGTCGGGCGGCAGCGCGCTCGGCTGCAGCGGCAGCACGAAACCGCCGTCGGGATAGCCGATGCCGCCGCCGAGGTAGACGGCGTCGCCGAGCAGCGGCGGCAACCCGGTCAGGTAGTGCTGCAGCGTCGGCTCGAGCGAGCCGAGGAAGGCACCGACGAAGATCTCGTCGTGGCCGCCGACGGTCAGCCGGACCTCGGCGCCGAGCCGCTGGATGTCGAGCTGCGGCGAGGTGGTCTCGCCGAACGGCAACAGGGTCAGGGCGCACAGCGCCCCGGTGAGCAACGAGTGGGCAGGCATCGGACGTCTCCTTGGGGTCTCGGTCGCGGTCTGCGACCATCCCCTACTAGCCCGCGTCCCCTGCCCGGTCGCAGATTCGTGCCACGGATTTTCTGAACAGGCACGGGACCCGGTCGTGTTGCCGTTGCCGTGATCGACGAGACCTTCACCACCTGGCGCAGCAGGCTGTTGCGGTTCGCCGCCCAGCTGCTGCAGAACCGCCACGATGCCGAGGAGATCGTGCAGGACGTGTTCGCCAGGCTGCTGGCCGAACCGGACCGCTTCGACCTCGCGACCGGCCCCGAGGTGCTGCTGTTCCGACTGGTGCGCAACCGCTGCATCGACCGCCATCGACGCCGCGCACCGCGCAGCAACGTCGACCCGGAACCTGCGGCCGCCGAGCCGAGCGACCACAGCGATCTGCTGCACGCGCTCGGCGCGCTGCCCGACGACGAACGCGAGACGCTGCTGCTGACCGCCGTCGAGGGCCTCGGCTACCGCGAGGTCGCCAACGTGCTCGGCTGCTCGCTCGGCACCGTTGCCGCGCGCCGCTGCGCCGCCATCCAGAAACTCAAGAAGAGGCTCACCCCGTGAAGAAGAACGAGAACCCGATCCCGCTCCGCAGCATCGTCTGCATGCCCCGCTGGCTGATGGTCGGCGGCGTCGTGCTCAGCGGCGGCTGTATCGCCGCCGGCCTCGGCATGGTCGTCTACGCGATCGGTTGGGCGCAGGGCGCAGGCGAGGTCAGCGGCTCGATCGGCGGCGCCCTCGGCTGCATCATCGGCGGCGCCGGCGGCCTGTTCGGCACGCTGCGCGACTGGTATCGCCGCCTGCCGGCGACCGTCTACCTGCACCAGGTGCAGAACGACGAGCCGCACCCGATCTACCGTCGCGCGTTCTGGCCGGCGGTGGTCGTGCTGGTGCTGGCGCTGTCGGTCGCGGCCACGTTCAACCTCTGGCGGGCCTGCTACGGACTGATCCAGCTCGGCGCGATCATGTCGTTCATCTCGGGCACGATCGAGGCCATGCGCCGCCACTCGACCAGGCGCGCCCGCGCCGTGTTCGCGCTCTACGCCGACGGCATGCTCGAACGACGCGACACCGAGGCCATCGACGATACCCGGTCCAAGGACGCGCACTTCGACGCCGAGGTGCGCGCCTACCTGCACATCAGCCAGCAGATCGACGACCTGCTGCTCGCCGACCTACAGTGAGAAGCCGGCGAGCGCTTGTTCGCGCCGTTCGTAGCCGATCGAGTAGAGCACCAGTTCGCCGAGCGCGCGCCGCTGCAGCACCAGTTCGTCGCGGCCTTCGAGCACCGGCCGCGGATCCTGGTCGGCGCGCAGCACGAACACGCTGATCGGCGCGCCGTCCACCTGCAGCATCAGCCCGAGGCAACCGCCCGTCGAAAGGCCGCAGTAGCAACCGAGCAGCTGCACGTCGCCACGGCCGCCGAACGACAGCGCCTGGCCGCAGACCTCCCGGCAGCGCTGGGCCAGGTCGGTGGGCGCCTCGCAGCAGCCCCCACCGCCGAAGCCGGTGTCGATCGCGTGGTCGTAGGCCGCGGCCCACATCGCGCCGAGTTCGGCAGGACGGTAGGCGTCCGGACGATCCGGGCGCTGCAGCGCATCGAACACCAGCACGCCGACCAGCATCACGGCGGCGGCCGCCAGCAGCCACGGCCACAGCGGCCGCGGCGCCGCGCCCGGCGCGGGTGCATCCTGCCGCGCGGACTCGGCCATCGCGGCGAACGCCTCGTCGGGCGGCGGCACGAACGCGGCGCGCAGCAGGTCGTCGATCCGGTCGTCGTCTGGTTCGCTCATCGTTCCCTCGCTGGGGTCAGCGCCTCTCGCAGCGCCAGTCGTGCGCGGCGGGCGTGGCTCGCCGCGGTGTTCTCGTTGGTCCCGAGCATGCGTGCGATCTCGGCGAAGCCGTGGCCGAGCACGACGTGCAGCAGCAGCGCCGCGCGCGCGACCTCCGGCAGCCGCGACAGTGCGGCCGCAAGCTCGTCGGAGAGTCCCGCGCGATCGGCGTCGAACGGCCAGTCCGCGGCCGCGATCGTCGACGCGACCACTTCGGGCAAGGCCTCGTTGTCGCGCACCTCGGGGCGACGGCGACGACGCCAGTTGGCGCCGAGCTGCCGCGCAATGGTCGCGAACCACGGCCCAGGATCGTCCCCGTCACAGAACTGCGCGCGTCGCTCCCACGCGACCCGCGCGACCTCCTGCACCAGGTCCTCGGCCTCGGCGCGCCCGACCCACGCGGACGCGATCACCCACAGTGCACGCCCGTTGCGGGCGAACGCCTGGGTGAACGTGTCCGGGTCGAGCGCGGTGCGCATCGGCGCAGTCTACGCCTCAGTCGCGCGACGTGCCGCAGCACGGCGTCGCCGTCTCGCAGCACGACGAGGCCTGGGCCTCGGCGCTGCCTTCGTCACGGCTGCCTGCGTCGCAGCAGCCCTCATCGCAGCAGCCTTCGTCGCAGCAGGCCGGCTCGCAGACCTCGCAGCAGGGTTCCGGGCAGCAGCCGGGCGGGCAACAGCCGTTGCTGTCGGCCGTCGTCGGCGTCAGGAACAGGCAGAAGATCCAGGGAAGGAACGATTGCATCATCGCAGTCATGCAGGGCTGATGTCGGCGGGGCCGCCCCGCCGTGCAGGAATCCGTTCTTTTTCGAATAGCATCGCGCGGCCGCGGCGACCTCCCCGCGTGAACCCTGGCACGAGCCTCGCGATCGAACCGACGGAAGCCTCCTGCACCGCCGTGGATCTGCACACGACCGTATGGCGCTACCTGCGCGCGCTCGGCGCGTCCGCCCACGAGGCGGACGACCTGGCGCAGGAGACCATGCTGGCCGCGCACCACGACGCACAGCGGGACGTCGCCGACGTGCGCGCGTTCGCGCTCGGCATCGCGCGCAACCAGTGGCTGCGTTCGCGGCGCTGGTGGCGGCGTCGCCGCGAACGTGAGGTCGCGGCCGCCGTCGACCAGCTGTGGGCCGAGACCGCCGACCGCGACGGCGGCGACGAACTCGTCGACCGGCTGCGCGGCTGCCTCGAACAGCTGCAGCCGCGCTCGCGCCAGGCGCTCGACCTGCACTACCGGGACGGGCTCGACTGGCACGCCGTCGCCGATCGCGTCGGCCTGAAACCCAACGGGGTCAAGACCCTGGCGCAGCGCGCCCGCCGTGCGCTGCGCGACTGCATCGAACGGAGGAACCGATGACCGCGACTGCTCTCGACATCGCCCGCGAACGCCAGCTGGACTGGCTGCTCGACGAAGTGCTCTGTGACCGACACCCCCACGTCGTTCGCCGCGAGGCACGCGGCGCCGTGCCGCGCTGGCTGGCAGCAGCGCTGGTCGTGCTGGCGATCGGCGCCGCCGTCGGCGTCGCACTGCACGACGACGAGGCGCGTCGCAGCGGCCCGACCCCGGTACAGGATCCGGCACCAGATCCAGCCCCGCCAATCGAGTGGCACGAGTGCAAGTCCCCCGCAGAGCTGGACGCGGTTCCCGCCGACGTCGAGTACCTTCGTGGCTATGACTTTGACGACGACGCGGTAGCCAGACTCGTCCGGTTCACCACGTTGACCCACCTGGACCTGAGCAAGAGCATGCCGGACGCGCGAGGGGTCACGCGCAGCGTACGCATCGGCGACGCCGGCGTCTCGCAGCTCGGCAACCTGAGCAACCTGCGCTGGCTGTCGCTGGCCGGCTGTTCACAGGTTCGAGGCAAGACCCTCGGGCAGCTGCGCGCCATCCCGCAGCTCGAGCATCTCGACCTTTCCTACACCGGCATCAGGACCAGCGCCGTCGAAAGCCTCGGCACGCTGCCGTCGCTGCGTGAGCTGGTGCTGTCGGGCTGCCGCGAGTTCCACGGCAGCGCCATCGCCGAAGTCGCCCGGCTTCCTGGACTGCGCCGCCTCGAGCTCGCTTCCTGCATCTCGCTGTCCGCAGACGACGTCAAGCTGCTGCGCAACCTGAGCGAACTGCGCCACCTCGATCTGAGCGGTTGCATGGGCGCCTTCCTCGGCCAGACGGCCGCCGGGTTCGACGACCTGTTCGTCGGCGGCCGGCAGGAACCGAAGGAGAAGCAGCCGGTTCAGGACGGTGTCGGCGTCACCGACGCAGCCGTCGCCGCACTACGCGACCTCCCCATCGAGACGCTCCTGCTGCATGGATGCCGTTCACTGACGGATGACGTGGCGGGCTCGCTGGCTGCGATGAAGCGGCTTCGCAAGGTGGACCTCGGCAACCTGCCCAGAACCAGCACCGCGATACTGAAGGCGCTACCCACGAACCTGAAAGGCCTGTCGCTGCACGCCAACCATCACTACGACGCCGCCGGCCTCGACGCGCTGCAGCGATTCGGAGAGCTGACGTCGCTCGACATCAGCGGCCTGACCGCGATCGACGACGCGCGCTTCGCCCGGATTCTCGCCGGCAAACGGCTGACAACGCTGAAACTCGGCGGCACCCCCCGTTCGCGCGATGCGATCGGCGCGCGCGGCCACTACCTGCCCGCCGTGACCGCCCGCTGCGTGGCGACGATCGCGCTGCAGCCGTTCCTCGAAGAACTCGACCTCAAAGCCTCCGAGTGGCTCGATCGCGACGCCGCTCGCCGGCTGGCGCAGCTTCCGAACCTGCACGAACTGCGGCTCGTATGGTGCAAGTCGGTCGACTCCGCGGTGCTGAAGGCCCTGCAGCCGCTGCCGCTCACGCACGTCGACCTGTACGGCATCGGCGCGACCGACGCTGACGTGCGCGGCATCGCCACGGCCTGGCGGGGATGTGCGGTGCGGCTGCCCAAGGGCGCACGCGTCACGGTGCCACCGCGCTGACCCTCAGACCGTCAGCACGACCTTGCCCATCGCCTCGCGCGCTTCGAGCAGCCGGTGCGCCTCGGCGACCTCCGCCATCGGCAGCGAACGGTCGAGCACCGCGCGGAAGCGGCCCTGATCGAACATGCGCAGGATCTGCCGCAGGTCGCCCTTGCTGCCCATCGTCGAGCCGAGGATCGACAGGCTCTTGAAGAACACCTGGTGCAGCGACATCGGCACGTTGCCGCCGGTGGTCGCACCGCAGGTGACGACCCGCCCGCCGCGCGCGAGGCACTTCATCGACCCGGACCACGTCGCCTCGCCGACGTGCTCGAACACGACCTGCACCCCGGCCTTGCCGGTCAGTTGGCGCACCTCGGTCGCGAAGTCGGTCGCCTGGTAGTCGATCACGTGGTGGGCGCCGAGCGCGGCGACGCGCTGGCACTTGGCGGCTCCGCCGGCCGTCGCGATCACCTGCGCACCGAGCGCCGCGGCGATCTGCACCGCCGCCGAACCGACCCCGGACAGGCCGGCATGCACCAGCACCGTCTCGCCGGCGCGCAGCTCGGCGCGCCGGACGAGCATGTTCCAGGCGGTCTGGAACACCAGACCGACCGACGCGGCCTCGGCCATGTCGAGCCCGCGGGGCTTCGGCGCGACGTTGGCGACCGGCAGGCAGACGAACTCCATCGCGGTGCCGTCACAGCTCTCGCCGAGGATGTCGTAGTGGCGGCAGAGCTGGTCGACGCCCGTCTGGCACGGTTCGCACGCGCCGCACGAGACGCCCGGCAGCACCACGACCTCGTCGCCTTCCCGCACCTGGGCCACGCCGCGCCCGACCGCGTCGACCACGCCGCTGCCGTCGCTGCTGCAGACCAGAGGCAGCGGAAACGTGTGGCCCGGCACGCCGCGACGCACCCACGTGTCGAGGTGGTTGAGCCCGATCGCGCGCATCCGCACGCGGACCTGCCCCGCCTGCGGCTCGGGCACGTCACGTTCTTCGTGGAGCAGCCGGTCGAAGCCGCCGTGCTCCCGCACGACCACGCAGCGCATGCTTGCCATGCGCGCAGCGTAGCGCCCGTCAGCGCGGCAGCTGCACCCGATCCGCGACGCGCTGCAGCACGTCGCGAACCTCACCGACCAGGAACGGCTTGATCAGCACGTGGTCGACCGACAGCGTGCGCGCCTGCTCCTCGACGTACTCGTCGTCGTGGCCGCTCATCAACACGATCGGCAGCGAGCCGTCGAGTTCGCGCAGGCGCCGCACGACCTCCTCGCCGTCCATGCCCGGCATCGTCAGGTCGACGATCGCGACGACCCCGCGCCGATCGGCCATCGACGCGACGAACGCCAACGCCGCGTCGCCGCCTTCGAACGCGTGCGCGGCGCAGTCGAGGCTGGCCAGCATGCTCGCCATCGCCTTGCGCACGATCGCCTCGTCGTCGACGACGATCACCGTTTTAGCGATCGGCTGGTCGCCGCGCGGGGTCGAAGCCTCGCCAGCCACCGCCGCGACGACGTCGCCCTCGACCAGCGGCAGTTCG
Source organism: Planctomycetota bacterium (assembly GCA_046290465.1). Classification (GTDB taxonomy): domain Bacteria; phylum Planctomycetota; class UBA1135; order UBA1135; family UBA2386. The sequence continues at coordinate 4,959,502 of JBKAGP010000001.1, read as the reverse complement.
ATCGTGAAGCGGGTGCCACCGTCGACCGACGACACCACCTGCACGCTGCCGCCGTGCCGCTTGATGCCGCCGAACACCACCGCGAGCCCGAGCCCGCGGCCCGGGAACTTGGTCGTGAAGAACGGATCGAAGATGCGGGTCACGACCTCCTTGGTCATGCCGCGACCGTCGTCGACGACGCGCAGGCGAGCGACGCGTCCCGACAACGTCTCGCTCGGGCAGCTGGCGGCCTCGGCGTCCTCGATCGCCACCGTCACGTTGCGCGCCCCGGCCTCCGCCGAGTTCTGCACCAGGTTCAGCAGGATCTGCTCGAACTGCGCCCGGTCCAGCTGCACCACCAACGACGGCGCACGCGGCGCAACCCGCACCGCGACCCGGCCTCGGGTCGACGCAGCCAGCGTCGGCAGCATCTCCTCGATGACCGCCTTGACGTCGAGCGGCGCTCGCTCGAGCGCGACGCCGCCCGAATACGACTGCAGCTGGCGGCAGAGCCGCGACCCCTGCTGGCCGGCCGACAGGATCATCTCGGCAAGCTCCTGGCTCTCGACGTCGACGTGCCGCGCGCGCAGCATCTCGGCGCCGCCGATCATGCTGGTCAGCAGGTTGTTGAAGTCGTGGGCGACACCGGCGGCGAGCGTCCCGAGTCCCTCGGTCCGCTCCATCTGCCGCATGCGTTCCTCGAGCTTGCCCTTGGCGCTGCGCGTCTCCTCGAGCTGCACGATCTTCTCGCCGAGCTGCAGGTTGGCGCGCAGCAGGCGGCGTCGACCGAGCCACGAGACCGCCAGGACCGCGCCGAGACCGAACACGCCGGCGATCGCCCCCCACATCCAGACCGAGTTGGCCTGCTCGGCCAACGCCAGCTGCTGCCGTTCGAGCTTGCGCTGCATGTCGCCGCGGGCGCGTTCGGCCTTGGCTACCCGCTCCTGCACGCTGAGCAACCCGGACTCGATGCGGGCCTCCTCGGGCAGGAACTCGTCGAGTTGCCGCGACAGGTCGTCGGCGCGCGGGCCGTCGTGCTCCTTGATCGCCAGGTTGAACTGCGTGATCAGCGCGTCGCGCTCCGCCATCCGCCAACCGCGGCCTTCGAGCAGCTGCACCTGCTGTTCGATCAGCGCACGCGCGCCTTCGAGGTCGTCGCCGACGATCGCCAGCTCGGCCTGCTGGTCGATCGCGAACAGCACCCCGAGGCGGTTGCCGTAGTCCTCGAACCGCTGCTGCGCCGCCGCCATCAGCTCGCGTGCCTGCTCGCCCTCGGCCGCGTCGGGGTCGTGGATGGCGAACGCCGCCAGCGACGCGGCGATCCGGGCGGACACCCGCATGTTGCCCTGCGCGGCCGCGAGCGGTGCGGCTTCGGCGAGCAGGCGGCGGGCGCCGGCGTAGTCGCCCTGCAGTTCGTGGTAGTCGGCCTCGGCCAGCAGCAGCAGCGGCGCCAAGGCGTCGACCTCGGCGTCGGCGCCCGCCGCGCGCGCGCGCGCGAACAGCGCGCGCACGTCCTCGATCCGGCGCGACGGCGTCGTGTGCAGGGTCAGCAGCGCCGCGCGCCCGCGGATCAGCCAGTCGTCGCTACGCTCCGCGAACTCCTGGCCGCGCACCGCGTGCCGCAACGCCTCGCCCTCCTCCCAGAGCGCGCCGCAGGTCCGCGAACGGGTCAGGTAGTAGTCCGCCTGCAGCCACGGATCCGCCTCGGGCGGCGGCTCGCTCGCACGTTCGCGCCATCGGCTGGCGGCGACCGGCCCCTCGACGATGGTCGACGTCAGTGCCGCCCAGGCCGCGGCGGCCTCCCGCACCCCGACCGGCCCGCCTTTACCAGCCTGCTGCCACAGCCGTTCGGCCGCGCGCGTCGCGTCGGCGAGGTCGCGGTCGGCGATGGCGGCGATCCGCGCGAGCGACAGCCGGTACCAGCCGACCGACCCTGCCGGCGTCTCGGCCAGGCGCCGTTCGAGCACATCGATCCACGGGGGCGTGGACGGGGACTGTTGGGCGGCCGCGAGCTGGGTGAGGACGAGCATGCTCGCGAGCGCATGGCGAGTGCGCCGCATCGGCGCAGCATAGCAGGCGGCCATCCGCTCATCGATGGCGAGGTTCGACCCCCATCAGGTGCCGCACGAAGAAGTCCTGCCGACGACGCACGAGATACGACGACTCGCCGACGCCATGGCCGCCGCCGGGCACGACGACCAGATCGAAGTCCTTGTCGGCCCGGATCAGCGCGTCGACGACCTGCATGGTCGACGCCGGGTCGACGTTGCGGTCCATCTCGCCGACCGTCAGCATCAGCTTTCCACGCAGCTTGCCGGCGTGGGTGACGTTGGAGCTGTCGGCGTACCAGGGCCCCACCGGCCACCCCATCCACGCCTCGTTCCACCAGATCTTGTCCATGCGGTTGTCGTGGCAGCCGCAGTCGGAGACGCCGGCGCGGTAGAAGTCGCCGTGGTGCAGCAGCCCGGCGAGCGTGCTCTGGCCGCCGGCGCTGCCGCCGAAGATGCCGACGCGATCGAGGTCGAGGTAGGGCCGGGTGCTGGCCGCCTCACGCAGCCACAGGATGCGATCCGGAAAGCCGCTGTCCTTGAGGTTGCGCCAGCAGACGTCGTGGAACGCGCGGCTGCGCCAGTTGGTCCCCATGCCGTCGATGCGCACCACCACGAAGCCCAGCTCGGCGAGCTTTCGCTGCCGCGCGCCGAGCCCCCAGCGCTTGGGCACGAAGTGGTCGTGGGGCCCCGCGTAGATGTCCTCGAGCACCGGATAGCGCCGCTTCGGGTCGAAGTTCGACGGCAGGATCAGCACGCCGTGGATGTCGGTCTCGCCGTCCCGCCCCTTGGCGACGAAGCGCTCGGGCGGGCGGAAGCCGAGGTCGAGCAGCGGCTGCACGTCGTCGCGCCCCAGCTCGGCGACCAGTTTGCCGTCGCTGCTGCGGCGCAGTTCGGTGACCCACGGATGGTCGACGCGCGACCACCGCGCGACGAACCAGCGACGGTCGGGCGACAACTGCCAGCGGTGGTCGCCGTCCGACTGCGTCAACACCGTCAGGTTGGAGCCGTCGAAGTCGATGCGGGCGAGGTGTGCGTGGTAGGGATCCTGGCCCGCGTGGATGCCGTAGGCGGTGAACCAGATCTGCCGCGCCGGTTCGTCGACGCGCTCGACCCGACGCACCAGCCACTCGCCCTTGGTGACCTGCCGGGCAGCGCCGCTCGCGACGTCGACCAGGTAGAGGTGGTTCCAGCCGTCGCGTTCGCTGGCCCAGAGCAGCTGCTCGTCGCCGGCGAGCCAGTGCATCCAGGTCTTCTGCGAGTAGTCGACGAACGTCTTGCTCCGCTCGTCGACGACGACGCGGACGGCGCCGGTGGCGGCGTCGATGCCGTAGACGCTGAGCTGCTGGTGGCCGCGCCGGTTGTAGAGCACGAACACCTCGCTGCTGTCGGCGGCCCAGTGCACGCGATCGATCCGCCACGCGTCGGCGAACGGCGCCTCGTCGACCGGAATGCGCGCGCCGTTCTCGATGTCGAACAGCACCGGCCGCGGTCGATCGATGCGGTCACCGGGTTTCTGGTAGTTGCGCGCGTGCAGCTTCGGCTGCACGCGGTCGCGCGGCGACGACTCGACGAAGTGCACCAGGTGCTCCTCGCCCGGCGCGACCCGGAATCCCAGCGCCCGCCGGCCGTCTGGCGACCGGTGCCGCGGCCGCCGGTAGCCGTCCTCGGCGCTGCCGTCGTCGGTCAGCCGCCGCGGCTCGCCGCCGCGCGGCGTCCACCAGACATCGTGCGCACGGATCGACAGGCGCGCGTTGTTGGAGCGACCGTTCCGCGGTGCCTCGCGCGTCCCGTTCACGCGCGCGCGCGATGCCTCGTCGAACACGGCCAGGCACCTGCCGGGCTCGACCACGAACGACCCGACCACGTCGTCACGCCCGTAGTCGGCGATCCAGGCGTGCCCGACGAAGGTCGACTGCGTGACCCGCTTGCCGGGCGCGATCTCGCCGTACTGCCGCGGAGCGCCGCGGCCGTCGATCCAGAACAACCGGACCTTGCGCCGCAGCCGGTTCTCGAACGTCACGGTGGCTGCGCGGTCGGAGCGTGCGCTGCGCGACCAGTCCGCCTTCGGCTGCAGCGTGCGTTCCTCGTCGCCGATGCCGAGATCGGCCGCCGAGCGCGAACGGCGAACGGTGCCGTCGGGCTCGACCCGCACGAACCGCCGCGCCTCGCCGCGCCCGGTCTCGAACCACAGCACGCCGCCGTCGGACAGCCAGCGCACCGCCGGATCGAAGCGCCTGGCCGCGCCGGCCCACCGACGCAGGTTGCCGGTGGCGCGCCGGTAGTCGGCGGCCGAACCCTGCGCGGCGATCGGGGCCGCGATCGACGCGACCAGCAACATGCAGACGATGCGGTTCATCCGGCCATGCTGCCGCGCGCCGCAGCAGACGGAAGCCAGAAGCCGCCGCCGCCCCGGAATCTGGCCGTTAGCCCAGCGACGCGTGCAGGAACCACGCGTGCTTCTCGAACTGGGTGATGATCGCGGTCAGCGCGTCGACCGACTCGTCGTCGCCGTGCTCTTCGGCCGTCTTGCGCGCGGCGCGCGCGCCGTCGAGGTAGGCACCGATGCGGTCGGCGAGCAGCGACACGTGCTCCATGTCGCGGGTGACGTCCTGCGGGTAGTCCGACAGACGCGAGTTCGCGGCGACGTGCCGGGCGGTGCCGACGGCCTGGCTGCCGAGCGTCAGGATGCGCTCGGCGAGTTCGTCGTTCTGCAGCGCCAGGTCGGTGGCGAACTGGTCGAACAGCGGGTGCAGCGCTGCGAACTGCGGGCCCTTGATGTTCCAGTGCGCGACCTTGATCTGCGAATGCAGGTCGAGGCCGTCGACCAGCACGGGCAGCAGGGCCTGGCTGATCTGGTTGCGGGTCTCCGGGGGAAGGTTGCTCGGGCTCTTCATGATGTCCTCTTCAACGAATTAGACAGAGTCTAATTTCAGGGTAGGTCGCGATGGAAGGTGATGATCGGGAGGGGTTCGACTCAGCCGCTCTTGCGGGTGCCGCGCACGACGACCGAGAACTCGCGCACGTCGAAGTCGTCGAGGTGGTCGACGCGGCCGACCTTGATGGCCGACCACGGAATGTCTTCGATGACACCGGTCTCGTCGTCGACGAAGTGGTGGTGCCGCTCGTTGTTCGGGTCGTAGGCGACGCTGCCTTCGGCGAGCACCAGCGCGCGCAGCAGCCCCTTCTCGACGAAGGTCTGCAGGGTGTTGTAGACGGTCGCGCGCGAGACCGCCGGGTGTCGCTCGGTCACGGTGCGGAAGACCTGGTCAGCGGTCGGGTGCTCCGTCGTGTCGAGAACGTATTCCGCGATCGCCAGCCGCTGCGCGGAGGGGCGGATGTCGTTGCGGACCAAGCGGTCCACCAGCTCGGCGTGCGGAATGCGATCGCTCATGCTGTTAGACTAGTTCTAAATCTGTGGTTCGTCAAGCCACGATCCGGCCGGACCACCAGCCCGGCACGCTACGAACCAGCGAGGGCCCGGGACATCCGCACGACGCTGGCCACGACTTTGTCGACGCCCGCCTGCTGACGCTCCCCTGCCAACGAACCGTCCTCGCCGAACGCCTCGTGGGCCCCACCGAGCGCAAACTGCTCGGTCACGACCTGCATGCCGACGTTCATCAGGATCTGCCGCAGGTGTGCCAGGCCGCGCAGGCCACCCAGCGCCCCCGGCGAACTGGCCATCAGGCCGGCGACCTTGCCGGCCCAGGCAGCGACGCCCGGCTCGGCGGCGTGCGGCCGCGAGACCCAGTCGATCGCGTTCTTCAGCACGGCCGGGATCGAGGCGTTGTACTCGGGCGACACGAACAGCACGGCGTCGTGCGCCTTGACCTGATCGCGCAACCGCACGGCGCCCTCCGGCAGGCCGTCGCGCTCTTCGAGGTCGCCGTCGTAGAGCGGCATCTCGAACTCGCGCAGGTCGACGACCGTGGCTTCGACGCCGTCGGGCAGCGACATCGCGGCCGCCTTGGCGAGTTGCTTGGAGAAGGCCGCGGTGCGGGTCGAGCCGGGGATCACGAGGAGGCGCGTCGTCATGGCGGCCAAGCTAGGACGTCGGACGGCGGCGATAAAGGAGGGTTCTACCGGCGGCGGAACTCGTCCAGCATGCGACGAGAGATCTCGGCGTCGGGTTCGACGCGCTGCCGGAAGTCCTCCGGCAAGATGTGCTCGACGGCGTCCAGCCCGTCCGCCAGGCCGAGCACGTCCTGCAGCTGCCAGCTCAGCACGAACTCCCAGTAGCGCACCGCATCCAGCTGGGCGGAAGCGACCATCACGCCGTTCCGCTCCATCCGACGCAAGAACATGGTCGCCGCATTGCGCGCGAGCATCGCGTGCGAACGCAGCACGGCCCGACCAGCGTCATCCCTGGCGAAGCCGACGTGGTTGCAGACCTCGGCATACTCGGTGACCAGGCGCGCGCTCTCGGGCCAGCGCTCGGCGGTGTCGCGGAACATGTCCAGCCCGGTCGCGAGATCCGAGAAGCTGCCGGTGCGCACCAGCGAGCGCGCCAGCCACATCTCGGCGATCGAGCGCGAGACCCGGTGGCGGATCTGCTTCACCTGCGGCGACCAGCGCTCGACGAACGCGCGATGCTGCTGCTGCGCCCCCTCGACGCCGAAGTCGGGGGGCAGGTGGAAGCCCGCCATCTGGACCTGCAGCGCCAGCAGCCGTTCGGCCTCGATCCGGCTGGAGGTCGCGCCGACCAGCGCCTGCAGCCGTTCGATCGCCTGCTCGGTCGCCGACGGATCGCTCATCCCGATCGACTCGGCGAGGAACTGCTCCTCGGCCGGCGAACGCGGCTCCTTGGCCGTCAGCTCGTCGATCAGCCGCAACAGCGTCTGCGGGTCGCGCCAGACGCCCTCGCGCTGCGCCCGCAGCTGCAGCCGCAGGTAATCGTGCAGCCGGGACACGTCGCCGGTCGCACGGGCCAGCGACGCTTCGGCGAGCTCGCGCCGACCGAGCTTCATCTGCGCAAACGCGAGCCAGCGCCACACCGCCGGCAGCGAGTGCTCGGAGGCGAGGCCGCGCAGCAGGCCCTCGGCGACGTCGAACCGCCCGGCATCGAGGTGCGCGATCGCCTCGAGGAACACGTGCCGCGGCGCTCGTTCGACCGCCGCTTCGCGGTCGCGCAGCTCGGCCAGCACCTGCTCGGTCCGTTCGCCGGCCGTGCGGAGCACGACCGCCGTCAGCATCGCGAAGTCCGCGTCGCGATCGTCGGCGGCCTCCGGCAACTGCCACGGGAGCTGTTGGTCCTGCAGCCACGCTGCGACCGCGGCGGCGCAGCGCGTGCCGCGCACGGGCTCCGGCAGGGCGGCGAGCTGCTCGCGCGCCAGCGCGCGGTCGCCGCGCTGCCCCATCGCGACCACGGCCCCGAGCGAGGCCAGCGAAGCGTGTGGTCCGGGCGCCGCGGCGCCGACCTCGAGCAGTTCCTCGACGTCTTCGCTGCGGATGTTGTCGCCGTGATCGACGGCCATCACCAGCAGGCGATCGATCGCAGCCTCGCGCCGGGCTTCCAGGTAGGCCCGGTCGACCTCGGCATCGCCGGCGTGCGCCTGACGCAGTCGAGTCAGGTCGGCGAGCGCCTGCCGGTGACGGTGTGCGTCGAGGTCCGCGCGCGCGGCTGCCAGTCGGCGGCCGCGGTCGGCGGCCGCATCGGCCTGCTGCACCAGCAGGAACGTCAGCGACGCGAGCACCAGCAGCAGCGCCGCGGTGAGCGCACCGCTGACCCGCGGGTAGCGCCGCATCTGCCGCCAGAGCCGCTCGAACGCCGAAACCCGTCGAGAGGTGACCGGCTGGCCGTCGAGGTAGCGGCCGAGGTCGTCGGCCATCTCGCGCGCACTCTGGAAGCGCTTGCGCGGGTCCTTGGACAGCGCGCGCATCACGATCGTCTCGAGGTCGTGGTGGCGACCGCGCAGGCGCAGCGGCACGGGGTCACGCACCAGCACCGAACGCACCAGCGCCGTCGGGCTCTGGTCGCCGAAGACCTCGTGGCCCGCCAGCAGTTCGTAGAGCGTCGCGCCGAGGCCGTAGATGTCGGCGCGCGGGTCCAGCATCGGCGAGGCGGTGTCGAGCCGTTCGGGCGCCATGTAGCGCAACGTGCCGGCGACCTTGCCCTCCTGCGTCAACGTCGGGTCCGACTGCGCGCGCGCCAGGCCGAAGTCGACGAACACCGGCCGGTCGCCGTCCATGATGACGTTGGCCGGCTTGACGTCGCGGTGCACGACGCCCTGCAGGTGCGCTGCATCGAGCGCCTCGGCCAGCGAGCGACCGACCTGTGCGACCTGTTCGGGCTGCCACGGCGCATCGGCGTCCGCCAGCGTCGGCCCGACCAGGTACTTCATCGCGATGAACGGCACCTCGCCGACCTCGCCGACGGCGTAGACCGGCACGATGTTCGGGTGGTCGAGCAGCGCGGTCAGCTCGGCCTCGCGGCGCATCCGCACCCGCGCCGAAGCCATCACCTTGGGACCGCTGTCGAGCACCTTGAGCGCGACCTCGCGGCCGAGCGAACGCTGCAGCGCCAGGTAGACGGTGCCCATGCCGCCGCGGCCGATCTCTTCGACGATGTCGAAGTCCCCGAACGACGCCGGCCGTTCGCCCGGCGGCTCGTCCCCGGCGTCGACCAGCATGTCCGGCGCCTCACCGAGCACGGCCAGCACCCGGGCGGCCAGCTCGACGTCGCCATCGCAGGCGGTCTTGACGTCGATCGCCTCGCCGCGTTCGCGCGCCAGGAAGTAGCGCTCGAGCGCCGCCTCGACCGCGCCCCACTCCCGGCTGCCGTCGGGACTATTCATCGCGTTCGGCCTTTGCCATCGCGACCAGCAGGCCGGCGCGCGCCCGCGCCAGCAGGACCCGGCAGGCGCCTTCGCTGCGGCCAAGCTTCTTGGCCGCATCGGCGTGCGTGCCGCCGCGCAAGGCGACGATCTGCAGCACGCGACGCTGGTCGGCCGGCAGGTAGCGCATCGCCTTGGCGATGCGCAGCAGCTCCTCGCGGTCGATCGCCATCTGGCTCGGCGAGTGTTGGTCGCCCGCCAGGTTGTGCAGCCCGAGCTCGCCCTCGGGCTTCTCGCGTTCGACCGCGCGCTTGCGCGCCGTCAGCCGACGCTGCCGATCGAGCGCGTTGCGCTCCATGATCCGCAGCGTCCAGCCGACGAACTCGCTCTCGTTCTTGCCGCGGAAGTTGGGGATCGAGGCGATCGCCTCGACCAGCGCCGACTGCACCAGGTCCGACGTGCGGCAGCGCTGGCGCAGCACCGCGCCCATCAGCCGCGGCGCCATCCGCTTCAACACCGGCGTCGCCGAGGCGACCAGCTTGGACAGCTCGAGGTCGCTCGGAGCGTCAGCGTTGTGCATGTCGACTTCGTCGCTCATTGCACCCCGATCAGCGGACGGTGCGAGGGCTGGATGTCGAACCACGGGCCATAGACCGGCTGGCCGCCCGACTCGCCGACGTAGTAGCGGAACTTGCGGATCGAGTGCATGCCCGAGCTGGCGTTGGCCGGCACCGTGATCTTGACCTTGCCGAAGTCGGCCCAGTCGAGGTCACAGATGTAGACCGCGCCGCCCTGGGTGTTCTGGTGCAGGCGGATCTGCATGCCGCGCTGCCAGTTGCACGCGGGGTGCACGAACACCCCACCCGGGGCGGCGGTGTGCACCGGGCGCACCGGCGTCGACGTGCCGCTGAAGAAGAAGAACAGGTTCGCCGAGCCCGTGCCGCCGTACGAGATCAGCGCCGGCGCGCTGACCCGGAACACCGGTGCCTGGCCCGGGTAGCCCGAGAGACCGGTCGACGGGTAGCCGAACGGATCACCGCCCGTGACGTTGATGCCGCGCACGCCGATCAGCGACAGCGCCACCGTGAAGCCCTGCTGCCAGAGCAGGTGGTAGTCCTCACCACTGAAGTAGGCCTCGCGCGCCGCCTGGTCCTGCGACGGCAGCGTATGGCGCACGCGGTGCCAGACGGCCTCCTCCGCGAACGAGCTGATGTTGAACGCGTTGTCCTGGTCGCGCTCCCACGGGGTGTAGGGGCTCCAGCCGAAGAACTGGTACGACGGCCCGTTCGGATCGAAGTTGGCGGCCGGCTCGAAGATCGGGTCGAGCGCGCGGAACACCGCGTTCTCGGCATGCGCACCCGTGTGGTCGCGCAGGCTGCGGGTGAAGAAGTCGGACAACGCCTGCGGCTCGCAGTCCACGAGCAGGCCGGTGGTCGTCTGGTTGCCGTAGCTGTAGCTCAGCGTGTGGTCGTCGAGCGGCGTCGGATCATACTCCCAGAGCCCGGTCGTGCCCGGCTTGTAGGCGTACGGCACGACCCCGTACCAACCACCCTGGTAGGCCGGCAGGCACTCCATCCAGAGCGCGACCCAGCCGTTCTGCGGGTTGAGGTTCTGGGTCAGCGGCGAGACCCCGTCGGTGATCTGCAGGCGCAGTTCGTTCTGGGCCGTGAGCGGCGCCGCGAAGGAGAGGCCGAGCACCAGGGCGAGGGGGAGGGACTTCTGGCCGGTCGAGGCAGAAGACGTAGGCGAGTTCGTGTCCATATGCGCAGGGGTCGGGCGAGAGTGCACGGCGCACGTTACAGGAAAAACCGCAGCGCGCGTCACGCCCCTCCGGCGCCATCCACCCAAACCACTACCTCGGAATGCTTTAGGTGGAAAGGGTGCCGCAGAAGCGCGGCCGTGCGAGCCTCGACGTGGCCTGGAGGCGGCACCCCACCCGCATCCGCATTGGACACGTTCGGGATGCGCGTGACGAAACACGCCTCCGAGCCCACGCCATTCGGACCCTCACGGCCGAGCTGCCCTTCGTGCGGCGGGCGGCGACGGCTCCATCCAGAACGGCCACACCCCCATGCGGACAGACGCAGGGGCCGCCTCGCCAGCGGCCAGCTGCAGGGACGCATTCCCGCGACGCACGTTACGGCCGCACGGACACCATTCGCGACGATCCCGCTGCCATCGGCTGCGCGGCCGCCGCGACGGTCAGCGCGCGTCCGCCGCGGCCCCCGCCTGCGCCAGCTCCTTGACCTTGCGCAGGTCGAGCTTGCCGGTGCCCAGCACCGGCAGCTCGTCGACGTGCACGAACTGGTTGCGCCGCGGCACGAACAGCGCCGGCAGCCCGCGGCCGCCGAGCTGCTCGAGCACGTCCGCCAGCGCCTGTGGCGAGACCGTCGTCAGCACGGCCAGCCGTTCGCCCTTGCGCGGATCGGGCACGCCGCAGACCGCGAACGCGCGCTCGCGCTTGCCGCTGCAGACCTGCAGGTGCTCCTCGACCGTGCCGTGCGGGACCATCTCGCCGCCGATCTTGCTGAAGCGCGACAGCCGATCGGTCAGGAACAGGAACCCGTCGGCGTCGAGCCGGCCGATGTCGCCGGTGACGTAGTAGCCGTCGCGCAGCGCCTTGCCGGCCAGGTCGTCGCGGCCGAGGTAGCCCTTCATGACGTTGGCGCCGCGCACGAGCAACATGCCCGGCTCCCCGGTCACCACCGGTTCGAACGTGTCGGGATCGACGACCTTGACGGTCACGCCCGGCAGCGGCCGGCCGACCGACCCGCGGCGCGAACCGGCCTGGTAGAAGCCCGGCGCGCGGTAGCCCGGCGCGCTGACCGCGATCGCCGGCGAACACTCGGTCGCGCCGTAGCCCTGCACCGGGCGCAGGCCGAAGCGGTCGGCGAACGCGTCGGCGAGCTGGTCGGTCAGCTTCTCGGCGCCGGTCAGCACCATGCGCAGCGAGCCGAACTGGCCGGGTTCGACCCGTCGGTGGTAGAGCTGCAGGAACGTCGGCGTCGCGATCAGCACGGTCGCGCCGTGCGTCGCGACCAGGTGGCCGACCGCCGCGGCCTCGAGCGGGTTGGGGTGGAACACGATGCCCGCCCCCTGGCCGACCGCGTACCACAGCGCCATGTTGCCGAACGAGTGGAACATCGGCAGCACGCCGACCAGCTTGTCGCGGTGGTCGAACGGCACGACCTGCGCGATCGCGTCGCAGTTGGCCTGCACGTTGGTGTGCGTCAGTTCGATGCCCTTCGGCTCGCCGGTGCTGCCGCTGCTGAACAGGATCGTCGCGACGTCGTCGCGGCGCACCCGCCGCACCGCACCGCAGGCGCGCTCGAGCATGCCCATCGGCAGCAGCAGGCCGCGCAGCAGGCCGGCGAGCCGCTCGAACGCGCCGATGCCCTCGGTCAGGTCCTCGAGGTAGACCAGCGTGATGCCGTCCAGCGCCGCCAGCACGTCCGGGTCGAGACGTTCGACGAATCGGCGCGACGTCACGACCGTTCGCAGCTGCGACTGGCGCACGGCAGACGCCATCGCCGCCCGGCCGACCGTGAAGTTGAGCGCGACCGCGGTGCGACCGGCGAGGCTGGCGGCGAACGCGACCAACGCCCCGGCGATCGACGGCGGCAGCATCACGCCGACACGCTGCTGGTCGGCCCACGGTCCGCGCAGGCGGCGGGCCAGCACCACGGCCCCGGCCAGCGACGCGCCGCGCGACAGCCGCTTGCCCTCGGTGTCGCCGAGGCACTGGCGCCACGGCGCGCGGCGCACGCGCTGCACGAACGCGACGTGCAGCGGCTGCAGTTCTCCTGTGCGCAGCTGCGCGGCACCTTCTGCCAGCGACTCGACCGCGGCGCGCACGTCCTCGGGGCGCGCGTCGTTGGGCATCGGCTCGCCGAACGACACCGTGACCGGGCACGGGATGCGCGTCGGCAGCCACTGCAGCCGGCCCTGTTGCGAGCTGCCGAGCGAGCCGTAGACGCGGTCGAGGTGCACCGGCACGATCGGCGCGTTGCGGTTCTTGACGATGCGCTTGAGGCCGCGACGGAACGGCAGCGTGCTGCCCATGCGGCTGATCTCGCCCTCGGCGAACAGGCAGACGACCTCGCCGTCGTCGAGCGCCTGGCCGGCGTCGCGCAGCGCCCGCAGCACGATGCGCGGACCGCCGGTGGCGCTGATCGGGATCGCGCCGAGCGCCTGCAAGAACGGCTTCAGCCACGGCCGTTCGTACCAGTACTGGTCGACGACGAAGCGGATCGGCCGGTCGGTCGCCGCCAGCAGGAACAGGCCGTCGAGGAACGACACGTGGTTGGGCACCAGCAGCGCACCGCCCCGTTCGGGCACGCGCTGCTGGCCGAGCACGCGCACCCGGTAGAGGGTGTGCGCGGCGAGCACGACGACCAGACGCAGCAGCGCCTCGGGCAACAGCCAGATCGCCCACGCGGTCGCCGCCGCGGTCGCGATGGCCGCGGCCAGCAGGATCGTCGCGCAGTCACAGCCGAGCTGCGCGAGGCCCAGGCAGCCGAAGTTGCCCAGCATCATGCCGGCGAACGACAGCATGTTGACCAGCGCGATGATCGCACCGCGGCGGTTGGCCGGCGCGCGCCACTGGATCAGCGAGTTGAGCGGCACGACCACGAAGCCGCTGGCGACGCCGAGCAGCGTCATCAGCACGAACGTCATCACGCGCCCCGGCACGAACACGCCCATCGCGGCCGTGGTCACCGCCAGACCGATCGCGCCGAGCGGGATCAGGCCGGTCTCGACCTTGCCCTTCGCGATCCTGCCGGCCAGCAGCGAACCGCCGCCGACGCCGATCGCGAACAGCGCGTAGGGCACCGCGGCGAGGTCGTCGGGGAACGCCAGCACCTCCTTGCCGTAGACCAGCACGTCCTGGCCGAGCAGGCTCGCGATGCTCCAGAACGCGACCGTGCCGAGCGTCGCGAGCCACAGCGTGCGGTCGCCGCGCACCGCCCGCCAGGCGCCCCGCAGCGCCACCGTCGGCTGCTCGTCGCCACCCGACGCCGGCACCCGCGGCAGCCGCAGCGACGCGGCGAAGCCGATCGACGACAGCGTCGTCAGGATCAGGCCGGCGACCCAGACGTAGTCGCCGACGTTCTCGAGCAGCAGGCCGCCGGCGACGGTGCCGAGGATGATGGCGAGGAAGCTCGCCGCCTCGAGCTTGCCGTTGGCCGCGGTCAGGCGCTCGTGCGGCAGAACCTCGGGCAGCAGGCCGTACTTGCCCGGCGCGAACAGCGCGCTCTGCAGCCCCATGCCGCCGAGCACGACGTAGGGCAGCCAGCCCTGCGGCTGCGCCCACAGCGCGTAGGTACCGAACGCCATCAGCAGCAGTTCGGCGAGCTTGGTCCAGACGATCAGGCTGCGCTTGGACACGCGGTCGCCGACCACCATCGCCGGCAGCGAGCCGAGCATCAGCGGCGCCGTCAGCACGATCATCGCGAGGGTGGTGACCCCCTGCTTCTCGACCTCACCCTGGCCGTCGACCGCTGCCAGACCCAGCAGCACGACGATCATCTTGAAGGCGTTGTCGTTGAACGCGCCGAAGAACTGCGCGGTCAGCAGCGAGGCGAGAGAGAACGGTCGGGGTTGGCTGGCTGGCATCGTGAGCGACTCCTGCGAACTGGACATGCGCAACTATCGCCAGCCGATTCGTTTTGTGTGCGCAAGTTGCAATGACCCCAACGTAAAGCCTTGCTTCATGATTGGCAAGGCACCTCGAGCCGCACGCAACCAACCGCAGCCATGGGACTTCCCGCCGTTGCGCCGCGCCCGCCCATGCGCCACGCTGCCGGCACCATGCCCTCGCCACCTCGGTGCCCGAACTGCGACACGGAGGCCCCCGCCGCGTTCTGCCCCGCCTGCGGGCAGCGCCAGCTCGGCCGCCTGACGTTCCGCAGCCTGGCCGGCGAGCTGGCCTCGCGGTTGTTCAGCGTCGAACGCGGCAAGTGGCGCACGCTGCTGGTGATGACCGCGCACCCCGGCCGGGCGACGCGCGACTACCTGCAGGGGCGCCGGACCCGCTACGTCAGCCCGGTGCTCTGGTACGTGCTCTGCGCGGGCGTCCAGTTGCTCGGCGTGTGGCTGGTCAGAGACCGGATGACGGCCGTGGTCACCGACCCGATGCCGGCGCAGTACTTCGCATGGCTCGAACAGCAGGGCGTGGCCGAGCCGCGCCGCTGGGCCGCCGACCGCTACATCGCCCTGATCCAGAACGCCTACACGTGGCTCGGCCTGCTGACGTTCGTGCCGCTGATGGCGGCGATCGTGCGGCTGGCGCTGTGGACGCGGATCAACTTCGCCGAGTGCCTCGTCGTCGCCCTGCACGTGGTCGGGCACGTCATGCTGCTGACCGCGGTCACCGGACAGGTGCTGGTGCGCATCGACCCGATGCTGCACGGCTACGTCAGCTACGGGATCTACGTCGCCTACTCGGTGCTGACGCTGGGCGGCGCGTTCGGCTGGAGCGTGCGATCGGTGCTCGCCGGCCTGCTGTCGGTCAGCATCGCCGGGATCGTGTTCATGCTGTCGATCGCGTTCTTGACCGGCTACGTGCTGACGCACTGGATCCCCTGACGGCCGCCGGCCGGATCCGCTCGGCAACCGAGAGATCGATCGCGCCCGATTCGTTAAGCTAGTCTGCATGATCGACCTGCACCGTCTGGCCGGCTTCCACCTCGTCGCGACCAGCGGCGGCTACGCCAAGGCCGCGCGCGCCGCCGACTATCCGATCACGCAACCGGCGCTGCACCAGCAGGTCAAGAAGCTCGAGGCCGAGGTCGGCGTCGAGCTGCTGATGCGGGTCGGCAAGGACACGATGCAGCCGACGCCGGCCGGCCAGCACCTGCTCGAGTTCATCGCGCCGTTCTTCCGCGACCTGCCGCGCGTCGTCGAGAACGTGCGCACCGGCGACTACGACGGCTCGCTGACGATCCACGCCGAGTCGCTGCTGATCCGGCAACTGCTGCCCGGCTGGCTGATGACGCTGCGCAAGCGCCGGCCCAAGGCGCAGCTGTCGCTGCAGGAGCTGGTGCACGTCAACGTCGAGGTCCTGCGCAGCGGCGCCGCCGACGTGATGATCGCGCACCTGCCCGAGGTGCCCGACGACATCGCGGCGCAGGAGATCGCCACCGTGCACGCGTGCCTGGTCGTGCCGAAGGAACACGCGCCGCGTCGCGGCCGGCCGCAGCTGCGCGACCTCGGCCCGATCCCGTTCTTGAGCTACCCACCCGGCACGCGCCACCACGCGCTGCAGCTGCAGGCCCTCGCGATGCACGGCATCGTGCCGGCGTCGACGATCGCGCTCGACACCGCCGACACGATCCTCGGCTACGTCGAGTCCGGGCTCGGCTGGTCGCTGGTCCCGAGCCTCGACCCGGACGGCCCGAAAGGCCGACGACTCGCCGCGTATCCCTGGGGCAAGCCACGCGTTACGTTTCCGATCGTGATGGCGTGGCGCAAGGACGCGCCCGAGCACCCGCTGCTCGACGAGATGATCTCGTGCGCGCCCGAACCGTAGCCGGGCGCGAACCGACGAGGCGCCGCGGTTACCTCGAACCCAGGGCGACCTAGGAGGCCCCGAGGCACCACCCGCGCCCGGAGGCATGCCCTTCGACTCCGCCGCGCGGCCCTCGGAAGAAGGACAACCAACCTCGTCTTGCACAGCCCGCTGCTCGCGGCAGAGCTGACCATCCGTCGCGCCACCGTCGCCGATCGGCGTTCGCTGCTGTACCTGCACGAACTGGGCTTCGGCGGGCACCGCAGCGTCGACCAGTGGCGTTGGCGCTTCGTCGACAACCCGCTGCGTCGCACGCAGGTGGTCGGCGCGTTCGCGAACGACGGAAGCTGCGTGGCGTCGTTCTCGGGCGTGCCGCTGCCGTGCCTGCTCGACGGCCGCCGGACCGTGGTGCAGCGCGCCGGCGACGCGAGCGTGCACCCCGATCTGCGACGCGGCATGGCCGGGGCCAGCATCCTGCGCCGGACCAGCCAGGCGTTCTTCGCCGAGTTCGGCGACGGCTCGATGTGCGCGGCCTTCGGCCTGCCCGTGCCGGGGCTGTTGCGCACGCTGGTGCGCTTCTGCCGGTTCGAGGTGACCGCCGACGTGCTGGTGCTGGTGCGCGACCTCGCGGAGCCCGATCCCGGCACCAGCCTCGCGACCTCGACCGGCGACGCAATCCCGCCGGACGCCGACGCGCTCGCCGAACGCTGGCACCGGGACGTGCCCAGCGGAATCCTGCGCGACGGCCGCTACCTCGACTGGCGCTACCGGTCCAACCCCGAGCAGCGCTACGCGATCGTGACCGCGCGCGGCCCCGACGGCGCACTGCGCGGCCTGGCGGTGTTGCGGATGGCCCCGGTCGAAGGCCATGCGCTCGCGATCGCCGAGTGGATCGTGCCGGACGACGACGGCGACGCGCAACGGGCGCTGCTGCATGCGGCCGTGCAGTGCGCGCGGCGGCACGGCCACACCTCGCTGGCCCTGGCCGCGCCGACGTGGAGCGAGACGTTCCGGCGCTGCCAGGGCGACCACCGCTTCCAGGTGCGCCCGACCCAGCACCGGATCGGCTTCCGGCCGTGGTCGTCGCGCGCGAACCAGCCGTTCCTGGCGCAGAACTGGCACTTCAGCCTCGGCGACATCGACTGGATCTGAGCCGCACCGCGTCAGCCGTCCGCGAGCTCCCGCGCCCGCACCCGCAGCGCCGCGTGCAGCGCGTCGAGCGCATCGCTGGGCTCCCGCCGACGCGTCACCAGCACCAGTTCGATGACCGGCACCGGCGGCTTGATGCGCACGAACACCGCGCCGTCGTGCGGCAGCTTCTCGCTGTGGCGCGGCACCAGCGCGACGCCGTCGCCGGCAGCGACCGCGCCGAGCATCATCGCGACCGAGTCGAGCTCGACGGCGACCTCGGGTTCGAACCCGGCCTGCGCACAGGTGTCGAGCAGGAACCGCCGCCGCCCCGGGAACCACGCGTCGTCGAGCGACACGAACGGCTCGTCGCGCATCGCGGCCAGCTCGACGCTGCGCGTATTCGCCAGCGGATGCGACTCCGGCAGCGCCAACGCGAACCGGTGCCGGCTCAACGCCCGCACCTGGAAGCTCTGCCGATGCTCCGCTTCGAGGTTGCCGAGGATCGCCGCATCGAGCTCGCGCGCGGCCAGCCGTTCGAGCTGCGCGCGCGGCGGCAGGTCGAACAGGGCGACCTTGAGCCCGCGCTGCTCGCGGCGCAGCTCGCGCACGGTCGGCGCCACCAGGTCGTCGAGGAACGGCCCGACGAAGCCGACCCGCAGGGTGCGCCGGCTGCCACCGAACCGTTCGCGCAGCTGCTGCTCACTGGTCTGTGCATCGCACAGCAGCTGGCGTGCGCGCGGCAGGAAGTAGCGGCCGGCCTCACTGAGCCGGATGCGCTGCTTGACGCGGTCGAACAGCTGCACGCCGAGGCGCTTCTCGAGCTGCGCCACCTGCCGGCTCAGCGCCGGCTGGCTGACGTGCTCGCGTTCGGCGGCGCGCGACATGCTGCCGGTCTCCGCCGCCGCGACGAAGTAGCGCAGCTGATGGAACTCCAACGTCAGCGCCCCTCGCCAGCGACCCCGACCTCGGCGATCCCGACCTCAGCAACGACGCCGCGCGGCGCCTGCACCAACAGCGGTCGCGCGGTCGGATCGAGCCAGCGCAGCAGCGCCAGCAGGTCCGAGCGCGCCATCGCGGTGCAGCCGCTGGTCGGCGCCCCCGGCTGCTGCCAGACGTGCAGGAAGATCGCGCTGCCGCGACCGGGCACGCAGGCGTCGTTGTGCTCGACGACCATGCCGAACTCGTACTGATGGTCGTCGCGACGCATCCGTTCGCAGCTCTGCCAACGAGCCTTCGGATCGTTGGCCTCACCGTCCGGGATCCGGCGCCAGCGGTTGTAGTCCGTCGAGCCGGCATCGTCGACGAAGTAGTCCCGCTCGCCGGCGGCGCGGTAGGCGACGCGGCAGCCTGCGGGCGCGTCGGCGGCGTAGCCGAAGGCGGTGCCGAGTTCGAACACACCGGCAGGCGCCCGCCCGTCGCCTTCGTTCTTGATCGGCCCTTCGCCGTCGCGATGCAGACCGAGCCCCCAACCGAAGCCGCTGCGTCCGACGGTCACCGCCACCGGCCCGCCGACTTGCCGCCAGCCGCCGCCGCCGTCGCGCTCGAAGCGCTGCAGGCGCGCGTCGGTCGCGGCCCAGTGCTCGTTGGTGACGAGCACGACCTGCCGCGTCGCCGGCGGGATCGCGACCCGCTCCAGTGTCGGCGGCGGCGCAGCGCAGGCGGCCAGCATCGCGACAACGAACAGGACCAGGGCTCGCAGGGGGATCGGCATGAGCACCTCATAACCTGAAGGCATGACCTTGAGAAGCGGTCGTAACACCATGACGCACGGACTCATGCAACCTCACCATCAACCGACCCGATAGCACCGCACCACCCCTACGATTAAGATGATGCGGATGACGGATCGACAGACCCGCGCCCAGCAGCGAGCCAACTGGCCAGTCCGTGTCGCTCGTGGCAGGGTTGGCGAGCAGGAACCGTCAGCTGCAGACGCCACGACGCCGGAGCTGCGCCTGGCCATGATGTGGGAACTCGTGGTGCAGTCGTGGGCCATCGCCGGCCGCCCGATCCCCGACTACGAACGCGCCGAGGCACCCGTCAGAATCCTCAGGGGCAGCGAATCGCCATGACGGGCATCCAAGCCCTCAACGCGGACTTCCGCGACATGGTTGCCGCCTTGCACGACGCCAACGCTGCGTTCCTGATCGTCGGCGCCTATGCGGTATCCCTCCATGGCCACGCCAGGACCACGGGCGACATGACCTCTGGGTCCGCCCAACGCACGACAACGCAACATGCGTGATGGCCGCCCTGGCGTCCTTTGGCGCGCCAACCGCCGCGCTCGGCGTGACGCAACAGGACTTCGAGCGCCCAGACGTCGTCGTGCAGATCGGCATCCCGCCCCGTCGAATCGACCTTCTGACAGGCGTCAGCGGCTTGGCATTCGACGATGCCTGGCCCAATCGCGTCGTCGTCGAATGGGAAGGGCGAGAGATCTGCTTCCTCGGTCTCGACGACCTGCTGCGCTACAAACGGTCGACCGGTCGCGACAAGGACCTTCTCGACGTCGCCGAGTTGGAGCGACGCCGCGCCGAAGACGGACCAGTCCGCCGCTCTTCGACCTCCAACGATCAGGGCTCCAACGATCCGGGCTCCAACGATCCGGGCTCCAACGATCCGGGGCGCACTTCATAACCTGGAGGCATGACCTTGAGAAGCGGTCGGCATTGGTCGAAACGGCCGCGCGGGACGATCCTGTCGTCATGAAACGACGAACGTTCCTCGCGGGAGGCATTCTGAGCCTCGGCGCCGCCTGCGTGCGCCCCGAGGGGCAGACCGCCTCATCCCCCGCTTCCCTCCCACCTGGAGACCGACCGATGACCCTGACGATCCGCCGCTCGGCCGAGCGGGGCCACGCCGACCACGGCTGGCTCGACACCTACCACACGTTCAGCTTCGCCAACTACTACGACCCGAACCACATGGGCTTCCGGTCGCTGCGCGTGATCAACCAGGACCGCGTGCATCCCGGTAAGGGGTTCTCGACCCACCCGCACCGCGACATGGAGATCTTCAGCTACATCGTCGAAGGCGCGATCGCCCACAAGGACAGCATGGGCAACGGCCGCGAGCTGAAGCCGGGCGAGATCCAGCTGATGAGCGCCGGCACCGGCGTCACGCACAGCGAGTTCAACCCCAACGACGACGTGCCGCTGCACCTGCTGCAGATCTGGATCGAACCGGCCGAGATGGGGCTGACGCCGAGCTACACCGAGTGGAAGCCGACGCCCGCGAACGAGAACGGCAAGGACGTGGTAGTGATCTCGCCCGACGGCCGCGACGACAGCGCCGTGATCCACCAGGACGCGATCGTGCGCCGGCTGCTGCTGGAGCCCGGTGACGAGATCCGGCACGAGGTCGCGCCCGGCCGCGGCACCTGGGTGCAGCTGATCCGCGGCCGCCTCGACATCGACGGCCAGACCCTCGAGCCCGGCGACGGCGCCAGCACCGAGGACGCCGGCACGATGACGCTGGCCGCCAGCGAGAAGGTCGAGGCGCTGCTGTTCGACCTCGGCTGAGCGCCAACGCGCCTCCAGAACGGGGCCCCATGGGCAGCTGCGCTTCGCGCTGCCCGCCGGAGACAGGCTGCTGGTCGGCCTCTGACAATTCGCGAACCCACACCGCGGGCGATCCGCGCGATTTCGGGCGGCGGCCGTTGATCCAGGCTTGCCCGACCGGCGAAGGCACCCCACGATGCTCGGCCGAAATCCGCGACACCCGTGAGCGACACCCCCATCAAGAAGGTCTGGATCGAAGAGGGCTGCATCTCCTGCAAGCTCTGCCAGGACATCGCACCCGATGTGTTCCTCGTCGAGGACGACGAGGACTGCATCGTGCGCCCCGAGGCCGCGAAGTTCTTCTCGGGCCAGGCCGAGGACATCGAGCAGGCTGCGGACGACTGCCCGGTGGAGGTGATCCAGCTCGAGCGGGACTGACCGGGGCGTTCCGCTTCCCGCCGCGCCGAACTAGGCTGTGTCGATGACCGACGCGCCCCCACCTCCCTCACGAAGCGGCGGCTGCGGCACACTCGCCATCGCCGTCATCGCGCTGATCCTCGCACTCGGAGCCGGCAACCAGGCTCGCAGCAAGGCCCGCGAAGCGCGGGACGCAGCGCGCCGGGCGCAGGGCGACGTCGATCGGCTCGAGAGCACGGTGCGAAGGCTCGAGCAGAGGATCGCGGAGCTCGAGAAGCGATAGCGCGCATGCCGCCCGATGAAGTCCTTCATGCAGGGATGGGATCTGAAGCAAGGGATCGACGGGCGCAGGAGGTGCTCCGCGTGCACATGCAGTTGTCCCGCCAGCGCGCACACGGGGACACCTGGGCCGCCTCGCCGCTGCCACCGCCCAACTCCACGCATCCGGAGCGGGCGCGGACGATGCAAGAATCCGTGCGCCGCGTTTAGAGCCCCGACAGCGACAGCCCCGAGATCGCTCCCGTCGCTCGGTCCTGCTGCATCGGCTCGCCGAGGATCTCGGCACCGAACTCGCGTCGCAGGACCGCCAGCCGGTTGGCGACGTCTGCCCGTTCGCAACCCGCGCGGAACACCGGCAGCAACCGGCCAGACGCGCCGACGCCCGAGGCCCGCTGGGTGATCGTGCGCAGCAACCCTGCGTGCGACCAGCCCGCGCCGGATGGCTCGCGGCTGGTGATCGGTATCAGGGACCAGACGCCGGCAACCTCGACCAGCGGGCACGGCACCTGCTCCGCCCCTTGGGCGAACCGGGCCGCCACCGACGGCTCCGGTTCGGGCCCGTCCGCGATCCAGACCGCGGCCAGCTGGCTGTCGAAGCCGCGCGGGTTGGCCTCGCACTGGAATGCGAAGTAGGCCGAGATCTGCTCGCAGATCTCGGCGACGCGGTCGGTGTCGTGCACGATCGCGAGCACGGCGTGTTCGCGCCGGGGGCGCACCGCGTCGGTGGGGAGGTCGATCGGAGCGTCGCCGACGAGCGTTGCCGTGGCCGGAGTGAGGTCAGGGGATCGGTTCATGTCGAGAGTCATGGATTGGGCCGGTGGCGACGCCAGCGGCGAGCGACCGTGGAGCGGCGCTCGAGCCGGCGGTCGACGACGTTGGCGAGCCTGTTGCACGGCGGCTGTTCTCGGCGCTGGCGATCCATCTATCCAATTCCAAGTTCGCCGCGTATCGTTCTGTTTGAGAGAACGATCGACAACCCAGGCGAAGACGACCCAGGCGAACCCGTGGCGAACCTGAACTACCACCACCTCCACTACTTCTGGGCGGTCGCGAAGGAGGGCAACCTGACGCGCGCGGCGACCCGGCTGCACGTGTCGCAGAGCGCACTCTCGACCCAGATCCAGAAGCTCGAGACGCAGATCGGCCAACCGCTGTTCGTGCGGGCCGGCCGCGCGATGACGCTGACCGAGGCCGGCCAGGTGGCGCTCGGCTACGCCGAGACGATCTTCTCGACCGGCGACGAACTGCTGTCGGTGCTCCGCGACCAACAGCACCCCGAACGCCAGACCCTGCGCGTCGGCGCCGTCGCGACGCTGTCGCGCAACTTCCAGGAGAACCTGCTGCGCCCCCTGCTGCCGCGCGACGACGTGCAATTGTCGCTGCAGTCGGGAAGCCTGCGCGAACTGCTGCAGGGCCTGCGCGTGCACAGCCTCGACCTGGTGCTCTCCAACCAGCGCGTGCAGGCGACGGCCGACGACCCGTGGCGCTGTCGACGGATCGCGCGCCAGCCGGTCAGCCTGGTCGGCAAGCCGCGACGGGGGCGAAGGAAGTTCCGGTTTCCCGAGGACCTCGCCGGCCGGCCGCTGGTGCTGCCCAGCCACGCCAGCGACATCCGCCCCAGCTTCGACGTGCTCTGCAGCCGTCTGGGGGTTCGCTACCAGCTGCAGGCCGAGGTCGACGACATGGCGCTGCTGCGCCTGCTCGCCCGCGACACCGACGCGCTGGCGGTGGTCCCGACGGTCGTCGTGCGCGACGAGCTCCGCGAACGTAAACTCCAGCAGTACTGTGTGTTACCAGACCTGTTCGAGACCTTCTACGCGATCACGGTGCCGCGTCGGTTCGAACCCCCGCTGCTGAAGACGCTGCTGCAGCGCGACGGGAACGAGGTACTGGGCGACTGAGCTCCCGGCTCCGCTCGGCGGAACGGGCCTGCGCCCCGCCGGACCCGGGCGATCTTGCCGGCCGAGCTTCCTTCCCCGAGATCCCAAGGGCCAGCAGCCGATCCCAGGACGGGTATTCACATATCCGGATGAATGGATACACTCACCGACCTCCCGATGACCGTCGACGCCTTCCAGCGGGTCGTGAAGACCCTCGGCGACAGCACGCGCCTGCGGCTGCTCGCCCTGCTCGAGCGACAGGAGCTGTCCGTCGCCGACGTCGTCAAGGTGCTCGACCTGCCGCAGTCGACGGTCTCGCGGCACCTCGCCCACCTCAAGGATCAGGGACTGCTCGCCGAACGGCGCGACGGCGCGTTCTGCTACTCGCGCTTCAAACCGCCCGGCGAAGGTGCGTGGTGCAGCGCGTGGTCGCTGGCGCGCGAGTCGCTGCGCGACGACCCGCAGATCGCCGCCGATGCCGAGGCGCTCGACGCGCTGCTGCGCGCGCGCACGCTCGGCAGCCGCGAGTTCTTCGACTCGCTCGGCGCCGAGTGGGACCGGCTGCGCAAGGTGTTCCAAGACGACCTGCAGCGCGCCCGCGCGATCGGGCGGCTGGTGCCGCGCGGCCTGAAGATCGCCGACGTCGGGACCGGCACCGGCGTGCTCGCAATGGAGATGGCCCGGCTGGGCATGCACATCGTCGCCGTCGACCAGTCCGAAGCGATGCTGGCGGCGGCCGAGGCCAAGCGCACGACGCTGCCGGACCCGGGCCGCGTCGAACTGCGGCAGGGCACCGCCACCGACCTGCCGCTCGCGGACGGCGAGGTCGACGCCGTGCTGGCGCACATGGTGCTGCACTACGTGCCGTCGCCGCGCGACGCGATCCGCGAACTGGCCCGCGTCGTCCGCCCCGGCGGCCGCGTGGTGCTCGTCGACTTCACCGCGCCCGAGGACCGACCGCAGCCCGACCGTGAGTGGCTGCAGAAGGACCTCGGCGTGATCTGGCAGGGCTTCGCGACCACGCGCATCCGCGAGTGGCTGCACGAAGCCGGACTCTGCAACGTCGAGGTCGAGCTGCACGAGGCCGCGTCCGAGGACCGCGACCTGCCGACGACCTTCATCGCCTCCGCCGACCGGAAGGCTGGAACCCACACATGACCGTCACCACGACGCCGACTCCCGCTGGCCGCATGAACGACACCCGAGCCGCACTCGAAGACCTGCTCGCACGCCGCATCCTGATCGTGGACGGCGCGATGGGCACGATGCTGCAGCGCCACAAGCTGCGCGAACCCGACTTCCGTGGCGACCGCTTCCTCGACCACGAAGGCGACCTGCAGGGCAACAACGACATCCTGGTGCTGACGCGCCCCGACGTCGTCGAGAGCGTGCACGACGAGTACCTGGCCGCCGGCGCCGACATCGTCGAGACCAACACGTTCAACGGCACGTCGATCTCGCAGGCCGACTACGCCACCCAGGACCTGGTGCGCGAGATCAACGTCGAGGCGGCGCGCATCGCGCGGCGGGCGACGACGCGCTGGACCGAGAAGACGCCGGACAAGCCGCGCTTCGTCGCCGGCGCGGTCGGCCCGACCAACAAGACGCTGTCGATCTCGCCGGACGTCAACGACCCGGCCTACCGCGCGGCGTCGTTCGACGAGCTGTACGCGTCGTACCGCGAACAGGTCGAGGCGCTGATCGAAGGCGGCGTCGACCTGATCCTGATCGAGACGATCTTCGACACCCTCAACAGCAAGGCGGCCGTGCTCGCCTACCAGGACGCGGTCGCGGCCGCCGGTCGCGACGTGCCGCTGATGATCTCGGTGACGATCACCGACCGCAGCGGCCGCACGCTGTCCGGCCAGACGATCGAGGCGTTCTGGGCTTCGATCGCGCACGCCGAAGCGCTGTCGGTCGGCATCAACTGCGCGCTCGGCGCGGACGAGATGCGGCCGTACGTCGAGGCGCTGTCCAACCACGCGACGACGTTCACGTCGTGCTACCCGAACGCCGGCCTGCCCAACGCGATGGGCGAGTACGACGAGCCGGCCGAGCGCACCGCGCAGCTGCTGAAGGAGTTCGCGCAGGACGGCTTCGTCAACGTGCTCGGTGGCTGCTGCGGCACCACGCCGGACCACATCAAGGCGATCGCCGAGGCCGTCAAGGAGGTCGACCCGCGCGAACGTCCGGCGACGTCGCGGCCGTTCGCGGTGTTCAGCGGGCTAGAGCCGCTGGTCATCCAGAACGACTCCGGCTTCCTGATGGTCGGCGAACGCACCAACGTCACCGGCAGCCGCAAGTTTGCCAAGCTGATCCTGGCCAACGACTACCAGACCGCGCTCGAGGTCGCGCTCGACCAGGTGCGCGGCGGCGCCAACCTGCTCGACGTCAACATGGACGAGGGCATGCTCGACTCCGAGCAGGCGATGACGACGTTCCTCAACCTGATCGCGACCGAGCCGGAGGTGGCCCGCATCCCGATCATGATCGACTCGTCGAAGTGGTCGGTCATCGAGGCGGGCCTCAAGTGCGCGCAGGGCAAGTGCGTCGTCAACTCGATCAGCCTGAAGGAAGGCGAGCAGGACTTCCTCGACAAGG
Source organism: Planctomycetota bacterium (assembly GCA_046290465.1). GTDB lineage: Bacteria > Planctomycetota > UBA1135 > UBA1135 > UBA2386. The sequence goes on along the minus strand of JBKAGP010000001.1, from coordinate 4,933,381 downwards.
CCAACTACATCAAGCGCTTCGGCGCCGGCGTCGTGGTGATGGCGTTCGACGAGGTCGGCCAGGCCGAGACCGTCGAACGCAAGGTCGAGATCTGCCAGCGCGCCTACAAGCTGCTGACCGAGCGGGTCGGCATCGACCCGCACGACATCATCTTCGACCCCAACATCCTGGCGGTCGCGACCGGCATCGAGGAGCACGACCGCTTCGCGATGAACTTCATCGAGGCGACGCGGATCATCAAGCAGACCTGCCCCGGCGCCAAGATCTCCGGCGGCGTGTCCAACCTGTCGTTCTCGTTCCGCGGCAACAACGTGGTGCGCGAGGCGATGCACTCGGCGTTCCTCTACCACGCGATCGCTGCGGGCATGGACATGGGCATCGTCAACGCCGGCATGCTCGAGGTCTACGAGGACATCCCGAAGGACCTGCTCGAGCACGTCGAGGACGTGCTGTTCTGCCGCCGCAAGGACGCGACCGAGCGTCTGATCGCGCTCGCCGAGCAGGTCAAGGGCGGCGGCAAGCAGCGCGTCGTCGACATGACGTGGCGCGAGGGCACGGTGCAGAAGCGCCTCGAGCACGCCCTGGTGCACGGCATCGTCGACTTCATCGAGGCGGACACCGAGGAGGCGCGCCAGCAGTTCGACCGGCCGCTGCAGGTGATCGAAGGCCCGCTGATGGACGGCATGAAGGTCGTCGGCGACCTGTTCGGCGCCGGCAAGATGTTCTTGCCGCAGGTGGTCAAGAGCGCGCGCGCGATGAAGAAGGCGGTCGCGGTGTTGACGCCCTACATGGAGGCCGAGAAGGAGGCCGCGCGCAAGGCGGCGGCCGAGTCCGGCAAGGACATCAAGACCAGCAACTCGCGGGGCAAGGTGGTGCTCGCGACCGTGAAGGGCGACGTGCACGACATCGGCAAGAACATCGTCGGCGTCGTGCTCGGCTGCAACAACTACGAGGTCGTCGACCTCGGCGTGATGGTCGCTGCCGACAAGATCCTCGACACCGCACAGCGCGAGGGTGCCGACCTGATCGGGCTGTCGGGGCTGATCACGCCGTCGCTCGACGAGATGGTCTACGTCGCCAAGGAGATGAAGCGGCGCGACATGAAGCAGCCGCTGCTGATCGGCGGCGCGACCACCAGCAAGCAGCACACCGCGGTCAAGATCGCGCCGGTGTTCGACGAGCCGGTGGCGCACATCAAGGACGCCTCGCGCGTCGTCAACGCGGTCTCCGATCTGCTCGACGACGGCCGCAAGAAGACCTTCGACAGCGACAACCGCAAGCTGCAGGCCGACCTGCGCGAGCTGCACCGGCAGAAGGTCGAGCACCCGCTGCTGCCCTACACCAAGGCGGTCGAGAAGCGCTTCGGCATCGACTGGGCGGCCGAGCAGATCGGCACGCCGTCGTTCACAGGCACCCGCGTGCTCGAGAACGTGCAGGTCGACGAGCTCGTCCCGTTCATCGACTGGACGTTCTTCTTCGGCGCTTGGGAGCTGAAGGGCAAGTACCCGAAGATCTTCGAGCACCCGGACTACGGCTCGGCCGCGCGCGAACTGCACGACAACGCCACCGCGATGCTACGCCGCATGCAGGACGAGCAGCGCCTGACCGCGCGCGGCGTCTACGGCTTCTGGCCGGCCAACAGCGACGGCGACGACATCGTGATCTGGACCGACGAATCGCGCAGCGAGGAGCGCTGCCGCTTCCCGATGCTGCGCCAGCAGCGCACGGCCGACGCCAGCAAGCCGACCTACTCGCTGGCCGACTTCGTCGCGCCGATCGACAGCGGCCTGAAGGACCACGTCGGCGCGTTCGCGGTCAGCGCGTTCGGCGCCGAGGACTTCGCCGCCGAGTTCGAGAAGGACCACGACGACTACAACGCGATCATGGTCAAGGCGCTCGCCGACCGCTGCGCCGAGGCCTTCGCCGAGAAGCTGCACCAGCAGGCGCGCGCCGACTGGGGCTTCCCCGACTCGGCCGAGCACGCGACCGACAGCGAGTATCTGGTGCGCGAACGGTACCGTTCGATCCGCCCGGCGTTCGGCTATCCGGCGTGCCCCGACCACACCGAGAAGCAGACGCTGTTCGACATCCTCGGCGCGCGTGAGCTCGGCATCGGCCTGACCGAGCACTTCGCGATGACGCCCGCGGCGAGCGTCAGCGGCATCTACCTCGGCCACGAGGCAACCCGCTACTTCACCGTCGGACGCATCGACCGCGACCAGGTCGAGGACTACGCGCGGCGCAAGCAGATGACGACCAAGCAGGTCGAGCGCTGGCTCGCGCCCAACCTCGCCTACGACCCGGCCGACTGATCAGCGCTTCTGCAGCGCGACGCGCACCCGCACGGTCGCGTCGCCGACCACCGCGTCCACGATCGCGGTCCGAAACCCCTCGGCGCTGAGGTAGAGCGTCGAACGACCGCGCGGCAGGCCGAGCAGCGGCTTGCCCGGCCGCACCAGCCGGTCGTGGTCGCCGACGACGCAGGTCACCTTGCACGGCGCGCCCTGGTCGTCGACGACGTCGAGTTCGAGCCGCCCGTCCGGCGCGGTGATCGTCCACGGCCCAACGCCTGCGAGCACCGTGCGGAACGGCACCGCGTCGTCCGACGCGCGCACCACCAGCGCATCGCCGGCCAGCAGGTCCGGGCCGAGCCAGCCGCCGTCCTCGTCGAGGGCGAACGCCCGCATGTGCGCGACCTCCTGGCAACCGGCGCGGGCCCACGATACCTCGCGACCGGCGAGCGCCCGGCCGTCGGCCGCGAGCACGCGCAGCTGGGCACGTTCGCGCACCACGACGTCGCCGAGGTCGAGGCGCGGCGCGGTGCCGCGCTCGGGCAGCACGATCCACATCAGCCGCGGCCGCAGCGCGCGGTCGGCCGGCACGACCTCGAGCAGCGTGCGACCGCTCACGTGCGTCGCGATCCGGAACCCGGGCTGGGCATGGCCCGGCTCGGCCTCCCGCAGTTCGCTGACGCTCCAGTTCTCGCGCACGAACACCCGCGACGCGACCGGCAGGCCGCGCGCATCGACGACCCGACCGACCACTTCGAGCGGCGCGAACCAGGCCAGCTCCACCGGCTCCGGCGGCAGCTGCGACGCGTCGGCGAAGAAGTGGTCGCGCCGGAACGGTCGCCCGCGCGCCCCTTCGGTGGCGTACACCGAGATCACGAACGGGCCGGTCGCCGGCACCTCCAGCACCTCGTCGTCGCTCGACCGCCGCTTCGGTGCGCCCGGCCAGACGGCGGTGGCGAGCAGCGAATCGTCGCCGGTCAGCCGGAGGCGCAGCTTGCGCGTCGCCGGCGCGGACGCAGCACCGTCCGGCTGCACCATCACGCCCTGGGTCGGCTCGCCGCCGTTCGGGTCGGGCACGCGCAGCGTCACCGGGAACCGCGTCGCCTCGTCGAACCACACCTGTCGGCCGTTGGCGAACCGCACGTGGCTCGGCCCGAGCTCCGGCGGCCCCCCGAGCAACGTGAACGTGCCGTCCGCGGCGGTGCGCGCCCACGGCCCGCGATGCACGTCCAGCGCCGCGACGAACGCGCCGCCGATCGGCTGGCCGAGGTGGTCGACGACCGTGCCGGTCATCGCCGGCGCCCAGCGGCACCGCACCACCTCCGGGCCCTCGCCGGGGTTCCATCGCACGCTGTCGTAGCCGAGGCCGAGGCCGGCGTGCTGCACGTAGACGTCGCCGATGTCGCTGTGCGGGTCGATCTGCCGCAACACCGCGACCCCGTCGGCCGCGGTGGTCGCGTTGGCGAGGTCGGGCGTGTGGCCGCAGCCGCCGCAGAACCCGATGCGGGCGCCCGCGACCGGCGCGCCACGCCAGTCGACGATGCGCACCGGCACGTCGAACGGCCGCCCGACCCGCCAGATCGCATCACCCCGGCCGTGCCGCGCCGCGACGCCGTAGCGCGGATGCCGCAGCACCTGCATGTGCCACTCGCCGTCGATGTCGCCGACCGGCGCGCGCAGCCAGCCGTCGCGGTCGGTCTGCACCTTGCGCGTGTACCAGAACTCGCCGGCGATCGGCGTCTCGGCCTCCTTGACGAGGTAGACGTCGGCGCCGGCGATCGGCGCGCCGGTCAGGTCGTCCACCACCCGCGAGACGATCCAGTCCGGGTAGGTGTCGCCGCCGGGATAGACGTCGGTCGAATGCTCGATGCGCTGCTGCGCCACGACGGGCGCGCACAGCAGCGCGAACAGGGTGACGCTGCGAGGGGACAGAATCATGGGACGGGCCGCCCGAGTGCAAGCGCCGTACCGACCCGTTCGGTCCGGTCAGGGCTCGCGGCGATCAGGGCTCGCGGCGATTAGGGCTCGCGGCGGCTGCCCGGCTCGACCTCGAGCGGCGGCGGCAGCAGCACACCCGCGAACAGCAGGCCCGCGACGATCGAGCCGCCGACCAGCAGCATGCGGAACACGAACGGCGCGCTCGACGTGAAGTCGCCGGAGATCGCCGTGGTCAGTCCGGAGAAGCCGAGGCTGCCCGGCACCAGCAGCAGCAGACCGGGCGTTCGCACGATCGCCGCGGGCTGGCGCAGCCAGCGTGAGTAGAGGTTGCCGAGCAGCGCGACCGCCATCGCGCCGACGACCGCACCGAGTTCGTCCTCGAGCACCGCGCCGCCCAGCCGCGCGCCGAAGAACCCGGCCACGACCGCCATCAGCACCCACGGCGACTGCCGCGGCGTGCCGCGCAGCAGCAGCACGAACGCGATCCAGTTGGCGATCAAGGCGGCGGCGAGCGCCAGCGGACCGAGCGGCGCCGGGGCATCGACGTCGACGCCACCGAACAGGCCCACCGCCAGGCGATCGCCGATGCCGACGCCGATCGCCATCGTGACGAACACCGCCAGCGCCCCCATCAGCCGGGCGCTGCCGGCAGCGAGGTGCCGCATCGCCAGTTCGGCCAGCGCCGTCGTGAACGACAGCCCCGGCAACAGCACGATGATCGCGCTCAGCGTCGTGACCGGCACGCTCAGCGGCTGCCACAGCGACGCAACGCTGCGCACGAAGAACGCGACCGCGGCACAGGTCAGCGCCGCCTGCACGTCGCCGAGGCTCGGCCGACGCCGTGCCAGCCAACCGATCAGCGCCGCCAGCAGGCCGGCGGCCGAGGCGCACGCGACCTCGCTCGGACCGCCGCCGAGCAGGGTGGCCGCGCCGCCTCCCACCAGCGTCTGTCCGACGATGTCCGGCCAGACCCGCGTGTCCGCCGCGGCCAGCACCGCGCGCACCTCGACCAGGCCCTGCTCCGGCGACATCTCGCCGCCGACGACGCGGTCGCGAATGCCGTAGAGCGCCGCCAGCCGACCGAGGTCGTGGTCGCCTGGCGAGACCCGCAGCAGCGTCGTGCGCACCTCCTCACCGGGCGCCCCGGCCGCCAGGAAGATCGCGGTCGGCGTCGCGAAGAAGTTGCCGTCCATGCCGAACGAACGACTGCACGCGACCATCGTGTCCTCGACACGGTACGACGGACTGCCGAGCGCGTGCATGGCGCGGCCGAGTTCGAGCACGAACTGATGCTTGCTCACCGGCCGGAGCCTAGCTGGCGAGGCCCATCGTCCTCAAGGCCTCGCAACGCGGCGATCGGCGGCGGACCAGCGGCGCGCTGTCAGCGCAGGCTCTCGATGCGGCCGGCGGCGTCGACGATCTGGGTGACGCGCAGGCCGTAGACATCGTCGACGAGCACGACCTCGCCGCGCGCGACCAGCTTGCCGTTGACGCGCAGGTCGACCGGCTCCTCGGCCTTCTTGTCGAGCGCGATCACGCTGCCGGGGACCAGCTTCAGCACGTCCTCCAGGCTCATCTGCGCGCGCCCGACCTCGACCGAGATCGGGATCTCGACGTCGAGCAGCAGGTCCAGGTTCTGCGAGTCCCCGCTCTCAACACCCTGTCCGAGTTGGCCGAACGCGACCGGCTGGATCGCCGCCGAGGCGAGCTCCGCGCCCGCCTGGGCGAGCTCCGCCGCGCCGGCCCAGTCATCGGCCTGCTGCTGCGGTTCCCCGGCTGGTTGTTCGTTCTCGGTCATGGATCTCAGTTACCGCCCATCACATCGGCAATTCGCGCACCCAACCTGTTGCCGATCCTGCCGAGATGTGCGGTGAATTTGGGCTTGCCCATGACGGGGACGACCGCAGGTTGACCGAAGCGGGTCGCCAGCGGGATGACGTCGCCGGCCTGCAGCTTGAGCAGCTGGCCGAGCCGGATGCGGGAGGCGCCGAGGTTGACCGACAGGTCGACCGGCATCTCGTTGACGGTCTCGCCCATCGTCTGGCGCATCGCCCCGGGCTCGAGCTGCGAGACCGAGTCGCGGCCGAAGCGCTCCAGCAGCGGTTCGAGCGCCACGAACGGGATCACCAGGCGCAGGTCGCCGATCAGGAAGTCGCCGGTGGCCTGGAAGTAGATCGACAGCACGACGTCCTGCGACGGCAGGATCTGGGCCATCGACGGGTTGCAGAAGCGGTTGGCGATCTTCCACTTCAGCTCGACGACCTCGCTGAGCGCCTCGCAGATGCGGTCGAGGCAGGGGGCAACCAGCGCCTCGGCGACGGTGTGCTCGGCCGCGGTGAAGTCCTTCGGCACCGCCTTGACCTTGCCCGAGCCGCCGAGGATGCGGTCGACGGCGCCGTAGAGCAGGCTGGTGCTGACCGTCAGCAGGCACGGCTGCCGGAACGGCTCCATCTCGAGTACGTAGATCGAGACCGGGCCGGGCAGTTGATCGAGCCAGCTCGAGAAGCGCAGCTGTTCGACGGCGACGCAGTCACAGCGGGTGTCGAGACGCAGCTTGTCGCTGATCGTCGCCGACAGCAGCTTGCCGGCGCTCTCGAAGTAGCGCTCGATGCCGCGCAGCTGTTCGCGGCCGAGTCGGTTGGGCTTGAGCAGGTCGACGTGGCTGATGACGCGCCCGTCGGGCGCCTCGATCGGCGCCATCGTCGGCTCCGGATCGGAGACCTCCGTCTCGAGCGCGGCACCCTCCGTGCGGAACATGTCCAGCAGGGTGTCGATCTCTTCGTTGCTCAGGATCTCGTTCACGGGGGTCTCTCGGGGGGAAGGGGTTCGCTGGGGGGCGGCTCGCGGGCGTCACTGCAGCAGGATCTCGCCCCACATGATCTCGGTGATCTGCGCGATCGGGTCGCCGCCCTCGACGTGGAAGAACACTTCGTTGAGCGCCTTGATCAGATCGTGCTCGAGCATGCGCTCGCCGGTCTCCGACTGCAGTTCCTTGACGCTGCGACTGCGCAGCACCGACAGGACCTTCGAGTTGGCCATGTTCCAGTGCAGCTTCATCGCCTCGTAGGCGGCGTCCTGCAGGTCCTCGCGCACCGTGAACACGAACCGGAACGACACCTTGGCCACGCCCTTGCCGGCCCGTTGCCGCGGGTTGAACGTGTGCAGGATCAGGTCCGGATGCTCGACCTCGACGTACTCCAGCGGCGGCGCCTCGACCTCGACCTCGACGGTCTTGGGCGGGATCGCGAATACGACCCCGGCACCACCGACGAGTGCGCCGATGGCGATCATCACGAGGGGGGACAGGCCCTTCTTCTTGCCCTCGTCGTTGCTGTCTTCTTTCTTCTTGTCGTCGGCCACGTTGCTCTACTCCGCTTGCCGATCCTCGCCATCGTCGATATCGGCAGTCCGTGCGGACGTGTTGAAGGATTCGGCGGTCAGTCCCGACCGCCCGTTGCCTTGGCCTCTCTGGACACCTGCATGCGCTTCTCGAGGATGTCCTGGACCATCGGGTTGGGCAGCTGCGCGAGGATCTCGTTGACCGACTCCTTCTCCATGAACTTGAACAGCCGCAGGACCTCCTCCTGACCGCGCTCGCTGGCCCACTGCTGCTGGACCAGCTCGGCCGCCTTGGTGCTCTCGAACGACGCCATGATCTCGGCGTTCTCCTTTAGCTTCTGGACCTCCTCGTCCTTGACCAGGATCACGGTGTTCTCGAACCGCGCGATCTTGGCGTCGAGCGCCTTCTGCATCTGCTCGATGTCGAGCTGCAGCGCGCCGAGGTCCTTCTGGCGTCGGCTGATGTCGTCGGCCAGTTCATGCAGTTCCTTCTCGCGCAGGTCGAGCGCGACCTTGCGCTGCTCGATCGTCGCGAGCACGCCCTGCACGCTCTGCCACGCCGCGTTGATCTGCTCGGCGGTCATGCCCGACGGCATGCCGTCGAAGTGGAAGTACGCGCCCGGCTTGTAGCCGGTCTTGCCCTGGGCCGCCTCGAGCTTGTGGAAGTCGTCCTCGGCCTTGGTCTCGTGGCTGGCCTCGTGGCTGGTCTCGCCGTGGCCGGCCGGCCGGTGGCCAGCCTGCGGCGCGGTCTCACCGTGCGGCGCCGCGTGGCCGCCGCCGTGCGCATCGGCACCGTGGCCGTCGCCGTGCGCGTCGTCGCCGTGGCCGTCGTCACCGTGGCCGCCGCCGTGGCTGTCCGACTTCGGTTCCTCCGGGTTGACCACCGAACGGCCGGTGACGCGCTTGCTGGGCTTCTTCGGCCCCTGCTCGCCGCTCGCCTCGGCCGTGCCCGTGTGCTCGTTGCCGACATGCGCGCCCTCGGCGACATGGGTGTCGTCGCCGGCGTGCGTGCCCTCGGCGTGCCCGTCCGCGCCCTCCTCCCCTTCGACCGCCGGCGGTTCGGGGAAGAAGCCGTTGAGCACCGGGATGTTCGCGGTGCCCTCGTGGTTGAGCCGCCCGGTCACCGCGAGGCCACCGACCAGCGAACCGACGAACAGCGCGAGGCCGATCGCGACCTTGATGAGGATGCCTACCATGAATCGTCTCCTTGCTCAGGACCGCGCGTCAGCGTGGCGACCTCGTCGAGTTCGGCCTGCTCGGCGCGCTGTGCGTCCTGCTTCCACTCCGTGTGTTCCTGGTCACGCAGGCGCTGCAGCGTCTTGAGCTCGCGAGCCTTCTGCGTGCAGTCGAGGCGGACCGCCTCGAGCTTCTGTTCGGCCTGCTTGCGCTGGCGCACGAGCCGCCACTGGTGGCGTCGCAACCCGGCTTCCATCGCCCGCGCCAGGTGCCCGACCGAGTCGGTGCGCGCCGCCTGGTCCGCGCAGTCGACGAGTCCCTGCGCCGCGGCCTCGATCTGCTGGTCGATCGTGTTGACCTCCGCCATCGCCGCCGCCAGCTCCTTGCGCGCCGTGCGCTCGATCTGCGAGCGCAGCCGCAACAGGGACGCCAGGCGAAAACGGAATCGTCGCATGCCACCCCTATCGGCCATGCCATGGACCAATCGTTAACCAGTTTCCCCCCAGTGTTGCCGTACGGTACGCGGTTCATCCTGCAACTTCCGCAGGCACCCCGACACCCGCCCCCAGCGAACAGCGAACCCGTGTTGCCGTACGGTACACGGTTCACCCTGCAACTTCCGCGAACGGTCCCCCCACTCAGATCCCAGTGATCTGCTGCATCAGCGCGAGGGTCTCGGCGGCGGGACGCGGCCCCTTGCCGTGGTAGAGCAGCTGCTCGATCGGCTGGATCCTGGCCATGGCCTGGTCGAGCAGCGGGTCGGCACCCTGGCGGTAGGCGCCGACCGAGACCAGGTCGCGGTTCTCCTCGTAGTGCGCCAGCAGCTCGCGAACCTTGCGGGCCCGCTCCTGGTGCGCATCGTCCGCGACCTTCGGCATCAGACGGCTGACCGAGCCGAGCACGTCGATCGCCGGGAAGCGCCCGCGCTCGGCGATCTTGCGGCTGAGCACGATGTGGCCGTCGAGATAGCCGCGCAGCGCGTCGGAGACCGGCTCGTTCATGTCGTCGCCGTCGACCAGCACGGTCAGCATGCCGGTGATCGTGCCCTTGTCGTTGGATCCGAGGCGCTCGACCAGCCGTGGCATCGACGCGAACAGGCTCGGCGGATAGCCGCGCAGCGTCGGCGGCTCGCCCGCCGCCAGGCCGACCTCGCGAACGGCCATCGCGTAGCGCGTCACCGAGTCCATCATGAACAGCACGTCGGCGCCGGCGTTGCGGAACGCCTCGGCGATCGCGACCGCGGTCATCGGCGCCTTCATGCGCAGCATCGGCGCGGCGTCGCTGGTGCACGCGACGACGACGCTCTTCTGCAGTCCTTCGGGACCGAGCGAATCGGTCAGGAACTCGCCGACCTCGCGGCCACGTTCGCCGATCAGCGCGATCACGTTGACCTGGCCGGCGGCGCTGCGCGCGATCTGCCCCATCAGCGTCGACTTGCCGACGCCGGAGCCCGCGAAGATGCCGATCCGCTGGCCCTTGCCGCAGGTCAGCATGCCGTCGATCGCCGACACTCCGGTCTCGATCGGCTGGTCGATCGGCGTGCGCTGCAGCGGCGACGGCGCGTCACCGTTGAGCGGCATCATCCGGCCCAGGATCTCGGGGCCGCCGTCCATCGGCCGACCGAGCGCGTCGACGACGCGGCCGAGCAGGCCGGCGCCGACCGGCACCGACAGCGGCCGGTGGTCGTTGTGCACCTGATCCCACGGCGCGACCCGATGGGCGTCGCCGAGCGCCATCACCACCGCGTCGTCGCCGTTGAAACCGACGACCTCGGCCGGGATCGGCAGCCTGCCGCCGTCGGCGTGGATCGTGCAGGTGTCGCCGATCGCCGCCGCCAGACCGATGACGTGGATCGCGATGCCGCGGATCGAACGCACCTTGCCCTCGGCGCGCGGCCGGTTGAGCGAACGCGCCGACTCGACCGCGCGCAGCAGGTTCTGCGGCAGGGTCACGCCGACGCCTCGCGACGCACCTCGGCGCAGATGCGTTCGAGCACCTCGCGCGGATCGTAGTGCAGGCGGCCGGCGCCGGTCTCGGCGCGCACGCCGCCGCTCGGGATGCCCGGATCGGCGACGAACTGCGCATCGGCAGCCTCGCGCGTCAGGTCGGGGATCTCCGCGATGCGCGTCTTGACGTTGGCGAGGTCGTCCGGGTTGAGCCGGATCACCAGGTCCGCCCGGTCGCTGCCGTGCACGCAGTCGCGCAGGCAGCGCGCCACCGTCGGGGTCGGATCCGCGAGGTGCTGATCGAGCGCCGAGCCGACGATCTCGCGAGCGATCGCGAGGCCGAGTTCGACGGCGATGCCGGCGACCTCGTCGAGGCGGCCGTTGACGACGCCCGGGATCGCCGCGAGCTGGCCGCGGGTGTCGGCGAGCACGTCGCGCATGACCTGCAGGTCGGCCTGGTGCTGCAGGTTGCGGGCCTCGAGGTCGAGCAACGCGCGGGCCCGCGGAGCCTCCGGCACACCGCCGGGACCGCGACGCGTGTGCAGCCGCAGGCCGACGAGGCGCTGCGTGACGGGGACGGCGTTCATCGAAGTCATGGTCGGCTCACACCATCTGTTCTGCCGCGCCGCCTGCCTTGATGTCGCCCTTGTCCATCATGTCGCGGATCAGCTTGAGGATCTCGGCCTGCGCCTCGAGCACTTCGCTCAGCGGCGTCGGACCGAGGTTGTCGCGCTCCTCGACCACCATGTCGGAGGCGCGCTTGGAGAGGTTGTCGAGGATCGCCCGCTCGACCGGCGGGATCGCAGCCTTCAGGGAGACCGCGAGCTGGCGCGAGTCGACCGCGGCCAGGATCTTCTGCATCGACTTCTTGTCGAGCTTCTGAATGTCGTCGAACGTGAACATCTCCTCGCGGATCGCGCCGGCGATCTCGGGGTCGTTCACCTCGATCTTCTCGAGCACGGCCTTGTCGCCGCCGCCCAGGTTGTTGAGCAACGACGCCGCCGCCTTGACCCACGCCTTGGGCTCGCTGCGCAGCGTCGTCAGGCCGAGGTCCTTGACCTTCTTGCGCATCACCTCGAGCACGCGCTGGACCACGTCGGCCGGCGTGCGGTCGAGGGTCGCGACGCGGTGCACCAGGTCGGCGCGCGCGCTGTCCTCGAGGAACTTCAGCACCTCGCCGCCCTTCTGCCGGTCGAGGTGCGCGATGAACACGGCCGCGATCTGCGGGTGCTCCTCGGTGAGCAGGTTGGCGAGGTCCTCGGCGGTCAACGCCTCGAACATCGCGAACGGCCGCTTCGCCAGGATGTCGTTGTTGGCGCGGCTCGCGACCTCACCGCTGCGCTGCTCGCCGAACGCCTTCGACAGCACGGTCTGCATCAGGCCGCCGACGTCCCCGAGCGCCATGCCACCCTGCCGCATCCGGATCACCGTCTGACGGAACGCCGAGCGAACGGTCTCCCGATCGATCGCCATCTCCTGCAGCTCCTGCATCGCGCGCGTCACCTTGTCGACGGTGTCGTCGCTGAAGTGGCGCAGCACGCGGGCGGACAGCTCCTGGTCGATCGACAGCAGCAGCATCGCCAGGGTCTGGTCGACCGGCAGCTGGTTCTTGTTGGGCTCGGGCGCGACCATCGGATCAGGCCTTCTGCTCCATCAGCCACGCCTCGAGCATCTTGGCGAGCGCCGCCGGGTCGTTGGCGATCGAGCGTTCGATCTCGCGACGCATGCGACGCTGCTGCTCTTCGGGCGCGAGGTCCTCCTCGGGGATCTCGGGCACGGCCTCCGGCTCCTCCACCGGACGACGCGAACGCTTGAACAGCCCGCGCAAGAACATCACCACGATCACGACGCCGATGATCTGGCCGACCATCGGCGCATACTGCAGCGCCACCTCGCCGAACCCCGGACCGCCGTAGGCGACCTCGACCTCGGCCGGCGGCGCGAAGGTGCTGACCAGCGTGCTGAAGGCCTCCTCGCTGTCGCGTTGCGGGTCCCAGCCGACGATCGCCTTGACCGCCTTGATCAGGCGCTGCTCGTCGAAGTCGCCGGCGTCGGCCAGCGACTTGTCGTAGAGCACCGCGACCGACATGCGCTTGATGTCGGGCATCGCCTTGCCGGTGCGTCGCTCACCGATCTCGGTGATGTATTCGCGCGTGCGCTTCTCGTTCTTGCTCTTGGAGGCTTCACCCTCCGCCGGCGCCGCGCCGTCGGTCGAGTCCTTGGTCGACTCCTCCTTCTTCATCAGCGGTTCGGTCGGCACGACCTTCTCGCTGCGCACTTCCCAGGTCGGGTCGAGCTCGACGTTGACCTGGACCGAGATCTTGCCCGGCCACAGCTGGTCCATGCGCGCCTGCGCCAGGCGGGTGCGGGTGTCGCTGATGTCGCGCTGCAGCGTCAAGAACTCCGACGAACCGGCGCCGGTGTTGCGATCGGGGTTGTAGCTCCAGCGATGGCCGCCGACGGTGCTGAACACGTCGATGTTCTGCAGCGGGATCATCAGCTGCGAGGCGGCGATCGAGGCCGCGCCGTAGGCGATCGACTCGAACGGCGTGCCGGGACGCAGGCCGATCACGACCGTCGCCTTGGCCTTGGTCTCGTTCTGGCGATCGCGGAACGCGATCAGCCGGTCCGGCTTGCTGCCGCTGACCGTCACCGAGACCACCCCGTCGAGCTTCATGATGGCCTGCTCGGCCTGCGCCCGGCTGGCGTTGTTGAGCCGCCACTTCTTGGTCGCGGCGTCCTCGATGAAGCTGCTCGACGAATTGAGCGAGACCTCCTGGTTGCCGGTCAGTCCCTCCTGCCGGATCGCCGCGTTGGCCAGCCCGACCTTGTTGCGCTCCACCTGGAACGACATGCCGGAGTCGTCCAGCCGGTAGGTGACGTTCGCCTTGCTCAGTGCCTGCTGGACGCGACCGATCTCCTCGCCGCTGCGCGCGGTGTAGACGATCTCGTAGCTCGGCTGCCCGGCGAACCAGACGATCGCGCCGAGACCGACCAGCGTCGCCAGCATCACCGCGCTGACGACCAGCCGCTGCGGCCCTTCGAGGCGAGCCCAGATGCCGCGCACCTGGGTCATCAGGTCGTTGAAGAACTGTCTCATTGCCTATTAGCCCGCGGACCTCGAGAGCTTCTCCCACGCGTCCACCATCTTGTTGCGCACCTCGAGCAACAGGTTGAACGCGACCTCACTCTTGCTGCCGGCGATCATCACGTCGTGCAGCTCGACGTCCTCGCCCATGACCATGCCGCGCACCTTGTCCTTGGTGTCCATCTGCAGGCCGCGAACGGTGTTGAGCGAGTCGGCGAGCACGCCCGAGAACGGCTGCGACGCGCCGACGTCCGGGCCGTCGCCAGAGCCCTTGCCGCCGCCGAGCAGCGGGTCGATGCCGCGCACCTCGGGCGACGCGAACGGCTGCTGCGGCTTCTGGAAGCTCTGGTCGAAGCCGATCGGTGGAAGGTCGAATCCGCTCATCGTCTAGCCTCCTACGAGCCGAGCTGCTGCAGCGTGTTCTGCAGCATCCCGCGGTACGTGCGCAGCGCCGTCAGGTTGGCGTCGAAGCTGCGCTGGATGATGTTCATGTCGACGAGTTCCTTGAACAGGTCGACGTTGCTGCCGAGCACCTGGCCCTTCTCGTCGGCGTCCGGGTGACCGGGCTGGTAGAAGACCGGGAACGGCGTCGAGTCCTCGACGACGTGGCCGACCTGCACGCCGGTCTCGCCCTTGCCGGCGCCGCCGGCCTTGGCCGCCTCGAGCGCCTCCTCGAAGACCAGCATCTTGCGGCGGTAGGGTAGCTTGTCGGCGTTGCCGGTGCGGTGCATGTTGCCGAGGTTGCTCGCCACGATCTCGGAGCGCTGCATCTCTGCACGCAGACCGGTCGTCGCGATGTCGAACCCGCGGAAGATGCCGCTCATCGGATCTCCACTCATCTCCCCTACCTCCCGTTGATCGCCTTGTTGATGTGGCTGAAGTAGCCCGCAGCACGACGCAGCATGTAGTCGTGCATGATCTGCGTCTTGCCGAGCAGCGCGAGCTCCTCCATCAGCACGACGTTGTTCTGGCCGGCCGGGCCCGACGTGTCGCGCTCGACCACGGCCTCGACCGAACCTTCGCCCTGCCCCGCCTCGACGGCCTCGCGCAGCATGTCCTCGAAGCGGACCTCGTAGCGCTTGAAGCCGTCGACGTTCTGGTTGGCGATGTTGTGGATCGCCGCCTTCGTACGCCGCGTCAGCGCGTCGAGCGCGTGATGCGTGAAGGCCGTGTCGCCGTTGGTGTCGATCATGTTTTTGCCGTTTGCCGCTAAAGCATCGGCACATGACCACGTCCTCCTTGAGACGGAGGTTTTGGCGACACGCGAGACTCTGACTGGGACCGCCTGTCGCGACTCGCGACACCTGCGACGGGCGGCAACCGAACCAGCCTCAGGAAACCGACAGAATCCCTGACACCCTCGGAAGCGTCCCGATGCTCGCTGCTGTGACCGAGGCGCGAATCGACACTTCTTCGCCCGCCTTCTTCCAGACGGCGGCACCGGATTTCGAGGACCCAGCGGCAGAGCTACGGCGGGGGATCGCCGCCCCGCGCGCGCAGATCCCGCCCTGGTATCTCTACGACGTGACCGGATCCCGACTGTTCGACGTCATCACCGAGCTGCCGGAGTACTACACGACCAGGACCGAGGCCAGCCTGCTCGAGCAGCACGGCGCGGCGATGGCCGCAGCGCGCGACGTGCATGGCAGCACGATGATCGACCTCGGCGCCGGCAGCTGCGAGAAGGCGCCCAAGCTGTTCGGCGTCGTCGAACCCCGCCAGTACGTGCCGGTCGACATCTCGGTCGACTACCTGCGCGACGTGCTCCACAAGCTGCAGAACGAGTACCCACAGATCGAGATGATCGGGGTCGGCACCGACTTCTCGCAGGAACTCGTGCTGCCAGCTCCGGTCCGATCTGATCGCCGCCTGTTCTTCTACCCGGGGTCGTCGATCGGCAACTTCGAACCCGACCACGCGCGCGCGTTCCTCGAGCAGGTGCGCGACCAGATGGGCGATGACGGCACGCTGTGGATCGGCATCGACCTGGTCAAGGACGTCGACACGCTCGAGCGCGCCTACGACGACGAACTGGGCGTGACCGCAGCCTTCAACCGCAACCTGCTGCGCAACGTCAACGAGGCCGCCGGGACCGACTTCGTGCCGCGTCAGTGGCGTCACGTCGCCCGCTTCGACGAGCCTCTCAGCCGCATCGAGATGCTGCTCGAGGCCGTCGAGGACGTCGACGTCAGCTGGCCTGGCGGCGGCCGCCGGTTCGCCGCCGGCGAGCGCATCCACACCGAGAGTTCGTACAAGTACACTCCCGACACGTTCCGCAAGCTGCTGCGCAGCGCCGGACTCGACGCGGTCGACCTGTGGACCGACGATCGGGGCTGGTTCGCGTTCTTCGTCGCCAGACCCGCCGCTTGATGCCCGATCCCCGCCGCCTGACCTCCGAACCGCTGTGCGCGGCGCTGGCGGCGGCTCGGGAGGTCACGCTGTCGCGCGCGCTCGACCTGAGCGACGAGCAGTGGCTGGTGCCGCGCGACCCGCGCATCCAGCCGACCTACTGGGACCTGGCACACATCGGCTGGTTCGCGGAGGCCTGGGTGCTGCGCGGGCCGCACCGGCTGCGCCGCGACGGCTTCGTCGAGGCAGCGCAGCCCGGCAGGTTCTTCGTCGAGGACGCCCACCTCGACTCCGCGATCGTTGCGCACGCGGACCGCTGGCGACCGCCGGCGCACAGCCGCGAGCAACTGCTGCAGCGGCTCGCCGCCCAGCTCGCCGCGGTGACGCAGCGGGTGCGCAGCGACGACGGCGACCCCGACACGACCTACTTCGCGCGGCTGTCCCTCTACCACGAGTGCATGCATGCCGAAGCGCTGGCGTGGACGCGCGCCAGCTGCGGCTACCCGGCACCGCCCGGGGTGCGCATGCCCGAGGTCGCCGCGGCGACAAGGTTGCGGGTGCCGGCCGGCGAACACGCGATCGGCAGCGAACTCGACGGCACGTTCGCGTTCGACAACGAGATGCCGCAGCACGGCGTGGCGCTCGGCGCGTTCTCGATCGACTCGCACCCGGTGCGCAACGACGCGTTCCTCGCGTTCGTCGACGACGGCGGCTACCGCCGCGCCGAGCTGTGGCCGGACGGCGCGCCCGACCGCGCGATGCCCGAGCGGTGGCGGCGCGCGGCCGACGGCTCCGTCGAACACCGCCACTACGATCGCTGGCTGCCGCTGCCGCCCGCCGAGCCGGTCGTGCACGTCGACGCGTTCGAGGCCGAAGCCTACTGCCGGTGGGCCGGCCGACGGCTGCCGACCGCGGCCGAGTGGGAGGTCGCGAGCGCACACGGCATGACGTGGGGGCACTCGGTCTGGGAGTGGACGGCGGACACGTTCGCGCCGTACGGCCAGGGCTTCCGCCCCGGACCGTACGTGACCTACTCCGCGCCATGGTTCCATCACCAGCGCGAATTGCGCGGCGGGGCCTACACGACCGACGCGTGCCTGCACGATCGCCGCTACCGCAACTTCTTCCTGCCCGGACGCACGGACGTGTTCGCGGGCTTCCGGACGGCGAGCTCTGCGTGAAGGTTCTGCGCGCTGCCGACGGTCGCATGGGGGCTACCGGGGTGAATCCAGCCGAGGGCGCGCCGCCTCCGATTTAACCCTTTGACAGAGCGGCGCAGCCTGCCGACAGTACTCCGCCCAAAACGCCGACCTCGCCCCGGATGACCGACTCTCCACGCAACATCGTGCGCCACGAAGGCGTGATCTCCCGACAGGATCGGGAGCGCCTGCTGGGCCAGCGCGGCTGCGTGGCGTGGTTCACCGGCCTGTCCGGTTCGGGCAAGTCGACGGTGTCGCGGGTCGTCGAGGAGAAGCTGACCGCGGCCGGTCGCCTCGTCTACGTGCTCGACGGCGACAACGTGCGCCACGGCCTCTGCGCCGACCTCGGCTTCTCCGACGCCGACCGCACCGAGAACATCCGCCGCATCGGCCACGTCGCGGCGCTGATGGCCGACGCCGGCGCAATCGTGCTGACCGCCTTCATCTCGCCGTTCCGTCAAGACCGCCAGCAGGTGCGCGACGTCGTCGGCGATCACGACTTCCTCGAGGTGTTCGTCGACGCGCCGATCGAGGTGTGCGAGTCGCGCGACCCCAAGGGCCTCTACAAGAAGGCGCGCGCCGGCGAGATCCCCGAGTTCACCGGCATCTCGTCGCCGTACGAGGCGCCCGAAGACCCGGCCGTCCACCTGAAGACCGGCGACCTCTCGCTCGACGAGTGCGCCGCCGCGGTCCAGGCCATGCTCGAACAACGCGGCTTCCTCAGCCCGCCGCCAACCGCCCAATGACCAATTACGCGCTCAGCCACCTGCAGCAGCTCGAGCAGGAGAGCATCCACATCATCCGTGAGGTCGCCTCGGAGTTCGAGCGGCCGGTGATGCTCTACTCGATCGGCAAGGACTCCGGCGTCATGCTGCGCCTCGCGCAGAAGGCGTTCGCGCCGGCCAAGATCCCGTTCAAGATCCTCCATGTGAACACCACCTGGAAGTTCCGCGAGATGATCGAGTTCCGCGACCAGCTGGTGAAGGACCTCGACCTCGACTTCGTCGAGTGGATCAACCAGGAAGGCGTCGAGCAGGGCGTCGGGCCGTTCACGCACGGCACCCAGCGGCACACCCACGTGATGAAGACCGAGGCGCTCAAGCAGGCGCTGAACGCCGGCGAATACGACGCCGCGTTCGGCGGCGCGCGCCGCGACGAGGAGAAGAGCCGCGCCAAGGAGCGCGTGTTCAGCTTCCGCGACAAGTTCCACCAGTGGGACCCGAAGAACCAGCGGCCCGAGCTGTGGAACCTGTTCAACTGCGAGGTCAAGAAGGGCGAGTCGATCCGCGTCTTCCCGCTGAGCAACTGGACCGAGCTGGACGTCTGGCTCTACGTCTACAAGGAGAACCTGCCGATGGTGCCGCTCTACTTCGCCAAGGAGCGCCCGGTGGTTCGCCGCAACGGCACCTGGATCATGGTCGACGACGAGCGCATGCCGCTCGAGGACGGCGAGACGCCGGAGATGAAGATGGTCCGCTTCCGCACGCTCGGCTGCTACCCGCTGACGGGCGCGATCGAGTCGGACGCCGACACGCTGCCCAAGATCATCGAGGAGATGCTGCGCAGCCGTGACTCGGAGCGACAGGGCCGCGTGATCGACTTCGACGAAGGCGGTTCGATGGAGGACAAGAAGCGGGAGGGCTACTTCTAATGAGCTACTCGAACCAACTCGACCAACTGGGCATCGAGAAGTACCTCGAGAAGTACGGCAACCGCGAGATGCTGAAGCTGCTGACGTGCGGCAGCGTCGACGACGGCAAGTCGACGCTGATCGGGCGTCTGCTGTACGACTCCGAGCAGGTCCACGACGACGTGCTCGAGGCCACCACCAAGGCCTCGTCCAAGTTCGGCACCACCGGCGAGGAGGTCGACCTGGCGCTGCTCGTCGACGGCCTGCAGGCCGAGCGCGAGCAGGGCATCACGATCGACGTCGCCTACCGCTACTTCGCGACCGACCGCCGCAAGTTCGTGATCGCGGACTGCCCCGGCCACGTGCAGTACACGCGCAACATGGCGACCGGCGCGTCGGCGTGTGACCTGGCGATCATCCTGATCGACGCGCGCTACGGCGTGCTCGAGCAGACCCACCGCCACTCGTTCATCTGCGCGCTGCTGGGCATCCAGCACTTCGTGATCGCGATCAACAAGATGGACCTGGTCGACTACTCGCAGGAGAAGTTCGACGAGATCCGCGAGGCCTACAGCGAGTTCGCCGCGCGCCTCAACGTCAAGGACATCCACTTCATCCCGATGTCCGCGCTGAAGGGCGAGAACGTCGTGCATCGCGGCGAGAGCATGCCCTGGTTCCAGGGCTCGCCGCTGCTCGACCACCTCGACACCGTGCACGTCGCGTCCGACCGCAACCTGGTCGACCTGCGCTTCCCGGTGCAGAACGTGCTGCGCCCGAACCTCGACTTCCGCGGTTACGCCGGCACGATCGCGTCGGGCCTGGTGCGCGTCGGCGACGAGGTCACCGCGCTGCCGTCCGGCAAGACGTCGAAGGTCAAGACGATCGAGACGTTCGACGGCAAGCTGGAGGAGGCGTTCGCGCCGCTGGCGGTCGTGCTGACGCTCGAGGACGAGATCGACATCAGCCGTGGCGACATGATCGCCACGCCGAACAACGCGCCGGCGCTCGCCAACGACGTCGAGGCGATGGTCGTGTGGTTCGACGAGAAGCCGCTCAAGCCGGGCCAGAACTACCTGATCAAGCACACCTCGGCGCAGACCTCGACCAGCGTCGCCGACCTGCGCTACCGCACCAACGTCGGCACGCTGCGCCGCGAGTCGGCGCCGGAGCTGAAGATGAACGAGGTCGGCCGCATCCACCTGGAGTGCGCCCGCCCGCTCGCCGTCGACGCCTACCAGAAGAACCGCGGCACCGGCTCGTTCATCCTGATCGACCGGATGAGCAACGCCACCGTCGGCGCCGGCATGATCGTCGAGCGCAAGATCGCCAAGGACGCAACCGCGCGCCGCAGCGACAGCCACGACGCCCGCAGCAACGTGCGCCTGCACGACAAGCGCAAGGTGTCGTCCGAGCAGCGCGAACAGCGCCTCGGGCAGAAGCCGTTCACGCTGTGGATCACCGGCCTGCCGCGCGCCGGCAAGTCGTCGCTCGCCTACGAACTCGAGAAGCAGCTGTTCGAGCACCAGAAGTTCGTGCAGGTGCTCGACGGCGAGATCCTGCGCATGGGCCTCAACCGCGACCTGGGCTTCAGCGGCGCCGACCGCTGGGAGAACCAGCGCCGCGCCGCCGAGCTGGCCGCGCTCAACAAGACGATGGGCGTCAGCACGATCGTCGCGCTGGTCTCGCCGCTCGGCTTCGAACGCGACCAGGCCCGCGAGATCGTCGGCGACGGCTTCGTCGAGGTGTTCTGCGACGCGCCGCTCGAGGTCTGCGAGGGCCGCGACGAGGACGGCCTCTACGAGCGCGCCCGCGCCGGCGAGATCGGCAACGTGACCGGCATCGACGCCCCCTACGAGGCGCCGAAGAACGCCGAGATCGTGCTCGACACGGAGAAGGACACCCTCGAGCAGAACGTGCAGAAGGTGCTCGAGCACCTGCGGCAGCAAGGGCTGCTGGGCAGCTGAGCCACGCGCATGGAACACGTCATCGAAGCCCGCAACCTGAGCAAGACCTACCGGCTGTACCGCAACCCGTACGGCCGCCTGCTCGAGAAGCTGCCGTGGAACCGCGGCAAGCGCTACCACACCGAGGTCGCGGCGCTGCAGGACGTCTCGTTCGACGTCTCGCCCGGTGAGTGCGTCGGCCTGATCGGCAGCAACGGCGCCGGCAAGTCGACCCTGCTGAAGGTGCTGACCGGCACGACGTTCCCGACCACCGGCCGCTACAAGGTGCGCGGCCGGGTCACCAGCCTGCTCGAGCTCGGCGCGGGCTTCCAGCGCACCTTCACGGGCCGCGCGAACATCTACATGAACGCGGCGATGATGGGCTTCTCGCGCAAGGAAGCGAAGAAGCGCGTCGACGAGATCATCGAGTTCAGCGAGCTGGGAGACTTCATCGACTCGCCGATCAGCACCTACTCGTCGGGCATGACCGCGCGGCTCGGCTTCAGCGTCGCCGTGTCTGCAGACCCGGACATGCTGATCCTCGACGAGATCCTCGCGGTCGGCGACATGAACTTCCGGCGCAAGTGCGTCGACAAGATCCTCGACTACAAGAAGCGCGGCAAGTCGCTGTTCTTCTGCTCACACTCGCTCTACGACGTGCGCCAGATCTGCGACCGCGCCGTCTGGCTGCGCAAGGGGCGCGTGCAGATGGTCGCCGACTCGGTCACCGTCACCAACGAGTACGCGACCCACGAGGACCACATCGCCGAAGGCAGCGACGAGATGCCGTTCCAGGACGTCAAGGACGCCGAAGGCAAGAACCACCCGCGCATCATGGGCGCCGAGCTGCTCGACGGCCGGACGCGCCAACCGCGCAACACGTTCGCGCCCGGTGACGACGTGATCGTGCGCGTGCAGGTGCGCAACGCACCGCGCGAGCGGTTGACGCTGGCGGTCGGCGCGATGCGTTCCGACGGCACGCTCTGCTTCGCGCACACGACGCAGTTCTCCGATCTCGTGTTCGACTTCGAGGAGGGCTACGTCAACCTGCACCTCGACGGCCTCAGCCTGCTGTCCGGCGAGTTCTCGCTGCCGATCTGGCTGTTCGACGAACAGGGCGTGCACCGCTTCCACGAACGCCCGGTGGACCAGCCGCTGGTCGTGCAGAACCGCACCAAGGACCTCGGCCTGTTCCTGCAACAGCACCACTGGGAGCTGGAGCCGCGCGAGGTGAAGGCATGACCCTGGCCCGCACGTTCGACACCGACGCACGCAAGCCCGGCGTCCTGAACCATCTGCGCTCGATGGTCTGCCTGCCCAACCTGGTCTGGCAGAACCGCTACATGGTGCAGAACTTCTTCCAGCGCGAGCTGCGCAGCCGCTTCCACGGCTCGATGCTCGGCGCCTGGTGGATGCTGGTGCAGCCGATGTTCATGTTCTGCGTCTACTTCCTGATCTTCGGGGTCATGTACTCCAAGGACGAGGGGGGACCGAGCATCGAGTTCGCGCTGTACCTGTTCAACGGCGTCATCTGCTTCCACGCGCTGACCGAGGCGGCCTCGACGTGCTGCAACATCGTCGTGACCAACAGCAACCTCGTGAAGAAGGTCGCGTTCCCGTCCGAGATCCTGCCGCTGCCGCCGGCGATGGTCTCCCTGGTCGTCTACATGGTCGGCGCGACCCTGACCGTGCTGATCGGCGTCGTCTCCGGCGCGCGCTACCCGGGCGTCGAGATCCTGCTGCTGCCGGTGGTGCTGGTACTGCAGTTCTTCTTCTCGCTCGGCCTCGGCATGCTGCTCGGCAATGCCAACGTGTTCGTGCGCGACGTGCAGCACGTCTGGCGCATCTTCGCGACCTCGTGGTTCTTCCTGTCGCCGGTGTTCTGGAAGCCGGCCATGATGATCGAGCTGATGGGCAGGGACTGGGCCAACGTGCTGTTTTCCGCCAACCCGGCCTACTCGCTGCTGTGCGCGCACCGCATCGTGCTCGGCGGCGAGAACGTCGACTACATGCTGGTCGACGTCTGGCACCACATCGGGGTGCTCGCCGCCTGGGCCGCAGCCGTGATGGTGTTCGGCTACGTCTCGTTCGTGGCCAACAAGCACAAGCACGCGGACATCGTCTGAGCCGCGCGCGCAGCGATCAGGCCCCGACCTGCTGCAGGCCGGCGAGCACGCGCTCCTTCAACCACGGCCGGCAGACGACCAGTTCGTCGTTGCGCGCGTTCTCCTGGTTGTAGCGGTGCGCCTTGCCGTCGAAGCGGCAGACCTCGTAGCCGGCGGCGCGTGCGATCGCCTCCGGCGCACACGTGTCCCACTCCTTGAGGCCGACCTTGTGCACGTAGATGTCGGCCTTGCCGAACAGCAGCATCGACACCTTGAAGCCGACGCTGCCACACGGGACCAGCTCTGCGTCGCCCATGCCGGCTGCGAACTTCTGCATCCACTCCGGCGTGTGGCTGCGGCTCGCGACCAGCCGGAGCTTCTCGCCCGCCTGCTCGCCAGCGTCCGGCACGAACGCGCTCGGCCAGTCGCCGTCGTCCCCCAGCACCCGGGCCTCGACGCTGCCGGCGACGTTGGTCGCCGTCAGCACGCGACCGACCGACGGCAACGCGACCACGCCGAGCACCGGCTGCTGCTCGACCGCGAGACCGACATGCACCGCCCAGTCCTGGCGGCCGGTCGAGTACTCCTTGGTCCCGTCGAGCGGATCGACGATCCACGCGACCCGCTTGCTGGTCCGTTCGAGGTCGTCCTTGGTCTCCTCCGACAGGATTGCATCGTCCGGATAGCGACCGAAGATCGCGCCCTGCAGGTAGCCGTCGGCGGCCTGGTCGCCGATGTTGCCCATGATCTTCGGATCCTCCCACCTGCCGCTCTCGCGCAGCGACAGCAGTCGGCTGCCGGCAGCGCGCGCGATGGCGGTCGCGAAGTCGAGGCGGGCGGCGAGGTCGGAGGCGTCGAGCATGGCAGGCGTCGAGGGTCGGTCGGTCATTCGGAAGCGAACGGGAACACCACCGGGGTCAACGCCACGGTGATGCAGCCCAACAGCACGGTCAGCGGCAGGCCGGCGCGCAGGAAGTCCCGGAAACGATAGCCGCCCGGGCCGTAGACCATGAGGTTCGTCTGGTAGCCGATCGGCGTGGCGAAGCACGCCGAGCCTCCCATCATCACGGTGATGACGAACGGCCGCGCGTCGAGCGACGCCGTGTTCGCGGTGGCAAGGGCGACGGAGAACATCAGCGCGACGGCGGCGGTGTTGGAGATCGCCGACGTCAACAGCGCGGTCGCGCAGAACACAGCGGCCAGCAGCGCGCGTGGCGACGAGCCGAACGCCCCCATCACGTGTTCGGCCAGCAGCGCCGCAGCGCCGCTCTGCTCCATCGCGGCCCCCAGCCCGAGCGACGCACCGATCACCGTCAGCACGCTCCAGTCGATGCCGCGCCGGCCATCGCTCAGCGAGCAACAGCGGGATCCGACCATCGCGGCGGCGGCCAGCAGCGCCGACACCAGCATCGGGTAGATGCCGGCCGTGGTCGCGGCGACCATCGCCAACAGGATCGCGATCGCCAGCGGCGCCCGCTGGTGGTTGCGCGGCGCCGAGTCCTCGAGCGAACGCACCAGCAGGAAGTCGTTGGAACGTCCGGCGCGCACGTCGAAGCCGGGGTCGGCCTCGACCAGCAGCAGGTCGCCCGGCTGCAGCAGGATGTCGCCGACCTTGGCACGCACGCGCGCACCGTTGCGCGCCACGGCGATGACCGCACCCTGGAAGCGGTTGCGAAAGCCGGCGTCGCGCACGGTCGAGCCGGACAGCACCGAACCCGGCGACACCACCGCCTCGAACAGGCGTCGGCGGTGCCGCGGCGAGTCGAGCTTGAACACCTGGTCGGTGGCGACCACGAACCCCCGCGTCTGCACCAGGTCGCGGATCGAATCGACGATCCCGGCGAACAGCAGCCGGTCGCCGACGCGCAGCACCTGCTCGGGCGCCACCGGCGCGAGCAGATCGTCGCCGCGTTCGATCTGGATCAGGAAGCCGCCGGGCAGGTTGCGCAGGCCGGCCTCGTCGACGGTGCGGTCCGCCATGGCGCTGCCTTCGGGCAGCAGCAGTTCGAGCGTGTATTCGCGCGGATCGGCGAGCGACGGCCCGCCCGAAGCACGGTTGGGCAGCAGCCGCGGCCCGAGCCACCAGAGCACGAAGCCGCAGGCGAGCGCGGCGGGCAGGCCGACCCACGTCACGTCGAACATGCCCAGCGGATCGAGCGTCGGGTGCGCCAGCACCAGGCCGGCCACGACCAGGTTGGTGCTGGTCCCGATCAGCGAACAGGTGCCGCCGAGGATCGCCGCATAGCTGAGCGGCATCAGCAGCCGCGAGGCCGGCACCCGCAGCCGCTTGGCCCAGTCCTGCACCGCCGGGATCATCATCGCGACCACCGGCGTGTTGTTGAGGAACGCGCTCAGGCCGGCCACCGGCGCCATCACCCGCAGCAGGGCGCCGCGTTCGCCGCGCGGTCGACCGAGCAGGCCCGAGGCGATCCAGTCGATGGCACCGGTATCGCGCAGGCCGACGACGACGACGAACAGCGCCGCGATCGTCAGCACGCCCGGGTTGGCGAAGCCCTGCACCGCGTCCTCGAGCCCGATCACCCCGAATCGCCAGCCGGCGTCGGTGGGCATCGGCACGGCGAGCAGTGCCGTCAACGCGGCCATGAAGATCGCGTCCGGCGCGATCCGGGTGAACGCCAGCAGCAGCAGCGCGCCGACGAGCACGCAAAGCACGAACCCGATCGCGAACGTCATCGGACGGAGAGCCTAGTGGGACGGATCGGGAGTTCGGGCCAGAAGTCGGGTTCTTGGGGACCGGCGTTCCGGACGACCGACCCGTTCATGCGACTAGCTGCGGACCGGCTGCGGTCGCACCGCCGCCGGCGCGGGCGCCACGGTCCTCGGCGGCACCGGTGGCAGCACCACGGTCGGCTCCGCGCGCGAGGGCCGCACGCTCCGCTGGCGCAGCCCGACGTCGGCGAACTGCTCGATCGCCGCCGCGGCCATGTCCCACGTGAACGCCTCGCGCACCGCCTGCGACAGGTCACGGGCGAGCTGCCGTTCTTCGGCGAGGTTGCCGAGCACCCGATCGAGCTGCTCGGTCGCGCTCGCCGGATCCGGCTCGAAGATCCACGGCTTCGAGACGTGCGCCCCCGGCAGGTCCAGCGCGCGCCGCTCCGACCGGATCCGGAACGCGCCCGCCCCGGTCATCAACGGCTCGGTCGCACCGCTGCCGGTGGCGATCACCGGCAGGCCACAGGCGCGCGCCTCGAGCACCGGCATGCAGAAGCCCTCACCGCGATACGGGTGCAGCATCACGTCACAAGCCGTGTAGACCGACGCCAGCTGCTCGCGCGACAGGTTGCCGTCGATGCGCAGCAGCGGCGGCGTTCCTTCGGTGGCCTCGAATCGCTCGAGCAGGCCGCCGAGGTGATAGCCGCCGTAGTGCTGCTCGGCGCCGATCCCCTTGACGACGACGACGAACTCGTGGCCCTCGGCGCGCGCCGCGAGCACCGCGCTCAAGAAAACGTCGAAGCCCTTGCGCCACACCAGGCCGCCGCAGAACAGCACGGCCGGCAGCTCGCCCTTGAACGCGACGACGCGCGGATCCGGCACCGCATCGGCGCACATCGCGGCATCGACGCCGTGCGGCACCACCGAGACGTCCGGCATCGCACGGCCGGCCGCCGTCACGGTCCGGTAGACGTGCTCGCTGTGCACCACGACGCGGTCGGCGTCCTCGGTGACGTGCGGGGTCAGGCTCTGCGGCAGCGCGCCGTATTCCCAGTCGACCCGCAGCGCCCATTGCCGGCAGTCGGGCCGGTCGGCGCGCACCGGCCAACCCGACGACAGCCACAGGTCGACGCGACCGGGATCGCGCGTCAGGCACGGCTCGAGTTCGGGCGCACGCGCCCGCAGCCAGGCGAGGTCGTGGCGGAACGGTGCCTGCGGCACGAGCCGCAGTTCGACGTTGCCGCGCGCGTGCAGCGCGCGCGCCGTCTCGATGGTCAGCTCGGCCGACGACGAGGTTTCGAACATCGGCGCCTCGAGCACCACGGTCGGACGCGTCTGGCCGATCGGATGGATCGGCGGCGGCGGCGTTGCCGGGCGCCCGCGCGTCAGCTCGGCGACGACGTGCGCGCGCGCCCGCGCGCCCGTCGGCGACGGCCGGCTCTCGCCGAGCGCATCTGACCACGCGGCGGCGAGCGCGATCGGGTGCGGCGCGAAGTGGGGCCCGTGCACGGCGTCCTCGCGGACGTAGCGGCCACCGACCGGGTGCACCACCGCGCGGCCGGCCAACAGCTCGGCGTTGTCGGCAAAGCGCGCCGCCACGACCGGGCGGGCCGACGCCAGCGCGAACACCAGCTCGCGCGACCGCGAGAAGCGACGGCAGGGCTGCACGATGACGGCCGCGTCGAGCGCGTGGTGCGCTGCGAACGGCTCCTGCACGACGTCGATCGCCGCAGCGGCGTCGCCGGCCAGCGTGCGCAGCTCCGCGATCGCGCCCTGCTGCACGCCCGGCAGCACCAGCCGCAGGCGCAGCCCGCGGTCGGCGAAGTGCTGCGCGAACGTCGTCACGACCAGGTCGGTGCCACCGGCGAACGGGTCGTCGGCGACGTGCACGACGCTGGTCGCCTCGCCGTCGCCGAGCGCGATCCACGAGCGCAGCTCGCCCTCGGAGCAGCCGTGACGCTGCCGCTCGGAGCCGGCCCAGCGCAGCTCGCCGCGCACGCGATCCATCAGCTCGGGCGCGCTCATGCCGCAGCGCGCGACCACGACCGCCGAGGCCTTCGGCCACTCGAGGCCCGCCAACCGCACCGCGTCGTCGCGCTCGACCGGGTCGGCGAACACCACCAGCGGCGCGGTCGCCACGGCATGCGCCTGTGCGGCGCGCAGGATCAGCTCGACCTCGGCCGGCGGCAGCCGGGTCGCCGCGTTCCAGTTGCGCACCCCGTCCGACAGCGGGATCAGCCGTTCGCCCGGCCCGGCCGCGCACGCCGGGACCGCTGACAGCGACAACGACGCGTGCATGCCGTTGCCGAGCGCGAAGCGCAGGAAGCTGCGCAGCGCGCTCGCGTCGGAGCGGTCTCCGAACGGGTCACCGTGGATCCGGACGTGGTTCATCGTGCGTTCTCATCGGCACTTCCCTGCCGTTGCTGAAACGAACAACTGGCCTGTGGCAAGGGAAGCAAGCTCGCGTCAAGATCGCGCGATGCACCCGCCGCCGCAGCCCCACCCGGATCGCCTCGCCGCGACCCTGCTCCAGGTGCTGCAGGGCGAAAAGCGAGACGCCGCGGCGACCTGCTCGCCGGCAGCGGGCAGCGCCGACTGCCGCATCGACCTCAAGCAGCTGATCCACCGCGCCGAACGCGCCGTGGCGCGCTCCGAGGCCGCCCGCGCCCATCTGGCAGATCTCGACCGCGAACGGCACCCCGACCTGTGGGCCGGCACGGTGCAGGACGGCGTCGCGCGCGGCTTCGCGGCGCGGCTCGAGGAGGCGTGTTCGCTCGCACCGGAGCCCGACGAGCCGCCCGTCGTCGACGACACGGCGCAGACGTTCGAGGGTCGCGAACTGCGCCGCAAGAAGGACCTGCTGGTCGCCTCCGGCGGCGCGCGCGCGCGCTTCTCGCGCAAGGGCGGCGTGCTGCTCGTCGACCGCGCCAGCGACTTCCAGTCGGAGAACTGCCTGTGGTTCGAGGCGCGCCGCGACTACGGCACGCTCGACGCGTTCGTCGCCTCCCCCGACGAACGCCCGCGGCTGTTCTCGGCGCAGTTCCTCGCGCCGGTCCGCTACGTCACCGGCAAGCTCGCCACCGAACTGACGCTCGAGGGCCGCCTCGGTCGCGGCCCGGTCGGCTGGCCGTGCCGCCTGGTGCTGCGCGGCGAAGCGCATCGCGACGACCTGCGACTCGACGTCGAACTGCCGCGCGTGGTGGTCGGCTGGCGCCTGCGCAGCCGCTTCCTCGCCGTGCCGGCGGCGCTGCTGCAGCACGCGTGCACACCCGTCCGCGAGCACGTCGACGGCCGACGCGGTGGCTTCATCGCCGACACGCTGGTGCGTTCGTGCGCCCGGCTCGCGGTCGGCGGCGAGGTCGTGGCGACGCCGGACGCGGCGGATCCGGGCCCGCTGCGCCACCGTTTTTCGTTCGGAAAACGCAACAGCTGAGTCTGCGCGCGACGTGCGCGCCTCGCCACTCGACGCCACCCACGCGCGCGGCTAGCGTTGCGCGACTCCCCCACACGCGTCCCCCCACGTGTACGAGCTTCTCTGGACTGCCCTCGGTGTGACGATCGCCCTGGCCGCGACGCAGGTCTGGCGCATGGTGTTCGCCAAGGAACCGCCGCTGCCGATCGCAGCGCCAGCCGAACTGCCACCCGAACCGCCCGCCGAGCCGCCCGCCGAACCGCCGCCGACGCCGCCCGCGCCGAGCACGATCGAGACGATCGTCGCGCCCGAGTCGCACCAGATGGCGCTGTCGATGGCCGAGGAGCTGGCCAGCCTGGTCAGCGCCGTCGAAGCGCGCTCGCACCACCTGATCGAAGCCGCACCGACGCGCACGCAACTGCCCGGCGCGGCCGAGGCCATGCTGACCTCGGTCAACCGGCTGCGCACGCTGCACACCAAGCTGGTCGCGTTCGGCCGCGGCCGCCGGGTCGAGAGCGGCACCACCGACGTCGCCGAGATGATCGCGAGCCTGGGCGACGAACTGCAGCAGCTGCAGCTCGGTCTCGAACTGCGCTGGGACCCGCCGCCCGAACTGCCGCGCATCGACGCCAACCCGGACGCGGTTCGCGACGCGATGCTGTTCGTCTGCGCGGCGCTGCTGCGCGCCGAACGAGGCGCCACGCGGCTGACGTTCACCGCAGAACGTTCGTTCTCGCGCGAGCGGCCGACGATCAAGGTCGAGCTCAACCTCGAATGGATCACCGTGCACGGCCGCGCCGACCGCGAGGACCTGGTCGACCAGACGTTCGCGCTCGATTGGGAGGCGGCCAAGCACCTCGTGCACAGCCACGCCGGTGAGCTGACGCTGTCCCATCTGCCGGGCAAGGCGGTGCGCGCGGTGGTGCGCTTCCCGATCGCGGTGCCGAGCGAGCCAGAGGCCGACGTGCAGCGACCGGTCGGCGATGCGGCCCCGGCCCCGGCCCCGGCCCCGGGCGCGGGCGCGGCCGAGCGGCCACGCAGCACGGAGCCGGCGGTCGCCGCCGGTGAGCAGCAGCACCACTTCCGCGGCGCGCTGGTGCTCGAGTCGGATCCGGCCCTGCGGGCGGTCCTGGCGCGCGAGTTGAAGGCCAGCGGCCGCGCCGTATTCGCGTGCGCCGACGGCGCCTCGGCCCACACGTTCTTGCAGGCGACGCCCGACCGGTTCGAGCTGCTGATCGTCGACGACGCCCAGCAACTCGACGACCACACCCCGCTGGCGCGCACGATCCGGGCGCACACGCCGTCGCTCAAGATCTGCCTGCTGACCCCCAAGCCGCCAGCCGCCTCGCCGGCCTGGCCCGACCTGCACTGCCTGCAGAAGCCGTTCGGCGTGCACGAACTGCGCCGCACGCTCGCCTCGATCCTGGCGGCGGGATAGCTTGACGGGTCGACCCCTTTTCTGGAGAAGACCCCTGGCTCGCAAGAACAACCGAGCGCCGGACGAACACCGGCCGATCAAGTTCACCCGTTCGTTCACGGATCTGCCCGGCTCGGTGCTCGCCGAGTGTGGCAAGACCAAGGTGCTGTGCACCGTCGGCATCCAGGACCAGGTGCCGCACTGGATGTACAACCGCCACCAGGGCGGCTGGCTGACGGCGGAATACTCGATGCTGCCGAACGCCGGCAACCCGCGCAAGCCGCGCGACGGCCGCACCGGCCGCCCGCTCGACGGACGGACCCAGGAGATCCAGCGCCTGATCGGCCGTGCGCTGCGCTGCGCGGTCGACCTCAAGCAGCTGCCCGAGGTCACGCTGTGGGTCGACTGCGACGTGCTGCAGGCCGACGGCGGCACGCGCACGACGTCGATCAACGGCGCGATCGTCGCGCTCTACGACGCGCTGCTCTACATGGAGGAGCAGAAGCAGCTGCCGAAGTGGCCGATGCGCGGGCTGGTGTCGGCGATCTCGGTCGGGCTCAAGGACGGCCAGCCGCTGGTCGACCTCGACTACCACGAGGACAGTTCGGCCGAGGCCGACCTCAACGTCATCTGCGCCAGCGACGGCAAGCTGATCGAGGTGCAGGGCGCCGCCGAGAAGGCGCCGTTCGCCGTCGAGCAGTTCCACGAGATGGTCGCGATCGGCCAGAAGTCCTGCGAGAACGTCGACAAGCTGCAGCGCGAGTCGCTGGGGATCTGAGCGCCGATGCCCGAGCTCTGGATCGGCACCAACAACGCCAAGAAGCTCGCCGAGCTGACCCGCCTGCTCGAACCGATCGGCGTCACGCTGCGCACGCCGAAGGACCTCGACGTTCCGTTCGAACCGGTCGAGGACCAGCCGGACTTCGCCGGCAACGCGCGCAAGAAGGCGTCGCTGCTCGCCGAACTGTCGGGCGGCATCGCGCTCGCCGACGACAGCGGCCTGTGCGTCGACGCGCTCGACGGCCGGCCGGGCGTGCACTCCGCGCGCTACGGCGGACCCGGCCTCGATGATCGCGGCCGGCTGCTGCGGCTGCTCGACGAACTGCGCGACGTTCCGCACGAGCGCCGCACGGCGCGCTTCGTCTGCAGCCTGTGCGTCGCAGCACCGGACGGCCGCGTGCTCGCCGGCATCGAGTCCGCCTGCGAGGGCATCCTGCGGACCGAGCCGAGCGGCGAGGGCGGCTTCGGCTACGACCCGATCTTCGTCCCGGTTGAGCACCGCGACGACATGAGCCGTTCGTTCGCCGTGCTCGGCGCCGACGTCAAGGACCGGCTCAGCCACCGCGGCAAGGCCTTGCTGCAGCTCGTCGACCGCCTGCCGGCGCTGCTCGCCAGCTCGTCCTGAGCCGGCAACGGCGCTAGCGGGCAACGGCGCTAGCGGGCAAAGCCCCGTCCGCACGCGGACACGCCGCTTCCGCGATCACGGTCGGCAGCGCGTCCACTACATGGACGCGCTCCTAGCCGTCGAACGAACGGGTCTCGTCGCGTCCCTTGTCGTCACGCGAAGCCGCGAGGATCCTGCCGAGACGAGCCAGAGCGCGGTGCAACAACACGCGACTCGCAGCCGTCGAACGCCCCATGCGCGCCGCGATCTGTTCGTGATCGAGACCGAGCAGGCGGTGCAGCGTGATCACTTCGCGATACTCGTCGGGCAGCTTGTCGAACGCCTGCTCGAGCAGCGTGACGTCTTCGCGCGCGATCGCGACGCGGCTCGGACTGAGCATCGACACGTAGCCGCTCAGCAGCTGTGGATCTTCGACCGCACCCCACGCGCGTTCTGGATTGCGCTTCTCGGCGGCGTAGTAGCGCGCCTTGTCCTGCACCTTGTGCAGCGCGTTGAGGAACAGCCAGCTCTTGAACGCCTGCTCCGACCGATAGTCGAACCCACCGAGGTTGCCGATCACCTCGCGGCAGACCGACTGCACCAGATCGTCGGGGGTCTCCTGGGCGAGCAGCCGCGGGCCGGTGCGCAGGCGGATGAACGCGCGCAGCTCCGGCAGGTAGCGCTGCAGCAGCTGCAGCAGCGCGTCTCGGTCGCCGCCGCTCGCGCTCTGCGCGAGCATCACCGAGTCACAGGAGTCAGGGGGAATCGTCATCTACCGAGCCAGAGGTCTACGGCACTGTACACCGTGGCGGTGACCGCCACGTCGCCCGCCGCCGCGACCGACTGCAGGATGTTGTCCGCCGGCAGCGTCAGCAGCTCGCCGCCATCGGCGGCGTCGATGACGTGCAGGGCCCGGTCGGTACCGCAGACCAACAACCGGCGACCACCCGACACCGTTGCAACATCTCGCATCAAGAACTCGAAATCGCGCTGCCAACGAACGTTGCCGGTCGCGAGATCGAGCGCGAGCAGTCGTTCGGCGCCGGCGAGGTAGAGGATGCGGTCGTCCGTCGCGAATGCGGCCCCCTCCCAACCCTTGCCGGCCCCGAGCAGCAGCCGGCGCGTGCCGCCGTCCCAATGCAGGACCTTTCCGTCGCGGCCCGCGGTGACGAACGCGCCGTCGACCGGCTGGATCACCACGGCATCGCCGTCGTGCGCGGGATGCCGCTGCCCATCGAGGCTGCCGGCCGACCAGACCACGACGTGGCCCTCGACCTCGGTTGCGACCAGCCGCCCGTCGGGCAGGTAGCGCAGCGTCTTGATCGGCTGCTCGTGGCCGCGCAGCTGCTGGCCGTCGCGTTGCCGCCGCAACGTCCCGCCGCGCAGCGTCACGACATCGTCGCCGAGCACCGCGACGCCGTCGACCGCGTCGGCGACCAGCGGCTCGAGCGCGGCTCCGTCCGGCAGCGAGAACGTGCGCACGCCGTTGCCGGCATCGACCAGCGTGCACCGCGTGCCGTCGTCGTGCACCAGCAGCTGCTGCTGCATCGTGCGCCCCGGACGGCCGATCCGCGAACGCGCCTTGCCGACGCGTGCGTCCCACTTGCGCACGGTGCCGTCGAGGCCGGCGCTGACGACGAACTCACGCCCTTGGTAGCGCGTCACGAACAGGCTGTAGACGGCCCCGCGGTGGCCGAGGCGTCGCTGCCGCTCGCGGCCGGTGACGGGGTTCCAGCTGCGCAGCGTGCCGTCGCTGCTGGCGGTCCAGACCGAACCGTCGCCGGCGAAGGTCGCGTCGTGCAGTTCGCCGCCGTGGCCGAACAGCGTCACGCCACAGTCGCCGGTGTCGGTGCGCCACAGCCGTGCGGTCCGGTCCTGGCTCGCCGACAGCAGGTAGCGGCCGTCCGGGGAATACTGCAGTGAGAACACGAAGCCGCGATGACCGGGCATGCGGCGCACGACCTTGCCGTCGGGCTCGACCAGCAGCACGTCGTGGTCGTGGCCGATCGCGAGCTGGTTGCCGTCGGGATGCACCGCGACCGAGAACACCCCGCCACGCACGGGCGGCAACAGGAAGCCGCCGACCCGCTCGGCCTTGGCGACGTCGATGACCGCGACCGCGCCGCCGGCGCTGACGCCGTAGGCGCGCGTACCGTCCCTGGCCACGGCAACGCCGAACGACGCGCGCTGGTGTGGCTGCAGCTCGCGATCGCCGTAGAGCTCCGAGAACGCGACCTCGCCGCGCAGCTGCCGCGACGTTCCGTCCCAGATGCGCACGCGCTCGTCCATGTGCGCGGTGACGACGTGCTGCATGTCCCAGGTGGCGTCGAGGTCGAGCACGCCGGCCGGGCTCTCCGGTTCGAACCTCGTCGCCTCGAGGCCACCCATCGTGACGTGCCGCAGCACGCCGTCGACGCCGCCGACGACCAGGCCGTGGCGGGTGGCGACCACGCCGCGCAGGAACTTGTCGCTGACGTCGGCGCGCTGCACGCTCTCGTCGGTCTTCGCCATCAGATGGCGCCAGCCGAACGCCCGCATCTCCTCGGGGCACCGCTCGAGCTGCCGACGGGCCTCGGCGACCTGGCCGAGCTGCAGCGCCAGGTGCGCGGCTGCGAGGCCGGCGCGATAGCTGCGCTCGCGATCGGCGTCGCGCAACCGTTCGGCCTCCTGCTGAGCGGCCAGCGCGCGGTCGCGCTCGTCGCGCAGCCCGACCGCGTAGACCCACAACAGGCCGACCACGGCCAACACCGCGGCAGCCGCCGCGGTCGCCTTCGCCGGGTGCCGTTCGACGGCGCGCCGCAGCCGCAGCCACGCTCCTGGCGGCCGCGCGACGATCGGTCGTCGGTCGAGCACACGCTGCAGATCCGCGGCAAACTCGACCATCGACTGGTAGCGACGCGCCGGGTCGCGGTCCATTGCGACCGCCGTCACCGTCGCGACCTCCCACGACACCGCCCGGTTGCGCTGCCGCACCGGCGCGGGCGCGCCGCGTTCGACGTTCTTGCGGGTGTTGGCCTCGTTCTTGTCGAAGAACGGCGAGCGCAGCGTCAGCAGCTCGTAGAGCGTGACGCCGAGCGAGTAGACGTCGGCGCGCGCGTCGTGCTCGGGCGCCTCCCCCGCGACCTGCTCGGGCGGCGCATACGGCAGCGAACCGAGCAGCGCACCGCTCTTGGTCAGGTCGCTGGTCCCTTCGAGCTGCGACAGCCCGAAGTCGAGCAGGCGCGCGTGGCCGGCGGCGTCGATCACCGCGTTGGACGGCTTGACGTCGCGGTGCAGCACGGTGCGGCCGTGCGCGTGCGACAGCGCATCGGCGAGTTCGAGCACGACGCGCACGCAGGCGCGCTCCCACGAGCCGACGAAGGTGCTCTGCTGCGAACCGCTGCGCGAACGCTCGCCGAGCAGGTCGGTGCCCTGCAGGGTCGATGGGTCGCGCTCGCGCAGCCGCCAGACGATCTCCGCCAGCGATTCGCCGTCGACGAGCTCCATCGCGAACCACGGCAGGCCGTCGTCCTCCCCGACCTGGTAGACCGGCACGATGCCGGGGTGCGACAGCCGCGCCACGGCTTCGACCTCGCGCCGGAAGCGCTCGCGCGCGCCCCCGAGCGCCAGCAGGTCGGGGCGCACGACCTTGACCGCGACGCGGCGACCGAGCGAGGCATCGACGCCCTCGTAGACCGCCCCCATGCCGCCCTGGCCGAGCCGCGCCTGCAGTTCGTACGGCCCCAGCCGGTCCGGAATGCGCAGCGAGCTGTCGGTGCTCGGCACCGCGTCGCTCCAGTCCGACACGTTGTCGAGCGTGCGGCGGACCTCGCTGACGACCTGCGGGGGATGCTGCGCGAGCAGGGCTTCGACTGCCGCCTCACCGCCGCCATCGGCCGAGCGCAGCTCGAGGCACTGGAAGGCGAGGTCCTCGACGAAGTCCCAGTCGATGTCCGGCTCGTCGCCCACGCGTCACCCCCTGCGCAGCCACAGGCTGCCGCCGCCGCCGCCCGCCATGCGCGGCATCGCGGAGACCAGCTCGTGCGCGGCGCACAACTCGAGGCTCGGCGAGTGCAGCATCACCTGCCATTCGCGGTTGTGCATCAGGAACGCGCGCAGGAAGTAGCTCTCGTTCCACGAGCGGCCTTGCTCGACCCACTCGCGGCTGTACTCGAAGTTGCCGTGCACGTCGTGGAAGTGCACCCAGACGCCCGCCTGCAGCGTCGGCAGCACCTCGAACAGCGCGTGCACGACGTCGGAGCCGGTCTTGGCGACGTGGCTCGAGTCGACGAACAGGACGTCGCCGGCCTCGAGCCGCGCGAACTCGGCGAGGTCGACGTCCTGCAGCCGGCTGCGCAGCAGGCGGGTGCGCTGGCGGTCCGCGTCGGTCATCAGCGACAGCAGCCGCTCTGGATACGGCTCGATGAAGGTGCACTCGGTGCGCGCGCCGAGGAACCGTTCGTCGGTATCGAGCAGCACCGCCGACGACCAGCCCGAGCCGACCTCGATCACGCGTCGCGGCCGCAGGTGCCGCAGCACCGCGTAGAGCGTCCACGCGTCGACGAAGCCGAAGTAGTCGTTGTCGGTGTGGTAGCGGCGTCCGGCCACGGGCCCGTCGGCAAAGTCCTCTTCGCCGTAGAACGGCAGCAGCTCGCGCACCAGCGCCAGCTGCTCGTCGATGCGCAGGTCGACCCCGTGCAGCACGCGCAGCTCGTCGGAGAACAGGCGCCCCGCGTCGGCGCGCACCTCGTCCCGGTTGACGATCGGCGAGTAGAAGTGGCCGGGCGGCACCCAGGTGTGACCGCGGACCTGCACGTCGTCGCCGTCGGCGGCCTCGGCGCCGCACTCGTCGGCGATCGCGGCGATCCGCTCCGCCAACTCGAGGTCGAGCCGCGTCAACCCACCGGCGTCGTGCGTCGTCGTCAGCAGCTCGACGTCCCGGTAGGCGACGCGCCACTCCGGATGGTGGTTCTGTTGGTCGGCGACCGTCGCAATCTTGGTGGTGAACGCGACCGCTTCGGCGAACGTCGGCAGCACGTAGCGCGCCGTCAACTGCTCGCCCAGGCGCGCCCAGCCGCGCAGCGAGGCGAGCGCGGCGTCGACCTGTTCGGGACTCGCGAGCGGAGGAACCGCCATCAGAGCTGCAGGTCCTGCGACACCACGGTCGCGGTCGCGTCGATCTCGTCGTCGGTCCGCACATGATCGGCGGGTTCGACCGCGTCCCCCGAGGCCTTCATGAACAGCAGGCCGACGACGTAGACGCCGGCGGCGACGTAGAAGACGTTGGAGAAGCCGATCGCCATGCTCAGCACGATGCAGAAGATCGAGCCGAACACGCTGAAGAACGCGTTGATCGCCCAGCCCCACGGGATCAGGTGCGGACAGGTGCGCTCGACGACCCGGATGCCGCACGGGAACGGCATGCCGAGCATCAGGCCGGTCGGCACCAGCATCGCGACGACGATCGTGACGCGCAGCCACAGGTCGAAGCCGAGCCACTGCGGCAGCAGCTCGTTGACCACGTAGACGTTCATCGCGATCGCCGCGAGCACGCCGAGCAGGATCAGCAGCAGGTGCTTCTTCTGCACCTGGCGGATGCGACCCGACAGCAGCGAGCCGATGCCGGCCGACGCGAGCAGGCTGACGAGCACCACCGACAGCGCGTAGGTCGGGT
Source organism: Planctomycetota bacterium (assembly GCA_046290465.1). Lineage (GTDB taxonomy): Bacteria > Planctomycetota > UBA1135 > UBA1135 > UBA2386. The sequence goes on along the minus strand of JBKAGP010000001.1, from coordinate 4,895,838 downwards.
GGCCGAGGAAGATCACGAGCTTCTGCATCAGCGCGATCTCGAACAACATGAAGCCGAGGCCGAGCGCGGCGAAGTACAGGAAGATGCGCAGCGTGCCGGGCGTGCGCACGCCATCGTGCTTGAGCTTGCGCAGCGGCAGGAAGATCAGCGCGGCGGCCAGCAGCACGATCTGGACCATCGAAATGCCCAGGATGAAGTGCCCGATCGGAAAATCGGTGTGGTAGTTGAAGGCGTCGGCGTCCTTGGTGCGCTTGGTGCCGCCGAACAGGCTCGACCACTTGTAGAAGTTGAAGAAGAACGGCGCGTCGTCGGTCGACGGGCGCACGTCGAACGGATACGCGTCGTAGAAGGCCTGCTTCTCCTCCCCCTCGGCGGTCAGCAGGTCGCGGAAGTTGCCAATGGTCTTCTGGATGTACTCGGCCTGGCTGAGGATCGCAGGCTTGAGTTGGTTGAGCTTGCTGACGAGCACCTTGCCCACCGCAGCTTCGCGCATGGCTTCGGGCAGCAGGTCCTTGCCGACCGGCCTGCCCTTGGCCACTTCAGCGGCCGCCGCGAACCAGGCTCGGATCGCTTCGTTCCGCGACGGAATGTCCTTCGACGCCCCCGTGATCGGATCCTTGATGCGCTTCAGCAGCACCGAGAAGTGTTCGGGTTGCGGCTCGATCGGCGCGTCCTTCGCCATCAGCGGGTCGTAGACCAGCCCGACGAACGCCTCCTTGCGCGAGAACTGGCGCAGCGCCTTCACCTCGACCTCGGTGAACGGGCTCTGCTTGATCATCGTCGACGCCCAGTCGATGCCGCCGCGCATCACGCAGACGTGCTTGTGCGGCTCGGCGACGCCGGCGCGCCGCAGCCCTTCGACCGCGATGTTCGCCAGCCGCAGCGTCTCGCGCGCAGCCTTGGGCGCCTTCAGCATGAAGCGCGAGTAGCAGACGATGCCGTCCGGCTTCAGGTGCTCGTAGAAGTCCTCGACCGCCTCGACGGTGTAGAGGTAGCTCTCGGAGAGCGTGTAGGCGCCACCACTGAGCGCGGTGTACGAGTCGACACCGCTCATCTGGATGACGTCGTACTTGTCGTCGTGCGAGCGCAGCCAGGCGCGCCCCTCGCTGTTGACGAGGTCGATCTTCTCGGCGAGCGGGCTCGTCGTGAACAGGCCACCGAGGTACTCGTCGTAGCGCTCGGTGACCATCTCGATCATCGCGGTGTTGAGCTCCACCGCGGTGACGTGCTTGGCGCCGTTGGCAAGCGCCACCAACACGTCGACGCCACCGCCGACGCCGATGACCATCGACTTCTGATCCTTGCGCCCCGACGCCTGGTGCACGACGTACGCCGACGCAGCCTGGGTATCATCGAGGAACGGGAACTTGGCCAGCTCCGTCGCGCCCTGGTAGAGCATCGTCGGCGCCGTACCGTCTTGTCCCACGGCGCGCGCGATGATCGGCTGCTCGTCGACCAAGCCCATGTCGCCGCCGATCATCGGGGCTCCGGGCATGCTCGGGCCGACCTCGACCTCGGCGGTCGCGCTTGCCAGTTTGACGAGCTTTGCGTCGTCCCCGAGCCCGGCGCGCACCTTGGGGTCGGCGAGCAATGCCTCGACCGTCACCGCCTCCTTGCCCACCGCGTACGGAACGCGCCAGTCGACCTTCGGCACCACCGACGTCGCCAGGCCCGTGAAGCCGAGGAACATCCAGAGCCCGATCAGCAGGCCCGGCACACTCAGGATCAGGTAGCGGAGCGGCGTGGTGAAGCTGAAGCAGAACGCCGCCAGCAGGCCGAAGCAGCCGGCGATGACGACCGCCGCCGAGCTACCGAAGGCCTTCAGTGCGAGCACGCTCAGGCCGGCACCGACGGCCGAACCGACCAGGTCGGCGAAGTAGAGCTTGCTGACGTTCTTCGAGAAGCGCGTCAGCGCCAGACCGATGCCAAGACCGCCCAGCAGGAACGGCACGAACACGATCAGGTAGATCAGGAACAGCGCGAGCGCGTTGGACCAGTTCTTCCAGATCGAGAGGCCGTCGATGCGCACGAACGTCGTGAAGCAGAACGCCAACACCACGCTGATCCCGTACGCCAGGCTCGTCCACACCAGCGCGCGCTCCGCGCCGCCCTCCTTGCGGCCGAGGCCGGTGGCCGTCAGCAGGCTGCCCGAGGCGCCGAAGCCGAGCAGGCCGATCGAGATCACCATGTAGGTGAAGTGGTGCCACATCATGATCGCGAAGACGCGGGTCAACGCGATCTCGAACATGATGATCGACAGGCCGAGGCAGAAGATGCCGGCGAGCAGCGATCGGGGCGATACAGGCATAGGAGACGTGGGCGCCGAAGGGCGGGCGGGCGAACCCCATCGGGCGGATGGAGGGACGGAGAACGGTAACCGCCAGCGCGGTGCTATGGGGACGACCAGATGCGGCGGCGCCGCACGTTCGCGGATTTCCCGGTATCAACGGCCGTTGGCCGCGCGCCCGGTTGCATCAGCCCGGGACAGGCGATCAGCCCTGCGGCTCGGCCTTCTCGGCGCCACCGTCGGAGGTATCACCGTCGAGCCCCTCACCATCGAAGCCGTCACCGAGATCCGCAGCCAGATCCTCGTCCAGCCCGTCATCCCCGACCTCGACCCCGGCGTTCGCCGCCGCCTCGGCCTCGCGCTGCACGCGCTCCAGCCGTTCGCGGTCCTGCTCCTCCTGCTCGGCGAGGTCCTCCGCCGAGATGCCGGCGAGGATCTGGTCGGCGGTGACCTCGTCCTTGCCGATGTAGGCGAGGCTGATGTCGTCGAAGCACTGCTTCTGGAACGCGCGCAGGTAGCCCTGCTTCATCATCTCGAGCAGCGCGATCAGCGTGCCGATCATCCCGTAGCGGCCTTCTTTCTTGTCGAAGACCTCGGAGAAGCGCACCTCGCGCTTCTTCTTGAACGTGTCGAGCAGCGAGTGCGTGTAGTAGCCGACGTCGCGCTTCTCGACCTCGACCTCCAGCGACTGCTGGCTGCCGATCTCGTCGAGCAGCTTGGCGAACGCCGACGTCAGGTCCCAGATGCCGAGTTCGCCCATGTCGAGCAGGTCCTCGTCCTTGGGCCCCTTCAGCTCGGGCGGCTGCGCCAGCACCAGGTTGCTCTGTCGCTGGCGGCGCTCGCCGCGACCGTCGAGCTCGCGCGCGAGATCGCGGTAGCGCTTGTACTCGAGCAGGCGCCGGATCAGGTCGTCGCGCGGGTCGAGCTCTTCTTCGATCTCGACCGACTCGTTGGGCAGCAGCTCACGCGACTTGATCTCCATCAGCGTGCTCGCCATCACGACGAAGTCGCCGATGTCCTGCAGGTCGAGCTGCTGGAGCACCTTCAGGTTCTCGAGGTAGCGATCGAGGATCGGCGCGATCGAGACCTCGTGGATGTCGACCTCGGACTGCCGCACGAGGTGCAGCAGCAGGTCCATGGGCCCCGAGAAGACCGGCAGTTCGACGCGATAGCTCACCGGCGGACAGGATAGCGCAGCGGCCCGCCGATCAGTAGTCGTTCTGGACGCGCACGCCGTTGGTCGCGTCCAGCGACAGGGCCGCGTCCAGGGTCACGACCTGCACGTAGGCCTCCAGGCCGGGGATCGCCGGCACCGGCACCGGCGTGATCGCGGTGCCGAACCCGCTCAAGAACAGGCCGAGCGTCGCGTCCGGCTGCGCCAGCAGCGTGCAGTTGGACCACGGCGACGGGAACGTCACCTGCACCTGGGAGCCGCCGACGACCAGCACGCCGAGGCCATTGGCCGGGCCGAACGACGTCACCAGCACCATCTGGTGGCTCAGGTCGGGCTGCTGGGCCAGACTCGCGCTCAGCTGCGCCGACACGCACGAGGCCCCGTAGGTGCTGGTGCTGGCGGAGATCGCCAGGCCGAGCTGGTCGAACAGCGCCAGCCCCATGTCGCGGCCGCAGTCGAAGTAGTCGGCCTCGGTGTTCCAGGTCACGCCGTCCGGGCCGCGGCCGTAGGTGCCCTCGAACGTGATCGCCATCACCGGCTCCTCGAAGTTGGGCGCACCGAGCCAGCCCGGCACCGCGGTCCAGCGGTCGTGCACCATCGACTCGACGAACGGCCGCGAGCCGAGCGTGCTGTTGGCGGTCGAGCCGAGCGCGACGAACGAGCTGCGGCCCTCGAAGTTGGCGACCCACTGGGCCTCGACCTGGTTGACGATCGGCAGCACCCCGCAACTGCTGCAGCCCGGCGTCCAGCTGGCGTTGCCGACGTGCTGGAAGTGGAACGGGAACGCCACGTTGTGGGTCGCGTGCAGGTTGAGCAGGACCTCGATCGGGTTGCTGGCCGGGTTGGCGACCGTGCCCATGTAGCCCTCGATCGCCGTGCGCAGCGCGACCAGTTCGGGCTGCGGCGAGTTGTACGGCGCGCTCCACTGCGCCTCGAGGTTGGACGAGTTGGCGTTGGTGCGGTAGTTGCCGAGGAACACGCCGTCCGGGTTGGCCATCGGCACGACCTCGATCAGCGCCGCGTCGAGCAGCGCCTCGGCGCGCAGGTCGCCGGACGACAGCCAGTCGAACAGGCCCTCGACCATCAGGTGGCTGGTGGTCTCCGCCGGGTGGATGCCGGCGTGGATCCAGATGCGTCGCTTGCCCGCGTCGGGCACCGTGACATCGGTCCAGGTGACCTTCTCGATCGGCCGGCCCTGCTGCGAGTTGCCGAGCGAGGTGATGCTCTGCACGTGCGGATGGCCGGCGATGCTCTGCAGCAGCGCGTTCTTGCGGGTCACGGTGTACGGGAAGTACTTCGCCAGCCGCATCGCGACGACGCCCGGCGGCACCGTCGCGCCGAACAGGTGCTGCGTGCCTCCCTGCACGGTCGGCGTCGCGCTGGTCGGCATGCGCACGTAGTCGCCGAACGTCACGCCGTCGGTCGACAGCGACCAGACCGGCAGGATCACGTCCGAGTAGCCGGCGTTGGTGACGCGGAAGTTCAGCTGCGTGCCGGCCACCAGGTTGGACACCTCACAGTGCCACCAGCGACGAAAGCTGGTGGGCAGCGACGTGTCGCCGTTGTCGTCGTCCATCTGCAACGTCAGCGTGTAGTTGCCGGCGCTGCCGGTGACCGACGACGAACGGAGCCGCATGTTCTCGCCGCTGGCGCTGACCTGCGGCAGCTGGGCGGTGGCGACGTGGACGAGCAGCAGGGCGCAGATGGCGAGACGCATGCCAACAACGTGCCGCCTGCGGCGCGCGCGTCAACCGCGCGCGAGCGAAGCGACCTCATCGGCACAGCCCCAGCAGACCGTATAGCCGCTGCCGCCGTGGCCGTAGTTGTGCACGAGCGCCTTGCCATCGCGATCGTCGCGCTCCAGACGAACGGTCGAGCGATATGGCCGCAGGCCGACGCGGACCTGCTCGATCGTCGCATCGCGCAGCTGCGGCATCGCGCGCACCGCGTCTGCGAGGATGGCGGCGGTATCGGCGGGATCGGGCGCCAGCCGTTCGTCGTCGGTCTGGGCGGTGCCGCCGACGACGACGTCGTCAGCGCGCGGGATCACGTAGCGCGGCCGCGGCGTGGTGTCGTCGATCCACGCGGCGTCGACGGTGGCGCCGGTCACGCGCAGCACCTGGCCACGAACCGGGCGCAGCTCCGCGTCGTCGCACAGCTTTCGCGCGCCGAGGCCGGTGCAGTTGACGACCAGGTCGGCGTGCGCGAGCGGCTCGTCGAGCGAGGCCACGGTGCGCCGGACGATCGCGACGTCGGCGGCCCGCAGTTCGGCGAGCAGCCACGTGAGGTGACGCGGCACGTCGCAGATCGGCACGCTGGCACGCACGCCGGCGCGGTAGCCCGGTGGCAGTTCGGCAGCGGCGAGGCAGTGCGCGTCCGGCACGCTGCCCGCCCACCACAGGTCGGGATCGTCGTGGTCGAACACCTCGACCACGTCGCCCATGCGCACCCCGGTGGCCGGCGTGGCCGCCAGCGTGCGCAGACGCTCGTAGGTCGCGGCGCTCCAGCGCGCCACGCGCTGGCGCGGCTCGGCCAGGAACGGATACCAGATCGCACCGGCGACCGCCGACGTGGTCGCGTCGGGCTCGTCGCGCGTCCAGATCTCGACGCGCCAGCCGTCGCCGCGCAGCCGCAGCGCGGTGGTGATCCCGATCACGCCGCAGCCGATGACGATCGCCCGGGTCCCTGCTGCGCCACCTCGCATGCACCGCATCAAAGCGCGCGATCCGACTGCGAACGAGAAAATGCCGTCCTGGACCGGCAAGATGCGCGCGTGGAAGAACGCCCCCGAACGTCCTCACGCCACGTGCGCACCGAGGATCTCCTGCCCGAGCCAAACATGACCCGCGCGCTGCTGTTCGCCGGCGGCGCCGCCTTTGCCGGCGCCGCGGTCTGGGCCGCCCTGGCGATCTACGCCAACGTGCAGATCGGCTGGATCGCCTGGGGCGTCGGCGCGCTGATCGGCTTGGCGATGGTCAAGGGCGGTGGCCACGGCCAGATGCTGGCGGTCGTCGCGGCCGTGCTGGCGGTGCTGGCGATCGGCACCGGTCGCTACGCGACCTACCAGGCGGTGCTCGACGAAGCAGCCCAGCAGGCCTTCCCCGACGACATGTTCGACGCCTACAAGGCCGACGCGACCGCGTGGAAGGCGCTCGGCGCCAGCCCGACGGACGAGCAGGTCACCGAGTTCGCGCTCGATCGCGAATACGATGTCGACAGCGCCGCCGAGTTCCGCACGGTGGTCGCGCCGCGCCTGAACTGGCTCGCGGAGTCGGATCGCACGCTCGCCGACTGGCGCACCTTCGAGGCCGGCAACCTGCAGGCGCAGTTCGGGTTCGTGGAGTACCTCAAGGAGGACTTCCACCCGCTCGACATCCTGTTCGTGCTGCTCGGGCTCGGCTCGGCGTTCGGCATCGTGTCCCGCCACACGACCGCGATGCAGGTCGAGGCGCGCGAGCAGATCCGCGCCGAGCGCGAGGCCGAAGCCGCCGAACAGCAGGCGGCCGCGGCCGACGCCGATGGCGCCGGCGACGGCGAGGCACCGCGCCCGTAGCGCGCGGCGCCGCGAGCGAGGCTACTCCTCGTCTTCCTCTTCCTGGTTGGTCGCGACCATCGTCGCGGCCGGCAGCGGCTTGGCCTGCGTCGCCTTGACCAGCGCGCTCTGCGCGGCCTCGTAGGTGCGCAGACGCCGGCGGAAGTCGTCGCTGCGGCCGCCGCGCTCGATCGCCGTGCGCTGCAGGGTGATCGCCTTCTCGACGTTGCCGTTGAGGAAGTTCGCGAGCGCCGCGGTGTCGAGGTAGTTGTAGTGGCTCTGGCCGCGACGGCGGCTCGACTTGGCGACCAGCGCCTCCATGCGCTCGGTCATCGCCAGCGCCATCTCGTCGAACTTGCCGGCGGTCGCCTTGTCGGTCATCAGGTCCCAGGCAACGCTGTTGAGGCGGCCCGGGTCGTCGCCGACGCGCTTGACGACCGACGCCAGCGTGCCCTGCGCGCGCTGCTGGTGGCCCTGGTCCCGCAGCCACTGGTAGTGCGACATCAGCGTGCGGTTGCGCGACGGCGCGCAGTTGGACTCACGCTGCGGCGTGACGTGCTGGTCGAGGCGGTCGAGCGCGGCGTTGAGCTGGTCGCGCAACCGCGCCAGGTCGCGCTGCGCGTTCTTCAGCTCGGCGCGCGCGCGCTTGACGTTGGACTCGGCGCGACGGAGCTCGCCGGTGCGCGGCTGCGGCTTCTCCTGCCGCTGCACGGCAGGCTTGGGATCCTGCTTGGCAGGATCCTGCGAGACGAACAGGGCGAGGGGCGTCGTAGCGACGAGAGCGGTGAGCGCGATTCCTTTGACGATCATCGGGACCTCCGGGGAGGGGAGCAGAAGGCAGCCGCGCCGCATCCCCGTGATGCAGCGGCGAACCACGATGATCGCAGCTTCGCGCGCGAGCGCGAGTCTGTTGGATTATCTCCCCTTACGCCAACACTCGGCGATTCGGCGCGAACACGGGTGCCGCACGCTACTTGCGGTTGTCCAGCCAGCCTTGACGCTGCGGTACGAGCTGCTCGGCCCACAGCCTGGCGAAGTCGGCCATCAACTGCTGCGCACACGGCGCGAACTCGTAGTCGACGCGACAGGTGATCGTCGATCCAGTCGCCGTCGCCTGCGAGCGGCCAGCCGGGACCTCGCGGGCCCCGGATCTGCTGCCGCGGAGCGACGCGACTACTGCGGCAGCAGTTCGGGCGCGGTGATCTGCAGGGTCGTCTCGAAGCCCTCTTCGCCGTCCTCCTCGACGCGCACGTCGAACGTGCACGGCAGCGGGATCGGCAGCGAGCAGATCGACGTCGACTGGACCTCGATGAACGTGCCGGGCGTGCCGTTGACGACCACGAAGCCCTCGGTCGGGTTGCCGCTGAACGTGTTGACGAACACCACGCTGTCGGTCTTGAAGCGCACCACGCCGTCGAGCTCCGGCGAGAACGCGAAGCCGTCGACCTGGTAGCTCAGCTCGTCGTCGGTCTCGTAACGCAGCCAGCGCGAGTTCTGCTTCATCTCGAACTCGCCGAGGAACAGGTCCTCGAACAGGAACAGGTCGAAGATCTCGATCAGCTCGCGGTTCTCGACGCGGAACGGCAGCTCTTCGTTGAGGATGAACGTGCCGGCGCCGAGCTGCACCTCGAGGTTGAGCAGCCGCAGCGTCGCGTCCGCGAGCCAGGTGCCACCGCCCTGCGTCACCGTGCCCTGCGTGCGCAGGTCGTCGATGATCATGATGCCGTTGAGCGTCAGGTCGCCGTCGGCGTAGTCCTCGAAGTTGATCGTGATGATGTCGTCCGTGCTGAACAGGTTGTCGACACGGATGTCCTCCCACGAGTAGACGGCGGTGCCGCCGTCCGGGCCGGCGCGTTCGGCCGACAGCGTCACCGGCGTGCCCGGGTTGCTCGGCGCGTTGGGGTCCTGCGGCACCGGCTGGCGCAGGAAGCTCGCGCCGATGTAGGCGAGGTTGGGCAGGTCGAAGACCGCGCGCATGCCGACCCTGGCGAAGTCGAGCGCGTTGTCCTCCGTGACCGCGAGCGTCGGCTCGAAGGAGACCGTCGGCGTGACCGGGGCATCGCTGCCGCTGTCGCAGCTGATGGCGAGGACGAGCAGAAGGCTGAGGCTGGCGTAACGCATAGGGGTTTGGGCGGAGAATGGTGCCACACGCCCGACCTCCATGCGGCGCGGCGCCGCCATCTTCACGATTTCCTCACACTCAGGCGCCGGTGCCACCGGGCCTTGGTACGAAGAACGCGGACACCCCGAAGCGGAGCGCCCGCGCCTCGTTCGATCGGGGATCGCCGTCGGCCCTAGAAGGCGCCGACCTCGACCTCGAGGGCGTTCGACAGGTCGTAGTTGGTGCCGTCGAACGTGGCCGCCTGGAACACCCAGGTCGACGTCGGGAAGTTGCCGCCGCCGATCAGCGGCACGTGCAGTTCGCCGTTGGCGTCGGTCATGAAGAACTCGACGACCGCGGCCAGCGGCTCTAGCGGGACCAGGTACTCGGTCGGCGTGATCAGGTACGGGTTCTGCGCGACGCCAATGCCGATGATCACCGGCGCGGTCACCGGACCGTCGACCAGCTGGAACGATGCGCGCGAACCGACGTCGGTCAGCACGTCGCCGCAGATGTCGAGGCGCAGCGTGCCGGCGCCGGCGAAGCCGAGGTCGGTCTGGCAGTGCTCGCAGCCGTCGGGCAGCAGGTTCTCGTTGGCGTCGTCGAAGCCGCCGAAGACCACGTCCGCCAGGTCGTTGACGCCGTTGTTGTTGCAGTCGCCCTCGTAGACGAGCGCGAACGCGTCGCGATCGAGGATGTCGACGAAGCCGTCCTGGTTGATGTCGAAGACCGCCTCGGCGTCGTCCGCCGTGTAGGGGCCGCCGCCCATCGCCGCGACGAACGCCGCCAGGTCGTCCTGGTCGCGATCGTTGTCGCCGTCGAAGTCGAACTCTGCGCGACCGAGCGAATCGAGGAACGCGACGACCGCCAGCTGGTCGGCATTCGACAGCGCCTGGAACGCCAGCGCCGACGGGCGCGACTCGCTGCCGAGCGACGCGTGCAGGTCGATGATGCCGCCGGCGCCGAGGATGCGCGTCTCGAGCGTGCCACCGACGACGCGGCCGTCGTGCCACAGCGCGTTGCGCGAACGCACGCCCCACAGGCTCGGCGTGCGCAGTTCCTGCGTGGTCGCGTCGCCGTCGCCGATGAAGTCGGCCGAGACACCCATGTCGTGCAGCAGGAAGTCGCTGTACGGCTTGATCGTCTGGTTGCGGATCGCCGCCTCGAGCGCCGGGTCGTTGCTGGTCGTCCAGGTCGAGACGTGGCAGTCGGCGCAGCCGACGCTGCCGAAGATCGTCTCGCCGGTCATGCCCGCCTTGGGCGTCTGCGGCGGCGCGGCGAGGTAGCGCTGGAAGTTGGTGATGCGGTCGATGAAGTCGAGACCGTTGGCGTCGGGGCCGTCCTCCGGATCGGCGACCGTGTCGTACTGCGCCAGGATCGCGAGGTTGCCGTTCGGCGCGTTCTCGGTCGGAACCAGGCGGTTGGTGAGGCCCATCTCGTTGAGGGCGGCGTCCCCGGAGAACGTCAGCACCGTCGCGACCTGTGCCTTCCAACCCATGCGGCCGGCGCGCAGCGGACCGGTCGGGTCCTCGAGCGGCTGCACCCAGTGCACGCGGCCGCTGACGTTGGCGCTCGGCGGGTTGGTCTCGTTGGCCTCGATGTCGGCGTCCGGGATCGCCTCGATCAGGCCGGCGCCGAGCGCACTCGGGGTGACGCGCTGCGAGGTGATGTTGGCCGCGGCCGGGATCACCTCGGCCGCGCCCGGCGCGATCGCGCCCGACTGCAGCAGCGAACCACCGAGGCCCGCCAGCGGGTCGAAGCCGCCCTTGCCGTCGTCGTAGCCGAAGCGCGTCACGGTCGTGCCGCCGGGGCCGCCGACCGGGTTGTTGTGGCAGTTGGCGCAACTGACCTGGTTGAAGATCGGGCCGAGGCCGCCGGCCGCGTCGAGCGGCGTGCCGAAGTCGGTGCGGCCGTCTTCGAAGGCCTGCAGCTGCGTGGCCGTGAGGCCCGACAGCGGATCGCCCATCTTGGGCTGCGGCGACTGCGCCAGCAGCGGCGCCGCGACGGACACGAGCAATAGGGAAGGTGCGAGGGAACGCATGTGACGAGATTCCTGTGGAGTGCGCCCGCCCCGGGGAGGCTTGGGGATCGGAACGGGAATGGCAGGTTCGAGAAGTCTACCAGACAGCGAGAAGGCCCGCGCCCGCACTGGTGCGGGACGCGGGCCTTCGTCGGCACCGCAGCTTGCGCCGCGGCGGGTGGCGTCGGGTCGATCAGTACCACTCGACGCGCAGCGCGTTGGTGATGCCGACCTGACCCGGCAGCGAGGCGTCGGTGTAGAGCCCCTGCAGGTAGATCGCCCAGCCCGGCGGCAGCAGGCCACCGATGTTGAGCGGGATCGAGATCTCGCCGCTGGCGTTGGCGAACAGCGGACCGATCGTGCCGGGCCCGGCGCTGATCAGCTCACCGCTGTTCCACGGCGACGTGACCGGCACGGCGAACGCGTCGAACAGCAGCAGTGAGTAGGCCGACGGCGGCACGTTCTCGACCTTGAGCGTCGTGCTCGGCGTCGTGGCCGAGAGCTGGTCGCCGCACATCGACAGCGTGCCGGTGCCGATCGTGGTCAGCGGGAACGTCGGCTGGCACCAGTCGCAGTTGAACGTCTCCGCCTTGAAGACGTCGAGCGCGGCTTCGACGATGCTGCCCGGGCTGACGTCCGCGGTGCGGAAGCGGACCTGCACGGTCGACGTCGGCGTGATGAACGCACCGACGCGGAACTGGTTGAGGGTCCACTCGTTGTTGTCGCCGTCGACGACCTCGACCGTGACCCAGTTGGTGCCGTCGCCCGACACCGCGACCTCGAGCACGTCGGCGCCGCTCGAGTAGAACCAGCGCTGGTAGCTGATGAAGCCGTCCGTGCCGCCGAAGTCGAGCTGCGGCGAGATCAGGTCGGTCGGGCCGCCGTCGACGTCGGCCGTGCCGACCGAACCGCCGGGCAGGCCGTTCTCGGTGACCATGCAGAAGGTCGCGGCACCGGCCTCGGCGTCGTCGAACGGCGCGGCGATCTCCGCACCCTGAGTGGTGCCGTTGGGCGTGGCGCGTTCCCACGCACCCGTCGTCAGGTTGGTGTTGACGACCGTCCAGCCGGTGTCGTTCTGCTCGAAGTTGTTGGAGTAGATCGTGTCGAGGCTGACCGCGGCGACGGCCGAGTAGTAGCCCGACGGGGCCGCCGGCGGATCGTTGTAGACCGAGCCGTTGCTGCCCTGCGCGCTGACATAGAAGCGGATCCCGTCGGCGCAGTTGGGCATCGCCGGCAGCGTCGCCTGGAACTGACCCGGGCCCGAGTCGCTCATCGCGATCGACTGGAAGGGCGCGTTGTTGATCGAGTAGAACAGCTCGCCCGTGCCGGCGACCGGCGTGACGCCGCCGATGCCGGTGGCGTCGACGGTGACCTGCTGGGCAACGCCCGGCGCGATCATCGACGGCAGACCGCCGACGAACGCAAACGTCAGACCGACCGGCGGCACGCACATGTAGACCTCGGTGCCGGTGCAGCGACCGACGACCAGGTCCTTCCAGCCGTCGCCGTCGATGTCGAAGATCGCCACGTCGAACGTGCCCTGCAGCGCCGCCGGCGTGATGCCGCCGACCACCTGGCCGTTGACGATCTGCTCCTGCAGCGTGACGTTCGGCGCGTTGCCGAGGTTGCGGAAGATGTGGCAGCGACGGTTGCAGCCGGAGATGTCGACGTCGACGTCGGCGACGATCGCGTCGGCCCAGCCGTCGTTGTCGAGGTCGGCGATGATGTTGTTGCCGCCGAAGCCGTCGTCGTTGCCGCCACCGCTGTAGCTGAACGCGATCGGGTTGCTGAACTGCGCCGGCTGGCTGCCGGTCGCGCCCTGGTTGAGCACGTACTGGTCCTGACCGTCGTCGCTGACGATGAAGTCGGTCCAGCCGTCGTTGTTCAGGTCACCGAGGTTGAAGTGGTACGGCTGGTTGCCGTAGGGCAACGTGTAGTCGCCGAAGACGCCCTCGGTCGCCGTGTTGTTGTAGCTGATCGACACGGCCTGCGGCGCGTTCAGCGCGTCATCCTTGAGGATGTCGAGCTTGCCGTCGTTGTTCATGTCGTGGATCGCCACCTTCATGCCGAACGACGACTCGAGCATCGTGACGGTCATGCGGGTCGACGACTCGTCGGTGAAGTAGCCGGTGCCGTCGTTGATCAGCAGGCGGTCGTTGACGTCGATCGAGCGCGTGCCACCCTGCTGGTAGTCGCCGAAGTAGAGGTCGACATCGCCGTCTCCGTCGACGTCGCCTGCCGCCACCGAGCAGAAGCGGTGCTCGCCGTTGTAGGGCGTGTCGTCGATGCGCAGGGCATCGTCGTAGAGCAGGCCCTGCCAGACGCCGTTCTGCTCACCCTGGTTGATGTAGACGCGGTTGGCGCGGATGTAGGTCGGCATGCCGGCCGTCAGCGTCGTCGCGGTGATCACGTCGTCCCAGCCGTCGCCGTTGATGTCGGCGATGACCACGTCGCGGTCGTTGGTCGCGTCGAGGAAGCCCGAGCTGCCCGCGACGGTCGACGTCGTCAGCGTGGCCGAGCGATCGGTCAGCACGCCGTTCTCGTTCATCAGCAGAACGTTGGGGAAGTGGCCGCCAGTCGTGAACGGCTGCTTGCGCACGATCACGAGATCGATGTCACCATCCTTGTCCAGGTCGCCCCAGGCGTAGTCCTTCTCCTGCTGGTCGCCGGTGACCAGGGAGGCGGCTGCCGAGACGCGGTTGTTCGTCTGGTTGGAGTAGGTGACCCACTGGGCGCGCAGACCAGCGGTTGCTGACATCACTGCCAGCGAGATGTAGAGGGTGGAAAGACGCACGGAGACCTCAGTCTGATCGAAGACGGGGGCGAGGCAGTGGGCCCGAAGGGCATCGGGACACGGGAGACAGGCGGGATAAACCTACCTCGTGGTTTCGACGGGGATCAACGGGGGTCGGGGGGTCGATGTGCGAATTCCGTCCGAGCAAATACGCCCCGACGGATCCCGATGCAGCTGACCACTTGGCTGTTGGTGTTTGCCGGCGCGTGGAACGGATGCCGCGACTTCGGGCCGGCAAAGGCCACGAACCTGCCGGAAAAGGACCGGATCGACCTCGAGGCCGGCCCAGCGACCCGACTGCACCCGGGCGGATCTACGCGATCAGGTCGCCTGGCAGGCGCGCCGCGAAGACCAACAACCAAGTGATCAGTGCGATCAGGAGCGACGCAGGCGACGCAGCCACGGGCGCTGCATCATCAGCTGCTCGTCGTCGCGGTAGCGCTCGAGCACCAGCCGCTCGGCCTCGCCCTCGTCCAGGTCGCGCAGCACGCCGAGCATCGTCGCGACCGCGCCGCGCTCGACCGGCGTCGTGATCGCCCTGGGGAACCGTTCTAGAAGCAGCGGCGCGACGCCATCGGCGCCGGCCGCCTGCAGCGCCGCGGCCGCTTCGGCGACGACGAACAGGTCCTCATGCCGCATCAGGTCGCGCAGCACGTCCGCCGCCCGCGGGTCGGCCAGGCGGTGCAGCGAACGCACCAGGAAGATCGGCTGCGCGCCGCGCAGGTCGCGCAACCGCGCGATCAGGCTCGGCGTCGCGGCGCGACCCCGCGCCCCCAGGCGACCCAGCGCATCGGCCGCGGTCGCGACCGCCTGCGGATCGGCGTCCACCTGCACGATGCGCCCGAGTGGCCGGGCCATGCGGGCGCCGAGCGCGTCGCTCGCCTGCAGCAGGTCCGGCCAGACGCGGCCACTCCACCACTTGCCGTCCGGGGACGTCGACGGCGAGAACCACTTCGCGAGTTCGGCGGCGCGCCGGTCGGGATCCTCGATCTCGAGCGCAGCACGCCAGCGGGCGCGCGCGGCGAGCGCACGGTCGACGATCTGGCGCAGTTCCTTCGGATTGGCGCGAACCGACTGCTTGCCGTCCTGGATCTCCCAGCGCCACAGCTGGTACGGCCCCGGGTTGATCCACTGCGCGTAGCCCCAGGCCGCATCACCCTCCAGCCACACGACGCCGCGCGCCGCGTCGCCGACGTGGTGGATCGGCTCCCAGACGTCGTCGTGCGATCGCCGGGCGAGGAACAGCAGCACCGAGTCGGGCCGGATCGGGTCGCCGGCGACGCCGCCGAGGTTCTGTTCCCGCTTCGGCATGCCGACCAGCGAGGGCACCCGGATCGACGCCCCGATCTGCTCGTCCGCATGCACGAAGTAGCGCCGCGTGATGCGCACCACGCCACGTTCGTCGGCGGTCCCTTCGACGACGGCGCGTGACCGGTTGGCCATCTGGTAGACCGTCGGGTGCGGCAGCATCTCGGGCCGCGGCGCAGCCACGAACGCGGCCACGAAGGCCGCCACGAACAGGCAAGGGGTCATCGGTCGCTTCTCCCAGGGCACATGCGGGACGACCGGGCGAACCCCGTTGCCCGAGATTCCTCGCGCAACGAGCCGGGCAGGCACTCGGCGTCTCCACTCCATCAAGACGGGCTAGCCGGACGCGGCCCCGAAGGTAACGGTTCCGGGCGATTGCTGGCACTCGCGGCCAACCGGCCTAGGATCTTCGCCCGCCATGCTGACCTTCCAGCAACTGATCCTCCGCCTCCAGGAGTACTGGGACGCCCAGGGCTGCGCCCTCTTGCAGCCGTACGACATGGAGGTCGGCGCCGGCACCAGCCACACGGCGACGTTCCTGCGCGCGATCGGCCCCGAGCCGTGGAAGGCCGCCTACGTGCAGCCGAGCCGCCGGCCGAAGGACGGCCGCTACGGCGACAACCCCAACCGCCTGCAGCACTACTACCAGTATCAGGTGGTGCTGAAGCCGGCGCCCGAGGACATCCTCGACCTCTACCTCGGCTCGCTGAAGGCGGTCGGGTTCGACCTCAACAAGAACGACGTGCGGTTCGTCGAGGACGACTGGGAGAACCCGACGCTCGGCTGCTGGGGACTCGGCTGGGAGGTCTGGCTCAACGGCATGGAGGTGACGCAGTTCACCTACTTCCAGCAGGTCGGCGGCATCGACTGCCGCCCGATCACCGGCGAGATCACGTATGGCCTCGAGCGCCTCTGCATGTATCTGCAGGGAGTCGAGAACGTGTTCGACCTTACGTATGCCGACGGTTTGAAATACGGCGACGTGTTCCACCAGAACGAGGTCGAGCAGAGCACCTACAACTTCGAACACAGCGACGTCGACTTCCTGCTGCAGGCGTTCGACGCACACGAGAAGACGTCCAACCACCTGATGGAGCAGCAGCTGGCGCTGCCTGCCTACGAGCAGCTGCTGAAGGCTGGCCACACGTTCAACCTGCTCGACGCCCGGGGCGCGATCAGCGTCACCGAGCGCGCCGCCTACATCGGCCGCATCCGCAACCTCGCGCGCGCCGTCGCCAAGAGCTACCTCGAAAGCCGCGCCCGCCTCGGCTTCCCGATGGCGAACCGGGAGTGGGCCGACGAGGTCCTGAAGAAGATCGCCGACGACGAAGCGAAGGCGGCGAAGAAGAAGGGCAAGAAGAAGCCGGCCGGCGCGACCGGGCGCTGACGCTAGCGGCGCAGGCCCAACAGGTGCTGCACCCGATCGACGGTCAGCGGGCCGACCAGCACCGCGGCCTGCAGCTCTTCGGGCGTCATCTCCTCCTCGACCGTTCCGCCCGAACGCTGTTCCTGGGCGCGGTCGTGCAGCGCGATGCGCGCCTTGCGATCCTCGATCGATCGCTGGTTGAAGTCGTCGACGAAGGCGCGCCAGTACTCCCAGTAGATGGCAGCGCGATACTCCGACGCCTCGGTGAAGCGGGCATTGTTCTGGTCGACGAAGAACACCAGCTCGCAGCTCTTGCCATCGGGACCGGGCACCGGTCCGTGGATCACGCGGTCGAAGCCGTCCACTTCCGGAGGGCGTGGCGCATCGACGGCGATCGTCGCGTAGTCGCCGCGCCCGAGCATGTCGACGACCAACTCGATCCGCGCCTTGGCCAGCAAGAACTGCGCGGCATCGAGCGCCAGCCGCAACTCGCCGGTCCGCCCCTTGGCTTCGGCCGAGCTGCCGGGCACGGCATCGATCTTCGCCTGCAGGTGGACCAGCTGGGACGACAGGTCCTCAGTGGCGAGGGCGAGGGCGTCGGGCCCCAGCGGACCGAAGGTCGTCACCGTGACCGACGCCAGCTCGTCGGACGGAGACCTGGTCCCGGCCTGCTCCCGGAACACCACCGAACCGGCCTCTTCGAGCCGGTCCATCCAGACCTGCTTCTGTTCCAGGTCGACTTCGGGCACCGCAGGTGGCACGTCGACCGGAGCGGGCTCACGCCCACCCCAGTCCACGCCCCACACGACGGCAGCGATGACGGCGACCGCCAGTGCGGTCGCGACCATGGTGCGGCGGTTCATCGTGTGGCTCCTCGTGCTAGTTGCCGACGCCGACGGCCTGCGCCTCGGAGATGACCGTGCACGGGTTGCAGACGAACGACGCCTCGACGCGGAACACGATCGCGCCACCGCAGGAGACCTTGATCTTCTTCGTCACGTCCTTGCCGCACGCGAGCGCGCCCGGATCACAGATGATCGGGCCGACCATGCCGCCACCGGCGGGCAGGCCGCCCTGCGCAACGCCGTCGAGCGAGACCCGCGCACCACCGCTGCAGCAGTCGTTGGCAAGGCACCAGCGCCGCTTGATGGTCACCTGGTAGCCGCGGAACTGGCACGGAGCCGCCGAGTCGGGGCAGGTCGGCTCGATGTGGCAGTAGCCGTTCGGCTCGGCCGGCGCCGGGTGGTGTGGCACCTCGGTCTTGACGAAGCACTCGTGCTGCATGAACGGGTTCTGCTGGCTGGTGCAGAGGCCCGAGGCCCACGTCACGTTGATGTTCTCCTGCGCGATGCACTTGCAGCTCGCGAGGCTGAAGACGTTGACGATCAGGTCCGGCTTGGCGGACGCTTCGTGGTTGGCGGCGAGTGCGGGCGCGGCGAGCGCGACCAGCAGAGCGAGAGTCTTCCAGATCATTTCGGATCCTCCTTCGTTTCCGAATGCTCCGGCGGAGCGGCCGCTGGCTGCCAACGACACTTCCTTCCCCGTCGGATCCTGGTCGAGTGTATGCAATACACCTCGTCTGGGTAACCCTCAGGGTTCCTACAGTGTCGATTCCACGTATTTTTCTACTCCCGCGTGACGCACCGAGACGCCCTGCCCTGCCTGGACGCCCTGCCCCGCCAAGACACGCCGCCTTCCAGCGCTACGCCGCGGCTCAGGCCATCGCACCCCAGCCGTCGCAGGCGCCGCCGTGAGGCTCCGCCAGCTGGGTGAACATCTGCTGCAGCTGCACGATCCGGGCGTGCTCCGCCACCGCCTCAAGGCTCACGTAGACCGCCCACGACGGGCCGAACTCCTCGTCGCCGGAATCGGCCTCGTCGTCCTCGTCCGGCTCCCCCTCGTCGTACTCGACCTGACACTCGTGGCCGGCAGCGCGCACGGCCGCGGCGATCTGGTTGGCCGCAGCCTCGTCGGGCGCGTCGATGACGAACTCGAGCTCGATCGGCTTGCTCAGGTCGACACCGGCCTCGGCCAGCGAGGCGAGCACGGCGCCATCTTCGTCATCGGGGAAGGCATCTGCTGGATCTGTCATGCAGCCCTTCTAACCGAGCGACGAGCATCGAGACCACCAAGGAACGGTCGGCGCAACTGCGGGGCCGAGCGAGGCCCGCTGCCTAGCGAAAACCCCGGCGGCCCCGCCTGCCTCCATGCCGGTGGCGCGCGCGCCAAGCGCCGTCAGCACCCGCACCGGGTCGGCCGGCTCGACGAGACCTTGCCTCCCCTACCAGAACATCCACCACGGCCGCCGTCGGGCTGGCACGCGCGGGTCGACGGTTGCTGGCGGCTCGACACCTGTGGGCCATCCAGACACCCAGGCGATCGACTCCTCTGCATTGCAGTCGATGGCATCCTGCACGCCAGACACAAGGTCACGAGGCACCCACGAGATCAGACATCCGCCCGTGAACCACACCCAGGAGTCCCAAGCTGGCACTTCGTCTTCGTCGAGGAAGCCACGCGTCGGCGCGACCGACAACCCGTGAGACAGGCTCCGGGAGGGATGCATCGCAAGCAGGCGCCCGCCGTCAAGCGAAGGCCCGCCCGAGCAAGAAACCTGGCCTCCAAACCCCGAACGTCGCAGCTCCTCTGATCGACGGACAACGACCGAGCGCACCACCGAAGCGGTGTCGACCTCGCCGAACTCGACGATGTGGTGCGCGGGCCGAAGGCCCGGCGATCGCAACGACTGGGCCGCGGCCCCGACATCGAAGCGCGCCCGACACCATGCAACCGTCTCCATGACGGCTCGGCCGAACTCTGTGTGTGCGTCGATCAAAGGCAAACTGTCATCGCCGGCCCAACGTCCTGACCTCACAGCTGCCGCTCGATGCACAACGTCTATGGCCCATCAGCTGCGACGCGAAGCGTCGTCAGCTGCAGCGACTAGTTGGGCAGCGACGATACCAACAATGCGCTCCACAATACTCCGCAAGGTCGCTCATGAACGCCGCGCCTTACCCACTAGGCGAATGGCAAGTCGGGTGGGCCTGTGACCCATGTATTGCCAGCGCGTCACACAGTAGCCGACGAATGCCCACGCCACCAGTAAACACCGTCCATAGAAACGCTTAGTGCGCTCCGACATTTCCCAGAGACTCGGTATTCCGAAGGTCGTAGCGGTAGCAAGAGATAGGGCCAGCGCGCCACCTATCAGCAGACCTAGCAACTTCAGGTCGGTCAGCACCGTGAATCTCTTCGCAAGGCCCAACTCCCGCAGCTTCGCGAACATGGCAGCATTCTCAGCCCTCTGCTTGAGTCCCCCTGTCTCAACAAGACGAATGAGCGATTCTGCTTCGAAGGCGCTCAGCCGCTTCAGCACATCGACGTGGTGCCGCGCCCACGTACGACCCAATGCGATGTCGACCAGAATCTCCTGCCATACTCGGCCGAGCTCCGACTCGGGGTCGACCTCGGATGCGCATTCGCACCACTCTTCGAAGGCTGTGGCGCCTTCAACGCTGCCAGCCTTGCCTGAGGAGTCTTCGCGCTTCAGGCGCTCCGATGCCATGCGGATGTTGCCCGCCAAGTTTCGCGCTCGAGCGCGCTCCTTCCAATCCGCCAGCTTCTCCTGAATGGACGCACGCAGCTCCGCCCCAAGTAACTCGGCCGATGGATTGAGCAACTTCGAGAGCGCGGGCAACAAGGTGACGCCAAAGAGCTTCGAGGTCAGATCGCCTTTCCCGGCATCGGGCTCTCCGGGATTAACGCCCGACGACTCTGCACTCTTCTCACTCATGTCGTCATCAAAGCGCGTCCGACATCCGGAGGCAAACCCGCACACTCAGGTCGGGCGAGCGCCTCCAGGGGTAGCCCCAGAATGCAGAATCGCACACGTCTGCCCAACGTCTTTGGGCTCTGAGCTGCGGCGCGTAGCGCCGTCAGCTCCTGAGCCTAGTTGGCCGGCGGCTCACCGTGAAGGATCGCGTCCCAATCATCACCTGCCGGAACTCGACCAGCCTCGATCATTCGAGATAGAAGCTCTGCCAAGAGTTGGCGCGCTAGTAGGACGTGCTGCGTGACCGCATCGGATTCGATTGCGGCACCATGCACGACCTTGGATCGCACGTCGTACAGACGCTTGGTCTCTCGGTAGCGCTGCACACGCGCGTCGCCCCTGGGCGCCAAGAAGGCAGCTGCCAGGGACGCCAACCGAAACCGTAGCTCACTCGTCACCCCGAACAGCGCCTCGATCCCGCTCCAGAGAGACGCAGCTGTCATCCGCAAGCTGCCCTCGTGCTGATGCGTGGTGAGGCACTCAACGGCAAGCCGGAATCGCGTAACCTCGAGCAACTCGGCAAGCGAGGCTAGGTGCTCCTCAACCCAGTCTAGATCTGACTTGGCAATTGCTGGCACTGACTCAAGTCGTCGACTCCTTGGAACATCCTCAAGAAGCTGCACGTGACAAGACGTCTCCGGCAGCCCTGCAATGGTGCCCCATGGATGGTCTGCAACTGCCGGAACCAGGAAGTCGCCAAGGGTCTTGATGCGAAGTGCTGAGATCAACCACCAGCCGAGCGTCAGAGCACTCTGCGGATGCTCGGGCCTCAGCCGCTCGACTCCCAACTCGGCGCGAATCGAAGATGAGTAGCGACCGACTGCACTCATCAAGCTGCGATCCTGCAGAGCAGATGCTAGCTCGATCTCGCCGGGCGGTTCCTCGACTCGGCGAAGCGTGGCGATCTCGCCAATCTGCAGCTCAGGCGCCTCAAGCTCAACCCCGAGCATCGCGAACCACATGCGTGACGACTCACTCGGATTGACTCGCGCGGCTGCACGCTGCTTGCGCGCCTCCATGCGGTCCACGATGGCTCTCAGCTGCTCAAGTGTCACTCGGTCTAACCTCCCGCCCCGTCCGACCAACGTCTCTTGGCTCTCAGCTGCGCGAGCGAAGCGAGCGTCAGCTGCTGAGCCTTGTTGGACAGCCTACCATTCCGCTACTTGACGACCAGTTTGGCAAGCCGCCCGCTGGCAAGGTGAAACCCGACACCCCATGCAATGATCGAAGCGTGTGCAGCTATCGCGTAGGCATCCATGCCAGCACCACTCCACTCCTGATCGCTAACCGAGATCGTCGCTTGCCCCCACGCGACAACTCCGATGAGCGTCATGGTTGTCATGACCGCTCCAACCAGGACCGTCGCCAACGCGAACAAGCGAATGATGACTCGAACCTGATCGACACTCATGGCTCCTCCTTGGCCGGACCGGTCTGTCCAACGTCTTTGGCGCTCAGCCGCGACGCGAAGCGTCGCCGGCTGCTGCGCCTAGTTGGACAGCCTACTCACTGCGCGGCTGATCGTCACGTGCCGCGGACTGCTCGAGGTCAACGACCCGCCGGACGCGTCCGTAGCCAACAACTCGGTTGCCCTCGCGAATCAAGAAGGGCATGCCGGCGACTACTCGTCCGACGTGCTGCGCGGGAGACAAGAAATTCAGAAATGCACGGGCCGACTCGCCCGGCGCTACTCGCTCCACGTCGGGATACTCGTGCTGCGCATCCCAGTCGTTGCCGGCGTAGTAGAACTGCGGTCGGTAGCCGTTGAAAGCTGGGCTCGATCTCCCGCCGTGCTCGGTTGGCAGGTAGGTGATCTCGACCTCGACGTCTCGACTCATGATTCGACGACGGCCTGTCCAACGTCTTTGGTCGCTGAGCTGCAGCGCGAAGCGCTGTCAGCTCCTGCGACTAGTTAGCAAGCCCGAGCCTACCACACCTCAGCGGAAGCCGCATCGAAGTAGCTCACGTCGAGAGACCGTTTGGCCGAACGGCGCTCCGAGAGCATCTCAGCTCGACGACGAATGCGCTTGTTGTCGGCGGAGTCCGGATCGCCGTAGATGCCAACAACAAGCCTGCGGACTTGATTACCGGCCAACCGATCAAAGATGTGGTCGTCGTTGGTTGCGAAGGAATGCCCATACACGACCAGAGTCCCGCCGATGTTGGCGAAGCTCTTGAGAGCTCGGGCAAGGTAGTCGCTGTGGCGGACACGCGCCAGCTTCTGCGCAGTTTCGCCCTCAGCAACGAACAAGGGGTATTTGCCATCCTCTAGTGCTTGACGGATCTGATCGATCAACGGAACCCCGGTGTTGATCCAGGTGTACTTCTGCACCTCCGACTTGGCATCGAAGATGTGCAGGCCACCGTGAAGGTAGTACACGGTCTGGCTGTGGTTCTTCCACGGCTCCCAGGTCACGTAGTCCGTCGGACCGGATTCCGGAGTACGGAATCCATCATCAAACGGGATCTCCTCCCCAAGTTCCGACTGCATCAAGGCCCAGTAGAGGAGCAGATCGTAATTGACGGTGTAGATGCGCTTAAAACGGCTGAGGAAACGTCGGCACCGCTCGTACGAATCGCTGGGGATCTCGTGGGGACGCGCAGGGTGGCTACCTGCGATTGCCTGCACAAGGACCTCGCGCAGGCCATCGGCATCCTCTCGCAACTGCTTCGACAACGCGGAGTTCGTTGGATCGTACAGTCGAACAAGCTCGGCCGCATGACGCAGTGCGGTCATCACAGCCTCAAAGTCCGTCGTCTTGAGTGTTGCGAAGGCCGCACGAGCATGAACAGACAGCCCCGCGAAGTCCGCCTGCTCGAACAGAGCGTCGTAGGCAAAGATGTCATCCCTGCACGCCCGACTGAACCCGTTGCCCAACAAGGCGTGCACGGTCTCATCCGTATCGATGGGCACGACTTCATCCAGCGATGGCAGCTCACTCATCCGACGACTCTCCCGGTCTTGCTAACGTCTCCGGTCGCTGAGCTGCAGCGCGAAGCGCTGCCAGCTCCTGCGACGAGTTAGACGACCATTCTGGTGCTCGGCAGGCGCTCGTCAACTGCCTGTGGCTGCTCTGATCGGCCTGCCGCCTCAACCGGCTCTGCCTCGTCGCTGCACTCGGATGCGTTGCCCGTGGATGCCACGACCTCGCTGCCACGCCGGTGAACGGCGACTGTGCTGTCGAGCCATCGACCGCTTGCTTGCCACGCCGCCTGCCACGCGAACCTTGGCATGTGCTGCTCGCCAGCCGCGAGTGCGGCAGGCAGGCTCGTCTAACGTCTTTGGTCACTCAGCTGCGGGGCGAAGCCCCGTCAGCTGCTGTGACTAGTTGGACGGCCTATCGTAGCCAGCCATCATCTCGAGCGCCACTGAACGAGTCAGCGCACCGTTGATCCCCGGTGCAGACAGCACGAAAAGCGCATCCGCTACCCGCTGGGAGTACGCAACATCCTCGCGCCCCTCAAGCGCGCTCGCCCAGTCGGCGACATCTACTGCAGACAGCTCGCCCGCAACGAAGCGACCCAAAACAGCGCGAACATGAGCAACCTCAAGTGACACCAACTCCCCCGCACACGCGAAGTCGAACCTTGCAATCCGATCGACAGCTGAGGAGACGGGCCGCCGGCACTGGATGAGATCCCGGAGTGCTTCAACACGGACATCCACGGGGGTCGACAACGGTCCGTCCAACGTCTCCGGTCGCTGAGCTGCAGCGCGAAGCGCTGTCAGCTCCTGCGACGAGTTAGACGACCATTCTGGTGCTCGGCAGGCCCTCGTCAACTGCCTGTGGCTGCTCTGATCGGCCTGCCGCCTCAACCGGCTCTGCCTCGTCGCTGCACTCGGATGCGTTGCCCGTGGATGCCACGACCTCGCTGCCACGCCGGTGAACGGCGACTGTGCTGTCGAAGCCATCGACCGCTTGCTAGCCACGCCGCCTACCACGCGAACCTTGGCATGTGCTGCTCGCCAGCCGCGAGTGCGGCAGGCAGGCTCGTCTAACGTCTTTGGGCACTGAGCTGCGACGCGAAGCGTCGTCAGCTCCTGTGTCTAGTTGGGCGGCCCCGGCAAGCAACTTGCCGCCGTCCGGATCTTGCCTGCCAACACAGGCTCCACAAGCTGCCCATCCCGAGAAGATTCAGGCACCTCCGAAAGTAGGCGCCGAAGGGTGGTAATGGCTGACAACAGGTCCCTATTGGAACGCTCGCGCGTGACCGCCTCTATGTTGCGATCGCGATATTGATCATCTGCCGCTCGGAAGGAGCCACCTCCTCCATCGAGCGCCCGCTGCGCCTCCCATGCTTGCTTCACAGTAAGATTGTCGGCAAGCACATGCGTCCGTATCCAGTGGCAACGATGCTCAAGCTCAAGCACAGCGCTGTCGCCGGGTGTATCGCTCGGCCGCGATTCGGCATGTGCCCCCTCGGCCAGACCCGGTTTGCTCTCGGCACCTGCTTCGTCACCGATGATTCCATGTGTTTTATATCCCAAGGTAAAGGCCCCACCAAGCAGCCCTAGGAGCGCTGCAACTACTTTCCACAGATGTGCCGGTCGGAGCCCTCCTACGAGCTCGCTGATCGTCATCTTGCTGGCATCCGCACGTGGTTCCTTGGACTCGGGCTCACCTGCGCCTCCTGCGGACTGTCGCTTGATTGCGAGTCGGTGCAGATGCGCTGCGGCCTTCTTGCAGATCGCTGCAAGCTCGCCGCATACCTCACTAGCCCCTCGGGTCGCCATCACCTGAGCAATGATCTTCAAGTGCGGTGGAGTCTTCACGCCCTGCGTCGCAGCGAGACTATCACGGGACATCAACTGACCAGCTGGACGCATGTAGGCGACGAAGTCATTTGGCTTAGGCACTGCGAGCTTCCTGGCATCCGCCAGGAATGATTTGAGCGAATCGCTCTCGGCTCCTGAGGACTCCAGCTCCAGGATCGAGACAACCTTTGCTTGCTCGTGATCAAAAGCGCGGCCGTGGGCATCAGCCATTTCACGGGCGTCGTCTAGCTTCGGGTTTCCGGCCTTGGTGAAAACCGCCTGCTCTACGTCCTCGGGCTTGTATTCCTGCCATGGACCAATCGTGTACTGGATCATGGTGTCCTGCAGGCCCCACTCACTACTGAAGTGATGGCCCGCGTGGGGCGGCTGCAGGTCTCGGTAGTAAACACAGGAGTGATAACCCAGCCACGAGCCGCTCCAAGACCTCCCGACATCACTGGCAGATTCCTCGACCGCGTCGAGCATCTTCCAGCCCTCGGACGATTCACACCGGTCGACCAACTGCTGCAACGTTTCAGCGATCGACTCTAGCTCGGCAGCGGATTCCTCCATGCGGGCAACGACTACGGGGTCCTCCAATCGAAGGGAAGTCTAGCAGGTCAAGGGCGCAGATTCGGCGTCCGCCCAACTAGTCTTAGGCAGCGAACCGAATCCCGCCACCACCGCCGGTCATGCTATCCCGCACCCCCATCGCCGCAACCCGCCCCAACACCCCCACCTACTGATCCCAATTCTGGTCAGGAGGTTCGACAGGTCTGTCTAATCCCGGGTCGTCATCGTCGACGCGCTTGAGCAGGCTTCGGACGCACACGGCACCGCGACCGTGGAGTGGGCTGGGTAGCGCGACCTGGACACTGCCGTAATCCATCGAGCGAGTTGTCGGATCGACTTCGTGGGCGATCCCAACCGTGGCGGAGCGGGCGCCGGGGCGCTCGGAACCGCGCGCGCGCGGCGTGAGCTTGCTCGGTCCGGTGGGGAGCGCTGGCCAGCATGTCGGGAGCTCCAGCCTTCTATGCCTCGATCACGACGTCGGCCCGCCGGGGGCACTGCCGCTGACAGAGAACTGGCCGCCATCGGCGAACGAGTCGGGTGCACGGATTTCGCGTGCAGATCATGGAGATCCGTCGTCCGGTCGCCACGTCCAGTCCGACGATCATGGGACCGAGGGCCGGCCAGCTGCGTCATGGGTCGGTCTGCTTCTCCTTCTGGTGGAGCGGGCTACATGGACGGGTTCGTCAGAGTCCGCCCCTCTCACCTCGAGTCAGATGAACATGCGCCGCGCAGCCGGATGATCATCGCGTCGCGACGTCGGCAGCTCGGGCGGCGTCGGGTGGCTCTTGCGATGGCCCGCGAGCAGGCGACGCGCCGGCCAGGTTGCGACCCGCACTCCCTTGCCCGCAACGCGGAAGGTGCCGCCGAGCAGGCGGCGGGCGCCGCTGCCCAGCCACGCGCAGATCCCGAACGGAACGGCCTGGGCGGAGAGGATCGCGAGGTCGACGGGCCACATCTCGTGCTGGCCGCGGGTGACCGCGAGGCCGGCGATCTGCCCGACGCTCGCGGCGATGCCGAGCATGCCGACGCGTTCGCGCAGCCAGAATCCCAGCAGGAGCGCGAAGCCGCCGAGGGCGGGCAGAGCCCGCTGGAGGTAGAAGACATCGTCCCAAGCCTCGGCCTGACCGGTCGTTCGGCAGGCAACCACCCAGGCGGCGGCACCGCCGGCAGCGGCGAGGAGGTAGGCGAGGGTGCGCTTCATCCCGGGCCGTTCGGTGCGGCCCAGAGACTATTGCGCAGAATCCCGGCTACGCCAGCAGCTCGCGCACGGCCCGGGCCGGCTCCACGCCGGTCAACTTCACGTCGAGCCCCTGGTGCGGCACGGTCAGCCGTTCGTGGTCGATGCCGAGGCAGTGCAGGATCGTCGCGTTGAGGTCGCGGATGTGCATCGGCTTGTCGACGACGTTGTAGCTGAAGTCGTCGGTCTCGCCGTAGACCTGCCCGCCGCGGATGCCGCCGCCGGCCATCCACATCGAGAAGCAGCGCGGGTGGTGGTCGCGGCCGTAGTTCTCGCGCGTCAGGCGACCCTGGCAGTAGACCGTTCGCCCGAACTCACCGCCCCAGATGACCAGCGTGTCGTCGAGCATGCCGCGCTGCTTGAGGTCCTGCACCAGCGCCCAGCTGGCCTGGTCGATGTCGCGGCACTGCTTGGGCAGGTCGCCGGCCAGGTTGCCGTGCTGGTCCCAACCGCGGTGGAACAACTGCACGAAGCGCACGCCGCGCTCGATCATGCGCCGCGCCAGCAGGCACGACGCCGCAAACGTGCCGGGCTTGCGCGCCTCTTCGCCATACATGGCAAACGTGCTGTCCGGCTCGCTGCCGAGATCGTTGAGCTCGGGCACGGAGGTCTGCATCCGGTAGGCCAGCTCGTACTGCGAAATCCGCGTGCGGATCTCCGGGTCGCCGACCTCGGCGTGCAGCCGTTCGTTGATGCGACCGAGCGCGTCGAGCATGCGCCGACGCGACGCGGCGTGCACGCCGCGCGGGTTCTGCAAGAACAGCACCGGGTCGCCCTCGGGTCGCAGCGCGACGCCGGCGTGGCGGCTCGGCAGCATGCCCGCACCCCACAGCCGGTTGTAGAGCGCCTGCGCGTCGCGGCGGCCGCTCCATCGCGGCGTCATCACGACGAAGCCCGGCAGGTCGCGATTCTCCGAGCCGAGGCCGTAGCTCAGCCACGAGCCGAGGCTCGGCCGACCGGGCAGTTCGCGCCCGGTGGTGATGAACGTGATCGCGGGGTCGTGGTTGATCGCCTCGGTGTAGACCGACTTGACGATCGCCAGGTCCTTGGTCATCGACGCGGTGTAGGGCAGCAGCTCCGACACCCACGCGCCATCGCCGCCGTTGTCGGTCCTGGTGAAGCGATACTTCGACGGCGCGATCGGGAAGCGCTTCTGCCCGGACGTCATCGTCGTCAGCCGCTGGCCGTTGCGGATCGACTCCGGCAGGTCGGTATCGAACAGGTCGTGCAGCTTCGGCTTGTAGTCGAACGTGTCGAGCTGCGACGGCGCTCCGGCCATGAACAGCCAGATCGCGCGCTTGGCCTTCGGCGCGAAGTGCGGCACGTCGGGGAGGCCGCCGCGTGGATCCCCGGGCTGCGCCGCCGACGCCGACCGCCCCATCATCGAAGCGAGCGCGGCACCGCCAAGGCCGAGACCGCCGCGCTGGAAGAAGTGGCGACGCGTCATCGCGTCGACGAGTTCGTTGCGTGGGTCCATCGGATCAGCCCTTGGTCAGCACCGCGTCGAGGTTGAGGATCAGGTTGGCGACCATCGTCCAGGCCGCCAGTTCGGCGACCGCGACTTCGTCGCTCGGAGCGTCGACGCCGATCGACACCAGCAGCCTGGCGTCGTCGGGCGACGAAGCGAACGCCACCCGTTCGTTGCCGAGCAGCGCGCGCACGTCCCGCACGTCGTCGGCCTTCGGCTCCTGGCCGGTCGCGCACTCGAGCGCCCAGCGGATCCGGGCGACGTCGCCGCCGCCGCCCTCGCGCAGGATGCGCTGGGCGAAGCAGCGCGCCGCCTCGACGTACTGCGGGTCGTTCATCAGCAGCAGCGCCTGCATCGGCGTGTTGGTGCGCTCCCGGCGAACGCGACACTCCTCGCGGCTCGGCGCGTCGAACGTCGTCATCTGCGGCGGCGGCGCGGTGCGCTTCCAGAACGTGTAGAGGCTGCGCCGGTGCACCTTGTCGTGCCCCTGGTCCGCACGGAAGTTGGCGGTGTTCGAGCTCGAGTAGCCGACCGCCTTCCACAGCCCCTTGGGCTGCGGCGGCTTGACCGGTGGCCCGCCGACGTCGCGCACCAACAGGCCCGCGAGCATCAGCGCCTGGTCGCGCAGCGTCTCGCCGTCGAGCCGGAAGCGCGCGCCACGCGCCAGCAGGCGGTTGTCCGGGTCGCGCCCCAGCAGCTCGTCCCCGACCTCGGCCGACTGGCGGTAGGTCGACGACATCACCATGCGCTTCATCAGCGCGCGCACGTCCCAACCGTCCTCGACGAACCGCACCGCCAGCCAGTCGAGCAGCAGCGGGTGGCTCGGGCGTTCGCCCTGGTTGCCGAAGTCCTCGCTGGTCCTGACGATGCCGGTGCCGAACAGCTGTTGCCAGAAGCGGTTGACCGCGACGCGCGCGGTCAGCGGGTGCTTGGGATCGGTCAGCCACCGCGCCAGACCGAGGCGATCGCGTGGCAGCTCTTCGGCCATCGGCGGCAGCGCCGCCGGCGTGCGCCGCTCGACCTTGTCGCCCTTCTGGTCGTAGAGCCCTCGCACCAGCACGAACGCGTCCTTGCTGGCGGCGCGCTCCTTCATGACCATCGTCGACGGGATCTTGCCCTCGATCGCCTTCTGCTGCTGCTCGAGCTGCGCGCGCTCCTGGTCGAGCGGCACGAACAGCTGCTGCGACGGAACGTGCACGCGGCGCAGGTAGTGCTCGCGGATGCGCGCCTGCTGCGCCTCGCTGCGCTTGCCGCGCTCGATCGCGAGCGCGTCGCGCACGGGCTTCGGCGTGGTGCTCGCGTTGCGGCCGATGTCCTCCCACGCGAGCATCGAGTAGAGGTGCCGGTCGTCGGGCGGCCCGTAGGTCCTCACGCCGGCGTCGTCCCAGTAGACCGTGCCGTCGACCTGCGTGAACGCCCAGCCGTCGATCACGTCGCCGACGCGCAGGCCGACCTTGTCGATGTCGACCTCGAGCCGCACCCAGCGGCCGGCCTCGGGCACGTCGCCAGCGCGGTGGTCGGCGCCGTTGGGCCGGCCCGGACCGTGCGCCTCGGCGCCCCAACGCACGCGGTGGTCCCAACCACCCGAGTGGAACTGCAGCTGGATCGCGCGCGGCGGATCTTCGGGATCGAGCCAGACGTGCGCGAACAGCTTGTCGTCGTGCTGCAGCCTGAGCGGCACCGACGCTCCGTTGAAGAAGTCCTGGATCAGGCCGCGGCCCTTGCGGCGCAGCACGCGGCTGCCGGAGTGAGCCTTCGGCGCGCCCTGCTTGCCACCCTCGACCCAGCGCCAGGTCCGACCGTTGCCCTGCAGGCTGGCGCCCTCGGGCGCGGCGTCGTCGATCCACGCAAAGTCGACCGCCGCCTGGTCGCTGGTCGACTCGATGCCGACCTCGTCCCAGTGGCTGCGGCCGTCGAACTGCGTCACCGCGACGCCGTGCACGGCCATGCCGGGACGCAGCCCGACCTTGGCGACCGGCACCTCGAGGCGCACCCACTCGCCGGCCTTGGGCAGATCGCCGATGCGACGCCGACCGGTCGTGCCGTCCTTGCCGTACGGGATCAGGTTCTCGCCCCAGTAGGCGCGGTGGTCCCAGCCGGCGGCACCGTCGTCGTTCCACTGCAGCATGATCTGCCGCGGCGGGTTGGCGGGATCGAGCCGCACCCACGCAAACAGCACGTCGCCCGCCGCCACGCGCAGCTTGACGTCGGCGCTGCGGAAGTAGCTCTGCTGGTTGCCGCTGCTGACCCGCTCGATGGCGCGCCGCCCCGTGCGCACGAGGTCCGCGTCGTCGGTCCACACGAACGGATTCTGGTCGACCTCGGCGCCGCTCGGCAGCGCGTCGTCGATCCACACGATGGTGCGCCGTTCGCCGCAGTCGGCGGCCTCGGCCGGGGCCGCCGGCTCGACGTAGTCGATCGCCGCGAGCTGCTTCGCGATGCGCGCGTCGAGGCCGACGACCTGCTCGCGCAGCTCCGCGAGCGCCTGCCTCTGCTGTTCGGACGGCAGCCGCACCAGCGGCGCGTAGTCCTTGCGGTTGCCGTCGAGCGGGCTGCCGTCGACGTTGTTGAAGAACGCGAACATCTCGTAGAACTCGCGCTGGCTGATCGGGTCGAACTTGTGGTCGTGGCAGACCGCGCAGCCGAGCGTCAACCCGAGGAACACCGTGCCGGTCGTGCTCACCCGGTCGATCACGTTGCGCACGTAGACCTCCTCGGTGATCGAGCCGCCCTCGTTGGTCGTGATGTGGCAACGGTTGAACCCGGACGCGACGCGCTGCGCCACGCTCGCATCCGGCAGCAGGTCGCCGGCGAGCTGCTCGACCACGAACCGGTCGTAGCCGAGGTTGTCCCGAAAGGCGCCGACGACCCAGTCGCGGAACGGCCACATCTCGCGGTAGTTGTCGAGGTGCAGGCCGTGGGTGTCGCCGTAGCGCGCCGCGTCGAGCCAGAACCGCGCCATGTGCTCGGCGTGCGCGTCGGTGCGCAGCAGCCGGTCGACGGCCCGTTCGTAGGCGTCCGGGGATGCATCCGCGGCAAACGCGCGCAGCTCGTCGAGCGTCGGCGGCAGGCCGGTCAGGTCGAGCGTGACCCGGCGCAGCAACGCGCGCCGGTCGGCCTCGGGCGACGGGCGCAGGCCGTCGCGCTCGAGCCGCGCCAGCACGAAGTGGTCGATCTCGTTGCGCGGCCACTCGGCGTGCTGCACCTGCGGCACCGCGACCTGCCGCGGCGTCACGAACGACCAGTGCTCGGCCCACGGCGCCCCCTGCTCGACCCAGCGGACCAGCGTGTCGACCTGCGCCGCATCGAGCGGCTTGTTGGCCGACGCCGGCGGCATGCGTTCGTCGACGTCCTGGTGGCGCACGCGGCGCAGCAGTTCGCTGCCGGCGGCGTCCCCGGGCGCGATCACCCGCATCGCCTCGGCCTTCGAGTCGAGCCGCAGGTCCCCCTGCCGGTGCGCGGCGTCGGGGCCGTGGCACGAGAAGCAGTGGTTGGACAGGATCGGGCGCACGTCGCGGTCGAAGTCGACCGCCGTGGCGCCTTCGGCCTGTGCGAACAGCGCGGCAGGGAGCAGCGCCGCCGCAGCCAGGCTGCCGAGCGGACGAGCAGACGCGCGAGGGAGACGTCGCATGGCGGAGAGTCTAGCCCGCGGACGCGGCACCCGCATGCCCCCTGATTCCGGTGCAACAAACCGATCGCGTCGATGGTTACGCTGCCGCCATGAAGACCCTGCTTCGCTCGCTCACGTTCGTCGCCGCCGCGCTGCTCGTCGCCGGCTGCAAGTCCAGGAACCGCGAAATCCTGCCCGCGGAAGCGGTCAACCAGCCGGTCTACACCAAGGTCGGCATGCGGTTCGACACCAAGCGCGGCCGCTACCTGATGTATTCGACCAACTACCTGAGCATGCCGACGTTCGTGCCGATGGGCACACAGCTGACCCTCGAGGGCATGACCGGCCGCAGCATCACGCTGCGCGACGGCGACGGCAACCAGTACTACATCGACTACGTGGCCAAGCACTCGCAGATGCCGATCACCGAGTGGAAGGAACGCCACTTCTCGGACACGCCCGTCGCGATGCCCGAGGGCCTCAGTGAGGTCGACCGCGCCGGCATCGAGAACGGCGAGATCCGCCGCGGCATGTCGCGCGATGCCGTGTTCCTCGCGGTCGGCTACCCGCCGAAGAGCACCAACCCGTCGGAGACGGCCAACACGCTGACCTACGAATGGCGCCGCTTCGTGAGCCGCTCGGTGCGCTTCGACGGCGAGGACAAGGTCGATCAGGTCGGCCTGTAGTCGTCTGGAAGGCGGTCGGACTGGAAGGCAGCGCCGCGGCCGCGTATCACAGCAGCACGTGGCCGCACCGCTCCCCGACGACTTCCTGCTGACCGTCGTGATGCCGGTCTACAACGAGGAGAAGACCCTCGTCGAGATCGTCGACGCCGTGCTCGCCGAGCCGACGCCAAAGGAGCTGATCCTGGTCGACGACGGCAGCACCGACGCGAGCCGCAGCCTGCTGCGGTTCCTCGAACCGCGCAGCCGCGTGCGCGTGCTGATGCACGAGCAGAACCTCGGCAAGGGCGCGGCGCTGCGCACCGGCTTCGAGGCGGCCAAGGGGGACGTCGTCGTCATCCAGGATGCCGACCTGGAGTACGACCCGCAGGACTACCGCGCGCTGATCCAGCCGATCGTCGACGGCCACGCCGACGTCGTCTACGGCTCGCGCTACCTGGTCGACCGGGACGACCCCAACCGCGAACGCGACGCGTTCGTGCACTACCTCGGCAACCGCTTCCTGACGTTCGTCAGCAACCTGACGACCGGCCTCAACCTGACCGACATGGAGACGTGCTACAAGTGCTTCCGCCGCGAAGTGCTGGCGCCGATCCGCATCAAGAGCCGCCGATTCACGGTCGAGCCAGAGCTGACCGCCAAGATCGCGCGCAGCGACGCCCGCATCTGGGAGACCCCGATCCGCTACCGCGGCCGCGCGTTCGCCGACGGCAAGAAGATCGGCTGGAAGGACGCGGTGGCGGCAGCCTGGGCGATCGCGCGGTATCGGTTCTTCGACTAGTCGCGCGGTGGCATCGGGCGCACTCCCGCCGTCTGGTCGTTCTCGCCGTTCGTCGGCGTTCCGGCGTGTTGCTGGCGCGCGATGCGGGCTAGGATCTTCGGCGCAAAATGAGCACCAAGAGCCTGCTGGTCGAACTGTTCGTCGAAGAGCTGCCGCCGAAGTCCCTGAAGAAGCTCGGGGCGGCGTTCGGTTCGGTGTTGGTCGACAGCCTGCGCGAGCAGGGCCTCTGTGCCGCGGGCGGTGGCGCGACCACCTACGCGACGCCGCGGCGCCTCGCCGTGCACGTCGAAGCGGTCGCCGCGCGCGCCGAAGATCGGCAGGTCGAGGTCAAGCTGGTGCCGGTCAAGGTCGGCCTCGACGGCGACGGCAAGGCGACCATGCCACTCAAGAAGAAGCTCGCGGGCATGGGCATCGCGGACGACCAGATCGACGCGGTGGTGCCGACCCTGAAGCAGAAGTCCGACGGCAAGAACGACGCGCTGTGGCTCGACCGCGTCGAACCGGGCGCCGACCTGCAGCAAGGCCTGCAGCAGGCGCTGGACCTGACGATCGACAAGCTGCCGATCCCCAAGGTCATGACCTACCAGCAGCAGGACGGCTGGAGCAACGTCAAGTTCGTGCGGCCGGCGCACCGGCTGACGGCGCTGCACGGCAGCGAGGTCGTCGACGTGCAGGCGCTCGGCATCCGTTCGGGCAACCAGACGCAGGGCCACCGCTTCGAGTCGAAGGCCGACGTGCTGACCGTCGCCGACGCCGATGGCTACGCGCGGCAGCTGGCCGACGAAGGTGCGGTGATCGCGTCGTTCGCGGAGCGGCGCGCCGAGATCGCGCGCCAGCTGCAGCAGAAGGCCGAGGCCGAAGGGCTGACGCCGATCGACGACGACGACCTGCTCGACGAGGTCACCGCGCTGGTCGAGCGGCCCAACGTGCTGCTGTGCACGTTCGAACCGGAGTTCCTGAGCGTGCCGCAGGAGTGCCTGATCCTGACGATGAAGCTCAACCAGAAGTACTTCCCGCTGCTCGACGCGGACGGCAGGCTGACCAACCGCTTCCTGATCGTCAGCAACATCACCCCCGACGACCCCGGCGACGTGATCGGCGGCAACGAGCGCGTCGTGCGGCCGCGCCTCGCCGACGCCAAGTTCTTCTACGAGACCGACCAGAAGAAGAAGCTCGAAGAGCGCCTTCCGGGCCTGCAGAAGGTCGTCTACCACAACCAGCTCGGCAGCCAGGGCGAGCGCATCGACCGCGTGCGCGCGCTCGCCAGGGCGATCGGCGCGCTGCTCGGCGGCGACGAACTCGCGACGCAGTGCGAACGCGCGGCGCAGCTCGCCAAGGCCGACCTGCTGACCGAGATGGTCGGCGAGTTCCCCGAGCTGCAGGGCGTCATGGGCGGCTACTACGCGCGCCACGACGGCGAGGCCGACGTGATCGCCGAGGCGATCGAGGACCACTACAAGCCGCGGTTCGCCGGAGACGAACTGCCGCGCAACCAGGTCGGCGTCGCGGTCGCGCTCGCCGACAAGCTCGAGACGCTGGTCGGCCTGTTCGGCATCGGCCAGGTGCCGACCGGCGACAAGGACCCCTTCGCGCTGCGCCGCCACGCGCTCGGCACGATCCGCATGCTGGTCGAACGCGAACTGCCGCTGCAGCTGGACCAGCTGATCGAACTGGCGACGCCGGTGTTCGGCGACAAGGTCGAAGACCCCTCCGGCAAGCTGCAGGAGTTCTTCTTCGATCGCCTGGCGACCTCGCTGAAGGACCAGGGCTACACGCCACAGGAGATCGACGCCGTCGTCAGCCTGCGCCCGCAGCGGCTCGCCGACGTGCACGCGCGTCTCAGCGCGGTGCGCGCGTTCTCGAAGCTGCCCGAAGCCGAGTCGCTGGCCGCCGCCAACAAGCGGATCGGCAACATCCTCAAGAAGAGCGAAGAGGGCCCGTTCGGCACGACCGACGCGACGCTGCTGCAGGACGACCAGGAGAAGGCGCTGCACCAGGCGCTGCAGCAGGTCGTGGCGACGGCCGGCCCCCGGTTCGACGCCGGCGACTACGAGGCTGCGCTGGCCGACTGCGCGGCGCTGAAGGCACCCGTCGACGCGTTCTTCGACAAGGTGATGGTCAACGCCGACGACGAGGCGCTGCGCAAGAACCGTCACGCGCTGCTCGGCGAACTGCACGCGCTGATGAACCGCGTCGCCGACCTGGCCAGGCTGGCGAGCTGAGCGGGGACGGATCCGGGCGCATTGCCCGCGCCGTCGCGGGGGCATGCGCGCACGCGGCGGCGTAGCGCCCACGGAGCCCGGCCGACGTGCTAGTCTAGGAGCGCGTCCATGTAGTGGACGCGCTGCCGACCGTGATCGCGGAAGCGGCGTGTACGCGTGCGGACCGGGGCTTTGCCCGCTAGGCTGCCCGCCGGTCGCCGACCCACATCGAGACTCTCATGCAACGCGCCTTCCTGATCGCCGCCTGCGCGGCCACCTTCGCCGCTTCCGCCTGTGCGCAGCAGGCGTCCTACAGCTACTTCGGCGCCGCCGGCAACGTCGGCTGCAGCCCGGTCGGCACGTTGGTGACGCATACCGCGACCAACCTGCCGCGCATCGGCACGACGTTCACCGTCGAGGTGCCGGCCTCGAATGGCGACTGCGGCTACCTGTGCAACCTGCGGCTGTTTGCGACCGGATTGTCCGACACCGCCTTCCAGGGCGTGCCGTTGCCGGTGTCGACGCCGGGCAGCTGCGGCCAGCTGCGGATCTCGCTCGACACGATCGCGCTGATGCCGATCGCGGCGAGCAGCGGCGCGACGATCAGCAACAGCCTGATCCTGCCGAACGCGGTCGGCCTCGTCGGCATGGACTTCTACCAGCAGTCGGTCTCGCTGACCTACATCCTCGGCGGGCTCAACGGCGTCGCCTGGGGTCGCGCCGGCCACGGCACCATCGGCAACTGATCGAGCATGCACGCCCGACCCGTCCCGTTCGTCCTCGCGCTGCTGCTCCTCTCCGCGGTGGCGGTGGGACAGACCGAGCGAGCGAAGCGCCCCGAACCGACGCTGCATCGCTGCGACCTCGACCTCGAGCGCGCGCTCGACGCGGCCGCCGAGCCCGCGACCAACGACGACCGCACGCGCATCCAGGGCGTCGTCGAACGGCAGCGCGGCCTCTACCGGCTGTTCGGGATCGGCAGCCCCGAGGTGTATGCCCGCTTCCTGACGACCGGGCACAAGATGCGCGCGGAGCTGGACGCGGCCCGCAAGCACTTCGCCGGGCGCGACGTCGGCAAGGACGTCGTCGCCGCCTACCACCGGACCTGCGAACGGCTGGGTCGCACGCGGCCGCGCGCCCCGGACTTCTGGCTGTTCCACGCTTGGAGCCGTTCGACCAACGCGCGCACGCAGGGATCCGGCAAGCCCGACGAGCCGATCAAGGTGTTCTTGAACCTGCCGGCGCTGGCGCGCGGCCGCCACTTCGAGGCGGCGATCGTGCACGAGTCGGTGCACACCCTGCAGGCCCCGATGCGCGCCGCGACGCTGCTGGACCGCGCCGCGCACGAAGGCGTCGCCACCTACGTCTCGCTGCAGCTCGTGCCCGGCCTGTCGAAGCCGGACGCGATGTTCTGGCCGAAGGCTTCGTGGGATGCCGCCGAGCAGCGTCGCGACGCCATCGTCGCCGCGTTCGCCGAACGCCGCTCTTCGTCCAAGGACCAGGACCTCGCCGGCTTCGTCTACCTGGCGCAACCCCTCGTCGCCGTGCCCGGCGCACCCGACCGCTGCGGCTACTACGTCGGCCTGCTGATGGCCGAGGCGTGGACCCGAGCCAACCCGAAGCGACCCCTCGGCGACCTCCTCGACGCCTCCCCCACCGACCTCTGGAAGGCCCTAGCCACCCCCCGCTGACCACCGCATACCGAACCGGGTTCATCCTGCGCCACTTAGCGCGCGCCTCGCGCGCGCCTGCGCGCCTTGCGCGACAAGTGGCGCAGGATGAACCCGGTTCGGTATGCGGTGGCGGGTTGGTCAGAGCCAGTACGAGGCGAGCACGCGCACGGTGTCGAAGTCGCTCTTGGCCATCGGGCGCACCACGGCCCGGACCCGTTCCAGCAGCTTCGCTCGCACCTTCTGGTCCTCGACCCGGTCGACGAACGCGCGCAGGTCGCGGCACCAGGTGAGCAGCACGGCGTCGGTCGAGGATTCGTAGCCCTCGTCGACGCGGCGGACGACCGCGGCGATCATCTCGGGCAGGTAGCGACGCGCCTCGGGACGCTTCAGCAGATCCGGATGCGCGGAGACCAACGAGGTGCACGCCTGCACGAACGCCGTGGCCCGCCGCGGCCGGCGGTCCGCGACGCGGCGGCAGAGTGCGGCGAACAGCCGGTGGCAGGTCTGCTCGTCGGAGACCATCGCGACGCGGCGCAGCACGTCGAGCAGACGGTCCCGCCGCGCCTCCGGCAGCGCATCCTTCTCGTACAGCTCGAGCAGCACGTCGAACGCCGGCTTCGCGTCTCGACCGAGGTGGCCGTAGTACGCCAGCAGCCCCACGAGGATGTCCTTGGGCGGCCGCAAACGCCGCAGCTTGGGATGCAAGAACGCCTTGAGCTGGACCTTGCCCTCGAGCAGCCACATGCGCTGCTCGTCGCGGCCGACGAGGTAGGCCGTGCAGGCAATCGCACGCCCGCGCAGCGCGTCGCCGAGGATCGGCTCGTTCGCGGCGTGTGCCACCGCCCTGGCGACCGCCTCCTGCGTGTCCTGCTGCCATTCCACGAACACCTGCGCGTTGAGCACGGACAGCATCAGCTCCGTCGCGCGACGGCGAGCAGCCGGCTGCTGCGACGGATCATCGCCGACGCGCGCCCCGAGTGCGGCGAGTTCGTCGCGTTCGACCAGCCGGACCGCAGCGGTCGTCAACATGCGGGGGGTGTAGCCGGATGGCCGCTCGCCCGTCTCGACCCAGCGCTCCACGACCTCGCGATAGTCGGGATCTTGCGCGATGCACGGCACGCCCAACCACCACATCGTCCCGATCACGAAGGCCTTCATCGCGCGACTCACTGTAGCGCACGCGGCGCGTTTGCCTTGCAAGCGGGCCCCCGGCGCCGGAAGTTGTCGTCGCAATGGACCTCTCGAGCTTCCCGCGTCGCCGCTACACCTCGCACCCGACCCCGATCGAGTTCCTGCCACACTTCAGCAAGGCGCTGAACGGGCCCGAGATCTGGATCAAGCGCGACGACCAGCTCGGGCTGAGCCCCGGCGGCAACAAGACGCGCAAGTTGGAGTTCCTGGTCGCCGACGCGCTCGCCCAGGGCGCCGACACGCTGATCACCTGCGGCGCGCCGCAGTCCAACCACTGCCGCATCACGCTGTCGGCCGCGATCAAGGAAGGGCTGAAGTGCCGCTTCGTCATCGAGGAGCGCGTCGAGGGCAGCTACGACGACGACGCCAACGGCAACCACTTCCTGTTCCGGCTGATGGGCGTCGAGGACATCGTCGTCGTGCCCGGTGGCAGCGACATGGGCGCGGCAATGCAGAAGGTCGCGCATCAGCTCGAGAGCGAAGGGCGCAAGGGCTACATCATTCCCGGTGGCGGTTCGAATGCGCTGGGCGGCCTCGGCTACGTGGCGTGCGCGCAGGAACTGCAGCAGCAGCTGTTCGACCAGGACCTGCAGATCGACCGCGTCGTGGTCGGCTCGGGCAGTTCGGGCACGCACGGCGGCATGCTTGCGGGCTTTCTGGGCAACCACATCGACATCCCGCTGACCGGCGTCGGCGTCAGCCGCGACCCGGCCGACCAGGCGCCGCTGGTGCGCCGCGAAGCGCAGGCCGTCTGCGACCTGCTGGAGCTCGGCATCTCCGTTCCCGAGGACAAGGTGCACTGCGTCGGCGGCTACTGGCAGCCCAAGTACAGCGTGCCCAATGACAAGATGGTCGAGGCCGTGCAGCTGATGGCGCGCAGCGAGGGCATCCTGCTCGACCCCGTCTACACCGGCAAGATCGTCGCCGGCCTGATCGGCATGATCCGCGACGGCTCGATCAGCAAGCACGAGAACGTGCTGTTCGTGCACACTGGCGGCATGCCGAGCCTGTTCGCCTACCGGGACGTGCTCCGGTAGCGGCCGTTCTTCGCGCGACCAGGGCGGTCCGGGAGGCTTCGTCCCGGAACCTGACTTACGGAACCGGGACTACCGGAACCGGGCCTACCGAAACCGGGCCTACCGAGACTGGGCCTACGAACCGATGCCGCGGCGTTCGAGGACGGCAGTGGTGTCCAGTTCGCGGCCGCGGAAGGAGCGGAACTGGGCGAGCGGTTCCTGGGTGAGTCCGCGGCACAGGACCGCGTCGCGGAAGCGCTGGCCGTTCTCGCGCGTCATGCCGCCGTTCTCCATGCAGCCGGCGAAGCCGTCGGCGGCCAGCGCCTCGCTCCACAGGTAGGCGTAGTAGCCAGCCGAGTAGCCGCCCGGCCAGATGTGCGCGAAGTAGGTGCTCTTGTAGCGCGGCGGCACCAGCTCCATGTGCACACCCGCGGCCTGCAGCGCCTGGCGCTCGAACGCGGCGAC
Organism: Planctomycetota bacterium; assembly: GCA_046290465.1. Lineage (GTDB taxonomy): Bacteria > Planctomycetota > UBA1135 > UBA1135 > UBA2386. The sequence goes on along the minus strand of JBKAGP010000001.1, from coordinate 4,855,767 downwards.
GTCGTCGACCTGGGTACCGTTCGGCAACGAGTGCCAGGCGAGGTCGAGCCAGGCGGCGGCGATGTACTCGAGCGACGCGAAGCCCTGGCCGAACTTGCGGGCGCGCTTGACCTTGGCCAGCAGTTCGTCGGGCATCGCGTCCCCGGTCCGGTAGTGCTTCGCGCAGCGCTCCAGCACTGCCGGGTCGAACGCGAAGTCCTCGTGGAACTGCGACGGAAACTCGACGAAGTCGCGCGGCACCGAGGTACCCGACAGCATCGGGAAGCGCACCTGGCTGAACATGCCGTGCACGCCGTGGCCGAACTCGTGGAACATCGTGGTGACCTCGTCGAAGCTCATCAGGGTCGGACCCTGGCTCGGCTTCTTGATGTTCATCACGTTGACGACGACCGGCTTGTGGCCGTGCAGCGTCGACTGGTCGACGAAGCTGCTCATCCAGGCTCCGCCGCGCTTGCTCGGCCGCGCGTAGTAGTCGGCATAGAACAACGCGATCGACTCCCCGGCGTCGTCGAACATCTCGAACACGCGCACGTCGTCGTGGTAGACCGGCAGGTCGGTGCGCTCCTTCATCGTCACGCCGTAGAGCTGCTCGGCCATGAAGAACAGGCCGTCGGTCAGGACCCGCTCGAACTCGAAGAACTGCTTCACCTCGTTCTCGTCGAGGTCGTAGCGGGCCTGGCGCACCTGCTCGGCGACCCAGGCCCAGTCCCACGGCTCGAGCTGCGTGCCCGGCAGATGTTCGTCGAGGTGCTTCTGCAGCTCGGCGGCCTCGGCCTTCGCCTTGTCGACGATCGCCGCGGTCATGCTGCCCATCATCTCGCGCACCGCGTCCGGGGTGCCGGCAGTCTCGTCGGCGAGCACGTAGTGACCGTGGGTCTCGTAGCCGAGCAGCGCGGCGCGTTCGGCGCGCAGCGCGCACAGCTCCCGGGCGATCTCCTTGGTGTCGTGCTCGTTGTCGCGGTTGCAGCGCGAGATCGACGCGTTGTAGACGCGGCGGCGCGTGTCGCGATCGGCCAGCGACGACAGGATCCCCTGCGACGTCGGCAGCTCGATCGTGATCAGGTACTTGCCCTCGTGACCGGCGGCCTTGGCCGCGTCCGCGGCGGCGGAGACGTCGCCGTCGCTGAGGCCGGCGAGCTCCGCCTTGTCGTCGACGAGCACGCCGAGCGCCTGGGTCTCCTTGAGCAGGCACTCCTGAAACCTGGTCGTCAGCTGCGAGCTGCGCTCGTTGATCTCCCGGATGCGCTGCTGCTGCGCCTCGTCGAGTCGCGCGCCGTGACGGACGAACGACAGGTGGTAGCGCTCGGTCAGCTGCTTCTCCTCCGGCTGCAGCGCGTCGCGTCGGTCGTAGACCTCCTGCACGCGCGCGAACAGCTGCGCGTCCAGCCAGATCGAGTCGCTGTGCGCCGCGAGCTCCGGCGCGACCTCCGCCTGGATCTTCTGCAGCCCGTCGGTCGTCGTCGAACCGGTCAGGTTGAAGAACACCCGCGCGGTGCGCTCGAGCACGTCGCCGGCCCGTTCCATCGCCTCGACCGTGTTGGCGAACGTCGGCGCCTCGTCGCTGCCGGCGATCGCGCGCACCTCCTCGAGGTGCCGCTGCATACCGGCACGGAACGCCGGCAGGTAGTGCTCTTCACGGATCCGATCGAACGCCGGAGCCTCGAACGGCAGCACACTGGGAGTCGAGAACGGGTTGTCCGAGGTCCATCCGGCCATCACATCGGTCATCCCGCCAGTATCGGACACATCCGCACCGCGACAAAACCCTACGCCCCACCCACCTACCGACCAGCCAGATCGCGGCGGACAGCACTCACGAACCGCTGGCCAGGTGGCCGTTCGGAGGCGGCGGCGCGAACCGGCGCAGACGCGTCAGCAGCCATCCGCCGATCCAGATTGCCACGCCGATCAGGTGGCAGACGAGCAACGTGCGCCACACGACCGGCAGCCACCCCTGCAGCGCCGACGACAGCGGGCCGAAGCCGATGTTCAGCCCCTTCGCGCCCGGATAGGGCACGACCAGACCCGACTGGATCATCAGGCGCTTGGCGGGATGGTTGGTCGGGTTGAACTCCTGCCGCCATTCCACCGGGCCCTCGACGACGACGTTGGTCGGCCACGCGGTCGGCGACCACGGCGGCACCAGCCAGAACAGGAACAACGTCAGCCCGATCAAGCCGGCGAACACCAGGCGGTAGGCGTTGCCCGACTGCAGGAAGCGCGCCGACGCGATCACCAACGGCAGCATCAGCAGGTTGCTGTGCCGCGCCCAGTCGAACGCGATGCAGAAGATGACCACCACGCCGAGCAGCACTAACCACAGGTGCCAGCGCTCACCCGGCAGCGGCCGACCGTGCTGATGCCACGCGAGCACGGCGAGCATCGGGCCGAAGGTCGTCACCAGGTGAACGGCCGCGAGGTTCCACACCGCGAACGAACCGCCGGGGAACAGCGGATGCGCCAGGAAGTAGTCAGCGCTGAACAGCTGCTGCGCGCTCGACTTGACGATCAGGTAGTAGGCGACGTAGGCGCCGCAGGTCGCGGCGATCCAGACCAGATCGAGCTTCCAGCGCCGGTCCGCGCATCGCCGCAGGAAGAACAACCACGGCAGCAGGAAGCCGGCCAGTTCGTGGTTGGTGAGGTTGATCAGGAACAGCGGCCAGAACACGTGCGGGTGCCGCGCCGCGACGATCATCCACAAGAACAGCGTGTAGCAGATCGGGTCGGTGTAGCCGTTCCAGTGCAGCTTGTACATCTGGGTCGGCGCGGTCACCGCGATCACGGCGCCGACCAGCAGCGCATCGAGGTAGCGACCGCGCAGCCGCAAGACCACGAAGAACGTCGACGCCAGCAGCAGCACGTGCAGACCGTGCGTGAACGTCAGGTAGCCCTCCCCGCCGTAGCCGAGCAGCCACGCCAACAGCGGCGCCAGGATCCGGTGCGGGAAGCGACCGGGCAGCGCGAACGGATCCACGGACATCTTCTGCCAGTCGACCTCGAAGCCGCCGCCGACCATCAGGCTCGGCTCGACCAGCACGCACGAGAATCGATACAGGAGCCAGCCGGCGACCAGAGCGAACGCCGCGTCGACGAAGAACCGCGCGGGCGACGGACGATCGATCAGGCCTTCTTCTCGGTTCATGGGGCGTTGGTCGCAGCGCCGGCTAGACACGCGCGCACAAATGCTACCCCATCGCCCCGATCGCGCAGACTCCCATCGCCACGCCGTCCCTAGCTACTTCTGCCCGCTCGGATGGCAGCCGTAGCACGATGCCGACACCCAAAGGTAGCCAGACACGCGGTCGTGCTCGTCCGCCATCTCCTGCTGGTTGTGTTCGTGGCAGGCGATGCACGAGAACGCGGTGCGATTGGCCGGATTGGTGTGGCAGTCGAAGCACGTCATTCCGGCGTGGTCTCCCGAAGTGATCGGGAACGCGTGCTGCCACCCCGGCGCCGTGCCCCAGGTCAGCGTTGCATGGCACTGCTCGCACTGCGTGCTGAGCTGGAACGCGCCGTGCGGTGGGTCGTTGGTTGCCTGGTAGTTCGGCATGTGGCAGGCGACACACGACGGGTCGAGCCCCTGGTAGACCCCGTTCTGGTGGCAGGCCGCGCAGGCAACCTGGTGTGCATTCTGCAGCGGGAACGACGCCGGGTGCACGAACGTTGCCCCCTGCCAGGCGGTCGTACCATGGCAGGTCTGACAGTCTGTCCCGAATCCCGCGGTGACGTGGTTGGGTTCGATCGCGGTCTGGAAGTCGGGCAGGTGGCACGACGCACAGGATGGATCCAGCCCGGCATACGTGCCGACCACCTGGTGACAGGTCGCACACGCCTGGCGATGCGCGTTCTCGAGCGGGAAGCTCGCCGGGTGGTCGACCGTCGCGCCCTGCCAGATCGCAGTGTTGTGGCAACTCTCACAGTCCTGCCCGAACCCGGCCGTCACATGGCTGGGATTCTGCGTCGCCTCGTAGATCGGCAAGTGGCACGACACGCATTCGGTGCCGGTGCCGACGTAGCTCTGGCCGACGTGGCACTGGCTGCAGCGACGACCAGCGTGGCCGAACGTCAGTTCGAACCCGGTCGGATGGGTCCAGGTCACGCGCGACCACAGCCGCGTGTCGTGGCACTGCTCGCAGTCGAGGCCGAAGCCCGCCGCCAGGTGGCTCGGATCGGTCACCGCCTGGTGATCGTCGTCGTGGCAGCTGCCGCAATCGGTCGATAGCCCCGCGAACACACCTGGGGTCTCGTGGCACTCGGCGCACGCCAGACCGAAGTGGCCGCGTTCGAGTGGAAACGACCCCGGATGGTCGAAGCGCGCGGGTTGCCAACCCGTCTCGAGGTGGCACATCTCGCAGTCCTGCGCGTAGCCGACCTGCGCGTGGTTCGGCGCCGTCGTCGCCGCGTAGTCCTGCGCGTGGCAGACCGCGCACTCGACCGGTGTCCCGGCGAAGTTGCCGACCTGCGCTCCGGGGTGGCACCGGAAGCACGCAGCCGAGGCGTGGGCACCGACGAGTGGGAAGCGCGTCATGTCGTGCTTGGCGATCTGTTCGCGCGGCAGCCACGTCTGCTGATCGTGACACGTGCTGCAATCGCTGCCGAGGCGCCGCTGGTGAACGTCCGCATGGCAGCCGCCGCAACCACGTGCCGCATACATCGCCACCGGGCCCCGGTCGTTGTGACACATCAGGCACGAGGCGTCGGCATGCGCCCCCTCGAGCGCATGGCCGGTCTCACGCTCGTGGTCGAACTCGAAGTCCGCCCGCACGACGCTCCAGTCGCCGCCTTCGTGACACAGCGCGCAGTCTGCCGGAAACGTATCGTGCGGCACGACCGGGCCTCGCGCGGGGTCCCATCCCTGCCGCGGCACCAGGTTGACACAAGCAACCACGAGCAACCAGATCCACAGGCAGATGTATTCACGACGCAGACACGTAGTGGCGATCGAACGGGAACCCATCACAGCCTCCATTGCACGAACAAGCCGGCCGAGAACGCGTCCTGGCCATCGCCGAACCAGCGCTCGACCTGCACGTCGACGTCGCACCGGTCCGACAGCTGCCACGAACAACCGAACTGCAGCGACTCACGGACCCGGGTCTCTGGGCCGGTCACGAGCGAGTCGAGTGAGTAGCGATGCCAGCGGTAGCCGAGCCGCAGCCGCGCTCCCGCGAACTGCTCGCGCAGCATCGCCGAAGCGCCGGGCCCCGACGTGTAGCCACCATCGCTCTGGAACGCCGCCATCGCCAACGATGAGCGCTCTCCGAGCAGGCCGCGCAGTTCCGCGTCGGCGCGCGCCGACGTGCCGTCGCGCGCCTGGTCCTCGAAGCGATCGGCGCGCAGCCGAAGAGTGCACCAGTCCGCCGGACGCCACCAACCGCGTAGCGCGACGCGATCGACCGCGCCGTCCCGAACCAGCTCGGCGGACAACAGTTGGTACTCGGCACGCAGCAGTTCTGGCCACGAGAAGTGCGAGCCGACCACCGACGCCCCGACGACATCCCCGCGCCACTGAACCTGCGCCAGCAGCTCGGTCAGCTCCGCCTTCGACGTCACGATCGCTTCGTCACCCGTGTAGAGGTCGACCCTGGCGTTGGTGAGCACCGTCCAGCGCCGCGACGGCCGCCATTCTGCGCGCGCGACCACCAGGTCACGATCGGCGCGGCCGCGATGCCAGGTCTTCTGTACGCCGAGCGCCACCGCAAACGTACGCGCCTCGTCGGCCACGTAGTCGACGAACGCATGCACCCCGACGTCGTCGCCCCCATTGCGCGCCGGATACGGACGCGGATAGGCACCGACGCCGCCCCCGACCCGCAGCCCACCCTCGTAGCGCAGCACGACCTCGGCGCCGTCGACGAGCCCGATCTCGGGCAGGTGCCGCGACAGGAACCGCCCGACCTGCAAGCCGACCGGCGCGTAGTCCTCGGTGCCCAGCGACACCGACGCCAGGTCGAGCCGGCCAGTCTGGTCGGTCTGCCCTTCGCGCCCTTCGATCGACACGTCACGCAGGCTCCACTCGCCGGCGAGCTGCACGACGTCGGCCGCACCTAACAGGTTCTCCGTGGTCGCCCGCAGCCCGGTCCGCAGCAGCAGGTAGTCGCTGTCGCCACCTTGACGATCCCGATTGGCCTGTGCCAACCCGAACAGGCGGCCGCGAACCTCGGTCGCGCGGTCCTCGGGACGACGGCCGAACGTCGGCACGAGCAGCGGCTGGTCCGCGCTACGCGGCGCGACCGGCCGTTCCCACGGCGCGTGCTGCGGAGCCTGCGTCCCGCGATCCTGGCGAGGCGCGGTCTTCGGAACGACCGCTTCACCGGTCGTTCCGACGGGCGCAACAGGGACTCCAGGCGCCGGTTCGCAGCGAGCCGAAGAGTGCGTGACCGAACGCACGACGACCTCCACGTCGCCGCCGCCAGGCGGAAACAGCAGCACCCGGTCACCGATCGCGATTCCGACATCGCGGCCGTGGTCGAGGTAGACGCTGTCTGCGGTCGCGCTGACGACCCGCACCGCGACCACCCGCGTCGACACCTGTTCCTGCGAGAGTGCGCCGACCACGGCGAGCGACCAGACGATGCACGCACGCGGCAAGGCACCCAGACTCATCGCCCAGACTCCTTGCCGCCGAAGTGATGGCAGTCGGCGCATTCGCGTCCGAGCGGTCGGTAGCGCACGAACGTGCTGCCATCGCGCTGTTGCCGCGGCACGTGGCACCTGGAGCACGCTAGCTGGCGGTGGGTCGCGTCGAGCCGGAAGCGGCTGTCGCGACCGTGGTCGAAGCGGATCTCCGGCCAGCTGGTCGGCTGGTGGCAGCGCCGACAGTCGGTCGCCCGCCGCGCCTCCTTGCCAACGGCGAACTGGCCGCGGTGCACATCGTCGTGGCAGTCGCTGCAACGCTTGCCCGGAGCGGCGCCAAGGCCGCCCGCAGGTCTACGTGCGTGGCAGGCACTGCACGCAACCTCCGCGTGCGCCCCCTCGAGCCGATGACCCGTCCATGGCCCGTGCTCGAACCGCGTGCGCAGCTGCCGGAAGCCCCGGGGGTCGTGGCAACGGGCGCAACCGTCCCGGCCGTCGACCTCGCGCGGCAGGCCCTCCGCATCGAAACGCCCAGTGTGCACATCCTCGTGACAGTGTGCGCACGCATCCGGCGTGCCGACGAACCTGCGCACGCCAGCGTCGTCCCGTTGGTGGCACAGCGTGCAGGCGACCGCGTCGTGCGCGCCTGTCAGCGGGAACGTGGCCGCATGCGCGTTGGCGTCGAAGTGGTGCGGCTGCCAGCGGTCGCGCGCATGGCAGACGGTGCAGGCCCGCATCGATCCACCATCCACGAACTGCGCTCCGTGCGGCCCCGGGTGGCAGACGCGACAGTCGCCCGGTTGTCTGTCGGGGAAGCGGAGCGACCGCGTCGCGCCGACATGGCACGTGCTGCACGCGACCTCGTCGTGTGGCGCCGCCAGCGCAAACCCAGTGGCCGCATGCAGCGATGGAGTGATGCGACCGCTCTCGAAGCCGGCGTCGGAGTCGAGGTGGCAGTCGGCGCAACCGTTGGCTCCCTCGACCGCGTCGGCCGCGCGCAGCAGCGCCGCATCGTGCGGCGCTTCGTGGCAGCCCGCACAGTCGGCCGGCGTCGGTGCGGATCCCGCCCCCCAGGACGGTCGCCCACCCGGTTCTCCATGACACGAACGACAGGACACGTCGCGGTGTACACCGTGCAGTTCGTGACCGAGGGCCGCGTGCGCATCAGGCGCGGCCAGCACGCCGCCGAACGACGCGCTCGAGTGGCACCGGGCGCAATCCGACGGATCCGCAACCGCAACCGCCGTGGTCCCGTGTGGGTTGGCATGGCAGTCGGCACACACGCGCACCGGCAGTTGCGACTGGAGTTCTTGCGAGACGGAACGCTCGCCGCCCGCGTCGTGGCAGTCCGTGCAGGCGACGGCTGCGTGGCCGTGCTCCAAGGCGAACCGTTCGTGGCGTAGGCGCGCCGCCGGCTGCCAGCCTGGCTGCTGTACGTGGCAGACGGCGCAGTCGCCACCGAACGCACCTCGGTGAGGGTCCTTGTGGCAGGAGGCACAACGCTGCGACTTGCCGAGGAACCGTCCACCGGCGGGCGGATGCTCGTCGCGCGCGTGTGGATGGCAGGCTTCGCAGGCCAGCGTCTCGTGCACACCTTCCAACCCGAACGCATTGTGTTCGTGCCGGTAGGCCTCGACGTGCTCGATCCCCGCGCGAACGAACGCGACCGTCGGCAGCAGGGGGCGCTGGTCGCCGTGGTGATCGGAATGGCAGGTCCCGCAGGCTCGCGCAGCGGCGGCCGGCAACGATCCGTGAACGCCGCGATGCGTGCTCAGCTGGTTGCCGATCGGTTGGTGGCATGCGATGCAACCGCTGGCGGCCACCGCACCGCGCTCGTGACAGCCCGCGCAGTTGGCACCACGGTCGAGCCCGCTCGCCATCGCGTGGACCGGATGCAGAGGTCCCGGACCGGCCTGCACCCGTGAGACGTCCCACCAGGTGAAGACGACCACGGCAGCCAACGACAAGGCTGGCAACAGCCAACGCCAGAGCTTCATCGACCACCCTCCGCTCCGGGTGTCGGCCACTCGATACCGCCGTAGCGGACGGCGGAGACGACGTGTACGACCAGTAGCGCAGCCAACAGCAGCGCCAGCCAGCGGTGCAGCCAACGCCACGTCGACAGCAGGGCCCGCAGGTCGTCGTAGTGGGCAAGCTGCAGTGCCAGACGGAACGAACGCCGCGACAGCCGCACCATCCGGGCGATGTCGTGCGTGGGCACCCCCTGGGTGCGTGCCGCTGCCGCAAATCGTTCGAGTCGACGACGAAGCTGCCACTGGCTACGCACGAGCCCCCAGATGCGGCCGGGCAGGGTCTGGCCGATCTCGGCGCGGTCCACCAGTTCTTCGACCATGCGACGAGCCTGAACGCCCATGCCACGTCCATCGCGGTCCCACTCCGTCGCGATCGCGGCGACCCGCTGCGACAGTTCTTCGATGCGCTGCTGTCGACCGTTCTGCGCCCGCGGGACGAACGCGTAGAACCAGCGCCCGACGATGCCGGCGCCCACGACGACGCCCATCGCCAGCAGCGCGTGACCACCGGCGCTGTCCCGGAGCGAGTACGCGCTGTGCACGATCGCGCACAGGAAGGCACCGATGCCGGTCGCGACGTGCGCGTTCATCCAGCTGCGCAACGTGCCGGGCAACCTGCGCCCGATGCGCGCCGAGCGACGCACCAGGTAGCAGACGTTGGCCAGGAACAGCAGCACCGCTGCTGCGCCACAAGCGAGGCCGAGCGCGCCCTGCGGTCGCAACAGCGGGTGCAGTTCCGCCGATGGACGCCAAGCGACCTCAAGATCGTAGTAGACGGCGAAGCAGAGTCGCACGGCGACCAGTGCGAGCAGACCGGCCAGCGTGAACGTGAGCGATACCAGCAGGCCGGCGCCGCGGTCGACGCGCGCCTCACGCTCCCGTAGCAGGCTGGCGTCGAACGAGACGCCAGCCGATTCCAGCATCGGGAACGGCGGTGTGCCGCCGGCGAACACGAACACATGGTCGTTGGCCAGCCGCTCGGTCGCGACCGTCGCGACGGCTTGGGCATCGGAACTCTGCGCCGCACCGAAGGCGCGCAGGGCGACGCCGGCCGGCGTGATCTCGGTCACCGCCGTACCGAGACGTGGGACCACCAACCCGTCCTCGAACGCGGCCAGGATGCGCCGCTCGTTCTTCGCCTTCAGGCGCGAGAAGTGTTCGCGGCGGTAGCTCAGCACCACCTCGTTACCGGGTTGTTCGGCCAGCGCCAGCGCTGCCTCGACCGCGCTGTCGCCACCGCCGACGACCAGAATGTTCCGATCGCGATAACTCGCGGCATCCAGTAGCGCGTAGGCCACCTTGTCCAGTTCCTCCCCGGGCACCGCGAGGCGGCGCGGCGTACCGCGTCGGCCGACCGCCAGGCAGACGTTGCGTGCGCGGTGGCGACCGGCGTCGGTGACGACGTCGAAGCAGCCGTCGGCCGCCCGCTCGATGCGCTGCACGGTCGTACGCAGCCGCACGTCCAGGTCGTGGTTCCGCGCGAGCTGCTGCCACAGTTCGACCAGTTGTTCCCGCGTGTACTCGAGTCGATCGAGTCGGCCGTGCAGCGGCAAACGCATCGGCTGCGTCATTACGAGCTTGCGCCGCGGATAGGCGGCGACGGTTCCGCCGATCTCGTCCGCCTGGTCGAGGCCGACCGCGTGCAGGCCGAGTTCCTTGGCGGCGAGTAGGCACGAAAGCCCCGCCGGGCCCGCGCCGAGCACGACCAGGTCGGCGAGGTCGTCGTCGCAAGCGTCCGCATCGACGCGTTCGCGCACCGCTGCCGCCACGGCGGCACCGTGTGCCACCGCGGTCCGCACCAGAGCGAAGCCGGTGATCTCACCGGCGAGGAACAGCCCGTCGACACCGATGGCCTGGTTGCGTTCGTCGACCGCCGGCAGATCGCGGCGCGACGACAGATCGCCGAGCGTCAGCGCGATCGCCGAGGTCGGACAGGCCTCCGCACAGAGGCCGTGGCCGACGCAACGGGCACCGTGCACGACCACCGCCTGGCCGTAGGCCATCTGCAACACGCCTTCTTCGGGGCAGGCACGCACGCAGGCCCCGCAGCCGATGCAGTTGGCGAGGTCGACGCTCGGGTGCTGCAGGCGGGCACGGTGGCTGCCCCGCTCGACCGCCAACGAACGGTCGTCGAGGCTGCGAACGTCGGCACGCGCCGCAGCGCGCCGACGCACCAGCGCGGTCAACACCAGGCCGGTGGCGAGCACGGCCAGGATCATGAGCAAGTGGTCCATGGATGCACGCGACCGAAGCCGCGACGCGCCGCGGGCGAGTGCGGCGCCGATCGATCAGGGCACCTGGATGACGACCTGGTCGGCAATCGACCCGATCGACAAGAACCTGCCGGCATCGAACACCACGAACGTGCCGTAGAACGTGAAGCCGTTCAGCAGCGGCGTGTTGGGCAACACCAGCCGGGCGAAGGCGTGACCGCTGCCGCCGAGCACACCGAACGAATCCTGGTAGACGGGGTTGGACCCGAGCGTGAAGTCGAGCACGTCGGACGGTCCCAGCGGGATCGAACGCCCGTCGCCGAGCGGGATCGAAGGGCCGGCGAAGCGCGACAGCGCACTCAGGTAGAACATGCCCGCGTCCTGAGGGTTCGACAGCAGCACTGGAGTCGCCTGGCCGACGGCCACCGGTCCACCGACCGTCATCGTCGGCGCGGTCGCCGCCGCGAGCGTGGTGTTGCGAAGCACGGTGACCGAGTTGGCATTGCGGTTGGAGGTGACGAAGTCCATGTCGCCGTCGCCGTCGATGTCGCCGCCGGCCAGACCGTCGGGGTTGGCTCCGACCGGCACGATCGCGGCGGCGAGGAAGCCGCCGATGCCGGTGCCGAGCAGCACGGACACGTCGTTGGAATCCTCGTTGGCCGTCAGCAGGTCCGGAGTTCGATCCCCGTCGACGTCCATCGCGATCACCGTGCCGGGCTCCTGGCCACCGACGCTGACGACCTGCAGAGGACCGAACGCCCCCGAGCCGCCGTTCGAGAACACTCCGACGACACCCAGCGTCTCACCGAGCGCGACGATCAGGTCGAGGTCCCCGTCGCCATCGGCGTCGCAGGTGGTCACCCACTCGCCGCGATAGGTCGGCCCCACCGACAGGCGCGTTTCGGGGCCGAAGCCGGCACCGGTGTTAAGCCGGACCGAGACATCGCGCGAGCCGTGGTTGGCGACCACCAGATCGTCCAGCCCGTCGGCGTCGAGGTCGGCGGCGACCACGGCCCGCGGACCGTTGCCCGCCGGGATCGTCGACGACGCGAACACGAAGCCACCGAGGTTGGTCAGCACGGTGACGCTGGCACCGTCGCGGTTGGCGACGGCCAGGTCGCGCACCTCGTCGCCGTTGAAGTCCCCGACCGTCATGCCGCGCGGGTTGAGCCCGACCGCGACCGAACCGACACCGACGAACAGCCCGCCGTCGTTGCGGAGCAGCTGCACCTGGCCGGTGCCGACACCGACCGCAAGATCCAGATCCCCGTCGCCGTCGAGGTCCTCGGCGACGAGCGTGCGGGCCTGGTTGGCGACCAGGACGTTCTGCAGCAGCGCGAAGTTGCCGGCACCGTCGTTGCGCCAGATCGCGACGCCGTTGATCGGCAGATCGACGGTCACGCAGAGGTCGAGATCGCCGTCGAGGTCGATGTCCCCGAGGACCACCTCGTCCGGCTGACCGCCGACCGGCAGGGTCGCCGTAGCAAAGCTGACTTGCGCCGCGAGCGGCAGGGTGAGGAGGGAGCCTGCGGCGAGCAGGACGAGCGGGGATCCGGCGAGTCGATTCATCTTGGAAACAGGGGCCCGTGGCCAGGCCCGCCCTCCCAAGTCCCGTGCCATGCCGTTCGGCGGCACCCTGCGTCAGGGATCCGGACAGGTCCAGGCATCCCGCCAGACCGATGCGTCCGGAATCGCGACAGCCGACGGTGCCCACACGCTGCGCCGAACGGCCGCCGTTCAGCGCGACAGGTCGACGTGCACGGTCGCCCGGTTGCTGCCGCTGGCGGCGAGGAACAGCTGCTGCTCGCCGACGACCTCCCAGCCGCGCGTCACGACCGCCTTGGCCGGGCCGGGGCAGATCCACGTGAACGTCGCGACGCCGCTCGGCCCCAACGCAAAGGTCTCGCGCGTGCCGCAGGCCAACAGCGTGACGTCGAGGCCGCGCGCCGGCCGGCCGCGGTGCAGCACCGAGATCTCGACGTCGACCGGCTTCTGCAGACGCAGCTCGACGCGCCGAGGCAACGGACCGGCCGGGACCACCCAGGTCGCGACCTCGCCGGCGCGCGACTTGACCCACAGCCGCGCCGGCGGCTTCGGCGCATGGCCGAGGTGGAAGCTGCCGCCCTCCACCCGGTGCAGGTCCCCGAGCGAACGCTCGAACGTGACGTCGACCCAGCGGTGGCGCAACGCCGGCGGCGCGCTGCCGTCGGGCAGGGTCGCGACGACGTCGACGCCGCCGTCGGGGATCGCTCGGAACGGCGGTTCGGTCGCACGGCCCTCGCCGAGCCGGATCACGACCCGCGGCTGCGGGTCGCTGCGCGTCGCAACCACGTCGGCGTAGCCCTCTCCCTGGTCGGCGCGCGCCACGAGCCGGATCCGCTTCCCCGGCGCGATGCCGATCTGGAAGTCGCGTCCGGCCCTGCGGTAGTCACCGAGCACCTGCCTGCCGTCGACGGCGTGCACCTCGACGACCGCCTCGACGACCTCGCCGCGACCGTCGACGATGACGCCGCGCACGACGAAGGCACCCGGCAGGCCGACCAGCACCTCGCCCCCCTCACGCGCCGTGAACGCGACGGTGCCGGTGTCCGGCCAGCCATCCGCCGAGTCGATCTCGACGCGCGCGACCCCGGACCAGCCGGCGGCGACCTCGAACGCAAAACCACCCGCGGCATCGGTGCGCATCGTCGCCGGGACCGCCGGCACGTGCTCGTCGCCACCGAGGAACTGCGCGACGATGCCCTCCTCGCCGGTGCGGATCGCGACGCGCGCATCGACCAGCGGCTGGCCGTCGACCCCGAAGGCGTAGCCGTGCATGCGCACCGGCCGTCGCAGCGCCAGCGTGCAGCTGCGACCGGTGCGCCCGACCGACCGCTCCAGGCTCGCGCCGACGTCGGCATCGCGCGAGCGCACCCACACCGCGTCGCCCTGCACGTCGATTCGGGCCGCGCCGGTCTCGTCGCACACCCCCTCGCAGCGGACCTCGCCACCGCGCTGCGAACGGACCTCGACCCGCGCGCCCGCGACGCCGTCGTCGTGCGCGTCCACCACCTTGACCTGCAGCGACCACGTCACGTCGAGCTGCCGTTCGACCGCGTCGTGAGGCAGCGAGCGTTCGGCACGCCCCGCATCGAGCCGGCCGCGCGCCAGTGCTGCGTCGACCTGCTGCTCGCCCCGCTCCGAGCCGGACGCCAGCGGCACCGCGGTCGGCACCTGCGAGCACCACCACGCGACGGCCGCGACCAGGACCGCCAACCCTGCGGCGAGCAGCGCGCGCAGGCTCACCGCGGCTCCCCGCGCAGTTCGACGCCCGCCTCGACGCCCAGTTCGACGACCAACCCGACGCTCGCCAGTTCGTCCGGACCGACCCGCGCGCGGTGCTCGCCGAGCAGTTCGACGCCGCGCAGCAGATGGATCAGCACCGGGCCCGCCGGCACCTTGGCGAAGTATGCGTTGCCGTCGACCCCGACCGCCGCGCGCAGCGACGGGCCGCCGGGGTGCAGCACGACATCGACCCCGCGCGCGGGACGACCGTCGTGGTGGACCAACACGCGGAACGGCCCCGGCGGCAGCAGTGCGACCGTGTCGGATCGCGCCAGCTCGCCCGGCAGCAAGCCGTTCGACCAACCGCTGACCGGGTCCCGCAAGAAGCACACGAACGTGTCGAGGTCGGCCTTCGCCAACTGCAGCGGCGACGGCCTCGGTTCGACCTCGCGCAGCAGGTACGGGCGATCGAGAGGATGCCGCCACGACACCTGCAGCCGCTCGACCGGCACCGCGCGCGCGATCGCCTCGATGCGCACGTCGCCGCCGATCGTCACCGGCGTCGGGGCCTGCTCCGGCACCGCCGGCAGCGCGCTGCCGACGACCTCACCGCCGGTGGCGAGGCGCAGCCGCACGCGCTGGTGGCGGCCGGCCGTGAACGCCACGTCCACCTTGCGCCCCGCGTCCTCGGGATCGACGAACCGCAGCCAGCCGTGCGTGCCGTAGCTCGCCTCGAACGCGAAGCGGCCGTGCGCGTCGCAGCGGACCCACGAGCGCGTCACGCACTCGCCCGCATGCCCGAACGGGATCCCGAGCCGGCCGTCGAGCTGGACCGCGGCGCCCGCGACCGGCTCCCCGTGTTCGTCGAACAGCGCCCCTTCGATCCGGCACGGACGCAACAGCGCCAGCCTCGGCGTGCGCGCCGGCGGATGCTCGGTCGACAGCGCCAGCATCAGGCTGGTGCCGACGTCCGGGTGCCGCGCCCGCGCGAACAGCAGGCCGCGCGACACCTCGACGCGGCTCTGGCCGTCGACCGCCACCCGCGTCGTCGCCACCGGCTCGCCGTCCGGACGTTGGTGCCACAGCACCTCGGCGCCGACGGCCGCGCGGCCGTGCGCGTCGACGACCTCGACCTCGAGCACGTGCGGCCCCGCCCCGACGACGGCGACCGGATCGAGGTATGCGGTCGCAGCCTCGTGCACGTCGACCCGTTCGGTCGGCGCGGAGCGCTCGTGCTCCGAAGCCAGAGCGGCCTGACGTGCTGCCGCGGGCGTCGACGAGGGTCCGCTGCCGCCGGCGTCGACGACGCCGGGATCGCTGCGGCACCACGACAGCGTCGCGACCAGCGCGAACGCCGCCAGCAGGGCGAGGATGGAGACGAGCCCCTTCACGACCCCGCTAGTCTAGCCGCGCACGGCGGTCACCGACCATCGGCAGCGACGGCAAGGGAACGGCGCCGCTACCGGTCCTGGAAGATCGCGACGCGGAACAAGCCGCGCGAGTCGGCCATGCCGCGGTACATGCCGGTCGAGTTGAACGGCGTCGCGATGTTGCCGTCTCGATCGACCGCGATCAGCCCCCCGTCGTCCGGCTTCAGCACGTCGTGGATGACCGCGCCGGCCGCCTGCGCGAGCGACTCGCCGGCCAGCGCCATGCGCGCCGTCACCGACCGCGCGACCCCGTGCCGGATGAACTCCTCGCCGGTGCCCGTGCAGCTGATCGCGGCGAAGCCGTCGGCGTAGTTGCCGGCGCCGATGACCGGCGTGTCGCCGACCCGCCCCCACTTCTTGGCCGTCATGCCGCCGGTGCTGGTCGCTGCCGCGAGGCGCCCCTCGCGATCGAGCACGACGCAGCCGACGGTGCCGTAGTCGTAGCGACGATCGGCCGGCACCAGCGCGCCGGTGCGCTGCCGCTCCTGCAGCAGACGATCGAGCGCGCGCCGCCGCCGCTCGGTGTCGAAGTGCCGGTTGTCGACGCGCGCGACGCCGGCCACGTCGGCGAACTTCTCGGCGCCGTCGCCGGCCAACAGCACGTGGCGCGTGTCGGTCATGACCTTGCGCGCCAGCGAGATCGGGTTCTTGACGGTGCGCACGCCGGCGACCGCACCGCAGCGCAGCGTGGCGCCGTCCATGATCGACGCGTCGAGTTCGTGTTCGCCCTGCTCGTTGAAGACCGCGCCCTTGCCGGCGTTGAACAGCGGGTTGTCCTCGAGCGAACGCACCACCGACTCGCAGACGTCGAGCGCAGACGCGCCTTCGGCCAGCATGTCCTTGCCGAGCACCAACGCCCGCGTCATCGCGTCCTCGTAGGCGCGCAGCTGCTCCTGCGGGGCGTCGGGATCCATGGTGCCGGCGCCGCCGTGGATCGCGATCGCCCACGTCAGTTCGGGCGGCGTCGGCGCCGACGCGCAGCCGAACGTGACGGACAGGATCAGGAACGAAACGACGGTTGGCAGACGCACGGGCATGACCTCCAGGGGGTTGGGGAGTGTAGCCGCGCGCCGCCGCATGTCTCGCGTCAGTCGAGCACCGCGTCAGGCAGCACGGCGATCGCGTTGGGATCCCGCCGGACCGCCTCGCTCTGCGATGGCAGCGTCAGCGCCAGCAGCAGATCTCCGCTGCGCAGCGGATCGGCTGGCAACATCACGGTCGCGATCCAGCAGTCCTGCAGGCCGTGGCAGAGCTCGGCGGGCACCGGCAGCGAACGAACCGGCGCGATCTCGTGGTAGAGCATCCACGCCAGCTCCGCGTGGGCCTCGGGCATCGCGCCCCGGTCCTGCCACTTGAGTTCGAACAGGTCCTTGGCGGTCGCGCTCAGCTTGTCGGGGTCCTGCAGCACGGCCGGATCGTGCGAATGGACCACGATGCCCCACACCCAGTCGAGCTGCCCCCACATCGGGCTGGCCTGGACGTGCCGCGCCGGCACGACCACGCCGTTGCGGCGCAGGCGGCGACACAGCGACTGCACGCGGCTGCGGAACAGGGGGTGCAAGAAGCGGAACCCCAGTCCGAGCAGCACCAGCAGCAGCATCCACGCCATGTCCTCGCCGGGCGGCATATCGTCCTCCGGCCTGGCGTTCATGCCCATGACCGTGATCTGGATCGCCGCGCCGACGAACGCGGGGAACTGCAGCATCCAGACGAAGTCGTTCCACGGCAGCCCCTCGTCGGCATCGGCGAGCAGCTTCTCGAGTTCGTCCATCTTCTCGAGCCGCGTCAGGTTCTGACGGATCGCGGAGAGGTTCATGCCTCGACCTCCAGCGGCAGTCGCGCGCAGAGGTTGACGGCACCGGGCCCCCAGGCCGCGTGGTGCGCGACGCGGGTATGGCGCGCGTCGCGACGGTCCGGATCGGCGAGCACGAACACCAGCCGTGAGTCGAGTTCGCGTTCGGGCAACCAGTCCTCGAACACCGCCACGAACGCGACGTCCATCGCCTTGCCGAGCGCCTCGGGCGCGGCCATGCGGCTGCCGTCGCACTCGCGGCCGTCGCGGATCGTGCGCGCGAGCTCGACGAGCGCCGGCTCGCAGGCATCGGGATCTTCGATGCCCGCGCGCAACCGTGCACCAGCCTCGAGCAGCGCGGCCAGGTCGTCGGCCGAGCTCACGTCGGTGCCGACCAGCAGCGCGACCGGCGTCGCCGGTTCGTCGTCGTCGCCGTCGTCGTCCGGCTCCTGCGCGTGCAGGACGACCGCCGGCATCTGCACCGCGCGGCCGTAGAAGGCCTTGGTCCGCCGCTCGGCCGACCCCTCGACCACGGCCCGCACGAGCAGGCACACGAGCGCGAGGCCGACGAACGTCGCGAGCCAGACCCCGCGGTCGAAGCCGGCGACGACCAGCGCGATCGCCGCCATCACGACGAACGCGACGGCCAGGTAGATGCCGTAGAGCCCCGCCTTGGGATGGCCGAAGCCCGACGGCATGCCGCCGAGCCAGTCCCAGACGCGGTTGCCGCGCACGACGTCGAGCATCGCCCGCTGCTCGGCGAGCACCGCGCGCACGCGGGTGTCGTCGTCGGGCTCGACCTCGCGCAGCGCGGGCCCCTTCGATACGGATTGCATGTGCGCTGCTTATCCGCGCCGCGCGGTCGCGGCAACGAACGCGTCCCGCCGGCCGGACCCGGTGTCCTCGCACCTTCGATCCGGCCGACGCTCTCCAGGCTCCTTCCCCGGCCGCGAGCCAACGGCGCAGCAGCGCTGCCGCCCGGCGACGGGGACCCATGTAGGGAGAACCACGGGGCGTCTGCGTTCCTTGCCCGAGTTACCTTCTCGCGACGTTTGCCAGGAAGAACTGCCGACCTGACGCCGCCCCCACGAGGCACCCGCTGCGCCCGGCCGCTCGGAGAACCGGCCGCGCCCGTTAGCGTGCGACGCCATGCGCTCCCTCCTGCCGCTCCTGCTGCTGCTGCCGGCCTGTGCGACCCCGACCCATGCGCCGCCCTGCTTCGAGCGCGTGCAGTCCTGGACCCTGCGGTCCGCCGCGCTCGCAGAACAGCGGCGCGTGTTCGTCTACCTGCCGCGCGGCTACGACGCCCCGGACGCCCGACTGCCGGTGCTCTACATGCCGGACGGTGGCATCGGCGAGGACCTGCCGCACGTCGTCGACGCGGTCGCCGCCGGCGAGCTGTGGGGCACGATGCAGCCGGTGATCGTCGTCGGGATCGAGAACACCGACCGGCGCCGCGACCTGACCGGCCCGACCGACGTTCCAAAGGATCGCGAGATCGCGCCGCGCGCCGGCGGTGCCGCCGCGTTCCGCACGTTCCTGCGCGACGAGCTGATGCCGGAGGTCGAGCGACGCTACCGCACCGGTGGCGTCACCGCGTTGGTCGGCGAATCGCTGGCCGGCCTGTTCGTCGTCGAGACGTTCCTCGAGCAGCCGGAGCTGTTCGACCACTGCATCGCGTTCAGTCCGAGCCTGTGGTGGAACGACGCGCAGCTGGTCGCGCGCGCGCCCGAATTGCTCGGCCAACGCGGCGAGGACGCCGGCACGCTCTACCTGACGACCGCCAACGAGCCGGGCATCATCGCCGCGACGCAGCGGCTGGTCGCCGCCTTGGCCGCCGCCGACACCGACACCAGCTGGTGGCACTACCAGCCGATGCCAGAGCAGTTCCACGACACGATCTACCGCGCGTCGGCGCCGCGCGCGCTACGGCGCACGTTCCCAGCACCGCCACGCGGACGTTAGCGCGCCACCCTGGCGACGCTATCGGCGACGCTACTTGGCAACGTTGTCCGCCAGGATCTGCGTGCCCTGGAAGCGCCGGCTCAGGATCCAGACGTCCTGCGGCGTGACCGAGTCGGACGAGTGGTAGAACTTCAGCGTGTTGTGGAAGATCCAGGTCTCGTCGCCGACCTTCTCCGCCGTGACGACGCGGTATTCGTCCCAGACGTAGTGGTAGGTGGTGACGCGCGCGCCGGTGACCGTGCCGGTGATCGATCCCTCGGTCTTCTCCTTGCGCTGCGGCTTGGAGGTCACGATCAGGCGCTGGATCGGGTGCACGCCGTACTTGTCACGCGCCAACACCTTCTCGGCGATCGCGGTCAGTTCGGCGACCTTCTCGGCCGGTAGCCCGACCTGCGCCGGCATGCGCACTTCCGCCAGCGAAGCCTTCGCCAGCGCCCGCAGCGTGGCGATCGACCGTTCGATCTCGGCGCGCTGCTGCTTGCGATCGACCGGCGGCTCCGGCGCGAACGACCGGTCCAGCGTCGCGGCGAGGTCGACGGCCTCGAGCCCGTCGTTCAGCATGCGCAGCGAACGCTCGAGCGCGCCCGGCATCAGCACCCGGTTGGCCACCGCGTTGCGATCGGCGGGGTCGGTCTCGGCCAGCGTCCGGGCGACGCGGCTGGCGTCCTTCGCCGCGTGGTCGCAGCCATAGCGCACCGCCTGCACGTGCTCCCCGAGCCGGCGCGGCAGTGCGCTACTGACGCGGTGGTAGAGGCTGTTGGCGCGCTTGCGCAGCATCGCGTTGCCGCGCGCGCGGCCGACGATCTCGGCGTCCTTCGGCAGCTCGGCGAGCAGCTGCGCCGTGCGCGCCGCCCACTGCGTCAGCTTGTCGCGTTCGTACGGCCAGTGCAGCGCGCCGGGGAGCTGGTCGTGTGCGTACTTCTTGGCGATCGCCTCGAGCTGCGCGCCGAGGTCGCCGGCCGCAGCCTGGTCGGCGGCGTATTCCTCGCGCCAGCGCGTGAACTGGTCTTCGAAGCGCTGCAGGTTGGCAGCGACGATCTTGACGTTCTTGTCGCCGGCCGGGAACGCCGCGAGCCGCTTGCGCAGGCCTGTGAGTTCCTTCTGGATCGAGCCGACGCGGTAGGCGTCGCCCATGAACGACTTGTTGAGCAGCCCGAGGTTGTGGAACCCGTTGCGCACCTCCTTGTCGAGCTGCTGGAGCTTCTCGAAGTCGGCGCCGATCACCGGGCCTTCGGTCGCCGGTTGGTTGCCGGTGGGTTGGTTGCCGGTGGGTTGGCTACCGGTGGGTTGGCTACCGGTTGGCTGCTTACCGGTGGGCTGCTTGCTGGCCGGCTGCTTGCCGGTGGGTTGGCCGGACGCCGGCGGCTTGCCGGAGGAAGGCGGCCCCGACGCCGCGGCGCGCGCCCGCACTGCCTGGTCGGCGGCCTGCAGCCGGCGGTTGGCGTCCTGCCAGTGGCTGGTCGTCTTCTTGTAGGCACCCTTAAGCCGCTTGTTGGCCCACTTGAGGTCGCCGAGCAGGCGGTTGGCCGCCTTTACATCGCCGGCCGGCAGCGTCGCGAGCGCCTGTTCGACGCGTTCGATCTTCTTCAGCGCCTGCTTGACCAACTGGTCCTGGGCAAAGGCGGGCGCGGCGAGCAGCGCGAGCAGGGAGGTCGTCCGGATGAGGGATTGGGTCATGCCACCTGAGCCAGCGGACCGGCGGGCGTCGCGTTACGCGATTCTTCGCACGGTTCGGATTGGCTAACGTGGCCGCGTGCCCGACGCCGCGCCGACCACCTGCCCCAACTGCGGCACGCCGCAGGCCGGTCGCTACTGCCCGCGGTGCGGCCAGGACAACGGCCGGCTCGAGCTGCGGCTGACGACGGCACTCGTCGACGCCGCCCAGGCGCTGTTCAGCGTCGAAGGTGCCATGTGGCGGACGGTGCGCGGCCTGACGGTGCACCCGGGCAAGGTCGCGCGCGACTACCTCGAAGGCCAGCGGGCCCGCTACGTGCATCCGGTGCGCTACGCGATCCTGACGTGCGGCCTGTGGTGGGCGGCGATCAACTTCGGACTCCGCAACGCCGGCGAGATCCCGCCGATCCTGCGCCACGGCAACTGGCTCAACCTCGCGATGATGCCGATCCTGGTGACGGGCATGTGGCTGCCGTTCCTCGGCGGCCGCCGCACCTGGCTGCAGATGCTGTTCGTGATGCTGTTGGCAGCGGGTCACATCTTCTTGTGGCGTGCGCCGCTGGCGCTGCTCGGCCTGGTGCTGCCGTCGGCGTGGGGCCCCGCCATCACGATCGCCGACGGCATCGCCGCCGTGCTCTACACCGGCTGCACGCTCTGGTTCGCCTATCGCGGCCGCGCGCGGTGGCTGCTGCTGCGCGTGCTCGCGGCGCTCGCCGTGTTCGTGGTCGGGACCAACGGGTTGATCCAGCTGGCGATCCGGCTGCTCTGATCGGCCACGCAGATCGCCGTGGGCACGGCCGGCCGCCACCGCTACCCTGCACCGCGAATGAAGGGAACGGCCCCCATCCTCGTCGCTCTGCTGGCCACCTCGATCGGCGCCCAGGAGACCGTCGGCCGCTTCACCGTGCCGGGCGTGCGCGCCCGCACGCCATGGCAGAACGACTCGTGGGCCAGCGACACCGACCGGTTCTTCACCAACGCGTTCGAGCTCTCGGCCGCCTTCGCCGCCGAGCCGGACACGCTCAGCTGGCTGCCGTTCCGCGGCACGCCGGACGCGGCGACCCACGAACTGGCGATCGGGCAGGACATGTACACGCCCGAGGACATCACGCTGGCGATCCCCGACCCGGAGGACCGACCGTATGCCGGCTGGCTGCACCTGAGCTACCGCAATGCGGCGCTGACGCTCAACGCCGACCGCCGCGACCACCTCGACACGTGGGAACTCGAGCTCGGGGTCGTCGGCCCGAGTTCGCTCGCCGACGACCTGCAGATCCAGATCCACGAGATGGTCGACGCGCCGCGACCGAGCGGCTGGTCCAACCAGCTGCGTGACGAACCCGGCTTCGTGCTCGGCTACGAACGGCGCTTCCGGACGTGGTACCACGAACACTACCTCGGCCCGTTCTCGACCGACCTGATCGGCCTGATCGGCGGCCGGCTCGGCAACGTCGAGACCAGCGGCCGCCTCGGCACGACGCTGCGCGTCGGCTGCAACCTGCCGCGACACTTCGGCGCCGCGCTGCGCCCGGTGGGCGACGCGCCGCAGCGCGTGCACCTCGAGGCCGGCATCGAAGGTCGCGTGGTGCTGCGCAACATCTTCCTCGACGGCAACACCTGGCGCAGCGGACCGAGCGTCGACCGCAACGTATTCGTCAGCGACTTCCGCGTCGGGCTGGTGTGGGAGCCGACGCCGCGGATCCGGCTGAGCATCGTCGAGACGTTCCGTTCGCCCGAGTTCGACTCACCGTCGCCGGTCGGCGACCCGACCCACTTCACCTCGATCCAGCTGGACCTGATCTTCTGAGACCCTGATCTGCCGAGACCCTGACCTGCCGAGACCGAGACCCTGATCTGCCGAGACCCTGATCTGCCGAGACCATGACCCGACTCCCCGGCCCTTCGACGTTCCGTGCCCTGCGCTCGCTGTTGTGGGCCGGCGCGCTCGCCTCCCTGTGCTCCGGCTGCTCGCTGTTCTCGTCGCGGCCGACGCTGCGCACGCTGGAGCTGTCCTTCAGCGATCCAACGGTCACGATGCCCTACGCGGTCCGCGTGCTGGTCGTGACGCGCGCTCCCGACGGCACCGAACACGAAGCCAACGGACAGATCGACCGGGGCGGCACGATCCGCAGCCTGTGCGAATCGCTGCGCCGCTCGCTCGCCAACGACGGTTGCGACGCGAGCTACCGCGACCTCGACCCCGAGAGCGACGGCGAAGGCCCCGACGCGCGGCTGCGCCGTTCGATGCGACAGGTCGTGCAGCTGCCGGCGGACTGGCAGTTCGTCTCGGCGCGCTCGGCGCGGCCGGAGGGCGGCACCGGCGGCAGCCTGGTGTTCACGATGCGCGGCGCTCGCTGAGCGGGCCGGTTCGCAACGCGCGCTTGCCGCTGCGCACCGGCGCCGCTCCAGTGCGCGCATGCACGACGACCTGCGCGCCTTCCTCCCCGACGACGGCTTCGCCGGAACGCTGGTCGGCCGCGCGTGGCTGCCGGCGACGCTGACCGGATCGGAGCCCGGCCCGAGCCCGGTCTGGATCCGCGAGGACGGCGTGTTCGACCTGTCGCCGATCGCGGCGACCACGTCGGAGCTGTTTGCCAACGGCACGGCCTGGCGCCAGAACGGCACCGCATCGCTGTCGCGAGTCGGCTCGTTCGAAGAGCTGATGGCGGCCACCGTCGCGCAGCCACGCGACGACGACGCGCCGCGCTTGCTCGCTCCGGTCGACCTGCAGCCGATCAAGGCGTGCGGCGTGACGTTCATGGTCAGCGCGCTCGAGCGCGTCATCGAGGAACGCGCCGGCGGCGACAGCAGCCGCGCCGAGGCGGTGCGCACGCAGATCAAGGAGCGCATCGGCGCGGAGGTGTCGAGCGTCGTGCCGGGGTCTCCCGAAGCCGAGCAGGTCAAGCAGGTGTTGCAGCAGGAGGGGCTGTGGTCGCAATACCTCGAGGTCGGCATCGGGCCCTATGCCGAGGTGTTCACCAAGGCGCAGGCGCTGTCGGCCGTCGGCACCGGTGACGACGTCGGCATCCTCGAGATCTCGTCGTGGAACAACCCCGAGCCCGAGGTGGTGCTGATCGTCGACCCCGCGGCCGAGATCGTCGGCGCGACGCTGGGCAACGACGTCAACCTGCGCGACATCGAAGGGCGCAGCGCTCTGCTGCTGGGCAAGGCCAAGGACAACAACGGCTCGGCTGCGATCGGCCCGTTCGTGCGGCTGTTCGACGAGACGTTCACGCTCGACGACGTGCGCCGCGCCGAGGTCTCGCTGGAGATCACCGGGGACGACGGCTTCACGCTGCGCGAGGTCAGCCCGATGAGCAGCATCAGCCGCGACGTCACCGAACTGGTCGCGCAGACGATCCACGCCAGCCACCAGTATCCGGACGGCATCGCGCTGTTCACCGGCACGCTGTTCGCCCCCACCGCCGACCGCGACAAAGAGGGCCAGGGCTTCACCCACCACCTCGGCGACCTCGTGCGGATCTCGTCCCCGAAGTTCGGCACCCTGCAGAACCGCGTGCAGCACTGCCACACCATCCCACCGTGGCGCTTCGGCCTCACCGCCCTGATGCACAACCTCGCCCGCCGCGGCCTCCTCCCCACCTGACCACAGCACCCCTGACACCGCATACCGAACCGGGTTCATCCTGCGCCACTTAGCGCGCGCGAAGCGCGCGGCTCGGTGCGGTCGTGGCGGCCTCGGTCAGGCGGTCGAGTCGCTGCCGAGTTCGTCGGCGAGGCGGGTCAGGGCGCGGCCGAGCAGGTTGCGCGTGGCGGAGCCCTCCTTGCCCATGCGCTGCGAGATCTCGGCGTGCGACAGGCCGACGATGCGCGCGAGCACGATGACCTCGCGGTATTCGTCGGGCAGGCGCTGCAGCGCCTGCTCGAGCGCCTCGATCCGTTCGGCACGCACGACGTCCTGGCTCGGCGTGACCAGGGAGGCGTAGACGCGGCTGTCGACGCGGTCCGCGGCCTGCTCGCGATCGGCGTCGCGCTTCTGGCGGCCGTGGAAGCGCGCCCGCTCGCGCAGCTTGTTGGTGGCGGCGGTGAGCAGCCAGCTGACCAACTGGCCTTCGCCCTGGTATTCAAACCGCCCGCGCTCCTCGAGCACCTCGCGACAAATCGACTGCACCACGTCGAGCGACTGCTCGCGCGCGCGCAGGGCGCCGCCCATGTGCAGCCGCACGTAGGCGTGCAGTCGGGGCAGGTAGCGCGCAACCACCTCGTCGAGGTCGGGCGCGCCGCCATCCGCTGGCTGGTCGAGGTCCTCGGCCACGGGTCGATGCTAGCGGACGCGGCAGACGACCGCGCCGCCGTGCTACATTTCGCCCCATGCCCGGCACCGGTGAGGCCCTGCCCGAGTCGATCGAAGAGCGCGTCTACGCGATCCACTTCGATGCGCCGCCGGAGCGCCGGTCCGCCGAGATCGACGCGCTGTGCCAGGAACACCCGGACCACGACGCCGCCATCCGCAAGCGCGTGCGCTCGCTGCGCCGCAGTGACAGCATGCTCGGCCAGGTCAGCGGCGACCTGCAGGACACCCTCGCGGGCGAACGGATCGGCTCGTTCACGGTCAAGAGCGTGCTCGGGGAAGGCGGCTTCGGGACCGTCGACCTCGCCGAGCAGCAGGAGCCGGTGCGCCGCCAGGTCGCGCTGAAGGTGCTGCAGGCGGGCCGCGGCGACACCCGTTCGCGGCAGCGCTTCGAGGACGAACGGCAGCTGCTGGCACGGCTGCAGCACGCGTGCATCGCGCAGGTCTACGACGCCGGTGTCACCGCCGACCGCGTGCACTACTTCGCGATGGAGTTCGTCGACGGCCGGCCGATCACCGATTGGTGCGACGGCCACCGACTCGGCCTCGATGCGCGACTGCAGTTGTTCACGCGGATCTGCGGCGCGATCCACCACGCCCACCAGCGCGGCATCGTGCACCGCGACCTCAAGCCGTCGAACGTCCTGGTGCGGGAGGAGGACGGTCAGCCGTTGCCCAAGGTGATCGACTTCGGCATCGCCAAGCTGCTCGAAGCCGGCGAGGAGCCGCGCCACGCCAACACGATCCAGGGCGGCCTCGTCGGCACGCCCGGCTACATGAGTCCGGAGCAGGCCGCGGGCGAAGCCGTCGACACCCGAACGGACGTCTACTCGCTCGGCGTGCTGCTGTGCGAACTGCTGACCGCCAAGCTGCCGGTGTCGCGCGAACTGTTGGCCGACGCCAACCTGACCAGGGTCGCGCGCGCGCTCGCCGAGGCGACCCCGCGACGCCCCAGCGAACTCGTCGCCGGCACCGACCTCGAACGTTCTGCCGGGCTGCGCGCGCGCCTGCGCGAGGACCTCGACTGGATCGTGCTGCGTGCCGTCGCGCCCGACCGCGAGGCCCGCTACTCGTCGGTGGCCGCACTCGCAGACGACGTCGAACGGCACCTGCGTGGCGAACCGGTCGGGGCGCGCCGGCACGCGACCTCCTACCTGTTGCGCAAGCTGCTGCGCAAGCACCGCGTCGCGGCGACCGTCGCGCTGCTGGTGCTCGGTTCGCTGTTCGCTGCGATCGCCTCGCTCGCCTGGGGCCTCAGCACCGCGCACCAGCTGCGCGACGAGGCGGAGGACCGCGAGCGCGCCTCGCGGATCGCCGTCGCACAGCTGTCGCTCAACGACGGCGACGCCAACACCGCCCGCACCTACCTCGAAAGCGTGTCGGCCGCCGAACGCGGCTGGGAATGGCGCCACCTCGCGTCCGTGCTCGACACGTCGACGTCGGCCTTGCCCGCGCCCCCGAACGTGCTCGACCTGGTCTGGCTCGACGACCGACGCGTGGTCTCGCTGGCGCGCATGGACCCACCGGAGATCTGGGACGTCGTCGCGGGCGAACGGCTCGGCACGCTGCCGATCGAGGGCACCTTCCGACGCATCTGCTACGACCGGGCCACCGGCGTCGCGGTGACGGCACACGACGAAGGCTGGTCGATGTGGCACCTCGCCGAAGGCCGACGGCTCACGCCGTTGCGGCCGGTGCCGACCGAGCCGCTCGGACTCGCGTGGTCGGAGGACCGTTCGCGCATCGCGATGTCCGGCAAGAGCGGCTGGCTGTGGCTGATCGACGCCGCCGCCGAGGACGCGACCATCCTCCGCAAGCAGCAGCTGCGCTGCGACAGCATCCGGCTGGCATTCCACGGCGACCGGCTGCTGATCGGCTACGAGAACGGGGACATCGAGGCGACCGATGCCGCGACCGGACAGGTGCACTGGACCGCGCACGGGCACGCCGACCACGTCGACGACCTGCTGGTCGACCGCGCGCGCGACGTGCTCTACTCGGCGTCGATCGACGGGACGGTGCGCGCCTGGCGCCTGGCCGACGGCGAGCCGATCGTCGCGCTCACCGGCGACGTGCGCATGCGCCGACTGGCGCTGTCGCGCGGCGGCGCCCGGCTCTACGCCTGCGGCGGCTGGGCGGCGTCCCGCATGATGGCCTGGGACACCGACTCGTTCCGCCTGCTCGGCAGCTTCCACGGCCACCGCTTCGGCGTGCGCACGATGGCGCTCAGCCCCGACGGCGAGCGCATCGTCACCGCCGCGCGCGACGACACCGTTCGCACCTGGAACGCGACGCCGAAGCATCGCCACGTGCGCCTCGACGCCGGCTACGACGCGCGCCGCCTGTCCGCATCGCTCGACGGCCGTCGTTTCGGGACCGCGTCGTTCCGCGGGCGGGTCTCGGTGTGGAACGCGCACACGCTGCAGCCCGAACTCCAGCTCGAGACCGGCCAGGTCTGGACCGGCAACGCGATGGACGATCAACGCATCTACGTCTGCGGCAGCGTCGACGGCGAGGCGGTCGTGCGCGCCTACGACATCGACAGCGGCGAGGTGCGCGCCGAAGGCACCACCGGCAGCCTGCGCATCGAGAGCATGCTGGTCGACCCGCAGCAACGCTGGCTGATCGGCGGCCACGGCGAGCACCTGCTGATCTGGCGGCTGCCCTCGCTCGAACTGCTGCACCGGCTCGACCTGCCGGTCTACGCGTGCCGCCTGACCTGGGATCCGCGCACCGAGCAGTTCGTCGTCGGGGGCGACCACTCGACCGTCAGCTGGATCGACCCCGCACGTGGCCGCGTCGCCCGCAAGGTCGTGGTCGACCAGACGGTCGGGCCGATCGGCGCCCTGGCGCTCCACGGCGACACGCTGGTGATGGGTATCAGCCGCAGGATGTTCCTGACGCGCGACGGCGATCCGTTCCTCGAGGTCGCCACCGCCAACTCGTGCGCGATGATCTCGCCGGACGGCACGCGCCTGATCACCGGTGGCGCCGACTGCGTCGTCCGCACCTGGGACCTGCGCACGGGTGATCCGCTGCTGTCGCTGTCCGAGCCGGAGTACTCGGTCACCAACGTGCGGCTGGTCGACGACGGCCGACGGATCCTGGGACTGGCCCACCGCTGGAGCGCACCGAGCTACATCTACGTCTGGAGCGCACCGGACGAGGTGCCGCTCGGCCGCTGACACCGGCCGTTCGCAGACGCGAACCCCTCGCCCACACCGCATACCGAACCGGGTTCATCCTGCGCCACTTGTCGCGCGCGCCTGCGCGCCTTGCGCGACAAGTGGCGCAGGATGAACCCGGTTCGGTATGCGGTGCTCGGGGGTCGACTTTGCACAGCAAAGCGGGCAAGCTGTCGCTCGGTGGCTTTGCGGAGCAAAGTCGGCAGATTCCCATGACCCAATCGACCACTCAGGGGCCCGAGCAGCCCATCCCTCCCCAGATCCACTCCGAGCCGTTCGCGCACGCCGAGCTGGCCGAGACGCTGCGGCGGCCCTACCGCCTGCTCGACGTCGTGCTCGGCGAACGGCAGCGGCTCGCCGCCAACCTGCGCGGCGGCGTCGCGATCCCGGCGCTGCTCGGTGCGCTGCTGCTGTGCAGCTTCGTCGGGGCGCTGCCGTTCGCCGCGGTCGACGGCCTCGATCGCATCGCGCACATCGCGATGCTGTTCCTCGGTTCGGTGCTGCTGTGCTACCCGTCGCTGCAGGTGTTCGGCGCCTACCTCGGCATCGGCCTGCATCCGGCCCAGTGCCTGGCGATCGCGCTGGTGATCCCGTCGGCCGCGGCGCTGTTCACGCTCGGCTTCGCTCCGATCTACTGGTTCCTCGAACTGACCATGCCCGAGCGCGTCGCCGGCAGCAACGTCACCCGCATCCTGCTGCTGGTGCTGTCGCTCGCCCTCGCACTCAGCCACGTCAATCGCTGCCTCTACGGCGACGCGCGGCTGACGCCGCTGCGGCAGAACTGGGCACTGTGGGCCGGCTGGCAGCTGCTGCTGGTGTTCCTGACGTGGCGCATGGCCGAGACGCTCGGGCTGCTGTCGTGAACACGTCGCGCGCCTCGGTGCTGCGCCGGTTCGCGACGCTGACGCTCGCGTCGGCGGGCTACGGCTTCGGCATCGGGATCGCCAACAGCTGGGTCTACGGCGTACGCAACCTGGTCAAGTTCCCGCTGCTGATCGCGGTCACCGCCGCCACCTGCGCCATGTGCTACCACGTGCTGGCGCGCTTCCTCGGCGCACCGCTCGGCTTCGTGAACGTGCAGCGCATCGTGCTCGGGGTGTTCCACGACATCAGCGTGCTGCTGGTGTCGCTGACGCCAATCGTGCTCTACATGGCGTGGACCATGGTCGATCCGGTCGAAGGCGACCTCGGCGGCTACCCGGCATTCCTGCGCTTCAACTTCTTCGCGATCGTGCTGGCCGGCTGCCTGTCGGTGACGCTGCGCGCCCGCCGCGACCTGCCGGCCACCGTGCTCGACGGCCGTCGCCGCGCCGTCCTGCTGACCCTGTGGATGCTCACGTCGCTCGCGGTCGGGGGCCAGGTCTGCTGGTACATCCGCCCGTTCTTCGGCTGGCTGCCAGGGAGTTGGGATCGGCCGTGGTTCTCCGGAACGATCCCCAACCAGGAAGGCGCACGCAGCTTCTACGAGGCGGTCTACAACATGCTCGGCGGGCGCTGACGGCGCGCTCAGAACCAGTAGTCGACCCATACGGCGACGTAGTCGAGGTCGCGCCCGCTGCCGCCCCGGTGAAGCGCGCCGCCTAGCGACTCTGGTCCGAACGCAGCTGGTAGAGCTTGCTGGTCAAGGCTGCCCGAGCACGGGCAGCGAGCATCCGGAGTGCAGGTTCGCTGCGCCCCATCTCCTCGCACAACTCTGCGAAGGGTCGGCCGAGCAGCACGCACTGTTCGAGCACCTGACGATGGTCATCGGTCAGCTGCTGCAGCGCGTCGTGGAGGAGCCGTGCATTCTCCGAATGCTCCAACTCGGAGAGCGGCGACGAGACGGACGGGAAGATCGCCGCCGCCAGCGCATTCCACTCCGTCGTGCGGCTCGGAGGCTTGCGCTTCTGGGCGGTCAACTGCCGGTGGAGGCGGCGCGCCGTGTTCTCGACGATGGTGGTCACCCACACGTAGAACTCCCCTTGGCCCGAGCCCTGGAACCTGGAGATCCCGCGCACGACTTCGAGGTAGGCGTCCTGCAGCACGTCGGAGACCCGGGTGCGCCCGCGAAGCGCGGTCCCCACCCGTCGCTCCGCATCGCGCCGAAACCGCGCTTCCAGCATCTGGAGCAGCCTGTCGAGCGACTTCCGGTCTCCGGAACGGGCCCGCTGCAGGTCTGCATCGAACGAATCATCAGGTGTGATCGGCGAGCTCATACCCGGATGCCCGGACCGAGCCGCGCGGCGCGATTATTCTTCGAAAGCGCGTTACGCACAAGTCGGGTTCAACCCTCACGGTCAACGAATCGCCAACCAAACGAATCCGCAAGACCATGAACCACAGTAGCTTCCCAGTCGCGACCGCAGCCCTGCTGACGCTCGCGACGAGCCTGTCCGCTCCCCTCGCCGCGCAGGGCCACCCCAAGGTCCGAGCCAACGTCTACGTCGACCAACCGATCGGCGGGGACTTCGTCACGTTCGGGGTTCGTCCGAGCGTTCTCGGCCAGAACCGCGAGACCATGCTGGTCGGCTACGTCTGCGTTGCAGCGGCCGACCAGACCGACTGGGCGAACCTGGCGAAGTCCGTGCTCCCCGGCGTCACCCCGAGCAGCGAAGCGAGCGCATCGTGGTTGACGACGGTTCGCGATGCGGTCGGCAACTCCGACATCCACATCGACGGCGCGACGTGCACGATCCCGACCACCTACGTGATCGATGCGATCGCCCAGATCCAGTCCTCGACGATGAACCAACCGGCGCTGTCGCAATACACGCGGCCGATGTATGTCGCGACGGGCTCGCCGGAGACCGTGTTCGCGACGTGGCCGGACAGCGGCTGGACGGCCAACGGCAGCCTGATGAACTGGCATGCAAGCGCCGAGCCGCTGACCATGGACGCGTTCGACACGGAGACGTTCCTGCGCAACCTGCTGGCGCGTCAGTTCACGGTGGCGACGCAGCAGACGACGTTCGCCGACGATCCGAGGATCAACCTGTTGATCCAGATGATCACCGACGGCATCGCACTGTTCGAACTGCACCTCGCGGCGATCGAATACCAGAGCCTCCCCGGCTCGCCCGTGACCAACCAACGCATCACGATGTCGGCGACCACGCCCGTGCAGCTGCAGCTGTCCGGCCAGGGCAACTCGCCGGACTTCTACTTTCGCTACGCGATCGGCGACGACTACTTCTACCCCGGGGTGATCGACGACCGCGTCTACATCGAGCCCGCCGTGCTGCCCCCCGTCGGCTACACGCCGGACTACCAGGTCATGATCATGCGGGCCGACAACACCTACAGCCTGGTCCCCGCCGCTCCGGCGACCGCGCCCGACCTCGGCATCGAGTTCACGTGTCCGGCATGGGCCGTGCCGTGCTACGCCGCGCTGCTCGACATGAACACGGGACAGCCGATCAGCCTCGCCGGACCCAACGGCGTCGTGACGACGTTCGGGTTCCTGCCGTTCGGCCTGCAGGCTCTGTAGATGAGCAGCGCGCCGCCGGACGATCGCATCGAGCAGGTGCTGACCGCCTGGTTCGAGGCCCACTACTCGGGCTCGGACCCGGACCTGCTCGAACTCTGTGACGGCGATGACGGACTGGCTGCCGAAGTCGCCGCACGCCTCGATCTCGAGGACTTCGTGCTCGGCTCGGGTCCGCCCAGCCGGGTCGAGCACATCGCGCCCGAGTCGATCGCCGACTACGACATCCTCGCATTGCTGGGAAGCGGCGGCATGGGCAGCGTCTACCTGGCGCGCCAGCGCTCGCTCAACCGGCAGGTCGCGCTCAAGATCCTCCGTCCGGAGTTCGTCGAGGATCCGATGCGACGCCTGCGGTTCACGCGCGAAGCGCAGCTGACGGCCGCTCTCGACCACCCCCACATCGTGCCGGTCTACGACACCGGCGAGACCGAGGGGCAGGTCTACCTGGTCATGAAGCGCCTGCACGGCTGCACCCTCGCCGAAGCGATGGCCGACATGCCGGCGCAGGAGGTCGCGCGCACCGGCGCGCAGGTCGCACGCGCGCTGCACGCGGCCCACGAGGTGGGCATCGTCCACCGCGACATCAAGCCGTCGAACATCCAGATCGAAGACGGCCACGCCTACGTGCTCGACTTCGGCCTCGCCCGCGCGGACGCCGACCTGACGGTCACCGGCACCGGGCAGATGCCGGGCACGCTCGCCTACATGCCGCCCGAGAACTTCCGCAGCGACGAGGCGGTGATCGATCCGCGCGGCGACATCTACTCGCTCGGTGCGACCCTCTACGAGTGCCTTGCGGGGCACCCGCCGTTCCCGAAGAACCATCCGCACGAGCTGGTGCGCAAGGTGCTCGTCGAAGACCCACCGAGGCTCGAACTGCACCATAGCGAACGCGACCTGGTGACCATCGTCGAACGCGCGATGGACAAGCTGCCGGCGCGCCGCTTCGCCAATGCACGCGAACTGGCAGACGATCTCGACCGGTTCCTCAACGGCGAGCCGATCCTGTCGCGCCCGCCGAGCACCCTGGCCAAGGTCGCCAAGCTCGCCCGGCGCCACCGCCTCAAGACCGTTGCGCTCGCGACCGCGCTGGTGCTCAGCGCCGTCTTTGCGATCCAGCTCTGGCGCGCCGCGCAGCACGAGCGGCAACAGCGGCAAAGGCAGGTCGTGGCGATCCACCGGCTGATCGCGGACGGGCGCCCCGACCTCGCGCTGGCGCAGATCGCTGCGCTCGACGCCGACGAGCAGGACGTCGAGCTGCACGACCACGCATGGCACGCGCGGTCGCTGCTGGCCCGCGAGGCGCTGCTGGACCGCATCACGCTCGACGGCCGCTACCAACTCACGACCCGCGACGCCGCGATCCGCGCCGAGCTCGTAGCCGCGCACCCCGAGATCGCCGGAGATCCCGAGACGATCGTCGCGGAGCTGTTCCTCGCGCTGCATGCCGGCATCGAGCAGGTCGACCAACCGCTCGGCAAACTGCAGGGCACGGGCCGATTCCCGCGGCTCTGCGCCGCCGTCGCTGCCGCCCGGGACGGACGGTTCACGGAAGAGCTGTCGGCGGAGGCCCACGACGCGAGCGACCACGTCTACACCGCGGCCTTCTGGCACGCCCGACACGCACCGCTCGACAGGATCGCGGACGAGGTGCGGGCAGCGCGGACGCTGGACGGCGCCCACCTGCGGGCCCGGATGATGCACGGGCTGGTCTACGAGCTGCGCGGCGATGCCGAGCGAGCCGACGAGACGCTCTCGATGCTCTGGGAGCCCGGCCGCCCGCGACCGGAGCTGCACATCGTGATCGGACGGCTGGCGACCCTGCGCCGACACTTCGAGCGCGCCGCGCGGCACCTGCAACTCGCGGAACAGCAGCTCCGAAGCCAGCGAAGGCAAGAGCACGTCCGGATGGCAGTCGCCCGGATCAACCTGATGTCCCGGCGAGGCGAGACCGAACGGGCAGAGCAACGGCTGGCCGAAGCCCGCGAGCGGTATGCCGACGACGAGTGGCTGGGGATGTGCGAGGCCAACCTCGCCCTCGAGGCGCGAGATCTCGAGCGCGCCCGTCGCCTGCTGCGCCGCGGCTCGGCCGCCGGCAACCACCCGTGGAACCGGCGGCGCGCCGAGCTGGCGTTGCTGCAGCTCGACTCCATCGAGATTGCAGCGAGCCCGTTCCAATCGGAGCTCATCGACACCGCCACCGCGCTCCTCGACCGCTGCGACAGGATCCGTGCCCAAGCCGCGCACGTCGGCGACGCCAAGCACGTGGCCAGCGCGCACGCGCAGGCCATGGTCGTTGCCCGAATCGTGGCCGACGCCGCGGGGCGCAGCCGTCCCGCGCGGCCGCGCGAACACCAGGACTGGGAGCACCGGGCCTGGCAGGCCGCCATGGCGACGCTCGAAGCCGACGACCTGCACCCGGAGGCCACGGCGGTGACGGCGTTGCTGGTCGTGCAGCGGTGGCTGGCACGCGACGGCAGCAGGGCCGATCGGGAGGCCGTACAACTCGGTGATCTGATCCAGCAGGCGCGGCGTCGCTGCGTCGCGCTCGCCCGCCGGATGTGGCGCGAAGACGAACCGCACGCACGCCGTGTCGAGCTCGCGCTGTTTGCCGCCTACCTGTGTGCTGTCGTCGGCGACGACCACACGGCGCTGCAGGTCGGCGCGATCGCCAACGCCTGGATCCGCGACCTGCCCGCGGTCGAGGTCACGCGCCGCGGCCTGCCCGTGCAACTGCTCGACATGGCGCAGCAGGAGCTGGACGGCACCGCCTGGCCCGCGGCCCGCTCGCAGCGCTGATCGCGCAGATCGCGAGAAAGCGCATTACGCGTTCGCGGCCCGCCGTCCCCCTCTGGTGGACACGCATCGCGGATGGTCCGCGGGCGTGTCTCCAGAACCCATGAAGACTCGCAATCCCGTCCTCTTCGCAGCCCTGCTGCTGCCCGCGTTCGTCGCGGCACAGGATCCACAGCCCATCGACTGTGGCACCTTCTACGTCGACCCGGCCAACGGCAACGACAACAACGCCGGCACGCTCGCGCAACCGCTGCGCACTCTGCGGCAAGCCGCGCAACTCGCCCGAAACTCCGGCACCGACGACACGATCGTCCTGCTGCCCGGTGAGTACGACCAGACCAGCGAGAGCTGGCCGCTGCTCGTTCCGCCCCGGACCTGCATCCAGGGCACCAACGCGTTGAACACCGTGCTCATCACGGACTCGGCTGCGACCGTGCTCGAGTTCATCCCCGAGCAGGTCAACGCCTACGACAACGCCGTCGTCGACGGGGTCACCATCGTCGGCAAGAACCGCTGCGTGACGATCTCCGACGGACAGGTCGCGGAGAAGCAGGTCCGTGCGAACCCCACGTTCGCGAACTGCTTCCTGATCGACTCGCAGGTCGCGGCCGTCGACATCGTCGTACGCCCCGGCACCCCATGGCCCGGGCACGACGCCGACAACAACGGGATCGTCGAGAACCGCCCGAAGTTCATCAACTGCACCGTGATCACCGCGACCATCGGCATCCTCAACCGCGTGGACAACGTTGCCAACAGCAACGGGGAAAGCGAGCCGGGGCTGCTGAACTGCCTGTTCTCCGATAACTCGGTCAGCGACCTCGAGGGGATCGACGCCGACGACGTGATCAGCTCGGCGTTCGCCACCACCGATCTTGCCGGCGTGTCGCCGATCAAGGCCGGGCTCCCCCCGATCCCGGTCTTCAACACGCTGCTCAGCCACCCGACCTACATCCAGGCCAACGTCGGGATGGCGCTGACGCCGTTCGACCTGCGCCTGCGTCCGGGTTCTCCGGCGATCGACGCCGGCACCATGCCGGCGCTGGTGTGGAACAACGGCACTTCGGGCAAGCAGACGTTCGGCTGCAACGTCGACATCTTCGACACCGACTGCGAAGGCTATGGCAACGCTCGCGTCGATCGCGCCGCCATCGACATCGGCGCCGACGAGTCCGGTGAGTTCATCCTGGCCGGCTACGAGTACGGCACCACCGACTACACCGGCATGGGCAACTCACCGTTCGGAGGCGACCTCGCGTTCTTCCTGAACCCGGTCGTCGGCTTCACCGGCAACTACTCCGGCTTGTTCGCGATCAACTTCATGGAGCCGAACAACGTGATCCCGTTCTGGCGCGAATGGACGCCGACGAGCATCCAGAACGTGCGCCCGGGCCTCTCGAGTGCGCCGACCCCGCAGCCGCCGTACGGGGACCTGCTGATGTGGATCGACCCGACCATCGGCTTCTGGGACGACGTGAACAGCGTCTTCACGCAGCCTTCCATCCCCTACCTGCTGCCGCCTTCGGTCCTCGGCAACCCGCCGGTCGTCACCCAGATGAACTGGCAGGCGCTCCCGTTCCAGGGAACGACGACCCGCACGCTGACGAACCTCCAGTCGATGTTCCACCGCTAGGAGCGCGTCCATGTAGTGGACGCGCTGCCGACCGTGATCGCGGAAGCGGCGTGTTCGCGTGCGGACCGGGCTTTGCCCGCTAGCATCGACCTGGCTCTCTCCGGGCTGGCTCTCTCCTCTGGCTCTCTCCGGGGCAGCCCCCGGGGAGGGCCGCGTCACTTCCGGAACACGCGGTGCCGCTTGTTGCCGCCCGAGATCAGGTAGGCGATCAGGTCCTTCACCTCATCGGCGTTCATCTGCCCGATCGTGTTCGGCGGCATCATCGACAGCGGCGACAGCTCGATGGCCGCGACGTCGGCGCTCGGCGCCTTGCTCAGGTCGGCGAAGTCGTAGGCGTTGGTGGCGACGGCGATCTCCTGGTCGTCGCGCCAGATCACGCGACCCTGCAGCTCGCTGCCGTCCTTCAGCCTGACGATGCTCGCCTGGTACTGCTCGGCGATGGTGTCGTTGGGCTCGCAGATCGACGCGACGATCGCCTCGATCGAGAAGCGGCGGCCAACCGAACCGAGGTCGGGACCGCAGCGACCGCCCTCACCGGCGAACCGGTGGCACAGCACGCATTGCCCGGCCTGGAACATGTTCTTGCCGTTCTGGAAGTCACGGCCGCGCAGTTCGCCGTCGAACAGCGCCATGGTGCGCTGCCGCGTCCACGCCTGCCCGGGCCCCCTGGCCTGCGGCAGCGCCGCGACGTCGATCGGCTCGACGTCGCCGATCAGCCACGCGACCGCCGCGGCCTCGTCGTCGGGCAGCGCCGCGATCGCATCCTCGCGGATCGCGCGGATGTAGCCGGAGAAGCTCTTGCCGCCGCTGGTCTGCAGCATGCGGTTGAGCCACCCGAAGTAGTCCTTGCGCAGCTCGCGCGTCCAGCCGCGCTGCACGCCGCGCAGGCAGTATGCGTAGTGGATGTTCTGGCTGTTGGGCGTCTTCGCCATCGCCTCGAGGATCGGCTTGCCGTACTCGTGCCGCGCCAGCAGCGTCGCGTCGTAGTCGAACGCCCGCGTCTGCGTCGTCTTCATCAACGCGACGGTCTTCTCGACGACCGCGGGGGCGTCGATGCGACACAACAGGCGGCACAGCTCGGCGTCGAGGTCCTCGTCTCCGGACGGGTAGCACGGCAGCAGCTTCTCGGCGAGCGCCTCCCGCGCCGCGGCGCCGGGGTCGTCCAGGCGGATCAGGCACAGCCCCCAGGCGCGCAGCACCGCGAGCTGGTCCTCGCGCGGCAGCTCGGCGAAGTCGACCGTCGACAGCGCCGCGAACGCGCGGCCACCGAGCGCCGCGTCGCCGTGACGCGCCAGCGCGATCCCCGCGTGCGCCAGCGTGCGCGGCTCCCGCGCCTGCAACGCGCGCTCCCGCCACAGCGCCACGTCCTGGCTCTCGATCGCAAGCCGCGCCGCATAGCGCACGCCGCGGTCGGCGTGCCCGAGGTGGGGCCACGCCGCATCGACCGCAGCCTTGCCCGCCGTGGCATCCCCATGGAACCGTTCGAGCGAGTGGCGCAGATCGCGCAGTTCCTGGTTGGCCGCCAGCTGCCGGCCTTCGCCCTGCTCCGGCTGGCCGACGTAGCGCACCCGGTAGAGCTTGGAGTCGGTGTTGCGGCCGCCGATCAGGAAGTACATGTGGCCGTCGGGACCGAAGCGCATCGCCGAGATGTTCAGCGGTTCGCCGTGCAGGAACTCGCGCTTGGTGCCGCGGTAGCTCGAACCGTCCTCGTGCAGTTCGACCGTGTAGATGGTGCCGAAGGTCCAGTCGCAGACGAACAGCTTGTCCTGGAACGCCGACGGCCAGTCGGAGTGATGGCCGAACTGGATGCCGGTCGGCGAACCGGGCCCGAGGTCACACACCGAGCCCATGCTGTCGGCGTAGTAGTCCGGCCACTTGGCGCTGCCAGTCCGCCAACCGAACTCGCTCGCCGACGTCACGTGGTTGACGCGCGTCGGACGGTACCACGGACTGCCGACGTCGAACTCGAGGTCGGAGTCGCACGTGAACAGCTCGCCCTCGCGGTTGATCGCGAGGTCGACGCCGTTGCGCAGACCGTGCGCGATCATCGTCCAGTCCTCGCCATCCGGCGAGACCCGCGCGATCCAGCCGGCCGGCGGGCCGATGCCGCGCGCGTGGCCGCTCGGATCGGGCATCGACGGCAGCAGCGTGTCGTTGGCGTAGACCTGCGGGTGCAGCGTTCGCACGCCGTCGGGCAGCCGCGAGTGGTTGCCCGAGATCAGGTAGAGACCCTCGCCGTCCTCGGTGAGCACGATCGTGTGCGCCGAGTGCTCCCAGCCCGGGTGCAGCTTCTTGAGCAGCACGAACTCGTCGAACTGGTCGTCGCCGTCGGTGTCGCGCACGCGATAGAAGCCCTTCATCGTCGACATGTAGAGGCTGTCGAACGCGAACAGGAACCCGAGCGCACCCCACACCGTGCGACGCCCCCACTTGACCGGCTCCTGCGGGAAGCCGCTCAGGCTCTCGACCGCAACCTCGCCGTCGGCGTCGCCGACCGCCGGCAGCGTGACCCGGAACATGCCCTTGTCGTCCTGGTCGGAGACGAGCAGGCGGCCGTTGCCGTCGAAGTCCATCGCGACCCACGAGCCCTGCGCTTCGGGCACGTCGTAGACGAGGTCGGCGTCGAAGCCCTCGGGCAGCGTGATGCCGGTGTCCTCGTCGAGGTGGTAGCGGAGCTCCGGCTGCGCCGGCAGCCGCGCGGCCTGCGGTGCGGGCGGGGTGCCGCCGGTCTCGGAGGAGCAGCCGCACAGCGCGGCCACCGCGAACAACGCAAACGTGATCGAGGGCTTGGTCACGCCCGGATGCTACCGCGTAACGTGTCCCGCAGATGACGTCGGACGGTTTGCTGCTGGTCCTGCCTTGGCGCGAGACGCTGCGCCGCCTGCCCCAGGTCGTGCTCGGCCTGTGGCTGTTCGGCGCCGGCATCGCCGCGATGGTGGCCGCCGACCTCGGCCTGCCACCGTGGGACGTGTTCCACCAGGGCGTCGCGCAGACCGTCGGCGTCAGCCTCGGCACCGTGATCATCGCCACCGGCGTCGTGCTGGTGCTGGCGTTCGTGCCGCTGAAGGAACGGCTCGGCCTCGGCACGATCCTCAACGCGTTGCTGATCGGGATCTCGGTCGACACCACGCTGCTGTGGCTGCCCGACGACGGCCACCTGTGGCTGCGCATCGCCATGTGTGCCGCGGGCCCGGCGATCGTCGGCCTGGCCTCGGGGCTCTACCTCGGCGGCGGCCTCGGCCCCGGCCCGCGCGACGGCCTGATGACCGGCATCGGCCGCCGCGGCTTCACGATCTGGACGGTGCGCACCGGGATCGAGCTGACGGTGCTCGTGCTCGGCATCCTGCTCGGCGGTTCGCTCGGCTTCGGCACGGCCTGGTTCGCCATCAGCATCGGCCCGTTCGTACAGCTGTTCCTCCCCCGCTTCTCGAAGCACGCCGACGCCCCAGATCGTTGAGGTCGGTTCCGTAAGGTCGGCTTCGTAAGGTCGGTTTCGGGGGAGCAGACCTGACGGACCGGCTACTTGCCTTCTTCGAGCCGGGGCGCCAGCGCCAGCTGCAGCGCCTCGAGGAACTGCCGCACGGCCTTGGTCTGCTTCGCGTCGAGGTCGTCGGGCATCGTCTGCAGCAACAGTCCGAGCAGGCTGGCGTCGGACGGATCGTCGGACAGCAGGCCGGCGACGTAGGTCGCGCGGTCCTCGACCTCACCCGCATAGGCCTTGGCCAGGAAGTACTTGCTCTCCCGCACCTGCGTGCCGAGCTGGCGACAACGGTCGAGCGCCGCCACCGCCTGCCGCGCGAGCGCCTGGGCCTCGTCGACCTCGCCCGCATCGGTCCGCGCCATCGACTCGGCGAGGTCGATCGCGGCCTGCAGGTAGACGCGCTCCCCCTGGTCGTAGTCGGTCTGCTGGAACGGCATCTGCGCGAGCACGTCGCGCGCCTCGTCGAAGCGCTCGACGCGGTAGAGGCTGATGACCCACGCGCGGCCGGCGCCGATGCTCTTCGGACGCAGGCGCGAGGCCTCGGCGAACTCGACCACCGCGCTGTCGTAGTCGCCCATCGCCGACAGCAGGTTGCCGAGGTTGATGTGCAGACCGTGGTCACCCGGCGCCAGCGCGACGCCTCGCCGCATCATCGCGAGCGCCTGCTCGTCGTAGTCCTGCATCTGCAGCGCGATCCCGGCGACCTGCGCGGTCATCGCGGTCGGCCGCCCGAGCCGTTCTTCCTCGCGCGTCGCCCGGTCAAGCATCACCCGGATCATCTCGTGGCGTTCGATGCGGGTCACGTTGCGGAAGCTCGCCATCGTCAGCCGCAGCTGCAGGTGGCGCACACCCGGATCGTCGCTGTCGACCTCGCGCATCAGCTCCACCGCGCGGTCGTAGTCCTCGTCGTCGGTGCGCGTCAGGTGGAACGCCGCCAAGAACGTGTCGGTCTGCGACGCGCCACGAGGCAGCTCCGGGATCTGCAGCGACGACGCATCCTGGGCGTCCGCCGGCAGCGCGCGGTAGCTCGCCAGCAGCGCGCGCGCATAGTCCGAATCGACCAGCGACGCGACCACCGCGATGTCGTCGGCAGCCAGCTTCGGCATGCCGTTGTCGAGCCGCCACGCGGCCCGCACCAGGCGCGACGTGATCGGCTCGACGCCGCTGTCGACCATGCGGTCGAACCGCGCGGTCTCGGCGGCGCGCACCTCGTCGACGGCGATCCGGCGCATCACCAGCGGCGCGTCGAACTGCGTCGGGCCGATGCCGGCCCAGTCGACACGCCACGCGTCGACGCGCGCATCCAGGCCACTCTGCCGCCACTGCCACACGCCGAACGTGGCGGCCACCAGCACCAGCACCACGACCGCGGCGCGGAACTCCCGAGACCGCGCGACGCGGCGCGCCAGCCGTTCGAACGACGTGACCGGCCGCACCGACACCGGCCGGTATTCGAGCATCGCCAGCAGGTCGTCGCGCAACGCCCGCGCGCTCGGGTAGCGCCTCGAGTCACGCCGCGCCATGCCGCAGTCGAGCACCGCCTGCAGGTCGCGCGGCAGCCCCGGCCGCACCTGGCTGGCCGGCGGCGGCTCCTTGGTCTTGAGGTCGGCGAGGATCTCCTGCGGCGTGCCGCGGAACGGCGCCCGCAGCGTGACCATGTGGTAGAGCGTGCCGCACAGGCCGTAGACGTCGACCACCGGCCCCGGCTCGCCGCGACGTTCGAGCTGGTTGGGGTCCATGTAGGCCGGCGTGCCGACCGGACTCTCGCTGCTCGACAGCGTCTCCTCCGAGCTACGCGTGGCGATGCCGAAGTCGAGCAGCACCGGCGAACCGTCGCGCCGCAAGAACACGTTCGACGGCTTGATGTCGCGGTGGAAGACGCCCGCCTCGTGCACGGCTTCGAGCCCCGACGACAGCTGCGCGATCCAGCGAACCGACTGCCGCAGGAAGCTCGAGTCGAGCTGCACGTCGGCCGCGAAGTGTTCGCGCAGCCACGCGGTGTCGTCGCTCGGCCCGTGCTCGCGCGCGCGCTCCTCGGCGCGCTGCAGCAGTTCGCCCAGCGAGACGCCGTCGAGCAGCTCCATCACCAGGTAGCGCAGCCCGTCCGCGGTGCTGCCGCGGTCGAACACCGTGACCACCGCCGGGTGCTGCACGGCCGCCAGCACCTCGGCCTCGCGCTCGAACCGCGCCGCCGCCTCGTCGCCGTCGAGCAGGACCGAGCGCAGCACCTTGACCGCGACCGGCCGCTGCAGCTCGAGGTCGGTCGCCAGGTAGACGACCCCCATCGCGCCGGCCCCGAGGCGGCGATCGAGCCGGTAACGATCGCCGAACACGGCGTGCTCGTTGGGGTCGAAGCCCTGCGCCGCCTCGTCGATGCCGGACAGGTTGGCCGAGTGCCCCAGGGCATCGCGAACCAGCGTGATCAGGTCGGGACGGTGCGCGCACAGCTGCTCGATGTCGACCGCGTCGCCGCTCGCCTCCAGCTCGAGCGCGCGCACGACGAGCCGTTCGAGCTCCGGATCGTCCTCCGGCCTCACCGCGCCGGATCCTGATCGCGAGGCTTGCCGAGCTTGATCAACAGCCGCGCCTTGCACGTGAAGAACGCCTGCCGCGCCGCGCCAGCCGATGCGTAGCCGAGCTGATCAGCCAGCTCTTCGAACGTCGGCGGCTGCTCGCCGCCTTCGAGCCGGCCGCGCAGCAGCGCGCGCTCACGGTCGCGGAACGACGACAGCGCCCGCGTGTAGCGGGTCAGCTCGTCGCGCGCGGCGGCTTGGTCGCCGACGTCGACGGACTGGTTGCCCAGCACGGTGTCGCCGCCGGTCACGCGACGCCGGTCGCGTCGCACGGCCTCGTGGAAGCGCACCGCGTCGATCAGCCGGTTGCGCGTCAGCGTCGTCAGGTACTTGACGAACTGTCCTTCGGTCGTGCCTTCGAAGTCGCGGATGTCCTTGATGACGCTCGCGAAC
The DNA here is from genome assembly GCA_046290465.1 of Planctomycetota bacterium. GTDB lineage: Bacteria > Planctomycetota > UBA1135 > UBA1135 > UBA2386. The sequence continues at coordinate 4,812,984 of JBKAGP010000001.1, read as the reverse complement.
ACCTCTTGCACGACGTCACCCGTGCTCAGCATCGCGCCGAGCCAGGGCCGCTGCGCGCGGAAGTCCGCCGCCAGCGACTGGTGCACCATCGTCGACACGCGCGTGTAGAACGAACGGAACAGCTCGTCGAGCGCGTCCTGATCGCCGTCGCGGGCCGCGGCGATCGTCTGTGCGAAGTCCGTCTCCAAGTGGCGAAGCCCCAAGCGGCGAGATCTTGGTCGCCGGTATTGTGCCGCAGGGTCGCGCGACGGCACAACCACTGCGCGGCAACCGGAATCGGCTGCCGGTGACGCAAGGACGGAAGCGGGCTCGTTCGTCATGGAGAATCCGGGAGATCCCGGCTGGGCTACGGGCGGCAGGCGGGCGTGAGCGTCAGCGACTTTTCGAAACAACGCCGTCGGTCGACGCGGCGATCGCCCCGCAACGGCCCATGCCATCAGGATCCGCGGGGCCCTAGCATCTCGCCGACCATGCGCCCCCTCAGCTCCGCCCTCTGCATCGCCTGCAGCCTCGCCGCGACCCTGGCCGCACCACGCGCCCTGGCCGCACCACGCGCCCTGGCCGCGCCACGCACCCAGTCCGCCCAGGACGAGGGCGTGCGCTGGACCGACGTCGCCGACTGGCCGATCGAGGGCCGCGCGTTCGCCGAGCGCAAGGCGCCGTTCGACCGCCTGCCCGCGTCCGCCGAGGCCGAGGTGCGGCCCGCGGTCTGGCGGCTGTCGCGTCACAGCGCCGGGATGGCGGTGCGGTTCGTCAGTGACGCGACCGAACTGCACGTGCGCTACCGGCTGACGAGCCCGCAGCTCGCGATGTACCACATGCCGGCGACCGGCGTCAGCGGTGTCGACCTCTACGCCCGCGACGACGCGGGCACCCTGCGGTGGGTCGCGGTCTCGCGACCGACCGCGCGTGACGTCAGCCAGCGACTCGCCAGCGGCCTCGCCGACGCTCCTGAGGGCGGCCGCGCGTTCGTGCTCTACCTGCCGCTCTACAACGGCATCGAACGGCTCGAACTCGGCGTGCCTGCCGGCGCCACGCTGCGGCCGGCACCGCCGCGGCGCAGCAAGCCGGTGGTCGTCTACGGCACGTCGATCGCACACGGCGCCTGCGCCAGTCGTCCCGGCATGGCCTGGCCGGCGATCCTGTCGCGCATGCTCGACCGCGAGGTCGTCAACCTCGGCTTCTCCGGCAACGGCCGCATGGAGGCCGAGGTCGGCGCGCCGCTGGCGACGATCGACGCCGCCACGTTCGTCGTCGACTGCCTGCCCAACATGAAGGCCGAGCAGGTCCGCGAACGGACCGGCGCGCTGGTCGCGATGCTGCGCGAAGCGCGCCCGCAGGCCGACGTCGTGCTGGTCGAGGATCGCACGTTCGCCAACGCGTGGCTGCGGCCGTCGGTCCGGCGCGCGCACGAGCAGCGCCGGCAGGCGTTGCGGGACGCGCACGCGCAGTTGCGGCCGCGCGAAGCCGCGCACGTGCACCTGCTCGCCGGCGCCAACCTGCTCGGGGACGACGGTGAGGGCACCACCGACGGCAGCCACCCGAACGACCTCGGCATGCTGCGGCAGGCCCGCCACGTCGCCGCGCTGCTGCAGAAGGTCTTGCGCTGACGACGCAGCGCAGCACCGGGCGACCGCTCAGCCCCAGTAGGACGTGTTGCCGCTGGACAGCGTCTCCTTCCAACGACCGTCGTTCTGCAGCTCGAGGGTACCGGTCGTCGTCGACGTCGACGTGTCGTAGCCGGTGGCGGTCTTCACCGCGAAACCCGACTCGTTGTAGAGGATCACATAAGGCCCTTCTTCGGGCATGTAGACGGTGGTCAGCGAATACACGCCACGGATGGCGGTCGGCACCGCCCAGACGACGTAGCGACCAGGATCGCCGATCGGCGTACCGTCCTCCTCTTGCAGTTCGTAGCCGGCCGGTCCCAACGCCGGCACTCCCGACGTGATCGGGGCCAAGGGAATCGCGGCGGGGCGGTGCGCGAGCGCCGACACGGAAAGGCACAGGAGGGCGAGGAGCGCGAACGTGGTTCGGTGGATCATCGATAGCGAGGTGCAGGTAATGGACGGCCCGGAAGGCCCGGGCCCACACCGGAGCAAGGCGGAACGAACGGCTCGTCGTCACGAGGAATCCTCGACATCGCTGGCGAACGTGCCGACGGACGCGACCGACCCTGGGAGCGTCGATCCACCGCAGCTATGCTGCGGGGCCGCTTCTGCACCGTTCGCCCGCTCCACCGTCCGCATGTCCAAGTTTTTCGTCGCGATTGCGACCCTGCTCTCCATCACCGCACTCGGCGTCGCCGGCTTCGCCTACTACCAGGCCTGGCTCAACCAGCCGCTCGAAGGCACCGATCCCGCACCGAAGGCCGAGATCGTGGACGTCGCGGGGGTGACCGCCAACGAAGCCGACGTGACGCTCGAGCTGACGTCGCTCGACGCCGGCGGCAACACCCAGATGCTGTGGCGCTGCGGCAAGGTGCTCGCCGGCGCGCGCCACGACTACGGCGGCGCCTGGACGCAGCTGCACGGCCGCGCCCTGCTCGACCCGAAGTCGCGCAGCCTGCGCGCCGGCGAACTGCACGTGCAGGTCCAGGCGATGCGCGGCCACGGTGACCACCCGGCGCCCAACGCGATGATCAACACCGTGCGCGAGAACCAGTGGTTTGCGCCCGAGCACCCGACGGCCGTGCTGACGACGCGTGCGGCGCGACCGCGCAGCGGCGACGACACGGCCGAGTTCGCCGGCGCGATCGATGGCTGGACCCACGCGCTCGCCTGCAAGCTGCAGCTGAACGGCATCGAGCAGGAGCTGACCATCTACGCGCGCATGGAGGTGACCGAGCAGAGCCTGAAGCTCGACGCGACGTTCCCGATCTCGCGTTCGGCGTTCGCGGTGGCCAAGCGCCAGGGCTTCGAACCGCCGGCCGAGGTCGACGACCAGGTGCTGGTCGACGTGCGCATCCACGCGACGCCGGACCCGCTGACCGTGATCGCGGAGCTCAACCGACAGATCGTCGCGCAGCAGGCCCGGAACGGCGTGCTCGGCGAGCAGGTCACGACGCTGGCGGCGCGCCTCGAGCGGCTCGAATCCGGCCAGGCCGAGCTGCAGCGCGAGCTGCAGGCGGTCAAGACGGCGGGGCCCGCCGCGGCCGCGGGTGGCGTCGACGTGTCGAAGCTGCCGGAGCGCTTCACCGACTACGTCGACTACCAGAACGAGCGCGGCGACGAGAACGTGCTCGACCTCGGCTACCAGGCGCCGTTCGAGATGGTGCTGATCCCGGGCGACCCGGCCAAGGGCATCGCGCCGTTCTACGCGCAGACCACCGAGGTCACGTGGCGCATGTTCAACGCGTGGTCCTACTGCACCGACCTCAAGGACCCGGCCTACGCCGCCAAGCTCAAGGAGGAGCTGCTGCGCCCGACGCCGTGCTACGAGGACGCTTCGCGCGGCCACGGCTTCGAGGGCACCGCGGTGCTCGGCGTGTCGCGCCGCAACGCGCTCGCGTTCTGCAAGCACGTCAGCGAACTGACCGGCCGCCCCTACCGCCTGTGGACCGACGCCGAATGGCGCTACGTCGCCGAGGCGACCGGCGGCGTGCCGAAGGATCCGCACGCGGTGGCGTGGCTCGACGGCAACTGCCGCGAGGACGAGTGGGGCGCCAAGATGACCATGCCGGTCGGCAAGAAGCCGGCCAACGAGTTCGGCCTGCACGACTTCTGGGGCAACGTCGCCGAGTGGGTCATGGACGACGAGGTGTTCATCCGCGGCGGCTCGTACCTGGTGACCAAGGACCAGCTGTCGATGGACTGGCGCGAGACCGAGAGCCAGGACATCTGGAACGAGACCTACCCCAACCTGCCCAAGAGCCTGTGGTGGTATCGCGACCGCTTCGACATGGGCTTCCGCCTGGTCTGCGACCCGGTCAACATCCCCGGGGCGAAGTGAGCCGCGCGCGCGCCGCGGCCGCGCTGCTGCTGGCGACGCAGGCGCTGGCGGCGGCGCCACAGCAGCCGCGCAAGTTCACCTACCAGAAGGTGCACTTCGGCAACATCCCGGTCGAGCTGACCCTCTACGCCGACGACGCCGAGACCGCCGACGCAGCGGCGCAGGCGGCGTTCGCGCGGGTCGCCGAGCTGTCGGCGATGATGAACGACTACGCGTTCGAGCCGCCGAGCCCGCTCAACCGGATCGCCGCCGAATCCCCGCAGGCGGTCGCCGTGCCGGACGAGCTGTTCGCCGCACTCGAACGCGCGGTCGCGATGCACGCGATCACCGACGGCGCGTTCGACGTCACCGCGAAGCCGTTCGTGCAGATGTGGCGCTCGTCGCGCAAGGTCGGCAAGCTGCCGCCGAAGCACCGGCTCGCCAACGCACGCCGCTACGTCGACGTCCGGGCGCTGGTGCTCGACGGCAAGGCGTCGACGGCGCAGCTGAAGAAGCAGGGCATGTGGCTCGACCTCGGCGGGCTCGCCAAGGGCATGATCGGCGACGAGGTGGTCGCGCTGCTGAAGGCCCACGGCGTGGCGCGCTGCCGCTACCGCGCCGGCGGCGACATGGTGTTCGGCGACGCGCCGCCGGGCGAGCAGGGCTGGCGGGTGACGGTGCCGGACCTGCTGGTCGGCGGCGCCGACCAGCAACGCAAGCCGCTGACGTTCGTGATCGCCAACGGCGCCGCGTCGGTCTCCGGCGATGTCTACCGCTTCGTCGAGATCGACGGAGTGCGCTACGCCCATGTCATCGACCCGCGCACCGGCCTCGGCGTCACCGACCGTCGCGTCACCTGCGTTCGTGGCAGGCGCGGCGTCGACACCGACCCGCTGGCGACCGCAGGCTTGATCCTCGACGACGACGCGTGGCGCAAGGCACTGGCCAAGGTGCCGGGCAGCCGCGGCGACCGCGCGCGCGTCCAGAACTGACCCGGCCGAACGGATCGCGCGCAACTCACCGCCGCGAGCGCGTAGCATGCGCGCATGTCGCGACCAGACCTTCCGCGTCGGCTCGGCGGCCTCGGTGCCGCCGCCCTGTTCGCCCTCGCCACCCCCGTGCCGTGCCAGCAACAGGACCAGCCCGGCGAGCTCGGCGAGGTCCGCTGGAACCGCTCGGAACCGACCGCCAGGCTCACGGCCAAGGCGACCGGCAAGCCGCTGCTGATCCTGTTCCAGGAAGTGCCCGGTTGAAGCACGTGCAAGGACTTCGGTGCTCAGGTTCTGAGTCACCCCCTCGTCGTCGAAGCCGCGGAGACGCTGTTCACGCCGCTGTGCATCTACAACAACACCGAGGGCGATCGCGACCGTGCGACCCTCGACGCCTACGGCGAACGCACCTGGAACAACCCGGTCGTGCGGGTCGTCGACGCCGACCGCAAGGATCTCACCGAGGGCCTGACTCGCGAGTGGACCGTCGCCGGCATCGGCAAGCTGATGGTGCGCGCGCTGCAGGCGAGCAAGCGTGACGTGCCGGCGTGGCTGTCGCTGCTCGCGACCACCAGCGACGTGCCGATGAAGCGCACCGAAACGGCGATCTTCGGCATGTCATGATTCTGGGAGGGCGAGGCCGAGTTCGGCCTCCTCGACGGCGTGCTGGCGACCGAGTCGCTGTGGTTCGGCCGCAAGGAAGGCGTGCGCGTCACCTATGACCGGGCGCAGATCTCGTTCGACGACCTGCTGCGAGTCGCCGGCAACAAGCAGTGCGACCTGTTCGTGTGGACCAGCACGGACGCGCAGCTGGCCAAGGCGCGCAAGGTCATCGGCGACCGCGCCCGGCTCTACGCGAACACGAAGGAACGCGAGCTGGCGCGGCTCGACAAGGAGCAGCAGTACTACCTCTACAAGAGCCCGCTGCGTCACGTTCCGATGACGAGGGCGCAGGCGACGCGCGTCAACGCGGCGATGCGCGGCGACAACTGGCGGAGCCACCTGTCGCCGCGACAGCTGCAGTGGCTGGAGCAGGTCCGCAAGGCGCCGAAGAAGGCGTGGCCGGTCGCGCAGGGCGTGCCGATGGACCGCGCCGTGCAGGCCTTCGTGCGGGCGGCCGCCGCGAAGTAGCGAACGTCAGAGCGTGACGCGCCGCCCCTCGACGGCGCTGACGTAGGACGCGTAGACGACGCGCACCACCTCGCGGCCGAGGTCGCCGTCGACGTCCGAGCGCGTGCCGTCGCGCAGGTGGTCCGACACCGACTGCAGCAGCCCCTGCTGGCCCGACAGCCACAGCTCGTCGGGCAGCGGCGTCGACCAGCCGGCCTGGCCGTGCAGCTTCTCCATCATGTATTCGTCGCCGAACGTGCCCTCGTGCACGGCATACGACTTGAGCGTGTCGACCGGCGACAGCGAGCACTCGAAGCGGTGGTCGCTGGCCAGCACGGTCAGGTGGCTCTGCATGCCGCCGAGCATGTTGTCGCTGCCGAAGCAGGTGCCGCGCGTGCCGTCGTCGAACTGCAGCACGCAGGTGCCCCAGTTCTCGACCGGATCCCAGCCCTTGGCGACCTCGCACGCTGCGTCCCCGACCGCGGCCGACAGGTCGGCGACCTCGGCGGTGACCGCGACGACGTTGGTCGGCTTGCCGCGCAGACGCAGGCCTTCGCGGCGCTTCCACCAGATCATCGTGCCGATCGGGTGCGCGCCGAGGCGCAGCAGCGCGCCGCCGCCGGCGAAGCGCCAATCGCGGGCGTAGGACGCGTGCGAGCCGGAGTGGCTCTCCCAGCCGCGCATCTCGAGCGCCACACCCTTCGACGCCGCGGCCAGCGACGCGGCGCGTTCGATCGTCGGCGCGAAGATCCAGTTCTCGCCGTAGAACAGCTGCACGCCGGCCTGCGCGCACGCATCGACCATCGTCGTCGCATCGGCGACTGCGGCATCGAGCATCTGCTTGCGGTCGGTCGCGGCGACCTCGTCGGCACTCGCGCCGTCGGCGAGGCCCTGCCCCCAGAACGCGGTCAGCGGCTTGGTGCACAGCACGTGCTTGCCGGCCTTGGCCGAACGTTCGCACAGCGGCGCGTGCGCGTGGTTGGGCACGCACAGGTCGACCAGCGCGATCGACGGATCGGCCATCGCCTCGTCGAACGACGCGGCCCGGTGCGCGCCGTGCTCCCGCGCGAACTGCTCGGCCTTGTCGCGTTCGCGCGAGACCATCACGGTCTCGACGTTGGCGTGGTGGACCTTGCGCCAGCAGGTCAGGCGGGTGCGCGCGAGGAACCCGGTGCCGACGACGGCGACGGTGAGGGGGCGATTCATGGCGAAAGAGTGTAGACGCTGGATCGCGCGGTATCCTGCCCGCCCCAATGAGCTCCCTCACCGCAACCGCGCAGGCGCGCGTCGGCCTGCTCGGCAACCCGTCCGACAGATACGGTGGACGAGGCCTCGGCTTCAGCGTGGCCCGCCTGACCGCAACCGTGCGCCTCGACGAGGCGGACGCGAGCACGTTCCCGAACGACCTGTTCAAGGCGTCGTGGTCGCTGATGCAGCGCGAACTGGAGCAGGCCGGGATCGACGGCGGCAGCCGACCGTTCGAGCTGACGTTCTGGAGCAACATCCCGTTCCAGGGTGGGCTGTCGGGTTCGAGCGCGCTGGTCATCGCCGCCTTCCGCGCGTGGAGCCGCTGGTTCGGCCTGCCGCTCGGCGCGCGCCGCATCGCGAAGCTCGCCTTCGACGTCGAGAACGAAGTGCTCGGCATCCGCGCCGGGCCGCTCGATCGCGTGGTGCAGGCGCACGACGGCCTGCTGGTGATGGACTTCGCGCGGCCGTTCGAAGCGGGCGCCGCGCAGCGGCTCGATCCCGCGCTGCTGCCGCCGCTGCTGCTCGCGTGGCACGGCGTGCCCGGCGAGAGCTCCGGCGACGTGCACGGGCCGGTGTTCGCGCGGTTCGAGGCCGGCGACCAGCTGGTCCACGCCACCATGGACGAGCTGGCGCGCAACGCCGACACCGGCCGCGCAGCGTTGCTCGCCGGCGACCACGACGCGTTCCGCGCCTGCATCGACCGCAACTTCGAACTGCGCGCGCGCGTGTTCCCGATCGCGGAGGCCGACCGCGAACTCGTCAACCTCGGCCGCAACGCCGGTGCGGCGTGCAAGCTGCCGGGTTCGGGCGGCTGCGTGCTGATGGTCTGCCGCGACGACGAACATCGCGAGCAGGTCGAGCAGGCCTGCCGCGACGCCAGGCGCGAAACGCTGCGCCCCGAGGTCGAGGCGCCGTCGCCGCAGGTCCGCGCGGTGTTCCTCGCCGCCGGCTTCGCGACGCGCCTCTACCCGCTGACCGAGAAGCAGGCCAAGCCGCTGCTCGAGGTCAACGGCAAGCCAATGCTGACCCGGATCGTCTCGCAGGTCGTCAAGACCGGCGCGGTCGTCGACGGCGTCGTCGTGACCAACGGCAAGTTCCACGCGGACTTCGAGGCGTGGGAACGCTCGCCGCGTGCGCCGCTGCCGATCACCGTCGTCAACGACGGCGCGATGAGCAACGACACGCGGCTCGGCGCGATCCGCGACCTGATGCTGGCCCTCGAGCGCATGCCGCCACCCGACGGCATCGACGGCTACCTCGTGATGGCCTGCGACAACCTGTTCGACTTCGACCTGTCGCAGCTGGTCGAACGGTTCCGGGTCGCGTCCTCTGGCCAGCTGATCGTGCGCCAGGTGCCGAGCCCGGTGCCGCCCGGCCGCTACAGCGAGGTGCTGCTCGACGGCGACCGCGTCGCACGCTTCCGCGAGAAGCCGCAGCAGCCGGAGTCGGACCGGTCCGCGATCGCGGTCTACCTGCTGCCGCCGACGCTGCCCGAACTGGTGAAGGACTACCTCAGCGACGAGGGCAACCCCGACGCGCCCGGCCACTTCCTCGCCTGGCTCTCGCAGCGCCTGCCGCTGGAAGCCACGCCCCTGACCGGCCGCTGGCTCGACATCGGCAGCGTCGAAGACCTCGAAAAGGCCCAGACCGCCTTCGACGACTGATCGCAAACCCAACCACCGCATACCGAACCGGGTTCATCCTGCGCCGCTTCGCGGCGCAGGAGCCCGGTCGTGCGGTGGTTGCGGGGAACTTCGTCGGGGCTAGAGCTTGCGAACGCGCAGGCGGCGCAGGTCGAGGGGCAGCGAGTGGTCCTGGAAGCCGATCGCGCCGGTGGCGGGGCGGTCCTTGATGGCGTCGTGGTCGAGCGGCATCACGTGCACGAGGCGGCCGTTCAGGGTGACGCGGATCTCGCCGTCCTCGCAGCGAACGTGCATGCGGTTCCACGCCGGTGCCGGGCTGGCGGCGTTCTCGCTCGGCGGGCCGCCGGGGATGATGCCGCCAGCGTCGTGGTCGGTCAGGCGTTGCTTGCCTTCGGGCGTCGCGTAGAGCTGCACCTCGACGCCGGTGCCGACCGGCTGCGCGCGGTCCCCGACGTGGAAGTAGAAGCCGCTGTTGCCCTTGTCCTGCAGGCGATACTCGAACTCCGCCTCGAACTCGGCGTAGTCGCCTTCGAGCCAGAGGTAGTGGCCGTAGCGCTGCCAACCGCGCTGGCCCTCGCTCGGCGTCAGCGTCGCGACGCCGTCCTGCAGGCTCCAGTTGCCCTCGGTCGCGAAGTGGTCCGTGAGCCTCTCCGCCGACAGCGGCTCGAGCCATTGCCCGGGCGCTTCGAGCGGCAGCAGTTCGACCTTGCGGAACTGCACCGGGTGGCTCTCCGACTGCAGCGAGATCGTGCCGCGACGCAGCGCCTTGCCGCGACCGTCCGCGAGCAGACGCTTGGCGTCGCCGTCGCGCGGATCCAGCTGCGGGTCGTCGTACATCAGCACCGTGTGGCCGTCGACGAAGTGGCGGATCGTGTCCCCGCGCACCTCGACCTCGGCGGTCACCCAGACGTCCCCGCGAAACGTCTGCGAGCGCGAGTTGAGGCAGTGCTGCGTGAACAGCTTGCCGTCGCGCACGACGTTGGTGCCGGGCGTGCACAGGTTCATGGTCGACCGCTCCCCCTTGGCGCGACCGCCGAGCAGCTGCACCTCGACCGACACCGGAAAGTCCTGGTCCTTCTGCATCGTCGCGACCGGCTGGCCGTGCAGCATCAGGCCGCTGTTGGCCCAGGCCCAGCCGGGGCCGCCCTGGATCTGTTCACCGGTGAAGCGGTATTCGACGCGCAGCCGGTAGTCGGCGAACTCCATCTCGTGGAACAGGTGGCCGAAGCGACTGCGGAAGCCGCCTTCGTACTGGTCGTAGGAGACCGTCAGCAGGCCGTCGACCACGCGGAACGTGTTGCCGAAGTTCTCGCCGACCTCGTAGCCCTTGATCTTCGGCGTCCAGCCGACGAGGTCCTTGCCGTTGAACAACTGCATCCACGCCGGCTGCGCGTCGGCAGCTTCCTGCGCGCGCGCGGCGGCGAGCGACAGCAGTCCGAGAGCGAGGACGGCGCGGAACGGGCGAGACGTGCATGGAGTGCCGTTCATGCGCGCCACGGTAGCGACGAGGCGGTCCCACAACGAGACGGCGGCCGACATTCGCTGCGACGGAACACTCGGCGCGTCGCGCGCGTCAGCAACGGCGTGCGCCGGTGAATCCGCGTTACACTTCTCCGGCGAAGCCTCGCCCTGGCGCCCGCTCGCGACGGCGCCTCCGCCTCATGCAACGTCTCCCAACCTCCGATCTCGCCGGCGCCATGCTCGGCGCCAGCCTGTGCCTGGCCGCGACGCTGCCCGGCCAGCAGTTCACCAAGCAGAGCGCACCGCTCGGCATCTCGACCGTGCCGCACGCCACGATGGGCAACGGCTCGGGCCTGTGCGCGGCCGACTTCGACGGCGACGGCGACATCGACGCGCTGGTGCCATCGCCCGTCGGCGGCTCGTTCTTCCTGTTCCGCAACGATGGCGGCATGCAGTTCACCGACGTGTCGGCCGCTTCGGGGCTCGGCATCTGCAACGAGGTGCGCTGCTGCGTCGCGGCCGACATCGACAACGACGGCGACCAGGACCTGCTGATCGGCAACGACGACGCCAACACGCAGCTGTTCGTCAACCAGGGTGGCATGACGTTCACCGAACAGGCCCAGATGCGCGGCATCCTCGTCGACGACCGCGTCTACGGCGCCACCTTCGGCGACTACGACAACGATGGCTGGCTCGACCTCTACCTCAGCGTGCGCACCGACGCGACGACCGGCCAGCCGGACGCCAACCGCCTGTTCCACAACCAGGGCGGCGGCTGGTTCTTCGACACGACCGCGATCGCCGGCGTCGGCAGCGCCCGGCCGACGCTCGTCAGCGCGTGGATGGACTACAACGAGGACGGCTGGGTCGACCTGATCCTGTGCAACGACAAGGGCCTGACGTTCGGCCCCAACGAGCTGTACGAGAACAACGGCGACGGCACGTTCACGGACGTCAGCGTGCAGACCGGCACCAACATCGCGGTGGACGGCATGGGCGTCGACTTCACCGACGTGTTCTGCGACGGCGGCGTCGACTTCTACGTGACCGACCTGCCGATCGACCACCTGTTCCAGCTCTGGGACCCCAACACCAACGCCTACCTCAACGCGACCTACACCTACGGCCTGCAGGGCGGCGCGGTCGGCTGGGCGTGCAACTGGCTCGACTACGACAACGACGGCTGGCAGGACCTGCACGTCGTGCAGAACGGCTGGTTCAACCTGCTCTACCGCAACCCGCGACAGCCGGCCGCCGCGCAGGTGCCGTGGACCGACGTCGCGCCGACGCTCGGCCTCGACCACGACACGTTCCAGTTCACCAACGTGATGGCGGACTTCGACGACGACGGCCGCATCGACATCCTCGAGCGCTTCAGCACCGGCTTCCCGACGCTGATGGCGCCCGAAGGCACCGCCGTCTATCGCAACGAGGTCGTCGGCGGCAACTGGATCAAGTTCGCGGCCGAAGGACGCGTCAGCAACCGCAACGGCTTCGGCACGCGCGTCGTCGTCGAGACCGGCAGCCACGTGCAGCGCCAGTGGGTGCGCAACGGCGTCGGCTACCAGAGCAGCTCCGACCCGCGCCTCAACTTCGGCCTCGGCCAGGCGACGCAGGCGGACCTGGTGACCGTTCGCTGGCCGTCGGGCCAGGTGCAGTACCTGCACGACGTGCCGGCCAACCAGATCGTCGATCTGGTCGAGCCCGAACTGACCGTCGGCGGCCCCGTCGTGATGGGCCAGACGACCACGCTCGACGTGTCGATCCCGGGCGACCAGGGCCTGCTCTACCTGATGATGCTGTCGTTCTCGGACAACCCGGTCACGCCGCTGCCCGACAACAAGTTCCTGCCGCTGTGGTTCGACGGCCTGTGCTCGCTGACCCTGTCGGTCGGCAACCAGCTGCTGCCCAACTCGGTCGGCGTGCTCGACGCCAACGGCGCCGGATCGTCGCCGCTGTTCATGCCGGTCGTCCCCGGCCTGCCCGGCACGACGCTCTACGCGACGGCGGTGACGCTCGACATCCCGCGGTTCTCGTTCGTGCGCACGGTGTTCCCGAAGGCGCTGCCGATCACCGTCCAGTAGCGCGCCGAACCAAGGTTCGTCGTGCGCGGCGTGTTCTGCAGGCCTCGCCGATCACCGTCCCGTAGCGCGCCGAATCCAGGCGCGAAACGACGCCGGCCGCCGCGGCGCGAGCCACTGCAGCAGCGGCAGGGCGAGCTTTCTGTGCGCGCCAGCGCGGTCGGCCGCGCGCATCTCGATCGCAAGCGCCGCTGCGTAGCTGTCGGCACCGGCGATCCTCGGGTCGGGCCGCAGCCACCCGACCAGCAGCCGCGGCAGCAGCAGCGCGCCGGCATCGCCCTGGACCGCGCTCCAGCGGCGCGCGGTCGCCAGCGGCTGCGCCGCGCGGTCGGCGAGCAGCGCCACCGGATCGGCCGCCTTCGCCGCCACGTCGCCGGCGACCGCCGTCGCCGCGTGCGCCTCGAGCCAGCCGTTCACGACGGCCAGCATCGCGTCGTCGGTCATCTTGGCCTGCTCCCGCCGCCAGCGCGCGAACACGCGATCCGCGGCCTGGCCGACGAAATAGTCGAGACGCTTCCG